>CAVXQR010000012.1:0-139173 GCA_963763975.1 uncultured Acidobacteriaceae bacterium
TCCGCCCGCTCGCGCAGCGGCGGCAGGGTAACCGGAAAGACCACGATGCGGTGGTACAGGTCTTCGCGGAACTTCCCCTGACGCACCAGCTCCGCCAGGTCGTGGTGGGTGGCCACCAGGACGCGCACGTTCACCGGGACCGGCTTGCCCGAACCAATCCGCTCCACTTCTTTTTCCTCCAGCACACGCAGCAGCTTGGCCTGCATGTTAAGCGGCATGTCGCCGATCTCATCGAGGAAGAGCGTCCCGCGATGGGCCTGCTCAAACTTGCCGACGTGGCGTTGCAGCGCCCCGGTGAACGCACCCTTCTCGTGGCCAAACAACTCCGACTCGATCAGTTCGGCGGGAACAGCAGCACAATTCAAGGTCACGAAGGGCCCGGCTGCGCGCTCGGACTCTTCTCGTGGATGGTGCGAGCCGCCAGCTCCTTGCCGGTGCCGGTCTCTCCGTAGATGCAGATGCGGGTTTCGCTGGCGGCCACGCGCTCCAACTGGGCCATCAGGCGGCGCATGGCTTCGCTCGCCACACGATCTGATGCTTGCCCACGCGCTCGCGCAACTCGTGGTTCTCGGCTTCGAGCCGGTGCAGCTTAATCGCGTTCTCCACCGTCAGCAGAAGCTTGTCCGTCGAGATCGGCTTTTCCAGGAAATCGAGCGCGCCTAGGCGAGTGGCACGCACCGCCATCTCGATGTGCGCCTGGCCTGACATCATCACCACCGGCGTGGTGACTCCGTTGGCGCGAAGGTCTTCCAGCAGCGCCAGCCCATCGCGTCCCGGCATCACCACATCCGACAGGATGAGGTCGAAGGGCTGGTTCATCGCCAGCTCTAGCGCGCGCGCTGCGTTGTCGCAAACCGTGGCTTCGTGTCCCGCCAGATGGAAGGCGCGAGAGAGCGACGCCAAGCGTGTTGGCCTCGTCGTCCACGATGAGGATTTCGGCCTTGCTGTTCACGCGGTGGCCACCCTTGCCGGCGCGGCCGCCGGCAGATCAATCACGAATGTCGAACCACTGCCTGGCTCGCTGTGCACCTTAATCGTGCCCCCGTGGTCGCTGATCACCGACTGGACGATGGCGAGCCCCAGGCCGGTACCATTCTGCTTGGTGGTGTAGTAGGGCGTAAACAGGCGCTCGCACTCCTCCGCAGTCATTCCCGTGCCGTTGTCGGACACAATAATCTCGGCGAACTCGTCTTTCCGCTGCGGGCCTAGACGTATCGTACCGCCATTGGGCATCGCGTCCATCGCGTTCAGACCAGGTTGGACAAGCGCACGATGCAGCAACTCGGGGTCGGCGAAAATCAGCACCGGCTCGGGACTCGGGTTCCACTGCAACTCGATCGGCGGCTGGTGATGCTTCAGCAACGGTTCGTGCAACGCCGCCACCCGCTGCAATGCCTCTGCCGCGTCCACTTCCTGCAATTGCGGCTTCGGCATCTTCGAGAAGTCGCTGAAGCGCGCGATGACGTTCTTCAGGTTGACCACCTCTCCCGAGAGCGTCCGCAGGCTCTCATGGAAGACCTCGTCGAATTCGGCCGCAGGAAGGCTGCGGGCTCGCGCCAGGTTCTCGACCGTGAGCTGCAAAGGGAAAAGCGGGTTCTTCAACTCGTGCGCCAGTCGCCGTGCCAGTTCGCGCCACGCCGCAACCCGTTCGCTCTGCACCAGCCGTTCCCGTTGCTCCGACAACTGGCGCGTCATTTCATTGAAGCTGTGGGCCAACGCGCCCACTTCGTCATGCGAGTCCACCTCGACTTTCGTATCCCAGTGGCCGGCTGCCACCTCGCTCGCCGCTTCGGCCAGTCGCTCCACCGGGCGCGAGAGCCGCGAGGTGATCCACAGGCTGGCCACAATGGCCAGCAGTATGCCGATTCCGGCAACCACGTAGGCGATGGCGCGGATATGCCGCTGCAACTCCACCAGCGCCCGGCGGGAATTCACCGCCACCAGGATCGCCAGCACCGAACCGTCCGGTGATTTCAGCGGCATGGCGGTGGCATTCACGCTGTCCTGTCGCTGCGCCGTGATGTAAAGAATGGCACGCGACTCCTGCCCCGAGGAGCGCGCCTGTTCAATCAGCGGTTCATATCGCTGCGCGTCCTTGACTGGCCCCTCCACACTGATCAAGGCCTGAGGATCGAAGGTTGCGGCAAGCGTCGGGTAAAGCATCACCTGGGTTTCGGGCGAGGCGTAGAGATCGGCCAGCAGACGGCGATCGAGTCGCTTGCCGCCCAATACATACACCGCAGGCTCTGAGCTCTGCACTCGTCGCAAAGCAAAGACACCCACTTCCGCCACGTTGTCCGCCAGTTCTTCGCGCTTCAAGAAGGCCGACTGATTCGCCGGCAATTGCAGGTCTTCCTTGTATCCGAAACGCGCGGGCCACTGCGCGGAAGAGACGATGGTCCCGTCGCCGCCGACGATTTCCAGGTAGTCGAGTTCATAGTCCCGGGCCAAGGCAGCAGCTTCCATCAGGTAAGGCGAGGAATCGCCGGTCCGCGCCACGTCCATCGCCAGCCGCGTGACCCGGTCGCTGCCCGCGAGGCGCTCGATTCGCGCGGAAACGTCGTCGGCGTGCCGCTGGAACTCGTGCCGAAACTGGCTCAGCAAAGCATCCGTGCGCTGCCCATCCGCCGCCTCGAACGCCTGCCGCGTACGCAGCGAGATGGTCCACGCCACCGCGGCGACGGCCAGCACCACGGTCAGCGAGAACACCAGCAACAGCTTTTGCCGGAGACTCATCGCGCATCCTCCAGCCATGCGTTGATCAAGAGCGGCATGCCGTCCGGAGCGAGCTCCAGGTTGTGCACGCGGCTGCTGACGCCGTAGGCGCGCGGCAGGTACAACAGCGGTATCACGGTGTGTGACTGCAGGAATACACGTTCCACCTGGTACAGGCTTGCCGGGTCGGACGCATCCTCAGCTTGCGCACCGCCAAGCCGATCCAGCATCTCGCTCAGCAGCGATGCGGCATCAGCCGACTCGCCGTGCACCCGGCGCAGGGCCAGCTCGGCATTGGGATTCTGAGCCAGCGGTACCACCCGGACATTCCATCCCGCGTCGCGCAGGTTCAGTGCCAGGCGTTCGGCCGAGAGCTGCATCACCGATTCGGAACCGTCAACCGCCAGCCGCAGTGGTGGCGACTGGGTGCCGCGAAGCTCTCGCGCACGGGCGAGGTCGGGCGTGACTGGAAACAGGAACGAATATCCGCTGAGCGCCTCCGGCAAGAGGCTGGCCGTAATCTCGCCCTGCTTCTGGAAGATAACGTTGGACAGCGCCGCCCGGTCGAGCGCGAGAGCGATGGACTCGCGCAGATGTTCGTCCTTGAGCGCATTGTCAGAAACGGTGAGCAGCAGCAGGTCCGAGGGACGCGCCGCCACCAGCAGGGGCATGTGGTCCTGTTGGGCTGCGCGCAGCAACTCCGCCGGCGCCTCAACGAGGTCCGCCTTGCCGACGGTGAAGTCGAGCCACTGCTCACGTACGCTGCGCTTGCCATACAGCTCGACGGCATCGGCGAATGGCCTGCCACCCCAGTAGTCGTCATTGGCTGAGAGGAAGACTATGCCGTTTGAATTAGCGGCAAAACGGAACGGACCGGTGCCAATGGGATTGCCGCCGTCGTCCTGCCGGCGAATGGCGTAAGTGCCACGCGCCAGTTCCGCAGGCAGTTCCGGCGACGGCGAATCGCTGACGATGATGACCGAGTCGCCTGCTGCCCGCGCCCGCCAGCGGCAGTTCGCACAGGCCGCCGACAGCGACTGCACCACTGCTTCCGCCGTCAGCGGCGAGCCATCGTGAAAGCGCACGCCATTGCGCAGGTAGAACTGCCAGCGATGATTAGCGCTTTGCGCCTCCCAGCGCGTGGCCAGTCCCGGCAGCACCTCGCCGCTCGCGTCGGTTTGGGTCAGGGTGTCAAACAGCAGCCGCCTCGCCGGGGCATCGGGCGAGCTCAGCGCATCGGACTGGCTCTCCACGCGCAGTGTTCCGCCATACCGCGGACGTGTCCGCGCCGCCGCCGGCACGGCCAACGCGACCGCCAGGCTAACGACTGCAGGCCACCGAGACACTGTAAGCCTCATAGCGTGATGCTTGCGCATTGTGGACGACAACTCTCGCGGAGCTCCCATCGGCCGATGGCCAGAGCGCCGTGATGGTTCCTTCAAAATTCAAAGGAGCGCTGGCCGGCACGGCCTCCCGTCCCGACAATTCGTACGCGCGCAGTGAGTCGCTCGCGCCTGACCCGGCTGCCGACGCCAGCACCTGCGCCCCGGAGCCGCAATCGGAGCGCACTCCCGCGATGTCGCTGCCCCAGTCGCGCGCCCCGACGACCATCTTGTGCGAGCCGCCTTGGAAAAGATGAACTTGCCCGCTGATGTCAGCAAAGAGGGTTCCGGAGTTTACCGTGCGCAGCAGTTGTGTGGCGGAATAGAAAGGCGGAAGCTTGGCGCCGAATCCCGGCAACACGATGCCGGTGAAGTAATTCCGATTGGCGTTGTAAAAAGCCCTTTGCGACGCTACCGGCCAGGGATCGTCGCTGTTGCTGCACGACACGGCGATGGTCTTCGCTTCTCCGCTGGTGGTTCCCGTGCATATCACTCCGGGCAAGTAGGCGTCGAACGGATGATCGCCGGCCAGCGCAATCTGTCCACGGGGGTCGCGCGGCAACACCGTTTCACGCGGGATGTCGAAGGTCTGCACCGCCTGCCAGGTGCTGCCGCCCCTAGTGTAGGTTTTCAGATGAGCCGGATCGAGTACGATCAGTCGCTGCTCGCTTCCCGTGCCCAGCACCGCCACATCAAGGATGGGATCGGACTGGCTGTAGACCAGGCTGCTGCGCAGTGACATCTGCGTTGCCGCTCCGGCGGATGCATCGGCAGCCATCCCCGGCAACTCCACCATTGCGACCTTTACCTCCGAACCCTCCTGCACCTCGGCGATCCAGAGGTAGCCGCGGGCGTTCTGCGACAGCGTCAGGCGCACATCCGAAGCGGCACCCTTCGCCTGCACCGTCACCCCGGCCGCACGCAGGTCTCTGTCCAGTGCTTTTCGGATAGCTGGAATCTCGTCGGTGGGGATGGAGGAGCGGTTGCTGATCTTCAGAGAGATGACGCCGGGCCCGGTCAGCGCAGCAATCTGTTTTGCCATCTCCGACGACGGCGCGTCCCAGCTATTCGCGGCGTGGGCCGCTGCAGCGCACAGCAGCGCGAGGACCAGTGACAACACCCGACGGTTTGGGATCATCCGCTGCGCTTCATTATATGCCGGTGCTTTCATCGCAACCCTCGCCCTCATAAGCCGGGGCCAGGCCCGCCCTTCCCACCGGCGAGCCCGGCCCTCCTAACTACTCAGTGCGACTGTTCCGGATCGGGTTCGTCAGTGTCGGGCACGACCGGCTTTGCCCCGAAGCCGCGGAACACGTCGTTGGCGAAGAAGTACTTTCCGTCGGCGGGCACCATCATGACCTGAATCTTGTCCGACAGTTTCTCAGCCACGATTTTGTTGATGAGCAGCGGGCTCCGATTCAGCACGGCAGCTTCGCTGCGCATGCGTTCGGCGTCGGCGGCCGCCGTGACCCGGATGCGGTTGGCCTCGGCATCGGCCAGCAGATTGCGCCGTTGCAGCTCAGCCTTGCTGTCAATGACCTTGGCTTCCGC
The DNA here is from genome assembly GCA_963763975.1 of uncultured Acidobacteriaceae bacterium. Lineage (GTDB taxonomy): Bacteria > Acidobacteriota > Terriglobia > Terriglobales > Acidobacteriaceae > Bog-257. The sequence goes on from CAVXQR010000012.1 coordinate 5,649, forward strand.
TGACGCTTCGGCGTTCTTGATGGTCGATTCCTTGCGGGCCTCGGCCTCGAGTTTCGATTGCTCAATCTGCTTTTCCTTGAGCGGCAGCGTGTACTGCATCGCGTCCGATTCGCCCTTCGCCTCTACCACTCTGACCTGGGCGTTGCCCTCGGCAGCCTTCACCTTCTGCACTTTTTCGGCTTCCGCCTGCAACTCCGCGATCCGTACTCCTTTTTGTTGAATGTCGGTCTGGATGTTGAGCTGGTCGTCCTGCTGCTCTTTCAGCAGGAGTTCCTCCAACCCCTTGGCATATTCCGGCGGAAGCTGGATATCGCGCAGCATCACCTCCTGCACTATCATGGCGTCGGCGCCGAGCCTTTTGGTGATGCTGTCGGCGGCCTTTTGCCGTACCTCTTCCCGCTTCGAGCTGAAGATCTCCCGCACCGTATACGACGGCGCAAGTTCGCGCCACGCGCTGGCTACGATGGGCGGCACAAGCTCCGTGTCCACCGGTTGCGGCAAATGCGCCTGGATGAAATCCAGCCGCCGCGGGTCGAGCCGGTAGCGCACCGTGATCGCCAGCCCGATGTTGAGCCCCTCTTTCGACTGCACATTCAGCACGTCGCGCTTCGCGCCTGGCTCCGGCTTCTTGCCGTCAAGCAATGCGCCGGTTGTGAAAAGCTGGTCGCGCAGGTCAAAAAGTTCCACGTGCTCGATCATGCGGCACCACGAAGTGCACCCCGGGATAAAGCGTGCCCACCTCGGTGCCGCGAGTTTCGCTCACCCGTACGCCCGCCATGCCGCTGGGCACCACCACGATGCTCAGGGCGATCAGCAAAGGCACCCAGGCCAGCGCCAGCAGAACCAGCGTCATCCGCCAGCGAGCCGGTTGCGGCGGGCTGATACCTTCCGTCCCGCGGAGCAGTGCGCGACGATACTGGAACATCAGCCAAAGGTCGTAAGCGGTGACCGACACCCCACCGGCGAACAGCACCGCGGCCACTACCATCAACAAGTACTTGAACGCGAGCATGACATCCTCCGTTTACCGCATTCGCTCCGAACCGCGTTTCTGCCCGGCTCCCGGCCGCGGAGCAAAGAACAGCCGGAACAACCCGCCGAGCAACAGTTCCTCCAGCAGCACCCCGCAGGCGAAGGAGAACACCAGGACCCCCACCACCGTCACTGCCGTCGTTGCACTCTCCACAACTCACCTCCCCGCCAGCTACTGGCCCACCACGACGGTTGCGGCCGGCGCGACATTCTCTGCGACCACTACTGCAGCGCCTTGCCCGTCCGTTCCCGGCGACCCGAAGATGGCCGCTGTCTGGGCATCGCGCTCGCCGTGGATCTCCACTTCGTCGCCGGCCTTCACCATGGCGAACAGCTCTTCCAGGTCGCGCTTCGCCATGCGGATGCAGCCGTGCGAAGCCGCCTTGCCGATGGACTTCGGCGCGTTGGTTCCGTGAATGCCATAACCCTTGTAGCCCAGTCCCATCCACCGCGTACCCAGCGGGTTCTGCGGCCCGGGGGCGATCACTTTGCCCTGGTGGTAGTAGGTGGGGTTCACTACCCGGACCACGATGTGGAAGGCCCCGGTGGGACTCGGCGTGGTGTCTTTGCCTACGGCGACGGCGTACACCTTCCTCACCTGTCCGTCCTGGAGCAGCGCCAGTTGATGGTCGGGAATGCTGATCAGCAGGAGTCGCTTATCCGTGACCTGCGCGTACGCTGGGAAACTCAGGAGGAACAGCGCCGTGACTGCGAGCTTTGCAATCTCTGCTTCGTGCTTTGGTTGTGATCGGCATCTGACGACCTCGTTGCCTTGCACCATTGCCAAGAGCACGAGAATCACCAGCGGAGATCGATTGAACAGGAAGGGGTTAGTAGGAGGCTTAGAATGGGTCTCCGTGTCAGGGAGAGGACGTTGTGTCAGAGCTGACACAACAAATGCCGGAGAACGATCATCCGGTAATTACAGCGACTACCGTTAGCGCGCGCCTCGGGAATAATAACGCCTGCGAGTTGTGCATTGAGACGAGTCGTCCGTCGGCGGGGCGCCGCTTGAGCTTACGGGAAATCCTTCCCGGCTGGCTCGGAGCAATTGCGGCCCTCTTCCTTCCAGAAAACCGCAAACCGACCTCTTTACGGGTTTCCTAAGCGCGGTCAATCATGACGACATCCGGCTTGGAACGGTCTTCTGCACCTGCTGCCGCGCGGCACCATTGCCACTTCCGTCAAGTTTGGCGACCTTCATCAGGCGTACAGCCTTCTCGATTTTAGCCATGCGATTGTCCCGGAACCCTGCCCGGAATCATGCAAAGAGGCCACACGGTGGTCAAATTGTCGGGGATAGGTAAGTCATTTGTCTGCATTAACTTACATAAGCATGGGAGACAGCAAGAGGTTATGGCGGAGAGACAGGGATTCGAACCCTCGATACCCTTTCCAGTATACACGCTTTCCAAGCGTGCGCCTTCAGCCACTCGGCCATCTCTCCGGCTGATGCGATCATAACGCCGCTGGGCGGCGCATCTCTCATTGTAACGTATTGTGGTTATCGTGGCATTGGACGAAGAGCGGCGGCCGAGCCGCCACGTAGTCGTCAGTCTACTTTCTATGAGTTGCAGCGCCAGATAATTGGCGATGCCCATCTCCTCCATGGCGTGGAGTTGGGCTTCCAGCCAGTCGACGTGGTGCTCTTCGTCGTCCAGGATTTTCTCGCGCCAGGTCGCGGAGCCGTTATCGCCCTGCGTGGCGCAGAGCTTGATGCCGTCGTTCAGCCGTTTGACCGCATCGTACTCCAGCGCGAGATCGTTCTTGAACTGCGCTTCCACGGTCGAACCGATATTGATCTTGAAGTAGTCGCTCATGTTGGGAGTTCCATCGAGATAGAGAATGCGCTCCATCAGCTTCTCGGCATGGGCCATTTCCTCGATCGACTCCTTCTTGATCAGCTTGGCCAGCCGCTCGTAGCCCCAGTTCTCGCACATCTCGGCGTGCAGAAAATACTGGTTGATGGCGGTCAACTCCGCCTTAAGTGCATCATTCAAAAACACAATTACCTTGGCATCGCCTTTCATATCGCCTCACGAAGTCCAGCAAGTAAACACAAGTCCAGCCATACCGGGCGCTCTATTCTTATGGATGGATCGTACCAATTGTAGTCCCTAACCGCATTCGAGCGAAGCTCATCTTTCCGCAATCATGTATTGCTCAATCTTGCCGTCCGGCATTTCGTAAATGATGATGAGCAGGTCTTTGCCTTGGTATTTCACCTGATAGGTGCGCTCGGTCATACCACCCCGCAACGATGACCCTAGCTGGCTGAACGCCTGGGGCACACCCAGCGGACCCAGGCCGGCGGCGAAATCTTTCAGCGCCTGGTCGGAGAAGTAGAAGTTCCCGTTATCGGTGAAGAGGGAGCGATCAATCTTCCCCTGCTGCAGGCCGTCATACACTTTGCGGATCTTCTGATTTTCGTTGGCGTCGCTAGGATTGTCAGCCTTCAGCAATACTGTCGCGCACCTGGTTAGCAATGTCCCCAGCCGCTTCTGCGGCATCCTGGTTGGTCAACACCACAATGGCCATCCGGTCGTCGGGAAGGATTGCGTTTTCGGCGGTGAACCCGGACACTTCCCCGCCGTGTTCGAGCACACGATGCCCACCCTGCGCCGCACGTCGATTCCCAGCCCGTATCCGCTTCCAGACCCATCCTTCAGCAGAACTTCCTTCTCCATCTCGGCATACGAGGACGGTTTCAGGACCGTCTGGTCGATCACTGAAATGTCCCACTTCGCCAGGTCCTCCGCTGTCATGGCCAGCTCGCCGGCAGCGAACATCCAACCCCGCCCCTCTTTCGGCGCGGGGCGCAGCGGCCCAAGAGCGTAGCGCAAATAGCCGGAAGGATCGGTCGGCGGCAGCTTGTTCTCGTTGGTGTCGGCCACGCTCTTCATCCCCAGCGGCGTGAAGACGCGCGTACCCAAAAGCTGGAGCAACGGGGTGCCGCTAACCTTCTCAACAATCACGCCGGCAATGACAAAATTCGTATTGCTGTACTGCCACTTGGTGCCGGGATCGAAGTCCAGCGGCTTCTTCGCCCAGCGATCCATGATCCCTTCAGCGGAGATCGGTTGCAGCATCAGCGGCGGAACGTAATCCTGTGGCCAGAAGTCCTGATAGCCGGAGGTATGAGACAGCAACTGCCGGATGGTGACCTCATGGCCGCGCGTCAGACCAGGCGCATACTTTGAAACCGGATCGTCGAGCGAGAGCTTGCCCTGCTCGACCAGCATGAGGATGGCTGCCGCGGTGAATTGCTTACTAATTGAGCCAATGCTGTAGCGCATGGCGGTAGTGGCAGGAGTTGGCGGATCCAGATGCGCATTACCGTAAGCCTGCACATAGGCGATCTTGCCGTCCTTCACGATCGCCAGCGATGCGCTGGGCACGCCCGTGCTCGCCAGAACCTTGTGCGCAATCTCGTCGACCTGCGCGCGCAGCTCCGGGCTCAAGCCCGCCTCCGCCTGCGCCAGCACAGCCGTGGTGGCAAAGCAACAAACAACAAGAAGTGACAAGTGGCGCAGCGATCGACTCACAGTTCGCGATGAAGGCATGGATGTCCTCTCAGGGAATGCAACCGAATACAGTACCGCAAGGCGGGAGAACCCACAAACAGAGGAAGGCCACCGGAAAAACGAGCTTCGCCGGAGGCCGATGCCGAATTAATTTTCGTTGCTGTCGGAGTTGGCCTTTGCAGCCTGCGCCGCAGGCGGCGATGCCGGTTCAGCCGGCGACGTCCAAGCGGCATCACTGGCAACCGGCTCGGAGTCGCTTTGCGCTGCCGCCGCTGCGGCCGCCTGACTCATCGGTGGAACGAACCCGTCCAGCAGCCGGTGATGCATGCTGTACAGAGCCAGTTCAAGGCGATCGGCGACCTGAAGCTTGTCGTAGATCTTGCGCAGGTAATTCTTGACGACCTGCTCCGTCGTGCCAACTTCGCGGGCGATGTCCTTGTTCTTGAGGCCCTGGGTCACGCCGCTGATGATCAGCATTTCCTTGTCGCTGAGCCGCAGTTGCTGCTTGGGCGCATTCCCCTGCAAGGCCTGGGTGCGATAGGCCTCGATCACCCAGTTCACTCCCTGCTTGTCGAGCCAGGTTTCTCCGGCAGCTACCTTGCGGACGCAGCGCACCAGCAGGTCGGGTGAGACCGAGCGCGTCAAAATACCGCGCACACCACGGCGCAGATAGTCCACCGTCTCCTGCTCCCCCGGCCGCTGCGTGACCAGGATGATCTTCGCTCCCGGCAACGCGCGTCGCGCGACTTCGCTGACGGCCTCTGCCGGCGTAGGCGAGAGCCCGACTTCAAAGAGAATCACATCGGACTCGGTCGAGGACACGACGTTCAGGGTCTGGGCCAGATTGTCGGTTTGGGCTACGACCTGGAGATCGTTCTCGAGGGCAAAAATCTTCCCCATGCCCACGCGAAAGATGGCTTCAGAGTCGGCCAGAATGATTCGGATGGGCCGGGGCTGCTCGTCCACGGAATCGTGGCGAGGCAGCGAAGCGGGAGAGCTATTATCACCCATTCCCGCGTTCCGACTGGCCTGTCGGCTCGTCCAGCTCGAATACTTATATCCGTTCGAAGTGGTACTCATCAATAACCACCGCCACGCTGCGTCCTGCAGAGTCTGGACTACACCGCACTACGCGTCCCTGGCACTTCACCCAAACCGGATGATCGGTACCCAGGACATCGCCTGGCATCTCGATGGTGAATTCCACCAATGAACCCACAGCAATTTCAATTTCAGTGTGAAAGAGAATTCCACCGGCAGAAATGTCGGTGGTCTTCGCGCGGTATTCCTCTGAGGGTGTCTTCAGAGTTACCTGAAGATGCAGGGGAAACCGAGTCGAATTGCGTAGGTCGAGCTGTTGGCCAGTACTCATAGACGAAGTGACTACCGCATACTGCAAGTTACAACCCTTACATTGGTTACTAAGGTACCATCAACTCCAACGAGTCGGATGAACAATTTTGATTGGATCTTAGAAGCCCACGTTACAAAGGTAACCACCCAATGGTAACCAAGTAATCGGCTCTAGAGAGCAGCAACGAAATGAAGAACTCCCTAAGCCGTTTGTTTCTGTAGTGTTAAAAGACTAATGTCAGCGTGGTAACATCCCGAAGCGAGCTTGACTTTCCGCGGTTACTTCTGCCTTAGAATTTGGTGGTTTCTGTAAAGTTAAACTCCCCGACGCGCATTGGCGGCACCACCATGTCAAACGACTCCTCGCCGCTGGCTCGCTGCGGTTCTCCCATCGCATCTACGTGTTGCAACATGCGTAGCAGGCTCTCGTTAAAGCGGAAGTTACGGACACCACGCAGTACCCTACCGTTCTGCACCAGGAACGTTCCGTCGCGCGTCATTCCGGTCAAGATCTTCTCGTAGGGGTCCACTTCGCGGATATACCAGAGGCGGGTAACCAATATGCCGTGTTCGGTTTCCGTTATCATCTGGTCAACTGTTTTGGTCTCTCCTGACGTCACTCCGAACACAATGTTCATGGGCGCTTCGCCCACTTCATTGGGAAGCGGAAACCCATGCCCGCTGGGACGCACCGGGGCCAGCGTTACCACGGCATCGGAGTTGCCCAGCCGCGCCGCAGCCGAACGCGAATAGGCCAACTCCCGCACAGATCCGTTCTCCACCAGCTTCAGCCGGTTCCGCTTCATGCCCTCGCCATCGAAAGCGGCGCCAGTTTGCAGCGGATGATAGACGTCGTCCCAGATGGTGATGTTGTCCCCGAAAATCTGCCGGCCCAGCCGATCATTCAGGAAGGAACGCTGCTCCAGCAGGGCGGTTCCTCCGAAGTCCCAAAACATGAACCCCACCATGTCCAGCACTGCAGCCGGTTCGAGGATGACCGTGTATTTTCCCGGCTCCAGGTCGAGAGGATCACGCGACTGTACTGCTTTCTCGGCGGCAATTTCGGCAAGCGCTTGCGCATCGAAGTTGCGTGCGTCTGGCGAATTCGCCTTCTGCCATCCCGATGAATTCTGGTCGATCATCGTCACCGACGCTTCCGCCAGACTCTGCTCGTACCAGTCGGCGACGCCTCGCGAGTTGAAAATGCCTTCGCGGATATGCGACGACGAGTAAATCCCCGCAGCCGTTAAACCGTGGCGCTTGGCGACGTCCACCATGCTGCCCACTTCCCGGCTGCGTTCCCCGGGATCCATGCGAGCCGTCGCTTCGAAGTATCGCGAGGGCGCCGCCGCATGCTCGCGCTCGTTCGCGGCCACCTCGACCGGCGTCGGCATCGGCAAAAAGTCCGGATCTTCCTCCTGAACGCTCGCCAGGGCTTCCGCTGAACGTACCACCCGACACAGGCTTTCCTCGTCCTGCTTGTTAGTAGTTGCGCGAGCCGTCCGTCCGCCAAACGACACCCGTACCGAAATATTCAAATCGTTTTCTGCGACATTCTGATGGATGGTGTTATTGGCGAAGCGCGTCAGTGCGCTGCTGGTGTGCGCGACCAGGAGTTCGAGTTCGTCAGCCGCGGTATGGCGTCGCAACGTATCGAAAATATCGGAAGCCCGCTCCCGGGTAAGCACGTTATTCGTTCCCCTTGTACGCACTTCCCACGCTGATGTTGCGGAAGCGCGCGGGCGCTGCGCCATGTCCCGTCCCCATTACCTGCTGCGGCTGTCCCTTGCCGCAGTTTGGTGTGCCCCACAGCGTCCACTCATCGCGCGAGCAGATGCGGTCCATGGCATTCCAGAAATCGGTAGTAATACCGGAGTAGGAGGGATTCTTGAGCATGCGGCCGCGCTTGCCGTCTTTAATTTCCCAGCCGATCTCGCAGCCGAATTGGAAGTTGTACCGCTTGTCGTCAATCGACCATGAGCGGTTGGTCTCCATCAGCACACCATTGTCGGTGGCGGCGATAAGCTGCTCCAGCGATAGCGGCGTCTCGCCCGGCAGAATGCTGACGTTGGTCATGCGCACAATCGGCAACCGATTCCACCCTTCGGCGCGCAAACAGCCTCCGCTGCGGGGGGCGCCGATGGCGTGAGCGGTGTCGCGCGAGCTCAGGTAGCCGGTAAAGAGACCATTGGTGATGATGGGCGTGCACTGCGCCGCTACGCCCTCGTCGTCGTAGGCGAATGTTCCCAGCCCGGGGCCATGCGCCTCGGTCGCGTCGGCCACTACGTTCACCAAATCGCTGCCGTAGCGAAGCGTGTTCAACTTGTCGAGCGTGAGGAACGACGTCCCGGCGAAATTGGCTTCCATCCCCAACACACGGTCGAGCTCGATGGGATGCCCAACCGATTCGTGAATTTGCAAAGCAAGCTGCGACGAGTCGAGAAGCAGGTCAAGCTTCCCTTCCGGACATTGTTCGGCCGAATGCAGCGCCACCGCCTGCTCGGCAATCTCGCCGGCATGGTCGAGTAGCTTCAGCTCCTCGATCAGTTCGTAACCCTTGTTCTGGAACTGTCCGCCGTAGGAGTTGGGATAGGAGCGCTTCTGGATTTCGTTGCCGCGAAAACTGTAAGCCGCGTACCCGGCGCCGCTGGTGATGCTGGTCTGATGGATATCGGCACCTTCCGACGAGAAGAACCACTGCTCGTATCGCCGGAAATTCAAACTCGCTTCCGCGAGCGTCACGCCCTCCACCCGCCGTAATTCGCGGTCAATGGCAAACAGCAGTTCGAGGTTCTGTTCAATGGATATGGCGAACGGGTCAATGCGACACTCCGATGCCCATTCGGCGTGAGCGGGAGGCTCGGGAACCAGTTGCAATTCCCCTGATTTGACGGTTGCTGATGCTCTTGCGATCTCGACCGCCTGGGCGGCGCAGCGTTCCACGGATTCCCGCGAAAAGTCGTCGGTGGCGGCAAAACCAAAAGCTCCGTTGGCCACAACCCGAATGCCCAGACCCAGCGATTCGGAATCGGACGCGCCGGCGATCTTGCCGTTCTTGGTGGCCAGCGAGCGAGTGCGCTCGTCCACGATGCGAGCCTCCGCCAGCGTCGCGCCGCGCACCTTTGCTGTCTCCAACGCCCATGCAGCAATTTGTTTCATCGCATCGCCAAGCTAGAGATAATATCGTGTTCGGAGGCGCAGCGTGCGACGCCGGCACTTTGCGAGAGGCCGACCCTAATGTCTGGCAGCATCGCAGTCGTCAATCTCAAAGACGGTATGCCCAGCGTGGAAGAGGCACGATCTCGCCTGACGACCCAGATACAAGTGGCTCGACAAAGACACATCAAGGTCCTGAAAATCATCCATGGCTACGGTTCCACCGGCGTTGGCGGCGATCTGCGCATCGCGCTGCAATCTACCTTGCGGCAGATGGTGACTGCAGGCGATATTCGCGAATGTATTTATGGCGAGAACTGGCGCACCAGCGATGAACGCGCCTGGAAGCTGCTGAAGGAGTTTCCCGAACTGAAGGCCGATACCGACCTGGGCCGCGGCAACCGCGGCATCACCGTGGTGCTGTTGTAACCGTCACAAGGCATACTCCGGTCAGTCTCATATAATCCTTGCTTTGATTGCAGCCGTATCGCATGACCTACTCTCGCAACCTGCCCTCGTCGAAATCTGCTTCGCGCTTGATCGAGGAGCAGCCTTCTCCTAACGGAAGCTCGACCGTCCCTCCCCGCGCCGCCATCTTCGCCTGCATGCTCGCCGGCATGTGTACCTTCCTAAATGTCTATGACACGCAGCCGCTGCTTCCCTACCTGCAGCAGGTCTTCGGCGCTTCCGCGATTGCCGTCAGCTTGACGGTGAGCGCCACCATCCTGGCGATGGCGCTGTGCGCGCCCGTGACCGGCTTGCTGGCCGAATCCATCGGGCGCAAGAAGGTGATCGTTCCCTCCCTCTATGCCATCACCGTCCCGACGCTGCTGGCGGCCACGGCCCACACCTTGCACCAACTGATCTTCTGGCGATTCATGCAGGGGGTGTTCGTCCCTGGCGTCATCGTGGTCATCATGGCCTACATCAACGAGGAGTTCCCGCGGCGTTACGTCGGACGCGCCATGTCGTCCTATATCTCGGGAACGGTGCTGGGCGGCTTTCTGGGACGATTCATCGCCGGCATTGTGGCGCACAATTTCGCCTGGCGCGAGACCTTCATCACCATCGGCGTCGTCAACTTGGTGGGAGCCATCCTGGTGCAGCGCTTCCTGCCGCAGGCGAAGAATTTTGTCCGAGCCACCAGCGTTTCGCATTCCATCACCGAAGGCCTGGAGCATTTGCGCAATCCCCGGCTGCTGGCCGTCTTCGGCATGGGCTTCGCCGCGCTGTTCTGCCTGGTGGGCACCTTCACCTACGCCAACTTCTACCTGGCCGATCCGCCATACCGCCTCAACTCCCAGCAACTGGGCAGCGTGTTCCTGGTTTACCTGCTGGGGCTGATCGTGACGCCGATGTCCGGCCGCTGGCTGGACCGCTATGGCGTGCGGACTACCTCGTCCATCGGCCTGGCGTTTACCTTGCTGGGCTTGCTGCTCACTCTGATGCATCCGCTGTGGGTCATCATCGCGGGACTGGCGCTGGCCTCGTCGGGCGTGTTCATCTACCAGGCGGTGGGAACGGTGCAGACCGGCATCGTCGCCGGAAAAGCGCGTTCGTCCGCAGCAGGCCTTTACGTCACGCTGTATTACATCGGCGGCGGTTTGGGAGCGATTGTGACCGGCTGGGCCTGGCTGAGCGGAGGCTGGCCACGCTGCGTCTGGCTGGTGATGGGTGTGTCCGGCTTTGCGGTCGTGATGGCCTTCGCAAGTTGCGGAGGGTCGGCTGTCAGCTCTCAGCCATCAGCCGTCGAATGAAGACCCTCGAAATGTTCGATTGGCCGCAGTTGACGCCGGCGTGACGCTCAGCTCTATCCGATCTGTACGAAATGCAAAGGGCGGCATCGCTGCCGCCCTTTGCTCCGGGGCCAAAGCCCCGAGAGCAAATACGCTCTTTCGGCACGGCTGAAGCCGTGCCCTTTCAAATCTGCACAGCCGCCGTATCCATCTGATAGCTGACGGCTGATAGCTGACAACGGTTTTACGTTCCTTCGTTCCAGCTCGCCAGGTACTCTTCCTGCTCCGGCGTCAGGCGATCAATCTTGATGCCCATGGATTCCAGCTTGAGCTTGGCCACGCGCTTATCGAGATCTTCCGGAACCACGTACACCTTTTTCTCCAGCGTGGAGTGGTTCTTCACGAGGTACTCGACCGACAGCGCCTGATCGGCAAAGCTCATGTCCATCACCGACGCCGGATGGCCTTCCGCCGACGCCAGATTGATGAGGCGGCCTTCGCCCAGCAGGTTGACCTTGCGGCCGTCCTTCATCGAGTACTCCTCGACAAAGCTGCGAGTAGTGCGCTTGGACGAGGACATCTTTTCCAGCGCCGGGATATCAATCTCCACGTTGAAGTGACCGGAGTTGGAGACGATAGCTCCGTCCTTCATCGCTTCGAAGTGCTCCTTGCGCAGCACGCTCTTGTTGCCGGTGACGGTGCAGAAGACGTCGCCGATTTTGGCGGCTTCCTCCATGCTCATCACCCGATAGCCGTCCATCACCGCTTCGATCGCCTTGGTGGGATCAATTTCGGTGACGATGACTTCGGCGCCCAGGCCGCGAGCGCGACTGGCGAGTCCGCGGCCGCACCAACCGTAGCCGGCAACCACGAACTTCGAGCCCGCCAGCAGGAAATTGGTGGCGCGCACGATGCCGTCAATGGTGGACTGCCCGGTGCCGTAGCGATTGTCGAACAGGTGCTTGGTGTCGGCGTCGTTCACGGCAATGATGGGGTACTTCAGCACGCCCTGCTTCGCCATGGCGCGCAGGCGGATGATGCCGGTGGTGGTCTCTTCCGTGCCGGCGATCACGCCGTCGAGCACATCGGTGCGTTTGGTCAGCGCGATCGTGACGAGATCCGCGCCGTCGTCCATGGTGATCTGCGGCTTGTGATCCAGCGCCGACATGATGTGCTGGTAATAGGTGTCGTTGTCCTCGCCCTTGATGGCGAACACCGGGATGTTGTAATCGCGCACCAGGCAGGCGGCAACGTCATCCTGGGTAGAGAGCGGATTGGAGGCGCAGAGCACGACGTCGGCGCCGCCATCGCGCAAGGTGATGGCCAGGTTGGCGGTCTCGGCCGTCACGTGCAGGCAGGCCGAGATGCGGATGCCCTTCAGCGGCTGATTCTTGATGAAGTCCTTGCGGATGATCTGCAAGACCTTCATGGACTGGTTGGCCCAGTCAATGCGCTTCTTGCCCATATCGGCAAGCGCCAGATTGGCGATATCGCCGGCAACGCGGGTGGTGGTAGTGGACATAATCTCCTGTCGGAAGTTTCAAGTTTCCAGTTTTGAATTTCGAACTCGTCGCCCTCGACAGCAGTCTTTCGCGCCGAAATTGAAAACTAGCGAAACTTGAAACGGAAATGGGGCGGCGCCGGCACGCCCCGTCTGATCGGAACTACTTCGCTGCCTTGGCCGTCTTCTGCTCGGTTGCGCCGGCCAGGCCAGCCTGCTCGCGCAGCGCTGCCGCCTTGTTCGTCGCTTCCCAGGTGAAGTCGGCATCATTGCGTCCGAAGTGGCCGTACGCCGCGGTCTTGCGGTAAATGGGGCGTCGCAGGTTCAGCGACTCCATGATGCCCTTGGGAGTCAGCTTGAAGTTGGAGCGCACCAGCTCGGCAATCTTGGCTTCGTCAATTTTCGCAGTGCCGAAGGTATCGACCAGCACGCTGACCGGATCAGCAACGCCGATGGCATACGCCAACTGCACTTCGCAGCGATCGGCCAGTCCAGCGGCCACGATATTCTTGGCGATGTAGCGCGCCATGTAGCAAGCCGAGCGGTCAACCTTCGTCGGGTCCTTGCCGCTGAAGGCGCCGCCGCCGTGACGACCCATGCCGCCGTAGGTGTCCACGATAATCTTGCGGCCGGTCAGTCCGGTGTCGCCCATGGGGCCGCCGATAACGAAGCGCCCGGTGGGATTGATGTGGTACTTGGTGTCCTCATCCAGCATCTCGGCGGGCAGACCGGCCTGGATGACATGCTTCAGGATGTCGGCGCGCAGCTCCTCGGTGGAAACCGTCTCCGAGTGCTGGCTGGAGATGACCACGGCGTCAATGCGCACCGGCTTGTGGTTCTCGTCATATTCCACGGTGACCTGGGATTTGCCGTCGGGCCGGAGGTAAGGAAGGGTGCCGTTCTTGCGGACTTCGGTCAGCCGCTGGCAGAGCTTGTGCGCCAGGAAGATCGGCGTCGGCATGTAGTCGGCGTTTTCGTTGGTGGCATAGCCGAACATCATGCCCTGGTCGCCGGCGCCGCCGGTATCCACGCCCATGGCGATGTCGCCGGACTGCTTGTTGATGCTGGAGATGACCGCGCAGGTATTGGAATCGAAACCGTACAGCGCGTTGTCATAGCCGATGGAGGCGACCACGCCGCGCACCAGCGACTGGAAATCAACGTAAGCCTTGGTGGTAATCTCGCCGGCGATGACCACCAGACCGGTCGCGGTCAGGGTCTCGCAGGCCACACGGCTGTAGGGATCTTCTTTGAGGCATGCATCCAGAATGGCATCGGAAATCTGGTCGGCAATCTTATCCGGGTGACCCTCGGTCACCGACTCGGAGGTAAACAGGTAGCGCTTTTTCGACAAAGCAAAGCTCCTTGTAAATAGAACGTGCTCTCGCGGCTACAACCACATCAGCTAAAGGGAGCTGGTATTGCGGTCAACTGGGAGCCAACCAAGAGGATATCCAGCAGCCGGGGAACTCCCAATATTTTACGGCTAAAGGGGTGATTTCAGCCAGTTAAACGTCTGATCCTGCATTGAAGTTTGACCGCCAAAATCGGCCAGCTTCGGGCCGACGCTCACTACGCGGCAACAGAGTCATAGAACCGTTCTGCAACGAACGCCGATCGGGTTGCTGCTAGGTCAGGGTTTTCTGGATGGCGATGAGTTGATCGAGCAGCGACGGCAAATTTTTCAGGTCTAACGCGTTGGCGCCGTCGGATTTCGCCTGCGAGGGATTGTCGTGCACTTCCAGAAAAATGCCATCCACTCCAGCCGCCACCGCGGCACGAGTCAACAGCGGAATGAATTCCGGCTGACCGCCGCTTTGCACTCCGTTGCCTGCCTCGGACGTTCCTGCCGACGGCAATTGCACTGAGTGGGTGCCGTCAAAAACCACGGGCGCAAACTGGCGCATGATGGCCAGTGAGCGCATATCCACGACCAGATTGTTGTAGCCAAAGCTCGCGCCGCGCTCGGTTAGAAAAACGCGCTCGCCGCCGGCGTCGCGCACTTTCTCTACTGCATGCCGCATGTCCCACGGCGAAACAAACTGCCCTTTCTTGACGTTCACCGCCCGGCCGCTCTTCCCTGCGGCGATCAGCAGGTCAGTCTGACGGCACAGGAACGCCGGGATCTGCACCACGTCCACGACCTCAGCAACGCGGGCCACGTCGGCGGCTTCGTGGACGTCAGTCAGCACCGGCAGCTTTACCGCTTCCTGCACTCGGCGCAGAATGCGAAGGCCCTCGGCAAGTCCCGGTCCGCGAAAGCTGCGAATGGAAGTCCGATTCGCCTTGTCGTACGAGGCTTTGAAGATGCAGGAGATGGCTTTTTCCTGCGCGATGGTGGCCACCGCTTCCGCCATCTTGAGGGCATGAGATTCGCTCTCAATCACGCACGGCCCGGCGATGAGAAACAACTCGCCACCGCCGACTTTGACATTGCCAATCTGGAAGGGATCGTTCATGCAGTGATCAAAGCATAGCGCATCATGGCGCTGGCTATGCGGGCCCGCGCCTATTCAGTGCAAAAAATATCGCATACACTGGATGTACAGAGCCTGGTGTCTACCTCTCTCAATTTTCATCGGTCGCAGGAGTTGCAATTGGTTTTTGTACGTACGCTGTCGTTCAACGTGAGGTTAGAAAAGAAAGCTGAACTGATCCAACTGGCACAACGGGAAATCATCCCCCTGGTGCGGCAATCGGCATCCCCCGGAGAGTTGCTAATTTTGCAGGACGATCGCGAACCCGATCGCGTCCTGATCATCACCTTCTGGAAAAATCGGGATTCCCTCCTCAACTATGAGGAGCAAGGCTTTCCCAAAATCCGGGCATTGCTGGCACCGTTTTCGACGCTCCCACCTACTTCCCGCGTCTACAAAACCGACAATACCTTTCCTTGGGACCTGTTCGTCTCCGAGAGTGAGAAGTTGGAATCCGCCTAGTTCGCGTGCTTGACCTTTTCCGGACGCAGGAACAACTCAGCCGTGATCTCGTCGTGGCTATGGCTGCGGCCGCACCCGGTTTTCGTACGCCGCCTTCACAAAAGCCGAGAACAGCGGATGCGGCTCGAGCGGCTTCGATTTGAACTCGGGATGGAACTGGCAGCCCAGGAAATAGGGGTGGCCCGGAATCTCCACGATTTCAACGTAGGTGCCGTCCGGGGTTGCGCCGCTGATTTTCAGGCCGCCGGCGGTAAGAGCGCTTTCGTACTCGCGATTGAACTCGTAGCGATGGCGGTGCCGCTCGTTAATCTCGGTAGCGCCGTAAGCCTCCTGGGCCAACGAACCCGGCTCCAGCTTGCAGGTCCATGCGCCCAGTCGCATGGTTCCGCCCAGTTCCTCCACTCCGCGTAACTCCCGCAGCTTGTAGATCACCCGATGCGGGGTGGCGGGATCGAATTCGCTGGAATTCGCCTCCTCCAGCCCGCATACGTTGCGCGCAAACTCGATGCAGGCCGTCTGCATGCCCAGACAGATTCCGAAGTAGGGAACCTTGTTTTCGCGGGCATACTGAATGCCCTTCAGCATGCCTTCGATGCCGCGCTTGCCAAAGCCGCCCGGCACCAGAATGCCGTCAACATGCTCCAGTTGCGACTGTACGCTCTGGTCCTTCTGCTCCAGGCCCTTCGGCTTCAATCCAGTTCACTTTGAGCTTCAGGTTGTGGGCCAGTGCGCCATGGACAAGGGCTTCCTTCAGCGACTTGTAGGAGTCTTCGTATTCGACGTACTTGCCGACGATGCCGATTGTGACCTCGTCCTTGGGGTTGTAAACCCGATGGACGAGTTCCTCCCAATGGCTGAGATCGGGTTCCTTGGTCTCGATGCGTAGGTAGCGCAGCGCCAATTTGTCCACTTGCTTCGCTGAGCGAATACCAGCGGCACTTCGTAGATCGAAGCCACATCCTTGGCGGTAATCACGGCTTCGTTCTCGACGTTGCAGAAGAGTGCGATCTTCGACTTGAGGTCTTTGGAGAGGAAGCGGTCGGTGCGGCAGAGCAGAATGTCAGGCTGAATTCCGACGCTTAGCAGTTCTTTAACCGAATGCTGTGTGGGCTTGGTCTTCAACTCGCCGGCGGCGGCGATAAACGGCACCAGGGTCACGTGCACGAACAGAGTGTTCTCGCGTCCCAATTCCTGGCGCATCTGCCGGATGGCTTCGATGAAGGGCAGCGACTCGATGTCTCCGACCGTTCCGCCAATCTCGATGATGGCCAGGTCCACGTCCTGCGCCACCTTCTTCATGGCGCTTTTGATCTCGTTGGTCACGTGAGGAATGACCTGGACAGTTTTGCCGAGATAATCGCCGCGACGCTCCTTGGCGATGATGGTTTCGTAGATGCGGCCGGTGGTCCAGTTATTGTCGCGGGACAGCTTGCTGTGAGTGAAGCGCTCGTAGTGCCCGAGGTCGAGATCGGTTTCGGCGCCGTCGTCGGTGACAAAGACTTCGCCATGCTGGAATGGCGACATGGTGCCGGGGTCAACGTTCAGGTAGGGGTCAAACTTCTGCAGCGTGACCTTCAGCCCACGGCATTCCATCAGGCATCCGATGGAAGCCGCAGCCAGGCCCTTGCCTAGAGAAGACACCACTCCGCCGGTCACAAAGATATACTTCGCCGCCATCCATGCCTCTGAGTTGTGGGATTGTGCGACCGGAAAGGGTACTCCGCTCTCCCGTTTTTTGAGGGAGCCCTCTGCGCGATTTTCAAAGCGCGCTCAGGGTGGAGTGCGTTGGGGTGCACGATCAATTATGTCTGGAAACGCTTCCGGTGGCAAGCGAACTTGCCACCGGAAATTGGATCTCGGAAGGAGAGGGAAACGCGTCAGTTACAGGAAGTACTTCCTGGTTTTCCACAGACCGAGAGCGCCCGTGCCTACCATCAGGTAGGTGGACGGCTCAGGAGTCGTCCCCCCCGACTGGCTGCCTCCTGGAGGCGGCGTGGAATCGTTCAGGAACATGAATTCCTGGATGGTGCTGTCGTCGCCGTACTGGTTAACTGGAGTGATGATGGATACTTGATTGAAGTTCACGCCCATGAAGCCGCTATTGGCTTCTGCGATCGCCTTGTCGAGCCACACCATCTGATCCGAGTCGATCGGCGAGGCACTGTCAAAGATGTGCCAGACCGCGTAGTTGATGTCCTTCCACTCGTCCTGCGGGTTGGCCAGCGTTTCCAGCAGAAGCCAGCCGGCCTCGCGATAAAGCGTCAACGCGTCGGGCAACTGGTTGAACCGGACATTGCTCAGGTTACCCGTGCCCAGGTTGGTAATAATGGCGTTGTATATGTCACCGTACTGGCCGCTGTGCGCGTAATCGTCGCACATGACCGCAGTCACAACGCCGGTACGATAGGTCAGATAGTAGGGATACCCGTTGGTCCAGTCTCCCCCGCTCCAGCCCAGAAATTCCACGTTGGGCAGGTAGCGCGCTGTTGGGCCAGGTTGGGGACCGGCAAATGCCGAAACGGCTGCGAACAAGAGTCCAAGGAAAAGACAGAGCTTCCGCATAGTCACTCCAACGGCCAAATCAGGCCTGGAGACCTCCCACAGTTGGTATGCTCTCCGCATGGCGCGATGGAGAGATCAGCAAAGCACCTGTTTCTTCACAACAGAGCCCCACTGGCTGAGGTCACTTGGACGGTATTCGGGAACTGGGCAAACCCTAATGCGCGACGTAGTGAGCGACAATCTCGAACTCCCCATCTCCAGGAAGTTCAAAAAGCCTTGGCCAGTAAAGCGTAAACAAATAAATCCGCTAAGATAGATGCAATCAGACAGCCGCGCGATTACTCACAAAATAGGAAGGTTTTCGGCTCCGCATGCAAAAGATTGCAACATAGTTCCTAACCACTTCCACACAGCCGAGCCGCTGCACCTAGGTGTCGAAATGGGAATGCCGCAAAGGCAGTTCCCAAATTGCCAGCGATGTTGACATCCCACTCGGGGTAATGTCAACAGGAATTACTACCCTATGCGACGGAGCCTGCTAGCTTTTTCGCCTTCTGAAAAATCTGCTCGAACATGACTGCCGTCAACTTGCCGGTCGCCGTATTCTGGTTCGACGGATGATAGGACGCCAGCAACTCGACGCCACCCTGCACTTGGTATTGGACACCATGGCCGAAGGTGTACCCCACCTTGCTGCTAATTATCTGGTTACGCCGAAGATAACCAAGGTAAGCGTCGAAGCCGATTTTTCCCAGCGCAACCACGACCTTCAGGTTTCGGAGCAGCTTCAGCTCCCGATCAAGAAAACCCGCACAGTTGGCGAGCTCGGAAGGCAGCGGCTTGTTGTCGGGGGGAGCGCAGCGCACAGCCGCCGTTATGTAACAGTCCAGTAACTTCAGGCCATCTCCGCGGCTCTCGGCGTTCGCCTGCGAGGCGAAGCCCGCCTTGTGCAGAATCGGATACATGAATTTGCCCGAGGCGTCCCCGGTGAAGGGACGGCCGGTGCGATTCGAACCATGCGCGCCCGGCGCCAGTCCGAGAATCACCACCCGGGCCTGCGGGTCTCCGAAACCCGGTACGGGCTTGGCCCAGTAGTCACAGTCGCGATAGGCGCGACGCTTCTCGCGCCCAATCTGCTCGCGATACAGGACCAGCCTGGGACATTTCGTGCAGTGGATCACTTCGCGATTGAGGAGCGTCAGCGCCGAGGGCATTGCAGTGATTGTAGCCGCAGGCGGCGGGCGAGACGCAAGCGACGATTCTGGAGTCCCAGTAAGAAGCACAGGGCAAAGGAGTTTCCGAAGCAGGCATCTTTCTTACAACCGGAATGCTTCCAAGTAACGTCGCGCCGCTTCGGTTGCAGCGTGACGACCTTTCTCAGAGGACATTGCTCATGCTAGTGATTCTGCTGATTATTCTCCTGCTGTTGGCGGTTGGAGCTTTCCCCTCATGGCCCTACAGCCGCAGTTGGGGCTACTACCCCAGCGGTGGCTTAGGAACCATTCTTCTGATCGTGCTGATTCTGTGGCTGCTTGGGCGAGTGTAAACCGTATCTGGAGTGCCATGCTGAAGGAAGGCTTGCGCGCAAGAACGGCGCTGTTCGCCGCCATCCTGATGGTTTTCGTGGTCATTGCAACGCCTCACTGCGAGGGTTATTCGGTCCTGACCCACGAGGAGATCATCGACCTGCTCTGGAATCAGCAGATCCGCGTTTTGTTGCTGGCGCGCTTTCCCAAATCGACACCCGAGGAACTGACCAAAGCTCACGCTTACGCTTACGGCGGCAGCGTTATCCAGGACATTGGCTACTATCCCGTTCGGCAATCACACCTTTAGCGATCTGACGCATTACGTCCGCACCGGCGACTTCGTGCAGGCGTTGCTGAACGATTCACAGGACTTGGACGAATACGCCTTCGCTATCGGCGCACTGTCGCATTACATCGCGGACATCAACGGGCATCCCTACATCAACATCTCTGTCGGCCTCGAATATCCAGAACTTGGCGCGCGCGTTCGGCCCTCGGTTCCGTACGACGTAGATCACAAGGCGCATCTGCGGGTGGAATTCGGCTTCGATGTGCTCCAGGTTGCCAAGGGCCGTTATGCGCCCGACGACTTCCACAACTTTATCGGCTTTGAAGTCGCGACCTCGCTGCTGGAGCGGGCTTTTTATGACACCTATCGCATGAAGCTGACCGACATCATGCCGCGCGAAGATCTGGCGATCAACACCTACCGCCGCAGCGTCAGCCAGATTTTGCCGGAGATGACCAAGGTGGCCCTTCTGGTGAAGGGCAAGGAGCTGCAGCGGGAAATTCCCAATTTCAACCGCCGCCAGTTCCTGTATCACCTGTCCAGAGCCGACTACCGGAAATCGTGGGGCACCGGGTACAAGAAGCCCGGCCCGGGGGCGTACATCATGGCGGGGATTTTTAAGTTGGTTCCCAAAGTGGGACCATTTCGCGCCATTGATTTTAAAGAGCCTACACCCAGGACCGAGAACCTCTACTTCAAGAGCGTTGACCAGACCGTCGAGCAGTATGCCCACGCCCTGGAAGCGGAGCGCGGAAAGACCCTGCAAATGCCGCAAATTGATCTGGACACCGGCAAGCCCACCAAGCGCGGGGAGTATCCGCTGGCCGACGTTACCTACCGAGGATTGCTCGACGACTTGGCTAATCAGCGTTTCGCCAACGTCAACGAAGCCTTGCGCAACGACATTGTCGCGTTCTACGCCGGTTTTTCCGTGCCTTCCGCTCCGACCCCTGACGTCAAGAGTTGCGTCATTCTCCGCCTGCAAAAAACCCAAATGGAGCTGGAGCAACTAAAAGCTGTCAACCTGCAAAACCCCATTCCTGCCGCGCCCGCGCCGGCCAAGCCAAGTTCCCCCGATCAAGACTCGGCCTCCACGGCCTACGGCTGCGGCGAATAAGCTGCTCCGGGTTTGACCGTCTCCTCCGCCAATCACTAAACTTAAAGCAGGCGTTACGGACTGCAGCGTAATCTTGCTGCGTCCTCATGCCCGCCCTGCTTGGAGTTCCTCAGCCGGTCCATCAGGGTTCCGCGACATTCATGGTTTGAAGGCGATCTTTTGACAACTGATACAGCTATCCCCAGCCAAAATTCATCGGAACAGTCTAATCCCTGCCACCGGGAACTGGTGATCGAGATCCCCGCCGACGTGGTCAACCGCGAAACCACCGAGGTCATCACGCGCTATCAGAAGCTGGCGCGCATCCCCGGCTTCCGTCAGGGCAAGGTTCCGGCTTCCATCGTCCGGCAACGCTTTGCCGAGGACATCAAGAACGAAGTTGTGGAAGCGCTGGTGCCGCGTTATTTCCGCGAAGAGGCGGAGAAACAGAACCTCGCGCCGGTATCGCAACCGCGAGTTACCGATCTGCATTTGCACGACGGCGAGCCGCTGAAGTTCACCGCGTCGTTCGAGGTGCTGCCGGATTTCAAGATCGGCCCCTATGACGACGTTCGCGCGGAGAAGTTCCCCACCACGGTCAGCGATGAAGAAGTTGAGCAGGCGCTGGAGAACCTGCGGCAGCAGCAGGCCACCTACAGTGCGGTGGAGGAAGATCGAGCGCTCGCCGAAGGCGACTTCGCAGTGGTCAGCTTCAAGGGAACCGCCAAGGGCGAGGAAGGGCCAGAAGCCAAGCCGGTTGAAGTGGACGAGGTGATGGTCGAAATCGGCGGCCAGAATACGATACCGGAGTTCAGCGAGAACCTTCGCGGCGCCAAAGCCGGCGAGCAGAAGCAGTTCGAAGTGAAATACGCCGACGACTTCGCCGACAAGCGTCTGGCCGGCAAGACCATGGGATACGAAGTCAGCATAAAAGGAATCAAGACCCGCAGCCTGCCGGAACTGAACGATGAATTCGCCAAAGAACTTGGGGCCGAATTCACCACGGTTGACCAGTTGCGGACCCGCCTGCGCGAGAACATGACTGCGGAGCGAACCCACGAAGCCGAACGCCGTGGCAAAGACCAGATCATGGAACAACTGGTCAGCCGCAATGACTTCCCGGTGCCGCAGTCCATGGTCAATCAGCAAATTGACCTGCGCCTGGAGCGCGGACTGCGCGCGCTCGCCGCTCAGGGCATGCGTACCGAAGACATGAAGCGGATGGACTTCGACCGCCTGCGCGCAGGACAGCATGACGCCGCCCTGCGCGAGGTCAAGGCGGATTTGATCCTCGATCAGATTGCCGAGGCGGAGAAAATCGAGGTCAGCGACGAAGAGTTCGAGAAGGAACTGGAAGGCCTGGCGCAGCAGTCGCAACAGACACTGGAACAGGTGCGCGCTCGATTGACCCAGGATGGGGGGCTGGATAGAATTCGGCATCGCATCCGCACCGAAAAAACTCTAGATACTCTGTATCGCAGGTCCGCATAGATGCAGTTTCAAGTTTCCAGTTGCTAGTTTCGAGTGAGTGATGTCGGCTGCACCCACTCGAGGCTCGAAACTTCCAAACTTGACACTCCAACCAGAGCACGCTTTCGACAAGGAGATCAACCGATGCTGGTACCCATGGTCATCGAACAGACCAGCCGTGGTGAGCGGGCGTACGACATTTATTCCCGCTTGTTGCGGGACAATATTGTTTTTCTCGGCACTCCTATTGACGACAATGTCGCGAACCTGATCATCGCCCAGATGCTTTTTCTGGAGGCCGAAGATCCGGAAAAGGACATTTCCCTGTACATCAATTCTCCTGGCGGCTCGATCACCGCGGGCATGGCGATTTACGACACCATGCAGTTCATCCGTCCCGACGTGACCACCATCTGCATCGGCCAGGCGGCCAGCATGGCCGCCCTGTTGCTGACCGCCGGTGCCCCCAAGAAGCGCTTTGCCCTGCCCACTTCCCGCATCCTGATCCATCAGCCGCTGATGTCGGGACTTTCCGGACAGGCAACGGACATCGATATCCACGCTCGCGAAATCCTGCGCATGCGCGAAATCACCAGTCAGTTGCTGGCCAAGCACACCGGGCAGCGACTGGAAAAAGTGGAGCGCGACGTCGAGCGCGATTTCATCATGAATGCTCAGCAGAGCAAGGAATACGGCATTATCGACGACATCATTTTCAAGCATAAGTAAGGTGTCGGCCCTAGCTTGTTACCGAAGTGCGAAGCGGGAAAAATTTCCCGCGCTTGTGCAAAAGTTGTATGCAATATTTCTCTGTCGGTGCCTGCGGAACTGGGAAGTGTGTTTGAATAACCTCACGGTGCGTGCGCACTGATAAGGGTTCGAGGAAATTCGCCCTGGCCAGATTTGCAGCGGATTGCCTCAGCGTGAATACAGCCACTCAGGCGGATGCCTTGGGTGGCGCAAACGGGAAAATGTCCCGAGGTTCGCGAGCCTGGCATAAGGAGTATGTGTGAGGACCAGAACCGGTTCCGATGAAGTGTTGCGCTGTTCGTTTTGCCACAAGTCTCAAGACGCTGTCGCCAAGCTGATCTCCTCTCCCACCGATTATCCGCGCGCCTATATCTGCGACGAGTGCGTGGCGGTCTGTAATTCGATTCTGGAAGACGATCGTTCCGAGACCCAGCCCTCGGCCACGCCCAACCAACTGCCCAAGCCGGCTGAGGTCAAGGCCTTCCTCGACGAATACGTCATCGGGCAGATGAACACCAAGAAGAAGCTGGCGGTCGCGGTTTACAACCATTACAAGCGCGTCTATATGAATCGCCAGCGCGGCAGCGAAGTGGAGCTGGCGAAATCCAACATCATGCTGATTGGTCCCACCGGCACCGGCAAGACGCTGCTGGCGCAGACCCTGGCCAAGATGCTGGATGTGCCCTTTGCCATTGTGGACGCCACCACTCTCACCGAGGCCGGCTATGTCGGCGAGGACGTGGAGAACATCATCCTCAAGCTGTTGCAGGCAGCCGATGGCGACGTGAGCCGCGCGCAGACCGGCATTATCTACATTGACGAAGTGGACAAGATCGGCCGCAAGGACGAGAACCCGTCCATCACCCGCGACGTCTCCGGCGAGGGCGTGCAGCAGGCGCTGCTGAAGATTCTGGAAGGCACGGTGGCCAACGTTCCGCCGCAGGGTGGCCGCAAGCATCCGCACCAGGAATTCACCCCGGTTGATACCACCAACATTTTGTTCATTTGCGGCGGCGCGTTTGTCGGCCTGGAACGCACGATCGGCCGCCGGCTGGGCAAGCGCTCCATGGGCTTCCGTACCGATGAAGCCAAGGAAGCGGCCTTCACCGAGAGCAACAAGCGCGACACGCAACTGCTGGCGCAAGTGGAACCGCAGGACCTGATCAAGTTTGGGCTGATTCCCGAATTCGTCGGCCGCCTGCCGGTGGTGGGAGTTTTGAACGACCTCGACGAAGACGCGCTGGTGGAAATCCTGACCCGTCCCAAAAACGCGATCGTGAAGCAGTATCAGCGCCTGTTCGAGTTCGAGAACGTCAAGCTGCGCTTCACCGAAGAGGCGTTGCGGGCGGTGGCGCGCGAAGCCATGTCACGCAAAGTCGGCGCGCGCGGCCTGCGCATGATTCTGGAAGAATTGATGCTCGACCTGATGTACGCCTTGCCCAGCCAGAAGCGGGTCAAGGACTTCGAGGTCACGCTGGAGATGGTGCAGAAGCGAAACCTCACGCTGCCGGTGATGGAAAAGGCAGGCTAAGTTCGCGGGAAATTGAAGCTCGCGGTTGGCTGAAGAAGCCGGCTGCGAGCTTGTTATTTGTGCGGTCTTTTTTGCGGGAACATTATTGTTAAACGGTGCATTTTGCGCCAACCTGTTACCCCCGAAGACAGGTTTTTCCCGCTTGTTTCGCGTGTTATCCTTGAGTAAACCTAACAGTGGGCCGCTGGCAAAGGCGGTCCGAGTCGAATCAGGTGTTCTTCGCAGAGGGCCCAGACTCTCTGAATGACAAGGCGGTAGCGGTGAACCAGCGCGAGAAATTCGAAACCAAGAAACTCCCCATGATGCCGATTCGTGATGTCGTCATTTTTCCGCACATGATGACTCCGTTTGTGGTGGGCCGGGAGTCCAGCGTACGCGCCCTGGAAGAGGCGCTGGCCGCTGACAAAAAGATTTTTCTCGCCACCCAGCACGACGCCAGTATTGACGAGCCCAAGCCCAATGAGATTTTCCAGGTGGGGACCATCGTCAACATCGTGCAGAGCCTGAAGCTGCCCGACGGCAATATCAAAGTTCTGGTCGAAGGCCTGGAGCGCGGCAAGATTCTGCAGGTGGTGGATACCGACGGTTATTTCGAGGCCACTGTCCGCACCGCCAAATATCCCGCCGAGCCGACGCCGCAGATTGAAACCGCGATGCAGCGCGTCACTGGGCTGTTCGAGCAGTACGTCAAGCTGTGCCAGTCGCTGAACTACGAAACCATGATTGCGGCGGTGCGCAACGACGATCCCGCCAAGTTCACTGACACCATCGCCGCCAACCTGCAACTCTCCATCGAGGAGAAGCAGGAACTGCTGGAGATATTCGATCCCGGCGACCGTCTGAATCGCATCGGCGACGTGCTCGACGTGGAGATCGAAAAGCTCAACATGGACCGCACCATCCAGTCGCGGGTGAAGCGGCAGATGGAGCGGGCGCAGAAAGAGTATTACCTCAACGAAAAGATCAAGGCCATCCAGAAGGAACTGGGCCGCGGCGAGAAGAGTGAGTTCGACGAACTGAAGAAGAAGATTGACTCCGCCGGCATGTCGAAAGAAGTGCACGAGAAGGCGCTGCAGGAGCTGAAGAAACTGGAAGCCATGCCGCCGATGTCAGCCGAATCCACGGTCTCGCGCAATTACCTGGACTGGCTACTGGCGGTGCCGTGGAAGAAGCGCTCCAAGGAAATCCGCAACATCGAAGTTGCCGAGAAAGTCCTGAACGAAGATCACTACGGGCTGGAGAAAATCAAGGAGCGCATTCTTGAATTTCTCGCGGTGCGCCAACTGGTCAAGAATCCCAAAGGCTCGATCCTGTGCTTCGTCGGACCTCCGGGCGTCGGCAAGACCTCGCTGGGCATGAGCATCGCCCGCGCCACCGGCCGCAAGTTCGTTCGCATGTCGCTGGGCGGCGTGCGCGATGAAGCCGAAGTGCGCGGACATCGCCGCACCTACATCGGCGCGCTGCCGGGCCAGATCATCCAGATGATGAAGAAGGCCGGCACCAAGAACCCGGTCTTCATGCTCGACGAAGTGGACAAGATGTCCATGGACTTCCGCGGCGATCCTTCGGCGGCGCTGCTGGAAGTGCTCGATCCCGAGCAGAACTTCATGTTCGTGGACCATTACCTCGACGTCGAATACGACCTGTCGCAGGTGTTCTTCATCGCCACCGCCAACGTGCTGCACACCATTCCTCCCGCCTTGCAGGACCGCATGGAAGTTCTGCGGCTGCACGGTTACACCGAGCCGGAGAAGGTGGAGATCGCCAAGCAGTATCTGGTGCGCAAACAGCGCGAGCAGACCGGCCTGACGCCAGCTAACATCGAATTCAACGATGAAGCGCTCACCAGCGTGATTCGCAATTACACCCGCGAAGCCGGGGTGCGCAACCTGGAGCGCGAAATCGGCAACATCTGCCGCAAAGTCGCGCGCAAGGTGGTCAAGGACGGCGACAAGTTCTCCGTAAGCCTGACCGGAGATAACGTCTCCGATTACCTCGGCGTCATCAAGTATCGCGACTCGGCCGTACACGAGCGCAGTGAGATCGGCCTGGTCACCGGCCTGGCCTGGACCGAAGTTGGCGGCTCGATCCTGACTACCGAAGTTTCCGCCGTCGAAGGCAAGGGCGGCAAGCCGATGCTGACCGGCAAGCTGGGCGACGTGATGCAGGAATCAGCGCAGGCGGCCATGACTTATGTGCGCTCGCGCTGGAAGCAACTCGGTCTGCAGCGCGACTTCTACCGCAACGTTGACATCCACGTGCACGTGCCCGAGGGAGCCATCCCCAAGGATGGCCCGTCGGCCGGCATTACCATGGCGACAGCGATTGCCAGCGCTCTGAGCAAGATTCCCGTGCGGCGCGACATCGCCATGACCGGCGAGATCACTTTGCGCGGCAAGGTGCTGGCCATCGGCGGCTTGAAGGAAAAGCTGCTGGCCGCTCATCGCGCCGGCATCATGGAAGTCATGATCCCCGCCGACAACGAAAAGGACCTGGCCGACGTTCCCGAGAACCTCCGCATGGTGATGAAGCTGCACTTCGTGAACACCATGGACGATGTTCTGGCCATCGCGTTGGAGCGTCCTCTGCCCGAGGTAGCCGAAGAGCCCACACCTGGCATCGAGGCGCTTACCCCGCCGCAGGAAGCCCCGGCGGCACACCAGTAAGCCACCTTACTAACAATTACGCGAAAGGCTCGCCACACCGGCGGGCCTTTTGATTTTGTGCGACTTGCACTTCCGGGCTAATCCGGCGATATTGGGAGCATGAAGGTGCTGACTCGCTTCGTGACCGCCGCCACTAATCCGCGGCAATTCCCTCCCGCCGAAGCGCCGGAAATCGCCTTCCTGGGCCGCTCGAACGTGGGGAAGTCGAGCCTCATTAACGCGCTGGTTGGGACCAAGATCGCCAAAACCAGTAACACTCCCGGTCGCACCCAGACCATCAACTTCTTTCAGGTGCGCCGACCGGGTAAGCCCAAACCCGATTTCGTTTTCGCCGACCTTCCCGGCTACGGCTATGCTCGCGTCCCCAGGGAGTTGACCGACCAGTGGGCGCACTTCGTGAATCCGTATCTTGAGGAGCGGCCGACGCTGGCGCTATGCCTCTCGCTGGTGGATGTCACCATTCCACCGCAGGCGCTTGACCTGCAACTGCTGGACTGGCTGCGCCACATGCAGCGCAACTTTATGGTGATTGCGACCAAGGCCGATCGCGTCTCCGGCAATGATCTGAAGAAGTCGGTGGCGAAGCTTAGGGAGGAGCTGAAGCTGGCGCCGGAGCAGATCATTCCCTTTTCCGCCAAGGCACGACTGGGCTATGAGGAATTGTGGCGAGCGATTAAGGCATCCGCCGGAGTGAACGAACAGGGCTCGCCGGACCCGGCGGAGACTGGCCCCTAGCCAGAATCAGGCAGGCCAAATCTCCAGCGCCGTCTTCGACAGAATCTGCTGCTTCGTCTCCTCGCTCAAGTTCAAGCTGCGAAACTCCGCCAGATTCCTGGAAATCTCTGGAACGCCCGGCCCCGGCCAATCCGTGCCAAACAGCGTTTTGTGCGCGATTTCTTCCAGCCGGGGAAAATACTTCAGCAAGGTCTTGGGCGGAATGCCGCTGATATCGAGATAGACATTCTTGTGCCGCCGCACCAGGAAGAATGCGGTATCCATCCACAGCGGCCGGCCGCCATGCGCCAGCAGGATTCTCAGCTTGGGGAAATCCACCGCTACGTCGTCCACATATATCGGATCGCCGAATTTATTGCGCGCGCCCGGGAAGATCGAGGTGCCGGTGTGCACCATGATGGGGATGCCGTTGGCTTCGGCGGCGCGATAGATAATTTCCAGCTCTTTCACGCCGTTGACATAATCGTTGGGATAGAGCAACTGGTGCGGCGGATGAATCTTGATCAGCTTGATGCCCAGCCGCACGATGTGTTCCATGTCCGCCAGCACATTCTGCGTGTGCCGCGGATGGACACTGCCGCATGGAATCAGCCGCTTGGGATCTTCCTTCACATAGTTGGCAATGAACTCGTTCACCGTCGGCGTGAACCCTATGACCTCCGGCGCCACGTAGTTGATGAGCACCGCCCGATCCACGCCGATGGAATCCAGATACTTCAGGAACGCCCTGGGCGAGCGGCAGTACTCTTCCACCTGGGCGAAGTCCTTGCGCGTCTTCTTCATCAGCGCAAGCGCCTCCGGCTTGAACAACTCCAGCGGCTGAATGTGAATGTGGCAGTCGGTAATCATCATTTGTGAATGACTAATTGCTGGCGGCTGCCATCATCGCACGCTTGGCGTACACCCGCACCATTTCGCGACGATATTCCGGCGTCAGTACGGATGTGGTCAGCGGCTTGGCGGCCTGCGCAGCCAGATCGCCCACTTGCTCAGCGAGTTCGTCGGTCACCGTTTTCTCCGCCAGATTCAGCTTCGCTGTCTTCAGCAGTTGCGGCGCAGGATTCACCGCGGTGATGGCGACGCGCGCGTCCTGGATCATTCCCGAGCGCATCTTGAGCGCCACGGCGACACCGGCCAGCGGATAGTCAATGCTGCCGCGAATGCGCAGCTTCTGGTAGCTTCCCTGCCAGCCCGCCGCAGCCTGCGACAAATAAATTCGCGTAACCATTTCGTCCGGCGCCAGGTGCGTCCGCACAATGCCGTCGTTGACGTAAAACTCCGCCAGCGGCATGCGACGCGAGCCATCGGGCCCGGTGATTTCCACCTCGGCGTCCAGGCACAGCAGCGCCGGCGCGGTATCGCCGGAAAAGGCCGCCCAGCAGAACTTTCCGCCCGGCGCCACGTGGCACAGGTTGCCGTCCTTCTTCAGGCAGAAGCCGCAGCTCTTGCGCCACGCCAGCGACTGGTTGTACCACAGGCAGCGCGTGTCGAGGCAGACGTTGCCGCCGATGGTGCCCATGTTGCGCAGCACCGGCGAAGCAACCGTCTTCACCGCCTCGTGCAGCACGAAGTAGTCACGGCGAACCAACTGCGAGTGTTCGACCTCGTGCAGCGTAGTGAGCGCGCCGATCTCTAGTCCGTCGCCGGTTTTGCGGATGCCGCGCAGCTCAGCGACCCGCCGCAAATCCATCACGTAGGGCGGCGTGAACAGCTTTTGCTTCATCGAGGGCAGCAGATCGGTGCCGCCGGCAACAATTTTGATTTCGCCGGGATATTTGCCGAGGAATGTAACCGCATCGGCAAGGTTTCGCGGACGAAGCAGCTGGAAGTCGGGCAGACTCACTGCTCACCTCCCGGCGTGCGAGCGGTCTGCCGGCTGGGATCATCGGGATGCCGCATCGGCCCTTTGCCGCGGAACCACAGCGAGCCGCCATGTTCGCGGAAGCTGGCCGGCGCGGTGGGATCCACCGATTCGGTCATATTGATTTTCTTCATTCCCTTTTTTGCGCGCAGTGCCGCCAGGATGCGCTCCGGCGTGAAGGGCGCCTCGCGCAGGCGAATGCCGACCGCGTCATAGATGGCGTTGGAAATCGCCGGAATGGTGGCTGCCAGCGAGCCTTCGCCCGCTTCCTTGGCGCCGAACGGCCCCTCCGGATCGATGCTCTCCACGATGACGCACTCGATCTCGGGCGATTCCGCCGACGACGGACTGCGATATTCCAGCAGCCCGGGATTCATCAGCAAGCCATCCTTCCAGATCATCTCTTCTTCCAGCGCCTGGCCCAGGCCCATCCACACCGAGCCGAT
Source organism: uncultured Acidobacteriaceae bacterium (assembly GCA_963763975.1). Taxonomy (GTDB): domain Bacteria; phylum Acidobacteriota; class Terriglobia; order Terriglobales; family Acidobacteriaceae; genus Bog-257. The sequence goes on from CAVXQR010000012.1 coordinate 35,765, forward strand.
GACCTGTCCTTCGACCGCAACCGGATTCAGCGCGCGCCCGCAATCATGCGCCGCCCAGATCTTGTGCACCGTGACCTCGCCGGTTTCCTCGTCCACACTGACCTCGGCCACTTGCGCCGAATAGGAATACGCGGGCGACGGCCCCACGCCTCCGCCCTTGTGCTTGCCTCCGCGGGCCGCCACCGGCGGAGCGTACGAACCGGTGCTGGTGAGCGCGCCGTGGACGTCAATCGCCGACACCACGGCTTCCTCAAAACTCATGTGCGTCTTGGGACCTTCCTCTTTGCGGGTTTGCAACACCGAGCCACGCAGGATCTGTCCGTCCACGCGTCCGCGCGGCGCGTCCGTCTTCTCCAGGATTTCCGCGGCGCTGGGATCATGGTCGGACGGCGTCGCACCCCGGCGATAAACGTGATCGTCGCGCAGGATGACATCCTCCGGCGCGCAATCCATGCGACGAGCCGCAGCCGCGACGATATGGCTCCGGATGCCTTCCGCGGCGCGAAGCGCGGCGTTGCCGGCCATGAAAGTTACGCGGCTGGAATACGAGCCGAGATCGATGGGCGTGAGATCGGTGTCGGCGGCAATGACCTTGACGCGCGCTATGTCGCAGCCCAGCACTTCAGCAACCACCTGCGCGGTCATGGTGTCGGAACCCTGGCCAATCTCCGACGCGCCGGTATAAACCACCACGCCGCCATCGCGATCAATCTTGATGTTGACCGTCGAATGCGGCATGTCAGAACGGATAATGCTGTTGGCCGCGCCGCTCACGTAGTGGCTGCAAGCCACGCCCAGTCCGCGTCCGCGCGGCAGGTTGCCCTTGCGCTCATTCCAACCGGAGCGAGCTACCACCTGCTCCACGCATTCCGGCAAGCCGTAGCTCAACACGCGCAATCCGTTCACCGTGACGGTCGGCGGCTTCAGCAGATTGATGCGCCGGACGTTCGCGGGATCGAGCTTGAGTGTGGCCGCAATTTCATCCATCTGCGACTCGAACGCGAAGCGCACGTTCACCGTGCCGTGGCCGCGCATGGCGCCGCAGGCGGGCTTGTTGGTGAGTACACGATAGCCGTCGTAGCGAATGTTGGGGATGTCGTAAAGCGCGCCCAGCAGCGCTCCCGAGTACAGGATGGTGACGACTCCGTAGGAGCAGTACGCGCCGCCGTCCTGGATCACCTTGCACGCGACGGAAGTGATGCGGCCATCGTTCTTCACGCCCGTCTTCAGCTCAACGATGGTGCGCGGGCGTCCGCGATGCGCCCAGAAAACTTCCTCGCGGGTGTAAGTAATTTTCACCGGTGCACGCGCCGCCCGCGCGGTCACCGCCGCGATGATCTCCAGCGGGATGATTTCGCTCTTGCCGCCAAATCCGCCGCCCACCAGCGGCTTGATCACGCGGATTTGCGACATCGGCATTTCCAGCACCAGCGAGAGTTTGTGCTGCAAGTAATACGGCACCTGCGTGGACGACAATACGGTCAGCCGTCCAAGCTTGCCGGTGTGCGGATCGAGTTCGAAATTCGCCAGCGTGCAATGCGGCTCCATGGCCGCGTGCGTCACTTCGTTGGCGATGTAGCGGGCCTCGTGAACATAGTCGGCGTCGGCAAAGCCTTTTTCCGGATCGCCGAAAACGTGGTGGTAATCCTTCTCGATATTGTGCGGGCGATTTTCGTGGATCAGGTCGTGCTCGGCCTTCATGGAATCTTCCGGATCGAACCACGCCGGCAGCGGCTCGTATTCGACGTCAATCAATTCCAGCGCCTTCTCGGCGATGTCTTCATTCACCGCAGCCACGCAGGCCACATGATCGCCCACATAGCGCACTTTGCCGACGGCCAGCGCGGTCTCGTCATGCCCAACGGGAAGAATGCCGTAGGTGTTGGGCGCGTCCTCGCCGGTGACCACGGCAACCACGCCATCCAGAGCTTTCGCGCGCGAGGTGTCAATGCTCTTGATGCGCGCGTGCGGATAGGGCGAGTGCAGAATCTTGCCCACCAGCATGCCGGGCAGCGTGAAATCGTCCGCATACTTGCCGGCGCCCGTGGTCTTGCCGGCGGCGTCAATCATCGCGATCGGCTTGCCGATAACAGAAAATTCGCTCATATAAAAAAAGCCTTTAGCCGTTAGCCTTTAGCTATTAGCAATCAGGGGTTTCGGAGTCCAATGAAGCTCTCGCTTTGCGGAGTTCTCCGCCTTTGCGTGTCGTTCTAGTTCTGTAATATCCATTTGCAATAGGTAGCAGCCGCTCTAGCTGGTTGCTAGTTGCTTTTCATTCATGCCCTTTTGCTCCGCCTCAATCGCTGCGCGGATGGCCTGGTACATCTGCAGGTAGCCGGTGCAGCGGCAGAGATTGCTGCTGAGCGCATCGCGAATCTCCGCTTCGCTGGGCTCGGGATTGTTGGCCAGCAGCCACCTCACCGTCATCATGAAGCCGGGCGTGCAGAAGCCGCACTGCGCGCCGCCAAAATCGCCGTAGGCCTTTTGCAGCGCCGCCAGGCCGCCGCGATCAGCCACACCTTCGACCGTGGTAATTTCCCGGCCTTCGCAACTGGCTGCCAGCATGGTGCACGACAACATGGGGACACCATCTACCTGCACCGTGCAGGCGCCGCAGGAAGAATCGTCGCAGCCGCGCTTGGAGCCGGTCAGGCCCAGGTCCTGACGCAAAACGTCGAGCAGCACCCGATTGGGCGCTACCGCCAATTCATGGTCGCGTCCATTGACGCGCAGTTCGATGAGTTCTTTTTTCATGGGAAAACCGTAATTAGTAATTAGCAATTAGCAATTAGCAATTAGCAATTACAGCAATTAGCAATCAGCAGATTTCGTTCTCGTGTCAACAGCGTTCCAACTAGTTACTAATTGCTAGCTACTAATTACTGCCTTTAATACACCGGTACTTTCGGATCCACTTGCCTCGCCCAGCGGTCAATGCCGCCGCGCAACGATTGCACTTTCTCGAAGCCCTGCTGCCGCAGCCAGGCGGTGACGTTCATCGAGCGCACGCCGTGATGGCAGAGCACAACAATATGATCTTCCGGGTCGAGCTCCTGGTTGAAGCGCGCCGGAATGTCGCCCATGGGAATGTGTTTGCTGCCGGCGATCTTCGCCGTGTCCACTTCCCACGTCTCCCTGACGTCGAGCATGGTCGGGCCAGAACCCTTGTCCAGCAGGGCTTTCAGCTCCTGCGTGTCAATTTCGTACTCCATATCACTTCCCTGCCCACTGCGGTCTGCGCCGTTCCATGAAGGCCGCAATGCCTTCCCGCGCGTCGGCGGTCTGCATCAATTCATCGAGATAAATCTGCTCGGCGCGCGCCAAGACCTTTGTCGAAGTGAATGGCGTCCCACGAGTACAGTGCCTTCTTCGCCATGGCAATCGCCGCCGAACTCAACTGCGAAACCCGGTGCACGCACTCGATGACCAGCGTCTCCGGATCGTCCGCCACGCCGTTGACCATGCCAGCGGCCAGCGCCTCCTGCGCGTTCAGAGTGCGTCCGCTCAACACCATCTCCGCCGCCAGTTTCTGTCCCACGATGGCCGAAAGCGCAACACACGCGACCGGGGGATAGCAGCCGAGTTTGATCTCCGGAAAGCCCCACACGGAATCGCTGGAAGCGTAGGCGACATCGCAGACCAGCGCCAATTCCGCGCCGCCGCCCAGGCAATGCCGACGCACGCTGGCCACCGTAAGCTTGCCGCTGCCGACCACCGAACGAATCACGTTGTGGAACGACGTCAGCATGTCGCGCACCTGGTCGGGAGTATGGGCGGCAACATCCACGCCGCTGGAAAACACCCGCTCCGACCCGGCAAACACGATCATCGCAATTTCCGGCCGGCTTTCGATCTGCTCCAATGCGCCGCGCAGTTCCATCATCATCGGAATATCAATGACGTTCAGCGGCGGATTGTTCAGCGTGACCCGCGCCACCGGGGGCTGGAGCTCGACCGCGATGCGCGTATCTCCGAATTGGAGGTTGCTGCTCATCACTTATTTCGCCGTGAACTTCGGAGGCCGCTTTTCCAGATACGCCGCCAGCCCTTCTTTCGCATCGTCGCTCTCGAACAGAAGCTGCTGATTCTCGCGCTCCAGCGCCAGACCGGCTTCCAGCGGAATCTCCCAGCCGGTCTGCACGGCGCGCTTGATTCGTCCCACCGCTTTGGCAGCCTTGTTGGGAGGACAGAACTGGCGCGCATATTCCATCACCTGCGCCATGAAGTTCTCGCTCTCGAAAACCTCGTTGACCAACCCCATCTGCTTGGCTTCTTCGAACGAAAAAGTCTTGCCCAGCGCCATCAGTTCGATGGCCTTCGACTTTCCCACCATCCGCGACAGCCGCTGGGTTCCACCGGTGCCGGGCAAAACGCCAAGGTTCACCTCGGGCAAACCAATCTTGCCTCCACCGCGACGCGCAAGGCGCAAATCCGCGGCCATGGCCACTTCCAGCCCGCCTCCGACGCAATGTCCATTCAGCGCCGCAATCACCAGCTTCGGAGTCTGTTCCAGCCGACAGCAGGGTTTCGTTGGCGTGCAGACAAAAATAATACTTGTAGGTGGGATCCACCTCGGCGAGCATCTGGATGTTGGCGCCCGCGCAGAAAAACTTTTCTCCCGCGCCGGTGAGAAGAATCACATGAACCGCCGGATCCATGCGCGCCGCCAGAATGGCATCGTCGAGCTGCCGGTTCATCGCGTAGCTGTAAGTATTCGCCGGCGGATCATTCAGCTCGATGACCGCGACTCCCGCGTCAACGCGATAAGAGATCAGCGATTTCACCTGCGTATCGGATTGCGTCATGCCAGTCTCACCATCCCCATGCCTTATTTCTTTCTGCGCCCGGCGGCCGGCGAAGCCTTGCGGCCGGCCAGCGCCACTTCCGGCGCCGCGACAGCCGCAGCCCCATATCGAGCAGCCTCGCCTCGCAATCCCTTCAGCAGAATGTCGCCCAGCTCGCGAGCCAGTTCGGCAGCATCAGGATCCACCCGTGGCTTGTACCAGGTGTAAAGCCAGTTCATCATGCCGAACAGCGCCATCACCGCGGTGCGAACGCTGACGGCGTCTCCATGGGACTTGCCCTGGGGCAGGCCTTCCGCCTTCATCAGGTCTTCCACCAGGCCAAAACAGATGCGGTAATACTCGCGCTTGATGGCGGCCAGTTCCGTGCCAAAGCCATCCTTCAGCACGTCGTCTTCATGCGACAGCACCTTCATCGCATCCTGTTTGTGGACGGCATAGCTGATGTGGTTCTGAATGAAGACGCGAATGCGCGCCTCCGGGTCAGTGACCGCCGCCAGTCGTTCCCGCAGTCGGTCAACAATGGTGCTGAAGGTGTGCTGCTGGATGACGTACAGGAGCTTTTCTTTGGACTCGAAATAATAGTAAAGACCGGAAAGCGAGGTACCGGTGCGTTTGGCCAGATCGCGCATGGACGCACCCTCATATCCTTTTTCGGCGAAGATGGCGGTGGCGCAGTCGAGAATGGCGTTCAGGCGCCGTTCGAAGCGCGAATCCTGCGAAGAAAATTCCTGCGGTGCTCGGGTGCTGGATGCCATCGTTGGTTGATACCGGGGCTGGAAAATTTTCGAACGGTCGTTCTAATTTTACCTGCGACCGAGCACTTCGGACAACTTCCCCGCGACCCCGGAGTTTTCCAGTTTACTGCCGCCTCTTCCCGAAATTGCTACCGCTGAGGCGATTTCTGCGGCGGATGAGAGCTCTTGCGTTGACAAGTACTTGCCTGAAAGGGCACACTTTTCCCTCTTGCTGTTTCTCGCTGGAGAACTCTGAACGCATTCTTAGGGCAGATCGGCCTGGATTGATGACTACGCCGCAACGCGTTTCGTACACCATGGAATCGTCGCTGGAGAGCGTCAATAAGGCCGAGGCCATGAGCGATCAACTGGCCGAGCAGGCCGGCTTCGACGAAGACGCGCGCGGCGGTATTACCATGGCGGTGCGCGAAGCCATGATTAACGCGGTGCTGCATGGCAACGCCTACGATCCGGCCAAGCGGGTAAACCTGACCTTCGAGCAGAAGGGGGACGAACTGGTCATCACCATTGCCGACCAGGGCAAAGGGCTCAATCCGGACAAGGTCCCCGATCCTCTGGCCGAGGAAAACCTTATGAAACAATCGGGGCGTGGCATATTCTTAATACGAGCATTCATGGATGAGGTCCGATTCCGTAAACTGGATCCCGGCACTGAAATTACATTGATCAAGCGGCTTCAGCACAAAGACCTGGGCCGACAGGAGGCTTCCAAGTGAGCATGAAAGCGAGCACCCGGCAGGTAGATGGGGTCACCATTGTTGACTTAAGCGGACGTATCACCTTGGGTGAAGGCAGCGTGGTACTGCGCGATTCCATTAAGGACCTGCTGGGCAAAGGGCAGAAAAAAATCCTGCTGAACCTCGGCGATGTCAGCTACATTGACAGCTCCGGCATCGGCGAACTGGTCAGCGCCTTCACCTCGGTGCGCAACCAGGGCGGCGAACTGAAGCTCCTGCATCTGACCAAGAAGGTCCACGACCTGCTTCAGATCACCAAGCTGTACACGGTTTTCGATGTAAAAGACGACGAAGCCGGCGCCATCGCCTCCTTCTCCAACAAGTAGCATCAGTCCGGTTTTTGGCGACGCCCTTCCATTCGTGGAAGGGCATTTCCATGTTTACGTGCCGATTCAGGAAGCGGGCTACCTTACCTTAGGTCTGACCTGAAAGAGCGGCCTTCGCTCATCTAAAATGGATTCATGGAACGCATAAACCGCCTGAATCGCGAACAGGTTGATCCCGAAACTGGCAAGATTTACGACGTCTATCTCGCCGAGCGCGGCAATGTCCCCAACATGTTCCGCACCGTAGCGCACCGGCCGGAAATCTTCCGCACCATGATCGCCCACTTCCGCGCCATCATGAACACCGGCACGGTCCCGGCGAAGCTGAAGGAACTGGTGATCGTGCGCACCTCGCAGATGAACAACTGCGAGTATTGACTGGCCTCTCACACCGCCTTGGCAAGGCGGCACGGATGGTCGGACGAGCAGATCAGCGATCTGGCGAATTTCCGCAATCGCTCGGATTTCACCGAGGCGGAAAAACTGGCGTTGGAACTGGCGGAGCGCACCACCGCGGATTCCAACCAGGTGGATGACGCCTTCTGGAACAAGCTGCGCCAACACTACGACCAGGGCGAGGTGATCGAACTGCTGGCGGCGATCGGTCTGTTCAATTATTTCAATCGCTTCAACAACGCGCTGCGGATGGAGCCCACTAAGTAGCCGGCCTTATCTCGCGTCTAATACCTGCGGCGTAATTCGCGGGGCAAAGCGCATGCCGTAGAACAGCACCACGGCTGACAGCGCCACTGCCACCACCATCGAGGTCAGTCCGACCTCGAGGTTGCTGCGATCGCTGATATAGCCGATCAGGGTCGGCGAGAACGCATCGCCCAGCAGGTGAATAGTCAGGATATTCACCGCCAGGGCGGTCGCGCGGATGCGTGCGCTAACGGAATTTATCAGGGCAGCATTCAGCGGAGCGGTATTCAGCAACAGGAAGAATTCGCCCAGGAAGATGGCGGGGTACATCGCCGGCCCCGGGCGGTAAATCGCCAGCACGATGGCCGGAATGGCCAGCGTCATACCCACGGCGGAAATCAGTTGATAGGCAGCAGGAGTGCGGCGCAGCAGGCGGTCGCCCAGCCATCCTCCCAGCACAGTGGCGACCGTCCCCGCGACCACGGTCATCCCGCCAAACACCAGATTGGCGTGTTCCAGCGGCACCTGTCGCATGCGCATCAGGAAGGTCGGCATCCACACCTGCATGCCGCCGATGGCGAAGGTCATCATGGCCGCGCCGAGGCTGATGGTCCAATACGCTTTGTTATGCAACAGGCCCTTAAACGAGCTGCGCTCGTAGCTGTCGGCCAGATGATCGCTTGCGCCCCGGACCGGCTCCCGCAGGAACAGCACGGCGACGGCGAGCAGAAATCCCGGCAAGGCGCAAAGCATGAACGGCGCCCGCCAGCCGTAGCCGACTTCCCAAATATCCGCCGACCAGGTAGCCGAGAGCGCTGCCCACCGGTGTCGCCAGGTAGAACACAGCCATCACCCGGCCACGGATTTCTTCGGAGAACAAGTCCGCAAGAAACGCCGGTGAGATGGCGACGAAGGTGGCTTCGCCGATACCGACGAGCAGGTGGCGCAGCAGCAATTCGTGGTACGTATGGGTCACCGCGCTGAGCAGGGTGGCGGCGCTCCACACAAAGGCCCCTGACGCCATGATCCATTTGCGCGAGTAGCGGTCCGCCAGCGGCACGATCAGCGGCGCGGCGATCATGTAGCACCAGAAGAACGCCGAGGTCAGCAGACCAACCTGCGCGTCGCTGATGCGGAATTCCTTCTGCACCAGCGGTTGCACCGCGAACAGTATGTTGCGGTCAATGTAATTGAGGAAATTCAGCCCGGTGAGCAGCAGCAGAGCGAGCCTGGCACTGGGTTTGTGAGCCATTTGCGCGGAGAGAATACCACGCCCTTTGCTGGACGAGGTTTGCATTCCATAAAAACGCTTCCGAATCCCGGCCCAATTGAATATGCTGGAGATGGCGAGGAGAACGGTGCGCTTGCACCAGTCGCTTGCACGTGAGACAAGATCGTTCACGCCCAGCCTGCTTGTCCACCCTTGGCTAGATTTCCCGGCAATCCATTTTTGCGGAGGCTACATGAAACGCCTGCTGCCATTTTTTCTGTGCTTACTATTCGGCTGTATGGGATTTGGGCAAACTTCACAGACCGTCACCACCAGCCATAGCTCGACCACCGCGACGGAAAAGACGCAGACGGCTGAGCGGATGTTTTTTCCCAAGGATTGGTATTGGGGGTGGGGGCAGTTTGACCTGGCTCCGCCGCACAATGAGATCGATCCCAACCTGTGCGCGGCCAATGCCGGCCAATATGGCGGGGTCAATTCGCAGTGCAATGCGTTTGCCCGTTACATGTTGTCGGGCACCATTGAACTGCGGCCCATCGGGCGCACCGTCGCTCGCCGGCTGAATTTTTTCTTCGATCCCAACTTCCTGTTCGGCAAGAACGTTCCCCAAACCCTCTACACCTGGTCATGGGACGCGATTGGCATGGAATATTCGTGGGGCGTGGGCATCGATTTGCCTAAGCGCTTTGAGTTCCGCTTTACCCAGCATCCCACCATTCAACGCTTTGGCTCACGCGATCAGGCGCTGGGCCCGGCGTGGCTGGGGCCAAACGGACCATGGGGCCAGTACAACACCATCGGAGTGCGCAAATACTTCGGTACGAGGAGAGCGGGGACCGACTAAACGCCGGGAGTCAGGGGTAGATGAGGTTCCCTCTGTGTGAAGGGGACGGCGTTTACTTCTTCGGCCGGGGATAGCGCGCGATTACCATGGTGCCGATGCCGCCGCGCGGCCGGAACTCGCCTTTGACCTCAGCCCACTTGGGCCGGCAGGCACGGACCATGTCCTCCAGCACACGATTCACGATGTTCTCCTGAAAGATGCCGAGATTGCGGTAGCCGGTGAGATATTCCTTTAGCGATTTCAGCTCCAGGCAATCCTTGGCGGGCATATAGCGGATCCAGAGAACGCCGAAGTCCGGCAACCCGGTCTTGGGGCAGACGGAGGTAAATTCCGGAACATCAATCACGATTTCGTAGCCGGGAAACTGGTTGGGCCAGGTTTCGATTTCGGGGAACCGGGCATCCAGCCCGGCTTCAGCATGCGCCTTCGTGTAGCGTTCACTCTTCGCCATGCTTCCATTGTAGCGTTCAGATTATTTGGACGGAGGCAGTATCTTGCTGGGAGGCTCCGGCGCGCTTTCAATTTCTGGCTGCGCAGTGTCGCTGTGGGGCGGGGCTTCGAGCTCTTCGGTTTCCTGCACCGGCTGCTTGATTTCCAGCTCGCGGCCACGGCGCTTCAGGATTCGCGCGTTGGTGTCGGCGCCCAGCAGCACCATGAATCCGGTCCAGTACAGCCACACCAGCAGCGCGATCACTCCTCCCACCGTGCCATAGGTGCGATTCAGGTGCGCCAGCTTGCGAAAGTAGAAGCTCAGTCCTTCGGACAGGACCAGCCATCCCACTACCGCCAGCGTGGCGCCCGGCAGGGATGCCAGGAAGCGCTGTTTGATGTTCGGCGCCAGGAAGTACACGCACTCGACCGCCAGGATAATGAAGAGGGCGGACAACACGAAGCGGCATAGCGGCCAGAGATGAGCAAAGCTCCAGGTAAAGCCCATGTGTCCGGCCAGGAACTCACCGAACTGCGGGCCTACGATCATCGCCGCGAAGGCCACCACGATCAGCGTGCCGACCAGGAAGGTCAGCTCCAGCGTAATCAGCCGCGTCCTCCACAGCGTCCGGGTCTCGGGCACATCGTAGGCAACGTTGAGCGCGTCAATCATGGCGGAAAATCCGCTGGAGCAGGTCCACAGCGCGCCGATGAGACTGAAGGAGAGCACTGCGCCGTGATGCGTCAGAACTACGTCGCCGACAATCTGCCGGACCAGCGCCATCCCCGACGGCGGCACCACCCGGGCCATGGTTCCCACGATGGTGTTGAACATATCCGGAATGGGCAAATAGGCGAGCAGGGCCGACAGCGCCAGCAGCGCGGGAAACAGAGCCACCACGAAGTAGTACGAAAGGGCCGCGGCAAAGTCGAAGATGTATTTCCGGTCCAGATCGGCCGAGATGTCGAATGCGAGTTGCTTCCAGCGGCGAAAGCTCATACGGCAGTCCCGGAAATCTCCGCGTCCTGAGGTGTGGTTGGTTGGGATGATAAATGGCGGCCCCAGGTTTGAATTGCTTCCCTTTGCGTCGTTCAAGATAGCCGGGCATCCAATACCTGGCGTTTTCCGGCTTTCGTCAGGCTCGGAAATTGTGCTTTTGGGCAGGCTCCCCGGTCGCGGAAGTGAAGTCCTAAGTTATACTTATGGGTTCAACGCATCATGCATGGCGGAATTGAAAACGGCCAAAAACCGGTAAATCGCAGGCGCACGGCGCTGATTCTGCTGAGCCTGGCTCTGGCCGTGGGGGTGCTGGCGGCGTTCGTCTCCATGCGGCGTTCGGTGGTGGCCATTCGCATTGGGCACGCCGACCGCGAGACCATCGTGGCCAGCATTGCCACCAACGGCAAAATCGAGGCCCTCAACAACTTTGAGGCTTATGCTCCGGCGGCGACCACGGTAAAGCGTCTGCTGGTACGCCAGGGCGACTGGGTCAAGCCCGGTCAACTGTTGCTGGAACTCGATGACGCCAATGCGCGCTTGCAAGCGGCGCGGGCGGAAGCGCAGATCAAGGGCGCGCAGGCTGATCTCAACGCGGTACAGAATGGCGGCACCAATGAAGAAGTGCTGACCAATCGCAGCCAGTTGGTGAAGGCGCAGGCCGACCGCGATGCCGCGGCAAGAAATTATCAGGCCATGCAGAACCTGGTGAAAACTGGCGCGGCGTCACAAGGAGAACTCGAAGCTGCCAAAAATCGGCTGAACGTCGCCGATTCGGCAGTGAACTTGTTACAGCAGAAACTGACCTCGCGCTATTCGCCGGCAGAAGTAGGGCGGGTTAAAGCGCAGCAGGCGGAAGCCGATGCTTCTCTTGCCGCCGCGCAAGGCCAGTTGAAGGACTCCAACGTGGTCGCGCCCCGCGAGGGCATGGTTTATTCGCTGCCCGTTCGCCAGGGAGCGTTCGTGAATTCCGGCGACTTGCTGGTGCAGGTGGCAGATTTGCACAAAGTGCGGGTCCGCGCATTCGTGGACGAGCCCGAGATCGGCAAGCTGCGCGTCGGCCAGTCGGTGCAGGTCACCTGGGACGCTTTGCCCGGCCGGACGTGGAGCGGCACGCTGGAAACGCTGCCCACTACGGTAGTGCAGCGCTTGACTCGCACTGTAGGCGAAGTGACTTGCGTGATTGACAATCAGGACTTGAAGCTGATCCCGAACATCAACGTCAGCGTCGCGGTCATTCTCAATCGCCAGGAGAATGCGTTGACCGTGCCGCGCGAAGCGGTACATCAGGATGGCGGCGGTCAGTACGTGTTTCAGGTGGTGAATGGTGAGTTGAAGCGCCGGGATGTCACCACTTCGGTGGCGAATCTGACGCGGGTGCAGGTAACCAGTGGGCTCTCCGACGGCGCGGTGCTGGCGTTAGGCGCGATTGACATGCATTCGCTTTCAGCCGGGACGCTGGTGAAGGCCGCAAATCGATGAAGTTAACTATATCCAATTTGCGCGTTGTGATGGTTTTGGTTGGCCTGTTGACCGCCGGTGCGGTTGTCTCCGCCGCGCCCTCGCCTTTGCAACTGCTTTCGCTCGGTCGCGTGGATGAAGCCATCCAGGTGCTGGTAACGCGCGATGATGCCGAGTCGGTAAACCAATTGTCACGAGCGTATTACGCGACCGAGCATTGGGAAGATGCCGTAAAGTCGGGCGAGCGGGCGGTGAGCCTGCGTCCCGGGGATTCCAATTTTCACCTTTGGTTGGCGCGCGAATATGGAATGAAAGCCGGCGAGGCTAACCCTTTAGTTGCGGCCAACTTAGCGCGCAAGGCCAAGGGCGAATTCGAGCGAGCAGTCCAACTGGATACCTCCAACGTCGCCGCCCGCTCCGATCTTTCGGAGTACTACATCGAGGCGCCGGTGTTCATGGGCGGCGGACTGGACAAGGCGCGAGACACAGGCGGCCCAAATTGGGAAATATGATGCGGCCGCTTCCCATAGCGTGCTGGCGCGGATCGCCGTCCGCGAAAAGAATTATGCCGGAGCCGAAGCGGAATATTTGCAGGCCATCAAAGCGGCAAAGAATCCCGCCGACTTTTATTTGCAGTTAGCTTCGCTGTACCGCTCGCAAGGGCGGCTGGACGACATGCAGAAAGCGGTAGCCACCGCGCTGCAGCAGCCAGACAAGCCGGCTGCCAGCTACTATGACGCGGCCAGCCAGTTGTACCAGGGCGGACGGGATTTCCCGGCTGCGGTGCAGTACTTGCGCCAGTACCTCGCTTCCGGCCAAATGATTGAGGATTCTCCGGCCTTCCGGGCGCATTTCCTGCTGGGCCAGATTTACGAGAAGATGGGACGGCCTCAAGCTGCGGTCAGCGAATACCAGGCCTCGCTTGCTTTGGCCTCGGGCTTTGATCGAGCTAAAAAAGCCCTGGGCCGTTTGACGTAATGCCACGGTACAGTGCCTTGCTTGGATATCGTACGAGATGATCTCGACGGACTGCGCTTCCCTGCCAACGGTGATCGGCAAAGTTTTCCGGCTGGGCGCGCTCCTGTGCCTGCTGGCGGCGCCGGCACTCTCCACTACGGGGGCCGGTCCCGACCCGCTTTCTTTTCGCCGGGCAATTGAGCTGGCGCTGCAGCACAGCGGCGTGATGGGCATTGCCACCATGAATCAGTGGCGCGCCGAGCAGGTGTACAAGGAAGCCCGCGCCAACTACATCCCGCAGATTACCATCGGCTCCGGGCTGGGCTATTCGTACGGATTCCCTCTGACGCTCGAGGGTTCGGCGCCGTCGGCAGTCAACTTCAATTCGGTTCAGTCGCTGTTCAATCTCTCGCTCCGGCAGTTTATCAAGGCTGCGCACATTGACTGGCGGGCCACCGACCTGGACGTTCAAGACAAGCGCAACGCGGTGATTCTGGACGCGGCCCTCGCTTACGCTCAACTGGAACAGCTCACCAGCAAGATTCAGACCCTGACCGATGCGCAACACGCCGCGGAGAAGGCGCAGTCCATCACCCAGCAGCGCCTGGAACAGGGAGTGGACAGCCATCTGGATTTAACCCGCAGCCAACTGGTGGCTGCGCGTATCCGTCTGCGGTTGGCGGAGGCACAAGGGCAGGCCGACGTGGAACGCGAGCATCTGGCAAAGCTTATCGGCTTGCCGGCCGACTCCATTTCTCTGGACGCGGGCTCGATGCCGCAGTTGCCGCCGGTTTCGCAGGAGGCCGATCTGGCCAGCGTTGCCGCCAATGAAAGCCCGTCGGTCAAGCTGGCGGAGCAGAAGGCGACCGCCGCCGATGCCCGCGCCAAGGGCGAGCACAAAGCCACGATGCCCACGGTTGACCTGGCCAGCCAGTACGCGTTCCTGGCTCGCTATAACAATTACGACCTCTACTACAACCATTACACCGCCAACAATTTCAGCGGCGGCCTGAATATCCGCATTCCCATTTTTAACCCGGTGCAGCGGGCAAGAGCCTCAGAAGCCGACGCGGACGCGATCATCGCGCACAAACAAGCCGACCTGGCCAAAAACCAGGTGGCGGAAGACACCCTCAAGTTGCAGCGCTCCCTACGCCAACTGGCAGCCGCCCGTGACGTCGCCAAATTGGAATGGGAAGTCTCGCAGGGCGACATGGAAGGCGTGAAGAGCCGTGTCGAAACGGGAAATGCCAACGTCCGCGACCAACAGAATGCCCAGCTCGACGTCGAAGACAAGCACGCCGCCTACCTGGACGCTGAATTCGAGCTGGCCAAGGCCGAACTGCAGTTGCTGCGGCTTACCGGTGAACTGGAAAATTGGGCCATTCCAGCCCGATAATACGCCGTTCGCTGGAACCACGAAGTGCATCTAACTTACAGAAGCTCAAGGGTTTCCCCAATCTCGAAGCCATGTTAGGATAGTCATTACCACGATGCCATTAAAGACGCTGTTCCTCAACCCACCTTCTTTCGAGAACTACGACGGCGGCGCCAGTTCGCGCTGGCCGGCCACGCGTGAGATCGAGTCCTACTGGTACCCGGTCTGGCTGGCTTATCCCGCCGGCATGCTGGAAGGATCGCGCCTGCTGGACGCGCCGCCGCATCACGTGAGCGGCGAAGAAACCATCAATATCGGCAAGGAATACGAGTTCCTGGTGCTGTTCACCAGCACGCCCGGCTTCCCCGGCGATATCAAGCTGGCTGCGGCCATGAAGGCCGCCAATCCCAAATTGAAAATCGCCTTCGTCGGCCCGCATGTGACCGTGTTGCCGGAGAAATCCCTGGAAGATGGGCAGGCGATTGATTTCATCGTTCGCCGCGAATTTGATTACGCGGTGGTGGAATACGCCAACGGCAAGCCGCTGGACGAAATTCTGGGCGCCTCCTATCGTGGTGCCGACGGTAAGGTGGCACACAATCCCGATCGGCCTTCGGTCGCTGATCTGGATGCCCTGCCGGATGTAACCGACATCTACAAGCGCGACCTCGATGTGCGCCGCTACAACGTGCCGTTCCTGCTGCATCCCTTCGTGTCGCTGTACACCACGCGCGGATGCCCGGCGCAGTGCACCTTCTGCCTGTGGCCGCAGACCTTGAGCGGACATCCGTGGCGCAAGCGTTCCACCGATGCGGTTGCCGCCGAAATGGTCAAAGCCAAACAGCACTGGCCCTGGGTGAAGGAATTCTTCTTCGACGACGACACCTTCAACATCCAGAAAGCGCGCACCGTCGAATTGTGTGCCAAGCTGAAACCGCTGGGGCTGACCTGGTCCTGCACCTCCCGCGTCACCACCGATTACGAGACGCTGAAGGCGATGAAGGAAGCCGGCTGCCGGCTGCTGATCGTGGGCTATGAGTCGGGCGATCCGCAGATCCTGAAGAACGTCAAGAAGGGCGCCACCGTAGAGCGCGCCCGCGAGTTCACTAAGGACTGCCACAAGCTGGGACTTAAGGTGCACGGCGATTTCATTCTCGGCCTGCCTGGCGAAACCAAGGAAACCATCCGCCGCACCATCGACTTCGCCAAGGAACTCGACGTCGAAACCATCCAGGTGTCGCTGGCGCATGCTTATCCCGGCACCGAGCTTTACGACTTCGCCAAGGCCAACAACTACATCAAGATTGAAGGCGCGCAGATGGTGGACGAAATGGGCCACCAGGTAGCGATGATCGAGTATCCCGGCATCTCGCGCGACTACATCCTGGAGATGGTGCACCGCTTCTACGACGAGTATTACTTCCGGCCGAAGGCCATCTTCCGCATCGTGAGGAAAGCAGCTTTCGACAACAGCGAGCGCAAGCGTCTCTACAAGGAAGCCAAGGCATTCCTCAAGCTGCGTGCTGCCCGCAATCGCTCGGTCAAAGAAGCGCGCAGCAAGCCGGAGACGGCCGCACCGGTCAATGCCTGAGAGGTTGGCTTGACCCTCCGCAAATACCTCATCCTCGTCGCCGTAGTGATTTTCGGATCCTGCGGCGATGTGTGTCTGGGACGCGGCATGCGCGACTTCGGGCCGGTGACCTCCGCAAACTGGACGCACCTGCTCAGCGCCCTGTGGAATCCCTGGGTGCTGGGTGGCATTGCGCTGCTGCTGCTGTTCTTCTGCAGCTATCTCACCGCGCTGTCCTGGGCCGATCTCACCTATGTTCTGCCGGCAACCGGCCTGAGCTACGTCATCATGGCGTTGCTGGCCAAGTTTTTTCTGCACGAGCATGTCAGCTCGGCGCGATGGCTGGGCATTGTCCTCATCACCATCGGCGTGGGATTTGTGGCCACCGGCCCGGCTGTGACCACGCATCACGATTCTGCTGAGGCGAAGTCGTTGCCGGCTGAAGTGCCTGTGGGCAGCGGCACCCGGAGCAACGCATGAGCGGCATGGTCATCGCCGGCGGCATCGCAGCCATCGTCGTATTCGCCACCTGTGGCGACGTACTGCAAGCCCGCGCCATGAAAGAGATCGGCGATCTCGGCGCCATCCGTCGCCAGCATGGGCTTCTGGACGTTGTGCGGCGAGTCGTTTCCAGCTATCGCTTTATGCTTGGCTTGCTGTTCATGGCCCTCGCGTTTTTCAGCCTGCTGATTACTTTGTCCTGGGATGACGTCAGCATGATCGGTCCGGCTTCGGCATCGCTGACGTTCATCGCAAATGCATTCGCTGCAGGAGTCTTCCTCAAGGAGCGCGTGGACCATCGGCGCTGGCTGGCAGCACTGTGCGTGGCCGGAGGCGTGGCCCTGCTGGCGCGCTAGACAGGCATTTCCCTGAAGTTCAATTTCAACTCTCCGGACGGCGAATCCGCCGTTGCGGACATCCAACGGTGAGTATTTTTCGCTTGAACCAGCAAGGATAGAACGATGAAGAGATTTGTTGCGCCGGTGTTCGTGCTGGCGTTAGCAGCTTTGATGTCCGCTTGTTCCTCGCAGCCCTCCGGCGGCAGTTCTGGCAAAGCGGCTTCGCAAGCCGCGGCCAAGCCTCCCGAATATCTGACCGGCCGCTCCGCCTTCCAGCAATTATTCATCTCCGCCCGATCGTTTGCGGCTGACGTTCGTCCCTTCCGATTGCAATCACAATTCACTCCCGATGCGCCTACCAGCCAGGGCCAGGCCGGCTTGTGGCGCGGCTCCTTTGCATCGCCGGCCAAGCGCTCGATGAAGCTGTTTGTGTGGTCAGGCTTGAGCGGCCCTGACACTCCGGGTCGCGGCGTTACTTTTTCCGCTGAAGACAGTTGGAATCCCAGCAACCCCTTCACCGCGGTCTTCGATCCCGCGTTTCTCAAGGTGGACAGTGATAAGGCCTACGACGTGGCCCAGCAACACGGCGGCGAAAAGCTCACCAAGGCTGATCCCAAGCAGCCGATGTTCTTCATGCTCGACTGGAAGCCTAAGGAGAGCAAGTTGGTATGGCACGTGATTTACGGCAGCAGCCAGGACGAGGCCAAGCTGAATGTGGCGGTGGACGCAACTACCGGGGAATTCCTGAAGGCGGAGAAGTAGATTTTGGCAAGTAAGAAGGGCGGACAATTCCGCCCTTTTCTTTCAGAACTCAGCAGCGAGAGCGCCGAACATTGCGTTTAATCGCCTGCTTTTTGCGGCTTCCAGCCAGCCCAGATCGGAATGCCCTTGTTGTCGCGCACGGTCAGAGTGTTGGTTCCGATGGTGATTTCCCGGGCGAGAATCTCTCCCGAACCATCGGGAGCTTTTGCACCCAGAATTTCTACCTGATCTCCCTTGTTGAAGGTTGTATCCATATCCTTCAGGAAATCGCCCGGCGCGACGTGGACGACTATCGTTTGGGTATCAGTTTTCACCATTAGCTGCGTACCCTCGAACGACCCCGGCACATCACGAACTTCTTCCACCACGCCCTTGATCTTGACCTCGTTGCCGACGTCGTATTTCGGGCCCGTCTTACTGGGGTGCTGCCCCCAGACCGGCAGACTGGCCAGTGCCAAAAGCGCGAGCAGCGCTGGGCCTATCCATAAATAATTTCTTGACTTCACCTTGTGCCTCCTTCCGCTGTATCGCCCAAAATTCTCGGAAGGTGCGAATCGAGACGCAGCCTAAAAGCGCGCGTGCCGTCGCATCTCAAAACCCACCAGGCTCTTTTGCCCACGATGTTGCGCTCAAATCGACACCGTTGCAAGACCAAAGCTACGACTTGTGCGACCCGAGGGGCAGTGAGTCGCATCACAAAAGTGGGTGATGTTCGGCCAAGGACGCACTCTCCTGTTGAAAACCCCGGTGGCACCTTCTTGTTCATTTTCGGTTTTCATTGTTGCTAAAGTAGCGCTTTCGTGTGCATAATCGCCCTGTAAAGTGGCGATTACGTAGCAGGACGGTACGGTGCGCTTGTCTCCCGTAGCACCAAGGTTCCTCTCTCGCTTACGCGCCGCGGGGCTGGAGTATGCCAGCCCCCGGGTTGAGCCCGTGCTCGCGTTTTCCCGGCTCTTCCTCGCCCTCATCGCCCTGGCGTCCTGGCAAACCCGTCCCCTGGCCAGCACGCCTTCGTATCACATGGGCCTGCTGTTGCTGCTGGGCTACGCAGTGCATAGTTTGGTGCTACTGGTGGTTCTGGAGGCCAAGGGCGCGGCCAGCCGAAGCTACGTAATCTGGGCGCACACCAGCGACATCGTCTGGCCGGGGCTGTTATGCCTGTTCACCGATCCACCCAACAGCGTTTTCTTTCTTTTCTTTCTGTTTGCCATGCTGGCGGCGGCGTTCCGCTGGGGATTTTTCGAGACCATGGCGACGGCCATCATCAGCTCCTCCCTGCTGCTGTTGCAGGCGCTGGTAGTGGCGTACGGGCCGCCCTATGCGCGCCAGATGCTGCTCACCAGCGTTGCAGCATCGCGCGTGATCATGCGCTGCGGCTTCCTGCTGATGGCCGGCTTTCTGCTGGGCTATCTGGCCGAAACCGAGAAGGAATTACGGGCAGAGATTGCTCTGACCAATCGCTTGCTGTCTTCCGCCCGGGTCGGCGGACGTTTCGCCGGGGCGCTGCAGGACGTGCTGTCGGAATTTGCGTCGGTTTTTGGGGCCACCAAGATTTACGAAATCGTCGCCCAAAGCAGTACGGGCAGGGTCTTCAAGTGGGAAGTATCGG
Source organism: uncultured Acidobacteriaceae bacterium (assembly GCA_963763975.1). GTDB lineage: Bacteria > Acidobacteriota > Terriglobia > Terriglobales > Acidobacteriaceae > Bog-257. The sequence continues at coordinate 55,107 of CAVXQR010000012.1, forward strand.
TTTCTCGCGAGCCCGCGGCCCGGGTGCAAGAGATTGCGCCTCCGGAGCAGGCGGCGGAGTTGATGCGCGAGTATCCGCACACCTTTTACCTGTGCCGCGACGGCCGGCCGGACCGCTGCACCATTGCGGCGCTGGACGACGAAGGACGGCGGCTGGACCAGCCCGAGCTGCACAATCTGAGGATGCCGATCGCCGATGCCCACTCGCTGCTGGTGGTGACCCACGAGATGGGCCGTGACTGGAGCGGCCGCTTCGTCGCCATCAACGCCAAGGTCGGGCGTCCCCGCGACCGCGAGCTGCGGCTGGCGCAGAATATTATGCGCCAGGTGGCTCCGGCGCTGTATTCCGTTTATCTTTTCCGGCGGTTTCGCACGCGCGGCCGGCGCCATCGAGCGCGCCCGGGTGGCGCGGGAGCTGCACGACACGGCGATCCAGTCGTTCATCAGCATCGAGATGCAGGTGGATGTGCTGCGACGCCGCGCGGCGGGGGAGGCGCCGGACCTGGCTTCGGACCTGGAGCGGATCCAGGGACTGCTGCGCAATGAAGTCCTGAACCTGCGCGAGCTGATGCAGGCCATGCGCCCGGTGGACATCGGCCCGCATCAATTTCTTGACTTTATCGCGCAACTGGTGGAACGTTTTTCCAGAGACAGTGGCCTTGCCATCCGCTTTGTCTCGGAGTTACAGGAGGTGACGCTGCCGGCCACCACCTGCCGGGAACTGGTCCGCGTGGTGCAGGAAGGACTGGTGAACATTCGACGGCATAGCGGCGCCAAGTCGGCGATTGTGCGGTTTGGGGCCAGCGACGGAGTCTGGAAACTGGTGATTGACGACGACGGCCACGGCTTCCCATTCAGCGGGCGCCACACCATGACCGAGCTGGATCGGCTGCATGAAGGGCCGACGGTCATCAAGGAACGCATTCGTACTGTAGGAGGCGATATGGTGATCGAGTCGAACCCCGGACAGGGATCACGGCTCGAAATCACCGTTCCGCAGGAAGGATACGAGTCATATGGATAAGAGCGAACCATCCGTACGCATCGTCATTGCCGACGATCACACCATCTTCCGCGACGGTCTGCGGCGGCTGCTGGAAGCCGAACCGGAACTACAGGTCGTGGGCGAGGCAGCCGACGGCAGCGAAGCTGTCGCCCGGACGCGAGAGCTCAACCCGGACATTCTGCTGCTCGACCTGGCCATGCCGCGCGTGCCGGGCATGGAGGCGATGCGGGAATTGTCCTCGGACGGAGCGGTGTCGAAGACCAAGATCATCGTGCTGACGGCGGCGGTGGAGCGCATCCAGATTGTTCAGGCGCTGCAGATGGGCGCCCGCGGCGTGGTGATGAAGGAAGCCGCCACCCAACTGCTGATGAAGGCGATTCGCACCGTCATGGCCGGCCAGTACTGGATCGGCCGCGAAGCCGTGGGCGACATCGTGGACTTCATGCGCATGAACGCCTCCGGCGAGAAGCCGCCGCGCAACTTCGGCCTCACCAAGCGCGAGATGGACATTCTGACCACCATCGTTGCCGGCCTCAGCAACAAGGAAATCGCCCGCAAGTTTTCCCTCAGCGAAGATACCGTCAAGCACCACCTGACCAATATTTTCGACAAGGTTGGCGTCGCCAGCCGCCTGGAGCTGGCGCTGTTTGCCATCAACAACCGGCTCACCGAGCCCCAGGGCGGCAGCTAAGTAAAAGCGTTGTAAAACCCGCGTTCGGGAGTCGAACTCCCAGGAACATGAACGTAAAATGTTTCTGGGAGTTTCGCTTTGCTGCTGAAGCGAGGAGTGTGGCCGCCCTTCCGGCGACGAGCGTCTCCCGCTTGACCGTGCGTTCGACGCGAGAGAGCGACAACCTCTCCAAAAGCGGGTTTATTCGTCCATAACTGTCAGGAGTGTTATGAGAATTCGAATCTGCTTACACGCCCTATTGATTACGGTCCTGCTGGCAGGGGTGGGGTGCACGCGCAAGCCGGCCCGCAGCGATGCCGATATCGCCACCGACGTCCAAAATCGCATTTATAGCGATCCCCAGGTGCAGAGCCGGCAAATTGCGGTGCAGGCCGAGAACGGCGTGGTGACCCTGAGCGGCGACGTCACCAGCGATGCTGAGCGCACCGCCTCCGCCAGCGATGCCGCAACCGTGACTGGCGTCCGCACGGTGGTGAACAACCTCGAGGTGCAGCAGGCCGCAGTTGCGCCACCGCCTCCAGCGCCCACCCGGCCGAAGCCTGCCCCCAAGCCTGCGGCGAAGCCGGCCGCCAAGCGCGAGCGCCAACGAGACCGCAAGAAGCCGGCAGTAGAAAAGCCGGCAGAGCCCGAGGTGGCCGCGAATCAACCGCCTGACTATGCTCCGCCAGACACGCCTCCGGCTCCCACAACTCCTCCGCCGCCGCAGCCGCCGCCTCCGCCCAAGAAGGTAACCGTTCCTGCGGGCACGCAACTGACCATCCGCTTAAACCAGTCGCTGGATTCGGAGCGAAACCAGGTTGGCGACACGTTTCACGCCTCGCTTAGTTCTCCGCTGGTGATTGACGGCGAAACCGTGGTTCCGATGGGCAGCGATGTGGTGGGCCGCGTGGCTGAGGTGCGCAGCGCGGGTCGCTTCGCCGGCAATTCCGTGCTGACTCTGGAACTGACCTCGCTATCGTCCAATGGCAAGACCTACAACATCCAGACCAATCAGTGGACTCGCTCGGGAAAAGGTGAGGGCAAGGATACGGCAACCAAGGTTGGCGTCGGTACAGCGGCAGGCGCAATCTTGGGCGGCATCATCGGCGGAGGCCGTGGCGCAGCCATCGGCGCAGCCTCAGGAGCCGGCGCCGGTACCGGAGTGGCGGCCGCTAAGAAGGGCCAGCAAATCAAGCTCGGTCCGGAAGCGGTGTTGAACTTCCAGATGCTGAATACTCTGACGGTGGTTCCGCAGGCCAAGCGTGACCGGACGCCGGAGTCCTGAGTTCGGCAACCTACGCAATGATGGGCGCAGTCCAACCCGGCTGCGCCTTTTTTGCGTCTAGTTTCTATACAGCCCCTGGCTGCGATATCCTCTGTAGCGGTCGCCCATGCCCAAAATCACAGCTCTGCTGCACACCCGCAACGATGCCCTTCGTCTCGGCCGTGCTCTGGAATCTCTCCGCTCCTGCGACGAACTGTTGATCATCGACGATAACTCCACCGACGATGTCGAGCGCGTGGCCCGCGAATATGGAGCGACCGTGAAGTCCGCCATTCCCGGCGTCAGCCAGGGAGCCTATGCCATGGACGCCAGCCATGACTGGATCTTTTGCATCCGCCCTAACGAATCGCTGTCCGACGTTCTGGAGGCCGCGTTGCTGGAGTGGAAGCACCAGGATCCTCCGGCCGGGATTGCCGCCTACCAGGTGTCGATTCGCGAGCAGAAGGAGGATGGCTGGCATGCGTGCGTTCCCGAAGTGCGACTGGTCAATCGCAGCCAGGTCAACTGGGTGAGCGAGATGCCCCCGAATCAGGCTTGTGACTCCCGCCTGGCCGGCGACCTGCTGTGCTTCCACCATCCTTAGGGTAAGATTTTCCCAGCCTTGAACCTCTTTCTGGAATGCGCGCTGTTCGTCGTAGGCCTGGCGTTCGGCAGCTTTTTGAATGTCTGCATCAGCCGCATTCCCCGCGACGAATCGGTTGTCGCTCCCGGCTCGCATTGCCGTGCCTGCGGAAAGCCCATCGCATGGCATCGCAATATTCCCGTCGTCAGTTGGATCATGCTGCGTGGCCGTTGCGCCGACTGCGGGGCGCCGATCGCGCTTCGCTATCCTGCCGTCGAGCTCCTGACAGCGCTGCTGTTTGTCGCCTGCTTCGCTAAATTTGGACCAACCTGGACTTGCCTGAAGATGTGCATCTTCTGTTTTCTGCTGGTAGGGCTCATCTTCATGGACGCCGAAACCGGGCTGCTGGTGCGGGAGTTCACGTATCCCGGAATCGTGATTGGTCTGGCGCTGGCGTGGGCTGGCGCCTACTGACGCCGGCGCTACCGACTTTCTGCTCAGCCTCTTCGGCAAGAGCGTGGCGAATCCCAGGGCGTTATCGGAGTTCGACGCATTGCTGGGAGCCGCGGTAGGAGCAGGGTTCTTCTACCTTTCCTGGGCGCTGTACTACCTGGTTCGACGGCAACATGGCATGGGCTTCGGCGATATTGCTCTGATGGCGATGTCCGGCGCGTTCCTTGGGCTCAAGGACAGCATCCTGGTGTTGTTCTTCGCGCCGCTGCTGGCCGCAATCAGCGCCGTGATCTGGTTGTTCTGGCCAAGCCGCTCGGATGCAGAAGCCCTCCGACAAGCCGGAGCGCGAGGGCCTGCTGAATCGCGAGATTCCTTTCGGAATCTTCCTGGGATTCTGCTCGCTGCTGGCTATCTTCATCGGCAGCGCCGTCTGGAAGTGGTACTTCAACTTCCTCCGCTGAAGACGACTTCTGACGTTCGCTCTTATCGGCTCTTCAGCAGCTCGGCAATCTGCTTGAAATGATGGTCGGCGTGGATGCGGTGGAAGCGCCTCCACTGCTCCGCGGTAAGCGGTCCCAAGGCAGGGTGGTCGAGGACCTTTGCCTGGCTGCCAAATCGCCGTTCGGCGTCAAACAAGGTGCCGTCCATCGCGACCAGCGCGTTGTTGAACTCGCGCAGCGACTCGCTGTTGAGGCCATCTTTCGGCATCGCCTGCGGAGGAGAGTTCCGGCCGGAAGGAAAACGGCCAAGGCTGACTACGTAAAAGGTGGCGATGCGTTCGCGCAAACGCGGCTTGCCGCCAAGCGGAGTTCCGCTCTCCAACGCGCGCAAAGCTCCCTTGGTGGTGGCGGTATAGCTGAGGAGAAGATGCTCGAGGATTTGCGAGCAGTTCCATTTTCCCGCGGGCGCGCGGCGCCATTCCGGCGCAGCAACGCCGCCGACCAGCTTTTCAGCTCGACTTCGAATCTCTTCCAAATGCGGTGACACACCCACTCCAGGAAAGGCTACTGCCAACTGCGCTTCCTTAATATGCGACACAAACCGAACTTCGCTCAAGCGGCGCGAACGTGGTGAAAGCAATATGCCACACGTCAAAATGCGCCAAACGGAACCGCCCTGCGGGCCCGGCCCAGCGCGCCTTCTGCGGCGCTGCCGGAAAACAAAACCACTTCGGCGCCGGGAATGCGCATCCGCATTTCGTCCTGGAAACATTCCTGCAACTGCATTGCGTTGGCAAACAATCCGCCACACATGGCGATTCTCGGCGCTCCGGATGTCCACAACTTTCGACTGACACACGCTGCCAGCGAAGCCAGCTCCCTCGCAGCCCTCGCAAGAATCTCCGCCGCGCAGGCGTCGCCGTCGCGCGCTGCAGCCACCACCTCCGGAGCAAGTTCGGCAAAGTCTGGCGCAGGCTCGGCGTTCGCGCGCTGCACCAGTGCATCCTGGTTCGCCAGATTCCAGCGGCGCAAAATTCGCTCCTGCAACCGGGTCGAGGCTCCCCCGTCGCAAGAGCCTACAACCACCGATACGGCCTGAACCCCAATCCAGTGTCCCGAACCTTCGTCGGAGATGGCATGCCCCCAACCGCCCGCGCGTGCGGTCTCGCGGGAGTCGTTTCGGCCGTAGGCGATGGAACCCGTGCCGGCGATCACAACAACGCCAGCCTGCCCAGCCAGTGCGGCTTCGTGCATGACCACGACGTCGCCAACCACTTCGATTTCTCCCGAGACCACGCTTTCGAGAATCGCTCTGATTCGCTGCGCCACCTCCGGCCGCGCTGCGCCCGCAATGCCGGCACAGGTCGCGCGAATCTCAGATGGCGCGGCGCCGGCCTTGTCGCAGGCAGCACCGATCGCGGCCAGCAGGTTCGCCCTTGCCCTTTCTTCTCCGATTCGGAGGATGTTGCTGGGGCCGGCCTCAGCGCTCGCCAGCATGCGGTCGTGATCCCCCAGCACACAGGTCGTACGGCTGCCGCCGCCATCAATTCCCAGAAAATATTTCACGCAGCGGATTATCGCAGACGTCCCGGCGTACCAAGCTTGCGATTGGAGGACGCGCAGCGGTTCACGATAATGGAGCGGCCGGTTCAACCTCGAGGTCCGCTAGAGGCGCTGCATGGGATTGAACGTGTTCGACTTCGTGCTGATCGCGTTTTATCTCGCCGGCGTCACGCTTTTCGGACTGCACTTCCGCAAGCGCCAGCGCTCGCTGCGCGATTACTTCCTCGCCGGCCGCGATGTGCCGTGGTGGGCGATTTCGCTCTCCATCGTGGCCGCCGAAACCAGCACACTCACCATCATCAGCGTTCCCGGCCTCGCTTATGGATGGCAGTCTGGTCTTCCTGCAATTGGTGCTCGGCTACCTCGTGGGCCGCGTCATCATCTGCTTCACGCTGCTGCCGCAATATTTTCGCGGCGAACTGTACACCGCTTATCGAGCTGATTGGCCGGCGTTTCGGCAATCGCCTGCGCTCGCTGACCGCCGGAGTTTTTCTGCTCACGCGCGCGGCCGCCGAAGGCGTGCGCGTCTTTGCGGTGGCTATCGTCGTGGGGCTTGCGCTGGGAGCGTGCTGGCCGGCGACTCAGCGAGTGGCAGCGCGACTTTCTGTCGGTCGGAATCGTGATTCTGCTGACGCTGGTCTATACCTTCGAAGGCGGCATGACCGCGGTCATCTGGACCGACGTGTTGCAGCTGGGGATCTACCTGACGGGAACCTGCGTCGCCTTCTTCTCATCCTGCACCTCGTTCCCGGCGGATGGCCCACCGTGTGTCCAGATCGCGGCGGCAGCGGGCAAGCTTCAGGTGTTCGACTTCTCGCTGGACTTCCATCGCACTTACACCTTCTGGTCCGGCGTGATCGGCGGAATGTTCCTGACTACGGCGAGCCACGGCACGGACCAGTTGATCGTGCAGCGGCTGCTGGCTGCACGCAACCAGGCGCAGTCGCGGCTGGCCCTGCTGAGCAGCGGCGTAGTCGTGCTTCTGCAATTCTCGATATTCCTCTTGCTGGGCGCGGTGTTGTGCGTGTTCTCATCTGTTCCGCTCGCCGGCACGCATTTCTCCAGCACCGACCGCATCTTCCCGACATTCATCGTCACCCAGATGCCGCACGGCGTAGTCGGGCATGCATGATCGCGGCCGTGCTGGCTGCCGCCATGTCGAACCTGAGCGCGGCGCTGAACGCCCTCTCCTCCACCAGCGTGATTGACTTTTACCTGCGACGAAATCCCGAAGTGCCTGACCAACGACGGCTGCGCCTCTCGCGCTTCTCCACCGTCGCATGGGCGCTGGTGATTCTGGTAGTCGCCATGGCGTCGCGCAACAGCGGCAAAGTGGTGGAAGTCGGCCTCGCCATCGCCTCGGTCGCCTACGGTGGACTGCTGGGCGTCTTCCTGCTGGGCATCCTGACGAAGAAGGCCAACGAGCGCGGATGTATTCTCGGGATGGCTGCTGGCCTCGTCGCCAACCTGTATATCTGGCAGGGAGCGACATTGCTGAACTGGCTGCAACAACTCACCGGCGCGCCGCTATCCACGCTCGCGCTATCGCGTCCCATCCCATTTCCCTGGTACGTGCCCATCGGCACCGCCATCACCTTCGCCATCGGTTATAGTTCGAGTCTGCTGCTCGCACCCGAGAGTCCCCGAGCCAATGGCGCAATCGGCTGAACCCAAGTCCGGCGCAAGTTTGCTGTCGCGTGATCTTGGCGCGAGCCATGCGATTTCCATCGTCATCGGCACCATCATCGGCAGCGGCATTTTCCTGGTGCCGGCGGAAATGATGCAGGCCGTGGGTTCGGCCCGCCTGGTGTATTTGGCATGGATACTCGGGGGTTTGCTCTCGTTCGCAGGCGCGGTCACCTACGCCGAACTGGGCGCGATGAAGCCGCAGGCTGGCGGCGAATACATTTACATTCGCGACGCGTATGGACCAGTTCCGGCCTTCCTCTATGCATGGACGTGGTTCGCCATCGCCAAACCGGCGTCCATCGCGACGCTGGCAACGGGAATCATCCGCGTGCTGGGAACATTTCCGGCGCTGGCATTTTTCAACCAGGATTTGCTGCGGCATCCGTTCGCGGTTACCTACGGACAGATTGTCGCCATCGCCGCCGCCGCCGTCATCACCGGCCTGAACTATATCGGCGTCAAGCGCGCCGGCGAATTTCAACTCCTGTTCACCATTCTGAAGCTCGGCATCATCCTCGCCATCGCCGCGGCCTGCTTCACCGCCAGCAGCGGCACGTGGCACAACTTCGCCAGCCGCTACGCCGGAGCTGCCGGCGGCTTCGGCGGTTTCATGGCGGCCATGATTGCCGCGCTCTGGGCCTACGACGGATGGAATGACCTGAACATGGTGAGCGGCGAACTCCACAACCCGGGGAAGACCATTCCGTTTGCGCTGATCGCCGGCGTGGGAGTGGTCGGAGCGCTCTACATGGTGACCAACGCTGCGGTGCAATACGTGCTGCCGGCCGCGGCCGTCGCAGCGTCGCCCCGCCCGGCCTCACAGGCCACGGCCGTAGCCATTGGACTGTCAGGCGCTGCCATCGTGTCCGCAGCGATGGCGCTCTCGATGCTGGTGGCGCTGAATGGAACCGTCATGAGCGGCGCGCGCATTCCCTACGCGGTTGCCCGCGACGGCTATTTCTTCCGAGCGCTGGCCGACGTCCACCCGCGCTTCCACACTCCGGACGTTGCGCTGCTGGTACAGTTCGCGCTCTCGGCCATCCTGCTGCTGTTTGCGGGGAGCTTCCGCCAGTTATTTTCGCTGGCTATCTTTGCGGAATGGCTTTTCTACCTGGTGGCTACCAGCACGGTGTTCGTGCTGCGCCGGCGTGAGCCTGACGCGCCCCGGCCGTATCGGACGTGGGGCTATCCCTTCGTGCCGGCGGCCTTCGTAGTAGCCGCCGCGGTGCTGCTGTATTACACCTTCACGGAGAATCTGCGGAACTCGGCGTGGGGACTGGCCGTCATCGCCGCCGGAACGCCAATCTACTTCTACTTCGCCGCACGGAAACGCGCCGCAGCGGCTCGTTAGAAATTACGGCGCCACGCTAGCCACACGATTCTGCCGAGCGCGCTCGTAAACCTTCACATATTCGCGAGCCGAATTCGACCAGGAAAAATCCTGGGCCATCCCGTTGCGCATCAGCCCTTCCCAGGCTTTGCGATCGTGATAGACGCCGATGGCCGCCTGCAACGTTTCCAGCAGAGCTTCGCCGCTGTACTCCTTAAACTTGAATCCGCTGCCACGCAACGTGCGCGGGTCAAACTGCTCGACCGTATCGTCCAGGCCGCCGGTCGCGCGCACCACCGGAACCGTGCCGTAGCGCAAGCTGTAAATCTGGTTCAACCCGCAGGGCTCGTAGTGCGAGGGCATGAGAAACATGTCGCTGCCGGCCTCCACCTTGTGCGCCAGGCGATTGTCGTAGGCAATCTTCACGGCAAACTTCTGCGGTTGCTGGCGAGCCAGACGCCGAAACATGTCTTCGTACTCGCGCTCGCCGCTGCCCAGCACCAGCAGGATCATGTCCTGCATGAGCAACCGGTCCGCCACCTGCTGGATCAGGTCGAATCCCTTCTGCGGAACAAAACGCGAGACGATCCCCACCACCGGCAATTGCGTATCCTCCGGCAGGCTGAATTCCTTCAACAAGTCGCGCTTGCACACTGCCTTTCCGGCCAGGTTTGAAGCGGAGTACCTGGCGGCGATGAACTCATCCGTGTCCGGACTCCACTTGCTGTAATCCACGCCATTCAGAATGCCGGTCACGGTTCCTGAGCGCGCCCGCAGCACGCCCTCCAGGCCAAATCCAAATTCCGCCGCCTGGATTTCCTGGCTGTAGCGACGGCTCACGGTGGTGATATAGTCCGCCAGCGTGATCGCACCCTTCAGGAAATTCACCTTGCCGTAGAATTCCAGTCGCGACATGGTGAACAGGTCCCAGGGGAGCATCAGCAGCGGGAGAATCTCCGGCTGAAACAGGCCCTGGTAGCCGAGATTGTGGATGGTAAGAACCGACGGCGTCCGCTCAAAGGCCGGATCTTGCTCGTAAACCGTCTTCAGCAGGATGGGAATCAGCGCCGTCTGCCAGTCGTGGCAGTGGAAGACATCGGGAGCGCCGACGATCTTGGAAGCTTCCAGAACGCCGCGGCAAAACAAAGCAAAGCGCTCAGCGTTGTCGTGATAATCGCCGAGTTGCGTGCCGTAGAGAGAATCGCGGTCGAAGTACGGAGGATAATCAATGAAATAAAATTGCACACCGTTGTGGGTGTCGCCTTCCACCAGCGAGCAAAAGCGGTAACGGTCGTCGAAGGGAATGGTGATACTGGGAATGATGGTCTTGGGATTTTCCAGCTTGGTTTGCCGGTAGCGGGGCAGAAAAACGGAGACCTTGTGTCCCAGCTTGGCGATGGCGGAAGGCAGGGCGCCAATCACGTCCGCCAATCCGCCCGTCTTGGAATAGGGCACACACTCCGACGCGGCAAAGGCAATATGCATGAAACCTCCAGCTGCCGGGCAGCCCCGATGTCCTGCGAAAATGAACCGCGATGTTTATGATGATGAAACGCTGGAAACAGTTGAGTCTAATTGCGCAATCGAAAGAGGGTCAACGTGCCCAGAACGGCGTCCAAAGTCAGTAGCCCTACCCCAGGCAGCAAGCGTAAGCCGAAATTAGGACAAAATTTTCTGATCGATAGCGATGCGGCGCGACGCATCGTTGAGGCCCTCGGCGATATCAGCAACCGCATCGTCATCGAGATTGGCCCCGGACGCGGCGTTCTGACCGATCTGCTGCTGCCCCGCGCGAAGCGGGTGATCGGTATCGAACTGGATCGCGTGCTGGCGGCGCAATTGCGCTTGCGCTATTCGGCGCGAAACAATGTCGAGATTCTGGAGTCCGACTTCGTCACTGCCGGCTTCGCTTCCATGGTGGGACGCCGTCCCGGCCCTCTGCACGACCTGAGGCCGACCCAGCCGGAAACCGTGGATGTGGTCGGCAATCTTCCCTACTACGTCACCTCCGACATTGTGCTCCGGATTCTGGCGCTGCATTCGCACATCGAACGCGCCGTCATCATGGTGCAGAAAGAGGTCGCGGACCGGATCGCCGCCGCGCCCGGCAGTCGCGACTACGGCTTGCTGTCAGCAACGGTGCAACTGTTCGCGCGCGTGGACAAGCTGTTCACCCTGCCACCTTCAGCATTTGCTCCGCCACCTAAAGTCCACTCCGGCGTGATACGGCTCACGATTGCGCCTCGATTGGAGGAGCTCGATGTAACGGAAGAGCCCTTTGTGGCTTTCCTGAAGGCAGCCTTCGCCCAGAAGCGGAAGACGCTGCTCAACAATCTGAAGCTCCAATACGAGGACAGCGCGATCCGCGCGGCCCTGAAGCGAAATTCCCTTCGCGCCGACGTCCGCGCCGAATCCGTCTCCCTGGAAAAAATGGCAGGGATGTTTCGCGCCCTGCGGGAAGCGTAAACTTTTATCGGACGCCAAAGCCGGGCAATCCACTCGCACCGGCTTCGAGGTGCGTACTCCGTTCAGGAGGTGCTCCATGTCCACGGCGGTTCGTATGCCGGCTGTCGCCGGGCGCTTCTACCCGGCGGATGCGGCGGAATTACGCGCAGAAATCAAAACTTATACCTCCCCTGCCATCACAACCCAAGGCGAGCCGCGCATCCGTGCCGTCGGCTGCGTGGTCCCGCATGCTGGTTATATGTACTCGGGCCATGTGGCCGGAGCAGTTTACCGGCGCCTGGAGTTGCCGCGGAAATACATCATCCTGTGTCCCAATCACACCGGCATGGGCGATCCGCTGGCCATCATGAGTCATGGCCTGTGGCGTACGCCGCTGGGCGAAGTCGCAATTGACCAGGACCTTTGCGCCAAGCTCAAAGGGCAAATGCCGCTGCTTTCCGAGGATGCCGTGGCCCATCGCTTCGAACACGCTCTGGAGGTGCAGCTTCCATTCCTCCAGGTGCTGGCGCCTGACTTCACCTTCGCTCCCATCACCATCGGCACCGGGCAATTCGAGGCGCTGTCGGCCTTGGGAATTGTCATTGGGAGGGTCGCCGCGCAACTGCGGCGAACCAGTACTGGTGATCGCTTCCAGCGACATGAATCACTATGAGAGCGACGAGGCCACGCGCGTGAAAGACCGGCTGGCAATTGACCAGTTCCTGGCTCTCGACGCTCGTGGGCTGTTCGACGTGGTGCACGATAGCAACATCAGCATGTGCGGCTACGGCCCCGCGGTTGTCATGCTGACGGCGGCTCACAAGATGGGCGCAACCAAGGCGGAATTGATTCGCTACGCAACCTCGGGCGATATTTCAGGCGATCACGACGCGGTAGTGGGGTATGCAGGCATTGCGGTGCATTAAACAGAAAGGCGACCGCCATGGCCGCCTTCTGCTTCGCAATTTCTGAACTGCCGCTTAGTGATGGGGTCCGCTTGGTCCTGGCGAGGAGGTTCCGCCCGATCCTCGCGTGGAATCGGCATAGTCGGCGGCGGCCCCACAGCTCTGCCTCCTCGCACAGCAGCGGGTCCAACCGGTGCATCCACTGACATCGCGGAGGCGCGCGCGGGCGATGCGAAGACGTGTCCATGAGCGGGATGGACCGCCGTCGCGTGAACATCGTGAGAGCCTAACCTCGCATCGGAACCCGGACGCACGAACGCAGTCTTGGACGCAGTCGGCGAAACGCCGCGTCTGGCAATCACGCTGGCGAAATCCGGCGCGACCCGCCCGCCGGCAATCCCGGCCGCGTGAGTCGAACCGACGATCACCGTGGAATGGGTTGCGTTTGCAGCCACAGTCGGCGCCTGCGGAGCAGTCCAGTTTGCCGGAGCTTTCTTGATGATCGGGACTGACTGGAAGCCGTTGGCGTACCAGGACGTACCGCGATAGCCGCCGCCAGGCACCCAGACCCACCCGGCGTTCGACAGGAACGCCCATGAGCCGTAGTGGTAAGGCAGCCATCCCCACGGGTAAGCCGACGTCCATCCGTAGCCCATGCCGGGACTGAACATCCAGGCGCCGTTACTGTAGGGACTCCACGCATAGAGCGAGTCCGCAAAGCCAAACGGCTGCCAGACGTATCCGTAGCCTCCCGCATAGAAGAAGTCGCCGTAGTAATTCAGGTCCTGCAACCCGTAGGCGTGCGAAGGCCCAACCCCTTGGCTGCTGGCGTAGGCACTGGCGTAGGCCATCCGCTCCTTGTTCCACGCATCCTCAGGCTCATCGGTCACGCTATGGTCAATCTTGAACGCCGACGGGTCCTTCGGATCAAGCACCAGCGTTTCCTTCTTCGCCACCGTAACCGTCTGCGGCAGGCTCACCATCTGGACGTCGCCCTTGGTAACCGCTACCCGCAATTGGTCGGGAGAAGCCGTCAGCCGAACTTGGGCGTCGCCGGTGACCAGCAGACTGGCGCCATCCGCCATCACGCGATAGATGTCTTTTTTCGCGCGAGCGTCCAGATAAGCCACGCCTTTGTCCAGGGCGATTTCATTCACCTTCTGCCCGGCATCGTTCACCAGCAACTGGCGGAACTGCAGCTCGGTATTGCCGGTCAGGCGCAGCGTGCTTTGATCTTCGAACTCCACTTCGGCCAGGCCGTCGTCGCCGGTCACCAGCTTGGCGCCCTCCACGATGGGAGTGTTGAGGATGGCGCGCTCCAGTCCCTGCCCCGCACCGCGATCCACCTTCACCTGGCCGTTCACGTAGCTCAGACGCACGATCCTGACGTGGGACTCTGCCACCGCCACGGAGACGGACGCCGCCACAAAGGCTGCCAGCGCCAGTGCTGCAATTCTGTTGTGCCTTGTCATATCCGGACCCCTTGGGACTTACCGGCTGGACTTGCGATCACCGTTGTGACGAGAACCTGGACATCTCGCCTACTCGATTCCTGCTTTCATTAAACACCCATTCCGTGGGAAGTTCCCGAAAATGAAGTGCCAAATTTGTGAATTCGCTGGGAGGTTCCCGTCCCGCAAAAGCCGGTTCAGGGCTGGGCAGGAGGGTCCGCTGCCTGAGGCGCGCTACCGGCGCTCTGCAGCAGCTTTTGAGCGGTCTGACGGCTGATGTGCATGAGCGCCGAATCGGAAGCAATCCTGCGCAGAATCGGCTCAAGCGCGCCGACTTCCTCGACGGCATGCTGTTGCTGCAAGTCCTCGAGGTCCTTCAACTGCTCATCCATTCCCAGCTTGTCGAAGCGATACTGATAGTTCAGCTTGGCGCCGATGGCCATGGTGGTGGCCATGGCCTGGAACAGCCGCGTCAATTCCTGGACGTCCTGGTTTTGAGACCAATTGAACTCGGCGGTGTGCTGGATCGGGCCTGAGGTGTATTGCAGCTTCTTTTCGCCGGTGGCGGCGATGCCGCGTTTGCGCGACTCGAAGTCACCCTCGAAGTTATTCAAGCGGTGCGTGAGCTCGAAAATCTTCTGCAGGTTCGCCGATGACATCGTGAAGTCCTGCTGAAAGCGGTCCGCCGCCGCCGGTTGCTCCGCGCTGGGAACGCCGTCGAAATGCGCCTTGCCGTCGGATTGCACGGAGATCGTATAGCTGGTCCAGGGAATCCCACGGTCCCAATCCAGACTGAATCGAACCACGGCGCTGTCGGTCTTCGTCGCTGGAGTGACGGATGACTGCGCGTTGGCGGTCAGAGCGAAGAGGAAAAGCAGTAGTGCGGAGAGCAACTTCATTGGCGGAATTTTAGACGATGGCTACGCGATGAAGGAGGAAATTTATCGGGCCGTCGCGTGTTGCCGCTGCAAGGTGCTCGCGGTGTGCAGGTGGCAAATGGCGATCGCCAGGGCGTCGGCCACGTCCGGCGGCTCGGGAGGAGCGGGCAAATCCAGCAACCGCGCCACCATCACCTGCACCTGCACCTTCTCCGCCCGGCCATATCCCACCACGGCGCATTTGATGGACAGCGGCGAATAGGTAACGACTTGCAGGCCAGCCTGTGCGGCCGTCAGCATGGCCACTCCACGCACCTGCCCCAGTTTCAGCGCCGACTTCACATTGGCGGCGTAAAACACATCCTCAATCGCCACCTGATCCGGGGCATGCTGCTGAATAATTGCGGTCAGCTCTTCGCAGATTTTCTTCAGCCGAATTTCCAGCGCATCGCGCGTGGATAGCCTGATGGCGCCGCTGACGACGTGACACAAGGTTCCCTGGCAATCCTGCTCCACCACGCCGTAGCCGGTGTATTCGCCGCCGCAATCGATGCCCAGGACACGCATGCTCTTGCGGCGAGTTTAGCAGGAGAAACACTGCACGGCTTGCGGAATCCAGGCGGGCAACCGTGTGGTTATCAAACCGCCCTCACTTTTCCGTGCAGGCATGCAATGGCTTACCATGCAAAATCGCGTCCACTTCTTCGTAACCCGGCAGAAAGGCGTAGTTATATCGAGCAGGCAGCGCAAAAACGTATTTGGCGTTTCGTCCGAGTTCGCCCGGCGGGAATGGCGCTGGGCTGACGTGAAACTTGTTCTGGTCCAACGCCTGCCATTGCGATCGCGTGAAGACCATGATCGGAATATCCTGGCGTTCGTCGTCGCTGCGCCATGCCGGGTTCCTTATCGAAATCAGCGGGCCGCGGGCCACAACCTCGTCTCCCTTCTCACCGTTGGTGTATCCCTCCCACTGCGCCGAGAGGATGGAGTAGCCGCTCCAACTTTGCGGAAGGGTCACGCAGAAGCCGTACTCCGGGTTGCGATATTCGATCGAGGGGGACTTTGCCGAAGCGCCAGCCACAGCCGGCTTGGAATCCTGCGCGATGCCAAATCCGGCGAGCAGCAAAAATGCAGCCGAGAACATGACGGCGCGAATCGCCATCTTCATTGCACTCGGACGAGCACTTGGAACGCTCTGCCTCAGGCATCGGCCTTTCACGCTTTGCCCGCCGCGGAGGAATCCCCGCGCATACGCGCATTCAGCCGCCCGGTCAGCATCAAAGCAATCATGCGGAAGTCGCTGATGAAGGACCAGAAGGGATGTCCAAAGGTGGCCGGCACATTTTTCTCCAGCAGGAAATGGCCTGTCCAGGCGAAGCCATACGCAATGGGCAGCCACAGCAAGGCGTACCAGGGATGACCGAGGACAAACGCAGCGATCATCACCGCCAGTCCCAGCAGGTTCCGATGGCATGCATGCGGCGATTGGCCGGATTGCTGTGCTGCGTCAGGTAATAGGCGAAGAACTCGTCGTAGTTGCGGAATTCGATAGGGCTCGACATAGATGCGCTCCGCGCCGAAGATGCCGGCCAGTTTACCGCGCCAGCAGAAATTCCACGATACCGATAAAATTTCCTTTTGGAGGTTTTGCCGCGCAATGAGAATTGGAATTTTGACCGGCGGCGGCGACTGCCCCGGGCTGAACGCAGTGATTCGGGCGGTGGTTCGCAAAGGAATCTTGCACTACAACCACCAGTTTGTCGGCTTCATGGAGGGCTGGCGCGGCGTGGTTGAGAACAAGACCATGGAACTGGATATGGACGCCATCTCCGGAATCCTTCCGCGCGGGGGAACCATCCTGCGGACCTCCCGTACCAATCCCTCCAAGCGCGAAGGCGGATTGCAGCACTGCATTGATAATTTGCGGGCCAATGGCGTGGAAGCCCTCATCGTCATCGGCGGCGACGACACCATGAGCGTGGCCCAGCGCATGCATGAGCACGGCGTGAAGGTCGTCGGCGTTCCCAAGACCATCGACAACGACTTGATGGGCACCGATTTCTGCTTTGGCTTTGACACTGCGGTCAACACCGCGACCGAGGCCATTGATCGCGTACACACCACGGCGGAAGCTCACCAGCGCGTCATCGTGGTGGAAGTGATGGGCCGCGACTCCGGCTGGATCGCCGTGTACAGCGGCATCGCCGGGGGCGCCGACGTGATCCTCATTCCCGAGCATCCCTTTGACATCGAGGAGGTCGCCGAGCGCATTCGCATGCGCCATGCCCGCGGACGCTACTTCAGCATCGTGGTAGTGGCGGAAGGAGCGAAATTCTCCAGCGACCCGAATTCCGCCAGCGGCGCACCGGTGGTCACCGACATGGCCAAGGACGAGTTCGGACATGTGCGACTCGGAGGCATCGGCCAGATCCTGGCGCGCGAGCTGGAGCATCGGACCGGCCTCGAAACCCGCAATGTTGTCTTGGGACACATCCAACGCGGCGGCACTCCCAGCGCCTTCGATCGCGTGCTGGCTTCGCGCTACGGAATCGGCGCCATCGATCAGGTGCACAAGGGAGAGTTCGGCGTCATGGTCGCTTTGCGCGGAACCGAGATCGTCAGCATTCCCCTGGCCGACGCCATCCATAAGACCCGGCCGGTCGATCCGGAACTGGTCGAGGTGGCCATGGGCTTGAGTGATCCGCTGCCCGCCACGACGAGGGAGCGCCAGGGCTGATTCCCGCCCATCGTCACGCTTTTCTGGGCTCCAACCGCTTCGCACCGACATTTCACCGGCGTTGCTGTATCATGCTGCTGCATTTGTAACGCAGCAGCCCGATGGCGGGCTGGGTGGGCTTTTCTCCAGGAGCCGATGATGAAGACTGGCAAGCTGGCGATGTTGATGGCGACGGCCGTGCTGTGCAGCGCAGGAGCGATGGCGCAGAGTCCGTTCGCGCCCAAGGTGTCGGGACCGCTCTCGGAACGGGTGGTGGCGTACCAGATTGACGCCAAGTACGATCCCGCCAAGCATCAGGTTGACGCCACCGAGACGCTCACTTATCACAACCTGACCGGCAAACCGCTGGACCGCTTTCCCTTCCATCTTTATCTGAACGCCTTCCAGCAGAAGTCCACGTGGATGCACGAAGCCCATCGTGACGGCAGTTTTCGCACCAGCAGCCTGGCAAACTGGGACCCCAAGGATTACGGCGCCAACGACATTAGCTCCTTCGAAGTCGTCGGCATGGGCGACCTGACCAAGCAGATGAAGTTCATCGCTCCCGACGACGGCAACGCCGACGATAAGACCGTTTTTGAAGTCCAATTGCCGCGTCCGGTGCAGCCCGGCCAGGATGTGGTGTTCAAGATCGCCTTCAAGGCCACCTTCCCGGAGGTGATCGCACGCACCGGATACAAACGCAGCTTCCTGCTGGCCGGCCAGTGGTTTCCGAAAGTGGGCGTCTGGTGGCATGACGCATGGAACTGCCATCAGTTTCACGCCATGACTGAGTTTTTTGCCGACTTCGGGACCTACGACGTAAAAATCACGCTGCCCAAAAATTACGTGATCGGCGCCACCGGTGTGCAGGTCAGCGACAACGACAACGGCAATGGAACCAAGACCGTCGGCTTCCACGCCGAGGATGTCCATGACTTCGCCTGGACCGCCGATCCCAACTTCAAAGTCGTCGAGGGTGAGTACAACGGCAGCGTGGGCGCGACGAAAATTCGCCTGCTCACCTACGAGAGCCACAAGAGCAGTTGGCAGCGCTACATTGACGTGACCCAGGGCACCATGAAGCGCTTCGACGAGTGGTACGGGCCTTACCCCTACGCTCAGATCACGGTGGTCGATCCTCCGCACGGCGCTGGAGAAGCCGGCGGCATGGAGTATCCCACCTTCATCACCGGCGACACTTCATGGTTTGCTCCCAAATCGCAGCTCATTTTCCCGGAGATGGTCACCGAGCATGAATTCGGTCACCAGTACTGGTACGGCATGGTGGCCACCAACGAATTCGAAAACGGCTGGCTGGACGAAGGCATCAACAGCTATACCGAAGCCAAGGTGCTGGACGACATGTTTGGCCGCAATACCAGCACCCTGAATTTCTATGGTGTTCAGATCGGCGAGCGTGGACTGCAGCGTCTGCAGTATCTAGGCGGCGGAGCCGAGATCGATTCCCTGGCGCGACCCAGTTACATGGACATGAGCGTCGGTTCGTACGGTTCGGTGACCTACGGCAAGACCGCGACCATGCTGCTCTCGCTGGAAACCATCGTCGGCGAGCAGGCCTTGCGCAATGCGCTGCACAACTATTTCATGAAGTACCGCTTCAAACACCCCAACACCGAAGACTTCCTGCAGAGCGTGAACGAGAGCCTCGGCCAGGACCTGGGATGGTATTGGAGCCAGGCGGTCTATGGGACGCAGATCCTGGATTACGAGGTCCTGCGTGCGGACTCGACGCCGGTGAACTGGTACGACAAGGACGCCGGCGACAGCAAAGATACCGTCTATGAAACCCAGGTCATCCTGCATCGCAAGGGCGATTTCGTCTTCCCGGTGCAGGCGGAAGTGAAGTTCGAAAACGGCGACGTTGAGCACATTCGCTGGGACGGCAAAGACCGCTGGGCGCGTTTTGTGTATCACAAGAAGTCAAAGGTCGCCTCGGCGCAGATTGACCCGCACTATGACGTCACGCTCGATCGCAATTACCTGAACAACAGCCGCACCGTCGATGACCAACACAAGGCCATCGACAAAATCGTCATCTACTGGACCTTCGTTACCCAATTCATGGGACAAATGATGGCATGGCTGACCTAGCACTCCTACGCAGTTTTTGAGGGACTCGCGGTTCGAGGAAAATACGATGGCTGATGCAAGCAACAAAGGGCTGGTTTCTGCCGGAGCGGGGTTGGTCTGGCGGCGCAAGCGTGTCTTGTGGTGGGTCTTCGCCGTCAATCTTGTACTGGGCGGATTGGGTGCGGCGGGGGCCGCGCGCATCCTCAGCGGCGCCATAGGCAATAGCCTTGCCGGCAATCAACTGGTGGACCGCTTCGACCTGGGGATGTTCATCGAACTGGTGAGCCGCCCGGAAGTAGGCCTTATGCGCGCCAGTGGCGGCGCCGTCGCATTCGCCTGTCTTTTCGCGCTCTTCATGCTCTTCGTCAGCGGCGGCATCCTCGAGGTTTACCGGCAGGACCGCAAGCTCACCAGCGAGGAATTTTTCGGCGCCTCGGGCGGATTTTTCTGGCGCTTCTTCCGCCTCATGCTGTTATCGCTGATTCCCTTCGGCATCCTGCAAGCCTTGAACGGAGGGGTGCAGGCCATGGCCGACAAAATCGGCGAGAAGGCGGTCAGCGATCCGACCGGCTTTTACATCCAGGCAGCCGGCGGCTTCATCATTCTGCTGCTGATGCTCTTCGTGCGGCTGTGGTTCGACATTGCGCAGGTGCGCGCCGTGGTGCAGCGTGAGCGCGGCATGTGGCGCAATATGTGGAAGGCGCTGGGCATCACCCGCCGCCAGAAACTCCCGCTCTTCTGGATGTACTTCAAGATCAGCCTGTTCGCCTGGATCTGTCTGCTGCTGGCAGCGTGGCTGTGGACGATGATTCCGCCGCGGGCGATCTGGCTGACGTTTCTGCTGTTCGAGCTGCTGATTCTGACGCAACTGGCAGCGCGGCTCTGGCAAAAGGCCAGCGCCGTCCTGTGGTATCAGCGGCACGCCGAAGTAGTTCCGGCGGACGCGGTGGATTACACCACGCCTGCGCCGCAGGAAATTGTCGAGCCGTTGCCGCCGACCACTGCTCCGGGAGTGCCGGAGCCGAACCCGAATCCGGGGCCCGCTCCCGATGGCGGCCTGCCGCCGCAGGACGCCTAGTAGCGGAGATGTAAGCTCCTAATTTTGGAGAAAGAAAAAGGGGTGCATTATGCGCCCCTTTTAAAACACAGCTCTGAACCTATCTTGCCCGCGGTGGTCCTATTCCGACGACCCGAAGGCCTTCAGGTCTTCCGGTCCATCCGTCAGAGCCACCTGCTCCTTGCCTTGAACCATTACGCGGACGCTTTCCACCACGTCAGGATTAGCCAAGGTGGTGACATCTCCGGTGTTCATGTTGTTGGAGATGGCGGCAAGAATGCGCCGCATGAGCTTGCCGGAACGCGTTTTGGGCATATCCGGAACAATCAGGATCCGGCGTGGGCGGGCAATCTTGCCAATCATGGTTTCAATGACGTGATTGACTTTGCTCAGGACCTCATCGTACTGAGTTGGCAATATATCGGGCTGTACGACGATATAGACCTCGGGCACGCGGCCTTTGATCTCGTCAACCACTGGCACCACGGCCGCTTCTGCTACTTCGGGAACGGTCAGGCACGCAGACTCAATTTCCTTCGTGCCCAGCCGGTGGCCAGCCACATTGATAACGTCATCGACGCGCCCCAGGATGCGGAAATAGCCATCCACTGCCAGCACCGCTCCATCCGCGGCAAAATATGGCCAGTCCTGCCAGTTCTTGCTCTTGGGATCCTTGCAGTACTTACTGTAGTACTGGGATACGAACCGCTCGCGATCACCCCAAATGGTTTGCATGATCCCCGGCCAGGGATTGCGAATGCAGATATTCCCTGCCTTGCCGGAGCCGGCGTGCACTTCCTCACCCATTTCGTCCAGGATATTGGGGTAGATACCCGGCATACCCGGGCCCGCGCTTCCTGGCTTCATGGGATCCAGTGCCGGCTTGGTAGTGCACAGGAACCCTCCGTTTTCGGTTTGCCACCAGGTGTCTACGATCACCGCCTCGCCTTTGCCCACGGTCTCGTAATACCAGCGCCAAACCTCTGGCTCGATCGGTTCTCCTACGGTGGTCATATGCTTGAAATGGTAGTTGTACTTCGGCGGTTCATCGTGGCCGGCTTTGCGCAACATGCGAATCGCCGTGGGCGACGTATGGAAGATGTTGACATCCAAACGCTCGGCGATTCTCCATACTCGGCCTGCGTCGGGATAGGTCGGAACGCCTTCGTAAATGACGCTGGTCGCGGCCAACGCCAGAGGTCCATACACAATGAAGGAATGCCCGGTGATCCAGCCGATGTCGGCCATGCACCAGTACACGTCTTCTGGATGGATGTCCTGGATGTATTTCGAACAGCCGGTAACATAAGCTAGGTATCCGCCGGTGCGGTGTTGACAGCCTTTCGGCTTTCCCGTGCTGCCGCTGGTGTACATCAGAAACAGAGGCGCCTCCGCATCCATGGGAACCGGAGGAACGATTTCCCCTGAGTAGTTCGGAAGGACACTATCCACCCAGACATCGCGTCCCTCGACAAACGGCGAAACCGTGGCACTCTGGCCGGGTTGACGCCTCCACACCAGCACCTTATCAATGGTCTGGCCTGACTGCTTGGCCATTTCAATGGCTATGTCGGCGCCCGCTTTATGGTCGAGCATCTTGCCATTGCGATAGTAGCCATCCATGGTGATTAACACCTGGCTGCCGGAATCGGCGGCGCGCAGGCCGCAGGCCTCGCCGCTGAAACCTCCAAACACAACCGAGTGAATGACCCCCAGTCGGGCACAGGCCAGCATGGTAACCGGCAGTTCGGGCACCATCGGCATATGAATGGTGACGCGATCGCCCGCCTTCAGCCCGCAGTAATCACGCAGCAGCGCCGCAAATTCATTCACTCTCACATACAGTTCGCGATAGGTCACTGATACCGGCGCCTCGGATTCCGGCTCGGGAACGAAGATCAGCGCCGCTTTGTTTTTGTACTTGTCGAGGTGGCGGTCCACGCAGTTGTAGGAAGCGTTGATCTTGCCGCCTACGAACCACTTCCAGAACGGCGGATCACTGGTGTCGAGCGTAGTGTGCCAATATTCGTCCCAGCTTAGGAGATCGGCGTATTCGCGGAAGCACTCCGGGAAATTTTTCTCGCTAAAGCGTTCGTTGATGTCGGGGTCGGTTAGGTTTGCCTGGCCGATGAATTTTGCGGACGGGTAATAGTATTCTTCCTCCCGCCAATGAACTGCGATCTGTGCTTCGCTGGTTTGAGCCACCGGATTCTGCTGCTGAAGAGTTCGAGCCATATTAAGTCGCTCCTAATTCTGTTTTGATCAAATTTGTGCTAGTACTGTACTGCTTTGGGCCCGGCACTGCGATGCATTTCGCAGTCCGGCCCCGCAATTATCTGAAATTATTTCCTGCCATGCTCGCTTCTGCCATTACAGCGGCCGGACATTCCTTTGAGCTGCCATAATTTCACTTGACCTCGCTCTTGGCCGGCGGCTCCCGGTTGCGCGTCAAGCGCGGCCCGCATCTGGTGCCAGGCATGCCTGGCTTCTTCCACCGAGCCTTCGTCCTCGATGGTCGTGATGTCGCCGGGATTCTTCTCCTGGGTCACCGCCTTGAGCACGCGCCGCATGATCTTGCCGCTACGCGTCTTGGGTAGCATGTCCACAAAGTTCAGGTCGCCGATGACGGCGACCGGTCCAAGCTCGCGACGGACCTGGTCGAGCAGGGTGCGCTTAAGTTCCTCCGATGGAGTGAAGCCCTTTTTCAGTACGACAAATGCGGAAATTACTTCCCCGCGCAGTTCGTCGGGACGCCCGATCACGCCCGATTCGGCGACTGCGGGATGCCCCAGCAGGGCCGTCTCAACTTCAATCGTGCCGATGCGATGACCGGCGATCTTGATGATCTCGTCGGCCCGGCCGGCAAACCAGACATACCCATCCTGATCGATCTGGGCTGAATCGCCGGTGTAATAAACATTCGGGATGATCGACCAATAGTCGCGGCCATAGCGTTCTTCCTCGCCCCATAACGACGCCGTTAGTCCCGGGAACGGCCGCTTGATCACCATGATGCCCTTTTCGTTCACCCCAACCGGGGTGCCGTCCAACTGCACCACTTCAGCCTCGATGCCGGGCATGGGAATGGTTGCGCTGCCCGGTTTGATGGGCAGCATTCCAATCCCATATGGATTCCCGAACACAGGGCCGCTGGTTTCGGTCTGCCACATGTGATCGATCACTGGAATGCGGTTCTGGAAAATCTTCTTCTGCATCCACTCCCACGCCGGAGCGTTCAGCACCTCGCCCGCGCAAAACACGCGCTCCAGATGGCTGTAATCGATATTGCCGAATGGACCGTCGCCGTATCGCATCAGCAGCCGGACCGCGGTTGGCGAGGTGAAGATTCCGGTGACGCGATATTCCTCGATCAGCGTTTTCCAGTTGCCCTCGGGAGTGGGATAATCCAGCGCCCCCTCAAAGGCAATCGTAGTCGCGCCGGCAATCAGCGGTGCATACACAATGTAGCTGTGACCAACAATCCATCCGATGTCCGAAGTGGACCACCAGACATCCGATTCCTTCATGCCGAACAGCCATTTGGCCATGGCGTCAATGTGCACCTGATAACCGCCGTGGGTGTGGACCGCCAGCTTTGGCGTCGCCGTCGTGCCTGAAGTCGCCAGTATGAATGCGGGCTCATTGGATTCCATCTCCACATAGTCGCCGCTATGGCCGGGAGCGTGGTTCAGGAACTCATCCCACGTGAGATCCCGTCCTTCGCGCATAGGCGTTTCACCGGGCATGCGCTTCAGGACAATGACATGCTCCACCTGGTCACCGTTGGCGTCCAGGGCGTCGTCGACAATCTCCTTCAGGCGGGTTTCCTTGCCCTTGCGATAGGTGACATCGCCGGTGAATACCAACCGTGAGCCGCTTGCCTGGATGCGATCGCCCAGCGCCTTCGAACCAAATCCCGCGAACACTATCGAGTGAATCGCGCCGATTCGAACCGTCGCCAGCATGAGAATGATGGCCTCAGGACTGACGGGCATGTAGATGGTGAGGCGATCGCCCTTGTTGATGCCCATGCCGCGCAGCGCGGCTGCGACCCGCTCGACCTCGTGCAGCAAGTGCGCATAGGTGTAGAGCCTGCGCTCGCCGCGTTCATTGAGGTAGATCAGCGCGGTGTGCCCGCCACGTCCGCGATTAACGTGATAATCGAGAGCGTTGTACGCAAGGTTGGTTTGCCCACCGACAAACCATTTGAAGGTCGGCGGATTCCACTCCAGCACTTTGTCCCACTTGCGAAACCATGGCAGTTGCTCAGCCGCACGTCCCCAAAAGGCGTCCGGATCCTGCTTGCCTTCGTAAATCCATTTTTGTACCACGGGACTGATCAAGTCGTGGGAGATTGCATGCAGGGCATGCTCGTCGATCGCTACCCTCGGCACCGCTTCTGCCAATTTTGTTGCGGTATCCATGATGAGGACTCTCCTTACACACTCTATGAAGAAATCTTGGATTCAGATAACTGCGCCGGACCCTGGTGAGTCCGGCGCGCGGGAAAAGTCTGTCAGGCGTGCTTGGGACGCTTTGCCAGGAATTCGGCGATCAGCGCCACGGCGGCCAGAACCGCGGCGGTGTAGAACGCCATTTGGTAATTGTGATACTTGTCAAAGAGTTTCCCACTAATGCGGCCGCCGAGAAGGCCGGCGATGCCTGCCACCATAATCAGTGACTGGATCCCCGCCCATTCTCGCGCCGCACTGCCCAATCTAAGCATGCGGCAGAACCTTCTTGCCATGGACTGAATTTACCAACACCGCAGTGGCAATGTACCAGGCAAGAAATCCCACTAGAAAGATCTCCCAACCCGCCACCTTCGGAGAAACGAATCCGAGAACGACGCCGTCCAGCAGGATGAAAGCCAGCAGCAGCAGCCAGAAGAGGACGGCTAAATACTTCCCGACCTTTCCAACCGCCAGGCAAAACCCGAACGTAAACAGCGTCCACATCAGGAAGAAGCCGAGTTCTTCGGGCTTACCCGTCGGCATGCCGTTCTTCGGTTGAACGTATAGCAGTACGAAAAGCGACCACCAGAACGCACCATACGCCATAAACGCCGAGCCGCCGAAGATGCTTCCTTTGCGAAGATCCACGATACCGGCGATGAATTGTGCGGTTCCGCCGAAGCAGAGGGCCAAGGCCAAAGTCGGACCAGCCCCCCAGAATCCTACGTTGTGCAGACCTGTTGCCATGGTCGTCAGGCCAAATCCCATTAGCCCGACGACGGCCGGGTTCGCCCACCATTCCTTATAGATACCAGCCTCTGTCACGTCAGCCATCGCTTTGATTCCTTTCGTGGAAAAGACGGCTTTGCCGTCGGGGTGCGGAACCTGAGAGTCCTTAGTGCATTCAGCAATGCCGAACTCAACACCTTGGAACTCCTGACTCTGTCGCTTCGATCCTCGCTTGCGTCCTGCTGCAAACCCCTTGCTCTGCTGACCTGGGCAGGATCAGCCCAACAACCATGGGCGGGAAGCGATGTGGGGTAGAGGAGAGTGGTCGCATGGCTTTCTTGGTTTCAGGGCATCGCTGCCAGCCGGAACTTGAATTCGGCTTCCCGGGCCACAACGGAGGTTGTGTCCGAGCCTGCCCGAGTAAAGCAAATCGACCTCGCTTCCCGCCTTTATTGAGCCGTTGTGGGCGGGATTTTCTTTCGGCGGATGCCATTGGGTCTGTGACCTCGAATACTCGTGGGTGTGACCCAAGTCACTTGGTGAATGTTTATACTGGGAACGAATCCCAGCGCAGCCTGCGCCAATCGCGACTTCCTGGATTCCAAGCAGTCAGGCTGATTGTTATCCTGGATTATGCGGTTTCATATACCACTAAGGCACTAGTGCTGGAGTGTCATTGGCTTGGCTGCGCATTCCGCTTTTGGGGGATGCTTCTAGTTCTTAGAGTGATAGCATTGAGATAACAACGGAGGACATCGTGGGGTCTCCATATGGCTTTGAGCTGGTTGAAAACTGCCTCATCTGCAAGCTAAGAAGCGACAGTTTCTTTTGCTCGCTGCCGAAACCCGCTCTCGAGGCGTTTGATCGTATCAAGTACACCGCCTCGTACCCTGCGGGCGCCGTTCTGTTCGTGGAAGGACAATCGCCCCGCGGCATTTACATGCTGTGCAAGGGCAGAGTGAAGCTGTCCACTACTTCGGCCGAAGGCAAGACGCTGATTCTGAAAATCGCCCAGCCGGGCGAAGTCCTGGGCATGCATGCCACGGTCTCCACCACGCCATACGAAATTACCGCCGAAACCGGCCAGCCCTGCCAGTTGAATTTCATCAAGCGGGAAGACTTCCTGAACTTCCTGCAGAAACATGGCGACGCCTGCCTGAAGGCGGCCCAGCACCTGAGCAAGGATTGCCAGAGCGCTTATCAGCAGATTCGCAGCCTGGGACTGTCGCACTCGGCGCCGGAACGCCTGGCGCGCCTGCTGCTGGAATGGACTGCCGGCACCGCCGATCAGGTCGAGCCCAAGGTCAAGCTGGCGCTCACCCACGAGGAAATTGCCCAGATCATCGGCACCTCCCGTGAGACCGTTACCCGCGTCCTGGCCGATTTCAGAAAGCGCCAGATTGCGGTCCTGAAGGGTTCCACCCTGACCATCAGGAATAAAACGATACTGGAGAAACTGGTCGGAGCTTAACTCGCTCCGGCCTTTTCGTCCGCCCTCACCGGCCCCGGCTCGAAATCCACGCGCAGCAAAAAAACTTCACGCCCGCTGTTGATCCGAAGCATCCGGTTGCAAGCGGGACAGTGCTGCAACAGAATCGCTTGCGATGCTCGAGGGCGAGTGCCGCACATGGGACAACTCTGCGAAACCGGACGAATCTCGAATTCGATACCCGCGCCCTCGTCCACCGTCTCCATGACGGCGAACTTCCAGGCCGCCGGCAGCAGGTTCGGCCGCGCCTCAAGCATCTCGCCGACCGCAGCTTTCACGCACTTCAGGCGAGCCGCTCCGCGCTCGTCAGCGTAAGCTCGCGCCGTTCGGTAAACCTCTTCGGCGATGGCTACCTCGTTCGTGACATGCTCTCCACGGTGGCAGCTTGGCGGTGTTGCTGCACCAGCGCGACAGCCTGGCGAAGCAGTTCCGGCAGGCGCAGCTTCGCCGGACGCGACAGCCGTTCGCCCATCGCAAAGGACCATCCCGCCAGTGTCAGGCTCATGGCACTGGGAGCATCGCCATACAGTTCGCCCGCTGCCGACAGCAGCGACGATGGCGTCAGCAGGTGAGTGAAACCTCCGGGCGCTGTATCGGGAAGCACCCGCGCGTGCTGAATCGTGCCGGGCTCTCCCGCCGCCGCAGCGTCCACGAACAGTACCATTTCAGTGCGCGCCACATCTTCCGCCATCTCCGGGGTCAACTCCTGAGCGGCAATCACCTCGACGTCCGGCTCCGCTCGAAAGCGCTCGTCCAAGGCCTGTGCGACGTAGAAGCCAATTCCATCATCCCCGCGAAGCGGATTTCCATAACCGATAACCAGTACTGCTGACAAAGGGTCCCTCCTGCCAATCTCCCCAACAGCGCTATCCTGACTCTGCCGTTGGCAATATGGATGTGAGAAACCTCACGTCGCGCGGTGACAACTCGCAGGGGGTAACCAACGATGGCGCACCAACAGGAATGGAACCAAGGGGATAACTAGGAAGGCTTTCGTTTCCCCGGTAAGCCGGCAGGATTTTCGTGCGTCCGCTCGCGGAATCGCGCCTTCATGCCGGTCGCCAGTGAGATCGCGCTTTCCCCAAACTTCTCTCGCATCCGGTCCGCCGCCGATAGTGCTTGGTTCCACTTCTGGTGGGTGGACGCACCGGCCAGGCTCAACTGATCGCTTTCCGAGCCGAAGTGGGACGCCTGGACACCGACCAGGCGAACGGCGCCACCCTTCCAGTTGTCGCGAAACAACTGCCGGATGACCGCATAAATCTCGGAGTCCACCGAGCTGGGCGAAGCCAGAGTTTGCGCGCGGGTGATGGTGTGAAAGTCCGAATCGCGCAGCTTGAGTTGCAGGGTGCGAGCATGCAGCTTCTGCTCACGCAACCGCCGGCACACCATCTCGCTAAGCCGCGCCAGCAGAGACTCCAGCACCTGAGCGTCGCTGGTGTCGTGCGAGAAGGTGTGTTCGTGACTGATGGAGCGCGGCCCGGTATCTTCGCCGATATCCTTGTCGAACCAGGCCCCGGCATCCAGGCCGCGAGATTTCCCCGCCAGCGCTACACCAAGTGCGCCGAAATTCTGTTCCAGCCAGCGATCATCGTGCCCCGCCAGATCTCCGATCTTGTGAATGCCCCGCTCCTGCAGTCGCTTCTCCATCACCTTGCCAACGCCCGGCACCTTGCGCACCTCCAGCGGCGCCAGGAAGCTGATCTCGCATCCCGGCATCACGCACAGCACGCCGTTAGGCTTGGCCTGGTCGGAGCAGATCTTCGCGATCAACCTCGACGTTCCGATGCCGATGGAGCAATTCAGTTGCGTCTCCGCCTTCATAGCGCGGTGGAGCAAGTCGGCGGCGCGCAGCGCGGGACCATGCAGGCGCTCGGTTCCGGTCATGTCCACGTAGGCTTCATCCACCGAGACCATCTCCAGCTTGGGTGAAAAGTGATTCAGCACTTCAAAGACCTTGCCGGAGTATTCGCGATAGAGCGCCGGGTGCCCGTCCAAAAAAATGGCGTGCGGACATAGCTTGGCGGCCGTTCGTAGCGGCATGGCCGAGTGCACGCCGAACTTTCGCGCTTCATACGACGCGGCCGACACTACGCCGCGCTCGTTCGAACGACCTCCAACAACGACGGCCTTCCCTTTCAGCTCAGGATTCAGCACCTCTTCGACGGACACGAAGAAGGCATCCATATCCACGTGAAAGATGGTGGGGTGCGCGGCAGGCATACTCAGCGCGATTGTATTCCAGAAGACCGGAGCTTGGCCCTGCCGATGCTGTGGATACACAGCAGTTCACTCGGCCGCCGGCAGGTTCGGGTAACGCCATTCCGCGTGAGCGGCAAATGCCTGTTGAATAGCTGCTTCGGATTGCGTACTCTGCAACGCAACGGCGCCACTTGGCGTCCAAGGGAGTAGCCATGGGCCAGACCACCTCCGCACCGACTCGCAGCTTCGGATACTTCCTCAACAACAACTGGAGCTCCCACGGCCGCGAAGACGTCATCACCTCGCCTTACAATCACAGCATTCTCGCGGTGGTGGTCGAGGCCGAGGGTGGCGCCATCGAGACCGCGATCAGCTCCGCGGTCGAAGCTTTTTCCGCCACCCGCAGACTGACCTCGCAGCAGCGCGCCGCCATCCTTACCACCATTGCCAACGGCATCACAGCGCGACGCGATGAGTTTGCCCGCACCATCTGCCAGGAAGCGGCCAAGCCGATCAAGACTGCGCGTATCGAAGTGGAGCGCGCCATCAACACCTTTCACGTCGCCGCCGAGGAAGCCACCCGCATTTACGGCGAGTACATTCCGCTGGACACAACGCCCATGACGGCCGGCCGCTGGGGCCTGCTGCGGCGCTTCCCGCTCGGCCCGGTCTTCGCCATAACGCCGTTTAATTTTCCGCTGAATTTGGTGGCCCACAAAGTAGCGCCGGCCATCGCGGCCGGCTGCCCCATCATTCTGAAGCCCGCGCCGCAGACACCTATCTCCTCGCTGCTGCTGGCGGAAATTGTGCAGGAAAGCGGCTGGCCGGAAGGCGCCTTCGCCGTCATGCCGCTGTCTAACGAAAATGCCGCAATTCTGGTGGCCGATGATCGCATCAAGCTGCTGACCTTTACCGGCAGCGCCGCGGTGGGATGGCAGTTAAAGACCCAGGCCGGGAAGAAGCGCGTCACCCTGGAATTGGGCGGAAACGCCGCTGTCATCGTTCATCAGGACACCGACATTGCGCATGCGGCGCAGCGCTCGGTGGCTGCCGGATTCTCCTACGCCGGGCAGACCTGCATCTCGGTGCAGCGCATTCTGGTACACCAATCGGTGTTCCAGCCGTTCACCGATCACCTGATAGATGGGGTCCACAAGTTGAAGTGCGGCGATCCCGCGCTGGAGACGACCGATGTCCCGCCGCTGATTCGTGAACGCGATGCGGTGCGCGTAAGCGAGTGGATTGACGAAGCGGTGAAAGCCGGCGCCAAGCTGCTGTGCGGCGGCAAGCGCAACGGCTCCATGATCGAGCCGGCGGTGCTGACCAACACTTCCCCGCGCATGAAAGTGAACTGCGACGAGGTTTTTGGGCCGGTGGTGACGGTCGAGCCTTACGAGGATTTCGATCAGGCGCTCAGAACGGTCAACGACTCGCGCTACGGCTTGCAGGCCGGAATCTTCACTCGCGATTTTGGCCTGATCCAGATGGCCTACGAGCAGCTCGATGTGGGCGGCATCATCGTCGGCGACGTGCCCAGCTTCCGCGTGGACCAGATGCCCTATGGCGGCATGAAGGATTCAGGACTGGGCCGCGAAGGATTGCGCTACGCCATCGAGGACATGACCGAACGCAAGCTGCTGGTCATGGCGATTCACTAGCGACTCCTCGGGGGGACACACTTCGGCCTCGGACCAAGCTGACAATAGAGAATGTGGCTAGTTTGAGGGGGTGCTACTGCGCTCCGGCCCCGCTGAGCAACGTGACCTCGTTAGGCTCGCTGGCTTCGGACCAGCTCTTCACCGGCACTTCCACCGGCTTCGGTTTTTCCTTGCCCGCTGAGTACTGCTGAAACACCACCACGTGCAGGACCGGCTGGCTCTCCTCGATGGGGTCAATCATGCCGTTCGCCTTCAGCGGCAGCATGTAGTTGCGGATCCATTCGTACTGCTGCTGATTGAGGCCGCGACGGGAAAGGTCAAAGGTCACACCCGTCAGGTGGGTGGAGGCGGTATCGCCGATCTCCGGCGCCGCAAAGCGATTGTGACGGCGCAACTGCATCTGCTGCTCCACCGTCCGTACCAGCGAGTTCACCTGTAGTGGAACGTGGAACTGATCGTAGAAAGCGGTGCTGAAGTCCTGCAGGAAGTCCCGTGTCCAGGGGCGGCAATAGCGGCGATTCTCCGGCAGGTTTTCGGCCAGCTTCAGGGCTTCGCTCTCCTGCACCGGCACCAGATCCTGCGAGAGCTCATACTGCATCAGCTCGGTGTCGTTGAAGAAGCGCGGCAATTGCTGGCGGTCCAGTTCCTGGTTCTGCTGCACCAGCATCTCGTGCGAGCCGGGGAACATGGTGTACCAGTTGGTGGGGCGCCAGTGCGTGGTTGAACTGCTGTCCGGCACCGCCGACTTGGCCACCGCTACAGTGTGCGTCTTGCTCTTATGCGTAGTCGCATGGGTGACCGCGAAGCCGGGAGCGCTTACCGCCAGCAGCAGGCCGAGGCCAAAACCGGCGAGAAGCGAGCGTCCGCTTCCCAGGACAGACTTCGGCGTCGTCCCGGCAGATGCCTTGCGCTGAAAAAGTAATAGCAGTGGCGCCATGTCTGGATATGGCGGCCGAAGCCGCCTTCAGAATTAGACCACAGAATGCCCCGCTAAAGAAAGGCAAAATGGGGCGAATGGCGACAGAATCGGGAAGGCCTGGAGGCGTTTTCGTATCAGGAAAGGCTAGCCGCGGTAGATCATCTCCGTGATGGTGCAGTCGTCGCTGAGCGGGGTTTCGCCACGAAACTCGGTTACAGCCTGCTCGATGGCAGTCAGCCCTCCGTGGCAGCATTCTTCCAGGCGCTCATTGCCAAAGAACTCACCGCTCTTGTCTTCGGCCTCGGTCACGCCGTCGGTAACCACCAGTAATCGCTCGCCCGGCTTCAGTTGCAACTTCTGAGCGGTGAACTCGGCGATCGGCACCAGCCCCACCGGCAAGTTTCCCTCTTCCAGCTTGCGCACCTTACCTTCGGAAACCAGCAGCGGAGGAACGTGCCCGCAATTGATCAAGTGCAGTTCACCATTGCTCATCAGGCGCGCAATGACCAGGGTCGCGTACTTCTGGCCGCCAACTTTCTCGCACAGGAAGCGGTTGACCGCGCCGATCATCTCGCCGAGATCGGAATCCCGCGCCAACTGCGAGTACAGCATGCCTTGCAGAATGGAAGCCACCACCGCCGCCGAAACGCCTTTGCCGGAAACGTCGGTCACGATCAGCGAGAGGCCGTTGGGCGTGTACACCATGTCGAAGAAATCGCCGCCGATATCTTTGCAGGCATAGCTGACGGCGTTGATCTTGGCGTACGGCACCTCGGGAATGGTCACGGTCATCAGCCGCTGCTGAATTTCCGCGGCGATCGAAAGCTCCTGACGCACGCGCTTGGCCTGATCTTCGGCCTGCACCAGTGCGGCATTTTCCACCAGAGTGGCCGCGCCGTTGGCGATGGTCCGCAGGATGTCGTGGCTGACGGTGGACAGCTTGCCCGAGAGGAATTGCGCATCCAGGTAAAGCACGCCTTGGACGTCCGCCTCAGAGGGTTTACCGTCACCTTCCTCGCGGGCCTTTTCCTGGATCACCGTCTTGCGCAGCGGAATGCAGATGACGCTGTGCAGATTGTGCGCCACTACGCTCTCGCGTCCCGCCAGCTTGCCGGTGTCGTCGGTATCGGTGACCAGGAATTCCGAGTTGCTGCGGGCGGCGTCGCGCAGTACCGAGCGCGAGATAGTGCTGTCGTCGGCGATGCTCTCACCGCTCTTATCGCGACCGGCGGCCAGGCGCAATTCGCCGTCGGCTTGGCGCAGGAAGACAAAGCCGCGCTCGGCGTGCGTCAGCCGCAAAGCCGCTTCCAGCAAGGTTTGCAGCACGTCGTCGAGCACGCCGCTGGTATTCAGCTTGCGCGCCGCCTCGAGGAAGACGTTCAGCATCTCCAGGTCGGAGCCGGCGCCGCTGGCCGGCTTCCAGGTGGAGAACTGGCTCAGAAACTGCTGCGCTGCGCTGGAAGGCGAGCGGTCGGGACTGAACAAAATGTAAGCGCCGCCCTGGACGCCGAACTCCACGCGATCGTTACGCGCCAGCTTGCGGCGCACCACCCGCTCGCCATTGACGAAGGTACCGTGACGGCTGCCCTGGTCCACGACGTAAGCGCCGTCGGTCTCGCGCAGAAAGTGGGCGTGCTCGCGCGAGACTCGCGGATCGGCCATCACCAGGTCGCGATCGGTGCGTCGGCCCACGGTGAAGGGAAAGTGGTCCAGCACCAGGGTACGGCGGTCGCTGCCCTCCACCACCACCACGACCAGTGAGTCGCCGGTGGAAGAGGTATCCATCTTGCGCAACCACATCCCAGTTGTGCCCATCAGCACTGCTCCTTGGTGGCATGGACGACCGTGTGCCGTTGTTCCTAGGAATATAGTCCAAGCTCCGCCTCCTATCCAGTAGTGCTAGAGCAAAGCCTGGTTTTCGTCGTACACTGGCAGCGCAATTTATCTCTGCCACTTCGCAGTTCCGGGCAGCCGACCAAGGAGAACTTAGTGAAAACCCGAATCTCTGTCGTAATGCTGTCGATGGCGACTCTGCTGTTTCTCGTGCAGGTTTCCGCCGCCCAGATGATGGGCCCGCAACCGTTCAGTGCCGACGCTACCTTCAGCGGCACCGCCCACGGTTCCCGCGAAGCCACGGAGATGCAAGGCAAAATGTACTTCGACCGCAACCACATGCGGATGGAAATGGAAGCCGGCCCGCGCGGCGGCATGGTCATGATCTCCAACTTCCAGACCAAAGTGGTTGACATGTTGATGCCCTCGCAGCAGATGTACTTCGAACATCGCATGGATGAGAACAGCAACATGCGCCGTCCCGGTGCGCCCCCCTCGATAAAGCCCTTCGCCGATCCGTCCAATCCCTGCGCCAACGATGAGGGCGCTACCTGCAAGAATCTGGGCACGGAAACCGTGAACGGCCGCGTCTGCGACCACTGGCAGATCACCAGCAAGGACGGCAAGGTTACCAACGCCTGGGTGGACAAAAAAATTCACTTCCCCATCAAGAGCGTCACCCCGGATGGCACCTGGGAGCTCAGCAACATCAAGGAAGGCGAGCCGGACGCCAGCCTGTTCCAGATCCCGGCCGGCTACCACAAGATGGACATGGGCAGCATGATGCAGGGCGGGCGGCCTCCACAGCAGTAATTCCGCAGCCGAAGAATCTTTCCGGCGGCGAGTCCATCTCGCCGCCTTTTGCTTTTCCCGGCCATCTCCAACTGCATCTAAATGAGGGTAGTGATTCCGGAGGCAGGGCTTTATTTGCAATAACATAGGCCTGTGATGTGGGTCACCATTCAATGTGCGATTCGCCCGCTAAGCCGTCAATTGCACCCGTTTGGCTTAACTTCATTGGTGCCTGCGCCCCAGCCAGCTACGCTAAGAATGCCGCGAGGAGTGTATCTTGCCCGGACTGTGGGGCTCTGGGCGGCACCAATTTTTCTGAGAGGCCGTGAATGCACAAGCCCGTAAAGTACGTTGAGAAAGCCGTTACCGTCGCCGCCAAAGGCGCCTGGGCTGTCTTCGACAAGGTCAACAGCATCCGTCCCAATCCTTCGTTCACCCCGAAGTGGTCGGACAAGCCGCTGTTGAAGTCGTATCAGAAGTCGAAGCCGCCGCTGGGCTGGCCGCGCGCCACCGATTCTCTCTGTCCCAAGTGCGTTCCCGAAATCCGCCAGCAGATCATTGACGGCAAGCTGCCCATCGAAGTGCTGATGAACGAGAAGGCCGGCGAAATCAAGGCCCAGATCATCGAGCGCGACGGCAAGATCCTGATGGTGAAGGACTGCCCCGAGCATGGCCACTTCGAAGATGTGATGGCCATGGACACCGCGTTCTTCAAGCACCTGGAAGACGTTTTCCCCGGCCGCGACATTCGCGCCCACAATGACGAGAAGCTGCATCACCACGGCAGCAGCACCGTGCTGCACGGCCGCGGCTCGGTGCTGACCATCGATCTGACCAACCGCTGCAACATGATGTGCGATCCCTGCTTCATGGACGCCAACCAGGTTGGCTTTGTCCACGAATTGACGTGGGACGAGATCAAGACCATGCTCGACAACGCCATCACCATCAAGCCCAAGCGGCAGATGTCGGTGCAGTTCTCCGGTGGCGAGCCCACGCTGTCGCCGTACTTCCTGGACGCCGTCGCGTACGCCCGCAAGGTCGGCTACAACAGCGTGCAGGCCGCGACCAACGGCATCGAGTTCGCCAAGAGTCCCGAGTTCGCCAAGCAGGCGGCGGAAGCCGGTTTGCGCTACGCCTATCTCCAGTTCGACGGCATCGGCAACGCCGCCAACTCGCACCGCCTGGTCGGCAACCTGTTCGACGTAAAGCTGCAGGCCATCGAGAATCTGCACAAGGCGGGCGTCGAGATCGTTCCGGTGGTCACCATCGTCAACGACCTCAACAACGAGCAGGTCGGCCGCATCATTCAGTTCGCGCTCGACAATCCCAAGCGCATCTCGTTCCTCTCCTTCCAGCCGGTTTCGTTTACCGGCCGCGACGAGGAGATCACCGACGAGCGGCGCGCAGCGCAGCGCTACACGCTGTCGCACCTGGCGCACGACGTGAAGAAGCAGACCGGACTGGGCGAGCCCACCCGCGACTGGTTCCCCATTTCGTTCATGAGCACCTTCTCCGACTGGGCCGACCTGGTTCATGGTCCCGACAAGGATTGGGGCTCGCTGAGCTGCGGCTGCCACCCTAATTGCGGCGTCGGCATGGCCGTGATGATTGACAAGGAAACCAAGGAAGCGGTGCCGGTGACGGCGTTCCTGAACGGCGACACCATCGCGAAAGACATCGCCAAGGTGAACGACGCGGCCCGCGGCAAGTGGATGTCCATCGCCGGCATGACCCTGGCGCTGCTGAAGAATTACGATCCCTTCAAGTCGCCGAAGCACTTCAAGTTCACCGACCTGCTGAAGAAGTTCGACAAGACCTTCGGCGCCACCGGCAAGGATTACGGCAAGGTGAGCGGTGACCGCACCGAGACCGACATCGAGCGCCGCCGTCGCGATCGCTGGAACTTCCTCTTCGTCGCCGGCATGTGGTTCCAGGACCTGTTCAACTACGACTTCCGCCGCACCGAGCAGTGCATCATCCCTTACGCCACGCAGGAAGGCGAGATCAGCTTCTGCGCCTACAACACCGGCGTGGGCTGGCGCAATATCGTCGAGAAGATGCACATGACCGCCACCCTCACCAAGTGGTACGAGGAGCATGGCCGGCACGAAATCTTCGCCGGCGGCAAGAAGGTCGGCCTGGAGACCACCGAGCACACCCTGAGGCTGGTGGACGAGCACGTGCACGCCGAAGCCAACCACACACTGGACGATCTGGGCATCGCCAAGAACGCTCGCCAGGAGAAGTTCAAGGCGCGTGAGGAGAAGGTGAAGGCCGAGGCCGAGAAGGCGCGCATGATGGCGCTCTACAAGGAGCATGTCCTGGGCGAGAAGCCGGTCAGTCAGGAAGGTTTCATTCCTCTGGGCAACATCGGCGGTATCAAGCCCGCCGAAGTGAAGCAGGAAGAAGCCGTGTACGGCGACTAGAAGCCGTCGGCTTTCGGCTAACAAGTCAAGACCCGTCGCGAGAGCGGCGGGTTTTCTTTTATGTCTGGAAAACAGCTACCCTAAAACCGTAGAGTTGCACACCATGCCAACGGTAAATGTCGAAAAGCCGTCAGATATGTTCAATTAGGTCGTCTGCACTGCGGAAGAGGAGATACGTGACCACACACGAGGAACGGGTCCGACAGAGCTTTTCCAACCAAGCCTTCATGTCCACGTTGGGGGCCGAGCTCACCACCGTGGGTCAAGGCAGAGTGGAGATTCGCCTGCCGTTTTCGTCGAATCTTACGCAACAGAATGGCTACCTGCACGCTGGCGCGATCACGGCGGCGCTGGATTCTGCTTGCGGTTATGCCGCCTTAACCGTGACCGCCGACGATAAGGACGTGCTCACCGTGGAGTACAAAGCAAATTTCCTGGCGCCCGCTGCGGGCGAGATCTTTGAGGCTAGAGCACAAGTGAAACGAGCCGGGAATACCTTGACTGTCTGCACAGCGGACGCCTTTGCCATCAGCCGCGGCAAAGAGAAAGTGATTGCAACCATGCTAGAGGCCACAATCATAGCTGTG
This sequence comes from uncultured Acidobacteriaceae bacterium, assembly GCA_963763975.1. Taxonomy (GTDB): domain Bacteria; phylum Acidobacteriota; class Terriglobia; order Terriglobales; family Acidobacteriaceae; genus Bog-257. The sequence goes on from CAVXQR010000012.1 coordinate 92,742, forward strand.
CCAAAAACGCCCGCGACGTAGGACGAGATGCAGCCTTAGTGCTGCAGACACCTCACGCGGTGCTCAAGTCTTAATTTGGACAGAAGAAGTACCTGCCTGGCGCGGAAAATAGTTTGCGGAACCACTTCTTAGCTATATATTTGACGGTAATCGGAAGCCAAATCCGAAAGCTGGACCTGTATTGTGCCTCGTCTAGTCGTCATTGTCTGTGCCTATCTGTGCCTTGTGCCTGGCTATAGCCTCGCGCAACAAGCTGTCACTCTCGAACAAACTCCTGTCGCGGTGCGCAGCGGAAGCGCACAACTCATCGGACACTACGACCCGTCGCAAATGCTGCGCGTGGTGTTCGCGCTGAAGCCGCCGCACTTGCAGGAGGAGGAAGAGTTCCTCAATGCGGTGAGCGATCCGCAGTCGTACCTGTTTCACCATTTCCTCAGCGACGAGGAATGGAACCAGCGTTTCGCTCCATCGGTGGAAGACGAGCAGGCGGTAGTTTCATGGGCCGTGAGCCAGGGGCTGCGTATCACCCAGCGTTATCCCAACCGCTTGCTGGTGGATGTGGAAGCACCGGCGGGCGTGCTGGAGAAGGCCTTCAACGTCAGCCTGAACCAGTATCAGATTGGCGCCGAGACTTATTTCTCCAACGACCGCGATCCTTCGACTCCGGCGGAAATCGCCGGCAAGCTCACCACGGTTCTCGGACTGAACAACATCGAAGTGGCGCACAACCATTCCAACTGGAAGAACAAGACCCGACATCCCGACTACTCTCCAGGTCCGGTGTACGCCATGGGCGAGCAGATTCGACGGGATGTGCCTAAAGAAAAGAGGCAAGACGGTTCGCTCCTTCCTCCCGACAATAGCTACACCAGCGATGCGTATTACATTTACGCACCATCCGGCTACGCCTACGCCGCCCTACACAACTTCGGGCACTGTTGTAATCCGCTAAATAATCCGCACAACTCGCCACCGCAAAGCTCCATCGCCATCGTTGGGTGGGACGACTTCAGCAATAGCGATCTCAACCAGTTTGCTTCCAATAACGGCCTGGCGCTAAAGGTCCAGAAACACTTCATCAACGGGACCCCGTTGTGCTGCAAGCCCGAGCCGACTCTGGACGTGGAGTGGTCCACCATCATGGCCAACAGCTTCCATACTTCGTCCGACACCGCCGAAGTTCACATGTATGAGGCCACCACCAACGCCTTCAGCGCGCTGTTGAGTGCCATGAACAAGGCGCTCAGTGACGGCTATGCGCGCGTCCTCAGCATGAGCTGGGGAGGAGCGGAAAACACCGGTATCAGCTTAGGCGAGATGGACGCCTTCCACGACGTCTTCAACCAGATGGTCGGACAGGGTTGGACCATCGTGGCGGCGGCGGGCGATGCCGGTGCGACGACGGATTGTCTTGCCCATCTCTCGGTCGGCTACCCCGCTTCTGATCCCGACGTAACCGGAGTCGGCGGCACGGAATTGATGCAAGACGAGGACGGCGGATACCTGTTCGAACACGCGTGGTCCGGTGGCCCTTACGGCTGCGCCCAGAACGATGGCGGCAGCGGCGGTGGCTGTAGCGCTCAATATTCCGCGCCGGGTTATCAGACGCACCCCGCCTGCGGCTCCAGCAGTCGCAGTGTTCCAGACATTGCGCTCAACTCCGATTGGGTAAATACACCGCAAGGTTTCTACTATCAGGGTATGCATCAGCAGGTGGGTGGTACGAGTTTGGCCGCACCTGAGATGGCGGCGTTTTTTGCTCGCTCTGACGCCTATCTTCTGTATCTCCAGGGGCTCGTCGGCAACACCTGCGGGCCTTCGAAATCGGCTCCCTGCGCGCCGCTGGGAAACGCCAACTGGTATCTCTATTCCGAAGGGTATGCTCCTTCTTCGCCACACTACCCGTTCTATGACATTACCAACGGCTGCAACGGCAATGACATCACGCAGCGCTATCACCTGACGCCGTATTGCACGAAGAGCGGTTATGACCGTGTGACCGGTTGGGGCTCAGCCAATATGTTCCAACTGGGCTGGACAATGAATAACTTCGTGGCTGGAGACGGCGCTGGCCCCAGTATTACTCTAAATGCGCCGCAGACATGGCACTGGTACACCACCGACCAAACGATCAACATCAGCATTACCGACACCAGCGCTAACCAGCACCTACCCACCGGAGTGGCTGGATTCAACACCTATTGGGATACAGACCCCGGTGATGCTTACCGCAAATCTACTCCAGCGCCGGGCACTTGGGACTTGGATAGCTACTACTCCGGGCCCGCCAATTCGACGGACAGCGGCGCTGTAGCCCTGTCTTCGATGGGAACTAACCAGGGTTGTCAGAACTTCATCACTAGAGCCTGGGACAATAGCGGCCAACATTCCGTCGTTACGGTTGGACCGCTTTGTTACGACACCTACGGTCCGGCGACATGATTCGGTTGAAAGTGGCGATTGGCAGACCGGCCTGGACTATTTCATCGGTCCGGTGCAAACCGGATTGTCTCCAACGACGGACCGGGGAGTGGCGTTGCCAGCGTTTGGTATGCGATCAACGGTGGGTCGTGGCAACGATATCTTTACCCTTTCAACACAGTAGTCCCCGGCGATTACCGTCTGGCCTACTATGGGGTCGATCAGGTAGGCAATTCGGCTGGATCAGACATGACGACTGGGAAATTCAGTCGAACACCCAGAACACCCTGACTGTCGCCAAGACCGGCTCAGGAAGCATTGCCTCTCAAGACGGCAGCATCAACTGTGGTTCGGTCTGCACCAACACCAACTACACCGGCACGCAATTTGTGCTCTCGATGACACCCGCCAGTGGTTCTGTATTTGCGGGATGGACAGGATGCGACCAACTAATTGGCGGCAATTGTATTGTCGCGATTGGCACTGACCGCACGGTTACAGCCAGCTTCACCCCGGCGGTGGCTCTCCGGTTTGTTCCCCTAGCGCCGTGCCGCGTGGTGGACACGCGCCTTCCGAACGGCCCCTTCGGCGGGCCGGCAATCAACGGTGGCAGCAAGCGCGACTTTGCCCTGCCGCAGGGAAGCTGCAACATTCCCGTCTCAGGCTGCGGCTTATTCGCTCAACGTAACTGTGGTTCCCAACGGGTACCTCGGCTACCTGACAGTATGGCCGACTGGCCAAACGCAGCCGCTGGTCTCCACCCTGAATTCGCTCGACGGACGCATCAAGGCCAATGCTGCCATCATTCCGGCCGGTGGCGGCGGAGCGGTCAGCGTTTATGCCAGCGACACCACCCAGGTTGTGCTCGACGTGAACGGTTACTTCGTACCGTCCGACAGCTCGGCGCTGGCGTTCTTCCCGCTCGCGCCCTGCCGCGTGGTTGACACGCGCAACAGCGACGGCCCGCTGGGCGGTCCCGCTCTGGAACGCCAGCAGCCGCGCGACTTCCCATTGCTGCAAAGCACTTGCGGAATTCCGTCGTCCGCCCAGGCATACTCGCTGAATTTCACCGCCGTGCCTCACAACGCCTTGGGCTACCTGACGGTGTGGCCCAGCGGGCAATCGCAGCCGCTGGTCTCGACCCTGAACGACCTCACTGGCACCATCGTGGCCAACGCGGCAATCGTCCCGACAGGTAGCGGCGGCGACATCTCCGTCTTTCCGAGCGATGAAACCGATCTCGTCATTGACGTGAACGGATATTTGCCGCTCCGGCTAATTCGGGACCAAATCCGCTGTCGCTCTACGCCACCTGGCCCTGCCGCGCCTTCGATTCCCGGCAGATTAACGGCGAATTCAGTGGCGCAGAGGTGGTCAATATTTCGGGTAGCACGTGCGCCATTCCTCCGGCTCAGGCTTACGTCCTCAATGCGACGGTAATTCCTTTTGGCCCAATGGGTTACCTTACTCTATGGCCCGATGGTGGGCAGCAGCCGGTAGTTTCGACCTTAAATGCCATCGACACGGCGATTACCTCCAATATGGCGATTGTGCCGACGACCAACGGCTCGGTGGACGCATACGTTGCCGGAACCTCGAACCTGGTTCTGGATATTTCCAGTTACTTCGCACCTTAGGCGCAGCTTCTGGGTTTCCTTCGGAGGAAGGCCCCTCCCCGTTGTAACGGCTCAAGTCCTGGCAAAATGATTGAACCTGAGGTCGTTATGCACCGATTGACTCTGTCCATGCTCGCCGCTTGTCTGATGTTTGGCACATTGCCGGCATCAGCGCAAAATCCTGACGACGTGTACCACGCTCCCGACGGCAATTCCCGCGAGATGATCTCCAGCATTTACCTCACGCCGCTGGCTGGCGCACCCTTTCAGGCGACCATCACCACGGAATGGACGAAGCACTTGCCCGACGGCAGCACCACCACGGTGGTGAATCACCGGCTGGTCGTCCGCGACGGCAAGGGACGCATCTATCAGGAGCGCCGCAGCCTGGTTCCGCAAGGCGGCCCGCGGCCGTCGGCCATTCTGCGCATCGAAATCAGCGACCCGCAGAAGCACACTAAGTACTTCTGCAATGCGGAGCTTAGCGAATGCGAACTGCGCTACTACAACGCGCCCGTTACTGAGCCTGTCCCGCCGGAAGGCCCAATCGGCAAGAGCGGCCGCTATCTTAGCCGCGCCAGTTTGGGAACCAAGACTATCGAGGGCATCGAGACCAATGGCACCCGCGAAACCATCACCGTGGACACCGGCGTCATCGGCAACAGCGCGCCGGTAGAAAATACCAAGGAGTTCTGGTACTCGCCAAAATTGGCTCTTAATCTGGAAGTTACCCGCCTGGATCCGTTGCATGGAGACCAGATTTTCCGGGTCACCGATCTGCGGCTGGCCGAACCGGACTCGCGTCTGTTCCAGCTTCCACGCAACTGCAAGGTGGTTGACCTACGTTATTGAACCGTTGCCGTTCGCAAGTGCCCAAAATGCCTGTGCAGCTTGAGGTTAAGCCCATGCGGCACCTCCAGCATGGGAACCGTGCGGCGACCAACGGCTCGGTGGACGCATACGTTGCCGGAACCGCAAACGTGGTTCTGGACATTTCCAGTTACTTCGCACCTTAGGACAGATTGCCGGGTTTCATCTCAAAATAGGCGCGTCCCCGGTTCGATTCGGGGACACGGCTTTCGCAGAAACATCTGCCTTGAGGGAATCCATGCGCTGTCGGATCGCGCTTGCCATCTGTTTCGCCTTGGCCACTGTTCTGGCTTTCGCCCAAAGTCCGGAGAGCGTTTACCACGCTCCCGATGGCGGTTCGCGGGAGACGTTCAACAGCATCTATCTCACGCCGCTTGCGGGCGCGCCCTTCCAGGCGACCATCACCGCGGAATGGACGAAGCATCTTGCCAACGGCAGCACCGCCACCGTCGTCAATCATCGCCTGGTTGCGCGTGACGGCAAGGGACGCATCTATCAGGAGCGCCGGACTTTAGTTCCGCAGGGTTCAACGCATCCGCCGCAGGTAGGGCGCATCGAAATCAGCGATCCCCAGAAGCACACTGAGTACCTCTGCAACCCGCAGTTGACCGAATGCGAGTTGCGCTCCTACCACGCGGTGATTACCGAGCCTGTGCTGCCCGAGGGCGCCATCGGAAACACGGGACGCTCTCTCAGCCGTACCACCTTAGGAAGCAAGACCATCGAAGGTGTCGAGGTCAACGGGACGCGCGAGACCATCACCGGGGAAGTGGACGATGCCGGCAACCCGGTCGAGAACACCAAGGAGTTCTGGTATTCGCCCACGCTGGCGCTGAACCTGGAGGTCACGCGCCTGGATTCCCAGCGCGGTGACCAGATACTACGGGTAACCGATCTCAAGCTGGCCGAGCCTGACCCGAGCCAGTTCCAGCTTCCCCCCAACTGCAAGGTCATTGACCAGCGCCGCTAGACGACTGCCGCGATTCCCCATTCGCAAATACCTGCGCAGCATCGAGTTACGCGCGCGCGGTTTCGCATCGCCGGCCCCGCCGATTGCGTCTAATAAAACAGAGCTTCCATGATTGGAATCAGTATTCGCCGCAAGGCGCGGCAATTCGGCACATTAGTACGTCACTCGGCCCTTACCCCACGCACCGGAACCGTTCGCAAACCGCAGCTGGCCCGCCGCAGCGAACTAGGCGTGACCTTCATCGGGCACTCCAGCTTTTTCCTGCAAATTGGCGGCAAGAATATCCTCGTGGACCCGAACTTTGCACAATGGATCTTTGTCCTGAAGCGCCTGCGTCGGCCCGGCCTGCGCGTGCGCGACCTGCCGCCGATTGACGCCGTGCTCATCTCCCACGCGCACTTCGACCACCTGCACCGGCCGTCGCTGCGCGCGATTGCCCGCATGACCCGCCGCAAAACCGGCAAGCGCCCGGCGATCATCGTGCCTCGTTACGTTCGCGACCTGGTCAGCGACTTAGGATATAGCCATGTAACCGAACTGGAGTGGTGGCAGAGTTGCCGTCTCGGCGATCTCGAGGTCACCCACGTTCCCTCGCGGCATTGGGGCGCGCGCATGGTTCGCGACATGCATCGCGGCTACGGCGGCTATGTGCTAAAACAGGGAAGCATTCGCTCTATCATGCCGGTGACACTGCGTACTTCAGCGGCTTTCGCGAGATCGGACAGCGGCTGCGTCCCGACGTCGCGTTGCTGCCCATCGGCGCCTACCATCCCGAATCGTTTCGCTCCGTCCACACCAGTCCCGAGGACGCCGTGCAGGCCTTCATGGACCTGGGCGCGCGCTGGATGGTGCCCATGCACTATGGGACATTTCGCCTGTCCTACGAGCCGGTAGATGAGCCGGTACGCCGTCTGATGGCGGACGCCCGCCGCCGCGGCGTTGACCGCAAGATGCGCGTGCTGGAAGAAGGCCTGACCTGGATGGTGGGCAATGAGTAAGCGTTGGCGTCCAGGCGCTGCCTTGGGTCAGGGCACGACTTCGCAGGTTGCTGAAAAAGTCGGAATCGCCGGAGTGCCGCCGGCTGAACAGGCCGTTACGAAACCGTGTCGCCGCTAAAGCGGCTCACTTCTTTATCCCACTGCACCCGGGGCTTACGCCCCGGGCTAACATTATCCCGCCGCTGCGCGGCTAGTTCGGTCGCCGGTCTGCTGCATTCTGTTCCACCGAAATTCTGCTGGGGCGAGTTTCGTAACAACCTCTGAAGCCGGCTCCGGAAGGCGAAAATAAAGGGCTTGTCGTCCCGACTGAAGTCGGGCCCTTTACAAAGCGCGCGAAAAGAAGTTTTTCAGCGGCCTGTTCAGTCGTGCCATGATCTGGAGTTCGATTTTGAACGATAGATGATGCAGGAGCGTGTGGCTCTTTTCGGACTTGAGCTTGGCTTTGTCACACCAGTTCGACAATCTCGAACTGGAATTTCTTGATCCTCTCCTGATTCATCCGCTCAAACAGCTTCTTTGAGACCATCAGGTGCCGGAAGGGTCTGAAGAGCCCCTGCCGCCCGCCAAAGTAAAGGTCGGTTTGGCAAATATCGGAGCCGTCCCAGGTTGATCTCTTGACGTAAAGCCGAGAAAAGATGCGCGCATAAATCTCTCCCAGGTCGCATTTGCAATGGTGCTGTGAGCCTCCAATAAACGGATCCACCAGGACAGTTCGTTCAGCGACAGCCACCGGCGGGGACTCGACCCTCAGCTGAAAGTACCTGCGTGATGGCGGCACCGCGGTTCGACCCTCCTCGGCAAACTTTTTTTCTTCCCAAAGCGCCCTGTCAAAGGCAGGCAATTGTTCGGCAGATTCCACCCACCTCCAGAACTGGCGGTCGCTCACCTTCATCCCCATTGAGCCCGCGCGGGCAATCAACGCGGCGCCGGTTGGCGTTTGCTCGAGCGCCGGAAGCGCCTTTGCCCCGCTCGCAGTATTCCAGATCGGTTCGATCGTCCCGCCACGGAAGCGACCGCTCTCCATGAGCTCGGCAAATCGCTCGGAAACCAGCGTCTCACCGCCCCAGAGCGAAATCAGGTCGCGTTTGGTGAGTTTCCCAAATGGATAGTGGAGCGGGCCCACCTGGCACGACCCGAGCGCGCAGGTCAGGTTCTTCTTGTCCTCAATCACTGACCGGAATGGCGAAATCTGAACGACCCGCAACTCCTGGCGTCCAATGCCGCAGTCGGGCCGCAGCGGCGCGTCGGTGTACCAGGTGCCGTACTCCTCGGCCGCCCCATACTGATAGGGACTCAGGACAAGAAACAGTTCTGCTGCGTCACACTCTTTCCTGGTGTAGTGGCGTTTGATCGCGCAGCCGTGCGACGATCGATTCGTTCTGGGATTGGAAGACGTCCTGAAATACGGTTCGGGCCCGCGTGTAATACTCATCGCCGACTCTTCCGGTAACCCTGACCACGCCCTCCCAGGGTTGTTCGAAACGCCCCCCCGATTGCCACCCGTCGCCAAGCACGAGGTGGGCGTACTTCGCCTTGAGGGAAAGATCATAGGTCTCTCTCATGGAAAAGGAATCATACAAGGCGGCTCAGCGATAAGCGCCGGTATTCAAGGATGGAGTGGTAAAGGGCACGACGTCAGAGGCTGCGGAGAAGTCGATAAACAAGAAGTATCGTCGGCTGAAGCCGACTCTGGAGATCAAGAACAAACGACTGGGACGCGAGCCTGAAGGCTCGCTCTACCTGGATCCGCCGTTGCAAGGACTCTTACAGCGGCCTGCGAGTCGCACCCTCATGCAATTCGCTCGACGGCAAACTCCCGCAGCCTGATTTTGAAACTAGCCACTAGCCACTGGCCACTGCCTTATCACATGCCGTCCAGCGCCTGCTCCAGATCGGCAATCAGGTCATCCACATCTTCAATGCCCACCGAGATCCGCACCATGCCGTCGGTCAGGCCGATGGCTTTGCGGCCCTTCTCGCCGATCGCCGCGTGCGTCATGCTCGCCGGATGCGAGATCAGCGTCTCCACTCCGCCCAGCGATTCGCCCAGCGTGCACACCCGCACCCGCTTCAGCAGGCGCTTGGCGTTGCCCAGCGAGCCGGTCTCGAAGGTGATCATGGAGCCAAAGCCCGACATCTGCCGGCAGGCCAGGTCGTATTGCGGATGGCTCGGCAGCCCGGGATAGAAACACTTCTTCACCTTGCGATGGCCGCTGCAGATAATCGGCCATGACGCGCCCGTTCTCGTCGTGCTGCTTCATGCGCACGGCCAGCGTCTTGATGCCGCGCAGCACCAGCCAGCATTCAAACGGCGACAGATCGCGCCCGCAGCCTTCTGAATGAACGCCAGCTTCTCGGCCTGTTCGTCGGTGGTGCACACCAGCACGCCGCCCATGCCGTCGCTGTGGCCGTTGAGAAACTTGGTGGTCGAGTGCAGCACCATGTCCGCGCCCAGCTTGATGGGCTGCTGGAAATACGGCGACATGAAGGTGTTGTCCACCACCACTTCGCAGCCGCGCTTGATGCGCCACGCGCTGACCGCGGCAATGTCGGTCAGGCCCATCAGCGGATTGGTCGGCGTCTCGATGTAAACGTAGCGCGTGTTCTTGCGGATGGCGCGCTCGACGTTCTGCGGATCGGTGCGTGTCCACATAGGTGAACTCCAGCCCGAAGTTGGCCATCACCTGATTGAACAGCCGCGGCACGCCGCCATAAAGATTGTTGGAGGCGACGATGTGGTCGCCCGCCTTCATCAGATGGCAGATTGCGCCGACGGCGGCCATGCCGCTGGCAAACACGCGCGCTGCCATGCCGCCTTCCAGCGACGCCAGGTTCTCCTCCAGCCGCGTGCGCGTAGGATTGCCGGCGCGCGAGTAGTCGTAGCCCTTGGTCTTGCCCAGTTCTTCCTGCGCGTAGGTGGAGGTGGCAAAGATGGGAGGAGCGACCGCTCCGGTGGAGGGGTCCGGCTCATTGCCGACATGGATGGCGCGAGTCGAAAATCCGGGCTGCTTATTCTTCATAGAAAAATCGTTTTACCACAGAGGCACGGAGGCACGGAGATTTTGAAGATATTTCGCCACTGAGACACGTAGACACGGAGAGAAACTTGCGGTTAACTTCACCAATTAGCAATTAATTCCGTCCGAGATTAAATCGCTTCTCCGTGCTCTTCTCCGTGCCTCCGTGGTGATATTACTTCTTGTCCCCGAACTGGAAGATGCCCTTCGACAGGTAGCGCTCGGCGGAGTCGGGAATGATGCGTTGCCACGCGCTTGCCCGGCCCCAGCCTTCGCGCGATTTCGATCGCGGCAAACACATTCGCCCCGGCAGCTCGATCCGGCCAGCACGCCTTCCACCGCCGCCAGCTTCTTCACCATGTCGAAGGCGTCGCGATCGGTGACGGCGATAATCTCGTCGGCCAGCGACGCATCGAAGGTCTTGGGGATGAAGCTGGCGCCGATGCCTTCGACCTCGTGATCGCCCTTGGGGCCGCCGCCCAGCACCGAGCCCTCGGTCTCAACCGCGATGGCCAGCGCCTTGGGATTGCGCTCCTTCATGTAGCGCGCGACTGCCGGTAAAGGTCCCGCCGGTGCCGCAGCCGATGACGACCGCGTCGACCTGTCCGCCAAGCTGGTCGTAGAGTTCGTGCGCCGTGGTCTCGTAGTGGAAGTCGGGATTGTCCTGGTTTTCGAATTGCCCGGCGACAAAAGAATTTGGCGTCCGGGCGGCGCGCTCTTTGACGTAGTCAATCGCGGCCTGCATGCCGTCGGCCTTCGGAGTGCGAATGACCTCGGCGCCCAGCGCCTCCATCAGCGTGACCTTTTCCTGCGAAAATCCTTCCGGCACCGCCAGCACGGTCTTATAGCCGCGGCCGTTGCCGATCAGCGCCAGGCCGACGCCGGTGTTGCCGGCCGTGGCTTCGAAAATGGTGGCGCCGGGACGCAGCGCGCCCGACTTTTCCGCGCTTGCGTGATCATGCCCAGCGCGGCGCGGTCTTTGATACTGCCGCCGGGGTTCAGATATTCCAGCTTGGCATAGACGTCGCCAATGCCGGCGGGAACCACTTTGCGGAGGTGCAGTACGGGAGTTTCGCCGACCAGTTCGGTGATTTCTTCGGCGACGCGGAGAGCAGGCCATTTCGGCAGTCTTCATGGGCGCTCGGAGAATAGCCTGTCAAGGGTACGTGAAGGGCAATCCCATGGTCAACGCGGGAAGCGAAACGGCGGCCGGGAAGAAATTGCGTGAGTGAAGTGCGCCCTCACAGGCCACTGAAAAAGTCCGTTTTGCCGAGGCATGAGTCAGGGCACAACTTCAGTTGTGCCGATAAACCCTTTACTTTTGTCATCACGAACCGACTTTAGTCGGTGAGGGATATGCTTTTCCCCGACTTTTTCAGCAGCTTCTTCAGGCGTGCACCAGGTCGCACCCCCTCATGAACTGTCATCCCGACCGAAGGATTTCCGCCCGCCAGGGCGGAAGTCCGAGCGGAGGGGACCTGCGGTTCGAGGCTTGCGCAAAGACTGTGCCCTCGCCAACGAACCGCAGGTCCCTCGGCTGCGCTCGGGATGACAGTAAGAAAAGGAAATGTGCGGCCCGACTGAAGCTGGGCTCTTTACAAAACCAACGCACCGATAGGCACGCCTGAACAGCCTGCGGAAAAACTCCGTCTTCGCTGCCTTGTAAAGGGCCCGGCTTTAGGCGGGCCGATCCGGCGCTTGAAAAATACTGGGCTTCAGCCCCTGCGTGCATTCTGTCGTACACTTGAACGCGAATGGTTGTCCTCTACGGCATTCATGCAGTGAGCGAGGCGCTCAAGTCGGCCTCGCGCAGCTTCGACTACGTGGGCATCGCGCGCGAGCGCCACGATCAGCGGGTGCAGCGCATTATCGAAGACTGCCGCGCCAGCGGCGTGCAGGTGCGCTTTCTGCCGCGCGAGCAAATCGACCGCATCGCCAACACCAACACCCACCAGGGCGTGATCGCGGTCACCACCGGCAAGCAATACGCCGACGTGGACACGCTGCTGGAGCAGCGCCGCGGCGAGTACAGCTTTCTGGTGGTGCTGGACGGCGTGGAAGATCCGCACAACCTGGGCGCGCTGATTCGCTCCGCCGACGGCGCGGGCGCGGATGGCGCCATCATTCCCGAACGTCGCGCGGCCGGACTGACCGGCACCGCGGTGAAGGCCTCGGCCGGCGCCTCCGAGCATCTGCCCATCGCGCGCGTCACCAACATCTCGCGCACGCTGGACGAACTGAAGGAGCGCAACGTCTGGATCGTCGGCCTGGACGAGCGCGGCACGCAGAGCTACGACGAACTCGATTACAACATGAATTGCGCCATCGTGCTGGGCGCCGAGGGCAAAGGCCTGCATGACCTGGTGCGCAAGCGCTGCGACTTCCTGGTCTCGATTCCGATGATGGGCGAGGTCGCGTCGCTGAACGTCTCTGTCGCCGGCGGGGTGGTGATGTACGAAGTGGCCCGCCAGCGCCGCGCCGCCAGCCAAAACCGGGAAGGCCAAGCCGTCGAAATGATGCGCCGGTTGCTGGTCGCTCTCGCTCTGCTGGCGCTCACGCTTCCCGCCGCGGCCATTGATCGTCAGGCGCTCACCATCACCCGCTATCACCTCGACGTGCAGATGGATCGCGCCTCCCACGTGATGGCGGTGACCGGCAAGATCACCCTGCGCAACGATTCCCGGCAGCCGCAAAAAGTTCTGACGCTGCAAATTTCTTCCTCGCTTACCTGGAACGTCATCCTGCTGGACGACAAGCCGGTGCCGTGGATGGCCGAGGACTACACCTCCGACATTGATCACACCGGCGTCCTGACCGAAGCGGTCGTGAACCTGCCGCAGCCGGTGGCCCCGGCGCGCGAGCATCACGCTAGGCGTGCAGTATGGCGGCGCCATCGTGCAGGACAGCACGCGCCTCACGCGCATGGGCGCTCCCGCAGAAGTCGGCGCGCGCAACGATTGGGACCAGATCAGCGATAGCTTCACGGCGATTCGCGGACTGGGCTATGTGGTGTGGTATCCGGTGGCGATTGACGCCGTCAGCATGAGCGAAGGCAATTCGGTGTTCGACGCTATCGCGGGGTGGCAACAACACCATCGCCTGACCAGTTTTTTCGCGCACGTCGGCGTCGCTAGCCAGCCGCAGGAGCAGCCGTGCATCCTGAGCAACCTGCCGACGTCGGCCCCGTGGCGCGTGGCCGCCGGCGCCAGCCCTGATCAAGCTAATGCAACGCCGTCCGATGCAGCCGGCGGACAAAGCTACGGCGCGACGCTGCAAGTGGACGAACTGAACGAAGTGGTGCCGGCCTTCACCATCCTGCCGGAATGTAGCACGCTGTCGCGGCCCACGGTGGAAGTGGTCTCGACGGCCGCGCATGCCGACGCAGCCAAGAATTACGCGCTCGCCGCCGAAGCCAGCGATCCCTTGCTGCACGACTGGCTCGACCGGCCGAGCGGCGTGCCTCGCGTGCTCGAACTGGCTGATCAAAATGCGAATCCCTGGCAGAGCGGCAGCGTTCTGTTTACGCCGCTACGGCAGGGCACCACGGCGAACTTGCAACTACTGCTACTGCCGGCCCAAGTGGCGGCGCGCTTCCAGTCGGCGCATCTTTGGCTTCAAGACGGCGTGGAGCGGTTCCTGCAAGCCGTCTCGGTTGAAGGCCGCTCCGGGCACAAGGCCGCGCTGGATTTCCTCGACCAGTACGAGCAGCCGCTGGTGCAAGCCGAGGACCAGGCCCATCCCACAGGCGACAAAGCCGCGGACAACACTTCCAGCAACACGCTGCTCAACACCAACGACGAGCTTTACCTGCGCGGCAAGGGCGGCTTCGTGCTATGGATGCTGCGCGGAATCGTCGGCGACGAGGCGTTGCAGCGCGCCCTCGCGCAATATCACGCCGGCGCCGACAAGGATCCGGAATACTTCCAGAAGCTGTTGCAGACCATCTCCAAGCGCGACCTGGAGTGGTTCTTCGACGACTGGGTGTATCGCGATCGCGGCCTGCCGGAGTTTCACATCGCCTCCGCCTACACCCGGCCCATGCTGAGCGAGTCGCTGAAGAGCTACATGGTGACCGTAACCATCGAGAACCGCGGCCACGCTTCGGCGGAAGTTCCGGTGATGGCGCAAACCGCCGACGGCGACACCAAGACCGTGCGCGTGCTGGTGAGAGCTGGACAGACCGGCGTGGGCCGCATCGAGATGCCGGCCGTGCCGGTGAAGGTAATCGTCAACGACGGCAGCGTTCCCGAAGCCAACCATGGCAACAATACCTACGACCTGCCGCCGGTGCCGAAGAGTTAGTCCGCACCTGGCGGGGGCGCTCTCTTCTACAGACCTGGCTGCCACGATCACGATTCACAGTTTCAAAATCCGATTCACGACTCAGGATCGCTTATCTATTTTTGTGTGTCTCCGTGCCTCCTGTGTCTCTGTAGTGACCGTTTTTGACTTCTCCGTGCGCCCCGTGGACTCCGTGGTGAAATGCTTCTCGAATCGCGCCAATTCTTCTCCAATCTTCTCCAATCTTCTCCAAATCGCCCACACCCAATGCCCCTCCCTGGCCAAACCCGGGCCAGAACGCGGCACCCGATGTAGAAAACGCCACGGTCATGTACTTTCGTAAGCCGCGCGGATGCGGTTTTTGCATGACGCACGATTCCCGCCGCTCCTAATCTGGACTTAGGAGCGCCGATGATCGTCCGCAACAGCCGTTACAGCAAACGCGACGTCGATACCTGCAAATCGCCCGCCGGCCGCGGCTTTGCCAGATGCTCCTCCCCGTCGCGGCGGCTCGATCACCAACGCCGGCGCCACTCCGGCCATCGTGGCAAATCGCCGAATCGCCCTGCCACTCGACAATCCGTCCTAACTCCTTATGCTGCAATTATGTGCACGGAATTGCGTGCTAAGTTCTTTGTTTCCAATACCTCTCCTCACAAAATGGTCGAGAAATGTGGTGACGCAGGTCACATTCCGGTATCGCCGCGGTTTCGCTGCTCACCCGCGCCCGCAAACCTCCGGGCCAAATCCATCGATGCCGAACAAAACCTCCCTCGCACTTGCCAGCATTGCGCTCCGAACGATACAACCGAAGGTTGCACTCATGAGGGCCTCTTGAGCTATATCCAATTTCTGGGCGCAGCCGGCGTCGTCACCGGCTCCAAACATCTCATCCACCTCGACAACAACAACGGAGACCGCGCGCTGCAAGTGCTGGTGGACTGCGGACTCTTCCAGGGGCAGAAGGAATGGCGCGAGCGCAACTGGCAGGATTTGCCGGTGCCGGCCAACACCATTGACGCGGTCATCCTCACCCACGCGCATCTCGACCACTCCGGCTGGATCCCGCGACTGGTCAAGGAGGGCTTCCACGGGCCGATCTTCGCCACCCGCCCGACCATCGATCTGTGCGGCATCCTGCTGCCGGATTCCGGCCACCTGCAGGAAGAAGACGCGGCCTACTACAACCAGATCAACGCCTCTAAGCACCACCCGGCGCTGCCGCTCTACACCATGGAAGAGGCGCAGCAGTGTCTCACGCTGTTTCACCCGGTTAATTTCGGCGAGGTCAAACGGCTCAGTCCGCAATTTTCGTTTCGCTTTGTGCGAGCCGCGCACATCCTGGGCTCCTCGATGGCCGAGATCACTGTTGCGATGAACGGCGGCTCCTCGCGAGCTGCTCTTCACCGGCGACATCGGGCGCGTGCGCAATAGCGAGACCGCGCCCGGCAAAGTCGTGCACTCCGGGCCCACTGAGGGCGAGGACTGCGATGTGCTGGTGATGGAGAGCACCTACGGCAACCGTCTCGCACCCGCATGACGATCCGCGGCCGGAGATGGCGTCGCTGATTCGCACTGCCTCCAGCGCGGCGGCAGCGTTGTCGTGCCGTCGTTCGCCGTGGAGCGCACGCAGAAATTTCTGTTCATCCTGAAAGAGCTGATGGAGAGCCGACAGATTCCAAGCGTGCCGGTGCACGTTGACAGCCCCATGGCCATCAAAGCGGTGCAAGTCTTCCTGAAGCACACGGAAGAGTTCACGCCTGAGACCAAGGCGCTGATCGCAAAGTACGGCTCGCCGCTCACCTGGCCGAATTTCCACTTCGACCTCACCCAGGAGGATTCGAAGAAGATGAACGGCATGCAGACACCGGTGATCATCGTGTCGTCGAGCGGCATGGTCGCAGGCGGCCGCGTGCTGCATCACCTGGCGCTGCGCCTGCCGGACCGCAAAAATCTGGTGCTGTTTATCGGTTTCCAGGCGCCGGGCACGCGCGGCTTCACCATCAAGAGCGGCGCGCCGCAGGTGAAGATGTACGGGCAGCAAGTGCCCATCCACGCGCAGATTGCGGCGCTGGAGCAGTTCAGCGATCACGCCGATACCGCCGAACTGCTGGAGTGGCTGCACACCTTCCCGCATCCGCCGCGCGCCACGTACCTGGTGCACGGCGAGCCCGCCGGCGGCGGCGATGTTGCGCGACGCCATGGTGAAAGACCTGCGCTGGAATGTGCAGGTGGCGCAGTACATGGAGAAAGTGCCGATCGAATGAGAGGATTCACCACAGAGACACAGAGACACAGAGGAATCATCAAAGAAGAAAAATTCTCCGTGTTGTTGGCGCGAGGAATCTGCTTTTCCGGAATCGCTTTGAAGCAAATCCCTCGCTCCTCCGGCCGCGATGGCGAGCCTTTAATTTGTCGATTCTTCTCTGTGTCTCTGTGTCTCTGTGGTTGAAATTCTTTGCCCGCAATGCGGAGATCTATATGCCAACCGGACTCATCGAGTACAACGACGCCAGCCCCGAGGTGCGCGCCGTTTACGACGACATCATGGCGACGCGCAAGGTCGACTGGATCAACAATTTCTGGAAGGCGCTGGCCAACGATCCGGCGACGCTGAAGCGCACCTGGGACGACATCAAGCAGATCATGGCGCCGGGCGCGCTCGACCCGCTGACCAAGGAGATGATCTATGTCGCCGTCAGCGTGACCAATGGCTGCCAATACTGCATCGCCTCGCACAGCGCGGCCGCGCGCAAGAAGGGCATGACGCCCGAAATGTTTCACGAACTGATGGCGGTGGTGGGCATGGCCAATGAGAGCAATCGCCTGGCCAACGGGTATCGGATCGAAGTGGATGAGGCGTTTAAGTGAGCTGTCGGCTGTCAGCCGTCAGCCTTCAGCTCTTGGCTGACGGCTTATAACTGAGATATATCTGAGAGATATATATAATGTTCTCACCCCATGAAAGCCTACGTTTACGTCTCGCTGAAGAAAAGTGTGCTCGACCCGCAGGGCAAAACCATCCACGGCGCGCTCAAGAAGATGGGCTATCGCGGCATTGACGATCTGCGCCAGGGCAAGTACTTCGAGATCACCCTCGACGGCAACCTCGCCCGCGAAGAAGCCCAGGCGGAGATCGAGCGCATCGCCCGCGAAGTGCTCACCAATCCCGTCATCGAGGAATTCAGCTTCAAGCTGGAAGGCTAAGCGCGCGAGAACGATGTCTCTAGCGAACCAAGTCCTGTTCGATGCATTGACCGTGCTTGGATATTTTGGCTCTCCAATCGGCCTCATCTGGGGTTGGCTGCGATGGATGAAGGTACCAAGACAGCGATCCATTCCGGCGAATCTATCTCTCGCGGGTTTTCTTCTCGCCAGCACATCCGCACTTCTGGCGGTTGGTTCCATATCGTATGCGCAAGTACACAGGTTTGGTTTCTATGACCCGGTGCTTATGCGGATATTCTCAATAGGATTTCTGCTGTCTCTCAGCGCAATCGTGACCGGTATCGCCGGCATTTGGAAATCAAGCCCGCTTCGCTGGCACGCCCCGATCTGCGGATTAACCACCACGGCATTTTGGCTGATGGCGGCTGCAGGCGAGTGATTTCTTCGCTTCGGCAATCCCGCATCGGCCCTCCCTCTGTAACATCTAATCCCCAGCATTTACAATCAAAGAGTCTCCCTAACTGCTTGGTCGGGTTCCATTCCAAAGCCAAAGGTGTGCGTGTATGTGTGGCATTGTCGGATATGTAGGTAAGAAGGAAGTCGTACCGGTCATCATTGAAGGCCTGCGGCGGCTGGAATATCGCGGCTACGATTCCGCCGGCATCGCCGTGGCCGGCAACGGCGCCGGGCTGCAGGTGCGCCGCGCCGAGGGCAAGCTGCGCAATCTGGAAGAGGTCATCCGCCTGAAGCCGCTGGACGGCACCTACGGCATCGGCCACACCCGCTGGGCCACGCACGGCCGTCCGACCGAGGAGAACGCGCACCCGCACCGCGACTGCACCGGCCACATCGTCGTCGTCCACAACGGCATCGTGGAGAACTACGTCAGCTTGAAGAAACAGCTGATCGCAGAAGGCCACAAGTTCGTTACTGAGACCGACACCGAAGTCATCGCCCACCTCATCGAAAAAAATCTGAAGGATGCCAGCGGCAAGATTCCGCTGGAAGAGGCGGTGCGCCGCACCGTGCGCCAGTTGACCGGAGTGTTCGCCATCGCGGTCATCTCCGAGGACGAGCCTAACAAGATTGTTGCCGCGCGCAATGGCCCGCCCGCGGTGATCGGCCTGGGCAAGGATGAATATTTCGTCGCCAGCGACGTGCCCGCCATCCTCTATCACACCCGCGACCTGTTTTTCCTGGGCGATGGCGACCTGGCGGTCATCACCCCCAGCGGCGTTCAGCTCACCGATTTCGAAGGCCATCCCATCACCCGCGAGGTCCAGCACATCACCTGGGACCCGATCATGGCGGAGAAGGGCGGCTTCAAGCACTTCATGCTAAAGGAGATATACGAGCAGCCGCGCGCCGTCCGCGACACCACGCTGGGCCGCGTCTCGCTCGACTCCGGCAAGGTGTTCCTCGAAGAGATGGACATCACCGAGGACGACTTCCGCAAGCTGGAGAAAGTTTCCATCGCCGCCTGCGGCACCAGTTGGCACGCCGGACTGGCGGGAAAGTTCATGATCGAGCGGCTGGCTAAGCTGCCGGTGGAAGTGGATTACGCCAGCGAATTTCGCTATCGCGATCCGCTGATCGGCCGGAACGACCTGACCATCCTGATTACGCAGTCGGGCGAGACCGCCGACACCATCGCCGCGCTGCGCGAGGCGCGCTCTAAAGGCGCGAAAACATTGGGGATATGCAACGTGGTCGGTTCCATGATCGCCCGCGAGTCCAACGGCACGATTTATACCCACGCTGGGCCGGAGATCGGCGTGGCCTCGACCAAGGCGTTCACCGCGCAATTGACGGCGCTGTTCCTGTTTGCCGTTTATTTGGCACAAGTTAGAGGCACGCTGACGCCGGAAGAATCCAAGCGAATGCTCGACGAGCTGACGCGAATTCCGGCGAAACTGGAGGCTTTCCTGAATCGGGACGAGGAAATCGAGGATCTGGCCAAGGAATATCACCGCGCCCACGATTTTCTCTTTTTGGGACGCGGCATTCACTACCCCATCGCTCTGGAAGGCGCGCTGAAGCTAAAGGAAATTTCCTATATCCACGCCGAGGGCTACCCCGCCGGCGAGATGAAGCACGGCCCTAACGCATTGATAGATGAGGACTTACCAGTGGTAATCCTGGCGACGCGCGATCCCAACGACCCGGGCTCGGTGCTGCGCTACGAGAAAACGCTGTCGAATTTGAAAGAAGTTAAGGCCCGTTCCGGGACGGTCATCGCCATCGCCACTGAGGGCGACGACGAGATCGTCGAGGCTGCCGACCACGTCATCTACGTGCCAGAGGCGCCGGAGCTACTGTTGCCAATCCTGGAAGTCGTTCCCTGCCAGCTACTTGCGTATCACATCGCGGTACGGCGGGGCTGCGACGTGGACCAGCCGCGTAACCTGGCGAAGTCGGTGACAGTGGAGTAGCGCGACGACTCTGATCGCCCCTGATTACCGCCTTCGTCCAGGTAACAAGCTGCGTCACTGGCGCAAGCCAGGGTGGCGAATTCGATATAGTTATTTATATCTAATTCCAGCCGCCCACCCCTTTGGTGCCCCAACCCGCCACCCTTCCGCCGCATCATGAAGTGCGTACCGGGGATTTGCGCGTCCGGCATCCCGATATTACTATCACGCTAGTAAATGACCGGCTGTAACGGGAACGCCCCCACAAAAAATGTAGGTCCGCTCCGTTCTCGCCCGCCGGCCAAAAAAGGAGCAGTGCATGACACGATTGCAGAAAGCAGTTCTCGGTCTGGCGACCCTGTTGTTCCTCTGTACGGTTCCGGTTCTGATGAGTGCGCAGGAGACGATGAAGGCCGGCGGCAAGAATCCGACCTCGGTCACCGGCTGCGTAAAACAAGGCGGCGAGAACGGCGGCTACTTCCTCATGGGCGACGATAACCAGATGTACGAGCTGATCTCGACCAAAGTGAACGTCGGCGAACACCTGAATCACAAAGTGACGGTGATGGGGCACGTCGGCCCGCTGACCAAGGCGCAGGAAGAGAAGCGCGAGGCCAGCCGAGAAGACGGAGGCCGGTAGCAACAAGGACGTGGACTTCCATGTCACCAGCCTGAAGATGGTGAGCGAAAGCTGCGGGCAGTAAACGTCGAATTCCTGATCGGAAACGGCGCAGCGATAGCGGGTCATTGGCGCGCGAGTAGAGTGGCGCTTCAGCGCCGCATCCCGCGTAGCTTTTCATTGATTGCAGACACGAAGCGCGAGGTTGCCCTCGCGCTTTTTCTGGTACGAACCAAACTCGGCGGGTGGGCCAGCCCGCCATCATTCGGGTGCGGGTGCCCCACCCAAGCCGGGTTTGCTTGGGTGGGGACTTTCCCTATCAGGGATTGATCTCCGTCACAGACACCATCAGCCCAAGGAGAATATTCTCACCTCGTGCCCTGGGGACTGAAGCGCTACCAGCGAGACCGCGATCTTCACTTCATCACCTTTAGTTGTTATCGGCGCCAACCACTGCTGCAGTCGGCCCGCGCCAAGCGGGTCCTGGAGATGGCGTTGGAACAGACCCGGCGGCAGTATAGGTTGTGGGTCACGGGCTACGTGGTGATACCGGAGCACGTCCATCTACTGGTCAGCGAACCCGAGCGGGCCACGCTGGCGCGCGCCTTACAGGCGATCAAGCAATCGGTAGCGCGGCGCTTGATCGGTCATCGCCGACATTTCTGGCAGGCCCGCTATTACGACTTTAACGTGTACACCGCGAAGAAACGGATTGAGAAGCTTCGCTACATGCATCGCAATCCGGTGAAGCGCGGACTGGCAGAGAAGCCGGAAGACTGGGCGTGGAGCAGCTTTCGACATTATCTGACCGGCGTGGAAGGAGTGCTTGAAATTGAGTCGGAGTGGACTGCCCAGCGACGGGAACGAATGAGAGTGCGGTTGCAGATGAAAATGGTTAGGAAGCCGGCTAGCTTTGCCGACGAAATGGAAAACCTCCGCCCAAAGCAAACCCGGCTTGGCGGGGCACCCTCAGGATGGTAGGCCGGGCCACCCGCCCAGACGAGAAAGTGTAGCCAGCCGACCGACTTCCTCTGTTCTCAGCTACGGCGTGAGTTCGAATACGACGCCGCAGGTGCCGCCGCCTTCGCATCCGCCGGTGCTACCTCCGGCGTACGTCGTTCCAAAGACGTTCCCGCTACCGTCAATCGTCAACATTCCGTAAGGCGACTCGCCGTCGCTGACGCTGAACGTGTGCAGTAGGCTATAGGTCCACGTGTTGGCGGCCTTGATCAGTTCGAATACAGTCCCATAGTCGTCCGCACCCGGATTCCCCTGCGTCGTTCCGTATAGGTTGCCGGCGCCATCCATCGCCAGATTGTTTGCGGGACCCGATCCGACGGATCCGCTGAACGAATACAAAACAGTGAAATTCCATCCGCCATCCGAGGGCGACAGTTCGTAGACCGTACCTCCGCCGTTAGAACCGCCGGTTTGCGTTGCGCCAAACAGATTTCCCGCACCATCCGGAATCAAGCCCGCGGAGGGGTATCCTCCGTCGTTAGAGTCTTGAAATTGATGCAGGATGTTCTCCGTCCATCCCGACTCGGAAGGAACAAGCTGATAGGCCATTCCGTAACCGAAGGTCCCATTCAGGTTGGCAGTTCCGTATAGATTGCCCGCACTATCGACGGTCACCCCCGCCAAGGGCAGACATCCGTCGCCATTTTGCCCCGTGAAGCTGTAAAGAATCGTCGGGGTCCACGGGGGCGGGATAGCGGGCGTCAATTCATAAACTGTACCGCAGTCGCCGGTGCCGTCCTTTCTGGTCGTGTCGTACAGATTACCCGCCAAGTCAAAAACTGCATTGCCTATTCCAGGATTCCCGCCATCAGCGGTACCGCTAAAACTATATAGCAGGGTTTTGACCCATGGTGCAATGACCGATCTTTGTACCTGAGATGATGGCGCAAGCTTGAAGACGATACCGCATCCTTGGATACCGAACAGCACGCACGTACCTTGTCCGCCCGATGATGTGGTGCCATAAAGTTGTCCGTGCGCATCGCGGGTTATCCCGGCGTACGGCTCACCGCCGTCAGGAACGCCGCTGAAAGTGTAAAGTGGCGACAGGACCCAACTGGTGTGCTTAAAGGCTAGCTTGTAAACAACACCGGCGTTGCTATTACCACCCGTTTGAGTGGTTCCATACAAATTCCCGGCTTGGTCCAGCGTTACGCCAGCGAAAGGATTTCCACCATCGCCGTGTCCTGTGAAGTTGTGAATTATAGTAAACGTCGTCGCTGGGAACGCCACGCCCCAAAGATCAACGCCCGAGTTTGCGACAAATGTTGCAATTCCATTCGTGATGTTAAGAGTATACAACGCTCCCGCACTTGTATTCGCATACAGAACGCCTGACGCTACTATCATCGAATCGATGTTACCCACGCTCGTGTCGCCAATCATTGTTGCAGCACCGCTTGTTGTACTTACGGAGTACAGGATCGATCCGCAAGCGAAATAGAGCGCGCCTCCGCCGCTGGACAGAGATGTGTCTGGGCAAGAAGTGAAGCCCATTGCCCCAATCAAGGTGGCAGAGCCGTTTCCGGCACTAATAGAGTACAGATTCAGATTGCCGTCGGTGCCGTACAGTGAGGAAGTAGTCGAGCCGAAATCTCGATAACTAATGGATGCCATGCCAATACTTGTGAGATTTCCATTCGAAATATTTACCCGATCGAGTGTGCTGGTATGGTAGGTCCCGCCGTAAACCTCTCCTCCAAAAGCGCCCAGTCCCGCGAGCGTTGCGCCGGTCGTGCCGATTTCTGTAAACACCCCGCTGCTCAGGTTGAGTGTCCCGAACTCGCCCGCGTTTGTGATGGCGTACACGGTGGTCTGAGCCAAGGCTATCGGCGCAACAGTGATGAGCATTGCAATTGCCAATAGTGCCATCACAAACTTGTCGGCGATGCAGAAGTGGAGTATTCCGCGAGAAGGGATCTGGGGTTCCATGGCGGTCTCCTTATCAGGCGATATAGCCGAAAATGACCTTCCCAGTTTCGACACGGAGTTTATCTCAGATGAATCGAGTGGTCAAAGATAAACCGAAACTCAGACGTCGATACAGACGGGAATTCCCCGACGAAGGTCTCTCCACAGAACTTTCGCATAGTTTTCTTCTTGGAGGCGGCAATCTTGTCCCTAATCCATTCGCCCGTGACCTCTCGACGGGTGGCCCGGGTATTCCGCCTCGATGCATCCTCCCACGATTTTCCCTTTACCCGCTCGAAATTGGGTGCCCTGACCTGCCCCCAAGCTTTCATCCATTCATAACTAGAGATTCCCGGTTTTGATTTGCCTTTAAATTCATCTCGCAGCCGTCGAGACGGTGGGAAAGTGGGAAACGCGGAGCGTTTTCCAAGGCAGCGGTATCGCCGTCTTTTCCACGGTCCAAGGTTTGGCGGGTGGCCCAGCCTACCATCCGGCGGGTGCCCCACCCAAGCCGGGTTTGCTTGGGTGGGGATTTCCCATCCCATCGCCGAAGGTGACCGGCTTCCAAATCATTTTTCACCTTCGACCTCACTCATCTCCGCGCGATTACGGCGTGATGATGGCGTAGGAGATGATCTTCCAATTGCCGTCTACCTTGCTCCATAGGATGGACAACGCGGCGGGATGATCGCCGGGCGTCTTCAGCGCGAACAGGGTGGCGTAATACTTGCCGTATTCCTTCGGCTCCGTCTCGGCCTGCGCGGGGTCCTCGGGTGGCGGACTCATCTGCTTTTCGCAAGTGAAGGACGGCAGCAGCGACGGCGGCACCGCGACCGCAGTGTAGGCGTCCTGGTCGGCGTGGGCCACCAGCTTCAGGTCGTCATGGTCGGGCTCCAGCGGCTCGGTGGCGTCATGCAGGTGGTGCACCGGGCCCAGGTCTTTGGCGATAGTAGTCAGCGACTGCTTGATGTAATCGGCGTCCTGCTGGGGCGTTTGAGGTGCCGGAGTATTCATCGGCAAATATGAGCCAACGCAGCCGTAGGCTTGCTGCGAGAAATAGCTGGCCGCGGCGTCGAAGTTATCTTTCACCAGCCACGCGCTCAGGAACTTGTGCGAGGCCTGGAGGAATCCGGCGTCGGCGGTGATGCGCTCCTCGACAATCGGCTTCGGCGCCGGACGGGTATCCGGCACCGCAGCGCGCTTGGTGTCGCCGCGCTCCAGGTCCCAGGCGACGATCTTCCAGTACTTGCCTTCCCGCGTCCACAGCATGGTGATGGTGTCGTCTTCGCCGTGCGGCGGCTTTAACTGGAAGACGGAGGCGAAGTAGCGTCCGGTTTTCGATTGCTTCTTGGTCAGGCGGGCGCTGTCGTAGTCCTTGAAAGCGCGCTCCGGGTCGCACTCATACTGCGCGGCCGCGGCATTGGAAACCTGATAGAGCGCAAAGGTCTTGTTGTAGCGCTGCTTGATGAGTTGGAATGCCGGATCGTTGACCGGCGAAGCCACCACCGCCGTCTGCAGATTGGCGGGCTTGCCCATCAACTTGTTGGTTGCCGCCAGATCCTTCGCCGCCACATACGGCGCTACGCCGGCATTGATCAGCCTGCCCGCCTGCGGGCCGTATTCCGCCAGGCAGGAAAACGCGCGCGGCGCCAGATAGGAGGCCGCCAGCTCCGGCTTCTGCTCCACCAGCCAGGAGGTCAGAAAGTCCATGACCGCGTCTTCCAGCTTGCCGTCGGCTTTGCGCGGAATGGCCGGGACTTCGCCCTCCTCGGGCTTCTCCACATCCGCTACCGCACTACCACCGGAGAGGCCGAACAAATCGCGCCACCAGTCGGTCAGGCCTTCCCAGCGGCCGATGTGGCGCTGGGTATTGTCGCCGGCGCGAACGTCGGAGTTGGCTGCCGTGAGATGGCCGTTGAACAGCGCGGCGGGAAAACCCGAGGAGCGGTAGTCCACGTCAATGTCGGCGTGGCGGCCGTCCTTGGCCATGGAAACCTGGATGGAGGGCGCGCCGCCCGCCTGGCGCCAGTTCACCGGATAGCCGTGGTGATAGACGGTGTTGTCGCGATCGCGGAAGAACTCGCTGGATTGCTTCAGCTTCTCCCGCGCATCGGGCTTCAAGACGACGTACATGCGGAACTGGAGATCGCCGCGCGCCCGCGGCACCTTGCCGTTGATGGTCTCGATGGCCTCGACCAGCTCCAGCGCATTGCCCATGGATTTGCCCGACTTGTCGGTCAGGTTGGTATTCAGCAGCGCGTGGGTGACGGCTTCAAAGGTGGTGCGGGTGGAGAGCGAGAGGGTGTCGTAATCCGTGGGCGGATCTTTCTCCCCCGTCAACTTGTCGTAGTCGGCGTACCACTCGTCAATCAGCGCCTTCTGCTGCGGCTTCAGGTCGGCGTAGGTACCTTGGAAGTGGTCGTTGTCGGAGGAAGGATTCTGCGCGACCGCCAACGTCCCGGCCAATATGATAAGAGCTGCTGCCAACGCCGCAATGCGGCGCGCGGCCGGTCCGAGCCGGCCCCATAGCTTACCCATATGTACACCCGCTTCGATTCTGGATTCGGCCGTCGTACCCAGGCGACGGTCCGAGGAACTGCGCGAAACATACTATGTCGAGCGTGGCACAATTGCCAGTGCAGAAGAAGGGACGGGCATTTGCGGCGGCGCGGTATATTATCCCCAGAGTGTCTGGGGAGCTTTCGCCAGCCATTTTCGATTTCGAGCATCTATAAAAACAGAGTATTCATGAGCACAGAGAGCACACAGAGCACCGAGACCCCGTTGCGCCAACCCGTCGGGCGGCAGATATTGACCGCACGATTACAGCGGTCCCTTGACATCTCGCGCGATTCCAAACATCTGGAATTCCTGGTGGAGGGCGTTGAGCACTTTCGCTTTGTCGCCGGGCAGTTTGTCTCTATCAAGGAGATGAAGCCTGACGGCAAGGAGCACACGCGCGCTTACTCCATCGCCTCGCCGCCGCGCCAGAATGCCACCTTCGACATTTGCCTGAATCGCGTGGATGAGGGCTTCATGTCGAACTGGCTCTGCGACCTGGACGAGGGCGCGACCATCCAGTTCCACGGGCCGCATGGATTGTTTACCTTGCGCGAGCCGCACAGCGACGCCATCTTCATCGCCACCGGTACCGGCATTGCGCCCTTCCGCAGCTTTCTGGGATGGCTGTTCGAGAAGCCGGAGCGCAATCAGGGACACGAATACTGGCTGGTGTTCGGCACTCGCTACGAAGACGGCATTTATTACCGCGAAGAATTTGAGGAGCTGGCGAAGCAGCATCCGAACTTCCACTACATCGCCACACTTAGCCGCTGTCAGGACGACTGGCAAGGCTGCCGCGGCTATGTGCAGGAGCACGTGCGCGAGATTGCGCGCGGACGCAACGAGCTTCGCGCCTATATCTGCGGACTGAACGACATGGTGGACGCCAATCGCAAGCTGCTGAAAGAAGAGCTGGGCTGGGACCGCAAGCAGATTGTGTTCGAGCGGTATGACTAACTCTCATCTTGCACTGTGCGCTCTCGCTGCGAGATGATGACCAACATGTCTCGGCTGCACATTTTGGCACTGGCGATCCTGCTGCTGGCCATTCCGGCGATGGCACAGGACTGGGCCAAGGTCCACAAGACCGACGAAGCGCGCCTGGCCAAAGAGACCGGCCTCGAACCCGCCACCATCCATAAGCTCTGGCGGATGGCGTCGCGCTACCCCAACGAGAAGGACGACGAGTCGCGCATTGCCAGCCTCGACATGGATCGCTTGTCCGAGCGCCATCACGTTCTGCTGATCACCTACGCCGGCGAGCGTAACTGCATGACCCTGACGGTCTTTCAGCGCGTAGGCGAGTCCGATTTCAGGAAAATCTGGTGGGCGAACCTGACGCCGGATGGCCACGGTTTCTGCGACGCCGAGATGGGGACCGCGCAGGTGCGGGTCACCGAAGACGGTTCGATCCTGGTGCGCGTGCCGACCTTCCTCCCCAAGGAAGACGGCAGCACCACCATCTACACCTACCGCTGGAACGGCGTTACTTATGCCTCCGCCGGGCAGGTGACGGAGTCGGCCGGAGAATCCAGCAGCCAGGACCGCTGAAACAACATCTTCCGCCGGCTAAAGCCGGCTCCAGATTAAAAAATGAGGCTTATCGGCCCGACTGAAGTCGGGCCCTGATACAAGGCCCGCGGGATCTGGAACCAGCTAGAACAACTCTTCCAGGAAAACAATGTAGCTGAGGTAGCCGATGAACCCGCTGACGCAGATGGTGGCGGCCCACTCCAGCATGCCGGCCACCGGGAAAAATTCGTTGAACACCCACACGATGGCGACGGTCAGCACGCCGATCTTCAGCGCCTTGCTCCACAAGGGTCCCTTGGGAAGGGCCTTCATGGCGAAGGCAGCCGCGACGTAGGCGCCGACGGTCAGCGCCCGCTGCAGGCTATAGCCGCCAATCACATTCATCCAGAGGTACAGGCCCCCGGCGATCAGACACACCGCAATCAGAACGCTGAGCATTTTACCCAGCATAGAAAACACCTCAAAGTCAGATCGCCGGTCTATCGCAGGGCGTTCGACAGAAATCCGGCTACATCCTGCTTCAGCCGATCCAGCGACTCCGTCCGGATATACATCATGTGACCGGCATCGTAGTAGCCGAGAGAAATCCTCTGGTGCTGCTGCGCTCCCATGTCCATGTGGTTGAGGGTATATTGCGTCGCATAGTAGGGAGTTGCAAGGTCAAAGTATCCCGAGGCCACGAACAATTTCATATAGGGATTTTTGACAAAGGCCTCCCTAAGGGCCGCACTGGTGTCGGGATAGCCCTGTTCGACATCCCAGTCCCAGTGGGTAATGCCGCCGCCCAGCACGTAGTACTCGGCGTCGGTCTTGTAGCCAAGCTCGCTGCGCACGTAACTGTTGAAGGCCGCGGTGAATGGCGGACGGATGACCGCCATGGTGGGATCGTCGTAGCCGTAGCGATCTCCCGGCGGAGCGGTATCGCCGATGAATCGGCTATCCAGCCGTCCTACTACTTTGTGCTGGTCGCGCAAAAGCTCACGGCAGAACACGCCTTGCGTCAGCCGCAGATCATTCTCGGCGACGACTCTCTGGTCGATGCCGGTGAAGCGGCTGACTTGCGTAACTATGTCCTGGCGTTCCTGCGCGGTCAGGCGATCGCCCTTGTCGAGCGCGTCGCGATAGGCCCCGGCGGCAAATTGCTCCGCCTGGCGCAACACCGTGGCCAAGTCCTGCGATTGCAAGTCAGACGGCAGCTTCTTGTGATACCACGCGGTCGAAGTATAGCTGGGCAGGAAGAGAATGTAGGGCAGGTCGTTGCCGGTTCCGAAGCCGAGGGTCTGGAAGTTCAGCACCGACGAAACCAGAACCACTCCGCTGAAGGCCACGCCGCGATCAATCAGATAGCCGCTAAGTCCGGCGGCGCGCGTGGTGCCATAACTTTCGCCGACCAGGAACAGCGGCGAGTTCCAGCGCTCGTAGCGCGTCAGATAGAGCCGAATGAACTCGCCCACTGACGAGATGTCGCCCCTCATGCCGAAGAACTTCTTCTGGAACTCCTTTTTGGTGGCACGGCTGTAGCCGGTACCTACCGGATCAATGAACACCAGATCGGTCTGGTCGAGCCAGGTTTGCTGGTTGTCCACCAGTTCGAAGGGCGGCGGCGGCATGTTGCCGTCGGGCTGCATCTTGACCCGGCGCGGACCGATGGCGCCCAGGTGCAACCACACCGAAGCCGCGCCCGGCCCGCCGTTGAAGGAGAACATCAGCGGGCGCCGCGGTCCGGGATTGTCCAGCGTGTAGGCGATGAAGAAGACATTGGCTTCCACCTCGTCGGTATCGCTGTTGCGCAGCGGCATCATGCCGGTGGTAGCGGTGTACTTCAGCACGCGTCCGCCGACACGAATTTCGTGATGCGTGACCACCGGCGGCGTTTCTTTTTCCGCTTCTTTCTTGTTGTCGGCGGGCTTGCCTTCGGCGGGCTTCGCCGGCTTCTGCGCGGCTTCGGTTTTGGCGGACTGGTCTTCGTCCTGCTGAGCCAGCAGGCCGGTGCTCAGCATTCCAAGAGTGAGGCAAAGGATCAGGCTTCGTAGGGTTCGCATTATCGATTGGTCCGGGCCGACAGGCGGCGTTCACGTTCTACTTTGGCGGCTTCGCGGCGGCGCAGCGCGCCTTCATAGCGGCGCTTTTCTTCTTCCGTCTCAGGAATGACGGGCGCGACCGACAAGCGGCGGCCGTGCCTGTCCACGGCGACGAAGGTGAGGTAGGCGGTCGCAACTTTCTGCCGCGACGAAGCGATGTAGTTCTCCACCGACACCTTGACGCCGACTTCCATGGAAGTGTGGAAGGCGCGATTGACCGACGACTGCAGGATGACCATGTCGCCGACGTGGACCGGCACCAGAAAATCAATGTGGTCCATGGAAGCGGTGACGGCGTAGGAGTGGGAGTGCCGGTGCGCGGCCAGCGCGCCCGCCAAATCAATCCAGTGCATCAAGCGGCCGCCCAGCAAGGCGCCCAGCGGGTTGGTGTCGTTGGGCAGCACCAGCTCAATCATCTCGGACTTGGAATCACTGACGGGCCGGGGATGCAAATTTGCGTTCTTCTCTTCCATAGGGGTGTCCAGACGAAATTGTAGGCTCAAGGAGTAGCAAACTTCGGGATAAAGTCAAATTGCGCGAAATGTCTCACATTCCACGTGTAGATGACCTCCGCACGAGCTTTGAGCGCGCAGTTTGCCACCAAAACATCGTAGATCGCGCCACCCACTACCCCGCATGCGGAAGCTCGCTCCATCGCCGCGTAGTACTCTTCGTCGTTCAGTGTCACGGTTGTGAGACGGTCACGGATTTCTCGCAGGAAGAGCAGGGCCTGCTCGGCGCTTACCCGATACTTACCAGGTAGCCGAGTCACAGTTGCATAAACTTCCGCCAAACTGTGTGCCGCGCAACAGGATTGGCGTCTTCCAAAACGCAGAAAGATATCGAGGCTGGCCTTGTGGTGAGGATGGTCGCCGACGAATACCGGCACCAATACCGAGGAGTCCAACAGAGCTCTCACAAGTCTTCACCCAAGGCAGCGCGAACACGCTCCTCGCGGACCTTACGTACGACATCGTCCACTACGGCAGCGGAAAGCCTCTGTCCGGTGTGAGAGACCCAAACTCCGCGCTCTTTGCGCAAGGTTGGTTCAGGCCGAATGGGCTGTAAGCTTATCCGTTCCCCTGAAGTATTCAGATCCAGACTATCGCCGGGAGATAAGTTCAGCTCATCGCGAATAGCTTTGGGAAGGACGATGCGGCCCGCCTTATCGAGGGTAAGCTTAGCGTTCATTTTGCCATTTTAGAATGGCATTTACCATCTGTAAATGGCAGAGCGACAACCTGGGCGAATCGCCAAACTGTCAGCTCCAGGTTCTTGGACTCTCATCGCTCGTATTCCCGGTCCGGCGTCCCCTCTGCGCTTCCACGTAGCACTCGGCCATGCGCTGCAAGCGCGCATCGTCATGCGGCTGCAACCACCCGCCGGTTGCGACCTGATACAGCAACTCGCCATGCCCGGCGGGCAGGAACTCGCGCTCGCACACAAAGCGAACGTGCAGCACGCCATCGGCTTCCTCACCCAGGCAGAAGCGCACGGCGTCGGCATGACGCTCGGCCGGAAGCCGTGAACATCCCCGGGCGTAGCCCATGTTGCAGCCGTCCTTCAGTTCGGCCTCCGAGGGACGAGCATCGGCGTGGCCGGGAGCGGTGCATCGTCCAGTCCACCCCGCGCCCAAAGGCAGCCGCTGCGGGAAGGGCCAGTCGGCATAAAGTCGCTCCTCCGGCATGAAGAAGGGGCAGGCCACAGATATTCGCTCCTAAAGAAAGTAAACGCCATTGTAACGCGGTGCGGAAAAGTCCCTCGGGTGGAGCACGCCTTCACCGAAAATTCACCGCCCCTTGCCGCGTCATTTATTCTCATCAGGACGCCAAGGAGCCTCCGCACATGCCCGACGACAGCCGCGTAGCTGCGCTGAAAGAAATACTGGAAGCCGATCCCAACGATGCCTTCGCACGCTATGCGCTCGGTCTGGAATATTCGGGCGCCGGCGAAACCGACGCTGCGCTGGGGGAATTTCAGCGGCTGCTGGCCTCGCATCCCGACTACACCAACGGCTACTTCATGGCGGCGCAAGCGCTGGCCCGCGCGAATCGCGCCGAAGAGGCCAAGACCATGCTGCGGCAAGGCATCACCTGCGCTGAACGCACTCGCAATCAGCATGCCCAGGCGGAGATGCAAGGCATGCTCGACGAACTGGAACTCGGCTACTGAGCGACAATCTGTCCCCTCGGCGATTCAACGCGTAAATCTTTCATGCAGCCAGGCAGTCCCGATGGGCGATAATGGCCGAAACATGCATTGGCACCTATCTTCGCGACGAGCGCCGGGGGCGAGTGCTGTCTTCAGGCGGACAGCACTGTTTGCACTCCTGTTCGCGTTCCCGATCGTCGCGGCGCCGGCGTCAGCCCAGCTATCCCTGGGCAAGCTCACCGCGACGCCCACTCCAGCCAGCACGCAACCGAATCCCGCGCCCGCGGCGACGCCGGCTGCGCCCGCAACCCCGCAACCCATTCCGCTCCCCGATGTTCCCACTCGCGCCGAAGATTTAAAGCGGATATTGCGCGGCATTCAGGACCAACTGCCGACGCGCGAGGCCATCGCCCAGGTGAAGTCCGACCTGGATGACCGCGACGAGCCACTGCAGGTGAAGCAGCGCGAGCTGCAAGCCTTGCTGACCGGCACCGCAAGTTCGCTGGAGGTCCGGGAACAGGAGAATTATTGGCGGAATGTAGAGCGCGACTGCGCCGATGCCCGCCGGCAACTGCTGGGGTGGGCTAATGTGGCGCAGGCCGCCTTGCAGCAATTGCAGCAGCAGGCTCCAGAATGGAAGGCCACCCTCGCAGCCAACCAGTCCACTCCCGATCTCGGTCCCACGCTCGACCTCATTCGCAGCTCGGTCCGCGACATCACGACTGCACAGAAAGAGATTGAGGACAGCCTGCGGGTGCTGGTGAACCTGCAGGTTCGCGCCGCGGACCAGGACCAGCTCGCGTTGGACGCAGTGCAGCGGCTAGCCAGGGCGCGCGCCCAACTCAACGGCCGCCTGCTGGAGCGCGACAGTCTTCCCCTGTGGCAAGTGATTGCGCGACGGCAGGCCGGGGAAGCGGCCACCTACGGCCACAGCCCACGCATGATCGGCGTCCGCAGCTTTTTTGACGAGAACCGGTACCTGACGCCCATCCTCCTGGTGCTGTGGCTGCTCTCCGAGATTGCCGCCTATCGCCTTTTCCGCGACAGCCGCCGCTGGCAGGCCGGCAACGAGGAAGAACTGCAGGTCGTCCGCATTGGGCGCTTCTGGTATGCGGTCGGCCTTTTACCGCCGCTGCTGTTTGGGTACCTGCTGGCGCCGGTAGCGCCGCTGACGGTCATTGGCGCTTTCATCCTCGCTTCCTTTATCCCCATCCTCCTGCTGCTGCCGCCCCTGGTTCAGCCGGGGTCGCGAAAGC
The DNA here is from genome assembly GCA_963763975.1 of uncultured Acidobacteriaceae bacterium. Classification (GTDB taxonomy): domain Bacteria; phylum Acidobacteriota; class Terriglobia; order Terriglobales; family Acidobacteriaceae; genus Bog-257. The sequence continues at coordinate 125,627 of CAVXQR010000012.1, forward strand.
TGCTGTATTGCGCCGTCGCTCTCTACGCTTTCAACGTGTTAGTGCAGTTGACCATCGTCGAGCCGTCGAAAAAACGCGAGCTTGTCTTTCTCAGCATGTTGGCCGGCGTGATTATTTTTGCCACGCTGATATGGCGGTCGCGAAAAACACCAGCCGGCAAGATCTCAGCGCTTCTGTCGCTGGGAGTGCAACTGTCCATCGTGGTCATGGCGGGAGCGCTTGCCGCTAATCTGGCGGGCTACGTCAAGCTGGCCCAGTTCCTGGGGTATCTCTGCGTTTACAGCACCTTGATTGCGGTTGCGGTGATCACCGGCCTGCGGGTGTTCACCCTGCTGCTGCAGGTAGGCCTGGGCCGTCCCGGTGCGGAGCAGATTGCCGCAGTCCGTCTGCATCGTGCAGCCATCGTGCGCTGGGTGCCTCGGGTGATGACCTGGGCCGGACTGCTGCTGTGGATGGGAGCCACCCTCGAGCTGCTTGGGATTCGCGGCGCCGTCAACAACATCATCGAAAGCGTCTTCGAGTTTCCGATTGCCGGCAGTGCGAGCAAGATCACGCTCGGCAGCGTGCTGGGCTTCTTCGTCATCCTCCTTGTCGGCTACGCGGTTTCCAGCAGCATCCGCTTTCTCCTCCGCGAAGAGCTATTGAAGCGGATGCACCTGTCGCGCGGACTGCCCGAACTGATCGCTTCCACCATCCACTACCTGCTGTTGCTGCTGGTGTTCTTCTTCGCCGTCAATTTGGGCAATGTGGAACTCAACAAGTTCACGCTGCTGACCGGCGCGCTGGGCGTGGGCGTCGGCTTCGGCTTGCAGAACATCGTGAACAACTTTATCTCTGGGCTGATCCTGCAATTCGAGCGGCCCATCCACATCGGCGATGTGTTGGACATTGATGGCTCGACCGGGACGGTGACGCGCATCGGCATCCGATCCAGTACCATCCTGACCTTCCAGGGAGCCGAGGTGATTATTCCTAACGGCACTTTCATCTCCGGCAAAGTTGTGAACTGGACGCTGACCGAGCCCAAGCGGCGGGTGGAGCTGCCGGTGGGTGTGGCCTACGGTAGCAACGTGAAACAGGTGCGCGAGTTGCTGGCGCAGGCCGCGGTGTCGCACGAGAGCGTTCTTACCGAACCTGCTCCCATTGCCTATTTCAAGGGATTCGGCGACAGCTCGCTCGACTTCGAGCTGCAGTTCTGGGTAATGCAGGAGAGCAACGTCACGCGGGTGAAGAGCGAAGTGGCGCTCACCGCCATGCAGTCGTTCGACGACGCCAACATCGAGATTCCCTTCCCGCAGCGCGACCTGCGGCTGCGTTCGGTGGATCCCGCTGCAGCGGAGGCGCTGAGCGGCGACGCAAACCAATCCGATCAACCGCTACGCAAAGCGGCCGCTACCGATTAACGCCGCGGCGACGCTTCAGCGACATCCGCGCGACAGGCGTAGAATACGGAAATTCGCATCATTCGGCCGCGCGCGGGTAGAGCGGCCGAGGCCCCGGAGGTATCCAGCCCTTGAGCAATCTTCCCGAGACCCTGGGCGCGCTGCGTCGCAGCCAGGAATTTTCGCCATCCCGCATGCAGCATCGCCGGGTGAAAGACGAGATGCGCGACAACCTGATGCAGCGACTGCGCTCGTCGGGCCCGATTTTTCCAGGCATCGTTGGCTATGACGACACGGTGGTGCCGCAGATCGTCAACGCCATTCTTTCGCGTCATAATTTCATTCTGCTGGGGCTGCGCGGCCAGGCCAAGAGCCGCATTCTGCGGGCGCTCACTTCGCTGCTGGATGCGCATACGCCTTATATCCTGGGCTGCGAAATTCACGACAATCCTTATGCGCCCATCTGCCGCCGCTGCCATGAACTGCTGGCGAACAATCCGGAAGATGCGCCCGTCGGCTACCTGACGGCGGACGAGCGCTACGTCGAGAAGCTGGCGACTCCGGACGTCACTATCGCCGACCTGATCGGCGACATCGATCCCATCAAGGCGGCCAAGGGCGGACACGAACTGGGCAGCGAATTCACCGTGCACTACGGATTGCTGCCGCGCGCCAATCGCGGCATCTTCGCCATCAACGAGCTTCCCGACCTCGCCGGCAAAATTCAGGTTGGCCTGTTCAACATCATGCAGGAAGGCGACGTGCAGATTAAGGGCTACCCGGTGCGCCTGCCGCTGGATGTGGCGCTGGTTTTCAGCGCCAATCCCGAGGACTACACCGCGCGCGGCAAAATCATCACGCCGCTCAAGGACCGCATCGGTTCGGAGATTCGCACCCACTATCCGGCGACGGTGGAAGAGGGCGTCGCCATCACCGCACAGGAAGCCTGGACCGCGCGCGAAGGGCAGCAGTTGCAGGTGCCGCCGTTCATCAGCCAGGTGATCGAGCAGATTGCGTTCGTCGCCCGCGAAGACAAGCGCATTGATAAGCGCTCCGGCGTGAGCCAGCGACTGCCGATCAGCGCCATGGAAAACGTCATCAGCAACGCGGAGCGGCGGGCGCTGCGTGCCGGCGAGAACCTGGTCGTCCCGCGCGTGGGCGACATTTATGCCGCCATGCCGGCGATGACCGGCAAGCTGGAACTGGAGTACGAAGGAGAGCTGAAAGGCGCCGACAACGTGGTGCGCGAGATTATCCGCGCCGCCGTCGCCCGCACCTACGACCAATATTTCCACGGCAACAACAACATGAACCAGGTGGTGCAGTGGTTTGATCTGGGCGGAGAAATTCAGATGCCCGATTCCGCCAGCGCGCAGGAGATGCTGCAAAAGCTGCGCGGCATCCAGGGGCTGCTCGACAAGCTGAGCGGCCTGCAACTGACCGGCAAAGAACCACCGGAGGTGCTGGTGTCGGGAGCGGAGTTCATCCTCGAAGGCCTGTACGCCCACAAGAAGATCGGCCGCAGCGAAGAGCGCACATTTACCGCCGGCGAGAAACAGCCGCAGCGCGAACGCCGTCCGGTGCGCGATGAAGAGGACGAGGAGCGCGAATTCCGTCGTCAGCGCCGGCCCTACAATTAGCTCGTCATTGTGCAGCGGGCACCGGCGCGGCGGGCGCGATGCAATAGCACGCCTGATACGCCGGAACGCTCAGCCCTTCGACCGCGCAATACAGTCCGCGCTCGATATCGGGCGGCAGTCCCTGCACGGCTGACACGCTGTATAGATCGAACCAGCGCTCGCGCGTCGCCTGGTCGGTCACAATTCGCTGGTAGAGCGTCGCCAGGCTGGCGGCGTCCAGACGGTCCAGCTTCCACTCCTCGGTGAAGGTGTACTCCTTGCGCCACACGCCGCGGACCTTCTTGCTCGCCTCGTCCAGATTGGTCAAGTAATAGGTGCTCTGGTCCGTGAGCGCGCCGTCGGCGGCAAAATCAATCACGCGGAAGCTGGGATTCTGCATGTAAACCGGCGACACCGGCGGGTCCACCAGGATGAACGCCGGGCTGTCTCCGCCGGCTCCGATCAGTCGAAAATCGTCCACGTGCGTATGGCCGGCAAAGCTGGCGACCACGGTGCCGCTGTACTTCTGCAGCAGCTCGTCGAACTTCGTCGTCCAATCGGGCACCCACATGGGCACAATCGCCTTGGAGCAGCCGCCGGTATCCGCCGAGCCGGTCTTGAGTAACTGCGAAAGATTTTGCCGAGTGCTGGAGTAGCCATCAATGCCCGGCGGAATGTGGAACATCAGCCAGACCTTCTGGTTCGCCGCGCGCGCCTGCTCCAGGTTGGCGTCCAGCCATTGCAACAAGCGGCTTCCGTCGTCGGCGGGTTTCGCCGCGCAGCCTTGCAGAAAATCGGAGCCGTTGTAGTTCTGCGAATAGAAAACAGTATTCAGCGAAATGATGCGCGCATTCGCCACCGCGGGATTGGCGACGTTATAGCTGCCTAGCGCTCTCCAATCCGTCGCAAACGTATCCGAGCCGTGGGCGAGGCCGCGCATCAGCGCCGAAGTGTCAGTGAGAAAGGTCGCGCCGCCCAGGATGGCGTAGTCGCCGCAGTCGTCGTCGTTGTTGCCGGGCGTCAGCAGGACGGTGGTTTGCGGAAATCGCTTGCGCAACTCCAAGGCGATGAACTGCACCGTCTTCAGCACGAATGAACGATAGTGCGCTCGATCGGGATCGTGCGTGATATTGGCGAAGGTCTGCGGAAACTGGTGCGCCAGCAAGTCGCCGGTGACGATCAGCATCGCCGGATGCGGCAGCGTGGCACGCATCTGGTCCAGCGTGGAACGCAGCAGCCACCAGTTGGTGTCGTGGCCATACTGGCTGAACGCCGTCAGTCGCGAGCGCTGTAGGATGCCCTGCCAGCGTTCCGGCGGAGCCGCCAGCAGACGGTTCATCAATGCCGGATCGGCCATGGGATTGAAGTGAATGTCCGAGGCCAGCAGCAGCCTCCCCTTGCCGGGCACAGCCTTGGTTTGCGACGTCGCCGACGAGACAGCGAGCAGCAGGAACAGGAACGATGCGAGCAGGCGAGCAGCGGCGGTGACGAAATGTTCTCGACGCACGGATAACATTCTAAGCGTCGCAAGACCAGCCCTTTCCAATTGCAACAAAATTGTCACCACCGCGGTTGACTTTGGCTCCGCATCCGGCACACAATTTTGCCCACAGGTTCGACCTCGGGGTGACTTCCAAATCAATGCGCCGTCACAGGGTGGACGGCTCTGCATAAGGAGATTCTTCATGAGCGCTGCACCGGCTCCGCAACTCGACATGGACAAGCTGCATGAGTTTATCGGACGATTCGTCTCCGACCTGGGCGCGGCCGCCCACACCGGACTGGTCGTCATCGGAGAGAAATTAGGGCTATATAAGGCGCTGGCCACCGGCCCGATGACCTCGGGAGAACTTGCTGCCGCCACCAAAACCGATGAGCGTTACCTGCGGGAGTGGCTGTCCTCGCAGGCCGCCGGCGGCTATATAAGCTACGAAGCGCAGAGCAATAAGTTCAGCCTCAGCCCGGAACAGGCCTTCACTTTGGCGCAGACAGACAGTCCGGCCTATCTGCCGGGAGCGTTTGAGCTGGCGCTGGGATCGCTGGTGGCGGTTCCGCGCATTGCTGAGTCGTTCCGCACCGGCGCCGGCATGGGCTGGCACGAACACGACGACGGCGTGTTTCATGGCTGCGAAAAATTCTTCCGTCCCGGCTACGAAGCCAACCTGGTGAGTTCGTGGATTCCCGCGCTGCACGGCGTCAAGGAGAAACTGGAGGCCGGCGCGCGCGTGGCCGACGTCGGTTGCGGCAAAGGACCTTCGACCCTGGTGATGGCCAAAGCCTTCCCCAAATCGAAATTCTTCGGCTTCGATTACCACGACAAGTCGGTGGAAGCCGCCCGCGAGAGCGCCAAACGCGAGGGCGTGGCCGATCGCGTCACCTTCGAGGTGGCGAAGGCCAAAGAGTTTCCCGGCAAGGACTACGATTTTGTCGCAGTGTTCGACTGCCTGCACGACATGGGCGATCCCAAGGGTGCTGCGGCCCATGTTCGCCAGTCAATGGCCAAGGATGGTACCTGGATGATCGTGGAACCCTTCGCCAACGATCAACTGAAGGAAAATCTGAATCCGGTCGGCCGGATGTATTACTCATTTTCGACGCTGCTGTGCACGCCCTGCTCGCGCTCGCAGGAAGTGGGCTTGTGCCTGGGTGCGCAGGCGGGCGAGAACCGCATTGGCGAGGTGGTGAAGTCCGCAGGATTCACGCGCTTCCGCCGCGCCACCGAGACGCCGTTCAACATCGTATACGAGGCGCGGCCGTAACCGGCAGTGGCCAGTGGCTGGCGGCTGGTGGCCGGTAACAGTTTGCTAGGCACTGACCACCAGCCGCCGGCCACTTATTTAACCGATTCGAATCGTTGTGGTTCCTATCGCTCGTAAGGAGAGCGAACCATGAAGGCACCGCGAGCAGCAGCGTTACACGCATTCATCCTTTGCATGGGCATAACGCTGTTGTTCGGTCTGCCGTTGACGCGCGCAGGATCCAGAGACCTCGGTGCATGCTGCGACGGCCTTCGACGTCTCTCCACCTCTGCGCGATCTGGCGCGACTGCCGGTGCGCCGGAGCTATGGTCTCTATGAAGCCGACGATCTCGTCGCCATGCCGCTGCGTCCTACCGCAGGTTTGCAACGCGATCCGGTGGAGCAGAAGACGGTCAGCGGTCCTGCAAACTATTCGCTGGGGCTGAATCTGGCTGGCTCAACCGATGCGGAAGATGCAACCATCACCGGCCGCGCCCTGGTTCCACCCGATCCCAACCTGGCGGTCGGCGATACCCAGGTAGTGCAGTGGATCAATTCCATTTATACCGTGTACGACAAAGCCAGCGGCGCGCTGGTGGCCGGCCCCTTCGCCGGAAACGCGCTGTGGGCAGGCTTTGGCGGCGAATGCGAGACCTTCAACGAAGGCGACGTCATTACCCAGTGGGACAAGGCAGCTCATCGCTGGCTGATGGCGCAAAATGTTTTCTACGGCGGGCCGTTTGGGTCCTGTATCGCCATCTCCACCTCGCCCGACGCCACCGGCACCTATTATCGCTACAAGTTCAACATGAGCGGCTATCCCGACTTCCCCAAGTGGGGGATTTGGAGCAACAGCTACGTCCAGGCAAACAATGATTGGAGCGGCCCCTACCGCTCCAACCCGTGCATTTATAACCGCGCCAAGTTGCTGGCCGGCGATGCCTCGGCGGAACAGGTTTGCTTTCTGCTCAGCACCAGCGACCTGAGCCTGCTGCCCGCCGACATCGATTCGCCGCTGCCGCCGCCCGCGAACCAGGATGTTTTCCTGATCGGCAGCCTGGGCGCGGTGGACACGTCGCACCTCTCGCTCTATTCGATTCAGGTGGACTGGGCCAATCCGCAGGGCGCCACCATTACCGGCAACAACAACTCGCAGTTGATTGCCATACCTACGTTCACTCCCGCCTGCAATGGCCGCTACCAGGCCTATTGCGTTCCGCAACCGGACCACGGCGAATTGCTCGCCTCGCTGGGCGATCGCCTGATGTACCGCTTTGTTTATTGGGAGGACCAGCCGACGGTATCGGTGAAAGCGACTCCGCCCCTGCCGCTGCCTAAGCAGGCACTGGCTGGTGAGCCATGCCGTCACCGCGTCGGGCGGACAGGCCGCCATGCGCTGGTACGAATTCACTGCTCCCATCCGGGCGGTCACCGTTTCAGGTCTCTCGCTGTTCCAGTCGGGCACGTATGCTCCGGATGCGAACCATCGCTGGATGGGCTCGCTGGCCCGCGATAAGGCCGGCGATATTCTGATGGGCTACAGCCTCTCCAGCACCACCACTTATCCGTCGATTGCGGTGGCAGGCCGCATGATCACGGACCCGCTGGGGACGCTGGAGCCTGAAGTGCTGATGGTTTCCGGCACTGGCTCGCAGGTCACGTCGTCAGGTCGCTGGGGCGATTACACCAGCATGGCGATCGATGCGTCTGACTATTGCACCTTCTGGTACACCAACCAGTTTTACGCCACCACCAGCAGCTACAACTTCGTGACTCAGTTGGCTTCGATTCGCTTCGCGAACTGCCAGTAGTGGTTCCCGATCTCTATCCCGGAACGCCAGCTCCTATCAAAGGCCCGACGGCGCGGCAGACGGTGTCGTGAGTTGAATAAGGGTGGAACCTGCCAGCGGGCGCGGTGCACAGGCAGGCGACTGCAGTTCGGGCAGAGGCTTCGCCTGGAAGATCCGGCGCGTCTGGCGCGCGATCCATCGCGCAACGGTCTTGGCTTTCTTGCGGCGGGCGCTGTCGCTTGAGATTCCCGTCCCGGCATACATCTGGCGGTAGAGTTTCGACAGCAACACGAAGGCGAGGCGGGCACGCAGCGTCGGCGTACACGCAGACCGCCTCCAGATGGCTCCGAACTCGTAGAAGCGATCCCAGACTCCTTGCGTACGGTCCCGAATTTCATCCGAGCTCATGGACGGATGTGGGGTAAACATTTTGGGGCGGATGGCTGTCGGAATCAGCCAGTACCGCGTGATGGGTATGCCTTCCACAAGCTCCGGGTCGGCGGATTGTTCCTTCTCCCATGCGGGCAAAATCGACGGTGCCGGGGAATGGTGTCATCATCACGAATTGAGCAAAGGTCACGTCGGCTTTGAGCGCCACCTCGACCGTGGCGGCAAAGGTGCCTGGTTTGTCCGTCGGCAGACCGAAGATGAACGATCCCAGCACGTGTAGTCCGTGCTTGCGGAACATCTGCAACTGCTGCACCAGCCGGTCGCCGGAGTAGTTGAAGTCCTTGTACACGGCCTTCAGGCCTTCCGGCGTGACGGCCTCTACACCTACAAGAGCACCCTTGATGTTCGCCTTGCGCATGGCATCCAGGTACTCGGGATCTTCGGCTGACTCCATCGTGATCTGGGTGAAGAACACCATATCCTTCGGCAGCTTCGCGAGTGCGGCCATCAGAGCGAAGCGCTCGTCACGAGTCTGCAACAGAGACTCAAGACGCTCCTGGTTGTTCTGCTCGCGCGCCAGCCGCAAGTCGGTCAAGGTGACGGGATAGAAGTTGTCGTCGGCCAGCGCGATAAAACGAAATCCTCTGCGTCGCAGATCGACGATCTCGTCGATCACGCTTTCGAAGTTTCTCTGCCGGGGCTTTTGTCCGTCGGTGCGCCACACCGAGCAGAATGAGCAATGTTTCGGGCAGCCACGAATCGTCTGCACCGATGCCCACATGTATTTGTCGGTCTGCATCAGGTCCCAGCGGGCGGCCAGGAACTGATCGCCTGCGAGCTTTCCACCTTCATAAACCCGGCCGCTACAGCCTGCCTGCAGGTCAAGCAGCACCTTACCCCACGCGACATCGCCATCGCCCTTCACCACCACGTCTGCCGCACCACGCTCAAACGGTTCTTCGGGAAATAAGGTTGCATGAATGCCACCGTAGACGACCGTCGCTCCACGCTCATGGGCGAGCTTGCCAACCTGGTAGCCTCGCAAGGCGTTGCCGGTATGCACGCTGATGCCAACTACATCCCCACTCTGAATCGAGTTCGGATCCAGTTGCTCCAACGATTCATCCACCAGGATGGGATCGCCCATGGAAGCGGGAGTGGCGGCGGCAAGAACAAAGAGCCAGCGTGGTGTGATTACGGCGGTTCCGAAGGAATTATCACTGGGGTTGATCAGATGTACAGCCATCGTTCGAGCGCCTCTTTTCTTCGTGCGGTGATCGACACCGGAGCACGAGCGCTCCATCTGGCCATTGTGTCGTAGAACTGCCTCCTCCAATCTCAATTGAATTGGAGAGAGGCCAAGACTTGCCGGTTATGACGGCCAGGACCCCCTCGAGTTCAAGGATTGTGAGGTCCTTCAAATCGAAGGAATAATCCTCAACCTCGGCAGTGGCGCCATGTGGACTGAATACCTATGGCTAGGGTACCAGTTCTTTCCTCCGGAGATGTCTTCGACGTGACGAACAGCGAGATGTTTTGAGCATGATCGAGCCGGCGGCAGAAAACCCGCTGGTGGCGCCAAAATCCGAAGCCGTGGATTTCCCCATGTCCGATGAGCCTCTCTGAGTAGGATGAGATTCAGCGCATAATCGTTTGCCGTCATCCTTCTTGACCCAGTGGGTTTCGATTCGCTTCTGAAGTGCCGGTAGGCGCCTTGGGTTCGCGTCCTGCACTTGGACGCTAACCTGGGCGGAGTAAGCCTAGTATCGCTCCAGGCGATTCTTACTGTAAGTGGAAGGGAACAGTGGTGGGCGCTACAGGATTCGAACTTGAGGCGACATGGCGGCGTCCGAGCCGCCAGCCGAAATCCCGAACGCAGCGAGGGACCTCGATGGCCAACTGTTTTAGGGAGTTTGGTGGGCGCTACAGGATTCGAACCTGTGACTTCCACCGTGTGAATCTGGCAAGATTAGCGTTTTCAACAACTTACAAGACCGCGGGAACTGCCTAAGAACACGCTGGTCGCACAAGACATCGCATTTTGTTGGTTGGATTGTTGGTTGATTGTCTTGCGGGCGAAGAAAGAACAAAGTGCCATCCGTCATGCGGAATTTACGGCAGACGCTGCGCTGGAATTTCCAACCAACATTTCAACCAACAATCGCCCGGTTCAAAATTTCCAATATATTGTTTTTGTGAATGTTGTCCTGCTACGATCACCGGGAAAGATTCAGAAGATCAAGATTCGCCAACAGGAGTTGAGGAACGAGGACTCCAAGCCGTGGCGTAAACCCCAAGCTTGGACGCGGCAATAATTGGTTATAATCCATCCGCCTTTGCGGGCGTTCCTGTGTTGGCCCACGAAAGCGCGGAGGACTTCATCATTGCTGAGCTACTCACGAGGTCCGGATTATCCGCTGCTGGAGATCACAATTGGCGAACAGCTGCGCAGGACTGCCAACCGAGTCGGCGATTCTCTCGCCGTCGCATCTTGCCATCAATCCCGCCGAGTCCTACCTGGGCCCAACTCGACGATATAGCTGACCGCCTCGCCCGCGGTTTGTGGTCGCTCGGCATTCGCAAGGCGGACAGCGCAGGACTATGGTCGTCGAACTGTGTCGAATGGGTGAAAATGCCTGCAGATGGCATGTGCCCGCGCGGGCGCGATCCTGGTCAACATAAATCCCGCCTATCGCTCCCATGAACTCCGGTTCACACTAACCAAATCGCGCATGAAGGCAATTTTTCTATGGCACGCCGATGCTCGCGCCGACTACGGCGAGATCCTTCAAGAGGCATCCGGGGGACAATCGCTGGAACTACAGCACACAATCTACTTCGATTCACCACAATGGGAAGAACTGTTGCATGTTCCAGGCAACATTCCCGATGATATCCAGGCGCAAGATGTCAGCAACATTCAATACACCTCAGGAACCACCGGTTTTCCCAAAGGCGAAGTGCTGACGCATTACAACCAGGTGAACAACGGTGTGTTGTTGGCGCGAGGCATGGGGTACACGGAAAAGGATCGGGTCTGCATTCCGGTCCCGCTGTATCACTGTTTTGGTTGCGTCATCGGCAGCATGTCCGCCTTGGCCAGCGGCGCGGCGATAGTGTTTCCGAGTTGGACGTTCGATCCTGGCACACGCTAAACTGTTGTGCGGAACACGAGAAATGCACCAGCATCACGGCGTACCCTGCCATGTTCATCGCTGAGTTGGGCCTACCCGAGTTCGCCACCTTTGACCTGACTAGTCTGCGCACCGGCATGATGGCCGGCGCTCCTTGCCCTGTCGAGATCATGAAACGGGTTGTCGGAATAAATGCATTGCCCACAGCTCACAATCGGCTATGGCCAAACCGAAAGTACACCCGTTGTCACAATGTCGGAGGTGGACGATCCGCTTGAAGTACGCGTCGCCACTGTCGGCAAGGCATTACCTCGCACTGAAATGAAAATCGCGTCACTGATCGATGGGACGACCTTGCCGGTGGGAGAACAAGGCGAAGTCTGTGCCCGAGGATATATGGTCATGAAGGGCTACGACGACGATCCAGAAGCCACCGCCCGTGCCGTCGACGCTGAAGGCTGGCTCCATACTGGTGACCTCGGGCTTATGCGTTCAGATGGCTATATTCATCTCACCGGACGCGCCAAGGACATGATCCATTCGTGGCGGCGAAAAACATTTATCCGCGTGAGGTCGAAGAGTTCCTCTACACATACCCTAAGGTTGCCGAGGTTCAGGTCGTCGGACTGCCTCACGAAGGGCTCGGAGAGGTCGTGCTGGCTTGGATCCGGCTGCGCCCGGGCGAAAACAGCCACCGAATCTGAGATCCGTGAGTTCTGCCACGGCAAGATCGCCCATTTGAAAATTTCTGAACACATTCGCTTTGTGGATGCTTTCCCCACCACGGTGACAGGAAAGATCCAGAAGTTCAAAATTCGCCAACAGGAGGTCCAGGAGCGAGGACTCCAAGCTGTGGCGCAAACCCCGACGGCATGACTGGGGCCGTGACCGTGTTGCTCTCTCAATTGGGAGCGTGACGGCAACGGCACCATTAAACACCCTTCCGGAACCAGACCTGTCACAATCGTGGTCGACGTGGACGAGATGATCGCCCACTACTTCGGCGAACAGGTCCCCCTCTTAAGTCCTGGAGCGGTGCAGTAGTCGATACTCACGGCGACCGAGTAAAGAGTGCCAGAGTCGCCTCCCGGCGCTTGCGCCAAGGAGAGCAGACTCAAAGGAATTCGTGTCAAGTCTATGTTGCTTTTCCTTGACACAAGTGGGATTGGGTCTGTTCTAATGGACACAAGTCAATTTGTATCAAGTTAGGCCCCATAAGGCTTTACACAAATTAAGATTGGCCTAACCTAGCGAGCAGCGGCATGAAGCCATTTACCCCTGAAAAGCTCCCGATCCAAGATATTGATTGGAAAGCTCTTATCCCTCTCATCGGACGAGCCAACAGGGCGCTAGCTCAATACGACGGAGTTCTATATGGGCTCCCCAACCCGGAGGTTCTTCTCTCGCCTCTCACAACTCAAGAGGCGGTGCTCTCTCCTCGGATCGAGGGCACACAAGCTACTTTAGGCGAGGTTCTCAAGTTTGACGCCGGCGAGGAGCCTCAGCAAGAGTCTAAACGTCTCGACATCCAGGAAATCATCAACTATCGAATTGCTCTGAAGGTTGCTGAGGAAGAACTGAAGAGCCGACCTTTCATGCTCAACCTTCTCCTGCAACTGCACGGGATTCTTCTCGACAGCGTACGAGGACGTAACAAGGCCAGGGGGGAGTTCCGAAAGGTGCAGAATTGGATTGGGGCTGCGGGGAGCACGGTAGACACCGCTGATTTTGTGCCTCCATCCCCAGAGGTGCTTCCGGAATTCTTGGACAATTGGGAGAAGTACTACCATTTGGAACGGCCGGATCCCCTTGTACAACTGGCTGTTGTCCACGCACAGTTGGGGACATTGTATCGATTTCTCTACGGGAACGGTCGACTGGGTAGGCTCATCGTTCCGATCTTCCTTTCGGAGAAACAGGTACTCTCGCGACCGATGTTTTATCTGTCTTCTTATCTTGAGGGAGAAGCGCGACGCATACATGGGGACACTCCGCCAACTGGGACGCGAGGAGGGCAGTTGGGACCGCTGGATCGAGTTCTTCCTTACGGCTCTCATCGAACAGGCTGCCGACAATTCACGAAAGGCCCGACAGATACTCGACTTGTATGAGGGCCTTAAAGAACGCGTGATCAATCTGACGCATTCTCAATTTGCCGTTCCGCTGTTGGATAGGCTATTCGAAAAACCACTGTTCCAGTCATCCCATCTGGAAGGACTTCCGAACCGACCCAGCAAGCAGGCGATATCAACCTTGCTAACCAGGTTGAAGGAGGCCGGCATCCTCAAAGTGGTCCGCGCAGGAAGTGGTCGGAGGGCCCAGGTGCTGGCATTAGCCGAACTGGTGAACCTCTGCGAGGGGCGTGACGCCGTGTAGAGGACGAACGGATTTGTATCGGAGCGGCAATCCCCCGCACAAACCTAGTTCGATCCTTGGCGCGCCTTCTGTACCATTTCGACGAATACTTCTCTGGTCTGCAACATATCGCTCACTT
>CAVXQR010000013.1:0-157594 GCA_963763975.1 uncultured Acidobacteriaceae bacterium
TTCCTGTAACCGGGCAACAACAGTCTCGACGCGCCATCCTTTTCTTTCTTGGTACACTTCTAACCAGAAGTATGCGCTCGAGATTGCTTTGTTTTTGGACATTCCTCTTAGCTTCCTTCTTACCGTTTTCCGCGCAAGCTGAAACCGCGGCCTTCGATCTTCCCGGCCCGCGCGTGGAAGTCACGGTGAACCGCGCCGGCAAAACCCTTCCCATCGCCAAAGTACCGAACCTCCAGGTGGGCGATCGCCTGTGGGTGCATCCCGAATTCCCGGACTCGCAGACGGCGCACTACCTGATGATCGTGACCTTCCTGCGCGGCTCCACCAATCCGCCGCCGGAAGACTGGTTCATCCGCGCCGAAACCTGGAACAAGAAGGTGAAAGACGAAGGCATCGGCGCCACCGTCCCTAAAGGCGCTGAGCAGGTGCTGATTTTCCTGGCGCCGGAAACCGGCGGCGATTTCGGCACTCTGCGCGGGGCCGTCCGCGGACGGCCCGGCTCGTTTGTTCGCGCGGTGCAGGACCTGAACCAGGCCAGCCTCGATCGTTCGCGCCTCGACGCCTACCTTGCCGACGTCAAGCACGCCTCCGGCGACGATCCCAAGGAATTGCACGCTACCTCAGTGCTGCTGGCGCGCAGCCTGAACATCAAGCTGGACTCGCAGTGCTTTGACAAGCCCAGCGAGCAGCAGGCGCCATGCCTGATGCAGAATTCCGACCAGCTCGTCATGGACGATCCGCACAGCCAGTCCATGGTGGCCGCGCTGACCTCCGGCCCTTCGGCCGATCTCATCGGACAGCTCAGCACCACGCGACTGGCCGGCGGCGGCTACTACAGCGCCTACGTCGGCGCAGTCGTGGACGTCGCGCGCATGCTCACCAGCCTGCACACCGCGGTGTATCAGTACATCCCCGCGCTGGCGCTGCCGCACGAGCGCGAACTCAACCTGAAACTGAACGTGGCGCCGTCGTTCCGCAATCCCAAGTCGGTGCTGGTCATCGGACTGCCCGCGGTGGAATCGCCGCAATTGCCGCCGGTGCGTCCGGTCAATCCCAAAGACGTTTCCTGCCTGGAGAAAGCTTCGCTGGTGCTGCCGGTAGAAGGCGCGCCACTGCTGTTCTCCACCAACCTGGGTTACGACTTCGTACTACACGTGTGGGGCAAGTCGGGCAAATCGTTTGACCTGCCTGCACATGCCGACGCCGCCCATGGCGGCTTTGTGGTGGACACTCACAGCCTGAAGAAGGAAGACCTCGAGCCCGACATTTCCGGCACGCTGCGCGGATATTGGGGCTTCGATGTCTTCGACGGCCCCACCTTCCACCTGCAAAGCTCGCATCCGGCGAAGTGGACCATCGAGACCGCCGACAAGAGCGCACTCATCGTCGGTCGTGAAGACACGCTGCACCTCGAATCCGACGCCGCCGCCTGCGTGGACGAGATCCAGGTCCGCGACCACTCCGGCAAAAAGCTGGAGAGCAGTTGGAAGCTGGCCAAGCCCAACCAGATCGAAGTGAAGATTTCGCTCAAGGACGCCGCTCCCGGGGCCGCCACCATGGAAGTGAAGCAGGCCGGCCTGAAAGAAGCCGACCAGGTGCCGGTGCAGACCTACTCGGAAGCCGGGCATCTCGACAGCCTCATCATCAACTCCGGCGATCATCAGGGACTGCTGAAAGGCACAAGGCTGGACGAAGTTGCCGGCGTGGAGATGGACGGCATACACTTTGCGCCCTCGAAGCTGACGCGCGATGGCGACCAGGACTTGCTGCTCTTGGCGGCTGCCACGCCAGTCTCGCTGTTCCATCCTGAGGAAAAGCTGACCGCGCACGTGGCGCTGAAAGACGGCCGCGACCTGGCGCTGCAAACCACGGTTGAGCCGCCGCGTCCCAAGGTGAGCCTGATCAGCAAGAGCGTGCAAGCGGGCGACAGCGTCACGGCAAACGCCATCCATCTGGATGATCCCGATGTTCTGCCGCAGACCGAGAAGCTGTCATTCTTCCTGAAGAGCGAGGTCACCCGACGCTTTTGGCCGCGAGGAGAAAGTGGAAATCGCCACCGAAGATGGCGCCGTCCACACCATGCTCAGCCTGACCGACGGCACGCTAACTTTGCAGGATGCCAAGACCGCGATGGGCGTGCTCGATCCGTCGAAGACCTTCGGCTTATCGGCGTTCGGGCCGCTGCGTTTGCGCGCCATCAGCGCCAGCGACGCCAAGAGCGACTGGATTCCACTGGCGACGCTGGTGCGCTTGCCGACGCTGAAAGAAGTGCGCTGCCCTGACAGTCCTGACCAGCAGTGCACCCTGAGCGGCAGCAACCTTTATCTGATTGACTCCATCGCCTCGGACTCGCAGTTCAAGCGCTCGGTCTCTGTGCCTGAAGGCTTTGCCGACAATACGCTGAAGGTCCCGCGTCCCAACGGCACCTTGCTCTATCTGAAGCTGCGCGATGATCCTGCGGCGGTCAGCCTGGCGGCGCTGCCAGTGCTGCCGGAGCAGTAAAGTACTTCGGCGCGCTGGAACGGTTGCGAATACACAAAGGCTCGTCACAAACCAATGTGACGAGCCTCGCCTTTCCCGGCGCCTGGTTGCGACCTTCCGTCGAGTGAAGGCCCCAGCTACTTGGTAAGCAAGCAGTATTCGCCGATGCGCTTGTCCGGCGTGGGATCGCCGCCCGCGGGATACACGTCCACGTTGACGCAGTCATACGATCCCCAATTCTTGGGCAGCTTGACCATGATGTAGTCGCCTGCCGGCAGCGACTTGCAGTCGCCCATGTCGAGATTGCAACGCAGCTCAAAGCGTTTGGGCGCTTCGGCCGCGCCGGTCTGCGCGGTAACTACCACCACGCCGGACGCCTTCTCGCTGCTCTTGACCACGATGTTGGTGCGGTCTTGTGCCCACAGTGACATTGACATCATTACCAGCACCAGTAAGAACGCTTTCTTCATGGCTCACCTCCACCATCTCTTCGCAGTGACGCAGAACCACGAGGGCGCTGTCGCGGCAACCTTGCATTCTTGCCGCGCTTTGTCCACCTCGACCGGGGTTCCGAGATCATCATCCCGCGGCACAACCCAGTTGTCAGTGACGGATGATGCAGCGGTGGCGTTAATGGCTCACTCTCGAGCGTGTCCTTGGGCGCTGAATTACGAGCAAGCTGTAGGTATTAACTGTGGTTAAATGCAACAATGTAATTCCCATTTTGGAACGCACAATAGGAAGTTTGCTGGAATACAAATGCAAGGCTCTGCATAGAAGGCCAACTCGCGTACTGTGAGCAAAGGCTTTACTACGGAAGTCAAATTGCAATTACACCGGCAGAGGGGCGGTTCAACTCATTGTGACCCACCGAGCTAGCTCCTAATAGCGAGAATCCACGAAAGGGAGGTTTCAACCTTGAAGCTTCGTCTGTTATTGCTCGCAGTAATCCTGGCGCTAGCCGTCGTTCCGGCGGTTGCCGACCAGACACTCTATGACAACGGTCCGATTAACGGCTCGGTCGATGGCTGGACTGTTAACTTCGGCTATGCCGTAACTGACTCCTTCACCTTGGGCTCCGCCTCGACGATCACCGGCTTCCAGTTCGGCGTTTGGGCGTATCCTGGTGATACGGCTGTTTCGGTTGACTACTCTATCGACAGCTCGCCGTTCGGTGGCACCTCCACCACGGTTGGCGTAAGCAGCTCGTTCCAGTACTCCAACCAGTACGGCTACGACATCGATCTGATTTCGGCCTCTGGCCTGAACGTCGCTTTGGGCGCTGGCAACTACTGGCTGACCCTGCAGAACGCTGTTACCACGCAGGGCAACCCGCTCTATTGGGATGAGAACGGCGGTCCGTCCAGCGCTTGTGAGAGCGCTCTGGGCACGATTCCTTCCGAGTCGTTCCAGATCATCGGCGTCAGCAACACCACCACCACCACCATGACGGGTACGCCCGAGCCCGGCAGCATCATGCTGTTCGGTTCTGGCATCCTCGGCCTGGCTGGCCTGCTCCGCCGTAAGCTCAACCTGTAAGTATCGCGATTCTTGATCGCTACGAAGCCGGAACTCCCCCCATTCCGGCTTCTTCCTTTTGGTGTGAGGAAGGTTCCCGAGTCTCCCCCGAGGGGCTCCATCCATCCTCAGGGGTGCCGAAAAACTCACTGCTTTGATTTGTGATCCCGAGGAGGGGCGGGGGGCGCAGCCCGTCGCGGCTTACTGCTTGTGGAAGGTGCAGCCGTCGGTGTTGATCACGTCGTCGGCGTTCACCGCGGTGCTGGCGGCATCGCCGATCCCATAGGGCAGCCCGCAATCCTTTTCGTAGCGGAAGACGGTGAGCATGCGGTTGGTCGTGCTGGCCTCAAAAACGTAGGTCGCTCTCTGGCCCACCGCAATCGGCTGGCGATGGCAGATGGAGGCAATGTGGTGGTCGAGGTCCATACCATCGCAGCCCTGCGCCGTCCAGTAGACGTCCACGGCGTGGTTGGAGGCGGCGTTCACCGCGGTTACCGCAGCTTGGCTGGGCGCTTCCTTATGCGAGCAGCTCGCCAGCAGGGCTACAGTCGCCACCGCGATCCAAAATGACATCTTGCTCATCCGGCTTCCCCGGGCTCGACGCGTCCGGCTCCAAGTGCTGGACGCGACTGGCCTATCGTCGGCAATTGTGCTGAGCCGCCCGCAAAATCGCGGCATCTAATTGTAATGACAGATGGTTTCCGGCGCGAGCCGCCGTGTCCGGTTTCGAGCTTGAGAATCGCCGGTCGCACGAACGAAACACGGCGACAGACTTTGGGTTTACAAACACGGCGGCCGAAATGCATTCCGGTCTGCCTTTCGTGCGTCGCCCGCGAGCTGGCCAGAATTTCCGGGCATCTGAGGGCGAGAGGAGCTTTGCAATGATTTCACCGCGGCGATTGGGGTGGTTGCTTCCAATCCTGATGCTAGTCGCAACCCTGGCGGTATCGGCCCCGGCACAGACTAATGCCCCGCCTCCGGATTATCCCGCAGCGCAACAGGATTATCCCGCAGCGCAACAGGATTATCCCGCAGCGCAACAGGATTATCCCGCAACGCAAAATGACAATGGTCCGGCCCCTAGCGGCGCTGCGCAGGACACACAGTATGATCCCCCGGGACGCGTCGCCCGCGTGCAATACATGTCGGGTCAGGTTTCCACGCAACCGGGCGGGGTGAATGACTGGATCGCGGCCAGCATGAATCGTCCGCTGACCACCTCGGATCGCATTTGGACCGATAAAGATTCCAAGGCTGAGCTGAACGTCGGAGATGGCTATATTCGCATGAACTCCGAGACCAGCCTCACGCTAACCAATGTCGGCGATCAGACCATTCAGCTTGAGCTCGATCAGGGCACGCTGAGCCTGACGGTGCGTCACCTGGAGCGCGGCGAAGTCTACGAAGTGGATACTCCGAATTACGCCTTCACCATCATGAAGAGCGGCGTTTACCGCTTCGACGTATTCCCTAACTCCGACGAGAGCTGGGTTACGGTGCGCAGCGGTTATGGCGAAGCTACCGGCAAAGGCAGCGCGGTGCGCGTCAATTCCGGCCAGCAGATGAAGTTTCGCGGCGGCACTTCGCTAGTGCATACCGCTTCGGCGGCGCCCGGACGCGACGGCTTTGACGACTGGGCGCAGGTGCGCGACAAGCGGCTGAAGGATTCCGTCTCCGCTCGCTACGTCTCGCCCGGGGTGATTGGCTACCAGGACTTGGATGACTACGGCACCTGGCAGAGCGCTCCTACTTACGGCAACGTCTGGGTCCCCAACTCGGTTCCTTCAGGCTGGGCGCCTTACCGTTACGGACACTGGGTGTGGATCGCTCCCTGGGGTTGGACCTGGGTGGACGATGCGCCCTGGGGCTTTGCTCCCTTCCACTACGGACGCTGGGTGTATTGGAATAACGCGTGGGGATGGTCTCCAGGAGCCTGGGGCTATTGGAATCCCTACTACGCGCCGGCGCTGGTGGGCTGGATTGGCGGGCCGGGCTTCGGCGTTGGCTTCGGATTCGGCGGCGGCTGGGGCATTGGTATCAACTTCGGCTGGTATCCACTGGGCTGGGGTGTGCCTTACTATCCCCGCTATTGCGGATGGTGGCACGGTGGCGGATGGTATGGTCGCGGCGGATATTACGGACGCGGTGGCTGGTATGGCCATGGCGGCTACGTGAGCGCGAATTATCTGCGTAACGTGAACGTCACCAATACGCGCATCAACAATTTCAACCGCGTTTCCAATAACTACTATCACAACAATTACTCCGGCATGCAGGGAGGCAACCGCAATATCCGCGGCGCGGTAACGGCCGCCAATCAGTCGGCCTTCGCCCACGGCTCTGCCATCAACAAGGTGGGAGCTGTGGTACCGGCCTCGGCGGTCAGCCACGCGCAGTCGCTGCGTTCGCCGTCGGTGAACCCGACACGCAGCTCGGTGCTCGGCGGACAAAATCCGCGCACCAACGGTGTCCCTTCGTCGGCAGCCAATCGCTCGGTGGTAACCCGTGCGACGCCGCCTTCCCACAGCTCGCCCTTCGAGTCGGGACGCAGCAACACAACCGCCCGGGCCAACGCTCACGGCAACACGCCACAGTCGGCGATGAACCGAGGCAACACCAACAACAATCGCGGAGCGGCTGACTCGGCCGGCAATCGCGGTCAAACTATGGCGGCCCATAGCGGCACCACGCCCTCCAACCTGGGCTCAACGGCACACAGCAGCGTGCCTCGTCCGCAGGAGAACGGCAGGAACAACACCCAGCAGATGGCGCGTGGCACGACACCGAACACGACGGCCACCCATAACGTTCCTCGTCCGCCGGCCGGCAACCACAGCTTTGCTCGCGGCGCGCAGAACACCAACAACGTGGCTCGCTCTAACGCTCCGGCGATGAACAACCGCAGCAATACCACGGCGAATAACCGAAGCAACACCATGGCTAGCGCGCAGAGCGTGCCTCGTCCGCCGGCGAATTACCGGTACCGTGCCGCACCGAATAATGGCGGCGGCCGCGGCGCAACCCTGGCGCGCTCCTACAACTCGCCTTCGGCCGACGGACGCTCGTACGGCTCGTACGGTGGCAATCGCGGCTACAGCTCCAGTCCCTACAATTCAGGACGCGGCTATAGCTCCAGCCCCTACGGCGCCAACCGGAGCTACAGCTCGAGCCCGTATAGCTCGCGCGGTTCCAGCCCGAGCTACTCGAGCCGCAGCTACGGTTCGCCGCGCGGATATTCCGGCGGCGGATACTCCGCTCCCTCGCGTTCTTACGGCGGTGGTGGCGGACGCTACTCCGGTGGCGGAGGCGGCGGTCATTACTCTGGTGGGGGCGGTGGTGGTCACTACTCGGGCGGCGGCGGCGGACACTCCGGCGGCGGAGGTGGACACTCCAGCGGCGGACATCGCTAATCCTATCTTTCAAGGATCAACTCCTGGGCGGCCTGCAACGGCCGCCCTTTTTTACTACATGCGCGGTGCTGACCGTGTGTCCGGATTGTGACGGGTGACCATTCGCTGGTGCGCCTCGCGGCTATAATCGAACGGTGACGCATTCGAGCATCAAGAAAGTAGCCGAAGCGAACTTCCCCACCCGCTGGGGACAGTTCCGCATTTACGGCTTTGAGGGCGAATTCGAGAACCTGCCCGACGGCCTTTCTCCCGAGGAGATCGAGCGCATTATCCGCGAAGGCAAGGCGCAGCGCGAGGCCGCCGTGGCTCTGGTCATGGGCGACATCCATTCCGCGCCGCCGCTGGTCCGCATTCACTCGCAGTGCCTCACCGGCGACGTCTTCCACTCCATGCGCTGCGATTGCCGCCAGCAGCTTGAGCTGGCGCTCTCGCTGATCACCGAAGCGGGCGCCGGCATCCTCATCTACGAACAGCAGGAAGGCCGCGGCATCGGCCTGATGGCCAAGCTGCAGGCCTACGAGTTGCAGGACAACGGCCTTGACACCGTCGAAGCCAACAATGAGCTGGGGTACGAAAACGATTACCGGCAATATCGCCTGCCGGCGGAGATCCTGCGGCAGTTGGGCGTCACCAGCGTGCGCTTGATTTCCAACAATCCCGACAAGGTGGCGGCAGTGGAGAGCGCGGGAATTCCGGTGGCGGAGCGCGTCTCAGCCCAAGTCGAGGCCTACGAACACTCCGAGAACTACCTGCGCACCAAGAAAGAAAAGATGGGCCACCTGTTCACGAACTGGTAGCCGCTTTCAGTTCGGCCGTCAGCTCGCGGCGTTTCTTCACCGGCAACTTCGTCAGCGCCATGCGCGCCAGCGCAACGTAAACTTCCCGCGCCTCCGGCACCTTCTTCAGCTCGCGCAGATGCTTGCGCACCGTGGCCACGTCGCCGCGAACCAGCGGCCCGCTGAACGCCGACGCCGCGTCCTTAGCCAGATAATTGCCCCAGGTCTTCCCCAGCAACGGCGCCATCATGGGCTTGATGTCGCGACGGCTGATTCCCGCGGCCAGCGCCACCTGCTCCATCGCCGCCAGCAGCGCCACTACCATCGGCGACGCGAAGCTGCCGAAGGCGTGGTACAGAACTTTGCTTTGCCTGGCGATGACGAAGCTGCGCGCGCCCAGCGCCGCGACTATCTCCCGCGCCGCGCGCACTGCCGTGGCATCGCCCTCCAGCGAGAACATCACGCCGCGCATCGCCGGCGTTGCGCCGCGCACGAAGGTCATCATGGGATGTACAGACGCCACGCGGGCGCCGCGCTTCCGCAACGGCTTCAGTTCATCGCTGGTGAGCGCGCCGCTGGAGTGAAACACCAGCTTCCCTTTCCATTCCTGCGAACCTGCCAGTGCAGCGGCGGTGGAAGCAATCTGATCGTCGGGCACCGTAATCCAGACTACCTCGCTGATCAGCGGCGCTGTGCCCACATTCAATACATGGGTCTTCAGCCGCCGGGCCAGCGCCATCGCGCGCCGCCGGGATGAGGCCTTCGGGCGCAACACCAGCGCGTCCAGGCGGAAGCCCGCGTTCGCCAGCGATTGCGCCAGCGCGCTGCCCAGGTTTCCCGGGCCCACGATGCTGATGGATGGCTTGCTGCTGCGCACGTCGCGAGCATACCAGATGCCACCGCGCGAACGATGAAACCACGGAGGACATGGAGGTTACGGAGAACCTGGCATTTCCCCCAGGGCTGCGCAAGGTTTGGTGTCAGGGCACGACTTCACAGGCCTGCCGAAAAGGGGAAACCGAAGTATCCCTCACTCCGCCGCGATTACGGAGTAACTGGCGTGGGGGCGTTCTTGGGCGTGGCCAGATAGCCAGTGATGCTGTCCTTATTGGCCGAGAACACTACCAGTTCGTACAGCAGCTTGTCGCGGCCGGTATAGAACTGCAGCGGCTCGTTCAGGGTGCGATCTTTCTTCTCGATGGTGCGATCGTCGGAGATTACGTTGAGCGTGAACTTGCCTTTCCTGGGATCCACCTTCTTCAACTGCAGGCTGACGGTGGAGACCGGCGTCTTAGCGCCTTTGCGCAGGGTGAAATCGTAATAGTTGCGGTCGCCCTTGTGCTTCAGGATTTCCAACTCGCTGCGGGTGGTGGCGATCAAGCCGCTCTGCATCCCCAGATCGCCCATGGCGCGGTTGAGTTTCTCGTTGGTGGCTTGCAGGTCGGTCTGGGTTTTCTGGATCTGGTTTTTGGCCCCGCCCAGGTCGGTCTTCACGCCCGTGACTTCGCCGTTCACCGCCGCCAGTTGCTTGCTCTGCTGGTTCTGCTCGGCGGCCAGACGCGCGGCCGCGGCTTTCTGCTGGCGCTCCAGTTCGGCGGTACGCGCCGCCAGTTGCTGCTTGGTCAGCCCTACTTCCGAGGTCAGGTCGCGACTGAATTTGGTGGACGCCGCCTCGATGCGGTTGTCCAGGTCGGCCTGCGCCGTCTCCATCGCCTTCTGCCGCTGGGCGATGGCCAGGAAGCGCTGATGAGTGTCGTACATGAAGTACAGCGTGCAGCCCACGTAAATCACCGCCACCGCGGTCAGCACGTAAATCAGAATCTTGTTGGGGCCGGACGAACCTTCCACCGGCTGATCAGCTTCTTCCAGCATCGCACTTCCTTTCGTGCCAATTCTCCGGTTATGGGAACCCGGCTGTCAACGTTTTGACGCATAGCATTCGAGGTTCCGGCCCGCTGAGTTACGGCAATTGGTCCCGGCCGATGCGGAAATGCCGCCGCCGAAGCTCCTCCGCGCGGTGCTCTACAATCGAAGAGTGAAGACCTGGGATGTAGCGATTATCGGCGCCGGCGTGATCGGCCTGTCGCTGGCATGGCGGCTGCAGCGTGAGGAGATGCAGGTTCTTGTGGTCGAAAAGGCGGAACCTGGGCGTGAAGCGACATACGCCGCCGGCGGCATGATCGCGCACTGCGACCCACACAATCCGCCGCAACTGCGCGAGATGATCGCGCTCAGCGCCCGTAGCTACCCTGAATTTGTGCGCGAGCTGCGCGCCGATGGCTACGAATCGCCCGACTACCGTCCAGCCGGCGCCATAATGTTTGCCGGCGACGGCGAAACCCAACCCACCGGCGACGGCGTGCGCGCGCTGAGCGCCGATGACATCGCTACGCTCGATCCGAAGATCACCGCTCGCGGCCGCGCCTTCTACCTGCCTGAGGCCAGCGTGGACCCGCGCAAGCTGGCCAGCGCGCTGGAACGTGCCGCGCGCAATCTGGGCGTGGACTTCATCACCGGCTCACCGGTCACCGAAATCGCGCTGATGGCCGGACGTGCCGCCGGCGTGCGCACCGCCAAAAGTTATTACGCCGCAGGCACGGTCATCAACTGCGCCGGGGCATGGGCGTCGCAGATGCGTCCCTTCGGACTGCCCACGCGTCCGGTCAAGGGCCAGATGGTTTGCCTGGTGCCCGTCGCACATCAGAAGCCCGTCATCGAGCACGTCATCCGCGCGCCTGAGGTATACATGATTCCACGGACCGATGGCCGCATCCTGATGGGCGCCACCGTGGAAGAGGCCGGCTTCGATAAGCGCGTCGATCCTGACGTTATCCAGAATTTCCAGCACGCCGCGGCGAACATCGTCCCCGCCATCGCCGACATGCGCCTGCAGGAAGCCTGGGCGGGGCTGCGGCCGGGCACGCCGGACGGCCTGCCCATCCTGGGCGCAACTTCCGTGTCCGGGTACTACGCCGCTACCGGCCACTTCCGCGATGGCATCATGCTGGCGCCCGCCACCGCGCGCCTGATGACGCAACTGCTGACCCGCCAGCCGCTGGAGTGCGACATCGCAGCGTTCTCGCCGCTGCGCTTCGCCTGAGGCGCACCATCCAACTATCCGCACCAAAAAAACGGGCACCGCGAGCGGTGCCCAGTTGGCTTAAGGTAAACAGTTTTACGGTTCAGGAACGTTAGCGAACTCTACGTTCTGCACCTGCACCCCGCCAATCGAAACCCGGCCGTCGGTCCAGGTCACGTAGGCGCTATTGTTCAACGCCGTGTTGTAGTCATAGTCGCCGGCATAGCACGACTGGATGGAAGGATCGTCCTGCTCCGGTTCGGGAATCAGGCCATCGGAGACGGGGAAGTTCGCGCCCCAGGTGACGCCGTTGTCGGGCGACTGCACCGCATAGCGCTCGTAGCTGCATCCCGGATCGGTGGCATTGGTGCAGGCTGAGGTGGCAGCGCGACGGTCATACCATGACACCGTGACTTTGCTGGTCTGATGGAAGCCCGCCGAATTGTAGGTCACCGACAGCGAAGGCATCCACTGCGTCTTGTACTGGCCGCCGCTATCGTCGTTCAGTTTGATGGGTGTCGACCAGGTAGCGCCGCCGTCGGTGGAGCGAACGTAGTAGATATCGCCGTTGTCGCCAGTGACCTGGCCTTTGCCGGCGTACGTGTAGTGCACCACACCGCCGGAGCCAACGCCCGGCTCACCCCATCCCATGTGCCGCCAGATGGGATTTACCTTGGCGAAGTAGGAATTGGACGCACACACGCCGTCGCCCACCGCGTTGAAGCGCCCACCCATAGTGGACGAGGTCCAAGTGACGCCGCCGTCGTTGGAGCGATACATGATGTTCTGCCGCGTGGCCAGGCCGCCGGTGCCTTCATCCATGCCGGCCACGAACACCGTGCTGGTATAGCGCACTGAAGGCGCCGGAGGTCCCGGAGGTGTGCCGGTAATCTGCACGTCCCGAATCAGGCCCGAGCCGGCGGAAATCTGGATGGGCGTGGTCCAAGTCACGCCGTCGTCGGAATGGGTGACGAACAGCGCGCCGCCCACGTTGTAGTTGTTGAACGAAATGTACATGCGGCCATAAGCCGTGCTGAAGGGATTGTTGTCCACCCACATGGACTCGCGGTCGTCATACGAGCCGGTATGCGCGCAGGCGCCGGTCGTCCAGGTCTGGCCGTCGTGCGAAGTCCAGAGGCCGATGCCCTGCCCGCCGCAGCCACCCACCAGGTCGCCGGCAAACCACTTGTCGAGCTTCGAGTTGAACACCACGATCGGATCGCCAACATTGCTCCCGTGACCGCTGGCAAATGGCGGCGGTAGGATCTGGGTGAAGGTTGACCCGCCGTCGGTGGAGAACGAAGTGCCGGAAAACTGGTTGGCGTTGTGGTCGTTGTAGTTCACCACGATGGTGTGATCGCCCGACCGGGTGCTGGCCCAAACCATACTCTCGCTCTTGGTGCAGGAGCTGCCGTTTGAGCAGTTACGATTGCTGACCAGGATGTTCGGCGGCTGTGGCTGGTTGCCCTCGACTTCGTCGCCCGCGCCTTTGGGCGTACCGCCCTGGATCACACCACACTTAATCAGGATCAGGCCGGCGCCCATATTGTCCTGCTGCAGAAGATGATGCGCGGCAATCTGCGAGCAATCCACGCCTGCAGTCATGTCCTGCGCCTGTGCCGGCGTCGAAAGAATGCATACAGCAAGAATCAGGATTGGGAGCGCCAGATACAGCCACGCCCCGCTGCTATTGAATTTCATTCCTCACCTCGCTCCTTGGTTCGTTCTCCGGAGACCGACCGCGCTTCCGAAGCGGACTTCTGTCCGGCGCCAAAGTACGCTTCATCCATCCAAATACCGGTTTGTTGTTTGAGTTGTTCGAGCTCGGCCTTCAACTTCTCGCCGCGCAGTATCTTTTCGATCGAGGGCGCCACATCTTTCAGTTCGCGGCGTCCGCGCCTTACCGCCTGCAGATAAATCAACGCCCCGGGCGTGTTTTCCACCTTGCCCCATTCGCCTGGTTTCAGGCTGAAGGCCACGGTTTCCATGGGCGCCGGGAGCTCGCCGCGCTGGAAGTGCAGCGCATCGGCGTCAACAGCCGCATCGTTCGGGTTGGGGACGACCTTGGAGGCATCGCCATCGCTCTCGTAGGCGTGACGAATCTGGTCGGCCAGCTTCTGCGCTTCCTGCGGCGGGAGGCCGTGCGCATCCTTGCTGTCGGCGGTCTTCACCCACACGAAGATGCGGCGTAGGTCCACCACGTCATAGTCGTCAAGATGGGCGTCGTAATAGGCCTTCACCTGCTCGGGCGAAGGCGTGGCCGCCTGCTTCAGCCGGGCAAATTCCGCGTTGGAGAGAATCTGGGTGCGATCAATTGCCAACTGGCGCTGCACCTCGGGCGTGTTCTCCAACTGGTGCGCCTTGGCCTGCTGCGACAGCATGAGCAGCGAACTGTAGTTCTCGGCAAATGCCTTGGCGGTGATGTCCACCGCTCCCTGCTGCT
Source organism: uncultured Acidobacteriaceae bacterium (assembly GCA_963763975.1). Lineage (GTDB taxonomy): Bacteria > Acidobacteriota > Terriglobia > Terriglobales > Acidobacteriaceae > Bog-257. Next base: position 13,708 of record CAVXQR010000013.1, read on the forward strand.
CCGCCAGGTCGCGCACCAACTGCTCGAAGGCAGCCTGCGTGATCTGCTGGTCGCCGACCTTCAGCACCACGCGCTGGTCGGCGGGAGTGGCTGACGTGGATTTGGAGACGGTGAGGTTAGGAACGTTCGCCGTGTGGGGTTGAGAACTATCCTGCCCGTAGCAGACAGCAGCTAATAAACATGACAGGACGAGACAGCAGAGAATACGACCACGAAGGAGAACCATGGCACCCTGAGCAACGATTTAAATAGTTACAGCGTCCCGGTAAGCCGAACTTTCGCCCACTTTGTGCGGCTGCGCGATTTGCAATCGCCCACGCAGCTTGTGCTGGATTGACTTGCAGCGGGACCCGGACAACAGCCGAGTGTAAACGGTGGCAATAGTAGTTAGAACAAGGAACTGCCGTGGAAGCGAAGCAAAAGGGATTCCGCTCCGAAATGGGAAAAACGGGAGCGATGGTGGCGCAAAACCCTGCGGCCTTCCCGAAACGGGATGCAGGCGGGGCTTTCGCCGACCACGGTCTATCAGCTCGTAAGAATTAAGAGGGACGATCGCGACGCCGGCCTGAAGACCCGCACTACCCGTCTCTGTCGAAAAGCGAACAGCGAATAGCGACCGACCGGCCTTCCCTACTCCAACTTCTCCGGCTCCAGCGCGATGTGCTTTTCGCCGGCGGCCTTGCGCTCCCAATATTTGCGCACCCAGGCTTCCCAACTCCTGCCGGCGGCGGTATCGCGCCCGCTGAAGGCCAGCGCCGCAATGTCGGAGTAGGCGATGGAAACTTTCTGCTGCGCGTTGCTGGGGATGAGCCGCACGACCGAGTCGGCCAGCGTGGCGCCGCTGCGCCGGTCGAAGATGTAGCCCTCGACGCGCGAGCCGTCCTTGCGGGTGATGGTCACGTCGCCGCGATAGTCGAAGGCCTTCTCCAGGGCCTCGCGCAACTCGGCCTCGCTGGCGAGCTCAGGAATCCAGCCTTCAATCTGCTCGCGCTGCCGTCCATCCACCACTTCCAGGTGATCTGCATTCAAGTTGTGCTGCGGTTCCGACATGGTTAGATAATCGCCTTTCGCTGTTCACTCTTCGAAAAATCCTTAACCATAGAGACACACAGACCACAGGCTAAGGCTTTCCTTTGAAAAGGGGCAAACGGTTACGCCAGATAAGGTCCCAAATTGCGCTTGCGTCAGCGATTTTCCAGATTCTTGAGACGATCAGCCAGCGCCTCAACCTCGGTGTCGAGCGCGCGCAAAGCAGCGGCATGGCTTCGCTGCCGTAGCTCGACCGGGGAAGCCCATTTATGAAACTCGGTGAGCAGAGTGGTCTCGACTCTCTCGAGCCGCTCCTCGACTTTGTCGAGCCGTTGCTGGATCCACTGCTTGTCTTCGTCAGTAAGCACATAACAATTATAGGACAAGGCGCAAGCAGTCACAGTCAAAAGCGCTCGAGACTCACTTAAACGGAGCACCCGGCGGAGGCCAAGAGCCAAGAAGCTAATAATTTCTCCGAGTCCTCGGTGTCTCTGTGGTGATTATGACTTTTCCCCGATCTGCACCAGCGGCTCATAGGCGTGCACCGGTCGCGCCTCTTCGAGCAGCATGGCTTGGGCCTCGGGATCGCGATACTTGGACGAGAAGGTGGCGCGCACGGTGCCGACGAATCCGCGCAGCGAGCCGAAGGTATCGTTCACCGCCGACGCTTCATAGCCGCTGTGCACCATGCAATTGGCGCACTTCGGATTGCCCGACTCGGTGCCGTACTTATGCCACTCCGCCTCGCGCATCAGCTCGTCGAAGGTGTCGGCGTAGCCGTCCTGCAGCAGATAGCACGGCTTCTGCCAGCCGAAGAGGTTGAAGGTCGGCATGCCCCACGGCGTGCACGGATAGTCGCGCTTGCCCATCAGGAATTCCAGAAACAGCGGCGACTGGTTGAACACCCACTTGTCCTTGCGGTTCGAAAGAATGGTGCGGAAGAGGCGCCGGGTGCGGGCGCGGCCGAGGAAGTGCTTCTGGTCGGGCGCCTTGTCGTAGGAGTAGCCGGGCGAGAGCATCATGCCCTCCACGCCCAGTTCCATCATCTGGTCGAAGAACGCGCGCACACTGTTGGGATCGGCGCCGTCGAACAGCGTCGTGTTGGTGGTCACGCGGAAGCCGCGGCTCACCGCCTCTTTCATGCCATCGAGCGCCAGGTCGAAGCCGCCTTCGCGGCACACCGAGAAATCGTGGTGCTCGCGCTCGCCATCCATGTGGACGGAAAACGTCAGGTACTTGCTGGGCGTGAACAGGTCGATCTTTTCCTTCAGCAGCAGCGCGTTGGTGCACAGATAAATGTATTTCTTGCGCGCTACCAGGCCTTCGACGATTTCGTCGATCTGCGGATGCATCAGCGGCTCGCCGCCGGGAATGGACACCATGGGCGCGCCGCATTCCTCGACCGCGCGGAAGCATTCTTCCGGCGACAGGTTCTGCTTGAGAACGTGCGCGGGATATTGGATTTTGCCGCAACCGGCGCACGCCAGGTTGCAGCGGAACAGCGGCTCCAGCATCAGCACCAGCGGATAGCGCTTGCGGCCCTTCAGCTTCTGCTTCAGGACGTAGGTAGCAACCGTCCACATTTGCGAAACCGGAACTGCCATGGGTAAACCTCGCTCTTCGCTCTTCGCTCTTCGCTCTTCGCCCTTGGCTATTAGCTCTTAGCCCTTAGCTCTTAGCAACCCGGACAATGCGTCTGGCCGGAGAACCAAAATCCGCCACAAACGCGAATAAGAACGCGAACTCTCTTTCGCTTTTACAGGATTTGTGCCATCATGTCAATGGCTCTATCGCCTGCGAGCGATTGTCGCCCTAGGACTTAACGGCTCAGCGGCCGCGCTTTTATCACGGCGCACCGTATCTGTCATGAACTAGAACCTCATGACAGAAGCCGCCGACGCGAGCAGGCGCTGTCGGCACAATCACTACTTATGACGGAAAATCCACCCATCGGCGCAACGACAATCGCGGTTTCAGCCTCCGGCCGCCGCACGCCTCTGCAGCCGCGCAGTCAGCACACCGTCGCGCGCATCCTCGACGCCGCGGGTTCCCTGCTCACGCAAATGCCGCTCGACGACGTGACCACCACGCGCATCGCCGCCGCCGCCGGGCTGTCCATCGGCGCGCTCTACCGGTTTTTTCCCGACAAGCAAAACATCATTGACGCCATCGCGGTCCGCCACGTGGAAGAATTTCGCGCCGCGCTGGAAGCCGGGGTCATGCCGGCCATTGAGCGCGAGCTGGCCGACCTGGCGAATTTCGATCCCGCGAAAATCTTGGACCGCGTGGTTGACGCCTACGTGGATTATCTCGACGCGCATCCCGATTTCCGCAACATCTCCTTCGGGCGGCACATTTCGGCCGCCACCCGCGAGCGCGAGTCGTCGCCCAGCGTGGGGCTGCCGGCCATGCTGAAAAGTTTCATGCTGGAGCGGCTGGGCCTTCCCAACTCGCCGGAGCTGGACCTGATGCTGCGCATGGTGAGCGAAGCCGGCGACCGCCTCATCGCCTACGCCTACGAGCAGCCCACCCGCGAAGAGCGCGCCCGCATCGTCAGCGAGATGAAGAAGATGCTGGCCGGATATCTGTTCGGCAGCGCGTCGGCGTGATGCTTTCTTCGTCGGGCGATGAGTTCGCTGCCCGTTGCCAGCCGATCGATCTTCCTGCAGCTCTACCGCTTCGGCGCCGTGCACGCTGATGCTGGCGGGCAGCATAGCGATGCGATCATTCTTCTCGATGTACAAGCAGATCCCCGTCACCGGCGCTCCTACAGGCTTGCGCCACAGCGAGCCGTCCGGGCTAAGGAACGCTCCCCGCGTCTGCTGGTTCCAGGAATGGACTCCAGACATGTTCGCAGCAATTGAAGATGTCCGCTTTTGGTGCCGGTATCTGGATTGACAAGGCGCGCGCAAGCTGACAAGATGTCGTCCGCACAACCAATAACCGCAATCCCCACCTGTTTTTTTTTGAACATTTCGATAACTGTGCTGAAAGCTGCCGCAGAAGAGGAGCCGGCGGGTTTTGCATACTGTGATTTTGGCACGCCGATCGCTTTTACCGATGTTTATAGAGAAGATGCTCCGGACGGTCTATGGGAGCGCGTCCCATATGCGGCCTCGCCTTTTCCGGTTATCGGTTTGTATTTTGCTTGGTTGCACCTGCCTTGTCGCACAATCAAAAGATACAGCGCCACAGCTGCAACGATGTGACGACATTGAAGATCTAGCCGCCATCGATGCCCGCAATCTCTTGAATGCGGAGCGCACCATAATCACTGTTTTCGCCAGTAGCGACGGTGAATTGCAATACAGCGGCGCGAAGTGTGTGGCTTTTCAAACGAAAGCAGATGGCTCTGGTTTCTTGCTTACTTTTCGCGGCAATGGCGTCAATCTGACATTTACCTTCGACACTCACGGGACGATTCAGAAAGTACAGGGTAACGACAACGATCAGTTTAGGACATTGAAAGAATCTGCTTCTACGGCAAAGACGACGATCGAGTTAGAGGATCTACTTGAGTCACTCAAACAAGACAAGAAAGATCAAAACAGCGACGCCTTTGGGGAGTTGTGGGCCTTCCTAGCCAAACAAGGACTTGACAAGCTCTCCCAGGACCCACAGGACGTGCTCCTGTCATGGATTGAATTGCAGCAGAAATTATCGCTATTCGGCCCTAGAGCGGAGACTTTCGCTATTCACAACAAGTACATTGCCAATATTCCCGTCCAGCTAGTATTGCTTTCTCCCGCACAAGCGACAGCGGAGCAGAAAGGCACCCACAGTGACTACGCCGAGGATTTTGAAGATCTGGACCGGGAGGCGCTCGACAGCCGAGCCAATCCAGGAAGGTCAAGGGTCTTTCCGTCGGGCACCAGGATGGCCCCGATTCTGGACTGTGCGGAGGCCGGGTTACCTCACAGCCGGGAGAATGCGAACCATGGACTTGACCCGAGTACTTTGTTCGCACATGTCGTGCGGAGTGTCTTAAGTCATCCGGTCCCATTGGCTTATACCTCGGTTAAAAGCGGCAGATCAACCGTTCTGGTGGAGCTCGACGACGGTAGGTTTGCAATGGTCGCGGAGGGCGAGTTGCTCGATAAGAACATTCTCGAGCCTTACCATTTTGAGAAGTTACCCGTACCCTTGACCCTAGAAGAGCGGCGGTTTATCGGAACGTTAGACGCATTCCAATCTGCGTTGCCAGGGTTCGTCGCCAAAGCCGCCCGAGCAGCAGGCCTCGATCCACACAATTATGATCGGGAGACCGCTTACATTCTTAAGGCCGTCGATACATGTGCGAAAATTACACCAAAAATCGCGGCAGGAGTTACGGACCGCTATGGCCGGGAGAACCTGCTGAAGTTGGGGGAAGAATATGAGCCTTGCCAGCTAAGCCGTGTGATTGTTTCAGCCAAAGTAAAAGCGTGGACCCTAGAGAAGGAGAGAGGCATCGTCCTTTCCATACGCCCTAGCGGGCTTTCCTATAAGGACGCGCCGTCAGGGTTGAACGTAGTGATTGAGTTCACTTGGCTTAAGGGTGACCCACCAGTCAGGGGAACTACCGCGCTCGGGGGTTTATTTGAGCTTTACGGCATTGTGTCGGCAAAGATCGAAGGCGACCAGTAGAGTAGGTCCCGAGCACTAAGTTACAAAAATCTCAGTAGGATTCACTGGCGGTTGCCGGCCGGGCGATCTGCCTGCAGCGCCACCGCTTCGGCGCCATGCACGCTGATGCTGGCTGGCAACATGGCGATGCGATCGTTCTTCTCGATGTACAAGCGGATTCCCGTCACCGGCGCTCCTACGGGCTTGCGCCACAGCGAGCTGTCCGGGCTGAGGAACGCTCCCAGCGTCTGCTCTTCCCAGGGATAGATCCAGACGTCGCTGGCTTGATTGGGAGGAAGTACGATCTGAGTCCGTTTTGTTGAACCGTCTGCGAGTTCGACCTCAACCGCGATTCGGGCCGGCCGGCGCAGGCGCCACCACGGCGCATAGTGCAGCGTCATCTGCAGCTTGAGGAACTCCGCCGTCGCAGGCCAGTTCACCGCGCCAAGATCGATGGTTTCGGGATTGCTGGTAACGGCAATCTGGCGCTCGTCGTCGCAGAGCTTAGTCGCGCTGAGATGAATGCGTTGCGCGCGATCGTCGTCGCGCACCAGCGCCAATACGCCGGGAGAAGTTTCCGCCTCGGCCCGATAATGGCTCTGCATGTAGAACCAAATCGTCGGCGTCCGCGAGAAGTTGGTCACGTCGTCAATGCGATAGACTTGCGGGCCGTCCGTGTAATAGACCCCACGCGGTGGCCGCTGCTCCTCATACCCGTCAAGCTGGCGCCGCCGCAGGTAATCGCCGGCAGCCAGGTAATTCTGCAGTATGCCGCCGGCAACCATGCGTTGCGCCGCCACGCCCACCAGATTCTGATAAGGAAAAACCAGCACCCAGCTATCGGGCGCGGAATGCTGCGCCAGATACGAGGCCGCGGCCTGGAGCGGCAATCCGTCGTTCGCGCCGAAGCATACATCCTCAATCAGTGCGCCATTGCAAGCGCTGGGATGATCGTCTCTTCCGGACAGAACGCTGCTCAGCATTGCAACCACATGCTGCGGGACAAACCACGGAACCGGTCCGACGGCAATACCGGTGAGAGTGATAGCCAGCGCCATCAGCACGGCACGATTGCGGAGAGACGTGGCCCCGGCCCCAAGCAACACCGCCAGCGCAAACACGATGCTCGGGAAGAGACCGGAGATGATGTGCCCCCAATCCGAACGCACCACCGCCGACTGCAAAACGGCCAACGCAAAGACAGGAGGCGTAAACAGAAACAGCGGCCGCCGCGTGCAGGCCGGTGATTGTGCATCCCGCCATCGAATCGCCGCCAGCAAGATCACAAACGCAACGAAAGCAACGGCGGTGAAAACCTTCTTGTCCAGCGGCGCCATGGGCAGCGCCTCTATCCAGCGGTAGTTGCTGACCATGGCGAAGGCGTCATGCAGAAAGCGGAATCCAAATAATCCCCCTCCCAGCACGGCGTTTGCCGCAACTGCGACAACGCCGAAACATCCCGCGGTCCACACCACGAAGCCGGCGATTCGCCTTCTCCCGCTCCGCGTCCGCCAACCGAGTAACAGTGCCGCCGAAGCCAGTACAACGAAGGCGACGAGGGAGTAAAATCCGGTGTCGGCCGAGAGCAGGAAGGCCAGCCCTATCAGAATCGCCGCCAACGGCGCGTACCAGAGCTTGCCGCGTCCCTCGGCACATGCCTCGAACATCCGCAGGAATACAGCGAACAGCAGGATCTCCGCCGGAACGCGCAAATCAATCGGCGCCCAGAAGCCGGCCACCAGAATGAGAAACAGACAGCGCTTCCAGGAACTCTCGGCGGTCAGCAGCAACCTACCGGTGAGCACCGTGAAGAAAATGGTCAATACCAGAGCGGCGTCAGCGCGAGTGGCCAGGGCTTTCCCCAGCGAAAACCCGCTGAGCCTGGCGGGGATGGTGTTGAGCCACTGATACAGCGGGCCGTAAGTAAAGATGACGTCGCGACCCAGCCAGATGTGGCGCGTGCTTTTGTACACCATATCGGACTGCCAGGAGTCATCCAGCAGGTTGGGGTGCGGCATCGGCAGGGTGATATGGGAAAGGCGAGTGGTCGGCAGGACCACAATCAAGATGAGGAGTGCGCCAAGCCACAAGTCCGCCTGGCGGAAGACAATCGCCGAAACCTTCGATGACCGGGTTGCTGACGGCACTTCAGACACTGCCCTTTGGGCTCCTGATCCTGTACTTTGCGCAGCGCAATCAAGCATCCTTTATCGGACGACAAACTTCGGGCCCGCAATCTGGTAGGACGATCCGTCGGCGAGAGTACCTCTGACGGTGACCACATGCTGCTCCAGTGAGAGTCCGGAAAGTGGAACGGTAATGCTCCAGCCAGATTGTTCGAAATCCTGACGCGCATAGGCAGCGGCAACGTCGGGGCGCGAGGAAAGGATGCTGGTCTCGCCGACGCTTTTGCCGTCCATCAACACGGCCACGCTCTTGAGTGGCACACCGACAACGCACGAGGCGGCCCAGCCTTTGGCTTCCAATGTTCGAGCGCCACCGGCCGAAGCCATTCCCGAAAGGGTTACTCCGTCAACCCAGCCGGCTATGCGGTCCTGCGGGTTTACATGAAGTGTGGGCGCCTGGTGCAGCGCAGCCCTCGCCACCGGCGGATCTAACCACGGCGGTCTGGTCGAAAACGACAACAACAACAGTACCGCGATAGCGGAGATCATGCCGACGATTAGTCCTGCTCTGCGTGAACTTGCCGAGTCCACCAATCCACACTCCGTGTATAAGCCGCAGTTCTGCTCTTGGTGCGGCCAATTCATGCAATATACATGGAGGGTAAGCTAGGCGCGCACGGCACGCGTGAACTGGCCGCTGAGAAAGTCGGAAAAGCAGATCCCTCACCGACTAAAGTCGGTTCGTGATGACAAAAAGCAAAGGGCTTATCGGCACAACTTAAAGTTGTGCCCTGACACAAGGCCACCACAACGGAGTTTTTCAGCGGCCTGTGAAGCCGTGCCGACCACGGGCCTCTTTGCTGAGACGAGCCAGCCCAACCCCCGGCGGGAAATCGTGGCGCCGCGCTGCGGCTCGGGTGTTGTGCGATGCGAAATGGAGGCTTACGCCTCCGCCTAACTTCATCCCGCCGCGTTGCGGCTGGACCCTGCAACCACAAGGGTCAGCGCCGACCCAACGCCGCACGCGGTTGCGGAAGAGCGCGCTAGTCCGCCAGCTTTCGGACCCAGACCTGGTGGGTCTGCTGCAGCAGCTCTATCTTGGCCTTATAGATATTGAGGAAGGCGTCGATGGCGGGTTTGGGGACACCTTCCTGGTTCCAGCGTTCATCGTCCCAAAGATAGTCATCGAAGCCGATGACGGCGCCCACCTTGGCCAGGCGGAACGAGAGCACGGCGTCTTCCAGCACGTCGATGGTCCAGTGACTGGCGTCAATGTAGATGAAGTCGTATCTGGAAAACGGCAGCTCGCGCAGCGCCTCGCGCGAAGGCTTGACCATGAGTTGGGTCTTTTCGAGGCCGCCGGCAGATTTGATGTTGTCCCAGTAATTTTCCTGCACGTAGAGATCGATGGCGGTCAGCCGGGAATCGGGATGGGTCAGGATATTCTGCAGCATCCAGGTGCTGGCACGGCCTTCGTGGCAGCCGACTTCCAGCGCCTGGCAAGGCTTTCCACGAAGCGGGGCAAGAAATTTTTCGAAGGCCGGCCGGTTGTCGGTGAACCAGTCAAATTGAAAAGTAGCCACGGCTGCGTCCTCTTTCTTCGCCGCAGGATTTGCGGCAGCTGATGCAGGCGCAGGGCCTCGCCGCAACAGGCGGGAGAGGTGAAAACTGGGCCACACTTTTCGCATGAGCCTGCCGGCGGTGCCACGGATGCCGCGGCCACGCGTCTTTGCCTCCCACGAATTCAGGTTTCCGAGCATTCGAATCGAGATGTCCTCTGGAAAAGGTTAACAGAGAGCGGCGGGTGCCCGATCCAATCTTCTTTTGTCAGGGTGGGATACCCTCGGCACCCTCGCCCAGCTGAGCGTGCAAACCAAGGACGCGAGCCTGGGGCGCTGAACGCGCGTCTATGGCGATGACGGATGCAGGATTCGATCGGGTCTCACGTCGATCACGATCGTTTCGGCAAGCCGATCCTGTGCACACTTGCGATTAGGATCCCAAAAGAACTGCAGGAACCCCAGACCTAACTCCAGCACCGCGGCGCCATACCCCAGGCCGCGCTCGATGGATTGCCACAACCCCATGCGTTCGCTCGTAAGCGACAAAGCTCGGGTGCGCGCCACCCACTTGCCTGGGGTTTGACCGTTGCCAAAATAATTGGCCAATCCCAAATAGAGCACCATCACAACGATGTTTCCGGGTTCGTGAAAGTCGAAGACGGCGTGAATGTCCTTCTCATGAAACAGAAAGCGCCGAACCGAAAATTCCAGCGGAATCCACAGGAGTACGGCGAGCAGCAGGTCAACGCAGTATCCCAACAATCTTTGCCAGAAAGTCGCCAGCAGAAACCCATCGAGCGAACCTGCGCGCGCCTCTACGTGAGCGTGAAAACGGCGTCTCGCTTGCTTTGATGGCTGAGTCATAGGAATAGTCTATCGATATGGCGGGCGGTGACCGTGGGAATGATAGGCTGCGCCATCCCCAAGTACATTCGTTGGTTCCATTGCGGAACAGGTGGGTGTCCCTGGTCTCGCGATTTTCGAAACCCGGGCGGTTGTCAGGTCGAGTAGTCGGTTGTTGCCGCGCAACAACAAACGCAGAAGAGATGCCGCAGCCCGGCAGGTCTTCTGCGTTTCGCTTGCTGTCACCGCAAATCGAAATGTGCCGCGGGCTAAAGCCCGCTCGAACATATGTCGCCCCTAAAGGGGCTCGGGCGCGCTGGGGATGCCTACCCAGGACTCCGCTGCGCTCCGTCCTGGGCTAAGATATGCCGTCTCGCTGGGCGAGACTGGTAGATGGCAACGCCCACCGCTCCGCAAACCGCATCATGTCGCCGGCTGAAGCCGTGCTCGCGATTTCAAATCCTGCCGCTTTCGGCGCGGCTAAAGCCGGGCCCTTTCAAAATTCATCGCGCCGAGCCGCGGGCCTGAAGGCCCGCACTACACTTTTGGCGGCTCGTTCGACACGGCTTAAGCCGTGCCCTTTCAAACCTAGTACAGCCGGAAGTTGACCTCGACGTTGATCTGCACCGCCACGGGCTTGCCGTCTTTCATGGCGGGCTCGAACTTCCAGTTGCGCACCGCTTCGATGGCCTTCTCGTCCAGGCCCATGCCCAGGGCGCGCGCAACTTTCACGTCGCGCGGCTTGCCGTCCGGGCCTACCACCAGCCACAGCACACAGGTTCCCTGATACTTGGCTTTGCGCGCTTCTTCGGAATACTCGGGGTCGGGCGTATCCAGCGCGCGGGGAGCGGAAACGCCACCGCCTACGCGGAAGACGCCGCCACCGATGCCGCCGCCGTAGCCGGGGCCGACGCCCGGTCCGCGACCGGAACCAACGCCGCCACCGGAACCGCTGCCGATGCCGCCGCCGCTACCGGTGCCGTTGGAAGGCGGGCCGGAGGGCACGGCCGACATGGGATTGCCCAGGTTCGGCATGTTCGCCGCCAGCTTAATTTGCGGAGGAACCACCACCGTAGGCTCAACCGCCAGCTTGGGATGATCGTTACGAATGACCATGGCCGGCGGAGTGATTTGGTCCATCGCCGTCTTGGGGAGCGCGCCTTTGGGCGCCTGCAATTTGTCGCGATCGCCGCCGCCACCGCCGCCGCCTGCGGTCGGGCCCTTCTTGACGGTCATAGGCAACTGTGCGGGATTCAGATCGGGCGCGATCAGTTCCACGGTCTCCCGCGGCTTCTCGGTCACTGCCCTGGCGCCCATGATGGAAATGGCGATCAGGCCGCCGATCAGGACCACGTGCACCACGGCGGAAACGCCGGCGCTCTCCTTCTTGTAGTTGTATTCACCCCAGATGTCGCGGACCTTCACCGGCCGCGAGGTCAACACCAGCGGCGGAAGATTATCCTTGCCAAAGGCGGCACGGAAGTTGCTCTTCAGCGAAACCCAGAGCGAATCATCCATGGTGGTGCGACGCAGAAAGTTGAGATCGTCCTGCTCCAGGGGTGCTGCGATCGGCGCCTGATTAGCCATGTGCTCTTCTACCTGTAGGGGCCCGCCGTCAAAGCGGACCCGGCGTTTCTAAAATGCCATCTTCCGCGACGTACCGCTCATGGCTGAAACCCTGGACGTCGCACCCCAGATTCAGCGCCTCGCGGCAGGAACTCGAAAACCGCAACAGACTGCAAGTTAGATGCTGGAACCCCGGGCATGGGTCGCCCAAAATCCTTTGTGTTCTCAGACGCATAAGCCGCAGAAAGGCGAGCACTTGAGAACCCAGCGGTTGGACGCATGTTTCGCTGCTCCCTATAATGAAATGGAGACTTTACAACTCTTTTGCAAGCCTGTGACACTCGGCGAGGAAGCCCGGAAGTGCCCGTAGACCTGAAGAAAACGCTGAATCTGCCCAAAACGGACTTCTCCATGAAGGCCAACCTGCCGCAGAACGAGCCCAAGCTACTGGCGCGATGGGAGGAGATGCGGCTCTACCACCGCCTCCGCCAGGTCCACGCCGGGCAGCCCATCTATGTGATGCACGACGGGCCGCCGTATGCCAACGGTCCCATCCACTTGGGTACCGCGTTGAACAAGACCCTGAAGGATTTCGTGGTGAAAAGCCGCAGCATGAGCGGCTTCGACGCGCCTTATGTTCCCGGCTGGGACTGCCACGGCCTGCCCATCGAGATTAAGGTGGACGACCTGCTCGGCCGCAAGAAGCTGAACATGGACCCCATGGCGGTGCGCGACGAGTGCCGCAAGTACGCGCAGAAGTTCCTCGATTTGCAGCGCTCGCAATTTAAGCGGCTGGGCGTGCTAGGGCGCTGGGAGAAGCCGTACTCCACCATGGATCCGGCGTACGAGAGCGTGGTGCTCGAGACCTTCTACAGCTTCTACGAGCGCGGACTGGTCTATAAGGGCCTGAAGTCGGTGTACTGGTGCATTCACGACAAAACGGCGCTGGCCGAGGCGGAAGTCGAATACGAGATGCACAGCAGCCCCAGCATCTGGGTGCGCTATGCGCTGACCAGCGATCCGGCGAAGATTGACGCGGCGCTGGCCGGCAAAAGAACGTCGCCACCATCATCTGGACGACCACGCCGTGGACGCTGCCGGCCTCGATGGCGGTGACTTTCGCGCCCGACGCGCAGTACGTGGCGCTGGACAACGGCGAGTGGATTTACATCGTCGCCAAAGAGCTGGCGCAGCAGACGGTGGAGAAGTGCAAGCTGGGCGAGCCGCGGGTGATTGCCGAGTTCCCCGGCTCGAAGCTGGAGCACACGACCTTCGCGCATCCGTTTCTGGAGCGCAAGATTCTGGGCGTGCTCGGCGATTACGTCACCATGGACACCGGCACCGGCGCGGTACACACCGCTCCGGCGCATGGCGCTGACGACTTCCAGACCGGCGTGGCTACGGCATTGATCTGCGCTGCGATGTGGATGATGCCGGCATCCTGCACAACGGCCTGCCGGAATATGACGGGCTGCAGGTGTTCAAGGCGAATCCGCCATCGTCGAACTGCTCAAGTCGCGCGGCGTGCTGCTGGGCTTCGAGAAGATCGAGCACTCGTATCCGCATTGCTGGCGCTGCCACAATCCCATCATCTTCCGCGCCACCGAGCAGTGGTTTATCTCCATGGAGAGGCCAGCTTGCCGGCGGCACGCTGCGCAGCCGCGCGCTGGACGAAATCAAGAAGGTGAAGTGGGACCCGGCGTGGGGCGAAGAGCGCATCTCCAACATGATCGCCACCCGTCCGGACTGGTGCATCTCACGGCAGCGGCTGTGGGGCGTGCCCATCGCCGTATTCCAGTGCGAAGACTGCAAGAAGTTCGTCAACGATCCGGCGATCAACAAAATTGTGGTGGAGTTGTTCGCGCGCGAGGGCGCGGACGCCTGGTACAAGCGCTCGGCGGAGGAGATCCTTCCGCCGGGAACGAAGTGCGCCCAATGCGGCAGCGGCCGCTTACACAAGGAGATGGACATCATTGATGTGTGGTTCGAGTCCGGCTCGAGCCAGGCAGCAGTGCTGGATCGCGAGCCCGGACTTCCCTGGCCCGCCGATCTCTATCTCGAAGGCGGCGACCAGCATCGCGGATGGTTCCACTCTTCCCTGCTGTGCGCGGTGGGCACGCGCAATGCCGCGCCTTATCGTGGCGTGGCCACCGTGGGCTGGGTGCTCGATCCGCAAGGCCGCGCCCAGTCGAAGTCGCTGGGCAACGTAGTCGATCCGGTGGACATCGCCGACAAGCTGGGCGCGGAAATCGTTCGCCTGTGGGTGGGCTCGGTGGACTTCCGCGAAGACGTGATGTCGTCCGATGAGCTGATGCAACGCATCGCCGAGGGCTATCGCAAGATTCGCAACACCTTCCGCTACATTCTTGGCAACCTGGAAGGCTTCGATCCCGCGCGCGACAGCGTGCCGTTCGCGGAGATGCATGCCATCGACCAGTACATCCTGTTGCGCGCCGCCGAAGCGACGCGCGATGTGCGCCGCCACTACGACGAGTTCGTCTTCCACAAGGTGTATCAGCGGCTGAAGGATTTCTGCATCGTGGACCTGAGCGCGATTTACTTCGACGTGCTCAAGGATCGGCTGTACACCTACGCGCCGCGGTCGCAGGCGCGGCGTTCAGCGCAGACGGCGCTGTGGCGGCTGGGCGATGCCCTGGTGCGGTTGCTGGCGCCGATCATGAGCTTTACGTCGGAGGAAGTCTGGAGCTATCTGCCGGCAAGCGTCAGGTTGCAGGAGAGCGTGCACCTGACGGAGTTTCCGCAGCCGGAAGACTTGACCGGCGCGCTGCCGGCGGGCTTCGACCGGGCTCAACTGGAGAGCGAGTGGGAGCTGCTGCTGAATGTGCGCACCGAGGTGTTGAAGGCGCTGGAAGAGGCGCGCGCGCGCAAGGAGATCGGCGGCGGGCTGGAGGCGCAGATTGTGCTGGGCGCGCCCGAGAGCCTGCATCCGCTGCTGGAGCGTTATCGCGAGCAGTTGCGGTACCTGTTCATTGTGTCGGATGTGGTGCTGGAGAAGGCCACGACGGCGAATGGTGACAGTGCGCTGGCCATCAAGGTGAATCGCGCGCCCGGCGAAAAATGCGAGCGCTGCTGGAACTATTCGGTCCACGTGGGCGAAGACAAGACGTACCCCACGGTGTGCGAGCGGTGCAGCGCGGTGCTGCACGAGATTGGCGCCACCGCCGGAGTGGAGTAAACGCTGGCGAAAAGCGGCGCTTTCCACTGCGTCTTTCCGAACCGTAGCGCGTCTAAGAACGTAACAACCTGCATGCGGGATATGACCTTTGCGTAAGAGCGGAAATCGACAGGCGCAGGCGATGCGCAAATATTTCTTCCTGATCGCAGTGCTGGTGCTGCTGCTGGATCGACTGGCCAAGTGGGCGGTGGCCAGCAACATTGCGCTGCACGACAGCGTCAACGTCATCCCCGGATTTTTCCAGCTCACCCACGTGCAGAATACCGGCGCGGCCTTCGGGCTGTTCGCCGAATCAAACACCCAGTGGAAGATCGGCGCGCTGGTCAGCTTTTCGGTGATCGCGCTGATCGTGGTCACCGCCCTGCTGTGGAAGCACAGCTATTCGCTTAGCACCACGACTATCGGGCTGTCGCTGATTCTCGGCGGCGCCACCGGCAATTTGTGGGACCGGCTGGCCAGCGGCCACGTGGTGGACTTCCTCGATTTTCATATCGGCAGCTATCACTGGCCGGCGTTTAACGTGGCCGACAGCGCCATCGTCATCGGCGCCATCCTGCTGGTGTCGGAGATCGTCTTCAGCAAGTCGCCCAGCGAAACGGTCAAGACCAGCGGCTAAAGCGGTATCTCAAACATCTATTCATGTGCCGGCGTGCATTGCCGGATCGCCAGAATTTCCATGGGTGGAGCAAGCATCGTGGACGAGATGATCTTCAAGCGCTTCGAGCAACCAGACGAGATCCGCAACTTTGAGAAGGGGAAGTTTGAGTTGCTGCACATCGGCGGCATGAGCATCGGGCGCGCGACCTACCAGCCAGGATGGAAATGGTCGGAGCACGTGGGCAAAGCCACTGGTGACCGATTCTGCATGGTTGAGCATGTGGGCATGGTAGTCAGCGGTTGTGCTGCCGTGGCCATGCAGAACGGCACGGTGCGCGAAATGCGGGCCGGGGAATGCTTCTATATCGCGCCCGGTCATGACAGCTGGGTGGTTGGCGACGAGCCCTACGTATCCATCCATTTGATGGGCGCAGATCATTACGCGAAGTAGGGCGTGGAGAATATCCGACTCGAACCTGGGTGGTCCGTTCTGGCCAGCGCTCGGCTAGGGTAGGGCCGCCGCAATTCACGATCCACCATTCGCTATCCACTACCCACTATCCACTGGGTTATCATCGTTCGCACAAGGGGCGAATCCATTGACCACTTCCCTGCAATCGAAACCCGACTACGGCATTGACGCGCCCACGGTAGTGCGCAACCTGATCGTCATCGGCGTGGTGCTGCTGGCAGTCGGCATCTTCATTACTCATCCCATCAAACTGGGTCCGGTGCTACTCGATCTCAGATGGACGGGGCGTATTGGGGGCGCGTTCTGCCTGCTCGAAGGCCTGGCGATGATCTTCTACGCCAAGGTGGGCAAGTTCCATCATCGCGATCGCATGTTGAACATGGCGCCGTGGCGCGGCGACGAGCAGGTACTGGACGTGGGCACCGGCCACGGTCTGCTGATGATCGGCGCGGCCAAGCGCCTGACCAGCGGGCGCGCCTTCGGCATTGATATCTGGAGCAAGAAGGACCTCTCCGGCAACGTGAAGGAGCGCACCCAGCGCAATGCGGAACTGGAGGGCGTCACCAATCGCGTCGAGGTGCTGGACGGCGACGCCACGCGGCTGGATTTTCCTGACAACACATTCGACCTGGTGGTGTCGAACCTTTGCATCCACAACATTCCCGGGCGCGCCGGACGCGACCAGGCCTGCCGCGAAATTGTGCGCGTGCTGAAGCCGGGCGGCACCGCGCTAATCTCCGACTTCATCAACACCGGACGCTACACCAGGGTTTTCCGCGTGGCCGGCGCCCGCGCCGATCGCGGTTCGCTGGATCTGTTCACATTCCCCTGGCTGCGGATTGTGAAGGTGAAAAAAGGCTAGTCGCTATTCGCCATTCGCTATTCGCCAGAGGAGTGCTGCCGGCCGAAGCCGGCTGTGGACATTTAGAAGGACACCTTGACGCGAGCTTGGAGGCTCGCTCTATCATGACCGTTCTTACTCCGACAATCGACAATTGATCTTGACGGCTGATAGCTGACAGCTGACGGCTTCCTACGGCGTGCCGTACACCCGCTTATACACTTCGGCGTTGCGCATGATGGCCTGCACATACTCGCGAGTTTCGGTAAAGGGGATGGACTCCACAAACTCTTCCACGTCGCGGAAGTTGCCGGCGGCGCGCCAATCCTCCACGCGATCTTCGCCGGCGTTGTAGGCCGCCAGCGCGTACTCAATCTGTCCGCCGAAGTGGTCCACCATCTGGCGGAAATAACGCGTGCCCAACTCAATGTTCGTCGTCGGGTCCAGCAACGAATCGGTACTGTAGTGGTGCAGGCCCTGGGCCTTGGCTTCGCCCTTGCCGGTCTTGGGCAGCAGTTGCATCAGGCCGTAAGCGTTGGCGTGCGAGATGGCGCCGGGATTAAACTCCGACTCCTGGCGGATGAGCGACGCCACCAGGTAAGGATCGAGCCCGTTCTCAGTGGAGTAGTGCTGCAAGGCGTCCCAGTAGGGCCGCGGAAACAGGCCGTGCCAGTAAGGCGCGGGCAGCGCGTTCACGTCCATCGAGAAGTAACCGGCAATGGCGCGCTTCAGCGCCTTCAGCGCGCGATAATACTCACCGCCGCTGGAATAAACCCGCGCGACCTCCAGCATCTCCCAGGACGGACCGACGGAACTGCCGGCCTCAACTCGCGCACGGCAAGATCGGTGACACCGGCGTTCTCCAGCAGCTTGGCGCGGTTGTAGTGCAGATCGTCTTCCGGCGGATCGATAATCTGCGCCGTGGGGCTGACGGCCGCGGCGGGGCTCACATGCTGCAACACCGCAACAGTGGCTACGGTGGCTGCCGGCATGGTGGCCAGGCGACGCCGCGCCAAGACGCCGTAATAGAAGTTGCGATAGCGCTCCGAGAGCTTCAAGTAATAAGCGCGGGCCACGCCATAGTCGCGCTCGTCCTCAGCCATGCGCGCGCGCCAGTACATGGCGTCGGGCGTCTCGTTGCCGCCCGCGTAATAGACGATCTGATCTTCGAAGGCCTTCCTGGCTTCTTCCTTGCGATTCTGGCGATAGGTCAGCCAGGCGTACTTCCAGTGCGCGTAGGAGCCTTTGCTGCCGCCGGGAAAGCGCTCGTGCATCTCGCGGTAGTAATCAATGGCGCGATCGTAATTCTTGCGCAGCAGATACATGTTGCCGGTGGTCAGCAGCGCCGACTCCAGCCACGGCGATTTGGGGGTGGCGGTGCGCATGTGTTGCAGAATGTTGTCCAGCGCCAGGTCGTCGCTGTCGCCGCGCGCGATCTCCGCCTTCTGATACCACTTCTCCGCGCTGCCTTCGGTGCCGTTGTCGGGAATGCGATCGAGATAGGGGCGCGCCTGGCGGTTCTGGCCATCGTGGATCAGCGAATTGGCCACCTGGATCAGCGCCATGGGCTGCTCGGAGGGCGGCGCCATGTCCACCATCAGCCGATATTCGTCCGCCGCCTCGCCATAGTGACGCGACTTATACAGCGCGTCGGCGCGGCGCTGGTGCTCGGCATACGTGACCGGCGGCAGAAACGCCGCGTCAGGAATCTTTTTCAGGTCCGCCGCGGCATTGTCGGCCACGGAGCTGTTGGGATATTCGTAATACACATTGCGCAGGATTTCCGCGCCCTGCCGTGACTGCCCGTTCTGCACATAGGCTTTGCCCAGGTAATACTCGGTGTCGGCGTGAGCGGGCTGGCGAGTGGCCTCCAGCAGGTGAATAGCGTCGAGTGGGCGATTGGCGGCCAGGAGTGCCTTGGCGTAGGCGATGTTGGCGTCGTGCTCGTAGAGCGAATCCGGAAAGCGCGTGCCGAAGTCCCGCAGGTAGGTGAACGACGCCTGCGGATTGTTGCTGAGCACGTAGGAATTGCCGATGAAAAACGAGGTGTAGTCCTTGAGCTCGCCGATGTGCGGCTGGGCGTTGGTGAGCGCGGTGATGGCCTGCGGATATTGCGCGTCGAGGTAGTGAGCGTAGCCGATAGCGAACCAGGCCAGCGACGCCGCTTCGGTGCCGGCGTGAATGCGGGCGTAGTTCTCGACTCCGGCATAGGCCGCGGGCGTGCGGTATTGCACCAACTGGCTTGCCATGGGCCGCAGATCGCTGGAAGCGACGAAGGTCTTCTTCATGCGCTGGGCGCGGGCGGTGGTCACCTTCTTGCGCGGCCCGTGGTGCGCGGAGGCCCTCTTCTTGTGCGCAGCCGAGTTATGCGCGCCGGCGGCAGAATGATGGGTGGTCGCCGATTTGGTACCGTTGGCCGCCCGCTTTTTCTTGTGGGGCGCGGCAGGATCATTTTGCGCCGCCAGGGGAACGCAAAGGAGCGCCAGCAAAAGCGCCAGTAATGCGATGGAAAGAGGTTGACGGTGGCTCACTGGCATCAGTTTAGCGCGATTTTTCCTGCGCGAAACCTGTGAATTCGTTGACCATGCGGATACTGGCGGATGGCCGCGTCGGTTGCGATTTGACGCCGCTTGCCGCGATGCAGGACAATCGTTGGATTGCCTGTGGCCGGTTCGGCGCTTCGACACGCCGTAGATCCAAAGAGCATTCCCGGATTGGGTACAATGGCATGGAGTGCGCCCGTAAGGGCGAAAATCCTGAATCTACATAAACATGGGAACCATCCAACCAAAAGTGGAACAGACTGGCGATGAGATATCGCTAGTCCATGCGGCAAAAGCTGGCGACATCAGCGCCTTCGAGGAACTGGTACGCCGCTACGACCGCAACGTGTTCCGGATTGCGCAGCACATCACCCAGAACCGCGAGGACGCGGAAGATGTGGTGCAGGACGCCTTCCTGAAGGCTTACCAGAACCTGGCCAACTTTCAGGAGCAATCCAAGTTTTACACCTGGCTGGTGCGCATTGCGGTGAACGAGGCCTTGATGCGCCTGCGCCGCCGGCGTCCCGAGCGCATGGTGTCGCTCGACGAGGACATCAAGACCGAAGAAGACTCGATGCCGCGCGAAGTCGCGGACTGGTCTCCCAACCCTGAGCAGCTTTACAGCCAGGGCGAGTTGAAGGAGATCCTGGGCAAGACCATCCAGGGACTGCCTCCGAGTTTTCGAACGGTTTTTGTCTTACGTGATGTGGAAGGGCTTTCGACGGAAGAAACCGCTGACGCCCTGGATTTGAGTATTCCGGCAGTGAAGTCGCGTTTGCTTCGCGCCCGGTTGCAGTTACGCGAACGCTTGAGTAAGTATTTCAAAAATCGCCCCGGTGGAGATGGCAAACAGTGACCTGCTCTGAATTTCTCAAGGAGCTAACCGATTATCTGGACGACTCGATGGACGCCCAAACTAAGGCGGAATTGGAGGACCACCTCCAGTGGTGCCACAATTGTTACGTCGTCTGCAACACCACCAAGATGACCATCGAGATCTATCGTGACTCGCATCTCTACGAACTGCCCGACGAACTGCGCGGGCGCCTGCGCTCGGCCATCCTGACTAAGTGCCACGGGCACAAGCAGTCGGGTGAAGAGTCGAAGCCGGAACAGACGGGACCGTCCAAGACCTAACTATCTCCCTCTTCCCATCTCTAGCACTTCCGTGACAATTCCCTAAGCAGGAATTCACCTTGCTTTATTGCACAAGGTCGAAACCTTTCTGCCCGCGCACGAATCCAACCTTAGTAGCCGGGTTAGTACCGGCAGTGGTTCATCTCAGCGTTCTCAACAAGCTGCACTCATCCGAGATATTCTTCGCGCCGATGTAACGAACGTCCTCTGTGCGCGACTATTACTTGCTGGGAGGAGACCCGTCATGAGCCTACTGGACCTGGTGTTTGGTTGTTCGCACAAACGTTGCAGTTTCCCTATCACGGTTCGTGGTAAAGCGCGCCGCAGTGAAGCCGCGGCCGTCACCGGCACCTACATCGTGTGCCTGGATTGCGGTAAGGAATTTCCCTACGACTGGAAGCAAATGAAGATGGTCAGCGCGAAGACGGTGCTGGCTGAGGCGGAAACTGCTGCGGTCGCGGTGAATCCCAAGGCCGCGTAGCTGCGCAAGGTTCTGCTGAATCGTTATTGTCTGAGGGTGCCATTCGGCACCCTTGTCTTTTTTCAGCCGCAAACTACGACGATGCATGGTTGGCTGCACCGTCGGCCCTGCGCCACACTAGCCGCAACGCGGGGTCCGCGGTGCAACTAACCACACCTCGTGCGCAAGAGCGCTCAACTGCGGGGCGAAGCGCCAAAAATGTTAGCACCGCGGGATGTGGCTACCGAGTCAAACGCAGTATGAGCAGCAACGTCAGTCCGATGGAATTCCGCCAGGCGAACGCCGTGGAGCGTACCTTCAATCGCGTCTTCGGATTCCTGATAGGCCTCGGCATCGGGTTTTCGCACAACTACCTGTTGCAGGTACGCGGGCGCAAGAGCGGCAAGCTGTATTCGACGCCAATTGATCTGCTTGAGGTGAACGGCCGCCGATACCTGGTAGCGCCCCGCGGACGCACCCAGTGGGTTCGCAACGCTGAAGCGTCAGGCGAGATCACCCTGAAGCGCGGCAGCTTCCGCCGGCAATTCCGTCTACAGGCGGTGAACGAAGCCGAGCGCCCTCCGTTCTTGAAGGCCTATCTCGACCGCTTCCGCCCCGAAGTACAGCGCTACTTCCCTGTCCGCGCCGATTCGCCGGTCGAAGCTTTCGTTCCGCTGGCGGCAAACTACCCCGTATTCGAATTGATCGCGATGTAGGAGCCGGGCGGAGCACGACTTCAGGCGCACAAAATGCGTCCGACGTTTTGCAGGCGCTTTGTATCAGGGCACGACTTCACAGGCCGCTGAAAAGTCGGAAAAGCAGATCCCTCACCGACTAAAGTCGGTTCGTGATGACAAAAGTAAAGGGCTTATCGGCATGGCTGAAGCCATGCCCTGATACGAACCATTCCAAACCAGCGAGCAAATTCCCGTCCCTCAGTGTATGCCGGTGTTGGCGGCATAGTCGTCGTCGCGGCGCTGCAGAGCGTGGGACGGTCATCCCCCTATTGGTGGGCTTGCCCTTATCGCTGTCGGCGGTTTGCGTGCGCCGCAGCGTCGGCTTGTTGTAATCCTTGTCGGGAATCGTCTTCTTGCGCATTCTCGAAAGCCGCCAGCCGCGCTTTCACATCGTATGAACTCCGAGGTGTTCAGCATGTATTCCGGCCGCGGCGGCAGAATCTCGCGAATCTCCTCCTGGCTCTTCAGAATGCGGTCCGGAGTTTGCGGATGGGTGGAGAAGGCCTTGGCCAGCGTCCCCGGCTTCTGCTTTTCCTGCGCTTTGATCTTCTCGAAGAACGGAGATGAACGCCTGCGGATCGTAGCCGGCTTTGTACATATATTGCAGGCCGAGATAATCGGCCTCCGCCTCGAATCCGCGCGAGAACTTCATGAACGCCACCGGCATCGCCAGGCTGAGGGCTGCGTTGGCAGCTTCATAGAGGCCCCAGCTGTTCACAAAGATCAGCGGAATCGGTCGCCAGGTTGGCGTAGTTGGCCGCGAGTCATCTCGCGCGTCGCGTGACGGGCGGCGACGTGCGCGATCTCGTGCGCCATCACGCCCGCCAGTTCGGCTTCATTGTCGGCGGCCAGGATCAGGCCGCTGTTCACGTAGAAGAATCCGCCCGGGAAGCGCGAAGGCGTTGATGTCGTCGGAGTCAACGACCTTGATGGTGAACGGCACCTTCGCGTCGGAGTTGCGCACCAGGTTCTGTCCCATGCGGTTGACGTATTCCACGACGACCGGGTCCTGGATCATGCGGGCGCTGCGCCTCGACCATCATCGCGTACTGCTTGCCCATCTTGATGTCGGTGTCGATGCCGTACCAGTCGCCCAGGCTCTTGCCGGTGAACCCGATCTTGCGATTGCCGATATCGTCGATGTCGTTCTTGCCCTTGTCGTGCGTTTCCTTGGGCGCGATTGCGGTGCCGGTGGCGTTGGCGCTGTCGGCGGGCACGGGTACTGACCGGCGTGGCGTCAGACGGAGTAGGACTAACGGTGAGCTGGCCGGCGGCTTGCGCTGAGGGAGTTTGCGCTTGGGTATTGTCCTGCGCCAACGCTGGCGTAGCCAGGCTGGCACTCAGCAGAAGGACACATCGCAGCTGCGAAAGCGCGCTGACTTCATCTGGGTAACTCCGTGCGGAACGCTGACCGCACCTTGCCGGGGTGCTTGCTTGCGCTCATTATATGCTTGGAATCGGACTCCGGCAAAGGATTTCCAGTCAGCTGTCGGCAAGAGATTTATCTCCTCGACCGTCCGGCGCACCGTAAGCGTTCGCAGTCACCAAATGCCGAAGCCGGGTTAAAATAAGCGGTTCGTCCCAGGAGGCGGCAGTATATGGCAACCGTCACATCTTCGCAAAAAATACAGCAGCGGGTTTCGATGGAAGACTTCATCAGCGGACTGCGCGAAGCTGAAGCCGAGAAGACTTCACCGGAGTGAAAGGCACGCTCGCCTACCTGCAGGCGCATCCGGTCGATCCGGATCAACTCCAGCGCTACCTCTTCTGGGACGCGCAGCACTACACCCGCAACCTGATCGACAAGACCGAACTCTACGAGCTGCTGGCCATCTGCTGGGAGGTGGGTCAGCGAGCTCGATCCACAACCACAAGGGGCAGAACTGCTGGATGGCCGCCCCCGTCGGCCGGCTCGCGGTGCAGAACTACCGGCTGATCTCCGAGGACCTGGCAGCGCACCGATGCAACATCGTTCCTACCGACCTGGTCGAGATAACCGCCGACAATCCGGTGGCCGTCGACCCGCTGAATCCGGTGCATGACGTGCGCAATCCGCGAGAATGGAACCAGCGCGCCGTGACGCCTGCACGTTTACTCGCGGCCCTTCGATTCCTGCGTGGTGTATTCGGTGGAGCAATGCAGTTGCGGCGAGATCGGACTGTCGCTACAAATCGATGTACGGAAAGCTGTGCTGGAGTAGCCGCGGCCAATCTGAGCATTCGAGTACAACAAGGCATGGAGCTTTACATCTTCGCGCGCTTTCATGCCAAGGCCGGCCAGGAAGACCAACTGGCGGCGTCCTTGACCGAGGTGCTGGGGCCGACACGGCAGGAAGCTCGGCTGCCTCAACTCGCCATCTCCGCTCGCTGCGCGACCAGGCGCTCTTCTACGTGCATCCGCGGACCACGGAGCCGGCCACGAGGGCCTGCTGCGGCTTGCGCGTGCGCTGCGGCTGGGAACGTCGTCGGTGCCGCTTGTGCGACCGATCCTCCGGCGAAATCGCCCGCACCGAGCTCTACGGCTAGCCGCAGTATGATCCGTGCTGGCTCAGGCCGGCGATCTGCTGCGTCATCCCGTTCCGGCGAAGGGCAGGCCGGCCATCAGGCCAGGCGTTCAAGCGCCTCCTCTTGAGTCCGAGCCTGCTTGGAGCCGGATCGTGGGTGACGCCTGCCGGCGGCCGACCAACCATCGGAGTGTTCGCCCGATCACAAGTCGAGGTTCATGGCGGAAGGTATAATTTTCTGTTCCACCCGCTGCGGAAGTCGGCTTGCCCATGACGCTTCGTGGCCCCGGCTCCGGCTTCTAATTCCTCATGATTCCGGCGGTACTACTATGACCGTCATCAAGCAGGACGATCTCATCCAGAGCGTCGCCGACGCGCTGCAATACATCTCCTACTACCATCCGCGTCGACTTCATCCAGCAGCTGAGCGCGCGCCTACGAGAAGGAGCAGTCGCCCGCCGCGCGGGACGCCATCGCGCAGATCCTGACCAACTCGCGCATGTGCGCCGAGGGCCATCGCCCGATCTGCCAGGACACCGGCATCGTCACCGTCTTCCTGAAGGTCGGCATGAACGTGCAGTGGGACGCGACGATGAGCGTCGAGGACATGGTCAACGAAGGCGTGCGCCGCGCCTACCTGCACGAGCACAACAAGCTGCGCGCCAGCGTGCTGGCCGATCCCGCCGGCGGCTCGCAAGAACACCAAGGACAACACGCCCGCCGTCATCAACATGACGCATCGTGCCCGGCGACAAGGTCGAGGTGATCGTCGCGGCCAAGGGCGGCGGCTCGGAGAGCAAGTCGAAGTTCGCCATGCTGAATCCGTCGGACTCGATCGTCGACTGGGTGCTGAAGACCGTGCCGACGATGGGCGCGGGCTGGTGCCCGCCGGGCATGCTCGGCATCGGCATCGGCGGCACGGCCGAGAAGGCCATGCTGCTGGCCAAGGAATCGCTGATGGAGCCGATCGACATGCAGGAGCTGATCGCGCGCGGCCCGAAGACGCGCTCGAGGAACTGCGCATCGAGCTCTACGAGAAGGTCAACGCGCTGGGCATCGGCGCGCAGGGACTTGGGCGGCCTGACCACCGTGCTCGACGTGAAGGTGAAGGACTATCCCACCCACGCCGCCAACCTGCCGGTCGCGATGATTCCCAACTGCGCCGCCACGCGCCACGTGCATTTCGTGCTCGACGGCAGCGGGCGCGGCCGAGCTGGAGCCGCCGTCGCTGGAGGACTGGCCGACGCTGACTTACGATCCGGCAGAATGCGCGCCGCGTCAACCTCGACACGGTGACACGCGAGGAGGTCGCGACCTGGAAACCGGGCGAAGTGCTGCTGCTGAACGGCAAGCTGCTCACCGGCCGCGACGCCGCGCACAAGCGCATGACGGAGATGCTGACGCCGCGAGCGAGGCGCTGCCGGTGGACTTCACCAATCGCTTTATCTATTACGTCGGCCCGGTTGATCCGGTGCGCGACGAAGTAGTCGGCCCGGCCGGCCCAACCACCGCCACGCGCATGGACAAATTCACCGCCAGATGCTGGAGGAGACCGGCCTGCTGGGCATGGTCGGCAAGTCCGAGCGCGGCCCGGCAGGCGATCGAAGCGATCCGCGACCACAAGGCCGTGTACCTGATGGCGGTCGGCGGCGCCGCCTACCTGGTGTCGAAGGCGATCAAGAACATCGCGCGTGCTGGCCTTCGACGATCTCGGCATGGAGGCCATCTACGAGTTCGAGGTGCAGGACATGCCGGTGACCGTAGCCGTGGACTCCAACGGCAACTCGGTGCACGAGAGCGGCCCGAAAGAGTGGCAGGCCAAGATCGCGGAGCTGGTGGAGATTGGGTAGAGCGTCCTGAGCGGTGGCGTGGGACTTGATGCTCACATTAATGCACATCAGTGGCCGATGTTGGTGGGGGGGATGGACGGTAAGGCAATAATGCCTTACAATCTGGATTGACGATCCATGCGGCGGGAGGCGCATTGCTTGACCACGCTTACGGTGACGGCTAAAGGCCAAGTGACCCTCAAACGAGATCTGCTCCACCATCTGGGAGTGAGTCCGGGGCAGAAGATTGAAGCCGACAAACTGCCCGACGGGCGCATCGTGGTGAAGGCCGCCGACATGAGCGGTAGCATCGGCGATTTTGTCGGCTGCCTGGCACGCCAGGGAGGGCAGAGACTCACCGTTGAGGAAATCAAAGAAATCGCAACCCGAGGATGGGCCAGAAAGAAGTGAAAATCACAGCCGATACCAACGTACTCATCCGGGCTGCGGTGCAAGACGATCCCCAGCAGGCTCGCCGGGCCGTCAAGGTGCTGCGTGAGGCCGAGCTAGTTGCCGTACCGGTCGCGGTTCTTTGCGAATTTGTCTGGGTGCTTCGTCGGGGATATAAGAGGTCCGCCTCTGAGGTCTCCGAAGCCATTCATCGGCTTATGAAGAGCGCTAATGTCGTAGCCAACCGGCCCGCCATCGAAGCCGGACTCGCGGTGCTCGACGCTGGCGGAGACTTTGCCGACGGTGTAATTGCTCACGAGGGAAACTGGTCAGGTGCAGAAGAGATGGTTTCCTTCGACGCCCATGCCGTTTCTGTCCTGCGATCGCAGCATGTTCGCGCCCGGCTGTTGTAGTTCACCGACAATAAAGTCATGCCGGCCACGTCCCCGGCGACCTTGAGACGGCCTGGCTCATCTTCATAGCGGAGGCAGGCCCGCAACCGCAATGTCGTCCAAAGTCAAATTTGTCGCCAAATGCGTTTTCAGCGCTATCTATGCGTTGGCAATTTATGGCGGGCTGCTGTTTCTGCCGGCTTGGACGCTGCGTTGGCCGCGCGGGTGGTGGTTTATGGGGCTGGTGCTGGTGGCCGACGTCGTCAGCATCTTTGCCATCTTTCGCGGGCACGAAGACGTGCTCGACGAACGGCTGAAGCCTCCGATCCAGAAGGGTCAGCCGCCGGCCGATAAAATTTTGACCACCACACTATTGCTGGCATTCGCCGCCGCCACCATCTTTATTCCGCTCGACATCTTCCGCTCCCATCTGCTGCTGCGCGCGCCGTCGCTACCACTCGCGGCGGTTGGATTCCTGCTTTGTGTGGTCGGTTGCTACATCTCCATTCTGGCTCTGCGGGAAAATGCCTTCGCTGCGCCAGCATGTCATCGCTACCGGGGTTTACCGCCTGGTGCGGCATCCCATGTATTCCGGCGGATTCCTGTTCATCTTTGGCACGCCGCTGTGGCTCGGCTCCTACGCGGCGACCTTGGCGGGCTTGGCGACGGCGCTGCTGCTGGTGATTCGCATTCCCATCGAAGAGCGTTTCCTGCGCCGCGAATTGCCGGGCTATGACGCGTACACACAAAGGGTGCGGTATCGACTGCTGCCGGGCGTGTGGTGACGCGTGTGCCGCCGCGCCGACAAAATGCCCGCCTTGGCCAAACCACGGCCAGAACGGGGCACCCCAAGTTTAGTTTGTGCGGCGCGGGAACGCGTAGCTATGCGCGGATTCAAGGCTGTCCAATCGCGCTCCACTGGACGCACCGCGGGCACCGGCTGCATCATCTCTTACGGTAGAGGAGCGCTCATGACCCACGACCGCAGCAGCAAATCCACTCGTCTGGAAAAAGATTCCCTCGGACACAAGGAAATTCCCGCCGACGTCTATTACGGCATCCAGACGGCGCGGGCGCTGGAGAACTTCCCCATCAGCGGACTGCGGGCGCATCCCACGCTGATCCGCGCCATCGCCATGGTGAAGGAAGCCGCGGCCGAAGCCAATCGCGAGCTGGAGCTGGTGGATCGCAAGACCGCCGACGCCATCATCCAGGCGGCGCGCGAGGTGCAACAGGGCAAGTGGAACGACGCGTTTGTAGTGGACGTCTTCCAGGCGGGCGCGGGCGTCAGCTTCCACATGAACAGCAACGAGGTGATCGCCAACCGCGCCGGCGAGCTGCTCGGCGGCCAGCGCGGCGACTACAAACAGGTCCATCCCAACGACCACGTCAACTACGGGCAATCCACTAACGACGTCTTCCCTACCGCCATGCGCGTGGCTACGCTGCTGGAGCTGGAGCAGCTCTATCCCGTGCTCGATGCCCTGGCCGGCGCCTTCGAGCAGAAGGGCAAAGAGTTTGATCCCATCCTGAAATCCGGGCGCACGCACCTGAGGACGCCGTTCCCATGCGGCTGGGGCAGGAATTCAAAGCCTACGGCGGCGCGATCACGCGCGCCAAGAAAAGCTTGCAGGAGCAGTCGGCGTTGCTGCGCGAGATCGGCTTGGGCGGCTCCGCGGTAGGCACCGGCATCAACACGCATCCCGACTATCGCGAGCGCGCCGTCGCCAATCTGGCGCGCATTTCCGGGCAGACGCTGACGCCGGTGGACGATATGCGCTACGCCATGCAGTCGAATCTGGGCATGGCCAGCGTGAGCTCCGGGCTGCGCAACCTGGCGCTAGAGGTGATTCGCATCTCCAACGATCTGCGCCTGCTGTCGTCTGGCCCGAACACCGGCCTGGCGGAGATCAACCTGATGGCGCTACAGCCGGGCTCGTCCATCATGCCGGGCAAGGTGAATCCGGTGCTGGCGGAACTGGCGGCTATGGTGTCGTTCCAAGTGATGGGTTATGACACCACGGTGGCGCTGGCGGTGCAGGCCGGACAGCTTGAGCTGAACGTGATGATGCCGACGATGGCGTATTGCGTGCTCACCTCGATCACCATCATGAGCAATATGCTGCGGCAGTTTACCGACACCTGCATCAAGGGCATCACCGCCAATGAGAAGCGCTGCGAATTTTATGCGCAGAGCACGGTGTCGCTGGCCACAGCGCTGAATCCTTACATCGGCTACGCCAAGGCGGCGGAGATTGCCAAGGAGTCAGTAGCCACCGGCAAGAGCATCATCGAGATTGCGCGCTCGCGCGGCTACCTCAGCGATGAGCAGATCAAAGAGATTCTGGACCCGGCACGCATGACCGAGCCAGCGCGTCCGCTCGACGCCGCCAAGGACCGGGAGAGGATCAAGGCGAAGTAGTTCCGCCGGCTGAAGCCGGCTCTGGATGACAAGATTAAAACGGCTTATCGGCCCGACTGAAGTCGGAATTGTCCCGATGGGCGGCGGTTGCCACTAAGAACTCAGCGGAAGAGGGAAAGTGATTCGCTGGGGCAAGCGCAGCAGAATCTCACGCAATTGTTTCGCGGATGTCACGATCCGAGTCTGCAATTCTACGGAATAACATTACGACATTCAGCAGCCGTGAGCGGCTAGTTAGGCGCCGAAGTTGGCCTTAAGCATGTTGCAGAACAGTCGTCCTTGCTCGATGGCATCGTCGAGCGCCACATGCGTATGAGCCACGGGATCGAACCACTCCGGGGGCATCGACTGCTTGCCGCACGCTCGATATGGTTTGCGCAGCAACGCCATCGCGTAGGTCTTGATATCAATTGCCGAATAGCCGAATGGGTTCTCGCCCGCGAACTCCGTGAGATACCAATAGACGAAAGAAAAATCAAAAGCGGCCGGGTAGCCGACAAACACAGGCCGTCCGCCGAACGCCTTGAGCCAGGCAACGTAGCGCTTCAGGGCAACAGCAGGCGCTTCGAGATTTAGCCGGCAGGCCGACCATGCCTCCGGCTGCGTGGCCCACCATGCGGCGGTCTTGGGATCCGGGGCCGATGCGGGCAGCGTTTCCAAGTTGGCGGAGAACGTCCCCAGCAGCTCTTTGTCGGCCAGATAGGCTGCCGATCCAATGCTCAGCATGGAGTGTTTTCCCGCGACCGGTCCGTCGGTTTCTATATCCGTGCTGACGTAGATCTCACGCAATGGTAATTCGCTCATGGTTTGCGGTGACAGATTCAGGCCGAGAATCATGTCTTTCAATCATTCCAAAATGTTAAGCTGAACTCATGCCCTGACACAAGGCAGCCGAAAACGGAGTTTTCCAGCGGCCTGTGAAGTCGTGCCCCGATACAAAACACTCGAACCCAGAGCTTTTTGGCACGCCTGAACAGGCTGCTGAAAAAGGAACCAACGTAGTAATTTCGCTCATGTGGACGAACGAAAACTCAACTACTTACAGACGATTTTCTTAACCAAATGAGCCTCAAAAGTACTTTTTCAGCAGCCTCTGAAGGCGTGCCCATTCAAAATCAGCTGCGCTCTACTGCGGCTTTATGTTGGGATCGCGCGGCGGCAGATTCGGCGGCGGTGGCGCGTTCTTGTCGTTAGCGCCGCCATGGGCGCCGGCGTCTTTGCCGTTCGCGGCTTTGCCCTGCTCCTCCGGCGGCTTCACTTCTTCCTCCTCGCGCATCGGCCGCAGCTCTTCCGGCTTGCTATAGATCATTTTTCCGCCGCGAATGGTGTAGTCCACCTTGGCAAAGTTGCGGACATCCACCGCCGGATCGGCATCCAGCACCACCAGGTCAGCGGGCAGGCCGGCCTTCACTTCCCCACCGCCGGCCTTGAAGAACGCCACGGGATTGGTGGTCAGCGATGCCAGAATGTCGCTCCACTTCATGCCACCGCGCGCCATCAGCGCGTACTCCTCGGCGGTGTCGTAATGCTGGGTGTAGCCCACATCGGTGCCGAACAGCACCGTACCGCCCTGATCGAAGAAGCTCTTCAGCTCATCTACGCCCGACTGCACGAACTTTTCCTCGGCGGCGCGAGTCGCCTTGGCCTTCTCCGCTTCCACCTCCCACAATGTCAGAGTCGGGATCAACGCGGTGTGCTGCGCCTTCATGCGCTCCAACTCCTGCTTGCTGAAGCCATCCTCCTGCGGAATGGTGTGCGCCAGTATGTCCACGCCGCCGGCGAGCGCGTTGTCGGTGCCGACGTGGTTCGAGGGATGCGCGAACACCGGCTTGCCGGCTGCATGCGCCAGTTCCACGGCGGCGCGCACTACGTCCTCGGGCATGGGCATCACCGTGCGCGGCGTCACCAGTGAGCCGGTGAACAGCTTGATGCCGTCAGCGCCCATCGCGAGCTGGTTTTTGACGATGCGCTCGGCGTCGGCCGGCGTCGCCGCTTCAAACTGCTTCAAGATCGGAGCCATCGCGGGCGGAAGGTAAAACGGAAGGCCGTTCTCGGGAAAGATGGTGCCGGCGGTGGTGTAAATCTTCGGCCCAGGAAGCTCTCCGGCTTCGATGCGCTTGCGCAACGGCAAAGTGTTCCGAGGGTCCGAGCCGATGTCGAACACGGTGGTGAAGCCCCAGCGCGTCAGCATGGCCTGCATGTGCTCTTCAAGTTTGGCGGCGGGAGCGGTCGCGGCGCCACTCCATACAGGCTCGGTGAAGTGCACGTGGCTGTTCCAGAAGCCGGCGGTAATGACTTTGCCGGTGCAATCCAGAATGCGCGCGCCGGCGGGAATGGCCGTCTGACCGCGACGGCCAATATCAACGATGACGCCGTCGTGCAGGATGACCACCGCGCCATCAATCGGCGGCGCTTGTGGCGAGGTATAAACGCGTGCGCCGATCAGCGCGATGTCGCCCGGCAGCGCCGCGGCGGGAAGCGCCAGGATCGCGAGGATCAGAACTGTGGCAAGACGAACGACTGCGCCGAGGAACGAACCATACTGTCGTGCAGGCATGGTTGCATCATACCGCCGGTTCCGGGCGATTGCAGCCACCGGGAATGCCCGGTTAGCGACGCAGTAAACCCTGTCGAAATCCGGGCTCAGAATGCCCAGCGCAGCAGCGTGGCCCCGGAGGTGAATCCCGCGCCGACGGCGGCCAGCAGCACCATGTCGCCTTTCTTGAGCTTGCCTTCTTCCATGGCCGTGTGCATGGCGAGCGGAATGGTGCCGGCGGTGGTGTTGCCGTAGCGGTCAATGTTGATGATGACTTTTTCCATCGGCATCTTCAGGCGGTCGGCGGTGGCGTTGATGATGCGCTTGTTGGCCTGGTGCGCGATGAAGCAATCGATGTCGGCGCCGGTGAGATGGTTCTTGGTGAGCACACGCTCGGCCATCTCCGCCATTTTTCTTACCGCGTACTTGAAGACGTTCTGACCGTCCTGGTGGATGTAGTGCATCTTCTGGTCGACGGTTTCGTGCGAGGCGGGGTTGAGGCTGCCGCCGCCGGGCATGCTGAGGTAGATGCCGCCGGCGCCTTCTACTTGCGCCTCGTAGTCAATGATGCCGTCTTCGCCTTCGCCCGCGGGCTCCAGCAAAACCGCGCCGGCCCCGTCGCCGAAGATGATGCACACTGCGCGATCAGTGTAGTCGGTCATCGACGAGCACACGTCGGAGCCGATGACCAGCACCTTCTTATAGCGGCCGGACTCGATGAACTGCGCGCCCGCGTTCAGCGCGTACACGAAGCCGGAACATCCGGCGGAGACGTCGAAGCCCCAGGTGCGATGTATGCCCAGCTTGTTCTGCACCAGGCAGGCGGTGGAGGGATACATCATGTCGGGCGTGACCGTGCCGACGACGATCAGGTCCACTTCCTGCAGATCGAAAGGATGCGAGGCGACAAGGTTCTTGACGGCTTCCACGGCGAGGTCGCTGGCGGCGACGCCTTTGTCGGCGATGTGACGCTCGCGAATGCCGGTGCGCTCCATGATCCACTGGTCGTTGGTGTCCACCATTTTTTCCAGGTCATGGTTGGTGAGAACGCGAGGAGGAACGTAAGTGCCGAGAGCGGTGATTTTGGCGCGAAGCGGCTTAGACAATGCGAGCTCTCCAGGAATGATTATGAATGCGCATTCATTTTCAACGATGGCGGGAGGAAAGTCGAGAAGAGCCGCTATTCGCCATTCGCTTTTCGCTATTCGCCAGAAGAAAACATGCAATGTGCGAGACACTTCGCTTTTTCGGCCTCGGCTACAGCGTTTATTCATATGTCGGGGAGATGTTGAGCATTTCTGGCGAAGAGCGAACAGCGAAGAGCGAAAAGCGGCCTCTAAAAAGCCAGGCGCCAGTTGACCGCTGCACACGAACTGGCCTGCTACCGTTGCTTCCTTCCGGACCTGGCGGGTTTCACAGGATTTCGTTGCGCGGGACCAGCGCCCGACTTTCCAATATAGCATTTCTTTTGCGAGCCTCGCGGGCCGCCAGTTTGCGCGGATGAGGGCCCGCCGAGCGTCCTGCCCTCGACTTCTGTCGCCTGCCGATTTGCCCTCGACTTCGCCGGCGCAGTCGAATACTGTCTAGCGCCAATGATTCCGGAGGCTCCGATGCGATTGCTCTCAGGGTTTGCACTAATCCTTCTCCTTTCTGCCGTGATGCTGGGGCAAGCCGCGGCTCCACAACCGGCTGCACCGCCAAGCGTCGCGCAGCAAAGTTCTACGCCACCGACTGCCGCTGCGCCGCAAAGCGCTGCGCCTGCGGCTCCCGCGACCCCCGCGGCCGATCCCGCCGACGTGAAATCGGTGGACGCCATTCTCGCCGCCATCTACGACGTCATCTCTGGGCCGGCCGGCGATCGCGACTGGCCGCGCTTCCAGTCGCTGTTTCTGCCGGAGGCGCATCTCATTGTCAACGGCAAGAACGCGAAGGGCGTGATGCGTCATCGCGTGATCACGCCGGCCGAATACCAGCAACTGGCGGGTGCGTCCTTCCGCAAGGAGGGCTTTTTCGAACACTCCGTCCATAACGACGTTGACGAATTTGCCGGCATCGCGCAGGTGTTCTCGACCTACGAATCGAGACACGAGAAAGACGGCAAGCCATTCGAGCGCGGCATCAACAGCTTCCAGCTGCTGTTCGACGGCGAGCGCTGGTGGATCGTGAACATCATGTGGGCGAACGAAAGCGCGGAGAATCCGATTCCGCCGCAATTCCTGCCGAAGTCGTAGGCCGGTGGCCATATTCGCGGGCTCCGCATGGCGTGGTAAAATCATAAGATTCCATGCCTTCCACGAGTGATTCTGTAGCCCTGCTGGACAACGCCGACGAGCGTCCGGCAGCTGCTGCAACCCCTAAAATCGGATTCGTCAGCCTGGGCTGTCCCAAGAACCTGGTGGACAGCGAGGTGATGATGGGCCTGCTGACCGAGGGCGGCGCCCGCATTACGCCGCGCGCGGAAGATGCCGACATCATCGTGGTCAACACCTGCTCGTTCATTGACACCGCCAAGCAGGAGTCGGTGGACACCATCCTGGAGATGGCGCAGCACAAGATTGCCGGCCGGGCGCGCAAGCTGATCGTCGCCGGCTGCCTGGTCGAGCGCTATCGCAACGAGATCCAGAAGAACATTCCGGAAGTAGATGCCGTGGTCGGCACCGGCGAACTGCAGGACATTCTGAAGGCCGCGGGAATCGCGCCTGCGATGCCGG
Source organism: uncultured Acidobacteriaceae bacterium (assembly GCA_963763975.1). GTDB lineage: Bacteria > Acidobacteriota > Terriglobia > Terriglobales > Acidobacteriaceae > Bog-257. Next base: position 48,205 of record CAVXQR010000013.1, read on the forward strand.
CGGCGGAGTCGCCGTTCGTCATCCTGAAGGCGCGCGCCGAAGGCGATGCCCGCGAGAGCGCCGGCCGCTTCTCCAAGGACGGCTGGGACGGCGCGGTCGCCGACCTGCCGAATTATCTCTACGACGACGCCACGCCGCGGGTGCTGGCCACGCCGAAATATTCCGCCTACATCAAGATCGCCGAGGGCTGCGATCATCCCTGCGCCTTCTGCATCATTCCGCAGTTGCGCGGAAAGTTCCGCTCGCGGCGCTTCGAGTCGGTGGTTGCCGAGGCCGAGCGACTGGCGCGGCAGGGCGTGCGCGAGATCACGCTCATCGGACAGGACACCACCTGCTACGGCGAAGACCTGGGGCTGAAAGACGGCTTGCCGCTGCTGCTGGAGCGGCTGGCGCAGATCGAAGACTTGCGCTGGGTGCGCTTCCTCTACGCCTATCCCAACAAGATTACCGGCAAGCTGCTGGAGACCATCGCGGCGCACGAGAAGATTTGCTCCTACATCGACGTGCCGCTGCAACACGCCGCGCCGGCGGTGCTGAAGGCGATGAAGCGCGGAGCGGGCGCGGAGATTTTTCTGCGCTCCATCGAGAAGATGCGGCACGCCATTCCCGATCTCACGCTGCGCACGTCGTTCATCGTCGGCTTCCCCGGCGAGACCGAGCAGGACTTTGAGCAACTTTGCCAGTTCGTGCGCGAGGCGCAGTTCGACTGGATGGGCGTCTTCGGCTATTCCGACGAAGAGGGCGCGAAGGCGTTCGACCTGGGCGAGAAGGTTCCGGCCAAGGAGATCGAGCGGCGGCGCAAGAAGCTGATGTCGCTGCAAAAGCAGATCAGCCGCAAGAAAAAGCGCGCGCTGATCGGCCAGCAGTTCGACCTGGTGCTGGAAGGTCCGTCGGAGGAAACCGATTTGCTGTGGCAGGCGCGCACGGCGATGCACGCGCCGGAAATTGACGGCACGGTGTACGTCAACGACTTCGGCGACTTCGAAGATGTTCGCGAAGGCGAGTTCTATCATTGCGAAATCACCGAAGCGCATGAGTATGATGTAGTGGCGAAACTGATTAGTGGATAGTGGGTGTTGGATAGTGAAATCGTCACGATCATGGATAGCGAGCCATGCGTGTTTCGGATTCACTAGCCACCAGCCACTAGCCACTAACCACTGCATTTTATGTCTCCTGTCCGCAGCTTACGATGTCCGATATGCCGTAAGATCGTGCTGCGTCGCGATCCTGAGTTCCCTTTCTGCAGCGAGCGTTGCCGCTTGATTGACCTGGGCAAGTGGGCCAGCGGCGGCTATGTGATTTCGAGTCCAATCGACGATCCCGAGGCCATTGCGAACCTGCTCGACGAATCCGAATCCAGAGACACCGGCAATCCCGATGACCGACGCAAGAAATCGCACTGACGCTGCGCGACCGGCGACGCCGCTGTGGGCCACACTGGTCGCCACATTTTTCGGCGCGGGCAAGCTGTGGCCGGCGCCGGGCACCTGGGGATCGCTGGCAACCGTGCTGCTGTGGTGGCTGCTGGCATCGCACCTTCCGGGCAAGTGGCTGTTGCCGGTGAACCTGGCGCTCATCGTGCTCGCGGTCGCAATGGGAATTCCCGCAGCCACGCTGGCGGAGCGCGGCGCAGGCCGCAAAGATCCCGGCTTCGTGGTGATTGACGAAGTGGCCGGACAGCTCATCACGCTGTTGGGTTGTCCACTGGTGTGGCCAGCGCTGCTGGCCGGCTTTATACTTTTCCGTGGGTTCGACATCGTGAAGCCGTGGCCGGTGCGGCGCCTGGAGCGCCTGCCGGAGGGCACGGGCATCGTGGTGGACGATCTGGGAGCCGGCATTTATGCGCTGATTGCTCTGCAACTTCTGCTGCACTTCTGGCTTTATCACTACATCTAACTTCGCAGGGCACATCGGACACACAGCATGGCAGAACGGACCAGCGGCATGGGCAGCAACGGCAAGCCACACATTGACGCGCTGGATCCCGCTTGCGCTCTGCCCGGCGGCGAAATCCGCATTACCGGCAGCCACCTTGGCCCCCGCGAGATGCGCCGCCCGCGCGTAAGTTTTGGGCCTACGGATGGGCCCGTGGTGATTAGTTCTTCGCAGTTCATCGTGGCGCGCGTGCCCGACGATGCCACCTCCAGCGAAGTAGTAGTAGCCGCCAACGGCGCCAGCAGCAACGGATGCAAGCTGAGCGTGGCCACGTTGCTGGCCGATAGTCTGCATCCCGTCACCAATCCTGCGGTTGACGCCGACGGCAACGTTTACGTCACCTTCTCCGGCTCGCGCGGCCAAAGCGTTCCGGTCGCCATCTATCGCATTGATCGCAACCAGGTGGTCAAGCCGTTCGTACACGAGATGATGAACCCCACCGGCATGGCTTTCGACCGCGCCGGCAGCCTGTATGTTTCCTCGCGCTACGACGGCACCGTGTATCGCGTGGCGCAGAACGGCACCATGGCCTCCTACGCCGAAGGCATGGGCGTCGCCACCGGCATCGCCTTCGATCCGGAAGGCAATCTCTACGTCGGCGATCGCAGCGGCACCATCTTTAAGATCGGCCGCGACCGCCAGATTTTTGTCTTCGCTACCGTCGAGCCCAGCGTCTCCGCCTATCACCTGGCGTTCGACAACGATCGCAACCTCTACCTCACCGGCCCGACCACTTCCAGTTGCGATGCCGTTTATCGCATTGATCCGCACGGCAGCGTGACCACTTTCTATCGCGGGCTGGGCCGTCCGCAGGGCATGGCCTTCGATGTTGCCGGCAATCTCTACGTGGCGGCATCGCTGAACGGACGCCGTGGCATTGTGAAGCTCACGCCACGCGCCGAGGCCTCGCTGGCGGTCGCCGGACACAACCTCGTTGGACTGGCCTTTGCCCCCGGCAAAGCCGCGGTGCTGGCGACCACCTTCGCCGTACCTTCCGGTCCCTCGGGCGCGGTGCATCATCTGGAGTGGAACATCCAGGGTCGGCCGCTCATTCCCTCGACCTAAGTTGTCTGGGTGGAGCACGCCTTCACGGGCTGCGGAAAAACTTCGGCTTCGTAGATCAATAAAGGGCGTCCTCTTTCTCAATTCAAACCAGCCAGCCGGTGGCACGTCGGTGATTTTGAATTTCTCCGCAGCCTCTTCGGCCATGCCGCTAAGCGGTCGCTTTGGCGCATTGTCACGCCGAGTCCGGGGAGCGAGCATTCGCTCAAGGGGCGTGGGCGTAGATGGGCGGCGGAGCGCCGATGAACCTCTGCATGTGACCTGGGTCACGATGTTTTTCAGCGTTTCGTTAATCGAGGTATTGAAAACAAAGTGGCTTAACAGCAATATCCCCGCAAAGTACTGCCGAGTAAAGGAGTTAGCGATGGGTCGCCGACGGCGGGGTCGTCCGGAGATTTTGGTCGCCCTGCGATCTTCCGGCAGCCAGCGCCGGCGCCAGCCGTTGCACCAGGTTTCACCCTGCCAGTTGGCGTGAAGCTCGGAGGGTTCGCGATCAACTGGGCGCGAGTTAGCTGGTAATTAAGAGAAGCCCGCGCCGTGGAGAGCTGGTTTTGCGCCTGTATTGGCGGGGGTTCAGCGAGGTCGCGATGTCCGTCCTGCTCGCGCAAGTGCGCCTGGAAATCGCAGCGCTCGTCTGCCGCGAATCGCCGTAGAGTGGCAGGCGCTGGCTTCGCGTTTGCTGTACGGGCTGCTACGGACGATCATCGGCGCTCCTGTATTCAGGTTAGGAGCGGCGGAACGAGCACGTCATGAGAAAAGCACCCGCGGGGCGATAACGAAGGTACATGACCGTTGCATTTTGCCGCGTTGCGCCGGCGGAGGCGGGTTCAGGCGAGGCGATTTGGAGAGGATTTGGAGACGATTTCGCCCTAAAATGGCGCGAAAACGGAAGCCCACGTTGGTGGCGATTTTGAGTCCAAAAAGAACGCGCTGCTGATCACAGCCAACTCCGGAAAATCAAGACTAAATGGCTTGGATGCGAGCCTGAAAGCGCGCATTAGATCGGTCGTCCCAATGCACGCCTGAACAGGTTGCTGAAAACCTTGCTCGCGAGAGATTTGTATCAGGGCATGACTTTAGAGGCTGCCGGAAAAAGTCGGCTTCCGCGAGGTTTGTGTCAGGGCATGACTTCAGTCGTGCCGCAAAGCCGTTTATTCCTCTTTTCCGGAACTCGCTTCAGCGGGTGGCACGGGGGTTGACGTTTGATCAGCGCTTTAGCTGTCCATTAACTTCCATCACGTCGAGTCGCGCGCGGAATGCCGCCGGCTGAAGCCGGCTCCGGAGGACGAAAATAAACGGCTTATCGGCCCGACTAAAGTCGGGCCCTGATACAAGGCGCGCGAAAACGGAGTTTTTCAGCGGCCTGTTTAGTCGTGCCGCAGTTCGACGGTGTGAAAGGGCACGGCTTTTAGCCGTGCCGCAGGAGTCCTTATCGACGAGGGGCTTTTTCCGCAGCCTCTGAAGTGTGCCCTACCGACTCACGAACAGCCGTTTCCCCGGCGGGTCGCGCTGCGCTTCGGATATGGCTGCGGCTCAGGTACAATCAGCCGTTGACCTACCTTCGTTAGCAGAATCCCAGGCTGCACGCGACGTCGAGAGTTGTTGCCAAACCCATGGTCCTGACCGAGAGCCTCAATCGCATGGGAGCCCTGCTGGCCGAACCCCACGGTCTGCGGCATTATTTCCGCTCGCACTTTCTCGACACCACTTTTAAGGGCCTGTACCACGCCAACGCCTTCGACCTGATGCTGCTGATTCCGTATTTCATCGTGCTCATCCTGCTGGCGTTTTACGGGATGCACCGCTACCAGTTGGCTTACATCTATTACAAGCACCGCAAGAACAAGAGTCACCGAGCCGGAATCGCACTTTGCCGACCTGCCGCTGGTGACGGTGCAGCTGCCGATCTTCAACGAGCAGTTCGTCATCGAGCGCCTGGTGGATTGCGTCTGCAAGCTGGAATATCCGCGCGAGAAGCTGCAAATCCAGGTGCTGGACGACTCCACCGACGAGACCGTGCAGGTGGCCAGCGCGGTGGTGGACCGCTACGCCGCCGCCGGGCACAACATCGTTTACCATCACCGCACCAATCGCGAAGGCTACAAGGCCGGGGCGCTTCACGAAGGCCTGAAATCCTCGACCGGAGAATTCGTGGCCATCTTCGATGCCGACTTCACCCCGCCGCCGCAGTGGCTGATGAAGGTGATCCACCACTTCGCCACGCCCGGCATCGGCATGGTGCAGACGCGCTGGACGCACCTGAACCGCAATTATTCCTATCTCACTGAGATCGAGGCCATCCTGCTGGACGGGCACTTCGTGCTGGAGCACGGCGGCCGTTCTCGCCTGGGAGTGTTCTTCAACTTCAACGGTACCGCAGGCATGTGGCGGCGCCAGGCGATTGACGATGCGGGCGGCTGGGAGCACGACACGCTGACCGAAGACACCGATCTCAGCTACCGTTCGCAGCTCAAGGGATGGAAGTTCCGCTACCTGCAGGACGTGGAATGCCCGGCAGAGTTGCCCATCGAGATGACGGCGTTCAAGACGCAGCAGGCGCGCTGGGCGAAGGGCCTGATTCAGTGCGCCAAGAAAGATCTGCCCAAGGTGCTGCGCGCGCCGGTGTCGAAGCGCGAGAAGATCGAAGCCTGGTATCACCTGACCGCCAACATCAGCTATCCGCTGATGATTGTGCTGAGCGCGTTGCTGCTGCCGGCCATGATCATCCGCTTCTACCAGGGATGGTTCCAGATGCTGTACATCGACATCCCGCTGTTCCTGGCGTCCACGTTTTCAATTTCGAGCTTCTACCTGGTGTCGCAGAAGGAGCTGTTCCCGCGCACCTGGTATCGCACCTTCCTGTATCTGCCGGCACTGATGGCGCTGGGCATCGGGCTGACCATCACCAACACCAAGGCGGTGCTGGAAGCGCTGGTCGGGCACCAGACGGCGTTCGCGCGCACGCCGAAGTATCACGTGGTCAGCAAGCAGGACAAAAAAATCGCCGCCAAGAAATATCGCAAGCGCCTGGGCTGGATTCCCTATATCGAACTTCTGATCGGCGGCTACTTCGCGCTGACGGTGTGGTACGCCATCGCCAACGAGAACTACATCACCGTGCCGTTCCTGTTTCTGTTCGTCTTTGGATACTGGTACACCGGGCTGATGTCGGTGTTTCAAGGGCGCTTCGACAGCCTGATCCGTGACCGCGGCGAAGAGCATAGCGCCAAGCCCTTTCCGGTGGGCGTGTAGAAGCACCAAAGCGACAAGTTTCGGTCGAAGCTGGAGCGCCATCTGTTATTCTGAGGTCCTGTGGTGATTAAAATCCTTTTGCTGGTTTTGATCATTTGCACCGCAGCGCTGGTCATCGTTGCCCTGGCTACACATCTGCGCGTGAAGCGTCATATCGACCAGGAAACCAAGCCAGCCGAGCGCGGTGACAAGATCAGCCAGGCTCCCACGGATCAGGATCGCAAGTAACAAACCGTCTTTATAAGCGATAAGGAGGCAGGACATGGAAAGCACCAGTAATACTTCCCGCCAGATCGCGCTATATCAATCCACCTGGGCAAAGAACCTCGGCATTGTGATTGCCGGAAGCGCCGTGATCGCCGTGTGCGCGCGCTTGGTTGTACCGCTACCGTTCACTCCGGTGCCGCTCACGCTGGCCAACTTCGCCGTATTGCTGGTCGGCCTGGTTGCGGGCAGCCGCCGAGGTTTCGCCGCTGCCGCCCTGTATCTGGGCTGGGGCGCCATGGGATTGCCGGTGTTCAGCATGGCTGGCCCCGGCGGCATCGCTCAGCTTTTCGGCCCGACGGCCGGTTATCTGTGGGCCTATCCGGTGGTCGCATTTCTGGCCGGATGGATTGTCGAGCGCGGAGCCGCAAGCTTCCTGCGCAATCTGGCAGCGTCGGTCGTGGCTGAGTTGACGCTGTTTGCCGCCGGCGTAAGCTGGCTGGCCATCATGACCCATAGCTGGCAGCGCGCTGCCTTCTTCGGTCTGTACCCATTCCTGTTTGCGGAAGTGATGAAGGTGATGGCGGCTTCGGCCGTGGCGCCGCACATCCGCCGCAAGCTGTAACAACTCTCAGCGCAGGCCGCGCCTGCGACGGTTTCACCAAGATTGGTTGTCCTGGACCCTATGAGCCGCAACTCTAAGCCTCCTGTTCGCGAAATTGCCGTCGCCCACAGTCCCGATTCCGACGATGCCTTCATGTTCTATGGCATGGCGACCAACAAGGTCCGTGTCCCCGACCTGAAGTTCACTCACACGCTGTGCGACATCGAGACCCTGAACCGCAAGGCGCTCGAAGGCTTCTACGACATCACCGCGATTTCCTTCCACGCCTACCCGTATTTGCAGGACAAGTACGCGCTGATGCCCAGCGGCGGCAGCGTGGGCGAGGGCTACGGGCCCGATGATCGTCGCCTCGCGCAATATTCCGCTGGAGGAAATCCGCAGCGTTAAGATTGCCGTTCCCGGCACCATGACTACCGCCTACCTGGCGCTGAAGCTGTTTGCGCCGGAGATCGCCACCGAGGTCGTGCCCTTCGACCAGATCATTCCGCAAGTGCTGGAAGGAAAGTACGAGGCCGGGCTCATCATCCATGAAGGCCAGTTGACCTTCAACAAAGCCGGGCTGCACAAGGTTCTGGACATGGGCAAGTGGTGGCGCGAGGAGACCGGGCTGCCGCTGCCGCTGGGCGGCAACGCCATCCGCCGCGAGCTGGGCCCGGAGCTGATCGCCGCCTGCTGCACCGCGCTGCGCGACTCCATCCAGTACGCGCTGGACCATCGCGACGAGGCGCTGCAATACGCCATGCAGTTTGCCCGCGACCTGGACGCGCAGATGGCGGACAAGTTCGTCGGCATGTACGTGAACGAGCGCACCCTCGACTACGGCAAGGACGGCCGCGAGGCCATCACCCTGCTGCTGGAGCGCGGGTATGAGGCCGGAATCATTCCCCACAAGCCCAACGTCGAGTTCGTCGGCAGCACCGTCGCCGCTGGGTAAACCGCCCTCTAATCCCCATTTTGGAAGAACTACGTGTAAGGGCACGAACTTCGGTCGTGCCGACCACGCACCGTTTTTGATTTGTCATCCCGAGCGGAGCGAAGCGGAGTCGAGGGACCCGCGGTTCGCTGTGCAGGGGCATACATTGCGTCAACAAATGCGGCGCCCCTCCCCCCACGGGGCTCAGGGGCTAAAGCCCATTCCTTTCCTACTCTCGCGATCGGCACGACCAGAGGTCGTGCCCTTACTCATTTCCTGCTGCCCAAAACAAAGTTCTGGCGACCTGCTGAAGATATCGGAAGCCTATTGACACCGGCCCCATCTGCGCCCTATTATTGGCGAACAAAAGGCGAAGATGGCGAGCTGTCATGCATCCCTCATTGCTGGAAACCGACGAAGACCAGGGCCCGCAGCCGTTGATCGGCATTGCCAAACTGGCGGCTGAGGGCGAGTCCCTCCGCCAGGGCCACCTGATTGAGTTCTTCACCTTGCACTCGCGCTCCATCCTGTGCCGCTGCACCTCGGAGCGCGTACCCTTCACCTGGACCATTAACCCGTATCGCGGCTGCGAATTCGCCTGCAAATACTGCTATGCGCGCTATACCCACGAGTTCATGGAAATGCGCGACGGGCTGGACTTCGAGCGCAAGATTTACGTCAAGCAGCAGGCGGCGTGGCTGCTGCGGCGCGATCTGAAGAAGGTGAAGCGGGGCGAGTCCATCGCGCTGGGCACGGCCACCGACCCCTACCAGCCGGCGGAGAAGCGCTTCGAGGTGACGCGCGGCCTGCTGGAGGAGTTTGCGCTGCATAGCGGGCTGGAAATTGGGCTGGTGACGAAATCGGACCTGGTGGTGCGCGATGCTGAACTGCTGCGTCGCATCTCCGAGCGCAACTCGCTCTACGTAAACCTCACCATTACCACGCTGGATACCGACCTGGCGCGCATTCTGGAGCCGCGCGCTCCGCGTCCTGACCTGCGGATGAAGAGCGGTGAAGGAACTGAACCTGGCGGGCGTGCGAGCGGGCGTGATCTGCGCGCCGGTGCTGCCGGGCATCACCGATTCGGCGCCGGCGCTGGACGCACTGGTGAAGGCGACGAAAGAGGCCGGCGGACGCTACATCTACGCCAACCCGCTCTTCCTGAAGCCGTGCTCGGCGGCGGTGTTTCTGCCGTTTCTGGAGAAGGAGTTTCCGCACCTGGTGGCGGAGTATCGCAAACGATTTGCCGACCGTGCGTTCGTCAGCAAGCTCTACAGCCAGCGCATCTCGGAGCTGATGGCCAAGTTGCGCAAGAAGCACGGCATCACCCGCGAGGTGACGTCGCGCCAGGAGATCCAGCCGGTGCCGCTGCCGGATGAGCAGTTGCGGCTGTTTGCGTGAGCAGTAATTAGTAATTAGTAATTAGCAATTAGCAATTAGTGATTAGCAATTAGTGGTCGCGATTGTGCCGCGAAACGCACAGAAGAAAAATCCCTGACAATTTCTGAACGTCGCGAAAATGGCCGGGGATGCGAGTTCCTAATGACTAATGACTAATGACTAATGACTAATGACTAATTGCTAATTGCTGCCCTTCAAAACGAAAACATCATCATCAGATCAATGCGCCGGTTGGCGGAGCCCGATGAGTAGGGCGGGCCAGCCAGGCTGTTGGAAGTGCCGAACTGCGGCGAATCCAGATTGCCGACCGGCGGCGCCAGGTTCACGTTGTTCAGCAAATTACGCGCGGCCACGCTGAAGGTCAGGCTGTACTTGCGGTTGCTGCTTTCCATGCTGAAGGGGCCACCGCCGCCACCACCGCCGGTGAGGCCGCGTCCGCCGAGGCCGCCGCCGCGATGACCACCGCCGTGCATGCCGTCACCGCCGCCGTGGCCTTCCACCTTGGGACCGAGGCCGATGGTCTTGCTCAAGCGCAGGTTCAGGCTGAAGAGAGATGAGCCCAAGCCATAATTGATCGGCACAATCTCCTGCCCCGCAATCGGCACAGTATTGAAGGTCCCGTAGGGCGTCACCTTGACCACGCCACCCGGTCCCGCCGTGCTGGAAAGCGCCGGCCGGTCATTGAAGATGGAGTCGCCATTCAGGTCCTGGCCCACGATGATGTTGAAGGGCTGGGCAGAGCTGATCACGATGAACGGGCTCAGTTGCAGACCCCAGGGCACGCCGACGGTACCGCCGATGAAGGCGCGGCTGCGGACGTCAAACGCCGCGCGCCCGTAGTCCTGCATCGGGTCGTAGGAGTTGGAGACGAATTCCACCGCTCCGCCGCCGCCTCCGAAGAAGCCCTCGCCGCCGCCGCCCATGGAACTTGGCGCGCCCAGATCGCTGTTGGCGAAGCTGAGCGTGTAGAAACCGAACAGCGAAGTGCGCTTGCCGATGTTGACTCGCGCGTTGGTGATGACCTGGTTCTCGTTGAACAGGCCCTCGGAGGAATACTGATAGATATTGGTGTTATTGCCGTCCGGACGAATACCACTGTTGGGATCGTCGGGATTATAGGTGCCCGGATACGGAGCGTTGGCGTTGCGCAGGAAGAACTGGTGATTGCCGCGCGAGTTCAGATAGGTCACCGAGATCGTCGAAGCCTTGGTGAGCTGCCGCTCGAGGCTGATCGCCGCCTCCATGGTGTAAGGAGCGCGCAAATTCGAGGCAATCTGGTACACCGTCGGCGAGGTAGTCGAAAGCCCAGCCAGTTGCGCCGGCGTGGGGACCGTGGGATAGAAGTCGGGGTTGGCGACGATGTACTGCGTCTGCGTCGAGCCGTTGAAGCGCTCCACCGGAAGGAAATCGTCGGCGCTGAAGCGATCGTAGAAGATGCCGAAACCGGTGCGCAGCACGGTTTTCGCCGGACCGTTGCCGTGTCCCAAGCCCCAGGCCAGGCTGAAGCGCGGCCCAAAGTCGGCGTGGTCCTGAATCTCGTTCTGGGTCTCGTAGCGCAGGCCATAGCTGAAAGAGAGGTTCGGCTTGATGCGCCATTCGTCTTCCACGTACAGGCCGACATCCAGGTAGCGCACGTCGGCGAGCGGTTGACCGGCGACCAGCGAGAACTGGCTGGCGCCGCCACCCATGGCGCGAATCTTCGCCGGCGACAGTCCCGCGGCCAGGCCCTGCTCGGTGATCTGGTAGGCGTTCAGCGACGAGAAGGTGAAGCCGCCGTTGAAGTTGGAGTTGGTGCTGTTGGAATCCACCGTGGCGCGCAGGCGTCCGCCGAAACGCAGGAAGTGCTTCCCTTTCACGATCGAGGTGTAGTTCTGAAGTTCGTAGCGGTCCTGGTTATCCACCAGCGTGCCCTGCGAGCTGCCTCCGCCGGAAAACGCACCCAGCACAGTCAGTGACGGATCGGTGCTGAAGGGCGAGTTGGTGCTGCTGTCGCGGATGTACTGGAAGCGGGTCTCATTGACCACGTTCGCACTGATGACCTGGGTGTCGCTGATCTGGACAGTCTGTTCCGTCTCGTTCGAGTTGTAGGCCTGCGACGGCAGCGAAAACTGGCCGACACCCTCATTGGTTTCGTCGTTTTTCCAGTACTGATAGCGGACGGTCAGGGTGTTGGTCGGCGTGAGCTGGATGTCCACTCGCGGGCTCAGGTTCAGCCGGCGCAGCGGATTCGACAAAGTCGTGTTGTAAGGTACAGGGTTGTAATTGCTGTCGAGGATGGTGGCGACGATGACCGACAGATTATCGATGTCGCGCTGCTGGCCGCTGAAAAAGAACGAAGCCTTCTTGCCCAGCGGGCCGCTGAGGCTGCCGTTGAACATCTCTGAGTAATAGCCGGGCTCCTCGCCGTTGGTGACAAACGGATTCAGCGAGTTGAATCCCGAGGTATTGCCCATGGCCATGAACTGACCATGAACTTTGTCGGTGCCGGGCTTGGTGAAAATCTCGATGCGCCCGTAGCCCAGCTTGTCGAATTCGGCGGAGAACGGATTCTGGTTGATGCGAATTTCGCGGATGGCCGACTTCGGTGGCAACTGGCCGGAGGTAAATCCATCCACGTAAATCTGGCCACCATTGGGTCCCGCCGAGGGCCCGGCGAGCGCCTGAAGTTCCGACTGCAGCTCGTCAGGATCGTCGGAGAGCGCTTCCAGGTCCTTGCCCTTGATCACAATGGCGCTGGCGTTGTTGGCGGCGGAGACGTCCACCGTGGGCGCGTCGCTCTGCACCTGTACGTGCTGCTCCTCCACCTGGATTTCCAGCGGCAGATCGAGCAACTGCGTCTTCCCCGCCGTCACCACCACGCCGGATTTCTGCAATGTGGTGAAGCCATCGGCGGAGACCGTGATCTCATAGGTGGACGGCGCCAGGCCTTTGAAGTCGTACGTGCCCTGCGGGTTGCTGGTTACGGTCACCGAGCGGCCGCTGGCGTCGGTGGCGGAAACCGAGGCGTTGGGAATGACCGCGCCCGACGGATCGGTCACCTTTCCGCGCAGACCGCCGCTGGTGGTTTGTGCAGATGCAATGGCCAGAGAAAACAGCAGAATCAAACTGGTGAGAATTGCAGACGAGCGCATTAACGTTTTCAACCCTTCATTTACGCAACAATCGAAATTACGGAGTATCGCCACCGGCGCTCGCTCCTCCTCCACCCAGGTTCCAGGGCGATAGGATTGCTCCCGCCTGGCTGGGCGAAGCGGTAAGAATCGGTTCCACACCACTCAGCAGGATGATGGCGGTGGGCGGCGAGTCAGCATCGCCCTCGGTGGCGACGATCATCAGCGCGTCTCCCTTGTGCAGATCGGCCAGCGTGACTGCGGGCATGCGCTGCAGCATCTGCTGGAAGTCCGGCGCGCCACCGCCGCCACCGAAACGGGAGGCGCCGGTATTCCCATTTGGCGACGCCTCCCTGGCTTTGGAATTGGTTGCGGAAGCCGGTCCCGCGTGTTCTGCGGCTCCGCCTGCTCCCGCGCCTTTTAGACGCATGGCGATGCGTTGGGCAACCATGGCCGGCAGGCTATGCATTTGCGAATCGGCCGTGACCTGCAAATTCACCGGCTTCTTGGTGGCCAAGTCCATCACCGTCACCGACTGCTTCGCCGGGTCAGTCGAGACCACGGTGCCGGCGACGTTGCGAAATGTTCCGGAAACGATCTCGTCGGCCTTCAGCGACGTGCCGTCGGCGCTCTTGGTTCCGCGCACGCGCAGTTGATCCCCGGGCTTGATCTGGTCCAGCGTGCCAACCCTGGCATCGTCAAACTTGATGGAGTCAGGCGCGTAACGCCGGATGATGGTGTCCTTGGAAACCTGGACGGCCAAGCTCGTCGCCGGGCCGGTTGAGAGCTGGATGGTGCCGCTTGCCGCGTCCACCGACTTCACCACGCCGCCGGCGCCGTGCTTTTGCCACTCTTCGCGGTCTTGCTGCTGCTTCTCGCTGATGTCGGCGCGCTTCATCACGATGGCGGTGGTGGCCAAAAGATATTTGCCGTCGTCCGACCTTTTGCCACCGGCCAGCATGCGGTCGCCGATCTGGATGTCGGTGACTTTGGCCGGGCTGGCCGTCTTCAAATCCGTTTGGCCGGGAAGGGTGCGCATCAGTCGCGTGTCGGGCTGCAGCGTGATGACCTGTTCGGCTCCGGAATCGGTGGTCAGGGTAACGTTGCTGCCGTCAATGGACTTGACGGTGCCGACCGCGCGGGCATGCGCCGCAGCGGCCTGCTGCGCGGACGGCTGCGCCGACAAAGGCAGGCCGATGGCAAGCAGCGCCAAGCGCCAGCAGCCAGAGGAGAAGCGTGCGCCGGCACTTTTCGCCGCCCCTAGATTTTGTCATCGTCACGGCTCGCCTCCTTCTTCCGTCTGCCTGGGGTTAGCACGACACAGGACTAATTAACTTTCACACGCGGCAAGCATGCTGGGTGTAAAGAAATCATAAGATTTGTAAACATCAAGAAACAGAAGAGTTATTCGCCGTGGGAGTTTCAACTGGACGATCGTCGGGAAGGCAGGATTGTTCCCGCGCGGAGCTGCAGCCATGAGTGGAGCGCGCAGGAAGAGCGCTGGCGGGTCTTCCTGCGGCCACCGTCAGCCGATGAGTTGTTGCGCCAGATATCCGGCGACGCCGATTTCTTCGATGGAGTGCAGTTGCGCCTCCAGGAAGTCGGCGTGGCGTTCTTCGTCGCGGAGCAGTTGCTCGAACAGGTCCTTGCTGCCGGCGTCTCCGGCATCGCGGCAGACCTCGGCGGCGAGGTTGTACTGCCGTATGGCATCGGCCTCGTCCTTGAAGTCGTTCTTGAGTTGCTCCTGCACAGTGGCGCCGACCTTGGGGGTCAGCGGTATGGCGATCTCGGGAGTGCCGTCGAGGAAAATGATGCGCTCGATCAGGCGCTCGGCGTGCTTCATCTCTTCGATGGCGCGCGCCTTGGTCAAACCCGCCAGCCGGTGATAGCCCCAGCTCTCGCAGGTCTCCGCCTGCACCATGTATTGCACTACCGCCGTCATCTCGTCGCGGAGACCGGCGTTCAACTGCTGAATGACCCGCTTGTTACCACGCATGCTGACTCCTTGTGTACCCACAAGGGTCGCATGCAACCGCGAAAAAGGCGGCGAAATCCGTCACATGGGTGTGTGACAACTCGCCCCTGTCGCGGCATTGCCGGACGCTACTCCGACATCAGGTATTCCAACTGCTGTTCAATCTCGGCGATGGCGATCGGTTTGACCCCGGCTGCCTCCAGAGCGCGATTCAGGCGCGCCAAGTCGCCCTGCTTCAACGCCGTCCATTCCGCCAATCGGCTTTCGGCGGCCGCATTGGATTGCCGGAACACGTCCATGGCCTGCGAAGGAATGGTGCGGTCGCTGCTTCCCACCACGCGCAACGACGCCATCAGTCCGGTGTTGGCGGCGCTGAGTCCCATGGAGGGAGCGCCCGCTTCCCTGCCGCCGCTTTCTATGCCGGCGATAGACTTTTCGACCGCCGAGATTTGCGACAGCAGCGCGGGATTTGCGGCGGCGGCCTTGGTGGCTTCGGCCAGGCTGCTACGCACTGCCGTCATTTCGGCCAGCGCCTTCCGCGTCAGGCGCGCCTGCTCGAAGATCTGGCGCCCAACGCGAAGCTGCTCGTCCAATTCTTTGGCGGTGGCACTGGAACGCGGGTCCATGGCCACTTCCAGCGGCTGCGAAACGGTTGTCCCGTCGGCAGTCAGCCTGACCTGGTAGGTGCCAGGAACGGCGCGCGGCCCACGCGGCGCACCGAAGCCTCCGTAGTCGTCATCATCGCCGCTGCCGGAGCTTCCCCACCGCAGGTCCCAGACAAAGCGATGCATACCGGCGGTGCTGCCCAGGAGCTGCGGTTTCGGCAGCCACCGCGGAGCAATCGGTATCGGCGGAGTCTTCGGCGCAGGCCGGGCGGCATTGGAGAAGCGCCGAACCACCTTGCCATCCGCGGCCACGATCTCGAGCTTCACGTCGTGGGCGTCAGAGGCGAGAACGTAATCCAGGATCGCGCCGTCGGGCGGATTCTTCGCCGCCGGCTCCTCGGGCGGCAGCGGCGTGCCCTGGAAGCCGTCGTTGTCCACGCGGGTCGCCTTCGCCGGACGATACAGCACAGGCGCCGATTGCGGAGCCGCGCTCGTCTGCCGCAGCGCAGTAAAGTCGTCGAGGATCCAGAAGCCGCGTCCGTGCGTGGCAGCGATCAGATCGTCGCCGTGCACCAGCAAGTCGCGCACCGACGTGACCGGCAGGTTCAGTTGCAAGGGCTGCCAGTGATCGCCCTCGTCAAACGAAACGTACGCGCCGCGCTCGGTTCCGGCGAAAAGCAGATTCTTGTTCTGCGTGTCCTGGCGGATAGCGTTCACGAACGCGTGCTCGCCAATGCCGCTGCTGATGGGCTGCCAGGTCTTGCCGTAGTCGCGGGTGCGGAACAGGTAAGGCTTGTCGTCGCCGAGCCGATGCCGCTCCACCGCAACGTAGGCGGTCCCGTCGTCGAAGCGCGAAGCCTCGATCATGGCGATCTTGCTCCAGTCGCTCAGCCCCGGCGGAGTAACGTTGGTCCAATTCTTGCCGCCGTCGCGGGTGAGATGCAGCAAGCCGGTGTCGCTGCCGGCCCAGATTTCGTCGGCCTTTCGCGGCGACGGCGCAATGCTGAACACCACGCCATAACCGCGTGCCTTGGCGTTGTAAATGGTCAGCGGCTCTTGCGGATGGCGAGCGTCGGCATTTTCAGCAGCGCCGGTGAGATCGGGACTGATCGCCTCCCAATGCAGGCCGCCGTCGGTGGTCTTCATCACATACTGCGTGCCCATATACAGGGCGTGCTTATCGGCCTGCGAGAAGACCAGCATCGGCGTCCAGGGCGCGCGATACTTGCGCTTGTCAATCTCCAGCATGAAGTTCGGCATCGGCCACGGCGAAATATCCTGGCTGAACGAGGTGCGCCGGTCGTAGCGGACAACCCCGCCATAAGCGCCGGTGGCGAAGAGAATGTTCGAGTCGAGTGGATCGAGCGCCAGCCATCCGCTCTCGCCGCCGCCCACCAGGCCCCAGTCGCGCGCCGTGATCGATCCATGATCGGTGCGGCTCATCACGCTGGCCGCGCCGCTGTCCTGCTGCGCGCCATACACGGCGTAGGGAAACTCATTGTCGGCGGCAACGTGGTACATCTGCGCCGTCGGCTGGTTGTACCAGGACGACCACGTCTTGCCGTAGTTCAAGCTGATGGACGTGCCCTGATCGCTAGCGAGAGCGATCCGCGAAGAATCCTTGGGATCAATCCACAGCAGGTGGTAGTCGTCGCCGCCGGGCGCGCCGCGCACGATGGAGATGGTCTTGCCACCGTCCTCCGAGCGATACAGCGCGACGTTGGGAACGTAAATCACGTCAGGATTGTTGGGATCTACGGTGATCCAGTTGAAATACCACGCCCGGCTGGTGAGCCGCGGATCGCTGTTGGCCAGCGTCCAGTTGTCGCCGCCGTCGTCGGAGCGGTAGAGGCCCGACTGCTTGCCGGCATCCACCAGCGCATACACGCGTTGGCCGTCCGGCGAGACAGCAACGCCGACGCGGCCCCACTCCCCGCCAGGCAAGCCATGGCCACCCTGATACGTCCAGTTTTCGCCGCCGTCCGTGGAGCGGAAAATACCGCCGTCGGGGCCCTGTAGCGGCGCATAGGCGCTCCACGGCGGACGGTGCGCGCTCCAGGTCCCGGCGAACAGGATGTTGGGCTTGCCTGCGGCGATCGCCAGGTCGGACACGCCGCCGGTCGCGCCCTTGTTCAGCACCCGCTTCCAGGTAGCGCCGCCATCGGTGGATTTGTACACGCCGCGCTCAACGCTGGGAACATAGGCGCTGCCCAGCACGCCGACGTACACGACGTTGGCATCGTTGGGATCAACCACGATGCGGCTGATCTGCCACGAATCGCGCAGGCCGACGTTCTTCCAGCTTTCGCCGCCGTCGGTGGATTTGTAAACGCCGTCGCCGGACGACAGGGCGGAGCGGATGTCCGATTCGCCGGTTCCGGCATAAATAATTTTGGGATCCGAAGGCGCAATCGCCAGCGCTCCGACGGAAGCGATCGGCTCACGGTCAGAGATGGGCGTCCAGGTCACGCCGGCGTCGATGGTCTTCCAGATGCCGCCATCCACCGAACCGAAGTAGAAGGTGCGGCCATCGCCCGGCACACCGGCAACGGCAATGGAGCGGCCGCCGCGAAAGGGGCCGATCATGCGCCATTGCAGCGCGCTATACGACGACGCCGGAACCGTCTGCGCCGGCAAGACGCAGCACATGGACAACAGAAATACCACGGAGAGCAGAATTCGGGCGCGGCTCTTCATCGAAGCGTTGGTCCTCATCCCCTGCAAAGATCGTTACAATTAGATTACACTTCCGCGGAGCCGTTACCGGCTCCGCAAGCCTATACAGGTGACCGATTTTTTATGCGAAAGTCTGCGCCCAGCATTCTAGTCCTCTCCATTCTTCTTCTGACGTTCTTTGGCTTTGCCCAATCCCAAACCGTTGACAGCAGCCTGCTGACGTCGCTGCGATGGCGCAATGTCGGGCCGTTTCGCGGCGGACGCACCCGCGCCGTCGCCGGCGTTCCCAGCCAGCCCAACGTGTTTTACGTGGGAGCGGTGAACGGCGGTGTGTGGAAGACCACCGACTACGGCCGCACTTGGGAGCCGATCTTCGATAGCCAGCCTACCGGTTCCATCGGCGCCATCGCAGTCGCGCCCTCCGATCCGAACATTATTTACGTCGGCAGCGGCGAAGGCCTGCATCGGCCCGATCTTTCCGTCGGCGACGGAATCTACAAGTCCACCGACGCCGGCAAAACTTGGACGCATCTTGGGCTGCGCGACGGCCAACAGATTTCGCAGATGGCGGTAGATCCGCGCAATCCCGACCGGGTGTTCGTCGCCGTGGCCGGCCATCCTTACGGACCCAATCCCGAGCGCGGTATTTATCGCTCGCTCGACGGCGGCAAGACCTTCGAGAAGGTGCTGTACAAGAACGAGAACGTCGGCGGCAACGACGTGCAGATTGACCCGTCGAATCCCGACATCGTGTATGCCACATTGTGGGAGGCGCGCGAGGGGCCGTGGGAGAACGCGGAATGGAGCGGCAACGAAGGCGGCATCTTCAAGTCCACCGATGGCGGCAAGAACTGGCAGCAATTGTCCGGCGGCCTGCCCAGCGAGATCGTGCAGGCCTATGTCGCGGTTTCGCCCAGCCATCCGCAAAGCCTGTTCGCTTCCGTGGCGATACGCGACAAGACTGACCTTTATCGCTCCGACGATGGCGGACAGAGCTGGACGATTGCCACTACCGACCCGCGTCCGAAGATCCGCATTGGCGGCGGCGACCTGGCGATGCCCAAGTTCGATTCCAAAAATCCGCAGATTGTTTACACCACCAGCACCGTGACCTGGAAATCGTCGGACGGCGGCAAAACCTGGACAGCGTTCCGTGGAGCACCCGGCGGCGACGATTACCAGAACATCTGGATCAATCCCAACGACCCCAACATCATTGCCCTGGTGAGCGATCAGGGCGCGCTGATTTCCGTGAATGGCGGCGCAACCTGGAGCTCGTGGTACAACCAGCCTACGGCGCAGCTCTACCACGTCAACGCCGACAACGCCTTCCCTTACCGGCTGTGCAGCGGCCAGCAGGAGAGCGGTTCGGTGTGCATCTCCAGCCGCGGCAACGATGGCGAGATCAACTTCCGCGACTGGCATCCGGTGGCAGCCGAAGAGTACGGCTACGTGGTACCCGATCCGCTCGACCCGGATATCGTCTTCGGCGGCAAACTGACGCGCTATGACCGACGCACCGGCCAGGCGCAAACCGTGATTCCGGTCACCACGCCGTCGCAGGACTTCCGCGTGATTCGCACTGAGCCCATCGTTTTTTCGCCGCTCGATCCTCACCTGATGTACTTCGCGGCGAACACGCTGTGGGCAACGCGCGACGGCGGCCAGACCTGGAAGCAGGTCAGTCCTGACCTGACACGCAAGGAATATGCGCTGCCGGCGAGCATCGGCATTTACGCCTCCGAGCCAACAGCCAGCCCCAAGCAACGCGGCGTGATTTACGCGGTCGCGCCATCGCCGCTCGACGCCAACCGCATCTGGGCGGGCACCGACGACGGACTCATCTGGCTGACCATCGATGGTGGCGCTAACTGGAATGACGTCACGCCGAAACAGTTGTCGGCATGGCAGAAAGTTTCGGTGATGGACGCCAGCCACTTCGACGCCCAAACCGCCTATGCCGCGGTGAACACCTTGCGACTCGACGATCTGCAGCCGCACATCTATCGCACCCGCGACTCCGGCAAGACCTGGACTGAAATCACCGCCGGCATTCCCGACAACGAGAATGTGAATGCCGTGCGCGAAGATCCCAAGCGCAAAGGGCTGCTATTCGCCGGAACCGAGCGCGCGACCTATGTCTCCTTCGACGACGGTGATCACTGGCAGTCGTTGCGCCTGAATATGCCGGCCACGTCGGTGCGCGACCTCACCATCAAGGACGATGACCTGGCGGTTGCCACGCACGGACGCGGCTTCTGGATTCTCGACGACATCACGCCGCTGCGCCAGTTGGACGACAAGCTGCTGCAGGAGAATGCCGCGCTGCTGAAGCCGGAGACGGCTTACCGCGTGCGCTGGGATACCAACAGCGACACGCCGTTGCCGCCGGATGAGCCTGCGGGCGAGAATCCGCCGGACGGCGCCATCCTTGACTACTACCTGAAGTCCGCGTCCAGCACGCCGGTGACGCTGGAGATTCTCGACGAGAAGGGCCAACTGGTTCGCCGGTTCTCCAGCGACGATCCCGTGCCGCCGCCCGATCCCATGCTTGCGATTCCGGCGTATTGGCTGCGACCACCGCAGGAGATTTCCAACCAGGCGGGGTTGCACCGGTTTGTGTGGGACATGCACTACACGCCCACGCCCGGCGTGAAGCCTGAATATCCCATCGCGGCGGTTTATCACAACACCGCGCCCGCGCCCACTTCGCCGTGGGTGATGCCGGGAACGTACTCCGTGGTGCTCACCGTGGACGGCAGGAAGTACACCCAGCCGCTGACAGTGGTGATGGATCCGCGAGTGAAGACCTCGACCGCGGATTTGCAGCGGCAGTTCGAGCTCTCGCAGCAGATGTATGACGACCTGCAGGCGCTGCACGCGCTGAACGACAAGGTTGAGGCCGCCAAGGCGCAACTGAAGGCGCGGCACAATGCGACGCTGGAGGACGCGGCGAAAGTGGCTGAAGTGCTGAAAGCCCTGGACACGTTGCAGGGGGCCGAGACCGGGAGGCGTCGCCGCGGCCCTCGCGTGGAGAACATTAACGGCGTGCGTGGAACGCTGTTGGGAGTGCTGGGGACCTTGCAGGAGGCCGACGTCGCTCCCGCGCAGCCGGTGGTGGATTCCGTCACCAAGGCGCGGCAGGCCATGGCCAACGTGCAAGCGGGATGGGAGGCCATCGCCAATCAGAAGCTGGCGCCGCTGAATACGGCGCAATAGCGAGCGCTATCCCGCTGCCAGCAGGGCCTTCGTAATCTGCAGCCATTCCTCCTCGAATGAGCTGTGTGCCACCGGCTTGCCGGCCCGTCCGTACCAGTAGGCCGCGTTGTCGGCGTCGCCTTCCTTGCGATGCAGATAGGCATGCACCCAGGCGCCGGGCGCGCCTTCGTCCTGCTGCGCCGCTTCATGCGCTTTGTTCCACTGCTGTTTGGCAGCATCCCACCACAAGCCGGAGAGTGCTGCGCTCAGGCCTGCCGGCGGCTGAGCGTCAGCAAATGAGCGACGAAATTCCTCGAGGTCCATGGGCGATCCTCCTCGGAAAATATCTCATGCGATGCATCAAACTTGGAAGTTGGTACCGGCGTCGTGCGACTCCTCCGGCTGCGGAAAAAGGAAACCCCCGGAGTGCCGCCGGCTGAAGCCGGCTCCGGACCCGGATAATGCAGGGCTTATCGGCACGACCAAGGTCGTGCCCTTACTCACTTTTGGGCAGATCCGAAGGCGTGTCCTGATACAAAACAGGTCTGCACAAATTTCCTCCGTCTCCTCAGCGCCATCAAATCGTCGGCCTGCGGACAAACGCCTACCGGTATTCCACATCCAAGATATTCAGACCACAGGTAACGTTCAGGACCAATGATTGTGCGCACGGCGAGTCGGCCTGGTACCGGGAAAACTTTATCGCTGCTAACCGTTGTCATTTTTGCTGCCTTGCTTTTGGCAGCCCGCCGGCAATGCGCGGCGCAGCAAGTCGCCAACATCCCGCTTTCCAGCTACGAGGGCCAGAACGTTTCCAGCGTGCAGATCAGGGCCGGCCCGATGTCAGCCTCAGCGATTTGCGCGCGCTTATCTCAGTGCAGAAGGGTCAGCCGCTCTCGCGGGAGAACGTGAATGCCACCGTCGCGGCGCTGCGCGAGAAGGGCCGCTTCGAGAAGGTCGGCGTGGATCTGGAACCCACCAACGCCGGCGTTTCGGTGGCCTTCATCCTGGAGCCCGCGGTTTATATCGGCGTCTACGAATTTCCCGGCGCTACCAAGGAGTTCGACTATCCGCGGCTGTTGCAGGTGGCCAACTACAGCGCGCCGGCGCCGTACTCCGCCGACGACGTCAGTACCGCCGAAGCCGCGCTGGTCAAGTTCCTGCGCCAGCATGGCTACTTCAAAGCCGAGGTCCGGCCGGAAGTGGTCACCGACAAACCGCACATGCTGGCCAACGTGATCTTCCACGTTGACCTGGGGGTGCAGGCGCGCTTCGGCAAGATCAATCTGACCGGCGCCAGCGAATCCCAAACACGATACCTGCGGGGCAAGCTGCACTCGCTGATGGCGCGGCTGCGAACCGCCTCGCTCAAGACCGGCTCCAAGTATTCCTTCGGGCGATTGCAGCATGCCACGCAGTACATGCAATCCGCGCTGGTGAAGGAGCATTATCTCGCCAGCGACGTGAAGCTGGTTGCGGCCGAATACGATCCCGAGACCAATCGCGCCGACATCACCTTCAAGATTGATACCGGCGAGATCATTGACGTGAAAGCCACCGGCGCGCACATCTGGGGCCGCACCTTGCGAAACCAGGTGCCCATCTACCAGGAAAACGCGGTGGACGACGAGCTCATCCAGGAAGGCCAGCGCAATATCCAGTCCTACTTCCAGTCCAAAGGCTACTTCGACGCCAAGGTCGCCACCGAGACGAGCACGCAGCCGAGCGGCATGTCCATCGTGTACGACATCACCAAAGACGGCCGCCATAAAGTCAGCGACATCCGTTTCGCCGGCAACACCCACATTGACGAGGATCGGCTTCGCACCCAGCTCACGCTGGAGAAGGCGCACTTCTTCTCGCACGGCAAGTTCAGCGATCAACTGGTGCGCTCCAGCGCCGCCAATCTTCGGAACTATTACCGCGCCGCCGGCTACAGCCATGCCGAGGTGGTGCCCAAGGTTTCGCGGCCGAACGGAAATGTCGAGGTCACGTTCCAGGTCACCGAAGGCCCGCTGGAGGTGGTGAAGAGCCTGCGCATCGAAGGCAATACCACGCTGAGCCAGGCCGAACTTGCGCCCAAGGGCCTGAAGCTGGGACCGGGCAAGCCGTACTCGCAATCGCTGGTGACGCAGGACCGCAACCGCATCATCGCCCGCTATCTGACGCTGGGCTACCTGAACGCCAGCTTTCACTCCACCGCGCGCGAGATACCGGGCGACCCCAACGATCTCGACGTGGTTTACAACATCGTGGAAGGCCCGAAGGTCGTGACCGCGACCATCATCACCGATGGGCGCTCGCACACCACGCAGGACACCATTGACCGCCAGCTCAAAGTTCGCAGCGGCGCGCCGCTCAGCGAGAATTCCCTGCTCAGCTCCGAGAGCCGTCTCTACGATCTCGGCATTTTCGATTGGGCCCAGGTGGATCCCAAGCGCGCCATCACCGATCAGCACCAGGAAGATGTGGTGGTGAAGGTACACGAGGCCAAGCGCAACTCCATCGTGTACGGCTTCGGCTTCGAGGTCATCAACCGCGGCGGCAGCGTTCCCAGCGGAACAGTGGCGGTGCCGGGAATTCCGGTGATCGGACTGCCTAACAATTTCCGCACCAGCGAGAAAACCTTCTGGGGACCGCGCGGGACCTTTGAATACACGCGCCGCAACTTGCGCGGCCGCGCCGAGTCTTACACCGTCAGCGCCTTCGCCGGAAGGCTCGACCAGCGCGCCGCCTTCGCCTACACCGATCCTTATTTCCTGGGCAGCCAATGGAAGGGCAGCGCCATCTTCTCGGTCGAACACGACAGCGAGAATCCGATTTACACCGCCCGGCTGGGCAACGCCGGCTACCAGTGGGAGCGCGCGCTCGACAGCAGGAAGAAGACCCACCTTTTCCTGCGCTATAACTTCCAGGTCACGCGCATCAGCAAGCTGCTGATTCCGGACCTGGTGCCGGCTGACCAGCTCAGCGTGCACCTTTCCACCGTCTCGGCGACGTGGATTCACGACACCCGCGACAACGTGCTCGACGCGCACCGCGGCATCTACCAGAGCTACGAAATTGCGGTGAACCCATCGTGGCTGGGTTCGAACTTCAGCTTCGCGCGCTTCCTCGGCCAGACTTCGTACTACAAGAACATCGGCGGCGGCATCATCTGGGCCAACAGCCTGCGCCTCGGTCTGGAGCAGGCCTATGCCGGCAGCGAGGTACCGCTGAGCGAGCGCTTCTTCTCCGGCGGCGGCTCCACCTTGCGCGGCTTCCCGCTGAACGGCGCCGGCCCGCAGCGCACCATCGCCGCTTGCGGCGATCCCAACAATCCCGCGACCTGCACCAAGATCACGGTGCCCGATGGCGGCAACGAACTGCTGATCCTGAACACCGAGCTGCGCTTCCCGCTGACCGCCATCAAGAAAGGCCTCGGCCTGGTAACTTTTTACGACGGCGGCAACGTTTACCCGCGCATCGGGTTTCATGATTTCACCCAGCTCTACAGCAACAACGTCGGCATCGGCTTTCGCTACGCCACGCCAGTCGGCCCCATTCGTCTCGACATTGGCCACAACTTGAATCCCGTGCCGGGAATCAAATCTACGCAGATATTCGTGACGCTGGGACAGGCATTCTAGACATGGCGATACGCAACATCAATTTTCCCGAGCCCGGACCACAGCCGGTTCCACCGCCGCGTCGTCGCGCGCGCTGGAAGAAAGTCGTGCTGTGGACGGGCGCCGTGGTGGTTGCTCTGGTTTTGTTGCTGGCGGCGACGGTGGCCATCCTGCTGCGCAGCGAGCGCTTCCACAATTACATTCTGGCGACGGCCGAGCAGCAACTCAGTGACACGCTCAACACGCGCGTCACGGTACAGAATTTCGCGCCGCACTTTTCCGATCTCGGCCTCGACATTTATGGCGTCACGATTTACGGCGTCGGCCCCGGCGCGAACCTGCCGCTGCTGCAGACCGACCACCTCAAGCTGAGCGTGCGCGTCGTCTCCGTGTGGCACCGCCGCTGGTATCTGGATGACGTGGTGATTGACCATCCCGTGGTCAGCCTGATGGTCAGCAAGTCCGGCGAGACCAACATCCCCACGCCCAAGCCCAGCAATGGCCCTGGCACCAACCTCTTCGATCTGGCTGTGCGCCACGTGCAGCTCAGTCATGGCGAGGTATACGACAACGATCGCAAGAGCGACCTCTACGGCCGACCTGCACGACCTCGACTTTGTCTCCAACTACGACAGCACTGGCGGCGGCCGCTACTTCGGGAATCTGTCTTATCGCGACGGTCAGCTTCGTTATGGCGACTATCAGCCGCTGCCCCACACTCTGAGCGCTTCGTTCGACGCGCGCCGCACCGAGATGTCGCTCAGCAACGTCGTGCTGCAGGTTGGAGAGTCGAAGGCAACGCTAAACGCTACACTGCAGAACTACGATCAGCCGCACATCACCGCGAAGTACTCGGTGCAGTTGTCCACGGCGGAAGCGGCGCGGATTCTGAAGAATCCGTCGGTTCCGGCAGGTATTGTCGCGATTAACGGAACCGCGGATTACACTGACGTCGCCGGAAAGCCCGCGCTGCAAACGCTCGCGCTCGACGGCACCGTGCAGAGCGGCGAGCTGGCTGTTCGCCAGCCGGGGATGCGAACTGAGATTCGCAATCTTTCCGCCGCCTATCATCTGCGCGACGGCAACGCCGAGGTGCGCGACGTGCGCGCCGCCGTGCTGGGCGGGCTGCTGACGGCCGACGCTACGGTTCGCGACCTGGGCGGCAAAGCGGAGGGCCACGCCACTGCGGCGATTCGCGGCGCGTCCCTGACCAACTTGCAGACGCTGGGCAGCGCCTCCTCGCGCAAGACCGTGGTGATTGCCGGCAGAATCAGCGCGCAGTCGGTCGCCGATTGGACCGGCAACATGAACGACCTGGTCGCGCGACTGGATGCCCTGAGTTCGCAGGCGACCATGGCTCCCCCGCAGCAGGCGACGAATGCCGTGCCCGTCGAGGCTGCAATTCACGCGCGCTATCGCAATGCCGGCCAGGAAATCACGCTGAGCAAGAGCTACGTTCGCACCGCGCAAACTTCGGTTGACCTGAACGGCAGGGTCAGCCGCCGCTCGGCGTTGCAAGTCAACGTGCAGGCCAACGATCTGCACGAACTCGAAACTGTCGCCGCACTCTTCCAGCCCCGCAACCATCGCCGCAGCCGCTGGGATTGCAGGGCAAGGCCGCTTTCACCGGCACGGTTCGCGGATCGCTGAGCGCGCCGCAGATTGCCGGCCAGCTCACGGCCAGCAAGGTCCAGTTGCGCGGCAGCAGCTTCCCTTCTCTGCGGACCACCGTCGCCGCCAGCCCCTCGATGGTGAGCCTGCAGAATGGCGACCTGCAACTGGCGCCCAAGGGCAAGCTTGACTTCAACATTCAGGCTACGCTACGGCAATGGTCGTTCACGCCGCATAGCGCGGTGACCGCCAAAATCAATGCCAGCAGCGTCTCCATCGCCGAGGTGGCGAAGGCGGCTAACATCAACATTCCTGCCACCGGCACCGTCAGCGCCAACGTCAACTTCCATGGCACGCAGGATAGCCCCGCCGGACAGGGCGACGTCAGCCTGGCGAACGCCGTGGTGGAAGGCGAGCCCATCAAGACCGCGGAAGCTAAGTTCCAGGGCACGGGCGACGCGCTGCACGCCAATCTGCAAGTTCGTTCCGCGGCCGGCAGCGCGCACGCCGACGTCACCTACTATCCGAAACAGCAGGGCTACGATGGCACGCTGCAAGCGCTGAACGTGCATCTTGGCCAGCTTCAGTCGCTGAAGGCCCGCAACATTGACGCCGCTGGAACTTTGAATCTCACTGCCAGTGGCAAGGGGACATTCAACGATCCGTCCGGCCAGTTGTCGCTGACCATTCCGTCACTGGAATTCCAGAAGCAGCGTATCGAGAACGTGGACCTGCACGGCAGCGTCGGCAATCACCAGGCGAATTTTCTGCTGACCTCTTCGGTGCTGCACACGCCGCTGCGAGCGCAGGGCAAGGTCGCTCTGACGGGCGATTACTACGCCGACGCCACGCTGGATACGCCGGTGATTCAGCTTCAGCCGCTGCTGGCGGTTTACGCGCCGGCGCAGGCGGCCAACCTGACCGGGCAGACGGAGATCCATGCCAGCCTGCGCGGGCCGCTGAAGAACAAGCAGCAGATGGAAGTGCATCTCAACGTGCCGACGCTGGCGGTCACCTATCGCGTGCCGACCACCGCGTCTTCGCAGGCGGCGACGGTGCAGATTGCTTCCGCCGGACCGATTCGCGCCGACTACGCCGGCAACGTGCTCACCCTGCAACCAGGCGAGATCAAGGGCACCGGCACTGACCTGCGCTTCTCCGGCAAGATGCCGTTCGGCGGCGCGAACGCACCGACCACGCTGAACCTCAAGGGTACGGTGGACCTGTCGCTAGCGCAGATGTTCAATCCCGACATCAACACTTCCGGCCAGTTGCAACTCGACGTGAACGCCGCCGGCTTGCAGGCGCAGGACATGGCGGGACAGATTCGCATTGTGAACGCGCAGTTCTCCACGCTTGATGCGCCGGTCGGGCTGGCCAAAGCAAACGGCGTGCTCACGCTGCGCCGCGATCGCCTGGACGTGACCAGCTTCAGCGGCACCGTAGGTGGCGGCACCGTGACTGCATCGGGCAGCGTGGTCTATCGCCCCAATGTGCAATTTCATCTCGCGCTGACCAGCAACGGCATGCGGATGCTCTACCCCGCGGGCGTGCGCACCGACCTCAGCATGAATCTGGCGATGACCGGCAGTCTGGACGCCGCGGTGCTGCAAGGCCAGATCAATATTGACCGCCTGTCGTTCACGCCCGACTTCGACCTCTCGACCTTCATCGCGCAATTCAGCGGCGTCTCGACTCCGGCGCCGGAGGAGAGTTTCTCCGACCGGCTGAAGCTGAACATCGCGCTGCGCTCCGGCTCCGAGCTGAACGCGGTGAGCCCAGGCCTGAGCCTTCAGGGCGACGCCAATCTTCGCATCGTGGGCACGGCGACCGAGCCGGTCATCCTCGGCCGCGCCAATCTCACCGGCGGCGACCTGATCTTCCTGGGCAATCGTTACGTGGTGCAGGGCGGCACCATCGCCTTCGTCAACACCATCGAGACGCGACCGGTGGTCAACCTCCAGGTCACTACCAAGGTGCAGCAGTACGACGTGGCAATGCGCTTCCAGGGCCCGGCGGACCGCCTGCGCACCACCTACACCTCCAACCCGTCGCTGCCGCAGGCCGACATCATCAACCTGCTGGCCTTCGGCCAGACCACGGAGCAACAGGCGGCGAATCCGCAATCCACCACGGCGGGCGCGGAATCCCTGGTGGCGTCGCAGGTGTCGGGACAGGTCACCGGCCGCATCCAGAAGATCGCCGGCATCTCGCAACTGTCGGTGGATCCGGTGCTCACGCAGAACGGCAATGAGCCGCCGGGCGCGCGCATCACCATCCAGCAGCGCGTCACCAGCAAACTCTACGTGACGTTTTCCAGCGATGTGACTTCGACGGCCAGCGAGCAGGTGCAGGTGGAATATCGCATCAACAAGAAGTGGTCGGTGAGCACCGATCGCGACCAGAATGGCGGCTTCGGCCTCGACGGGCGGTATCACAAAGAATTTTGACGCTAGAGCTTGTTCAGGCCGTCGAGCGCGGCGACCTTGTAGGCCTCGGCCAGCGTTGGGTAGTTGAACACGGTGTCGCGGAAGTATTCGATGGTGCCGCCCAGCGCCAGAACGGCCTGGCCGATGTGCACGATCTCCGCCGCGCGATCGCCGATGATGTGTACGCCTAAAATTTTCAGCGACGCCGGATCGAAGACCAGCTTCAGGAAGCCCTGATCGTCGCCCAGCATCTGTCCCTTGGCCAGCTCGGCGTAGCGTGCGATGCCAACTTCGTAGGGAATTTTCTCCCGCGTCAGTTGCTCTTCCGTGGCGCCGACCATCGAGATCTCCGGGATGGTGTACACGCCGTACGGAATCAGGTTGGGCGGAATATTGCCGGGAACGCCGAAGATGTGGCAGCTCGCCAGCCGGCCCTGCTCCATGGAAGTGCTGGCCAGCGCGGGAAAGCCGATAACGTCGCCAGCGGCATAAATATTGGGCACCGCGGTCTGGAAATTCTCGTTGACCACCAGCTTGCCGCGTCCATCGGGCACCAGGCCAACGGCGTCGAGGTTCAGCAGATCGCTGTTGGCCTGCCGTCCAACGGCATAGAGCAGCGCCTGCCCGTTGATCGTCTTGCCGCTCTCCAGCTTGGCGAAGACGCGGTCGCGCTCTTCATCGAAGCCCACCGACACTACTTTTTCGCCGAGGCGGAACACCGTCCCCAGTTGTCGCAGTTGGAAGCACAGGCTCTCGACGAGCTCGTGGTCCACGAAGTCCAGCACCGTCGGCCGCTGGTCCAGCAGCGTGACCTTCACCCCCAGCGCCGCAAACATGGACGCATATTCCAGCCCGATGATGCCCGCGCCGACGACGATCAGCTCGCGCGGCAGATCCTGCAGCTCATGCACCTGGTCGGAATCGAAGATGCGCTTGCCGTCAATCGGCATCTGCGCGTCGTGCGCGGGACGCGTGCCGCAAGCCACCACGAAGTTGGCGCCCTGCACCACGGTGAAACCCTCGTCGGTAGCGATTTCCACCGTGTTCGGCCCGATGAAGCGCGCGTTGCCCTCGTACACGGTGACGCGATTGCGCCGCAGTTGCGCCTTGATCACCTCGATCTCGCGCGCCATCACCATGTCCGCGCGATACACCAGGTCCTGCATGGAGATGCTTTCCTTCAGCGCGTAGCCGCGGCCGTAGAATGCCCGCTGCCGCAGCCCGCTCAAGTACAGGATGGCCTCGCGGAAAGTTTTGCTGGGGATGGTGCCCGTGTGCACGCACACGCCGCCGATAGTGCGTTTGCGCTCGATGACTGCGACCTTCTTGCGCAGCTTGGCGGCGCAGATGGCCGCCTTCTGTCCGGCCGGCCCGCTCCCGATCACGACCAGGTCGTAGTAATTATTGCTGGCGCAGTCAGGCGCGGACAAAGCAGGCGCTCCTTGGATTGGTGTGGTCAGGACTCGAAGCTATCACTAACATGCTGGGAACGGAAGTGAAGGAGGTGCCGGACAGGCAGGATTCATCCCAGATTCACATAATAGCTTTAGCGTTTCACATCGGGACAAGCCGCGGGAATCCACTTGAGCTTGTGGCTTCCGGGAAAATCAGTAGGCACGGTCACGGTGGCTTCGAAGTCCATCCAGGCTGCCTGTTCCTCGGCCCCGCGCTGGTCATAGTCGAGGGCGTTCACCGTCACCAGGTACTTGCGCGCCGCCTGCAATGCGGCTCGAAACTCATCCGAGTTCGACTTGCCACTCAGGGCGAGTTCCGCAGCGGCGTTCATGCGGTCGTTCTCGGCTTTGCTGGGCAGGAACCACACCAAATGCGGATGCCCTAACTGGTAGCGGACGGTATCGCCCCAGCCGGTGCCGATGTACTGCGAGTTGTCCGCGTGATACGGCGGATTCACAGCCCAGGCCCAGTCTTCCTCGGATCCGACGGGGCCAATGCGGATCTCCCAGCCGTGGTTCTGGGCGAGCGGAATCAATTCGAACTCCAATTGCGGCGTGAGCTCTTGATGAAATTTCTCGCCACCGTTTACATGTCCTTTGAACTGCGCCTGCCGGCAATTCTGCGCATGACCGACATCGCACGACAATAGTGCGACAAGAACAGCAGCCAGCGAACACGCGACAAGATGCAGGCCTTTCCTCATCGTCCGATGATAGCTGACGTCTGGCTGGGTGCCCCACACATCCGCGGGTTTCGGATGTGTGGGAGACGGCCGATGCTTGTCCCGCACCTGAATCGTTTGCACCTGCGACGATGCCGATGTGGCGCCGATAAGTCGCGCCTCCGGCGCTCTGATTCGTGCGAACCCGGCAGCGGGGCAGGTGCAGGCGTAGGCAAGCCACCGCTCCCCACCGCCTGCCTGAGCTATACTTCTTAGTTTGCTTATCTTTGTTGGTCCTACTGAGAAGGAGTTCGCATGGCAACCACCGCCGTTTCCTCCGCAATTTCCTACGCCCGCGAGAACCAGAAGCGCTTCCTCGAAGAACTGAAAGACGCTGCTGCGCATTCCCAGCGTCAGCACCGCCGAAGAACATAAGGGCGATGTCGCCAAGGCCGCTAAAGTTGTGGCCGACGACCTGAAGCGCATGGGCTTCGAAAATGTCGAAATCATTCCCACCAGCGGCCATCCCCTGGTTTACGCCGACTGGCTGCATGCCGCCGGCAAGCCTACCGCGCTGTGCTACGCGCATTACGATGTGCAGCCGGCCGAGCCCTTCGACGAGTGGAAATCGCCGCCCTTCATTGACAAGGATGCCGTCCCCGTCAAAGGCGACAACGCGCAGGCCATCAAGGACAGTTGGAAAGAGCCCGCCGAGCGCAACCAGAACATTTACGCCCGCGGCGCGGTGGATGACAAGGGCCAGCTCTGGATGCAACTGAAGGCCTTCGAATCGCTGTTCAAGACCGGCGACGGCAAGCTGCCCATCAACGTCCGCGTGCTCATCGAGGGCGAGGAGGAAGTTGGCGGCGAGAGCATCGAGGAGTACGTCAAGAAACACGCCACCGACGGCAAGCTGAAGTCCGACTTCGCGCTGGTGACTGACACCGAATTGTTTGCGCCTGATATGCCGACGTTGTGCGTCGGACTGCGTGGCCTGGTTTACACCGAGCTCGAAGCCCAGGGCGCAATGACCGATCTCCACTCCGGCGTTTACGGCGGCGCGGCGCCCAATCCGCTGTTCGCGCTGGTGGAGATCATCAGCAAGCTGAAGGATGCTGACGGCAAGATCCTCATCCCCGGCTTCTACGACGCCGTCGAGAAGCCGACCGACGCTGAACTGAAAGCCTGGGCGAGCCTGCCGCTCGACGAAGAGGAATATCGCAAGAACGAGGTTGGCTCCAACGTTCTGACCGGAGAGCCCGGCTACTCGGTGCTGTATCGCACCTGGGCGCGTCCAACGCTGGAAGTACACGGCATGCCCGGCGGCTTCGTCGCACCCGGCGCCAAGACCGTGATCCCGGCGCGCGCTTCCGCCAAAGTGTCCATGCGGCTGGTGCCCAACCAGGATCCCGACGACATCCTGAAGAAGTACACCGACTTCGTGAAGAAGCTGACGCCCAAGGGCATCTCGATCAACATCAAGGTACACAGCAAAGGCCCGGCCTGCGTGGTGAATACCGACAACAAATACGCGCGCGCGGCGGTGGAAGCCATGCACGAAATCTTCGGCAAAGACACGGTGTACATCCGCTCAGGCGGCTCCATTCCCATCGTCACTCAGTTCGATAAGGACCTGAAGCTGCCGAGCATCATGATGGGCATGGGCCTGCCGGACGACAACCTGCACGCGCCCAATGAGAAGTTCCACATTCCGAACTTCTATCGCGGCATCGAGTCCATTATTCGCTTCTTCCAGAAGCTGGGGCAGTAAAACCAGTTGTCCGTTGTCAGTTGTCAGTTGTAGTAAGTAAGTAAGTAAGTAAGTAAGTAAGTAAGTAAGTAAGTGTAAGTTCCGGAGGCCCCGTTCTAGCCGTCTTTTTGGCCAGGGCGGGGCCTTTCCTATAGGTGGACGCCACCTTGGACGCCGCCTCCAAGATTGCCCCAGAACCAAAGTAGCCTCGTACTGCGACTTTCACCCTGCCGACACAATTTACTTACAACTTCGTCACAACTCGCACGAGATCTTCGAGTACAATCCGCCGAACCGGAGGGTTTCTATGAAGTCTTGCCTCGTGTTTCTAGGGATCCTTACACTTGCCGCTGTCGGCTACGCGCAACCTTCGTCAACTGCTATCTCGCGGTGTTCGGCTTCTACTGCAACCAGAGCTACACTTCCTGCCCTGACGGCTTCGATCCCACGCTGCCGCCGGTGCAGCTCGCGGACGGCAACCTATATGTCGCAACCTGGTGGGCAGGTCTGGGGAATGCGAACGCCGGCGGCACCATCTTCAGGACCGCCACCCTGGGTCAGGGTTTCGTGATTCACACCTTCCAGTCCGCATCCCTTGGTGGAGGCTTTCCCAACGGTAACCATCCCGTGATCAGCCTGAACCAGGGCACTGACGGCAACCTTTACGGCGTCACCGAAAACGGCGGCACCCACGATGACGGCGTAATGTACAAGCTCTCGCGGACCGGTAGCTTCCAAGTCCTATACAACTTCTGCTCGCTCTCGGGATGTCCGGATGGTCCCGGCCCATTGACCCTGGCGAGCGATGGAAATTTCTATGGCGGCGAGTTCCACACCATCTTCCGCATCACGCCGCAGGGTAACTGGAGCCTGGTTCACGCGCTTGATCCCACCACCGAAGGCATCGCCGGCCCCATCATTCAAGCTACCGACGGAAACTTCTATGGCGCCGGCTGGCTCAATGACCAGGGCACCATCTTTCGAGTGACTCCCGGCGGCCAGTTCACCATCCTCTACGAATTCCAGATCGGATTAGGCGTCGCCACCAACTTGCTGCAGGCCACCGACGGATAGATCTACCGGCGCCACCAACCTTACCGGCGCCGGTACGGGAATCTTTCGCATGGACCTTTCATGGCAATCTGGTCCTCATTCACCAGATGACGGAGGACGAAGGCTACAGCCCCTTCCAGTTGATGCAGGCATCGGACGGCAATCTATGGGGGCTGACTTCGTTCCGCAACGGCTACTTCTTTGCGGACTCGCTGGCTGGAACGTCCATCACCAACGGCACGTTTAACTGCGCCACTACAGGCTGCCAGCCGCAAGGCATGATGGAAGCCAGGGACGGCAACTTCTACGGGACCGCCATTAGCGGGGGAACCGGGGCGTCAATCCCGTAGGCACCGTCTTCAAGATCGCCTCCGGCCTGCCGCACTGAAACGGCTGTCAGCCATCAGTTCTCAGCTGTCGGTTGTCAGTTGTCGTTTTCGGTTTCAGGTCATCGCCGGGTGCTGGGTCCCACGGGTCTCGCGCGGTCGAGACCCGGGAGGTCGCTGGTAGTGCCGCGCGTCATCTCCGCCAGGTCTCGAAACGCGAGACCGCGCACCCGGCGACGCGATGCAAAAGCTCCACCGAGGAGCTTTCCAGGGTCGTGCGTTACCCGGTCTCGAAAACCGCGAGACCCGGTGCACCCAATTCAGCGCAGGCAAAGGGAAAATCGTGGGAGATGAATCGAGCAGGGAGAGCCGGGCC
This sequence comes from uncultured Acidobacteriaceae bacterium, assembly GCA_963763975.1. Taxonomy (GTDB): domain Bacteria; phylum Acidobacteriota; class Terriglobia; order Terriglobales; family Acidobacteriaceae; genus Bog-257. The sequence goes on from CAVXQR010000013.1 coordinate 82,433, forward strand.
ACCCGCCTCTCGGTCGCAGTTTTTTTCTGATGGCTGATGGCTGACAACTAGTCGCCACTTAGCTGGCTAACGACCGTGATTTCAATCACAGTCCAAGCAGGGACTCTATTGCTATGCTGGAGGCTCGCGAGGAGTACAGGATGTTTCAAAACCCCCCACGTTTGGGAGAACTCAAGGACGACAGACTCAGGTCACTAGAAGAGATAACGGAAAGCGAGCACGGATTTCGAAAGCTGGTTGAGGCTTTACCTGATGCCATAGTCGTCCATAGTGAAGGCAGGATCGTCTTCGTAAATCCATTCGCCGTAGGTCTTTATAAAGCGACAGGACCTGAGCAACTCCTCGGCCAAGAAATCGACAAGTTCATCAAGCCTGAGTTGCGGGCCACGATAAAGAACCGGATTGAGGAGTGCTATCGGACTGCGGAGGCCTCCGTGCCGATGGAAGTCACGGTGATCGCCTGTGACGGTTCAGCGGTGGACGCCGAGGCGGTTGCGATTCCAATATCGTGGTACGGCGCACCTGCCATCGAGGTGGTGCTTCGGGATACTAGAGAACGCAAGCGGGCGGTACAGGCGGCCCACGAATGGCAAAAGCGGTTAGAGTTGGCGCAGAAGGCAGGTCTGCGGATCGGATTATGGGACTGGGATGTGGCCGCGAACATCGTCACCTGGTCAGATGAGACCTACAGACAGTTTGGATTTGCGTTAGACGCATTTTCCGGCCAGGTCGAGGACGCGGTAAAGCGGATACACCCTGACGACAAAGGTAGAGTCGACAAAGCTATTCAAGAAGTCTTAGATGGAAAATCAAACGAATACTCTGTGCAGTATCGTCTCGTGCATCCTGATGAAACGACCTGTTGGATCAACGCACACGGCGTTATGGTGCGTAATGGTTCCGAGCACATGCTTGGGGTCGGCATTGACATCACAGATCTGAAAAATAGTGCGCAATCGCTTAAAGAGAGCGAGGAGAAATACCTTCTGCTGCTGAATTCCACCGCAGAAGCGATTTATGGACTCGATCTGAAGGGAAATTGCACATTTTGTAACCCCGCATGTGTACGTCTTCTCGGTCATCAGCGTCGGGAAGATTGCTTGGAAAGAACATGCATGCGCTGATGCATCACACCCGCGCCGATGGAACACCGTATCCGGAGCGAGAGTGCGAAATCTACGTAGCGGTTCGTGAAGGAAGGCTCAGTCACGTCAGCAATGAAGTGCTTTGGCGTGGCGACGGAACCAGTTTTGCCGCTGAATATTGGTCCTATCCAATGTTCAAGGCCGGCGAAATGGTCGGGGCAGTAGTCACGTTCCTGGATATATCGGAGCGCAAACGAGCAGAAGAAGAACTGCGCCAATCGGAACACAAATATCGGCAGCTTTTTGAAAACGCGACCTACGGCATGTTTTGGTCAAGGCCAGACGGTACCTTGCTAGACGTTAATCCAGCCATGGTCGCAATGCTGGGTTACAGCTCCCGCCAGGAATTGCTAGCGCGAAACCTGAACTTCGACATTTATGAAGACGAATCTACCCGTAGAGCAATTCTCGAAAGCTACGGCGCGAGCGAAAGGGTCGAGGGTCTCGAGGCGAAGTGGCGGCGCAAGGATGGTAAAGCTATCGTCGTTCGGATCAGCGGAAACCTCATGCGCGATAAGAATGGGGCTATCAACCACTATGAAGTTATCGCGGAGGATATTACCGAGCGGCGCAGCTTAGAGGAGCAACTCCGGCAGTCGCAGAAGATGGAGGCACTGGGTCTGCTCGCGGGTGGGATTTCGCATGACTTCAACAATCTTCTCGGAGTGATTCTGGGAAATTCCGAATTGCTTCTCGAAAGCAAGCAATCCGAGAAGCAGCAGCATCACGCTGAGCAGATCAAGAAAGCGAGTACCCGTGCGGGTGAACTGACGAGACAGTTGCTGGCATTCAGCCGCAAACAGGTTTTGTATCCCACCGTCCTCAACCTGAATATGGTGGTCGCAGACATGGGAAAGCTCCTGCAACGGCTCATCGGTGAAGACATACGGATTGTGACGGAGTCGCAGGCTCGCCTGGGCTCCATACGGGCAGATCGCGGGCAGCTCGAGCAGATTCTTATGAATTTGGCTACCAACGCAAGAGATGCCATGCCGAGTGGCGGCTCGCTTAGCATTCGCACGGAAAATGCCCGGCTCGGCGGTGCGATGTCGCACGCTTCCCTTATGTGAAGCCCGGTCACTATGTCCATATGGCGGTGAGTGATACAGGCGCCGGAATGACGGAAGAGGTGCGCTCGCGAGTGTTCGAGCCCTTCTTCACTACCAAAGAGCAGGGGCGCGGTACGGGATTAGGCTTGGCCACGGTTTACGGCATCGTTAAACAAAGTGGCGGTTACATTTGGGTTTCGAGCGCACCGGGAGCGGGGACAACCTTCCATATTTATCTGCCAAAGGTAGATGGGAAGCCACTCACCGCGATTCCAACCCTTGAGGTACGACCTGAGTATCCCAGGGGCACAGAGACGATTCTTCTGCTCGAAGACGATGATTCGCTACGGCAAGTGACCCGCGAGTTTCTCGCAGCCAGCGGTTATAACGTAATACAAGCTGGCCGTGGTGATTTGGCGCTTGAGCTTGCAGCCCAATACCCGGACCCGATTCCCCTGGTCATCAGTGACGTAGTCATGCCCGGAATGAGTGGCCCCGTGGCAGTGTCAAAACTGAGGCTGTCTCGGCCCGAAATGCAGGTCTTGTATGTATCGGGATATGCAGAAACCCCGCTGGTGCAGGACGTCATCGCCGACGGGGCGCTTCTGTTACAGAAGCCGGTCTCTCGCATGACCTTGCTGACCAAGGTCGACCAACTGCTGCATTCAAGAGCAGATACTTCCGCGAAAATCTCATTGCCCCGATCGCGCACAGCCTGGTTGCGGACCCTCTTGAGCAGGCTCTAGACCGCTTTGCGGCAAAGGCGGGTGCGGATACACCGGCGCCCACCCTTGCCGTAGAAACCGCGAGGTGCCGACACTTGTCGGCTTCTTTTGCGGGCAGGGTGGAGGCTCGTCTACCCGGCGAGTGACCCAGCCTGCCATTATGATGGTGCCCCACCCAAGCTTCGTTTGCTTGGGTGGGGGTTTTCCATCCCGCCAAAGCTAACAGGCTTCCCAGGCATTTTCTCCTGCAACGTCATTCGGGTCCGTTCCCGTCGCTGGGCGGTCCACTCCGACTCGATTTCGACTACGCCTTCGGGTGAAGGACGCGATAGTTCAGATGCACGACGCCGTCTGGGAACTTCCTGGTGGAAAGCAGTTTGAGCGCAATCGACCGATGTCGCGGCGCCATCCGGGCGGGCGATGTAGCCGTCGGCACTGATGGCGCCGATACACAATGACTCTTCTGCGCGTCTTCATAGGGCGCTACTCCTCGATGGCGCGAAATCATACTCTTCCCGGTCGCCGTGTTTCCAATTCCTCTCTCCCGCATTACCATGTTGAGACTCGCACGCCTGGTCTGAACTGGAATGCCAGAACACTCTGCCATCTTCAAAGAGCTGTCGTACGTCTTTATCGCCGCCATCCTGGGCGGAGCGCTGGCGTGGCGGCTGCGCCAGCCACTCATCCTCGGCTATGTGCTCGCGGGCATCGTGATCAGCCCGTTCACGCCTGGTCCCGCGGTGCGCGAGCCGCACACCTTCCAGATCGTCGCCGAGGTGGGCGTCGTCTTCCTGATGTTCTCCATCGGCCTGGAGTTCTCGCTGGAGGAGTTGCTGGAGGTGAAGTGGATGTCGCCTGATCGGCGGCCCGCTGGGCGTGGTGCTGCTGTCGGCCATCGGCGCCGGCGTTGGCGTGCTGCTGGGCTGGGGCGCGATGCCCGGGCTGGTGGTGGGCATGATCATCTCGGTCGCCAGTACCATGGTGCTGTCGCGCCTGCTGATCGACAGCGGTCAACTGCAGTCGGAGCACGGCAAGGTGATGATCGGCATCACCCTGGTGGAAGACCTGGTCGTGGTGGTGCTCACGATCCTGATGCCGGTGATGGTGAGCCTGACGCCGCATCATCTGCTGGGCGTGGCGATCGCGCTGGGCAAAGCCGCGCTGATCCTGGTGCCTATCGGATTTCTGGCGTGTTATCTGGTGCCGCGCTAGGTCTTGAAGCGAGTGGCGCGCGCCGGCAGCAACGAGCTCTTCCTGCTGGTGATGCTCGCGATTTGCCTGGGCACCGCGGCGCTGACCGAGGCGGTCGGCCTGTCGCTGGCGCTGGGCGCGTTCGCCGCCGGCGCTGATTGTCAGCGCGTCGGATTATGCGCATCGCGCCTTCGATCAGCTGCTGCCGCTGCGCGATGCCTTCGTCGCGCTGTTCTTCGTGACCGTCGGGCTGCTGATCAATCCGCGGGAACTGCTGTCGTCACCCGAGCTGCTGCTGGCGATGTTGCTGATGGTGATCGTCGGCAAGTTCGTGGTTTGGACCGGAGTGGTCAAGCTGTTCGCTTACCCCTGGCGGACGGCGGTGCTGGTCGGCACCGGCCTGACCCAGATCGGCGAGTTCTCCTTCATCCTGGTGCAAGTGGCGTATGCGAACCATCTCGTGGGCAGCCGCTTCTACTACGCGGTGCTGGCGAGCTCGCTGCTGTCGATTCTGCTGAACGCTATCCTGGTGCGCGGCGCGGGGAGGTGGATCGCGGCGCCGGCGCCTGTTCCCCGCAAGAATTCGATATAGTTAACTAGAGTGAATATCAGGCAGGGATCGTTCAAGGCTGCCCGGCAGAAAACTCGTTCCTCGCTGCCGAGCGGCGCTTTTGCAGTTTTTCGGCAGGAGCGAAGCTCCGATTACGGGTACGGAGGCCAACTAACAGGCCTGCTAACTGTCCGGATACCTCCAACCGATTGCGCTTGAATGAGATACGCGCTGTCCCTAAACTTGTAGTTGCTCTGATGATTCCCGCCTCCTCACCACCCCTTTGTCGGCCCCACTTCGCCGGAATGCTGCACAGGGGTGCAATATGCTGTGGTTTCCACAGCCTAGGCCCAAAATATGGTGTTTTACGTCTTGACCCCTCGCCCTTTCGACGTAAAGTTGGCTTGACTTGAGCCTACTTCCCTGCCTTTAGGTGCGCGATTTGAGCCGTTACCCCACGCAGCGACGTCCAAATCTGAATGCCAGGCGGACGCCACTTCCGACGATTGCCCTTTGCTGGAGTTAAGGAGTACAAGTTGCTCAAACTAAAGAAGCTGCAAATCCTCGGGTTCAAGTCGTTCTGCGACCGCACCGACCTTCGCTTTCAGGGCGAAGGCATTGCCGCCATCGTCGGTCCCAACGGCTGCGGCAAGTCGAATATTTCCGACGCCATCTCGTGGGTCCTGGGCGAGCAATCGGCGCGACTGCTGCGCGGCGTGCACATGCAGGACGTAATTTTCGCCGGCACGCGCGATCGCAAGCCCACCGGCATGGCCGAAGTCTCGCTGACGCTGATCGATCCCGCAGTCTACGGCGAAGAAATAGTCGAGCCTGAAATCGAAATGCAGGACGAAATGCCGGAGCGACTGGGACGAAACGCCATCCGCGCCGCTGCGTGCCGAAGATGGCGAGCGCTATTCCGAGGAAGTTCGTCCCGGCCAGAATGACGACGACGACGCTGCCTCGCCGAGACTGCCAAGGCAAGCCGAAGCTCGCTCGAGCGCGCCGATTCCGCCGCACCGGTCCTCAGGTCGTGCTCAAGATTCGCCGCCGCAAATTCAAGCGCACCTTCAAGGCCGGCGAAATCGTGGTCACGCGCCGCCTGTTCCGCTCCGGCGAAAGCGAATACCTGCTCAACGGCAAGCTCTGCCGCCTGCGCGACATTCAGGACATCTTCATGGGCACCGGCCTCGGCCCGGAGTCCTACGCCATCATCGAGCAGGGCCGCATCGGCCAGATCCTCAGCAGCAAGCCGACCGACCGCCGCGCCATCATCGAGGAAGCCGCCGGCATCACCAAGTTCAAGACGCGCAAGCGGCTGGCCGAAGCGCGCCTGGAAGACGCCAAGCTGAACCTGGCGCGCATCAACGACATCTTCGACGAAGTCACGCGGCAGATGAACTCGCTGAAGCGGCAGGCGTCGAAGGCCGAGCGCTATGCCAGGCTGCGCGACGAAATGCGCGCCAAGCTGCGCGTGGTGCTGGCCAGCAAGTTCGCGCAGCTCGACGCCGAAGCGGCCGCGCTGGAGCAGCAACTGACCGAGCTGGCGACGAGATTCAAACCAGGAGCGAAGCCGTGCAGCAGATGGAAGCCGAGCACGGCGAGCGCACGCAGCGCGGCTATGCCATCGAGCGCGACGGCGCAGGAGAATCGCGAGCGGCTGAACAATCTTGCGCTCGAACTGGATCGCGCCGCCGCCCGCCGCCGCACCAACGAAGAGCGCTGCGCCGAACTGGACGCGCGCTGCCGCCAGCGCGCAAGCCGAGATTGGCAGCACCCAAGACCCGGCTGTCGCGCCTGCAAGCGGAGCTGGACGGGAACCGCGTCACGCTGGAATCGGCCAACGCCGACGTTGCCGCCGCGCAGCAGCAATTGCAGCAGCGCCAGCAGGACGCTGCCGATGCTTCCGCGCAACTGCTGGAGGTGAGCGCCAGCAGGAGGCTCGCCGCGACGCCATTCTGCAAGCCGTGTCCGCGGCCTCGGCCGTGCGCAACCGCATCACGCAGGCCGAGGAGCGCATCGCAGCGCTGGATCGCGAAGCCCAGCGCCTGAACGAGGAGAGCACCACCGCCGCAGCAGCAGATGGAAAGCTTCGGCGGCCAGCGCGGCCAGCTCGGCCTGGAGTTTGAATCCGCGTCGCAGCGCGTTGCAGTCGCTGTCGCGCGCAGATCGGCGACACGCGCCAGCAGTTGGAAGAGAAGCGCGCCGCCGAGACCGAAGGCAAGCGCCATCTGGATTCCATGCGCGCCGAGTACGCCAGCCTGCATGGGCAAGCGCGGCTCGCTGGAAGCGGTCATCACCGAGCACGGCTACTCGACCGAGTCGGTGCGCAAGCTGTTCACCTCCGGCGCGCATGACAAGGCGGACGCGCGCCGGTCGGCGTGCTGGCCGACTTCCTGGAAGTGGAAGACCGCTACGAGCACGTGGTCGACGACTTCCTGCGCGACGAGCTGAACTACATCGTGGTGAAGTCGTGGGACGCGGCCGACGAAGGTCTGCGCCTGCTGCGCACCGACGTGGATGGCCGCGCGACGTTCCTGGTGCATCCGGAAGATTCGCAGGCGAAGTTTTCGTTCGTCGCCGACGAAGTCGGCGCATCACGTGCACGCACGGCGACACGGTGGTGCCGCTGAAGAACTGCATTCGCGTGCTCAACGGCTTCGGCAAGTCGCTGGAAGTGATTCTGCCCAAGCTGGGCAACGGCTACATCGTTCCCGACGCCCGAAGTCGGGCCGCGAGCTGGCGCTGGAGAATCCCGACGCGTTCTTCCTCTCGCAGTCGGGCGAGTGCTTCCACAACGTGACCGTGACCGGCGGCAAGCAGCGCAGCCAGGGACCGCTGTCGATGAAGCGCGAACTGCGCGACGTGCTGCGGCAGATGGGCGAACTGGAACGCGCCATGGGCGAGAAGGAGACGCAGGTCGCCGCGCTCGGCCGCGACATCGCCGAACTGACTGCGCTGCTGCAACGGCTGGAGGACGAGAAGCGCGAGTCCGAAAGCCAGGCCATGACCTCGGGGCATACCCTGCGCCAGCTGGAGAACGAGATGACGCGGGTGCGCGAGCGGCTCTCCACCTACGAGCGCGAGCTGCGACGCGTTGCCGACGAGCAGGCGCAGAGCGCGAGGAATCATTGAAGGCGCAGACGCGGCGAGACTGGTGCAGCACGAAGAAAAGCAGCGCGGCGCTGGAAGCCGAGATGCAGGCGGCGCGAAGCAGCGCTCGAGCAATTGCGGCAGCGTCGCGATGAGGCTGCGCAGACTGGCCACGCGAAGTGCGCGCCGATGCTGGCGACGCTGGAAGAGCGGCGGCGCGGCGCGCATGCTGGCGGCACAGCGGATCGAGGCCATGCTGGCGGAAGTGTCGGCGCATCTGGCCAAGCTTGAAGGCGCAACTCGAATCGGCAGCCGCGGAGAAGCAGCAGCGCGAGGCGGAGAATGTTCGCCTGGCCGAGCAGGTGGTGGAGTGGACGGCCGAGCGCGAGCAGGCGCAGGAGCAGCGACCGCGAATTGCAGGACGAGTTGCAGGCGGTGCGTGTGCGCATGGCTGAGTTGGAGGAAGCGCTGAAGACGGCGCGCGAGGCGCTGGACGCGGCGCGCGACCGTCGCGGCGAGTTGGCGGCAGCGCAGGCGCGGGTGCAGTCCGACGTGCAGCACATGGCCGAGACCTGCGTGCAGGAACTGAGTCAGCCGCGCGAAGAGTTGATGGCCGACGAGACCCTGCCGCGCGCTGGCGGCGAGGAACTGGCGGCGGAGGACGCCGCCTATCGCGAGATGCGCACGCGGCTCGACGAACATGGGCCCGGTCAACATGATGGCGCTGGAGGAGTACAAGGAGACGGCGCAGCGGCACGAGTTCCTGGAAACGCAGCGGCAGGACCTGCTGCAATCGATCGAGAACACGCAGAACACGATCAAGGAAATCGACATCATCTCGCGGCAGAAGTTCGAAGAGGCCTTCAACATCATCAACGAGAACTTCGGCCGGACCTTCAGCCAAGCTCTTCGGCGGCGGGCAGGCGTTCATGCGGCTGACCGACCTGGAGAACTCGGCGGAGAGCGGCATCGACGTGGTCGCGTCGCCTCCGGGCAAGAAGCTGCAAAACGTGTTGCTGCTCTCCGGCGGCGAGAAGGCGCTGACCGCGCTGGCCCTGCTGGTCGGCATCTTCCAGTATCAGCCCAGCCCGTTCTGCATCCTCGACGAGGTGGACGCGCCGCTGGACGAAGCCAACATCGGCCGCTTCACCGAACTGGTGCGCGAGATGAGCGTGCAAACGCAGTTCATCATCATCACCCACAGCAAGAAGACCATGAGCATCGCGCCGGTGATGTACGGCGTGACCATGCAGGAGCCCGGCGTCTCGAAGCTGGTGTCGGTGCGCTTCGGCGAAGAGCTGTCGCCCAAGCTAGTAGCCGCGTCGGCGTAGGATCACTGGGTTGAAATCGACACATCACCGGTGATCCGGTGAGAATATCATTTACCGATAACGATCCGGTGCCCCAGGTTCGCCCATCTTTTGGGCTAACCTGGGATCCTCACACCTCGCGAGTGGCCTACATGAGTACATTGGGTACCTGAGTTTGAGATGATTAGGGCGTGACGGACCCCTGCTCGTTTTGCCGTCAATCGGGCGTTCACCCCGGGTATCCCTACCGCGAGCCTCGATGCCCTCACGCTAGATCTCGGCAAGCGGTGGTAGAATCCACCACAAATGCGCAGCGCATTCTATGTCCTTGTTTCTGTGGTCGGAGCCGCGCCGTTCCTTTTCGTTTGGCACTATTGGCACGTTGCCAAGACAAAGGGCTGGGCATGGACCAGCATCGATAGCCGAACTATGTACGTAGATGCGTTCAAGACCATCATCACGGCATCCGGCATCGCCGTGGCACTTTTGGCTTCCTCTGCTGTTGGCACAGTTCGAACCGCAAATTCGGTCGTTGCATTTTCTGCCAAGGTGGCTGCCGTGTGCTTGGTTTCGTGCGTGGGCGTTTCGATGACTGCAATTGCCGGATTGCTGCGCGGCCACGAGTTAGCCAGATCGAGGAATATCGAAGAGCACCCAAAGGCAAGGACGCTCACTGGCGGCGAAATTACTGAAGGTAAATTGAGTAAAGGCGAACTACTTTGCATCCTCACTCCTGCCGCTTTCGCCCTATCGTTCTTCCTTGTTGGGCTTGTTTTCTTAGGCAGGATTGCTTTCCACTTTTAGAGGCGGGTGCGGTAGGGCTAGTTCCACCATGCCGGCGTGGCCCAGGAACATCCCCACCCAAGCAAACCCGTCTTGGGTGGGGCACCCTCAGGATGATAGGCTAGGCCACCCGCCGAATAGAATATGGCCGCCGCCCCTTTATTTCTTCCCCCGTGTAGCGGTGTAGCGAGATGGCATCACTGAAACTAAGTACAGCGCAAAACAGTTGTCAGTTTGCAGGGCAAGACCCTGTGACACGCGGTAGTACCTTGTTCATGTCTGCGAGGGATGTCTGTTCCTGTTTTTGCAGTTCGAGATATCTCGCGTTTGCTGCGGTCCAGGTGCTTTGGGCATTGGCGGAGTCAGGGTCTACCGATTCGTACATCGCAAGAAGTTCATCCTGAATCGACAAATAGCGGTCGAAGATCGGAATCGCCTGATCGGCGGCAACGCGGCAATCTTCCGGCGTGATAGAGGCGCTCCTCTCCCGTACCAAAGCGGCCTTGAACTGCTGCCACTCAAGATGCATCCCATCCAAAGCAGGCTTCGCAGCCAACACTTGTGCGCGACACTCTTTGAAAGCGATATGCTCTGAAGTGCATGCTGATTTCCAGGTATCCTCATCTGATTCAAAACGGGAGACAATTTCGTCAAGGTCGCCTTCTGCTTGTCCTTCCTTCTCGGGTGCAGGAACGGTGGCCAGCGCCTCTGCGGTGCGCGGCTGTGCCTCTTCCAAGCGGAGTTTCAGAGGTTTGGCATTCTTCTCCGCTCGCAACGTAACTTCATTGTTCTTGGGGTTCTTCTGGAAGAAGTATTTTTCGCCGGGTATAAGTGTGGGGCAACTTTCCCATCTCCAGTAGCGCGAACAGCTCAGTAGATAGGCATTATGCTCATCCGCAACCCAAAAAAAGACCCACTCAGATATACCTCCAGCAAGCCCACCACCGCCGCTCCCGCCGTGCGACGAGGAAATTACTGTGACAATTCGCTGATCAGTGCCGACTGACGTCGCGGAGGCTTTGCGGGCTTGTGTTTGTCCCCTAAGCAGCGACGGCGCAATCAACAGCACGCATGTCAGAACGGCGCGAACTAACACTCAACCTCCCCGGAATTACAACTCTGGTGTCGGTCTGCTGGGCGACGAGCAGAGTTAAATGGTGAATCTAACGACCCCCCGCCGGTCAACAACAATGTCACTCATCGGGTGTACACATTGGCGGCTGGGGGCCCCGGGTCTCGCGGGGCTCAAGACCCGGGATGCTCCGGAGCTCTGCATAAAAACTCCCAGGTCTCGAAGAACGCGAGACCTGGGGCACCCGGCACTCCCACGATGATTAGGGTTGGATCAACCGGACTACCAGATTTCCAGGTCGAATTTGGCGGGTGGCCCAGGCGAGCACTTTAATAATAGACGATCCTGCGAGTGCCCCATCCAACCTTCGTTCTGGTTGGGTGGGGCTTTTGACTTTCATGGGTCGACGCGGCAACGGTTGTAGATCTAGTTCGACGATTCCTGCCTAACACAGAAAATCCCCACCCAAGCAAACCCGGCTTGGGTTGGGCACCCTCAGATGGCAGGCTGGGCCAGCCGCCTCCCAGTGGACGCGGTCTCTTGGACTCCGCCGTGCGAGCTCCAGAGTTCAGAGTAACGGTATAATCGGGCCATGGCCGACCATGTGATCCACATCTCGGAAGAAGAAGCCGCCCGTGACTTCGCCGGACTCATGGCCCGGGTGCGCGCCGGCGCCGAAGTCGTTATCGAAAGCGACGCGCGTGCCGTAGCGGTCGTGCGGCCCGCCAGTGACGAGTTCCGGCCCCGCCTGCTCTCCGAATCCATTGCTCTGGCTAAGAAGCACGCCGAAGAGCTGGGCTACGAGCCACGGATGGACCCGGAGTTTGCTGCCGACCTGGAAGAGATCATCCGCAACCGTAAACCGTGGAATCCGCCCGCATGGGAGTAATCCTCGACTCCAGCATCCTGATCGCTGGCGAGAGGCGCAGGGACAGCGTGTGGGAGGTTCTAGAGCGCGTCGAGGCGGTGTGCGGAAAGACCGCCGCTGCGCTCTCGGCTGTGACCGCCGTGGAACTGACGCACGGAATCTATCGGGCGAAGACGGATGCTGACCGTGAACGCCGCGAGGTTTTCGTCGAGGAACTCTACCAGGCCGTGGCTGTCCATTCCGCTCACACTGGAGATCGCGCTTGGCCGGACGCATCCATGGCGAGCAGATGGGCCAGGGCGTTAACCATCGCCTTCCCGGACTTGCTTATCGGTGCTACTGCGCTGCATCTCGGCTTCGATGTGGTCACGCTTAATGAGCGCCACTTCCAGATGATCCCCGGCCTCAAGATCCTCTCCTTCTAGGTTAGCGTCCAAAAGACGGACGCGAACCTGGGGCACCGTGCATCCTCACGATCGTAATGGATCACCCGGGCTACCAGATTTCCAGGTCGAATTTGCGGTAGTGGCGGATGAGTTCGAAGTCCCGGCGGTTGGAGGTAATCAGCCGCGCGCCATGCGAGCGCGCGGTTAAGGCAATCAACACATCGAAGTGAAGGTCTCGCAGTTTGGCCGGATCGACACCTTGGTCCGCGCGCATTCTGGCCAGCAGTTGGCCCGATTCCAGCCAGTTGTTTTTGGTGGGGGTAAAGACCGGGTGATTCGCTTCGAGCGCCTTGAGGAACTCCCGTTCGCGAACCGTGCCGGCTCCGCGCCACAATTCCGCCAGAACCACCGACGAATTCCGCACCAACCCGCCCAGAGAATCAATCCGCGCCTGATGACGCCCGCTGCGCAACTGGTCCACGATCACCGAGGTGTCAAAGAGGAGGACGCTACTCATCGAGCCCGGTGAAGCGAAGCTTGCCGGCGTTCCTGGTCATCAGCTTTTGGAATCGCTTCAAGGCGACGATCTCGCGCAAGGCGGTGTGGATGGCTTCGGTGCGAGACTTTACCCCGAGCAACTCGGCGGCCTCGTCGGCCAACTCCGTGTCTAATCGAATGGATGTCAGGCTGGCGCTCATAGTGTGTGCCTCGCCTATATATACTAACTCAGTTTCGTATATATACAAAGCGTGATCCCGGTGCCCCAGGTTCGCGTCCTTCTTTTGGACGCTAACCTGGGTTCAAGAATCTCTGCTTTGGCGCACCGCTGATATTCGTAATCCCAGGTTAGCCCAAAAGATGGGCGAACCTGGGGCACCGGGGCGCTCAGCCACACGGGATCGGTGATCGCCTGGGTTAAGCCAGGAAGCGACGGCGCTCGGCGGGAGTGGGAAGCTGGCAGACGCCCACATTGGTTGAGAGACGGCGACGGTGTCTGGCGATGATCTTGTAAGCGCTGTTCAGGATGCGTGGCGGAAACAGCGAAGCGAGAGCCGCCAGTTGCGACCACCAGCCGCCGATATAATCCGCAGCCTTCATCACCGCGCCGGATTCGGTGAAGGCGCGACCATCTTCGATCCACAACATCGACTGGATTGATTCCAATCCATGGGTGCGACGCAACTGCTGGCCCAGTTCCGAGTCACGCGTCACAAACAACAGGTCGTGGCGGCGTTCATGCCGCAAAATGAACCGAACCGAACGGCTGCAGAAACCGCAGGCGCCATCGTAAACCAGCATCGGCGACGCGCCGGCATTGTCTTCTGGATTGATCGGAGATGGCATTGAGCTGTTCTCGACTTTCCTATCATCCCATGTCTGGTTCTTCCCATCCACTTCCGTACTGATACCCTTCCGATTGCTATTGATAAATCAGCTCATCGTAAGTTTTTCCCGCCCACCGGCGAATCAGCATAGACTGAGAGAATGGAAAACAAACCTCCGGTGAACATCTTTCAGGATGTGCATAACAAAATCCTGATTGCCAAAGAAAACCTCCGCAGAGCCAACCAAAACCGGGCCGGAGATCGCCACGCGGACGCAGAGAAAGAAGCGGTGCGCGAGGGTTTCGACCGCTCCAGCAACCCCAAGGAGTAAGTGTAGCCGGGAGCTTCGGAACCGCAGGTTCAAACGCACGCCTGAAAAGGCGGAAACGCCGGAGTGCCGCCGGCTAAAGCCGGCTCCGGAAAGAAAAAATAAAGAGCTTATCGGCACGGCTGAAGCCGTGCCCTGATACAAGTCAAACGAAAGCGGAGTTTTTCGGCGGCCTGTGGAATCGGTGCCTGATACAAGTCAAACGAAAGCGGAGTTTTTCGGCGTCCTGTGGAGTCGTGCCCTGATACAAGTCAAACGAAAGCGGAGTTTTTCGGCGGCCTGTGGATCGGTGCCTGATACAAGTCAAACGAAAGCGGAGTTTTTCAGCGGCCTGTGGATCGGTGCCTGATACAAGTCAAACGAAAGCGGAGTTTTTCGGCGGCCTGTGGAGTCGTGCCCTGATACAAGGCACGCGAAAGCGGAGTTTTTCAGCGTTCTGTGACGTCGTGCCTGGTACAAGCCAAACGAAAACGGAGCTTTTTAGCGGCCCGGCTGAAGTCGGGCCCTGACACAAGGCAAACGAAAACAGAGTTTTTCAGCGGAGTGGAAGGCGCGCGCCGTGCCTCACCGCAGCAGAGTTTTGCGTTGACTAAAAGCAACAAAGGGAGCATCTCTGCTCCCTTTGCTTTCTGGCTTGAGCCCAGGTTAGCGTCCACCTGAAGGACGCGAACCCTTCGACTACGCTCAGGGCCGGCTCTGGGGCACCGAACGATCTGACTGGATTGTGCGGCTTACTTGCCGTTACTCATGCCGGCGCTGCCGTCGAAGCTGATGGCCGACTTCTGGTTGCGGAACTGGAGCTCGCTGATGCTGTTGCCCTGGGTCACGACGCTGTCGCGGACCGGAGCTTCCGTCAGCTGCGTCACCTGGCCGGTGACGTTGGCCACTTCCTTGTTATTGCGCAGGAACTTCACCTGGGCGGTGTTTCCGTTCATGTCGTACTTCACGAAGTAGTCACCGGCGCGAAGGGTTGTGCCGTTGACCTGGACATCCTTGCTGAGGGTGATGTTCTTCCCCTTGTCGCCAGCGAAGGCGGTGAGCGAAAGCGAAAGCGTAAGGGCAAGAACGGCGAGAGCAACACGGGACAGCATACGATTCATTTTCAATCTCCTCGGTTGAAAGTTCGTTAGGCGGCCCACGCGATCAGGAAAAAGCTTGTTTTTCCTGCAACCTGACATAGAATGACACCGGGGCCAAACAGCCATAGGTTGCCTTCCAGCTTCCTTCGAGAGTCTCGCCTGGGCCGCCAAACCGCTGGCGAAACATTCTGTCTGGCCCCGCTGTTTTTTCTACTGCACTTGGAGTGCCACGCACTCCGGCTCAAACCCCATACCACTATGTACGATGGCCGTGAGCGAAAAGTTCACTGCTCACACTCGCCCGCACATCCTTATAGACGAGTTGCTCCCCGCCACTGTTATCACTATTTGTCCAACTCAGGGCGCGACTTGTCCCACAATAGAATGGATGCTCGAGGGCGGCCCTACGATGCGGAAGGGGTTAGCAGAGAATTGTGAATTAGTGTTAATGGGTAGTAGCAGCGCGGCGATTCCAGCCCATGCGCTCGCGCAGCGCCGTGATGTGCGCCGCATGATGCAGCGAGTGCCACGAATACAGCGCCAGCATCTGGTCCAGAGTGAGCACACCGCGTTCGGGATGGAACAGTGTTCGTCCGAAATCGGACACCTTCATGCAATGCAAGCTATCCACCCAGCGCGCCTGCAACGCCGCCAATAGTTGCAGCGAGGTTTCAATCGGGGTGACATCGTTGTCGGGAAGCCGCGCCCAGTCGGCTTCGTCATAGGTCTTGATCTGCGGCTGATCTTCGGTGAGCGCCAGCTTGAAGCGGATGTAGGCGTTCAGGTGACTGTCGGGCACGTGATGCACCAGTTGCCGCACCGTCCATCCTTCGGGACGATACGGAGTCTTGAGCTGCTGCTCGTTGAGGCCTCCGACGGCGGCGCGCATCTTCGCCGGCAGCTCCGCTAAGGTTCGCGATGTAGTGCGCGCGACCTTTGGCTGCGTCGGCATCGGTGGCCGGAACCGTCCATTCAAACTTGCCGATGGGATAGCGCAGGTCTTTCATTGCAGCCTCACCTCCGGACGTGAAATGTACGGCCGACGACCACGAATTCTATATCAATCCAGCGAACGCACCATGTCCTGAGGCAGGATCTCCAGCGTGCACGGACCGTCGGCCGGCTTCGCCGAACTTCCCTTGCCGGAAGTTTTATCACCGGCGCCCGAGCTTGCATCGCCGCAGCGGACGGTACCGCGGCGCAGCACCTTCACCTGAGCATCGCTGGGGAACTTCATCCCGATGTCCACCTTTTGCAGACTGTCAGCCATAGCTCTTCAGGCTGTCGTCGCCGCGAACAAACTTCACCTGCTCAATCTTGCCGGGCGAAACCAGGAAGAAGAAGTCGGCGCTGCCGCTACCGGTGGCCTTCAGCTTCATGGTGCGCTGCAATTGCATCTGCTTCTGCGCATCGGCGATGCGGCGCTCCAGGTCCTGGGTCGCATTCAGCGCCGTCAGCCGCGTCTTGGCGTCAGGGCTGGCCTGCTCCACCGCCAGCGCATCAACGTAGTAGCGAATGGCTTCGTCGCGCTTGCCGCGCTTCTCGGCGATCTCGCCCAGATGCTCGGCTTCGTCGCCGGAACCGCCGCTCAGCCACGCTGCCTGGATGTAATGCTCGGCTTCGTCCACCTTGCCGCGCTGGAAGGCGATCCAGCCCTTGGTGTCCCATACGGCGAACAGCAGGCGCGTGACCGCGATGTCCTGGGTGCGGAGGTTGGCGAAGTTCATGTCGTTGAGCTGCACTTGCAGAGCGCTGATGGCTTCGTCGGCGTAGGTCTCGGCGCGCTCCAGTTGCACATTCTGCTCGGAGAGCGAATAGGCAATGTTGTTCCAGATCAGCGGCGAAGGCGCCACGCTGATGGCCTTCTCGAACGCGGCCATACCTTTGTCGGTCTGATTGGTGGCAATGTAAGCCTGGCCAAGCGAGATTTGGAGCAGCGGATTCTTGGGCTGCAACTCGACGGCTTTCTCCAGCTCGGGAACCGCCTCGGGGAATTTCTTCAGGTTCACATACAGGCTGCCGAGATAAGCGTGCGCGCCAAGGTCGAGCGGGTTGAGCTCGAGCTGCTTCTGGAACTGCTTGATGGCGTCGTCGTATCGCTGCTGCTGCTGATAGGCGAGGCCGAGGTTGCTGTAGGCGTACTCGTCGTAGGGATTGATCTCGATCTGCTTCTGGAAGGCTGAGACCGCCTTCTCCGCCTGCCCCAGCGCCATGTAAGCGCGGCCCAGATTGTTCCATGCCGTCTTGTGCTTGGGCTCCAGTTGCACGACGCGTTGATACATCTCGACCGCGAGGTCATAGTGCTCATTGGTCAGCGCCTGGGTGGCGGAGTCGTTCAGGTCGTCGGCGGATTCATTGGCGCCGATGCCGGCGGTGCCAGGAGCTTTGTTCTCCAGGCTGATGGCCTGGTCGGTGTCGGCAAGAACCGCGCGGCGGAAGGCAGCGTAGTCCTGGGTGCGGTCAACCGGAACTTCGCCGTGGATGATCTTCATCACCCGGCCGCTGCTCAGCTCGCCATCCTGGAACTTGTAGTTGGAGCTGTACTCGGCGTAGTCGCGCTTAACGGTTATGCCGATCGGCAGGCGCACGGAATACTTCGCCGGCAGCTTCAGCTTCACCTGGATGTCGGCTTCCTCGTTGCTGCTGCCCAGCTTGATGGGCTCGTCCGGCTGAGTGTCGTCATCGTCGTCCACAGACGGGATGGAGACCGCGGCCAGCGGTAGCTCCAGCGTGGACTCCGGCGCCGACCAGTCGAAGTAGTTATTGGCGACGATGTCGAACTCGACATGTAGCGGACTGTCGGTTTCGGTGGGATCGCCGGTCTTGACGTTGCTGACTTCGGCTCCACGCACACCGCGGCTGCGCAGCGAATATTCGAACATGTCGTTCCAGCGATTGCTGGGCAACTGGCGCAGCGCATAGCGGATCGCGAGCTCAACATCGCCACGGGTATTGGTGGTGACATGCGCCGTCAGCTTGCCGCTCTCGTTCACCGAGCCGTCCACCAGGGTGTGATCGAAGGCCTCGAATGGCAGGTCGGCAGGCGTGGTCACCAGGTGCGACTTGTTGTCGGGCAGAATCGCCAGCGCCTGCTTGTTGCGAATGGGCGCGGCCAGCATGCGAAAAGGATTGATGCCGGTAGTGCTATCCAGCCAGATGTTCTGGCCATCCACGGAAACTTCGGTGATGACGTGATCGAACTGCGAGGGCGAGGGCACGTCGGGATCGAGCTTGATCTGCGTGCCGATCAGCACCGAGGTAGCCTGGAATCCTGCCGCCTTCAACAGCGACGCCAGCAGCGTGTTCTTGTCCTTGCAATCGCCGTAGCCGTTGTCCAGCACCTCGCTGGCAGCATGCGGCTGATAGCGGCCCAATCCAAACGACAGGCTGACGTAGCGGAAGTTGCGCGACACGTAGTCATACAGCGCCTTCACCTTGGCCATGTCGTCGGTCTTGCCCGCGATCAGCGCTTTGGCCTTGGCGGTAACGGCGGCGTCCGGCTGGCGGCGGTCCTTCTCCAGCGAAGCGTACCAGCCGCCGAACTCCTCCCAACTCTTGAAGGTCGAAAGCTGGACGCTGGGGACGCGCTCGTCGTCCGAGAGCTTTTTCTTCTTCTTTTTCTTTTTCGCCGCCAGCGAGTCGTCGTCCTTGTCTGTCAGGTTGCTGTGGGTCCAGCGATAAATGCGGCGGTCGCCCTCTTCGGTGATCTTGGCGTCGTAGCCGGGCTTGGTCTTCAGCTTGATCTCGCGGTCTTTGGGGAGGTTGATCTCCAACTGCTCGTCCAGCACGATGCCGTGATCGCTGAATTTGTAGCTGGTCCAGAACTGGCCGGGGCTGAGCGGGTGCGCGATGGTGCGCACGAACTGGTATTCCAGAATGTCGCCCGGCCGCAGCGATGGCACGCTAATGTGCTTCTCGTGGTAGTCGGAGTACACCGGCGCATCCGCCATCGTCAGGTCCTGTACCGCCGAGGGCTGGGCGGTGACCACGCTGCCATCCGGCTTGATCACGCGCACATAAACGATGTCAAGGTTGTCGCTGAGCTGGCTGTAGCCGACCTTGAGCTGTCCCAGGGCCTGCACGCCGCTCTCGCTCACAATCTTGATGCGCGCGTCGAGCTGCTCGCGGCCGGTGCCGTCGTTTTCGAAGCGCATGGTGGTGTGGTAGCGCTCGGTGACGAAGGCTTCCTGCGAGTAATCGGGAGGCGTGGGAGCAGGCGTCTGCGCCGTTCCGCTCGGCGGCTTGGGCGCTTCCGGCGTCGGCGTCTGCGCTGGTGGGCGGCTTGCCCGGATTCTGGGTTGGGTTCTGTGAAAAGGCAAACAGACAAGTGGCGGCAAGTGCAGCTAGAACAGCGGCGCGAAGGGATTTCATATGGTGTGCAGCAGGAATAGCTTCCATGGTACGCGAGCGGCGGGGAGATGCCAAACACGAAGCGGCCGGCTGCGGAGATCCCCTGATCCGGGAGTTTCGTTTTGCGTTCCTGTCTCCCCATGTATCCTACGCGAAATATGCTGAGTCGCTCGACCTGGGAGGTCGCTACACGAGGGCTTGGGGCGATCCGAGAGTTGCCGCCAGTCCGACACATCGGACTCCCCGATGTGCCGGACTGCGAACTGACTAGGCCGCCGACTGGACGGCTTTTTTATATGCGGGCGCGAACACCTCGCGGGCAAATTGCGAGAAGGTAATCTTGCCGGTGCGCTTCTGGTCGCCTTTGAATTGTTGTATTTTGGGGTAGGCCTCTTCCATTTCAACCAGCAGCGCTGCCATCTCCGGCGACATTCCGCCCTGGCTCATGGCGGCCTTCAAGGTGTCGCCCGGGACGGTGACCACGCGGATTTGTCTCCCCCTGGCCTGTCCGGCGATGCGAACCCACTCGTCCAACGAAATCTCCTGCGGGCCCACGATATCGATCACGTGATGGCCGTCGATCGGCTTGAGCAGAAACTCGGCGGCAACCTCGGCGATGTCCTGCGTGGCAACCAGCGGCGCTTTCACCGATCCCGGCAGAGTAGTGTAGATGCTGTCTTGTCCAATGATCGTCGGCATGGAGAAAAATATGTTCTCCATGAACTCGTTTGGGCGCAGCGAGACGATGTTCTTCCCGGCAGCGCGGAACTTTTCTTCTGTGTCGTGGTGTCCAACAATCGGCCCGGTGCCGCTCGGCAGGAATGCTCCCGCACTCGAAAGCTCAACCACATGCAGCTCCGGATGCGCGCGGATTACGCTGGCTGCAGCATCCGCCATGCGGCGGGCCGTGCCCAACGGATCGTGTGAGGTCATCTCCGCAGGCGTCAGCCAAAACAGTGCGTCGGCGCCACGCACCGCCTGCTCAAGCACCGCGGGATCGCTATGCTCACCAGCGATGACCTTGGCACCGCGACTGGCTAGATCTTTCACTTTCTCCGGATGTCGGGCGATCAGCGTGACGTCGGACTTGCGGTCGAGAAGTATGTTGGCGAGTTTGCTGCCGATGTGGCCGGTAGGAGTGGTAACTGTAATCTTCATGATCTGTCTCCTTACCCGTCGTAGATGTGCAGGGTTTGTCTCGCGACTCAGAAAAGGGCAGATGAGTTATTGCTTGCGCTTTCGCGATTTGCGCTTCGTCGGTGTGGGAAGAGGTTCGGCGTGGGAGCCAGCCTCGGCCTGAAGCACCGGCACCGCCAATTCCATCATCGGCCGTCCCATTCGTTCGGCTTCCTCGGCGGAGATGCCGGCCATGCGCATGCGGCGCTCCTGGATTTCGCGCAGCTCCGTAAGGATGGCCCGCTCTTGCTCAACGTATTCGTCTTCGGTGATGGAGCCTTCCTCCAGCAGGGTCTGCAATTCCAGCAGCCGCTCCTTGATGGGCGCGTCGTCGGTGTACTGTTCCTCGGCGGTGCGGGCCAGCGTCCGCAGGATGAACTTGAACCCGGCGATGGGCGACAACAGCAGATCGTCAATCAGGAGCATGGTTCGGCCTCAGGTGGAGCTGCTGGGTTCCAGCTTCAACCGGATGTTCACAAAGTTATACGGCGGCCATGGGCCGGTGTACTTGAAATTCAGGCGATCGCCGAACTTGCGGGCGATGCGGTTCACCGCGGCGTCAAACTCGCTCTCCCGTTCGCGCTCGATCAGGAAGGCCGCGTTCATGATCATCTTGTCGCCGATCGGCTTATTATCGCGCGAGGCGACGCAGATGGCGCGCAGGCCCTCGTAGATCTCGCGCACATATTCGGCCGAGCGCTCGGCCAGCGCCTTTTCGATCATGCGGCCAAGCTGCATGCGGGCAAAATACGTGGACTGAAGATGCTTGCGGGTAATTTCCTGGTGAAAGCGGTGGATCTCGTCATGGTCGCGTTTGAATTCGTCCACCACCTGGTCGCGGTCCCAATTCACCTTTAGACCGAACTCCACCTTGCCCGCCATTTGCTTCAGCACGTCCTTCACCGACGGATAAATGCTGCGCAGCACCTCGCGAATATCGTCGTCGGTACGAAAGACGGTGCCAAAGCTCATGGGGATGATGGTGTGCGACTTCATCACCGTCTCGATGACGTGCTCGTGGGCGAGGGCGTTCTCGCGCGTGGGATCGAAGATGAACACCGCGGTGCGGCTGACGACGGCCGAGATATCGCCGTGGGTGACCGCGTACACCAGCTCGCCGGTGCCGCCAATACCCATCCTGCCAAAGGAGACTGGCTCCTTCGACTGGATGATGCCGTACACGTAGCGGCCCTCCTGGCGAATGTCAGGCACTGCCACCGGGCCGGCCGCATAACGCTGTGGTCAGGACCGTCCGCGGCTCAGTCACGCGCTCTTCCAAGGGTGGTGGCAGCAGTGGCCGCTGCGGAGCCGGTTTGCGCGGGGCGCTCTTCTTGACCGCCGTGGCTGGCGCTTGCTTCACCGCTTTAGTCGGCGGCTTTTTCTTAGTCGGCTTCTTAGTCGGCCGCTTGGCGTTGCTCATCCGTTTTCCTCAATAGGTCGGCGATGGTAGCCAGCAACTGCTTAATGTCTATCGGTTTGAACAGCACCGGAATGCCCAGTTCCTGGGCCCGATCATTGGCTTCCCGGGTGGCGTAGCCGGTCAGCAACACTGCCGGCATCTTAGGATTTTGCTGCCGGGCGTAATCGATAACGTCGAATCCGTTTTCCTGCTGCTCCAGCGACAAATCGCACAGTAACAGATCAATCTCCTCCGCGGAGAGCACTTTTCTCGCTTCCTTCGCCGAAATCGCCGCGCTTACTTCGTAGCCTTGCTGCCGCAGGATCATGCGGTAGGTCACCAGCACGTTGGGCTCGTCGTCCACCACCAGTAATCGGCTTTTGTGACCAGTCATGACGAATTTCCTATCGAACCGCGGGCAGCGAGATGGTAAATACCGTGCCCTTCCCCAGCCGGCTGCGAACCCGCAACTTACCGCCGTGGTTCTCCACGATGCCTTTCACAATCCATAGCCCCAGGCCGGTGCCGCGCTCGCCTTTGGTGGTGACGAAGGGCTCGAACATGTTTTGCAACATGGTGCTGGCAATACCGCTGCCGCTGTCGGCGACCACCACGCGAATCATCTCCTTTACCTCGCCCAGGCGGAATAGCCTGGTGCGCAGGTGCAGCACTCCGCCTTCCGTCATGCTGTCTTTGGCGTTCACCACCAAATTCGATAGCACCTGGCGAATCTGGTCGGCAGAACCCAGCGCCGGCGGCAGGTCGCTCATCCTCCTTTCCACCCGAACCCCGGCGCGATCGAGTTGACGAGCAAACAGCAGTAGGGTGTCTTCGATCACAGTGTTGACGTCCAAGTTACCGATTTGCTCACTGGTGCGGTACAGGCCCAGCATCTGCCGCACGATGCGGGCGATGCGCTCGGTTTCCGCCTTCAAGATGTCATACACCGGCCCTGCCTCCGGCTTGATCTGATCGGTCAGCAGGAAGATGCAGTTCTTGATGGCCTCCATGGGATTGTTGACTTCGTGCGCGATGCTGCCGGCAAGGCGTCCGGCGGCGGCGAACTTCTCCATCTCCAGCATGCGCCGTTCCATCTTCAACTGCTCCAGGCGGCGGACTGCCGTCAGGTCGCGCAGCACGGTCACGGTGTAGGCCACCAGGCCGCGCTCGTCGTAAATCTTGCCGGAGCGGGCATCGTAGTCCACTTCCTGCTGCGAAAAGGGATGGGTCAACTGCAAGGGAGCGCTTTCGCGGTCGGAAAACGAGTAGGTGAACTTGGTGACGTAGGCATCGAACTTGGCCTGGTTGCGGATGTGTACAGGGGTGCGGCTCTTCTCCGTGCCGAACAACTCCTGCGCCAGCGGATCAATCAGCACCGGCTTGGCGTCGCTGTCGCACACCACGATGGGATCGCCGACGTTCTCGATAATCAGGTTCAGGCGGTCGCGGTCCTGGCGAACCACCTCTTCGGCTTCACTCAGCCTTTCATAGTTGGCGCGAAGCTCTTCATCGGCGCGCCGCAGATCGGTAACGTCGCGCAGCACCGTCACCATGCCGGTGCGCCGCTCTTCCCTTCCGAAGCTCGGCGCCGACACCGCCTCGAACAACACTTCTTCGCCTTCGATGGCGTCCACCAGGGTCATGTCGCGGGAGGAGTCGTTGCCCGAGACCGCCATGGACGAAAGCGCGGCCGAGAACAGCATATTGTTCAGTTCGACCGCCCGCACCCGGCCTTCGCTGACCTGGTCGGGAACTTTGAAGAAGCGCTCGGCTGCCTTGTTCTGGGTGATCACGCGGTGCTGAGTATCGGTGAGGATGACCGGATCGGTCATGCTCTCCATCACCGTCTGCATCTGCGAGACCATCAGCTCCATGCCGCTCATGCGCTGGTAATAATGTTCGGCTTTGTACAGCCGGGCCATGCAGAGGTTGGCCATTTCGATCAGCGCCTGCAAATCGGTGATGTCGGCATCGCCGGCGCCGGGCCTGAGCTCGGTGACGATGACGGCGGCGTAGCCCTGAAGGTCGCAGAGCGTGCAGACCTGGTTCTGCTGTAGCCAGCGGCGGCGATTGCGGAAGTTGTCCAGCGCCAGGCAGTGTCCGTCACGGGTGCGCTCGGCCTCCCAGCAGGCGGCCTTGCTGCGATACACCAGGGGATGGTAGTAGAGCGCGCCTTCGCGCTTAGTCTTGGAAGGAACCAGTTCGGGTTCGAAGCCGTGCAACACCCGCACCAGCGGATTCTCCATGGCGTAGAGCGAGGACTGGAAGCGCCGCAGAAAAGTGCGGGAGCAATTCAGCGAAGCCGACGGAGCAATCTCGGAGGTATCGAAATTGACCCGGCCGATAAAGGCGCGGGTATGACCCAGCGCGACGATCTCCTCCAGCAGCACGGGAAAAATCTCGTAGCTGCGGTCGGCATCCAGCAGGCGGCGAGAGGAGCGTTTGCGCTTCCCTGGCGATTCGGGAATGTCTGCCCGCATCCGCATGTGGGGAGTAGCCATCTACTGCTCCTGGGCGCGACCCTCCCTTACAATCGCACGGCGGTGCGCCGTGCCCGTGCGCGACTCGGCCGGCGCGTGGTTTCCACCGTGGTGACCTCTTCTTCACCCGGCTCCAGTTGCGGACGCGAAACCAGCCCGGTGAGACCAACGGCATCGGCATATTTCAAATAGGTATCAATCGAGGCCACCACGATACGGGCCTCCACGGTGATCAGGTCGATACCTACGAGAGAGATGCGAACCCAGGCGTCGATGACAATACCTTTGTCCAGGACTCGATCGAGTACATCGATCAAACTCGATCCGCCCGATACCCGTTCGACAGCCATCTCAGAATCCTCCTGTTGGCGCTATGTCAACCCTGCTATCGCTTTGCTGCTTTTCGCACCGACTTTTTTCTTACCGTCGTCTTGGCAGCCGGATCGGTACCGGGCGCCGAGCGCGGCAGTTGCCGGCGCGTGCTTTCCGCCGCTACCGCCTGGTGCGTCAGATTGGGATCGAACTTCCACCAGTTGAGGCCGATCTGTTCGGCCTTGTCCACTGAGCACACCAGCAGACGGATGCGTATGGTCAGCAGCTCGACGTTGGCCAGCGAGATACGAACATCGCCGGCAATGACCAGACCTTTGTCCAACACCCGGTCCAGGATGTCGAGCAGATTGGCCGTTCCTGAAACAGTCGGTACACGTTCCATGAGTGATCTTCGGAATTTAGGAGAGTGCGGAGTGGTCAAAGCGCGGTCCCCACCACCTTTGACGCAAGGGCAGTATCCTAGCGGAGCCGGAAGTGAGTGTCAATTTCCGAACCGGTAAGCGCAACCCTGAAAAGTGGCGAGACCGGCCTTAAGCAGCCAGTCCTTCTCCTGGCGGGTTGGATGCAGACGGGTTGCCCGGGCGGTGCCTGGATTTCGCAAATTTTTTCCGGTAGGCCAGAGAGGCAGGTTACTCGAGAAGCTTGCCCAGCGGCCCCAGGTCGAGGTTCAGGTCCTCGGGCTTGAGCCCGAACTCCTCGGCCAGCTCGCGGATCTTTTCTTCCAGCTTCATCAGGGTCTGGCCCATGTCTTCGACCTGCTGATCGGTCAGGCTGCCGCCCTCCATGCGGCGGATGGCCTGCCGCTCCAGCAAGCGCCGCAACATCTCGATCAGGCCTAAAACCAGCTTGGCCAGGCCCTGTTCCACGCTTTCCGGCGAGCAGTCAATGCGCTCGAGCGATTGCTGGGTCACGCCCTGAAGCTGCTGGCGAAGCTGCGCAACCGCCTCTTCCACTTCCTTCGGCGAGAGCGGATTAGGCGTGTCCATGATTCACCTGTGGGGTGATGAACTCCGATGGCGGCCACGGTCCGGTGAGCCGCAGACGCAGGCCTTCGGACGGGCCGGCGCTCTTCAGCGCGGCGATGAACTGCTCGCGCGCCTCGCGCGGCACCAGAGCGAACCAGCGATGGGTGCGGCGGTCCTGGCGCTGCCGCCACTCGCGGACGGTCGAGCCGGCCACTCGTTTCAGTTTGCTGTCGAGTGCGTCAATTCGCGCCATCGCTTCCTGCCTGCGCTTGAGATACTCCTTGCCGCTCACCGGAGTCGCGGTATCGCCTTGCTCGGCATCGGGCCAACTGCCGATCATCTCGTACTGCACCGCGTCGCCGACTCGCTCCAGTGCGCCGCGATAAACTTCGCCCTCCTCGCGCAGATGCTGCTCCAGCGCCTCTTCGCTTTCGACCAGCGTGGGAAAGCGAAACGGAATCGGCGAGCATACTTTCAGAATCTCGCGCAGCACACGGTGGAACTCCAGCGCGGCCTGCTTCAGTTTTTCCGCATCACCCAGCCGCTCCGCCGGATCGTCCATCGCGCTCCAGTACACTCGCAGCCCGGAAAGCTCGCGCGACACCACTTCCGCCTCGAAGACACCCGCGCCCACCGGCACCGCCGTATCCGGCCGGGTTACGCAGTAGATGAGTAGCGGCACTAGCGCGTCACCGGGCGCTTTTGCGGAGTGGATGGAACGTTCATCGGTTCGATATGGCGCAGCGCCGTCTCTACCGACGTGATGATCAGCGTCAGGCCGACATACAGCAGGTCCACGCCCGCCAGCGACACCACCAGATTGCCATGCACCAGCACTCCGGCATTGAGCACGTGGTCGAGGATGTCGAGCAGCGAGACGTCGCTGTCGCCCTCGATGGATAGCGTCGTGATGGTGGGTTCAGCGGACATGATCGCCGACGAAAGAATAAGGTGGCCAGGGGCCGCTGCAATCAATGCGGCGCGACTCACGCCACTGCTCGGCGTATTTGGCGAGCAGCTTCTCCAGCTTTGCGCGCTGGGTGCGGCGCACCAGGAACGAACCGTGCCATTCCAGATTCGGTTGTCCGGCGCTGGCCTTGCCGCCGGGACTGGTCGCCACCGCCAGCTTCGACAGCTCGGCGATAAACTTGCGCAGGCTCTCGTCCATGGGCTTGGAGCGCGGCTTGAGCTGCACGGCTTTGCGCTTCAGGTAGTCGGAGCCTGAGGCCGCCGGTGTCGGCCGCAACTTTACTCTGCTGCTGCGGAAGGCCGAACACCTTAACGCCCCACTCATCGGCGCCGGCCACTCGCCTGAAAGCCTGACCCAGCGCGCCTTTGCGGTCACGCAGGTGCCGGCCCAGAGAACTCTCGCCGAGGAAGACGGTGCCAAAGCGCGCCGGCAACAGCGGCAATCTCTCAGCGATGGCCGCAACCGCGCGCTGATGTCGCAGGCCGGCGGTCGCCAGCCACTCCAGGTCTTCCATGCGCGACGGCAAATCGTCGGCGAAGCCGGCTTGCGGCACCCGGCTCACCCAGCAGAGATGGCCTTCGCACACCAGGCTCTCCACCACGGCGTCGCCATCAATGCCTTCGGCCGCGATCGCCGGCGCTGCTCCGCGTGGCGGCCGGGAGATAGCATAAAGATAGAGCGCGCGGTCGTCCTGCGGAGGCTTCGCCGGGCTCTTCTTGGCCGGACGCTTCTTTGGCGGCTGCTTCTTCGCCGGCCGCTTCTTCGCCGGCCGCTTCTTCGCCGGCCGCTTCTTTGCCGGCTTCGCCTTGGTCTTCACCCTAGCTGCCATAGTTCGCTCGTAAACTGCTTCAGCCCCGCTCGGCCTGCTACCGGGCCGCCCATGTCCGCAGCAATATAGATGTCCACGCCACGCAGCCGCCGGCGCATGCTCGCCAGCGACGCGTTCTGCCACCGCATCTTTAGAGTACAACGGCGGCAGCCGGAGCGCTGCGCCATCAGCACCCGATTCACGAACACTGCCGCAACCGGGCTCTTCATTCGCGCCAGGTCTCGCAGCAGCCGAACCGTCTCGAAGTCCGGCAACGGTTCGGCCAACGTGACCGCCATGATGGCGCAACGCCGGCCATCCACCAACAGCGTCGCCAGCTCCCGCACCCGCTGCGACAGGCTCGCAATCTCGACCGCCGCGTCCTGAGCGATGGGTAGTGTACGGTGCGCCGCCAGCGTTTTCAACAACGCCCGCGCCCATCCAAGCAGCCGCTGCGGCGTGCGCAGCAACTCCAGCGCGTGACCGGTGGGCGCCATGTCAATCACCACGCGCTCGCTCTCGTCCAGCAGTTCGAGGATGCGAAAGATGCCAAAGATTTCGTCCACCCCCGGCGGCACCACATCCAGCAGCGCGCGCAGAAAGCGGCGATCCAGGCTGAGGTCAACATGAATTCCCTGCTGCTCGCCGGTCATCGCCTCATCCAGACTTTGGCCGATGCGCTGCGACCAGCGCGCGAATTCCGCCATCGCATCCAGTTCGACGGCCCGCAGTTTGGGATCACCGAGGACCGCGCGCGGCGCTTCCCCGACCTTCGCCTCGAACACATCGTCGAGCGACGGCGCGGGATCAATGGAACACACCGTCACCCGCTCACTCGGCGCCTGCGAGCGATGATGGCTGGCCAGCGCCGCCGAGATGGTCGTCTTGCCGACGCCGCCCTTCCCTAAGGTCAACGTCAACGGCCGTTGCAGCGCCGGCCACTTGACCTTCTTCAGCCGAGGCGATGCGGAAGATTTCGGCGGCGTGGGTTCCGGCAGGCTCTTGCCGTCGAAGATATGTACAGCCAGCCCGCGCAGTTGCGGCACGCCGAGAATCGGTCCGGCGGCGTCCTCAGCCGTGAGCACGGTGACGCCGCGGAAGTTGCGGGCGAGGAATGTCCGCGCTCGCCGAGTTTCTTCGGCTTTTATTTTGCAGATCGCGCAACTCCCGGCATTCGCCACGGCGCGGTTCAGCACAACCTCATCCATCTTCCGGCCGGCAAAGGCGTCTGCCGAGCGCCTGGCTTCGTTCAGCGAGAACGGCTCCGGCGTAGTCACCAGCACCAGCTTCGAGCCTTGCACCGCCAGCGCCGCTTGCAGTCGCTCCAACATCCGCGACCAGCGCTCCAGCGCCGGCTCGCGATGCAGCTTGCCTCCGAAGTGCCGCGCCAGCACCGCATCGCGCGAGGCGGCAATCTCCAGCACCTCCAGAAAGCGCGCGAAATGTTCCGGCATCTGGAACAGGCGGATGGCGTGGCCCATGGGCGCGGTGTCCACGATGATCTCGTCGTAGTCCGAAGCCAGCAACTCATCCATCGCCAGCAGCGCCGCCACTTCGGCCATTCCCGGCAGGCTGGTGTCGAGCAGCGGCTCCAGTTCGTCGCGGGTGAACAGGCTGCCCTGATTCAGCAGGTTGAGCAGATCGTCGCGTTCGCGCTTGAGGAAGCTTTGGATCTGGCGGGCGCTGTCGAGTTGGCGGCACCACAGGCGGCCGGCCTTGGGAATGCGCCGTGGCTGGTCGCCCAGCTTCAGCTTTCAGGATGTCGCCGAGCGAATGCGCCGGGTCAGTAGAGAGCAGCAGAAATTTTCGCTCGGGCCCAGCGGCGGCGCGATGGATGGCATAGGCAGAAGAAATCGTAGTCTTGCCAACCCCGCCCTTGCCGATGAAGAAGGTGAACCGCGCCACGCGTCACTGTCGCACGAGCCGCATGGAGCCTGCAAGTTATCGCTTTACCATTTTCAAATCGAGAGTCTTCCAGTTATACTGTTCAACAGTTGAACACATGCCAACGAGAGGTGCGGGGTGGATATAGTCGCGGTAAAGAATAAGTTTCAGATCGTGATTCCGCAGCACATTCGCGAGCAAGTCCGGGTGGAAATTGGCGATCTCCTGGAAGCCAGGGTGGAGCAGGGGAAAATCACCTTTACCCCCAAAAGCCTGGTTGACCGGCACCTTGCGGAAGGTCTGGAAGACCTCAAACGGGGCCGGACTCACGGACCTTACGCTAACGCCAAAGATGCGATTGAGGCACTGGAGAGACGCGCCAAACGCCGCGCCAAGAAGCCCAGACGATGAAGCTGCGCTTTACCGAAAGGGCGGAGAAAGACTATGCCGCCTTGCCGGTATCGGTTCGCAAGGCCTTCGCCAAACAGTTGCGCTTCCTGCTTGCCAATCTCCGACATCCTTCCCTTCACGCCAAAAAATATAGCGAGAGCCTGGATGTGTGGCGGTGCAGGGTGACCCGAGGGTGGAGATTCTATTTCAAGATCGAAGGCGACGAGTACGTTATCCTCTCGGTGATTCCCCATCCCAAGTGATGCCGGCCGACCCGTTTCGGTATAGCTTATGCAATCGCCTGTTTAGGCGAGGTATCCTGTTCTGGGTCATGAAGCGATGCGTTTTGAGCTTTTGCCGGGTGCCCCGGGTCTCGCGCCGTTCGAGACCCGGGAGGTTCGACAAACCGTCCGCTCGTGACCTCTGTCACCGACCTTTCTTGCTATGAGTGGTGTAATCGCCTCTTTTCAACACCTACCCAGTAGAGTTGGGTACTGGTCGGTTAGGAGGTGGGATGCAAAACAGATACACGGCTCTAGCTTCTCTACTTGTTGTGTCCATTATCTCAATCGTGTGCGCGACCGCTTCAGCGCAGGACACATCCACGCCCGAAGAACGCATGCAGTGGGTTGAGGTTACGCACAAGCTGGAGAGTAGTCCGCTGGATGCCAGCGTCAGCCAACAGGGCGAAGCAGCATCAACCAGATGAGCGACGCCCACGATTTTCACGTGGCGCTGTGCCCGGCTCTTCTGACCGAGTTCAATGGAATGAAGTACGTGTACGCCCACACGATCACTCGACAATACATGATCGCGAGCGGCGCGTTCCAGATCGAGAATCCCAATAAAGCCGCCGATGGAAAGGCAACAGCTCTCGCCGCGGTTGAAAGTGTGCTGAAGACGTACCAAGCTATCCTGCAGCAAAAGCCAGACGCGAAGGCGAAACCTCTTGATGCCCTCATCAAAAAACAGAGCCAAGGGAAGCTGAAAGATGCTTTAAAGCAGTGCCCTTGAATGCCAGCCGGAATGCCTCGGGTCGCGCGGTTCGAGACTCGGGAGCTGGGACGGAACGAGATCAGCGGAGCGACGAACAGCCCTTGAGCGGCGCGAACATTCTTGATCCCAGGTTAGCCCAAAAGATGGGCGAACCTGGGGCACCGGGCGAGGATGCTGGCCCGCCTACGGTGTGATTTCGTACACCACGCCGCCGCCGTGGGCGCCGCCATTGGCGGTGGTTCCGTAGAGATTCCCGGAACTATCCATGGCCAGATTCCCCGAAGGCGTATAGCCATCGCTGCACGGAGGATAGCCGCCCGCGCAGAAATCGTGGATCGAGGTGTAGGTCCATCCGCCTGCGCCTTGGCTTAACTTGAACACCGCACCAAAGCCATAGGCGCCACCGGAGCTTGCCGTCCCATACAGGTTTCCGGACGAATCCATGACCAGGCCTCCTTCCGGCCCCTGACCTGTGCCCGCCGCGCCCAGGGCGTAGAGCAGGTTGAAAGTCCAAGTGGCCGCCGTCAACTCGTACACCGAACCGTCCGCCATCGCGCCATTACAGCAAGCGGTGCTGTAGAGATTTCCCGCCGCATCCAGGATGAAGCCAGCGTAAGGGTAGGCTCCGTCAGTTGCCGACTGGAGGCTGTACAACACCTGCTCCGACCAGCCCGAGCCGGAGCGTATCAACTCATACGCCGCCCCCGAGCGGTGCGCGCCGCCCGTTGAAGTGGTGCCGTAAAGGTTCCCGGCCCGATCGAAGACCGCTCCTGCCCAGGGTTGGTCGCCATCCCCAGTCTGACCGAAGACGTGCAGCGTGCTCTCCGTCCAGGTGCCGTTGGACTTGGTCAGCTGGTACACCGTGCCGCAATGGTCAGAGCACCCGCTGCCGCCCTCAAACTCCGTAGTGCCGTAGAGATTGCCGGCCTGGTCAAAGACGAGGTCGGCGTCTTGCGGCCCCCCTCCATCGCTGCCTCCCTGAAACCTGTAGATGACCGATTCCGCCCAGGGAGCAAGGGCACGGCCGGAGGCGCGTTGCGGCGGCCGCAGGTTGAAGACCGTGCCGCAACCCATCCCATAGCATCCCGACCCTCCGCCCTGGCTGGTGGTGCCAAACAGACTGCCGTCAGGGCCAACGATGGGCCGCGCGTTGGGACTGCCCCCATCGCTGCCTCCCTTGAAACTATAGATCGGGTTAAACAGCCAGCCCGAGCCCTGCCGGGTCAGCTTGAACACGATTCCGCAGTTCAGGTAGCAGGCGGTCCCGGCGCCGCCATATTGAGTAGTGCCGTAGAGATTGCCGGCGCGGTCCACGCTGACGCCACTGGTGGGATAGAAGCCGCCCGATACTCCCTGGAAGTTGTACACCACCTTGAAGGTCTGCGAATACGTCCGCTGCGGCATAGCTAGCACGACGGCGAGGGCGAGCATTACGGCGAACGCTAATCGGGTTCGCCTCACTCGGATGCTGCAGGACGTTGGCGGCGGCTGCGATGGCTGTGTCATTCGGGTCCTCCCCCGCAAAGCCTGTGCGTAGGCCAGGCTTTGCGGCGAGCCGTACTGTACCACCGATTGCGCAAGTCCTCCAGCGGAGGCTTTGCTCATAACCGCTGGGTGCCCCGGGTCTCGCTCAGTTCGAGACCCGGGAGTTCGGACGGCATGAGATCAGCGGAGCGAAGAAGAGCTCTTGAGCGGAGCGAACATTCTTGATCCCAGGTTAGCCCAAAAGAGGGGCGAGACCCTTCGACAAGCTCAGCGCAGGCTCTGGGGCACCGGGGCAGCTTACACGGGAACGGAGATTAACAAGAACGTCCGCGGGAACGGTAATTGGTGATTTACTCGACAGAACAACTGTGGTAATCTCGCGCCCATTTTCTTTTTCAACGTTTACGCTGGCAAGGAGTTTCCATGGCGATGGTAGACGCGAGGTGCGGTAGCACATTTTTAAAATACGACTCGGCGAGGTGCGGATTCACGTGTAATTGCCCGATTAAGGCTACGTGCACCTGGTCGGTAACGTGTCCGGACGGCGCAGGCGGCTACTTGACTACGTCGGGTACGGGCAGGGTGGTGGAAAACCACAAAATTCCGGCGTTGACTCTAGCGGGAAACCTGGAAGCGTGCGCCTACTCACTTTCGAAGTTGTGGAAGCGTCCTGTGACCGTACCCGAAGGTTTGCGCAGCAAGAAAATTCGGCAACGCACCCTCCATGGAACACCCGACGAAATTGCCCAAGCTCTGGGCCTCAAGCTTGGCTCCAACCGGTAAACCCGAATCTTCCCCGCAGCTGACGGCAGATTATTCGCTGGGTGCCCCGGGTCTCGCGTATTTCGAGACCCGGGATAACCCGCGCATCGTCGCGGTATAACCGCCCAGGTCTCGAAAAACGCGGGACCCTTCGAGAGGCCCTCCAGAGGCTAAACAGGTAACTCGTTTAGTTTCTGTCATCACTGACGTTCCGAAGGAACGTCGCTGGCTCAGGGCAGGCTCTGGGGCACCAGTGGACATTCTTGATCCCAGGTTAGCCGGGCCGACAATGGACATCTGCGTTTACGGCGTGATCTCCCACACCACTCCGTTATTGCCAGTTCCGCCGAAGTTTGTTGTGCCATAGAGATTGCCATTGGCATCGAGGATGGGGCCGTAAGGATCCTTGCCATCGCTGCCGCCGGTGAAGTCGTGCAGCGAGGTAAAGACCCAACCGTTGTCGGAGGGAGTCAGCTTGAAAACCGAACCCAGCTGATTCGCGCCGCCTGCGTAAGTTGTGCCGTATAGGTTGCCGGAGGCATCCATAACCAGCTTGTCTTCGGGACCGCCGCCGCAGCGCGGACAGTTCGTAATGTTGTAAAGAGTGTTAAAGATCCAGCCGCCATCGGCCGGCGTTAACTCAAAAACTGTGCCTCCGCTCGACAGACCACTGGCAACAGTCGTCCCATAGACCTCGCGTTTTTCGAGACCCGGGAACTCGAACCACACGAGATCAGCGGAGCGAAGAACAGTCCTTGAGCTGGGTGCCCCGGGTCTCGCGTTTTTCGAGACCCGGGATAACCGTCAAGTTGCTTACTTGCCGGCGTAGGTCCTGGCAGAGCCCACGCCGGTGCACAAGTCCCAGCCGACTTTGCAACGCGAATCGCCGGTGGTGATGTCGTTAAAATCAGCATGGTACTTGATGGGACTGAATAGCTCGCTATAGATCAGGGTGAGCTCCGCCACCGACGACGGTTGCCGGCTGCCGGCCGCGTTCACGATGCCGGCGAAGGTAGGAGACGACCAGCTCGTACCTCCTACCGATCCCCAACCTCCAAGGTAAATGGGAGCGCAACAAAAATCGGACGCGACGTCCGGATAGCCGCGATGGTTTCCTACAATGCTGGCAATGCCATTCTGATAGCTGGGACGCGGCTCATAGGGACTGATGTCGCCCCCGCCGCCGCCGGTGTAGTACTGCTCGCTGCTGAAGTTTCCGTTATTGTCGCGGTTGAAATAGGTCCCTCCCACCGACACCACGTTTGGCGACGCTGCCGGATAGCCGCTCACCCCAAGTCCCCCATCGCCGGAGGCTGCAAAGTACACCACTCCCGGAGTAGTGAAGTATTGATCGTTGCTAAGTTCCTGAGCAATCTCGGCATCGCCAAAGCTCATGCTCACCACGCCGCCGCCGTTCTGGGCCACCAGATATCCAGCGAGCTGCACCGCTTGCCAAGTCGGATCCGTGGCGCAGGACTGGGTGTTACACAGCGCCGACACCACCAGAAATAGCTTGGCCTGCGGCGCCATGGCGTGCGCCCACTCGATATCTAACGCTTCCTCGACCTCCCAATCTCCGTAAACCGGTGGCCGTATCGGAGTGGGCCAGACCTGCGTGATGGTCGTAGCCGGAATACCGAAGTAGCTGTCGAAGGCGTCCAGGTCGGACTGCGCGGTCGGGTAGTAACCGGCGTCCACGATGGCAATGGCGCCGATACCACCGGTGGGCACGGTGGTGCTGGTGGCAATCGGACAGCCGGCCGCTCCAGCTACCAACTTATACACGCAGGCCAGTGACCCGGGAGTTTCGTCACCCGAGCCGGGATTCGCTGGTGGTTGGTCGGTGTCCACGAAAAAGTAGTTGGTGTGAGGGCGACCCGGCTGGGGAATGCTGGAGGCCGGAATAATAATCCTGTGGCCGTTGTAAACCGACTCGTAGCGGGTTTGCGCGGATGCTGGGCAAAGGGCTGCACCTGCAAATAAGACAACTGCAACCATGGTTAACAGTGCAATCCGGACGTTTCTGCGGCAAGTAGTCATTCATTAGCTCCTGGGCGACACCCCGAAATCATCATGGCAGTTCACGGGAAATGCAAGCTCGAAAAGCCATGCGAAGCGTTCTGTCTGCAAAACGCCGGGTGCCCCAGGTTCGGCCTGCTTTTGGCCTAACCTGGGTTGAAGCGGACACTCTCCCGTCCGTGACTTTCGACTCAAGATCTCTGGCCGGGTGCGCCGGGTGCCCCGGGTCTCGCGCAGTTCGAGACCCGGGAGGTCGCGCGCACCGTCGCCTCATAATCACCCAGGTCTCGAAAAACGCGAGACCCGTGGCAACCGGCGTCCTCTCCTACAGTTGGCAGCTACTCCGCAATTTCGCCTGCGATGCTGGGTTCGGTATAACTTGTGCAGACGCCTGATTACAACAGTAATCACAGACAATAGCCGCGATTAGCGGTAAGTTGTTGCCAGGGCCACGAGTCTTGGTACGGTCTGATCCTCACGGTGTCAAACTCGCCAAGTCCTGGGTTACGTGAAGCGCGATCTCACGGGAGATTCCGGAGAACCTCATGCGTGCTGCACAGTTTCCTGCGTTTGGGTTACGCGGCTTAGCCCAGGTGATACTGATCGCGGCGGTGGTTTCCCTCGCGACGGTAGCCACTTGCCCTGCTCAAACGCTCACCACCCTGTATAGCTTCTGTTCCCAGACGAACTGCACAGACGGCACCCTGCCAAGAGTCCCGATTGCTCAAGGAAGGGACGGGAGTTTGTACGGGATGACGCAAGGTGGAGGGTTGGGGTCGGGGACAGTTTTTCGACTCACCAGTGCGGGGGTGTACACGGTTGGCCTTGCCCCTAGAATCCGTATCCCATAACTGAATGTACTTCGTAGTCGTCGTGGCTGTGGGAAAGTTGGAAAGCGCTCTTTTGCTTTCCTGCTTTTCCATAGCCTGCTTTGGTTGCCGGTTGCGTCGGTTAGCGGATGCATCCGCGCTCGACGCGGAGTCTTGTTCGAACTGCATGGGACTGACATAGTTCAGTGTCGAGTGCAGTCTGGTTTGGTTATACCAGTGCAGCCAGTCGAGCGCTTCATCCTGGCCCTGGCGCCGGGTTTCAAAGTGCTGGCCGTGCAACCGTTCCACCTTGAGTGATCCGAACAACGTTTCGCTGCAGGCGTTATCCCAGCAGTTGCCTTTACGACTCATCGAGGGTGTAATCCCGCACTTTTGCAGCAGCTTGGCGAACTCGTAGCTGGCATACTGGCTGCCTCGGTCGCTGTGAAAGATCAGGCCGGCCTCGCGGTCTGGGCAGCGCAGGAACCAGGCCATCCGCAGGGCATCGATGACGATCTCACTGGTGATCTGCTCACGCAGCGACCAACCGACGATGTGGCGGCTGAACAGATCCATGACCACTGCCAGAAACAGCCATCCTTCGTCGGTTGCGATGTAGGTTACGTCGCCCACCCAGACCTGATTCGGTGCCGCCGCGGTGAAGTTGCGATCCAGCAGGTTGGGCGCAATCGGCAGGCCGTGTCGGCTGTCCGTGGTGGTGATCCGGAAACGGCGCTTGCCGCGTGCCCGGATACCGTTCCGCTGCATCAGTCGTTGCACCCGCAGCTTGCCACGCGGATGCCCTGGGCCCGCAGCTCCCTCCAGATGCGCGGCCAACCGTAGGCTCCCCGTTCTCGGCAAACACGGCACGGATGTGAACCAGCAGCGCTTCGTCGCTGAGGTGCCGACGCTGCGCGATCTCTCGCCGGCGGACAAAGTGTTCATGGTAGCCAGCCGCGCTCACCCGTAGCACCCGGCATTGCACGCTGATCGGCCACACCCGCTTGTTCCGGTATATAAAGGCGTACTTCATTTGCGGCCTTTCGCGAAGTACGCCGTCGCTTTTTCCAGGATGTCACGCTCCATCGTGACCCGCGCTAACTCCGCCCGCAAACGGCTCATCTCCATCTGCTCGGCGCTCACCTTCGAAGCGCTGTCCGCACCCTTGAGCTTGCCCTCCCGTGAGGCCTTCACCCAGTTGAATAGCGTCTGATCTACCATTCCCAGGCTGCGTGCCGCGGCGGCTATGCTCTGGCCCGACTCCACCAGCCGAACCGCCTCCTGCTTGTACTCCAGCGTGTATCGCGCCCGCTTCCCATTCGTCATCTTCATCTCCCTAACTGATGTTAATCACTGAGCTAAGGGATACGTTTCGCGGGAAGTAGTCCTGCACAATTTCTGCTCGCAGGCGAATTGTGCGGATGGTGGGGTTCCCAACATAGGACTGGTGGAGGCGACCGACGGAAACCTCTACGGCACCACGGGAACGGGCGGACAGAATAATAGCGGCACCGCATTCCGAATCAGCCCCACCGGCGCGTTTCAGACCATCTACAACTTCTGCTCGCAGACCAATTGTGCCGACGGCGCCATCCCTGCTGGCGGCTTCCTGCAAGGCTCGGATGGAAACTTCTATGGCACGTCCGCCTACGGAGGCAACCAAAGCGACTACTGCAATGGAACATGCGGCACCATATTCAAGCTGACTCCACAGGGAACCCTGACCACGCTTTACAAATTCTGTTCCCAACCCAACTGCGACGACGGTGGGCTCCCGTTGAGCTTGATGCAGGCGACCGATGGCACGCTATACGGCACCACCTCACTCCCTCGCACCTCAGGCGGCACAGTCTTCAAACTCACGTCCGACGGCACGCTGACAACGCTGTACACGTTTTGCAGCCAGCCATACTGCGCCGATGGCGAGTTTCCTCTTGGGCTGGTGGAGAGTAAGGACGGTATCTTCTACGGCGTGACTGGCACCGGCGGTTACACGCAATACTGCGTAGACATGTGCGGCACACTCTATAGTCTGACTTCCAGCGGAACCTTTCAGTCGCTTTACCACTTCTGCAAGCTGGCCGGGTGCATGGATGGGGTATCTCCTGAGACCTTGCTGCAGGCGCTGGATGGAAATTTCTACGGGGTGACGGCAGGAGGAGGTCTGATCCTCGACGCAGGGACGGTTTTCCGCTTTTCCCCTCCCGGCACCCTGACCACACTCTACCAGTTCTGCTCGCTTGCGAATTGCGCCGATGGCCAGGGTCCTCTCGGGATGATCCAGGGAAGCGACGGGAACTTCTATGGCATAACCGTGGAGGGTGGGAGCACCAACTCTGGTACCGTCTTCAAGCTTACCGGCCCTACACCACCTGCTGTGCAATATATGACTGTGACCGAGTGCCGCCTGCTCGACACCCGGCTGACAGGCACTCCCGTCTCGGGTGGCACCTGGCAGAACTTTCTCGTCCCCAGCCTTGGTAGTTGCAATGTTCCCTCGACCGCGCTGGCATACTCGCTCAACATAACCGCGGTACCACACCAGTCTTTGGGCTACATGACCGTCTGGCCGGCGGGCAGAAGCATGCCCTATGCATCCACGCTCAACTCGCTCGATGCTCGCATCAAGGCAAATGCGGCGATTGTGCCGGCGGGAGCAAGTAACGCAATCAGCGTGTATGCCAGCGATACGGCAGACGTCATTCTCGACATCAATGGTTATTTCACTACGCCAGGCTCGCAGACTTTGCAGTTCTATCCCCTGACGCCGTGCCGGGTGATCGATACTCGCGGTGCGAACGGTGATCTCGGCGGGCCATACCTGCAGGCGCAGGTGGAACGTGACTTCCCCCTGCCGGAGAGCAACTGCATCCCTTCGAGTGTGAACGTTGCAGCCTACTCAATGAACTTCACTGTGACGCCCCATCCGGCGGGTCAACCGCTGGGATATCTGACCGTGTGGCCGACAGGCGAGACCCAGCCGGTAGTTTCCACCCTCAACAATCCCACGGCCACAGTGGTTGCCAACGCCGCGATTGTTGCGGCGGGTACGGGCGGAGGGATCGCGGTCTATCCGGACGCAACCACCGATCTGGTGGTAGACATCGACGGCTACTTCGCTGCTCCTGGACAGAATGGCTACTCGTTCTATCCAGTTGCACCCTGCCGCGCTTTTGACAGCCGCAACAACAATGGCCAGCCATTCACCGGCGAACTCACGATAGATGTCGCCGCCAGTCCGTGCGCGCTGCCAGCTAATTCTTCGGGATACGTCTTCAACGCCACGGTGGTGCCAAGCGGCTCGCTGGGGTATCTCACGCTGTGGCCGGACGGCGAGACACGACCGCTGGTTTCGACCCTGAACGCATACGACGGGTTCACCGCCTCGAACATGGCAATCGTGCCGAACATGGATGGCTCCATCGATGCCTACGCCGCAGGCTACACGCAGTTGGTCCTGGACATCTCGGGATACTTCGCGCCTAACTAGATTGTGGAGCATCATCGGCTTGCTGGTGCAGCAACCGATTCCGTCATCGTAACTGTTGGTACATCGCCGGGTGCCCGGGGTCTCGCGCAGTTCGAGACCCGGGAGGACGCGTCATCGATCCTGGTTGGCAGGGATTCCCAATGGCGGCGCGAGCTCACAGCATCGAAGAGTCCCGGAAGCGACGATTTGCATCGTGCATTTACCCGGGTCTCGAAAACCGCGAGACCCGGGGCACCCGGCCACCCCACTGAAATCTCTAACGATTTTTGTGCGCCGGCCGAAATGCCAGGGTTGCGATACTGCGAGCGCCGGAGGCGCGGCATAGTTTAGCCCAGCGTGGAGCCGAAGGCGGAACGCTGGGTACGCTCGCCACCTCAGCCCGCGCCCCGGACGGGGCGCCGCCGTTCGCCCATGGTGGCGTGTCGCCGGTCGCCGACATCGTATTCGTCGAGCGTGCGCTTGAGTACGTAACAAAAGCGTCGGTTTTCGGGTGAGGGATGAGGCGGCGCACCCTACGGGGCGCGGATCCGCAACGCCAGCCTACCCACCGTTCCGCTACGCTCCACGGTGGGCTAGATGTATGGCGCGCCTCCGGCGCTCTTAGGGTCGCGAACCGAACATTCTCGAGGTGCATCCAAGCCCGGTGTCCCGGCTCTCGCGGGGTTCGAGACCTGGGAGCAAGCGTCATCGATCCTGGTTGGCAGGGATTCCCAATGGCGGCGCGAGCTCACAGCACGAAGAGTCCCGGAAGCGACGATGTTTGCATCGTGCATTTACCCGGGTCTCGAAAACCGCGAGACCCGGGGCACCCGGCACCCAGCTTGTGTAATTGCCTGTTGTCAACAGTCATCACAGACACAGGAGACAAAGGGCCGCTACAATCGCGGTGTGAATATCCGAGACGAGCGGAGCGTCAGTGAGCAGGTCAAATCGGGCTTGCGCCTTGCCGGATGGGTCTTGCTAGCGCTGGCACTCATCTTCGTACTGCTTGGCAGCACAGGCTTTCTCCTTGGAAAAGGCGACTACAACCAGCCAATTTACCGCCTTCTCGGAGCGTGTGGCCTGCTAGCTATTTCGACAGTGATGTTTGCAACTGTTCGCCACTGGGCCAAATGGCTTATTGGCGTGATGGGCTTTCTAGCTCTCAAAACCGTGTTTGCACTGGCCTTCGGCTCTTCCGTTACTCGACCACGGCTGTGGTTCGTTGAATTTGCGTTGCTGCTTGGCCTTGCTGCACTGCTGTGTAAACGGTATCTGAAGCGTGAGCCGGAGAAGATAGAGGCAGTCGGGTTGGTTGGCCTCGTCGTTGCACTCAGCTTCACTCTTATGTGCAATTCGAACGCTCCACTCCTCTTAGGAGTGGCTGTTCTGGCGTTCATTCAGCTTGCGCACCGCATAACGCGTGGCAGCCAAGATGAACTGGGCCGAGAATAGCCGGGTGCGCCAGGGTCTCGCGGGGTTCGAGACCTGGGAGCAAGCGTCATCGATCCTGGTTGGCAGGGATTCCCAATGGCGGCGCGAGCTCACAGCATCGAAGAGTCCCGGAAGCTACGATGTTTGCATCGTGCATTTACCTGGGTCTCGAAAACCGCGAGGCCCGGGGCACCCGGCCGTGGCTACACTTAACGCAGGGATAGACAGGCGTCAGCTCAAACACCGTTCCGCCGTCGTAAACTCCACCGACGGCGGTGGTGCCATAAAGATTGCCCGCAGCATCGAAAATCAGGCTGGCCTGCGGCCACCGCCCGTCCGTGCCGTTGAAATTATGCAACACCGTTTCCTGGAAATGATTGCTGCGCGTAAGCTTGAACACAGTCCCATCTCCGTAAGCTCCACCAGCGGCGGTCGTACCGTAAAGATTGCCATCCGCATCTAGAATCAGCCCAGCCCACGGATAGTATCCATCCGTGCCGTCGTTTCCGAAGCTATGCAACACCAGTTCCGTCAAGCTACCATCTCCGTTGGGTGTCAACTCGAATACTGTACCGGAGCCATAAGCTCCGCCGCCTACGGTGGTGCCATAGAGGTTGCCGGCGGCATCAAAGATTACGCCTCCGACAGGACTCTCCCCGTCCGCGCCATCGAACCTAAACAACACCGTTTCGGTCCAGTTGCCATCGCCGTTGGGTGTCAACTCGAATACCGTCCCGTCGCCGGTCGTTCCGTAGAGATTGCCACCGGCATCTAGGATCACCCCGCCTTGCGGAGAATAACCATCATCGTTGTATTGGAAGTAATGTAGAACCATCTCCGTCCAACCGCTCTCGTTGGGCGTTAACTCGAATACCGTTCCGCAGCCTTGACATAAACCACCCTGCTCCGTCGTGCTGTAGAGATTGCCAGCGGCGTCAAAGATCAGGCCTGCTGCGGGAAAGCACCCGTCTGAACCGTTGAACCCATGCAGCACTGTCTCCGCCCAGTCACCGCCTTGGCTAGGCGACATCTCGAAAACCGCACCGCAGCCCACGCCATACGTAAGTGCACCGTACGTGGTCGTCCCGTAGAGGTTGCCGGCCGCATCGAAGATCAGGCTGCCAAGGGGCTGAAACCCGTCCGTGCCGTTGTAGCAGAAGCTATGCAACACGCTTTCCATCCAGTTGCCGCTTCCGTTGGGACTCAACTCGAATACCGACCCGGACCCACACGTGCCGCCTCCCCACGTAGTGCCGTAGAGATCGCCGGCCGCATCGAAAATCAGGCTGGCCTGGGGAATCTGCCCGTCCGCCCCGCTGCCGAAACTATGCAGTACCTTCTCTATCCAACTTGGGCTTATTGGGATGTTCTGGGCATGTCCTGATTGAGCCATGGCGACCGCCGGGGCGAATACACCCGCAGTCGCCACTGAGAGCATGGCCGCGACGCGCAGAGTCCGCAAGATCAAGTCGGGAAACTGCCGTTTAAGGTTCACGGCTTTGCCTCCTTGCCGATTTGCCGCAACTAAAACAGCCCCACGAGCACATGTTTTAACGTGGGAGGGCCACTGTCAAGCAATAGCTGTTGGTAAATCTCCTTATCAGCAGTGGCCATCGGTAGTCCCACGATACCAAAAAAGGGAGAGCATTTCTGCTCTCCCTTTTGCTTGAACATCACTGAAATTACGTTACGGTCGGTGAAGTCCGGCTACGCTACCGGCGGCCACGACCGCCGCCGCCGCCACCGCGTCCACCGCGATCGCCGCCACGACCGCCACCGCCGCCGAAGCCGCCACGGCCTCCGCGTCCGCCGCGAGGCGGGCCTCCCGGCCGGCTGCCGGCATGTTCGCGACGTTCGCCGTCACGATTGAAGTTCGGTTCACCGCTGGCTTCGTCGGCCTTCTCGTGTCCCCCTCGAAGGTCACCGCACTGGAACCAGCGCCGCCGCCGGATTCGCCGCCTTCGCCGCCTTCAACTGGGGCCGCTTCTCCGCCGCCCATTTTGGCGCGCTGCTCCTTCAGGATGGCCTTGCGCGACAGACTTGATGCGGTTGCCTTCGACGGCCAGCACCTTGACCAGCACCTGATCGCCTTCCTTCAGCTCGTCGCGAATATCCTTGATGCGGTGCTCGGCAACTTCGCTGATGTGCAGCAGGCCGTCGGTGCCGGGAATGATTTCGACGAACGCGCCGAAATCGGCCAGCCGCGTGACTTTGCCGAGATAAGTCTTGCCCACCTCGGCGGTCGCCGTGATGTCGCCGATCATCTGCAGCGCTTTCGCCGCGGCTGCGCTGATCGCTGGAGGAGACGTTGCACCTTGCCGCGAGTCCTCGACGTCGATCTTGACGCCGGTCTGCTCGACGATGCCGCGGATGACCTTGCCGCCGGGCCCGATGAGGTCGCGGATCTTGTCGGTCGGAATCTGCAGGGTGTAGAAGCGCGGCGCGTACTCGCTGAAACCTTGGTGCGCGGCTCGGCGATCACCTCGTTCATCTTGTCGAGGATGAACAGGCGTCCGCGCTTGGCCTGCTGCCAGGGCTTC
This sequence comes from uncultured Acidobacteriaceae bacterium, assembly GCA_963763975.1. Taxonomy (GTDB): domain Bacteria; phylum Acidobacteriota; class Terriglobia; order Terriglobales; family Acidobacteriaceae; genus Bog-257. Next base: position 125,606 of record CAVXQR010000013.1, read on the forward strand.
GCGCATGATCTGCGGCGTGATGCCCATGATCTTGATGTCCATCTGCAGCGCGGTGATGCCATCGCTGGTGCCGGCAACCTTGAAGTCCATGTCGCCGTAGTGATCTTCGGCGCCGGCGATGTCGGTGAGGATGGCGTAATCATCGCCTTCCTTCACCAGGCCCATGGCAACTCCGGCCACCGGAGCCTTCAGCGGAACGCCGGCATCCATCATGCTGAGCGAGCCGCCGCAGACGGTGGCCATCGAAGACGAACCGTTCGACTCCAGAATGTCGGAGACCACGCGCATGGCGTACGGGAAATCTTCTTCCGCGGGCAGCACGGCGAAAAGCGCGCGCTCGGCCAGTGCTCCGTGACCGATCTCGCGACGTCCGGCGCCGCGCAGGAACGCCACTTCTCCCACCGAGAACGGCGGGAAGTTGTAGTGCAGCATGAAGCGCTTCTTGGCTTCGCCTTCGAAGCGCTCCAGCCGCTGCATGTCTTCGCCGGTGCCCAGCGTGGTGGTGACCAGCGCCTGGGTTTCGCCGCGAGTGAAGATGGCGGAGCCGTGAGTGCGCGGCAGCACGCCGACTTCAATCCAGATATCGCGAATCTGGTCGAAGGTGCGGCCGTCGGGACGGCGCTTCTCTTGGTCACCTGATCGCGGAAGATGCGCTCGCGCAGCATCTCGAAGTACTTGCTCGCCTTCTTGCGGCCAGCTTCGTCGTCTTCCGGAATCGCCGCCTTGATTTCGTCCTTGCAGCGCTTTGACTGAGCGCGTAGCTTTCGATCTTGGGATGCTTCTGCGGTGTTCGACCGCATCCGCCAGGCGCTCGCCGACCTTGCTGCGCAGATCGCCGAGGTAGGCTTCGTCCGTCTCGACCGGCTCGACCGCGCGCTTGGGCTTGCCGACTCGCTTCGCCAGCTCGTTGATGGCGGCGCAGATCTTCTTGATCTCGCTCGTGGCCGAACTCGATGCGCCTCCACCACGGTCTCTTCCGAAACCTCGTTGGCGCCGGCCTCGATCATGACGATGCCGTCCGGCGTGCCGACGACCATCAGGTTCAGCTTGCTGTCGCGCATCTCGCCGTAGGTGGGATTGATGACGAACTCGCCGTTCACCAGGCCGACGCGCACCGCGCCAATGGGGCCGTGGAACGGAATGTCGGAGACGCTCAGCGCCACCGATGCGCCGTTGATGCCGGCGACGTCAGGATCGTTCTCGGTATCGGCCGAAAGCACCATGGCGATGACCTGGGTCTCGTAGCGGAAGCCTTCGGGAAACAGCGGACGGATGGGACGGTCAATCTGGCGGCTGGTCAGAATTTCGCGCTCGCTGGGACGGCCTTCGCGCTTGATGAAGCCGCCGGGAATGCGTCCCGCGGCGTAGGTGTATTCGCGATAGTCCACGGTAAGGGGAAAGAAATCGATGCCTTCCCGGGGATCGGCGTTGGCGCAGGCGGTGGCCAGCACCACGTTCTCGCCGATGCGAACAACGCAGGAGCCATGCGCCTGCTTGGCCAGCTTGCCGGTTTCGAAACTGATGGATTGACCGCCGGGCAGTTCAACTTTAATTTCGTGCTTCATTTGTTCCTTCCATTCTGAACGCATCTCGAATCCGTCTTCCCATCCGCTGCCGGCAGGCCGGTGCGGAAAACCCTGCCGGCTCACCAGAGCCGATGGCGGGGCTGGGGACGTGTGGCAGACGAGAGAGGGTGGAAATCTGGGCCGAAGAGCCGGACGCGACCGCGTGGCCTTCCGTAATACCGTTAACCTGTCCGGGCAAAGCACCGCACGCGGCGCTCGCGCGCCGCACCGGACAGGGCTGATGCACTATACGCCCTAAGCGTGGTGGTTCAGCGACTGGCAATCCGTGGCTTCGTTACTTTCGGATGCCGAGTTTCTGAATAACGGCTTTGTAGCGCTCGGTATCAGACTTGCGGAGGTAGTCGAGCAGGCTGCGACGCTTGCTCACCATCATAAGAAGACCGCGCCGGGAGGCATGGTCCTTCTTGTGCGTCTTGAAATGCTCCGTTAATTCACCAATCCGCTCGCTCAGAATCGCGACTTGGACTTCCGGCGAACCGGTGTCGGTTGCGTGAGTGCGGTGCTGGTCAATCAGGGCTGTTTTTTTCTCTCGTGCTAACACAGAATCGTGTGCGCTCCTACTCAGTTTTATCGTGTCTTGTAGCGCAATCAGAATACCATGCATCTGCTGGAACCGCAAAGACATGCGGGCGGAAGGCCGCGCCGGAGCGTTGCCTTCCCGCCCGAGAGAGGCTGCCGGCGCGCGCCGTCCGCCCGCCATCCGTCTGCCCTATTGGCTCGCTGGATGAATTCTAGGGCGTAGAATTTGCCGGCGGAAGCACCCCTTCGCTCTGCAACGATCTTGCATCGCAATGCCACCATGGGAAGGCGGTGCATACCTGATTAATCACCGCGTATCGTCCCATCTCCTCCGGAGTTATGACGTTGGAGTTATGCCATGACGTTTCCGGCCCGGCACAACTGTGCTGGGGAAACTCGGTGCATGGCCGCGGATGCTCGGCTACCTGTACCGCCTGCTGATCAAAAGCCTCGACCTCTGCCGCGGCTGGCGGAGTGGCAGGACGCCCTGAGGGGTAACAATAATATTGCGGGAAAGATGTGCATTCTTCCGCTTCAGCCGGCGGATCCGCGGGATGCTGTTTCTTTGGTTTTTGCGCTGACGCCGAAGCCGCAAGCATCAGCAACATCGCGCCCAGAAAAACCATGCACAGACTTCGAGCGCCGCCTCGGCTCCTACCGAAATGCTTACCCACTGCTTGGATTTCAGGTGACTCTATCTTCATGAACCCCACCCTCTTTAAAGTGATTGCGTATTGGATGACCGGCGTGCGTCGCAGGCTGCGGGCGACGCTTTTGTTTTTGTCCGATCCGAGCGAAAAAGTGGTATGTCTTGCCCGAGGATGGAGCGCGCCGCAAATCAAAAAGGGTGGCACGCTTGCGCATGCCACCCCTATCTAACGCAACTACGTTGTAGTTCGCTTAGAAGGTGAACACCGGTCCAAATTCCGAACGCCAGTCACCCCAGGAACCGGTGGGTAAACCGGACACCTTGGTGGTGTAGACGCCTTCGTCGTTGGGCAGAGCGTAGCTCTGGTATCTGCCCTCTTCAAAGGCGAAGGTGACAAACGGGTTCAGCTTGTAATACACCGTGAGCGCCTTCAGAGTGCTTCTGTAGGGGCCGGCTCCGGCGGCGCCAATGTCCTTGGCTTTGATGAAGTCAGAGATTCTGGCTTCGTCAATACCGTAGTGCAGGTAAAGCTGCCAGCCTGCATTGCGGCCCTTGGGATCAGCATTGAACCAACGCGACAGCGGCAGTCCAATTTGAGCGAATCCGCCGTAACCGCGTACCGGAAGCTCGGGAGCAACCACGGCCGCGCCGGCCGCGTTGGTGCCGAACACCACCGTCGAAGCAGCGTCAACCGAAGTGGCCTTTTCGATGTCGGTCAGACCAGCCGCCTGGGTGTAGTTGGAGAGAAGCTGTCCGCCGAAGAAGAACCGCAGGTCAGCTCCAGCGTACGCACTGGCGGTCAGAGTGAACCAACGGGTGGGGAGCGATACGCCGAACTGATTGCCATAGCCGGAGCTGTTTACGTCAACCCCGGTCGGGAAAGCATCCTTGTAGATGGTGGGAACCGCAGAAGCCAGCACCGTCGCCTGGCGGGCGGAGTCAAATCCGCTCCAAACGATCTCGGCGGGGGCAACGCCCGGCGCCTTGTCGAGCTGGAACTGCAGGACGGCCCGGGCTTCATACTCGGGACGGGCGGCGTCAGCTCCCTGACGTTCGCCATAACCCAACTGATTGCCGACACCATCGACGACGGTGCAGGGAGTGGGGGTGTCGAGTGCGGTTACGGTGCAGGTGACGCTGTCAGCCGGCAGGTCGCCTTCGCTGGGCATCATGATCGCGAACTCAGGCGAAAACTTCCAGTTCCGCGAACCGCCCAGTTTCTCGACGATGCCGATGCGCATCTGCGGCGAGCGCTCGTAAACGTTGCCGAAGTAGGCGCCGAAGAAGGTGGTTTCCAGCAGGTTAGGCAGCACACTGGACCCGAAAATCGACCAGTCCTGTCCGCCCTCAAAGAAGACGTCCGTCTTGTCGCTGGCGGCCCAATCCAAACGGGCAAAAGCCAGCCGGAGTTGGAACGCGTTGCTGCGAATCGAAGATATGTTGCGATTGTCGACGCGGCTGAAGTTGCCTTCGAAGTCGGCTTCTACCTGGCCGGTCAAGGTCAGGTTCTTGGAAATATCGGGCCATTCGAATTTCGTGCCGAAGCGGCTGGCGCGCGCTTTAACGTGGAATTCCGGATTAGGATTGGGTCCGGTGTCGGCGTTCAGAAATCCCGGAACGATAAAGTCATCGCCGCGCGGATCGCTGGAGTCATACGCTGTGGTTGCCTTGATAAAACCGTAAGGGGTAACACTGACGCCGCCTATTTTCAAGGCGGGTTTCAGTCCATCCTTGACCGGCGGTCCGACCGCCAGGACCCGGACCGGCGCGATCGCCGGAATCACCGTAGGACCGGCAGGGGTCTCTGGCTTCTTCTCCTGCATAGCCTGGGTGGTCAGGGTTGGGTTCTCCGCCCCTGAGACGGTGTCCATGGTGACGTGATCGCTGGCCGCCGCAATTTTCAGTTCGGCGACGTCCGCTTCATCCACCACACCTTTGGCCTTCAGCAGTAAGAGCAATTGCTCCATGCCCGCTCCACTGGAGACGGTTCTGAGGCTGTTGGCCTCTGAGGTTGTGAGAATGCCCTTTTTCACCAGTAGATCGACGAGCGTGGGGCTGAGTGTGGGGCTGATGGTGGCGCCACTAGCGGTGGCTGCTGTCGCGGGCGCGGCAGCGCTGGTGGCCGGTTGTGCTGCCGCCGCGGCGGTCGCACTCCCAGGCTGCGCCGTTGCTGCGGCACTTGAATCCCCAGCCATTAGAACCGCTGACATCAAGAGACACGCAATGGCGACCAAAACTAATACCGATCGGAAAGACAGACGCATTATCGCCTCCAAGAAAATCAGGCGCAGTTCGCTTCCAGATGGGGAGGCTGGGGCTAGCGGGATTTCTATTCAATCCCATCCGTGAATTGGCCTTTGCGAACTTTATGGGAGACCGCCGAGCGGCTTCGCGGACATTCCTCACGCCTGACTGTGACCAAGCGCACAATTTCTTGTGACACAAATGGAGGGCGCAGCCGAAAAAATCAATCCTGACGCACCTTTGCCCTATGGCGGTTGGTGGCTTGCCATCGCATTGCCGACCTTACAACTTTGGTAGCAGGGCTCTGGACCCGTGGCGCCGCGCTTTGGGGGCCCGCTCACAGCCTGAATGTTTGAATGTCACAAAAGCGAGTGATGTAGGTCGCCAAATTTCGACCGCGGCGCATGCTACATCTAGCCCGGGTCCGGACTAATTTTCACTGCAGGAGATGCCAATGGCGCCGCAGCAATCATCCTTCGCGGGCAACGCCGCGCACTTATCCAAAGACACCAAAATGGCCATGACCTCCCAATTCCTGGGATTCATGCTCGATGCCTACGACATGGCGATGGTCATTGTTATGGCCCCTATCCTCGGTAAAATCTTCGTTTCTCCCAAGGGCAGTCTGCTGTGGCAATACCTGGCGGTGGTCCTGGGATATTCCATCACCATGGCCGCCCGGCCGGTGGGTTCGGCGTTCTTCGGCGCTTATGCCGACAAGATCGGACGCCGCTTCCTGCTCATGTTCACCATCGCCGGAGTGGGCGTGATGTCGCTGCTCTCCGGATTCCTTCCCACCTACGCGCAAGCCGGGGTGTTGGCCTATGTCTTATATTGTGTGCTCCGCTTCTTCATGGGCTGCTTCTTCGGCGGCGAGTATGCGGTAGGTCACACTTTTGCCATCGAATATGCTCCGCAGAAGCGGCGCGGCGCCATCAGCGGATTCATTCAATCCGGGTTCCCCATGGGCTACGTGCTGGCCTCGCTGGTGTTTGCCGCTATTTCCTACTTCTGCGGCAAAGCCATTCTGACTCACTATGGCTGGCGCATCGCCTTCATGACCGGCGTGATACCGGTTTTCCTGGCCCTGTGGATTCGCGGCAACCTCCATGAATCGCCTGAGTTCGAGAAGGCCAAGGCCAAGGGCACTATCGAGAAGGCCCCGTTCCTGAACCTGTTCAAGCCGCCGCAGTTGTTCACTTTTCTGCAGGTCTTCTTCTTTATGACCGGCCTGTTCCTCACCGATTACTCGGTGTATGGTTTCCTGCCGAAGATCCTGACCCTGGACGGCCGCGGCTTCAACACCACTCAGTACAGCCTGATCTACGGCTTCGCGCTGTTCCTCTCTTTCCTGGGTTACAACCTCTATGGTTGGGTCTCCGATCGCACCGGACGAAAGATCCTGACCCAGTGGTACTGCGCCTTCCTGATCGTATTCGGGGTGCCGGTGTACTACGTGCTCTACCATGCAGCCCTGGCTCGCAATCTGAAGCTTGCGATTCTCGGCACCTGCATGGCCGGCATGTTGAAACTGGCATGGGGCGTGGTTCCGGCTTACCTTTGCGAGCGCTTCCCCACCAAGCGGCGCGCCGCCGGCGTAGGCTTCGGCTATTCCGCCGGCGCAATCCTGGGAGCCTGGTTCCCGCTTTACGTGCTCTGGGCCCACAAGATCCCCTTCATTCACGGCATCGAAGGACAGGACACCTGGCTTTCACCGGCGGTGGTGCTGACCATTGGCGCGGTGATGACCTTCGTCAGCCTGCTCTATTCTCCGGAGACCAAAGACCTGCATCTGGACGAGGTCGGCGAAACCAAAAAGGCCACCCAGTTGACGCGAGAACCGGTTCTCACCCGATAGAAAAGCAACAGTCTTTTCAGCGCCACGGAGATTTTCCGTGGCGTATTTTTTTGGGCGATGCCTTGTATCCGGGCACGGCTTCAGCCGATGGCGATAAGCCCGTATTTTTGTCATCACGAACGGGCTTCAGCCCGCGAGGGATCTGCTTTTCCGACTTTTTCAACCGGCCTGTGAAGTCGTGCCCTTACTCGTTGCCTTCGCAAAACCGACTTTCCTGCCTTGTCTGCACCTGTTCCTCATAGTCTTTGGAACTTTTTCCCCACCCGGCCTCAATAGACTGCAGAGGAATGAGCTCGCGCACCGGTCAGTTCGTGGCTTGCATTTGCGACAAATCTTTACCCGCCGTAACCAGACTTTACCAACAATTCGGCAGCGCCAACGTTTAAGTAAGTGACAGAAGGAACTGTCGAGGAGGAGAAGAAGAGAGTCATGAGAACCAAATTATTGACGGTCGCGGTAGCACTGCTCGCCCTGGTGCTTTGCGGAACCGTAATGATCCAGGCCCAGGCCCAGAGCGACAACAGCAGCAGCAACGCCGGCCACATGTGGCGCGGACATCGCCACGGCGAGATGGGCTTCATGGCCAGGGAACTGAACCTGACCGACGCGCAGAAGGCGCAGGTGAAGACCCTGTTCCAGGCGCAGCGAGCGGCTGATCGTCCGCTTATGCAGCAACTGGCGCAGAACCGTGTGGCCATGCTGAACCTGACTGCCGGCGGCGCCTTTGACCAGGCCAAGGTGCAGGCGCTGGCCAACCAGCAGTCACAACTGATGGCCCAGCTCATGGTGCAGAAAGCTTCGCTGCGCAGCCAGATCTACAACCAGGTCCTGACCAGCGAGCAGAAGGCCAAGGCTGACCAGTTGCGCCAGACCAAGATTGCGCGCATCAACGAGCGCATGACGAGGCTGTCGCAGTCCAACAGCGAGACCCCGGCGCAGCAGTAACCGGCTTCGTCAAACCCAGCCAGGGCAGGAGCAATCCTGCCCTTCTTTTCTTTGCTGCCGTTTTGCCGAGGCATGAGTAAGGGCACGACTTTTAGTCGTGCCGAAAGGCCCTTTAAATTTGTCATCACGAACCGACTTTAGTCGGTGAGGGATCTGCTTTTCCGACTTTTTCTGCGGCCTGTTCCGTTGTGCACTGTTTCCACAAAGCCGGAGAAAGGCCCCGCCCTGGCCAAACCCAGGCCAGAACGGGGCACCCAAAGTATGAAACTAGCGCCTCGCCACTCACAACTCACAACTCACAACTCACAACTCACGACTCGAGACCGGTTTTGAAACTCGAAACTCGAAACTTGAAACTTACTTGACGCTGCACAGGCTCCAGTTACCCAACTTCAGTGCATCATCGCCGCGCCGCCCTTGGACGCCTTCGGCTTGCGCAACAGAAACAGCAGCGGGAACATCCCCAGGAACATGTAGCACATGAAGCGGAATGTATCGTTATACGACAGCATCGCCGCCTGCCGCTGCACCATGCCCCACACCGCCTGGTACGCCTGCTGGGTCGCGACATGAGAGCTCGCTCCCTGGCTCATGAACCACCCTTTCATGGCATGCATCATCTGCTGGGTGGTGTTGCTCTCCGGAAAGACGTGCGCTGCCAGCCGGCTGGTGTGCCGCTGCTGGGCGCGAAATTGCACCGTCTCCACCATGGAGATGCCGATGCTGGCGCCGATATTGCGCATCAGGTTGAAGATGCTGGTGGCGTTGCCCATACGCTCGTTGGGAATGGGATTGTTGGTGATGGTAGTCAGCGGCACAAAGACAAATCCCAGCGCCGCGCCCTGGATCATCAGCGGCCACCAGAAGTTCACCGAGGCCACATCCAGGCTCAATTTCGACAGCTCCCACATGGCGTAAGCCGACGCCAGCACGCCGATTCCCAGCAACTTGCGATGGTCCACCTTGCCCGTCAGCCGCCCGACGATCGGCATGATGAGGAATGACGCCAAGCCGCGCGGCAGGTTGGTGACGCCGGCATGCGTTGCCGTGTAGCCCAGCAGCACCTGCATCAGCAGCGGCAGCAGCACCGTGCTGCCGTAGAGCACGAATCCGATCACCGTCATCAGGAACGTACCGATGGCGTAAGAGCGATATTTGAAGACGGTGAGATCCAGGATGGGATGCTCCGCCGTCAGCTCGCGGATAATCAGTCCGCCGATGCCCACCACCGCCAGCACACACAGAATCACGATGAAGTGCGAGCCGAACCAGTCGTCCTCCTGGCCCTTGTCGAGCATCATCTGCAGGCTGCCGATGCCGACCGCCAGCAGCCCGATGCCCCAATAATCAATGCCGGTGCGTTGCTTGCGCAGATACGGCGGATCGAAGATGAAGAGCTGCGTCAGGATGAGCGCGATAACGCCGATGGGCACGTTGATGTAAAACACCCAGCGCCAACTGTAATTGTCGGTAAGCCAGCCGCCGGCCACCGGCCCCAGCATGGGCGCCACCACGATGCCCAGCGCCCAGAAGGCCATCGCCTGGCCGCGCTTTTCCGGCGGAAACGATTCCATCAGGATGGCCTGCGACAGCGGTTGCAAGCCGCCGCCGCAAGCGCCCTGAATGATGCGGCATACGATCAGGAACGGCAGCGTGGGCGCCAGTCCGCACATGAAGGACGCGATGGTGAAGCCGGTCACCGACAGTGTCAGCAGGCGCTTGCGTCCGAAACGGCCGGCCAGCCAGCCGGTCATGGGCAGGATTACGGCGTTCGCCACCAGGTACGAGGTCAGCGTCCAGGTGGCTTCGTCGTTCGACGCCGACAGGCTGCCGGCGATGTGCGGCAGCGATACGTTGACCACCGTCGTGTCCAGCACCTCCATGAAGGTGCTCGACATCACGGCGATGGCAATCAGCCACGGATTAATGTCCCGATGTTCGTCGTTTCCTGTGAACGGCATTAAGGTTGAGTTTCCCCGGTCCCCACCACTTACTTAGTACTGTAATACTTCTGTCATTTCGTCGTAAAAGTGCCGCGCATCACGGACTTCAGCCGATTGCCTTCCTAGCATGGAGGCATGATTTCGACTTCAGGCTTAGATGCGCTTTTGGCCCATCCCAAGGGCACGCAGGCACGCGTCCTGTTGAGTTCCGTCTTCGGTCCCTATGCCAACGATGACGATTTCGGCAGCCGCACCATCAACCCGATGGAGCTGTATCACAACCAGGTCACGCGCGCGCAGGGCAGCTTTTCGCTGCGCATGTTTCATCGCTCCTGGGGCCTGATGATGATTCAGGAGAACATCTCGGCGCCCAGCACGCTGCTCGACTTCCCTACCCTGCCCGACTTCGAGCGCGAGCTGACCTCGCACGCCTACGATATCGTCGGCATCTCCGGCATCATTCCCAACTTCGGCAAGGTGCACGAGATGTGCCGCCGCGTCCGCCAGCTTTCGCCCGGCTCGAAAATTGTCATCGGCGGACACATTGCGGCCATCCCCGACCTGGACAAAATGATTGACGCCGATTACATCGTGCGCGGCGAAGGCATCTCCTGGATGCGCCGCTATCTCGGCGAAGATCCCGACGCGCCCATCAAGCACGCTGAGATTCTCTCCGGCTTCGGCATGCGGATTCTGGGCATGAAGGTACCGGACTCGACTCGCGATACCGCCGCCACCATCATCCCGTCGGTGGGCTGTCCCATGGGATGCAACTTCTGCACCACGTCGGCCTTCTTCGGCGGCAAAGGCAAGAGCCATCATTTCTATGAGTCGGGCGACGAGCTCTACGCGGTCATGGAGAGCATGGAGAAATCCATGGGCGTTTCATCCTTCTTCATGATGGACGAAAATTTCCTGCTCAACCGCCGCCGCGCCTTGCAACTGCTCTTGCGCATGCAGGAGGCGGGCAAGAGCTGGGCGATGTACGTCTTCTCTTCGGCCAACGCCATCCGCAAGTATTCCATGGAAGAGCTTGTCCAGCTTGGGGTCTCGTGGATCTGGCTGGGCCTGGAATCTCCTAATTCGAGCTATGCCAAGCTGAAGGAAACCGACACGCATCAGTTGGCCGCTGAACTGCGCGAGCACGGCATCAAGCTGCTGGGCTCGACCATCGTCGGCCTGGAACACCACACGCTGGAGAACATCGAGACCGAGATCGAGTACGCCGTCTCGCATGGGACGGACTTCCATCAGTTCATGCTCTACACCCCGGTGCCGGGAACGCCGCTGTTTCAGCAGATGGAAGAAGAAGGCCGCATGCTGGAGGGCGTGGATCTGGCCGACATTCACGGCCAGTTCAAATTCAATTTTCAGCACGCCGCCATCACCCGCGATGACTCCAAGCGCCTGCTCGACTGGGCTTTCCGTTACGACTTCGAGCGCAACGGGCCGAGCTTGTTTCGTATCTGCGACACCATCTTCCGCGGCTGGAAGCGCTATCACGATCATCCCGACGATCGCGTGCGCCAGCGCTTCGCCATGGAAGCCACCAAGCTTCGCACCACCTACGACGCCGCGCTGTGGGCGATGGAAAAACGGCTGGCCAAGACCAACGCGTCGGTATCCGCGCGCATCCGGGTATTGCGCAAAGACATTGAGCGCGAGTTCGGCTCGGCAACGCGGCTGGTGCGCGCCATCGCTGGCCCCATTCTGCTGTGGACCTCGCGCCGCGAAGACCGCCAACTAGCCGCCGGCAAAACCTACGAGCCGCCGACGTTCATAGACCGGCGGAATTGGGTGGGAGCGTAGAAGGACCGACGTTCGCGATTCGCGATTCGCTGCGATTCGCTGCCACTCGCTTTTCGCTCATTCGCCATTCGCTTTCGCTATTCGCGTTTCGCCAGAAAAACCGCGGATGACAAATGGCGCGAGGCGGGTGCCCATTGTTTCTGCGTCAGCGTTGTCATCCCGAGCGCAGCGAACTTCTCTAGATCTGTCATCCCGAGCGCAGCGAACTTCTTTTTGACCTGTCATCCCGAGCGCAGCGAACTTCCTCTATGACCTCGTCCACATCCCGAGCGCAGCGAACTTCTTTTTGATCTGTCATCCCGAGCGCAGCGAAGCGGAGTCGAGGGACCTGCGGTCCGATGCCTCGCCCACAATCCAAATCCCCCGCTCCTCGCTTTTCGCTTTTCGCCATTCCCCCGCCCGATGCGCGACCTAACGCACGCACCTCCGATGATCTCGACTTCGCCCGAATCGCCGGCGTGACCTAACGCATGCACCGCCGATGATCTCGACTTCGCGCCGACAAGAGCGCCGGAGGCGCGCCATAGTCTAGCCCAGCGTGCAGCCGAAGGCGGAACGCTGGGTACGCTCCGCCTCGCGACCCGCGCCCCGGAGGGGCGCCGCCTTCCTCATCCGAAAACAAATCGCGGATCATACGCCATCCCCGACATCTTCAACATCGCCGCGAATTCTCGAACGCGACTAAACGCGTGCATCCGCGCCGACCTCGACTTCGCCCGAATCGCCGGCGCGACCTAATGCATGCACCGCCGATGATGCCGACTTCGCGCCAATACGAGCGCCGGAGGCGCGCCATAGTCTAGCCCAGCGTGCAGCCGAAGGCGGAACGCTGGGTACGCTCGCCTCTACGACCCGCGCCCCGGAGGGGCGCCGCCTTTTGCACACGCTCAACGTGTCGCCGGTCACCGACGCGCCTGCCTCGGGTTGCTAACGTGGACCCATGTCGCACACCTACGCGCACACGCTGATGCATTGCGTGTTCAGCACCAAAAATCGCGCCAACCTAATTCGCCATCCCGACGACCTGTGGCGCTACATCACCGTGCTGGCGCACCGCCACGACATCCACGTGCTCGCCGCCGGCGGCACCGCCAACCATCTCCACCTGCTGCTCCTGTTGCCGCAGGCCGTCACCCTGGCCGACGCCATGCGCGAGATCAAGGCCAACAGCTCGCGCTGGCTGCGCGAAACCGATCACGCCTTCGCGTGGCAACAGGGATACGGCGCGTTCAGCGTCAGCGTTTCGCAACAACAGCGGGTGATGGAGTACATCGCGCGGCAGGAAGAGCATCATCGCACGCGGACGTTTGAGGAGGAATTCGCAGCGATGTTAAAGATGTCGGGGGTTGCGTACGATCCGCGATTTGTTTTCGGATGATGGAAGGCGGCGACCCTCCGGGGCGCGGGTCGTAGAGGCGAGCGTACCCAGCGTTCCGCGCCAAAAGCGGGCGCTGCACGCTGGGCTAGACTATGGCGCGCCTCCGGCGCTCTGACTTGGGCGAAGCACGCAGCAGCGCAGGTGCATAAAGTTGAGTCGCGTTCGAGAATTCGCAGCGATGTTAAAGATGTCGGGGATTGCGTACGATCCGCGATTTGTTTTCGGATGATGGGAAGGCGGCGACCCTACGGGGCGCGGGTCGTGAGGGCGGAGCATACCCAGCGTTCCGCCTTCGGCTGCACGCTGGGCTAGACTATGGCGCGCCTCCGGCGCTCGCATTTGCGCGAAGTCGAGATGGTCGCAGATACATACGTCGCTGTTCACTCTTCTGGCGAAGAGCGAAGAGCGTAGAGCGAACAGCGTCATCTCACAGATCCGGAATGAACATGCGCTCGCCGGCGAACTGAATCACCGCTACCACCTGCTCTTCCTTCAGCTCCGGGAAGTGGGCCAGGATCTCGTCCACCGAATGGCCGAGCTGCATGTTGCTGAACAGGTCCGACAGCGGGAATGCGATGCCGCGAAACGTCCACACCGGCCCGTGTTCGTCCTGCATCCTTTCGGCCGCCGGACATTGGTGCCAGTCCAACGCCAGGGCGCGTTGCGGCCAATCGCTATCCCCTTCCGGCTGGTTGCGCGCTGCCGAGGGCTTCCGCGCCTTCGTCCCCGTCCATGCCGCGGTTATGGCTTCCGTATCCAAACCCAGTTTCTCGGCCTGCCGCAGCACGGCCTGCAAGTCCGGCGGGGCTTCGCTCCACCGCGTGCTAACGGCTTCGCAGATGAACCCCGGCCTGATGCCGACACCGACGGCGGCTTCGCCGCTGATCCGCGGCCTGAACCCGTCGCCCTGGCCAACTTCACGCTCGAACCGGGCGCTGGTCTCGGCGATTCGTCCTCCGAGATTAGCCCAGACGACGGGCGCGACTCGGTCGCCGACGCCAGGCCCACGGCTTCCGGCTTGGCTCGCGGACCTCGCGCGGCCGGCCGTTGCTGTACCGCTCGCGGCCGGGGCGCCCTCCGTGGCAACTCATCCGGGTGCGCCGTCGCAATCCAGGCGTCGAGCGCTTCCAGCGCTGCCTCGGCCTCACCGAGACCACGTTGAAGCGCAAGCAGGCGGAAGCGCCGGCGCTGGACCTCAGGCAGTCGAACCGTGATCTTGGCTATGGCGTCGCTCATGCATACATTATAGCAAACTGGCGGAATGGCATGCCACTTTGCCAGTTTTGCCAACAATCGTGGCTATAAGTCCAATGGAATCATAGAAAATGACTGCTAAACCGTTTGCAATCATGCGCTTGCACACGGTTCGCGCGCTAACCCTATTGTTTGCAACAGCGAGACATCCTTTTTCACTTTGCGGAATTCCGGCTTAGGCAGGCAGGACCGCTGGTACCGCCGCGGCTTCGAGCCTGAGCGCGCCCATCTCCGGGCCTGGCGACCCGGCCTACGTCATAGTGCCGCCCAACCGGAACGGCCCGACCGAAGCCGGGCCGCCTGATCTGCCAGCGATGAGGCCCGCGTCTGGGGTGACTCAGCCCCTACAGGGCGATGCAGACCGCCTTCACTTCGGTGTAGAGCTCGAGCGACTCGTGCCCCATCTCGCGGCCCCAGCCTGACTGCTTGTAGCCGCCGAAGGGCATGGCCGCGTCGAAGACGTTATAGCAGTTGATCCAGACCGTGCCGGCGCGCAGCTTGGCCGCCAGCGAGTGCGCCTTGCTGATGTCGCGGGTCCAGATGCCCGCGGCCAGCCCGTACTCGCTCTGGTTGGCTTCGGCCGCCAGCTTGTCGAGATCGCTGAAGGGCATGGCACAGACCACCGGGCCGAAGATTTCTTCGCGCACGACCTTCATGTCGGGCTTGGTGTTGACCATCACGGTCGGCTCGACGAAGTAGCCCGCGCCCGCGCGCTTACGCCCGCCAGTCACGGCTTCCGCGCCTTCGCTCAGGCCGCTCTCCAGGTAGTTGCACACGCGATTCATCTGCTCTTCCGACACCAGCGGCCCCATGGATGTCTCGGGATCGAAGCCGTGCCCGACCTTGATTTTCTTCGCATGCTCGGCCACGCCCTCGACCACTTCGTCGAAGATGTCCTTCTCGACGTAGAGCCGCGATCCGGCGCAGCAGCACTGGCCGTGATTGAAGAAGATGGAACTGGCTGCGCCGGCAATGGTCGCTTTCATGTCGGCATCGTCGAAGACGATGTTGGGCGACTTGCCGCCGAGCTCCAGCGAGACCTTCTTCAGATTGCCCGCCGCTGCCTGCAAGATCAGCTTGCCGACTTCGGTTGAGCCGGTGAACGCGACCTTGTCCACGTCGGGATGCGCCGCCAGCGCGGCTCCCGCAGTCTCGCCATAGCCGGTGACGACGTTCACCACGCCGTTGGGGATGCCCGCCTCGGCGATGAGTTCGGCCAGCATCAGCGCGCTCAGCGGAGTTTGCTCGGCCGGCTTCAGCACCACGGTGCAACCCGTCGCCAGCGCCGGACCCAGCTTCCATGCGGCCATCAGCAAGGGGAAGTTCCAAGGGATGATCTGGCCGACGACGCCTACCGGCTCGCGGCGAGTGTAGGCGAGATACTGGTCGCGCTTGCCACCGAACGAGATCGGAATGGTGTTGCCTTCGATCTTGGTCGCCCAGCCGGCCATGTAGCGGAACATGTCCACCGCCAGCGGGATGTCGGCCACGCGCGCCACCGAGAGCGGCTTGCCGTTGTCGAGGCTTTCGATCTGCGCGAATTCTTCCAGGTGCTGCTCCAGCAGATCGGCCAGCTTCCACATCAAGCGGCCGCGCTGGGAGGGCGACATCTCGGGCCAGGGGCCGCTTTCAAAGGCGCGCCGGGCGGCCTTCACCGCACGATTGATGTCTTCGCGATCGCCCTCGGCGACCTGCGCCATCACCTCGCCGGTCGCCGGGTTGTAAGTTGGGAAGGTCTTCCCCGACGCCGACTCGACCCACTTGCCATCGATGAACATCTTGCGGGGCTTGCTGATGAATTGCTGGACGTCGCTATGCATGGCGGCGCTGCTGACTGCGGTGGACATGGATCCCTCCTTCACGAACGCCGGGCGGCGCTCTGAATTGTCCGATTTCTGTAATGGGTGCAGTGCGAGATTGGCCCTCACCCGGTCGGGCAAGAGTGTATCAAACCAGCGACTGGTTGGCGGAGTCGAAAACGAAGTTGTTGCCGAGCCGGCGATTTCAGCTATGCGCCAGTGCGTTTCGCCTCCTGGACACTGGGCGCAAACGTAAACAGGTTGTCCACCTTGGTCACCTTCAGCGAGGTCAGCAGGCGCTCGTTGGCACCGACCAGCACCAGCTTCCGGCCTGAGCTTTCGCGCGAGACGTGTGCCCCTACCAGGCATCCAATACCTGCGGAGTCGATGTAAGGCATGTCGGAGAGGTCAATGATGAGCAGCGGAGCGCCGCTCTCCCGCACCATGGTTTGCAAGGGAAAAAAATTGCCCAACAGAATAGGCCCGTGAATCCGAAGCAGCACGCTTTCGCCACTAGGATCGTCAACTCGTTCGATCTGCAATGGTTTATCTTGCATAGTCGTGGATTCTAAAACGGCATAGTAACACTGCAATGTTAATTTTCCATTACGGCGCCGGCATCGCAGTCCGCCCGGACGAGCCGGCGGCATGCTCCGCGTCGGAGTTAGGAACCCGGCGCATCGAATAGCGAGGAGTCGAGATGATGACTGGAATTCATTCCCAATACGTAGATCTGGCGGTCGCGGACGGCACCAGCATGCGCGCCTGGGTTTGCGCACCAAGGGCCAGCAAGCCGAAGGCCGGCTTGATGGTCTTCCAGGAAGCCTTCGGGGTGAACGCTCACATCCGCGACGTGACCGAGCGCTTTGCTCGCCTGGGATACGCCGCGGCGGCGCCTGAACTCTATCACCGCACCGCTGCCGGTCTGGAAGGCTCGTATGATGACTTTGCCGCCATGGGACCCGCATTCAATGCCATCAACACCGCCGGACTGGAGCACGACGTTCGCGCGACTTTCGACTTCCTGCGGCAACAGTCGAGCGAGGTGGCGTGTGTCGGCTATTGCATGGGCGGACGCGTATCGTTCATCGCCAACACCGCAGTGCCGTTGAAAGCCGCTGTTTCCTACTATGGCGGAGGCATTCCCGACATTGTTGACCGCGCCTCGCGCAGTGCCGCGCCCATGCTGTTTTTCTGGGGCGAGAAAGATAAGCGCCTTAACGCCGAGTATCGGCAGAAGGTGGCCGATGGCATGCATGCGTCGCCGCAGCCGTCCACGCAGGTCACGTTTTCCGATGCTGACCATGGCTTCTTCTGCGATCAGCGGGCCAGCTACAATCCGCGCGCAGCCGAGCTTTCGTGGACGCTGACACTGGCCTTCCTGGAACAGCAACTGGCAGGAGGCCGCTAGCCGACCGCTCGCATGGCCCCTCCTTCCACGCAACCCACCGCCGAGCCCTCGGGATGGCAGTTTGCCATTCGCGCGCTGAAGCATCGCAATTACGCGCTGTTCTTCTCCGGCCAGACGGTCTCGCTCATCGGCACCTGGATGACGCGCATCGCCACCGCCTGGCTGGTGTACCGGCTGACGCATTCGGCCTTCCTGCTCGGCCTGGTCAGCTTCTCCGGGCAAATTCCCACTCTTCCTGCTGGCGCCCTTCGCCGGCGTGTGGGTGGACCGCTGGAACCGCCATCGCGTGCTGGTCATCACCCAGACGCTTTCCATGGTGCAGTCGTTCTGGCTGGCGGCGCTGGCCCTGACGCATCACATTACGGTGACGGACGTCATCGCGCTCAACCTGTTCCAGGGCTGCATCAACGCGTTCGATATGCCGGCGCGGCAGGCGTTCGTCATCCAGATGGTGGAGAACCGCGAGGACCTGCCCAACGCCATCGCGCTCAACTCTTCGATGGTGAATGCTTCGCGGCTGATCGGGCCGTCGGTCGCCGGCGCCATCATCGCCGCCTCCAGCGAAGGCTGGTGCTTCCTGATTGACGGCATCAGCTATCTGGCGGTCATCGCTTCCCTGCTGGCCATGCACAACGTCCGGCGCCAGGAAGTTCGTCCGCGAACCCGCGTCTGGCAGGAGTTTCGCGAGGGCTGGAGCTACGTTTCGAAGTTTGTGCCCATCCGCTCCATCCTGATACTGCTGGGGCTGGTGAGCCTGGTCGGCATGCCTTATACCGTGCTGATGCCGATTTTCGCGGTCAAGCTTCTGCACGGCGGACCGCATACTCTGGGATTTCTGATGGGCGCATCGGGCGTCGGCGCACTCGCCAGCGCCGTCTGGCTGGCGACGCGCAAATCCGTGCTTGGCCTGGGCAGGGTGATTCCCACGATGGCAATGGTCTTCGGCGGAGCGCTCATTGGCTTCTCCTTCTCGCACTGGCTGTGGCTGTCGCTGCTGCTGATGGTGGGCACCGGCTTCGGCATGATGCAGCAGATGGCCGCCAGCAACACCGTCCTGCAAACCATCGTGGACGACGACAAGCGCGGCCGGGTGATGAGCTTCTACTCCATGGCGTTTCAGGGGATGGCGCCGTTCGGCAGTTTGTTTGCCGGCATCATCGCCAGCCGCATTGGCGCGCCTTTCACCCTTGCCATCGGCGGGGCCTGCTGCATCGCCGGCGGGTTCTGGTTCCTGAGCAAGCTGCAGGAGATTCGGCGGCGCATCCGGCCTATCTATCGCAAGCTGGGAATTCTGCCGGAGATCGCGCGCGGCATGCAGGCGGCGGCAGCGCTGGAAGTTCCGCCGGAAGACTAACTGCAAACAGAGACACGAACTGCGTCGGCGAATCCCGCTTCAGATGATCGTAGCTATTGCGGGCTGTGGACCGGAGCTGGCGCTACGTGCGGCGAGCGGACAGCCTGCGGGGTGGCGGCAGGAGTGGCCGTAACGTGATTGCGCGCGACCGTCGTGGTCTGCGAAACGTGGTGCTGCGGTGGCGGCGGCGGGCGATGGAACACGTGGTGATCGCGACCGACCGTACGCTGCGCGCACAGGCCGGTCGCCAGCATCAGGAGCGATGCCAACGCGAGCGAGCTGATTTGTTTTGAGGAAAACATACAGGCAGTCCGCAGCTCAATGCCAGACACTATTCTAAGACATTTTCCCTTCTTGGTGGGATTTGCAAGTCAGCAAAGGTGCGACTTTCGCGGTACCCGGGAGCGGCCTGTTTTGGGCACCTTTGACGCTCGCGACGACGCCTTAGTCCCAACCCTGCCAAACCGATGCTCGAACCGCCCCATGTCGGCCTTCTTGCCGCGGAACTGAACGCCCTCCGCCTCCAGCAGAAAGCGCTGCTCCAGGGCGTACTCGCCTTGCAAGGAGATGCGCCCCCCGGCTCCCAGAATTCTCTGCCAGGGCAGGCCTGGAATCTGATTCAAGACCTTCGCCACATGGCGAGAGCACCGCGGAAAGCCGGCTGCCCGGGCGATCGCTCCATAGGTGCTGACCTTGCCGCGCGGAACCAACCGGATCGTGCGCGCGATGGCCGCCGCCATGCCTCCACTGCTGTCCGTCTTCTTCTTCATCCTTCACGCTAAGATAGCATTCATGAGTTTCGCCCAAGGCCGCGATCCTAAGTCCCGCTTTTCCGACCGGGTTGACGATTACATCAAGTACCGGCCCCATTACGCGCCCGACGTGGTGGCGGCCGTTCGCCAGGTCAGCGGCTTACGCGCCAGCGATTGCATTGCGGATGTTGGCTGCGGAACCGGGCTTCTGGCGGAGATCTTCCTGCAGGCCGGCAACCAGGTTATCGGGGTCGAACCGAACGAGGAGATGCGGATTGCCGGCGAGCAGTATCTGAGCGCATATCCGGGATTTTCCATGCTCGCCGGGAGTGCGGAGGCTACGACTCTCGCTGCCGGTAGCGTGGATTACGCGCTTGCCGGTCAGGCCTTCCACTGGTTCCGTCCGGCGGAAGCGCGAGCGGAATTCGCCCGCATTCTCCGGCCTGGCGGCTGGGTCGTCCTCGTCTGGCATGATCGCGATACAAACGGAACGCCGTTCCTGCGCGCCTATGAGGAGTTCATCCTTCGCCATGCGATCGACTATGAGAACGTGCGGCACTCCTTCGTGGCCAATTACGATGCACTACAGCGTTTCTTTGCGCCCGCGCCCATGCAGACGATTCTTCAGCGGAATCGTCAGGTCCTGGATTTCGACGGTCTGCGAGGCCGCCTGCTCTCTTCGTCCTACATCCCCAAATCCGGGCCAACGTACGATGCCATGATGGCCGAACTTCCCGAACTTTTCCGCACCCACGCCACCGATGACACGGTCGCTCTTGAATACGAAACCAAGATCTACTACGGACATCTGACCGAATGAACCAGCCCAGCCGGGACGCAAGCGCAGCAATCCTGCGCACAGAACATCTCGGCCGCTCGGTTGACGGCAAGGCCATCGTCTTCGATGTCTCGCTGGATGTGCGCCACGGCGAGATGCTGGGAATCGTGGGCGCCAGCGGCTCGGGCAAGAGTTCCTTCCTGCGCCTGCTCAATCGCCTGGATGAACCTACAGCCGGAACAGTGTTGGTGGATGGCGTGGATTATCGCCAGATTCCGCCGCGAGAGCTGCGGCGGCGTCTTGGCATGGTGACGCAGCGGCCCTATCTGTTTCCCGGGACCGTCGCCGCGCAACCTTCGCTATGGGCCGATGCAGCGCGGCGAACGGCTGGCTGATGTCGACGTCGCTCGTCTGCTGGAGAGTGTCGGGCTGCCGGAATTCGCTTCACGCGACGTCGCTAACCTATCCGGCGGAGAACAGCAGCGCGTCTCGCTGGCGCGTACGCTGGCCAATCGTCCCGAGATTCTGCTGCTAGACGAACCTACGGCTGCGCTCGACGAGCCAGCGAAGCTCGGCATCGAAGCCCTGGTCCGCGACGTGGTTCGCAGCGAATGCCTTACTTGTCTTCTGGTCTCGCACGATCGTGAGCAGGCGCGGCGCCTGTGCGATCGCGTTGCCATCTTTGCTGGCGGCAAGCTGCTCGAGACCGGGGACCCTCAGGAGGTTCTGCGTGCTTAAAGCTATCTTTCACTCACAAGATCCAACTAGGTTTGGCGCAGGCGGTTGTGGCTTCCCTGCTGGCGCTGGTGGTTGTGTTGCTGGCGCGCCGCCGCAATGTTCACCTCGAGAGCGATACCGCAATCGCGCTGGTGCGCGGACTGGTGCAGATTGTGGTGGTCGGCTCGATTCTTATGCTGCTGCTGAAGGGCCCGCGCTGGACCAGCGTTCTGCTGCTGGCGGGCATGATCGTGGCGGCCGGCTCCATCTCCGCCCGGCGCGCGAAGAATATTCCCGGCGCCTTGAAGGTCTCGACGTGGTCTATCGCCGCCGGGGCCGGCTGCGTGACCGCGATCATGACCTGGGCCGGCGTGATTGATACCGCCATCACGACGCTGGTGCCGGTCGGGAGCATGATCATCGCCAACGCGATGAACACTAATGGGCTGGCCTTGAACCGCTTCCGGGCGGAAGTCCTGTCGCACGCGGGCGAGATCGAGACGGCGCTGGCGCTGGGCGCGTCGCCGGAGAATACGGTGTCAGCCTATGCGGAGGCGAGCATCCACTCTTCGCTGATTCCGGCGATTGATAACCTGCGCTCGCTCGGCATCGTGTGGATCCCCGGCCTGATGACCGGCATGCTGCTCTCCGGCGCCAGCCCGCTGTATGCCGCTATCTATCAGTTTGTGGTGATTGCCATGATCCTGGCGTCGTCCGGCCTGACGTCGCTGCTGAGCACCATGATGATTCGCCGCCGCGCCTTTTCCCCGGCCGAGCAGTTGGTGCTGCGAGGGAGCGTGTAGGGGTATCTGGATGTAAGGTCTAGTGCTGAGCGGGTTGTACCGCAGGTCCCTCGACTTCGCTCCGCTCCGCTCGGGATGACAGAGGGGTTGGAGAGTATTGGATTGTCGGAACTAGCCAGCAGCCACTAGCCGCTACCCTACGTCTCCATCGTGTAACGCGTCGCGGCCAGGCGATACATCCTTCGCCAGACCAGGCGGTTCACCGTTACCACGATCATCGCCATGATGACGGTCGAGGCCAACAGCAGCGGGAAGTTGCCGGCATCGGCGGCGCGCGAGATGGTCGCGCCCAATCCGACGGTGGTGTAGGTGTGGTCTTTCAGATGCTGATACTCGGCCAGAATGCTGGCGTTCCAGGCGCCGCCGGAAGCGGTGACCAGGCCGGTGATCAGGTAGGGGAAGATGGCCGGCAGGATCAGCGTGCGCCAGCGCTGCCAGGCGGCGAAGCGAAACAGCGATGACGCCTCTTTCAGGTCGGTGGGCACCGCCAGCGCGCCCGGCAATTACGTTGAACAGGATGTACCACTGCGTTCCCAGCAGCAGCAGTGCGATGGAGCCCAGCCCAAGCCCGCCGCCGACCTCGATGAACGCCAGCATCACGATGGGGAACAGCGCGGTTGCCGGAACGGATGCCGCAATTTGCGCCAGCGGCTGCGCGATGCGCGCCAGTCGGGGATTGAAGCCGATGGCGACGCCAACCGGAATGGTCCATAGCGATCCGATGACCAGCGCCGCGACCACCCGGGCAAATGTCGCACCTGCCGCAACCACCAGTTCGCGATAAGCGTGGCCCCCTAGCCCGAACAGCATGCCGATGGCGCTTATCACGGCATACAGCACCGCGATCATCGCTGCCAGAGCGATGGCCCGACCTCCCCAGACTTTCCACGGCGCTGCGGCTGCGGGTTTCTCCGTGCCGTTATGCTCGCGCGCAAAGTGCTGACCGAGCCGCTCTCCGAGCGGACGCAGCGTTCGCTTTCGCAACCGCATCAGCCCGCGCGAACCTTGAATCACATTCAGGAACCACGAACTCGGCGCGTTGGCACTTTCCACCTGCTCGATCTTGAACTTCTCCGCCCAGGCAATAACCGGCCGCCACAGCAACTGGT
Organism: uncultured Acidobacteriaceae bacterium; assembly: GCA_963763975.1. GTDB lineage: Bacteria > Acidobacteriota > Terriglobia > Terriglobales > Acidobacteriaceae > Bog-257. Next base: position 148,514 of record CAVXQR010000013.1, read on the forward strand.
CCAGCACCACGATTACAAGAATCATGGTGGCGATACCCCACAGGATCGCCTGGGTATCACCGTTGCTGGCCGCGGTTTGCAGGTACGAGCCCAGCCCCGGCAGGCGAAAATCTTTGTCGCCCAGCAGAATCATCTCGCACGGCATCAGGAAGAACCATGCGCCCGCCACCGACATCATGGAGTTCCACACCAGCCCGATGGCCGAGTACGGCAGCTCGATCTGGGTGAAGCGCTGATACCAGTTGAAGCGATAGATTTTCCCGGCCTCGCGCATCTCGCGCGGAATGCTCTTCAGCGACGAATAAAAACTGAACGCCATGTTCCACACCTGGCCGGTGAAGATGAGCAGGATGGCGCCCAGTTCCACGCCAATCTGGTGATGCGGAAACAGCGCGACCATCGCCAGCATCACGCCGGGCAGGAAGCTGAGCACGGGGATGGATTGCAGGATGTCGAGCAGCGGGATCATGAAGCGCTCGGCCTTGGCGTTGTAGGCGGCGACGTAGCCGTACACCAGGGTGAACGCCAGCGAGAGAACGTAGGCGATGCCGATGCGCAGCAGCGAATACGCGGCATACAGCGGCAGCATCGTCGGCGACCGCGAAATTTCGACGTGCGGATTAAACGGCCCGAACCAGCTTTCGGCCAGCAGCAATACGCCGTAGAAGAGCGACAGTCCGGCGGCGAAGATGACGAAATCGGTAAGCACCGACCAGGTCTGCGCCGGCAGCAGCGACCACGGCCCTTTACCCAAAATGCGGACCGGCTGCCAATCGCCGCGCGCCATCAGACACTCTCCGGCACAGTGTTGGCGTCAGCTTCCTCGCGGTGGAACAGCCGCTTGGTCTCGGAGTCGTAATCGAAGATCTCGGCGTAGCGACCCCAGTTCAGCGCGGTCTCGAATTGGCGCTCCACCTCGTCGGCGCTGAAATGCTCGTCGAGAATGTCGCGGAAAAATTCTTCGCCGATGGCATGGTCGCGCTTGGCGTGCAGCGTGTTCTCGATGAGCCGCAGGATGGCGATGTTCTTCAGCGCGGCCTCGCGAAACATCTGCTTTTGCATCTGGATGTCGGCTTCGCCGAACTTGCGGCCCTCGGGCGTGATCTCGACGTCGCCCTCATGCACTTGGTTGAAACCCAGCATCACCGAGGCGTCCACGATGGGCAGCAGGTCATCCACGTCCATGGAGAGTTCGTCGGCGAGTTTGTAGAGGTCGTCGCGGCCACCGCGGTCGGCCAGTAACTCCATGAAGCCGGCAATTCCACCCGGCCGCGCGTGCGGCAGCATCTGGAACTTAGTGCGCTCTTTGGGCTGACCGTTGCCGCCCGTCGGGGCTGCCTGGCGGGGCGCCGATGCCTGCTCGTCGGGCTTCGTCAGCGTCTTGTAGATGTAATCCACATACGCCAGGAAGCGCGGCGACTTGCGGTCGCGATACTGCGGAATATCAATCTCAAAGTCGGAACGGATGCGGGCGGGATTGCGTCCCAGCACGATCACGCGGTCCGCCAGCAGCACCGCTTCCTCAATATTGTGGGTGACGATGAAGATGCTGGTGGTCGGCATCTTCTTGTTGAGCCAGAGCTCCAGCAGTTCGGAGCGCAGGTTCTCCGCGGTCAGCACGTCGAGCGCGGAGAACGGCTCGTCCATGAACAGCACTTCCGGCTCAACCACCAGCGCCCGCGCGAATCCGACCCGCTGCTTCATGCCGCCGGAGAGTTCCTTGGGATAAGCCGTCTCGAAGCCATCCAGTCCGACGGTGTCAATGACCTTCAGCGCGCGCTTGTGGCGCTCGATGGCGCCCACGCCGCGCGCCACCAGCGGCGCTTCGACGTTGTCGAGCACGTTCAGCCAGGGAAAGAGAGCAAAGCTCTGGAAAACGATGGAGACGTTAGGGATTTGGCCGTCCAATGGCTTGCCGTGCCACAGCACCTCTCCCGAGGACGGTTGCGACAGTCCGGTTAAGATGCGCAGCAGCGTGGATTTGCCCGAGCCCGATGGACCTAACAGGCCAACGATTTTTCCCGGCGAGACGCTCAGGTCGGTCGGCGCAATCACCTGAATGCGATTGCCGTCCGGCTGCGGATAGTACTTTTCGACCTGGCGGGCCTCAACGATGGCTTCGGGCAACGATGGCGCTCCTGTGACACTGGCCCTCTTAGTCTATGGGCGACCTGCGTTTGCGGCAATGCGCGAAGGTTAAAGAAGGATGAAAAACCAGTGGTCAGTGGCGTTGTAGGAGTGCAGCGCCCCAGCATTTCGAGATGGCCGCATGCCGGCTGTCTTCAGCGCCGCTAACTAATGCGCGTCGTCCAGGGCAAGATTTAGTTCCAGAACATTAATGCGCGGCTCACCAAGGAAGCCCAACTGCCGCCCCAGAGCGTGTTGCTGCACCAACTGGCTCAACTGTTCTTCGCTCATCCCTCGTGCACGAGCCACTCGGGCCACCTGAAACTCCGCCGCTGCCAGCGATATGTCAGGGTCCAGGCCGGAGGCGGACGTGGTCACCAGGTCGATGGGAACCAGTTGTCCGGGGTTCTCCGGCTGCAACCGCGCCACATCGGCAGTCACACGGTCAATCAGCAGGTGATTGGTGGGCCCGTAATTGGTGCCGCCGGAGTTCGCAGCATCATACCCATTGCCTGCCGCCGAGGGCCGCGAGTGAAAGTATTTGTCCCCGGTGAAGCTCTGCCCGATCAGTCTGGAGCCAACAATTTGCCCGTCTCGGGCGATGAGCTGGCCGTTAGCCTTGTCGCGAAACAACAATTGCGCCAGTCCCGTCACCAGAAGTGGATAGATCACTCCCAACAGGACCGTCGTGGCCAGCGTCATTAGAATTGCGATTTTTAGATTCTGTTTCATTTCTTAGCTCCCTAGCTCTTAGCTCTTAGCTCTTAGCTGACGGCTGATAACTGAAAGCTGAAAGCTGATAGCTGCTTGCTAAAAGCTAAGAGCTAACAGCTAATAGCTCCCTCACACCAGCCGTATGCCGGTGATGACCATGTCAATCAGCTTGATGCCGATGAACGGCACGATGATTCCGCCCACGCCGTAGATCCACAAGATTGTTGCGCAACAGAGCGGCCGCGCCCATGGGACGGTATTTCACCCCGCGCAGCGCCAGCGGAATCAGCGCGATGATGATGAGCGCGTTGAAAATGACCGCCGACAGAATCGCCGACTCCGGCGTCTGCAGGTGCATGATGTTCAGCGCGTTCAGCACCGGAAATGTGCCGGCAAACATCGCCGGAATGATGGCGAAGTACTTGGCGACATCGTTGGCGATGGAAAAAGTGGTCAGCGCGCCGCGCGTCATCAGCAACTGCTTGCCGATTTCCACGATCTCGATGAGCTTGGTGGGGTTGGAGTCGAGATCCACCATGTTGCCGGCTTCCTTGGCGGCCTGCGTGCCGGTATTCATGGCCACGCCAACGTCGGCCTGGGCCAGCGCCGGAGCGTCGTTGGTGCCGTCGCCGGTCATGGCCACCAGCTTGCCTTGCGCCTGCTCGCGGCGGATGAGGTCCATCTTGTCTTTCGGCGTGGCTTGGGCAAGGAAGTCATCCACTCCGGCTTCGCGGGCGATGGCCGCCGCGGTCAGCGGATTGTCGCCGGTGATCATCACCGTCTTGATCCCCATGGCGCGCAACTGGTCGAAACGCTCGCGCATGCCGCCCTTGACGATGTCTTTCAGATCGATCACGCCCAGCGCGCCGCGTGCTTTTCTCCGCGACCACCAGGGGCGTGCCGCCGGCGCGGGCAATCGTCTCGACCGCTGGCCTGCACTTCCGCCGGCATGCTGCCGCCGTTCGCCGCCATGTAGCGCGTCAATGGCATCCGCCGCGCCCTTGCGGATCTCGGAAGCCGTCCATGTTGACGCCTGACATGCGCGTCTGCGCGGTGAAGGGCACGAACTCGATCTCGTGAGAGGCCAGTTCCCGTGCCGCGCAGGCCGTAGCTTTCCTTCGCCAGAACCACGATGGAGCGGCCCTCGGGGGTTTCATCGGCCAGCGAGGAAAGCTGCGCCGCGTCGGCCAATTCTTTCTCGGTCACTCCCGGCGCGGGAACGAAGCTGCGCGGCCTGGCGGTTGCCGAGGGTGATGGTGCCGGTTTTGTCGAGCAGCAGCGTGTTGACGTCGCCGGCGGCTTCCACCGCGCGGCCGGACATGGCGAGCACGTTGTGCTGCACCAGGCGATCCATGCCGGCGATGCCGATGGCGGAGAGCAGCCCGCCGATGGTGGTCGGAATCAGGCAGACCAGCAGCGAGACCAGCACAAAAACGGTCTGCGGCGAGCCGGAGTAAATGGCAAACGGCTGCAGCGTGACCACCGCCAGCAGGAAGATGATGGTCAGCCCCGCCAGCAGAATATTCAGCGCAATTTCATTCGGCGTCTTCTGCCGCTCGGCGCCTTCCACCAGCGCAATCATGCGGTCGAGGAAAGTCTCGCCGGGGTTGGAGGTGATTTTCACCTTGATCTGGTCGGAGAGCACGCGCGTGCCGCCGGTCACCGCCGAGCGGTCGCCGCCCGCACTCGCGGATCACGGGCGCCGATTCGCCGGTAATCGCCGATTCATCCACCGAGGCGACGCCTTCGATGATTTCGCCATCGGAGGGAATGAATTCGCCGGCCGAAACCATGCACCAGATCGCCGGCGCGCAGCTTGGAACTGGCCACTTGCTCCGGCTTGCCGCTATCCAGAAAGCGATTGGCCACGGTCTCAGAGCGGGCTTTGCGCAGCGTGTCGGCCTGGGCCTTGCCGCGGCCTTCGGCCATGGCCTCGGCGAAGTTGGCGAACAGCACCGTGAACCACAGCCACAAAGTGATCTGCAGATTGAACAGGAACGCCGCCGCGCCGCGAAGCAGCAGCAGGGTGGTGATCACGCTGCCGACCTCCACCACGAACATGACGGGATTGCCCATCATGTGCCGGGGATTGAGCTTGAGCAGCGAATCGAGAGCGGCGCGGCACGATCTTCCCATCCCAAATCGCTTTACTTGCGCGGCTTCATGGGCGAGTGTCCCAGGCGCACCGTTTCGGGTGTGTTGGTGAGGTCGGATTCCAATGCACTTACCATTTGCATGTTCCTCAGAAGGTCTTGCCCGCCCATCAGCAGGTGTTCCAGAATCGGCCCCAGGCTCAGCGCCGGGAAAAAAGTCAGCGCGCCGACGATCACGATCACGCCGATCAGCAGCACGGTGAACAGCGGCGTGGTGACCGGAAACGTTCCCAGCGACGGCGGAACATATTTCTTCTCCGCCAGATTGCCGGCGATCGCCAGCATGGGAATGATCATGAAGAAGCGGCCAATCAGCATGGTCGAAGCCGACGCTGTGTTGTACCAGAGCGTGTTGCCGTTGAGCCCGGCGAAGGCCGAGCCGTTGTTGCCGGCGCCTGCGATGTGAAGGCGTAGAGGATCTCGGCTGAGTCCGTGCGGCCCGGGATTGGCGATGCTGGAGGTGCCGAACCGTGCACAGACAGAGATTCCGGTGAACGTCAAAATGATCAGCGGAAACACCAGCGCCACCAGCATGGCCATCTTTACGTCATAGGCTTCGATCTTCTTGCCCAGATACTCCGGCGTTCGGCCGACCATCAGCCCGGCGATGAACACCGCCAGCACGACGTAGATGAGAATGCCGTACATGCCGGCGCCCACGCCGCCGAACACGACTTCGCTCAGCATGATGTTGGCCAGCGGAACCATTCCGCCGAGCGGGGTGTAGGAATCGTGCCAGCCGTTGACCGCGCCGCAACTGGCGTCGGTGGTGACCGTGGCAAACAGCGTGGAGTCGGCGATGCCGAAGCGAACTTCCTTGCCTTCCATGTTTCCGCCCGACTGCGGCGCGGTGGCCTGCTGGTTCACGCCTTTCAGCAGGGGATTGCCGCGGGCCTCCGCCCAGTAGGCAGCGGTCACGCCGGCGAGAAACAGCAGTGCCATCGCCGCCCACACCGCCCAGCCATGCGCGCTGCGAGCCGGTCATGCGTCCGAGGGTGTAGGTAAGGCCGGCGCCGATGGCGAAGATGGCGAAGCATCTCAGATCAGGTTGCTGAGCGGCGTGGGATTCTCAAAAGGATGCGAGCTGTTGGCGTTAAAGAAGCCGCCGCCGTTGGTGCCCGCACTCCTTGATGATCTCCTGCGAGGCCACCGGGCCCTGCGCGATGGTCTGCGTGGGACGGTGTCCATCACCGGCTTGCCGGATGCGTCAACGGCGGGCTTGCCGTCGGCGCCGAGGTGAGGCACCTGCTGCGGCTCGACCAGCTTCGCGCGTGTCATAGGGCCTCAAGTTCTGCACCACTCCCTGCGAGACCAGCAGCAGAGCGCAGACCATGCAGGCTGGCAGCAGTACCCACAGACAACCGCGCGCCAGATCGACCCAGAAATTGCCGATGGTCTGCATCTCCCGGCGGGCGATGCCGCGAATGAAGGCAATGGCCAGCGCAATGCCGACCGCGGCCGACACGAAGTTGTGATAGGCCAACCCCGCCATCTGGGTGAAGATAGCTCATGGTGGTCTCGCCCGAGTAGTTCTGCCAGTTGGTGTTGGTGGTGAACGAGGCAGCGGTGTTGAAGGCCAGGTGCTCGGGCACGACTCCGGCGAAGTTCTGCGGGTTCCACGGCAAATACAGCTGCACGCGCTCGATCAGATACAGCACCAGCATGGAGACGCCGCTGAACAGCAGCATGGCGAAGGCGTACTCGGTCCAGCGCATTTCGTGGTTTTCGTCCACGCCGGTCACGCGGTAGAGCAGGCGCTCCAGCGGCCGCAGCACCGGGTCCAGGAAGGTTCGCTCCCGGTTGAACACGCGGGCCATGAAGACTCCCATGGGCTTGGTCACAGCCAGAATCAGGGCGAGATACAGCAGGATTTGAAACCATCCGTTGGCGGTCATCTCAGAATTTCTCCGGCCGCAGCAGCGCGTAGAAGAGATAGATCATGGTCAGCGCGCAGATGAGCAGCATGATTACCGATTGCGTGGACATAGGGCCTCACTTAATCCGGTCGCAGAAGCGCACATAGCCTAGCGACACGGCAAAGAACACAACCGTGACTGCGACAAACAGAAGGTCTTGCATTTCAACTCCTCTAGAACATCACCATCAAGGCGCCGGTCATGCGGTTCTCGCTCTTCACCAGGTCAGGCGACCATCCGGAAACGACGGAGCCGGGTGCGCCGGTATTGCCTCCCGGCGGAGTTACTCCGCCCGGTCCCGAGAAGTACGGAACGCTGGCTGCGCGGTGGTTGTATTCCATCCGGAATGTAATGTACTGGCTGGGCATGTAGTCGATCGTGGCCGACGCGTCCCACGCCTTGTAGGGATCGCCGGGATTCTCGGTGAAGTAGGGAGTACCCGAAGCAGCGGTGGCGCCATTGATCGGGGGCAGCAGCACCAGGTAGCGGCCGGGATTGTTGATCTGGCCTCCGCCCAGGGTGAAGGCGTAGCGGTCCTTATCGAACCAGAGCCGGTTGTAGATCATATAGCCGAGGAAGCTTTGTTTGGGCCCCTTGGCGGAATTGCCGGTGCAACTCACGCCGCCGCCGTGTTCGCAGCCCATGTCGCCGGTAAACGAGAACGCCGCCTTGTCCAGGAATCGCTGAGGATTGTCGTGATACTTCACCTGAATGCTGTCGTCGGTGTGATAGCGCACGCGACCGGGAACGCCCAGGGCATCTTCACCCAGGGCATACTGATTGCCGACGAAGGAAAACCATCCGGTCGGCCGCCACAGAATCTGCCCGCCCACGCCGGGACGGCCGTTGAACCGTCCGTAGGACTGCCAGCCGTTGACGAACCAAGGCTCGATCTTCAGGTGCGGACTGGTATAAATCTGCACCCGCATCCCGTTGAAGAACCACGGCGTGTTGGAGGAGACGAACGACGGCTGATAAGCCCAGTTGTCGAAGTTGTAATAGCTGAACAGGCCGATGTACGACATGAAAATGCCGGCCTGGACGTTGATTCCGTCAAGTGCGTCAATGTGATACCCGGCGTAGGCCTCCGAAACGTAGCGATAGGCATTGTCCAGGTTCCACTGGCCGCGCGCGGGGCTGGCATCGTTGCGCGGCGTGGTCTGGGAATACATACCGAACTGGGTCATCAGCCGGACCTGCACATTGTCGTAGTGGAAGTCGCCGCCGACCCCTAGCTGCGTCAACTGAAACTCGCTGGAGCGGAAGATCTCGCTGGAGCCGCTGATGGTGTCGTCCTGGGGATGATGGAAGTCGTAAACATAGTCCACATCGGCACGGATCTCAGGGGTGAAGAACTTGCTGTCGAAGGGCACTTCCTTGATGCGCGAATTGCCGTTCAGCCAGGTGAAATCGGCGAAGCTGAACGGATCCGGCTTCTTCTTTTTTGTGTCTGCAGCGGGCGTACTGAGCGCCGATTCCGCCGGCAGGTGAACGTCAGGCTGAGTTTCGGCAACCGCGTGGTACGCCGCCGGCGCTCCGTCCGACGGCGTACTCGCTGCTGGGCGCTGCTTCAATTCCTCCTCCAGTTGCGCAATCCTCTGCTTCATCTGGTCCAGTTCTTTGGCAATCGCGGGCGGGATCGCCTGATTTGCGGCATCAGCCTGCGTCGGAGTTGTCGCCTGCTGGGCTGAAGCGCGCATTGGCAAGGCAAGCGGTGCGAGCAGCGCAATTGCGAGCCACACCGCCGCCGTCCGCCGGTGCTGGCTGAGAAATTCCGCCATCTGCGCTTCCACGTGGGCCATGAACCGGCGCCCGCTGAGGGAATCGGCTGCCAGGGCCTCGGGGGCCTTGCGAACCGGGGAAATCCGCTGCGATCGCTTGTGGAGCGGCCGCGAGCATTGCAGCAGAAAGACCAGAAAGAAAACCGCGCTCAAAGCGCAAACCACCAGGAACAGATCGTTCATAAAGGCTTACCTCACACGTGTACGAACGCATGACCAGCCATTCGATTGGAGCATCCGGCAGATAAGTGCCGGCTAAAAAGTTCATAAGTTTTTCGTAAAGGGAAAAGGCAGCCTTTAGCTCTTAGCTCTTAGCTCTTAGCCAGAGGAGCGAATCGCTGAGCGGCGAGCAACTCCGTCTGAGGCGGGTCAGAAGACATATTCGGACAA
>CAVXQR010000014.1:0-55373 GCA_963763975.1 uncultured Acidobacteriaceae bacterium
CGCGGGGGAAGCTCAGCCCTTGGTATCGACCATGAATTCACTGGATGGGCGCATCAAGGCCAACGCTGCCATTGTGCCGGCTGGCGCGGACCAGGCCGTCGACGTTTATGTCAGCAATACCGCCGATATCATCATCGATATCGACGGCTACTTCACGCCGCCGAGCGGTGCAACCTTGGCGTTCTATCCGCTGACGCCGTGCCGCGTGTTGGACACCCGCAATCCCGACGGCTCGCTCGGTGGTCCGTATCTGAAGAGCGATGAAGAGCGTGACTTCCCGGTGCTGTCGAGCAGCTGCAACATTCCATCCAGCGCCCAGGCCTATTCGATGAACTTCACGGTGGTGCCGTACCAGGGAGAACCGCTGGGCTATCTGACGGTGTGGCCGCAAGGAGGGGCACAACCGACGGTCTCGACGCTGAACAATCTGACGGCGACCATCGTGGCCAATGCGGCAATTGTGCCGGCAGGAACCGGCGGCGGGATTGCGACCTATCCCTCGGGCAACACGCAGCTCGTTGCTGATATTGATGGATACTTTGCGCCCGCTGGCAGCGAAGGTCTGTCACTGTACGCCGTGGCGCCATGCCGGGTGATCGACACGCGCCACGGCAGCGGGCAGTTCACGGGTGAGCTAACGGTGAACGTCGTCGGCAGCGGGTGCGCGCCGCCGAGCAACGCGCAAGCGTACGTGTTCAACGCGACCGTAGTGCCGGTGGGATCTTTGGGCTATCTGACTCTGTGGCCCGACTCAGAGAACAAGCCGACCGTTTCGACCCTGAATGCCCTTGACGGCTGGATCACTTCCAACATGGCAGTCGTGCCCAACGTTAACGGCAGTACTGATGCCTATGCCTCGGGCACGACGCAACTGATTCTGGACATTTCCAGCTACTTCGCGCCGTAAGAGAGCGACACTATGGGCCCCGAGTTATGGGTTCCTAGAATCCCTCGGGTTTTTCTCAAAGGTTACATGTCGGCGGCTCCGCCACGGCAACCGAGTATGTTGGCCCTTGACAAGCGGGCTGCACGATGAGACTGTTTGCCAATGTTCAAAGGCCTGCCCGCAAGTGCCACGCAGAAACGAGGGCACCGTGACAAGATCCCGCCTGTTGTCAACTATCTGCATCGTTCTCGTTTTTTGTGCCGCCCTGACGATTTCCTCGCCAGCACAGATCTTAACCACGCTGCTCAGCTTCAACGGTTCTGACGGCCAGTTCCCTGGCTTCGGGCTGATACAAGCCCCGGGCGGGAGCTTCTACGGAACAACAGTCGGCGGCGGGATTAACGGAGCCAACTGCTTCGGGTACGGGGGTTGCGGCACGGTGTTCAAAATCACCCCAAGCGGCACCCTGACCACGCTATACAGCTTTACAGGCGGCAGCGATGGCGGGATTCCTTTCGGAACGCTGGTGCTGGCCAGCGATGGGAGCTACTACGGACTACGTACGCTGGCGGCCTCAACGGCACCAACTGCAACGTGGGTTGCGGCACGGTGTTCAAAATCACCCCCAGCGGCACCCTGACCACGCTGTACAGCTTTACGGGCGGCGATGACGGCATTCACCCTTTGGCAGGGCTGGTGCAGACTGCCGATGGCAACCTCTACGGCACAACCGGCTTCGGTGGGCTCAACGGAACCAGGTGCCCCGGGGATGGTTGTGGCACGGTCTTCAAAATCGCCCTGAGCGGCACGCTCACCACGCTGTACAACTTTACGCCAGCAATGACGGCATGACAGCCCAACGGCGCGCTGGTACAAGCTATTGACGGGGACTTCTACGGGACCACAATCGACGGCGGGCTCAACTGCACCGGCGGCAGGCTGCGGCACGGTCTTCAAAATCACCCCGAGCGGCACGCTGACCACGCTGTATAGCTTTCGCGCGCAATGATGGCAGTGGCGCCTGCCGCAGGCGCTGATACAGGCTACCGATGGAAACCTCTACGGGACAACCTCTGGCGGCATCAGCGGGACCAATTGCTTCGGTCGGGGTGCGGCGCGGTCTTCAAGATCACTCCCAGCGGCATCCTGACCACTCTGTACAGTTTCACAGGCGGCAGCGATGGCGGGTCTTCCGGCGCCGCACTGGTGCAAGCGACCGACGGGAACTTCTACGGGACACACTCTTGGCGGGGCGGGGCCTATTGCCCCAGGTATCGGCAGGCTGCGGCACGGTGTTCAAAATCACCCCCAGCGGCACGCTGACCACGCTATACGGCTTTCATCTGGTCACGCGACGGCGATTCCCTGAAGGCCGAGCTGGTGCAAGCCAGCGATGGGAACTTCTACGGGACAACCGCCGGTGGCGGAAACGACAACTGCGACGGGCTGCGGCACGGTCTTCAGACTCGCGAGTGGGATGGTTCCGAGCCCGGTGCAGTTCGTCCCGGTGACGCCCTGCCGCCTGATGGATACGCGCACGCAGAACGGCGGAGGCGGTCCGATCCAGGGCGGTACCTACCAGACCTTCAACCTGCCGCAGTTGGCGCAGAGCAAAGGCTGCGCCGATCTTTCCTCGGCCGCTGCTATTCCTTAAATGTCACGGTGGTGCCGCAGGGGCCACTGGGTTACCTCACCATCTGGCCGGCGGGCAGAGGTCAGCCCTGGTCTCCACCATGAATTCGCTCGACGGTCGCATCAAGGCCAATGCTGCAATCATGCCTGCGGGGCAAGTCGCGGCGGTGAGCGTGTATGCCAGCAATACCACCGATGTCGTGCTGGATATCGACGGTTATTTCGCGCCGCCGGGCGGTTCGACGCTGGCCTTCTATCCGCTGACGCCCTGCCGCGTGCTGGATACGCGCAATCCGACGGCTCGCTGGGCGGTCCGTACTAAGAGCGGCGAGGAGCGTGACTTCCCGGTGCTGTCGCAGCGACTGCAATATCCCGGCACACCGCGAGGCCTACTCGATGAACTTCACCGTGGTGCCGTACAGGGACAACCGCTGGGCTATCTGACAGTATGGCCGCAGGGAGGCCGCAGCCGTCGGTCTCGACGCTGAACAACCTGACCGGAACGATCGTGGCCAACGGAGCCATCGTGCCGGCAGGCACGGGTGGCGGGATCGCGACCTATCCCTCGGGCAAGACGCAGTTGGTGGCCGACATCGACGGCTACTTCGCGCCGGCGGGCACGGGGGGCTGTCGCTGTATGCGGCGGCGCCATGCCGGGTGATCGACACGCGCAAGCGCAGCGGGCAGTTCACGGGTGAGTCTAACGGTGAACGTCGTCGGGAGCGGGTGCGCGCCGCCGAGCAACGCGCAAGCGTACGTGTTCAACGCGACCGTGGTGCCGACGGAGCTCTGGGCTATCTGACCCTATGGCCGGACTCGGAGAACAAGCCGACGGTTTCGACCCTGAATGCCGTGGACGGCTGGATCACTTCAAACATGGCGATCGTGCCCAACATCAACGGCAGCATTGATGCCTACGCTTCCGGCACCACGCAACTGGTGCTCGATATCTCCAGCTACTTCGCGCCGTGAGGTCGCCTGAAGACCGCCGCTTGCAGAGAGGTTAAGCTCTGCAGGCGGCGATACCGGATTGGTGGCGCACACCGGCATTAAGAAGATTGGTTTATTCAAACGGCGACTTGTCGCTTGGGGTCGAACTGGCTTCTTGTCATGTCCACATTCCAGTTGCCTGCTATTTCGATTCCAGCAGTTCGCCGTTCTTGCCAACAGTGACGCGCAGCACCGGCTTCAAGGGCACCGCCAGGTTGTAGCGCGCGTGCCTGAGCTCGCCGGTTCTTATGAGCGCCCCCTTCTCTATGAAGTCAACCAGGTCGCGGGTCGCAGTTGCTGGAGAAGCCCCGGTTATCGTGCTGTACTTACCCGCGCTGAAACCGCCCGTGAATCCAATCCGGGATTGAAGGATCAGCTCGAGAAAGACAGAGAAGAGCCTTGCTGCGTATGTTTAAGGAAGGCGTCCTCAAAGGGATGGCTCGATTCAAAATACAGATGTGCGATCCCTACCCTCGTGAGCGCAGGCGACGGTTCCGTTCCGCAGGCGCGGAGGTCAGAGCCGTGGATCAACGGGCTCGCTCTCCAGGGCCAGCACTCCGAAGACGCACTCATGTACCTGTCGCAAGGGTTCGCGCTCTACGAAACGCTGTAGCGCTTCCAGGCCAAGAGCAAATTCCCGCAGCGCCAGAGACCTCTTGGTCGCCAATCCACGCGAACGCAGGCGTACGAGATTGTCCGGTGCCGTGTATTCCGGACCGTAGATAATGCGGAGATATTCCCGGCCTCGACACTTTACCGCCGGCTGAATCAGGCCGTGACGGCTTCGAGCCACGAAATCGAGCGGTTTAACCACCATGCCTTCGCCGCCAGCATTGGTGAGCTGCTCCCACCAGTTAACGGCATCTGCCTCCTCAGTATTGTCATTCAGTCGAACTGTCTTATACGGAGTCGCGAGGATGAGTCCCGCGTCAGCTTGCGCCAACTTTTCTGCAATCTGCATGTGCCAGAGATGATTCTTGTCCGTATGGACAGCGCCTTCACTCGCCAGCAAGTGAAAAGGCGCCAGCTTCAGGTCTGCCAGCGAGTGGACTGGCCAGCAGTAGTGGCGATAAGCCTCGACGTATTGCTCGACCATGTTCTTGCGCTGAACATGCAGGTCACGCAGAGCCTCCGCGGCCTCGACCTGGCGGTTTCCTGCCAAGGTGAGGGCCTCGATAGCTTGGGTTAGCCCCGCTCGTCCGGCCGCGCCGGTCGGCGCGTACTGTTGGCGCAGCAGTTCCTGTGCCTTTGCGGACCATGGCATCAGCTCGCAATCCAGACAAAGCCAGTCAGTCTTCAGCTCGTCCCAAAGACCCGCCGCTGTCACCGCCCACTGGACCCGATCCAGAAATTCCCGCTCAAGCTTGTCCTCGCTAAAAAATCGGCGTCCGGTTCGCGTATAACAAACACCGATTTCGTCCTCGACAACTCCAAATCTTTTTATGGCCGCGTCACGATCACGGCACACGATGACGACGGCCCGCGAGCCCATATGCTTCTGTTCGCAGATAACCTGCTCAACGTGAGCCTTGCGAAAATACGCGAAGGCCTCGGCGGGATGCTCGAGCAGCCCTTCGACCTTGGTCGTCTCCGAGGGCGACATTGTCGGCGGCAAATAAATGAGCCATTTCGGGTTTGCTGCAAACCGGCTCATCACTTCCAATGCAGCAATTGCATTCTCCTCCCGGATCGTGAGGTTGCCATGCAGTCGCGTGTGGATAATCCGCTTCCCGATAACATCGTCAATGTCGAGCAGGTCTTCGAGCTCTTGCTGGCGTGTAAGCTGCTTTGAAGCTCCCCCTTCCTCGACTGACAAGAACGGCTTGACAGGCGCATAGTATTCCCTGAGGGCCGGAACCGAAACCAGTTCCTTCTCCGGGTATCGCAAGGCTGTGAGCCTGCCCCCGAAAACACAGCCGGTATCGATGTTGATGGTGCGGTTGAGCCATTCAGGTTCGGCAACCGGCGTATGGCCGTAGACAACCATTGCGGGACCACGATATTCCGCAGCCCAGTTGTAACGGACGGGCAAGCCGTATTCATCGGTTTCGCCCGTTGTTTCTCCAAAAAGCGCAAATGAACGGACAGCTCCTGAACCTCGGCCTTGCATTTCTTCCTTCATGCCCGCGTGAGCAACAACCAGCTTGCCGTCATCGAAGACGTAATGGCTGATGAGTCCATCCAGGAAGTCGGAGACCTTCTGCTTAAACTGCGCTGATTCGGGTTCGAGTTGCGCGAGCGAATCGGCGAGTCCATGGGTGATCTGAACCTCCTTGCCACGAAGCTTCTTAAGGAGCTTCATGTCGTGATTGCCGGGCACGCACAAGCCGGTTCCGGCACTCACCATGGACATTACCAGCCTCAGCACATCGGGGATATTGGGGCCCCGGTCCACCAGATCACCCACAAAGATCGCTTTGCGGCCAGCGGGCGGCACAACACGGTACCCGTCTGCTTCCTGGTCGATCGCGTAACCAAGCTGTCGCATCAGGTCTGTCAACTCATCGAAGCATCCATGCACGTCGCCGATGATGTCGAAAGGCCCATGCTCGTGCTTCAGGTTGTTCCACAGCGGCTGCCGCTCAATACTTAAGCCATCCAGTTCTTCTGGGGCATTAAAGATGTGAACGTGACGAAATCCTTCACGTTCCAACCCGCGCAGGGAGCGCCTCAACTGTTGCGACTGGTTCCTGATGACATGGGGACCAAAATCACGGTCGGGACGGGTGCGGTTCCGCTCCTGGCAGAGCTTCTCAGGAAAGTTGAAGACGAAAGCGACCGGCAGAACATGAAATTCACGAGCCAAGGCGACAAGCGGTTTACGCGCGTCGGGCTGGACATTGGTCGCATCGATAACGGTGAGTCGGCCTGCCGCCAGTCGCTTTCTCGCGATGAAGTGCAGGATCTCGAACGCATCCTTCGTGGCGGATTGATCATTTTCATTGTCGGCCACCAGGCCGCGGCAGAAGTCGGATGAAAGGACCTCGGTTGGCCGGAAATGCGTCCTTCCAAAGGTAGATTTCCCGCAACCTGAAGGTCCGATCATCACAACCAGGGAGAGTTCAGGAATAGTAATTTTCACTTTATGAACACTCCCATCTGAGTTGGTGCGCCCACTTGGGGATCTTCAGTTCCTACTGGCCGAAAGCTGACCGTATATCCGAAGCGCTCCGCGATCCCGTTCGCCCAGTGCTGAAATTGCGCGCGGGTCCACTCAAAGCGGTGGTCCTTGTGTCGAAACTGCCCGGTCGGCATTGTGTCAAAACGCACGTTATATTCAGAGTTGGGCGTGGTGATAACAACGGCGTTCGGCTTGGCGTGTTCGAATACCACGCGTTGAAACGCAGCGAGCCGCGGAGGATCAAGATGCTCGATGACTTCAATCACCGCTGCAGCGTCAAAACCTGCAAGCCTCTTGTCGCGATACATCAGTGAGCCTTGAAACAGACGAATCCGTTCTTTCTGCTTTGGAGGCATGGTGTCGAAGTGCAGACGCTCGCTCGCGATCTCCAGGCTGCGGTAGGAAACGTCCATGCCAACGATCTCTTGAAACTGTTTGTGCTTGAGCAGCTCCCGAAGCAACTTTCCCTCACCACAACCGAGATCGATAATCCGCGCCGCGCCGGTTTCCTGCAGGGCCCTGGTAACTTCATTCAGACGTATCACGTTCAACAGCAGTGGCTTCTCGATCGCTTCCTCTTGCTCGGTCTTTTTCTCCTGTTCCTCTGCAGGGCTTGGCTCTTCTTCGCCGATCAGTCGTTCAAGGGCTTCGGCAGCGAGCCGCTTTTGGTGGCGCAGATAGCGCTGCACGATTAATTCGCGCTCGGGATGGGATTGCAGCCAACCCTCACCCTTCTTCAAGAGTTTGTCGATCTCATCCTGGCCGACCCAGTAATGCTTGTCAGCATCAAGAACCGGGATCAGCACATAGAGGTGGGTCAGCAAACTCTTGAGCGTGGTCCGTTGTTCAAGTTCGACACGGTAGTAGGGGCCTTCACCCCATTCAGGGAATTTGTCGTCGAGCCCAAAGTGGCGTAGCTGCACCCTGTAACCAAGCGGTTCGAACAACCGGCGGACCAGGTCTTCACCGCCCCGACAGGGCAGCACGGCAACCGTTGCCGTCAACGGCAGCGGCTCATCCACAAGGTCCGCACGTTCCTTGCTGGAGCCGCCAAGGGCAGTGGCAAACACTCGGGCAATCGCGACGCTCATGAACGACGACGCGACGTAAGGGCGATCATTTACATATTGCTCAAGAACGCCGCCTTCGCCGGCAGGTCCGCGCCGTGTCCGCACGAGCGCCACGGGATCGATGTCGAGCAGCAGCGCCGCGGTGCAGCTCTCGTTAGTTGCTTCCGGATAAAAGACGTGGGCCTTGCCGAATGACAGGTCGAAGGACTGCAAGCGCTTGGGATTCTTGTGCAGCAGATAGCCCAAGTCTGTCGCAGGTTGTCGGGTATTTGTGATGGTAAGTAGCACGAGAGACAGTATCGCGCATGAAGCAAGAACAGAACAGGGGTCATCACCGCGATTCGATTGAATGGCTTGTTTTGCGTCGGTGGGAGACTTGTGGGCTGGAGATTAGGCCAGCTTCCTATTCCTTTTAGATCTATACAGCCCGCTATTTCGATTCCATCAGTTCCCCGTTTTTGCCAATAATGATGCGGGGCACTGGCTTCACAGGCACCGATAGGTTGTAGCGCGCATGTCTGAGCTCGCCGGTTCGTATGAGCGCGCCCTTCTCTATCAAGTCAACCAGGTCGCGGGTCGCGGTTGCCGGAGAAGCCCCGGTAATCGTGCTGTACTTACCCGCGCTGAGGCCGCCCTCGAATCCTTCCGGGCCTTCCTTAAACATGCGGAGCAATGCTTTTCTCTGCCTGTCATTGAGCTGATCCTTCAGCCGGTCAAATAGTTGTGCCTTCGTCGATAAGAAACTCGATGAGGGCGAGCGTGCGCCGCTGCGCTTCAATCGTTGTTCCTGCAAACCACGCCAGCCAGTCCGTAATTTCGTTTCTTTTGTTTCCTGCTTCCAGCGCATGGTAATAACTCGCCCGTCGGGCGAGGATAGTTGCAGCAAGCACGATGAGTGTCGGCTGCCCAAGACTTTGGGCAAGGGATTTTTCGGCAATGGCCCGTCCGACTCGACCGTTGCCGTCCTCAAAGGGATGGATCGATTCAAAATATAGATGTGCGACTCCTGCTCTCGTAACCGCGGGCAGGGGATCTGTTCCTCCAGGAGCGGTGCGCTCAAACCAGTCCATGAAGCTCGCCATCTCACGTGGAACCCGTGCGGAAGGCGGCGCTTCGAAATGGATCTTGGGTACACCCAGGGCCCCTGACACTACCTGCATTGGCTCATCGCTGGTTCGGTAGCGACCGACATCCTTAACGTCGGTCCTGCCGCTCATCAACATCCGTTGCCAGCCGAATATCACTTCCTCAGAGAGCGGCGCCGAAAAGGTCTGGTACAGATCGACCATCATTTCAGCCACCCCCTGTTCTCTTGGGGCGACCCTCCGATTATCTGCGGCAAGCCCAAGCTGTCTCTGGATGGAAGACTGCACACTCGCGCGATCCAGAATCTCGCCCTCAATTTCGGACGTCGTCAGCGCCTCGGTGCTCATTGCCTCTACCGTGAGCTGGTTGCGCTCATCCTCACCCAGGTGCTTCACCGTGCCCAAGAGGACACCGCCGCCGACGAGGAATTGCTGCTCCGCCAGGTTGAGGCGATCCTGTTTCCAGGTGAAATGCGGCCAGTCGGGTTGTTGCCAGTTCCACCTCATGAGCGATAGGAGATCCTTCTATCGCTCACATTACTCCAATATGTGAGTGATAGCAACCACTTCTATCACTCAATTCTGGCTTCGCGCTCGCTGGTTTGCAGGCATCCGAGCGGCCTTTCGGTAGGCGCCAGCGGTGACTTGGACGCGGTTGCTGGGGCAGGGAGGTGGCCAAGTTCCGGTCGTTTCTGCCTTAAGGCGAAAAAGATTCGTGAGTCGTGCTGGCCGTGATCGATGTAAAGAAAGAACCAAACGAAGAGCTGGGACCAGATACTCCCCTTGGCACCTGGGCGGCATGGGCGCTTCAGCAAGCCGATCGCCTTGATCCTTTGGCGAAGAGTCCGCCATCAGTATTGGATCGCAAGAAGGAGTTGGAGAGTTCGAATCGAGCTGCGCATTGGTCTCCGATTTGGAGAGCGTAAATAGGTCCGAAAATTTGTTAGCCTTGTTAGCCTTTTTTGGGCTGTACGACCGGAAAGGCCGACTTAACCAGAACTGCCGGACGAAGACGGAGTTGAATATAGCTATTTTATTTTCAATCGCCTGTACGAAAGCCAAAGATTGAGGCCCCTTGCGCGATTCCAGGCCTCAACGAATGCTGTCTCTCTGCCACAACTTTTTTCCGTTTCCACATACCGCTGATATTATTTTTCTCGCCAGCCCCAACCACCCCTCTGTAACTACACAGATATCAGTAGTAACCTCTTCCTTCGGGCCGCTCCATGCGTCTACGTTCGGCCGGCCGACCTTCGCCGCGCAGGTTTTGACAACCTGCGCTGCCAGGGTTGCGGTCAGATATTCGGGAGCGAAGCCGACCCGGAAAAGGGAAGGGAGCCCTGAAGGCTCCCCCGAATGTCTGAAATGAATAAGTGCTTAGACTGGTTCTGCTGAGCTGCTGGACCCATAGCCATGCTTGGCAAATACTTGGTCTACGGCCTCGTCCAGTGCTGCATGCATCTCACTGACAATCTCGTCGGGACAGGTAACAAAGGTGAATACGAGTCCAAGCTGACCTGGGCTGTTCGAGAAGGCCTGAGTGCGGAAGTATACCTGGTTCGTGAGGATAGCCGTCTTTACATCCTCGATGCTCTCGATGAGGAAATCCTCGGTGCATTTCGAACCCATGTTACCGCTGGGTTGTTTATCCATGATGCGGCGCGTGACCGCAACCTGTTGCTCTCTGGTAGGTCGTTTCCTGAGTCATGGTCTACTCTGTTCTGAGCATCAGCGCAAGCATATTCGTCATTTCTTCGCTTTTTGCTGTACAAACTTTGTACAAAGTTGGCGGCTGGTCCTGCAACTATTGCAACTATCGCGTCACTAAAATGAGTAAGTTACATGACTCTAAAACCCTATTGAAACTTCGATCCCGACTAGCTCCACCAATATCCTCAGCGCGATAAAAAGGTCCTCAGATTTCTTGCGTCAGTGGATGCCTCGCCGGGTTCGGTGAATTGGCGACTACTCCACCCACTCGACCCGAAAGAAGCGGGGGCCTCTGTTCATAACGGGGAGGCAAAAACGTACATAGATGGAATGAACTTTCGAAAGCGCGGCAGCGT
This sequence comes from uncultured Acidobacteriaceae bacterium, assembly GCA_963763975.1. Lineage (GTDB taxonomy): Bacteria > Acidobacteriota > Terriglobia > Terriglobales > Acidobacteriaceae > Bog-257. Next base: position 10,851 of record CAVXQR010000014.1, read on the forward strand.
AACTAGCCTTGATCGTTACCACGAGCAACGCTATGCACGATATCCGCCTAGCCCTCCGCCAGTTCCGCAAGTCCCCCGGCTTTGCCCTCACCGTCATCCTGACCATCGCCCTGGGCATAGGCGCGAACACCGCCATCTTTACCCTGGTGCATGCGATTCTGATGAAGTCGCTGCCGGTGACCGATCCGAAAACGCTGTACCGAATTGGCGACAAGGACGATTGCTGCGTCAACGGCGGGTTTCTGAACGACGAAGGCGACTTCGATGTGTTCTCGTACGAGTTGTACCGCCATTTCAGGGACACCATGCCCGAATTCGAATCGCTGGCGGCGATGGAGTCCGGACAGAACATCCTGCAGTTCCGCCGCGGCTCCGAGCCCGGCAAGGGACTCCGCACCGAGTACGTATCCGGCAATTATTTCAAGACCTTTGGGATAGATGCGCTTCTGGGACGCGCCTTCACCGACACCGATGACGTTCAGGGGGCTCCGCCGGTGGTGGTCATCAGCTACCATGCGTGGCAATCGGACTACGGCAGCGACCCCTCGCTGATCGGGTCCACCGTTTACGTGCAGACCATTCCCATGACCGTGATCGGGGTGGCGCCGCCCGGCTTTTTTGGGGACCGAGTTCGCAGCGATCCCCCTGATTATTGGCTTCCGTTATGGACGGAGGCGCTGATCCAGCGCGAAACCTCGCTCATGCGCATCCCCGAGGCCAACTGGCTGTACGCCGTCGGGCGCCTGAAGCCAGGCACGCCCATTGGACCATTGCAGGCCAAGATCTCCAACAACCTGCGGCTGTGGCTGAGCGATCAGAAGGCCTATACCGAAAACGGCGGTTCGACGCTTATTCCCAAGCAGCACGTCGTGCTGACCGCTGCCGGAGCGGGTATCCAGAACCTGCAGATGGAAACCCGCAAGGGCCTGTATCTGCTCATGATTATTTCGGGGCTGGTGCTCCTGGTGGCCTGCGCCAACGTTGCCAACTTGCTGTTGGCTCGTGGCGCGACCCGCAAGGCCGAGACCTCGATTCGGATGGCGCTGGGCGCGGCCCGTTCACGCCTGGTGCGGCAGATGCTGACCGAGAGCATCCTGCTCGGCTGCGCTGGAGGTCTGGCCGGTCTGGCGGTGGCTTACGCCGGCACGCGGACCATTCTTACGCTGGCCTTTCCGGATTCTCCTAACCTGCCGATCCATGCCAGCCCGTCGCTGCCGGTGCTGGGCTTTGCCTTCCTGCTTTCGCTGACCACCGGGGTTATCTTCGGCATCGTGCCGGCCCTGATCAGCTCGCACTCCGATCCGGCGGACGCATTGCGCGGCACCGGTCGTTCCACTCGCGACCGCGCCTCGATGCCACAGAAGTCGCTGATCGTGTTCCAGGCCGCTTTGTCGCTGGTGCTGCTGATTGGGGCCGGCCTTCTCACCAAAAGTCTGCGCAACCTCGAACACCAGGATTTCGGCGTCCAGACCTCCGACCGCTACGTCGTCCATCTGGATCCGGAGGGCGCGGGCTACACGCCGCCAAAGTTGCCGGCCTTGTATCAGGCCATCGAACAGCGATTTGAAGCATTTCCCGACGTCAAGAGCGTTGGCTTGGCGCTCTACACCCCCCTCGAAGGCAATAACTGGGGAGAAGGAGTATTCGTCGAAGGACGGCCGGCGCCGGGACCGAACGAGCACAACGGCTCGTCCTGGGACCGCGTCAGTGCCGGCTTCTTCCAGACCGTGGGCCAGCCCGTCATTCGCGGCCGCGGGTTTACCCAGTCGGACACGGCCACCTCGCAGAAAGTGGCGGTGGTGAACCAGGCATTTGTGAAGAAGTTCTTCCCCAAAGAAGACCCAATCGGCCGCCATTTTGGAGTGTTTGACCAGAAATATGCCGGCGCGTTCGAGATTGTCGGCATCGTGGCCAACGCCAAGTACACGGATCCGCATGACGAGGTCCGGCCGATGTACTTCCGCCCGCTCAACCAGCAATTGCAGGTAACCGAAGCGAACGATCTCATGGCCGAGGGCCGTTCGCTGTTTATCAACTCCATGACTTTGCATTTCAACCGTCCGCCGCAGAACGTGGACGCCATGGTTCGCCGAACCTTGGCCGACATCGATCCCAATCTCACCATCATTGATATGCATTCGATGGATTACCAGGTGGCTGGCAACTTTAACCAGGATCGGCTGCTGGCGCGACTGACCTTGCTGTTCGGCCTGCTAGCCTTGGTGCTGGCGTCGGTTGGCCTGTATGGCATTACCTCGTACGCGGTGGCGCGCCGCACCAGCGAGATCGGCTTGCGCATGGCCTTGGGTGCGGACCGCGGTAACGTGGTGCGCCTGGTGATGCGCGGCGCCTTCCTGCAAGTAGGGATCGGGCTATTGCTGGGAATTCCCGTCGCGCTCATCGGCGCCCGCTACATGTCCGACCAACTCTACGCGGTGCGCATCTATGACCCGGTCAGCATTGCCATGGCAGTGGGAGTGTTGGGACTGGCGGCTGCTCTGGCCGGCTTTATCCCGGCACGGCGGGCGGCCAGTATTGAGCCTATGGAGGCGTTGCGGATCGAGTAGGCCCAACCACTCGCAGTAATAACCCACTGCCGCTGGGAATATGCAATTTGCCGCTGGCTTTCAGCGTGATTTGGCCGACAGGATAGTCGCGTCCGGCGTTGGCGATTTGCAGGTCCTGGAAGCCGTAAACGCCGCACGCCGCCGGCGAAAACAGCCAGAACGCTTGCTCCGGGCTTTCTGGCGGCGCGCCCCGGCAGCCGGCGGTTTTTGACGGCAGCGGTTTCGCCGTGACGTCGCCGCCATCCGTGGTTTTTCCGACAATATCCGCGCCGTCCATCACCTTCCCGTTTCCTCGGTACACAGCGGCCCCTCCGATCTGGACCGTCACCCAGTCGCTGGTACTGGTGCCTCGATCGGCGAAAGCGTTGGTGGGTAATTGAGCATCGAACACTTCCATCATTGAGCCGATGGCACGCAAGCTGGTTTGGACCTGAAGATCGCCCGTGCCGGTTTTCAGCCGATCGAACATCAGCACGACGCGGGATGCGCCGGAGGAGTTGTCGCGGTTCACTTCGACGATGTGTCCTCGAACCTTTGTTCCCGCCTTGATCGTCTTCCCATTGCCCAGGGGAACGTCCTGCATGATTCGGGATTTGATTTCCTGGCCAGCCCTGGCATGGTGGGCATCCACGGTGGTTTCCAGTTGCACCGGCAGAAGTGTGCCGGCCGGAATCGTCTCCTGAGCCAGCAGGGAGGTGCAGGCCAGGGTCAATAGAGTGCAGCCGACTATCAGGCGTTGCAGCATGCTGGTCTGTCCTGAGCTTACAGATGAGGGAAAGGGGTGATTTGATGCCGAGGTGGAACGACGACGTGAGGCTTGTTTTGGAAAGAGACGGGTGCGCGGTGCCCCAGGTTCGCGTCCCGGGTTTGGACGCTAACCTGGGTTCAAGAATCTCTGCTTTTGGAGCGCCACCGGTATCCGTAATCCCAGGTTAGCCCAAAAGAGGGGCGAACCTGGGGCACCGCGGAGCCGTGCCATGAATACATGCTAGCAAACTGGCAAAAACGCATGCCTCTTTGCCTCTTTCGGCAATCATCGCAGCCATAAGTCCAATCGAATCCTAGAGACTTGCTGCTAAACCGTGTGGAATCATGCGATTGTGCACAGTAGCGCGCTAACTATATTGTTTGCAACCGCGAAACATCTTTTTTTCATGGGCTGATTGCTGCCCTTTGCAAGGCCGAACCCAATCCCCGGACCGCCCCTGCCGCGGCTTGCCCGCTCCTTGTCCCCGGGCCGGCGACCCGGCTCAGGTCATGGCTTCCCACCCAACTTCGATGGCAGCGGCCTCGTCGTGACGGCTGCGGCCTTTCGGCAAAGGCGCAATCGGCTCCGGCATGCGAAGATAGAGCCTTATCTTTACTACGCGCGCAGAGCCCATGCCCACATCAGCGGTTCGCAGAGTCTTCAAGGCATTTCAATATCGCGATTTTCGACTGATGTGGTTTGGCGCCTGCACCTCCAGTATCGGCACCTGGATGCAGATTGTGGCCCAGGGCTGGCTGATCTATCGTCTCAGCCACTCCGCCTTTCTGCTGGCGTTGGACCAGTTTCTCGGCGGTATCCCGATTTTCCTGTTCTCGCTAATCGGCGGCGTGGTAGCCGACCGCATCGAGCGACGCCGCATTCTACTGGCCTCGCAGTACGTGCAAATGGGCAGCGCCGCCGTGCTCACCATTCTGGTGGCGAATGGCCTGACCCATGTCTGGCCGATCCTGTTGCTGTCCGGCGTCTCGGGTTTCGCCCAGGCCTTCGGCGGGCCGGCTTATCAGGCGCTGATTCCTACGCTGGTGGATCGCGAGGACATGCCCAACGCCATCGCCCTCAATTCCATCCAGTTCAATACGGCTGTGACCATCGGTCCGGCGCTGGCGGGATTGGCGCTGGCTCGACTGGGAGAGAAGTGGTGCTTCGGGCTCAACGCGGTTTCCTTCCTGGCCCCCATTATTTCGTTGCTGATGATCCGCAGCCGTTTCCATCCGGTGAAGACCACGGAGTCGATGTTTACCAGCCTGAAGGCGGGCATTAAGTTCGTGCGCCAGCAGGGTTCGATGGAAGCGCTGGTGGTGCTGGCGTTTTGCATGACCGCCTTGAGCATGCCGATGCGCACCTATATGCCGGTCTTCGTGAAGGATGTCTTTCACCGCGGACCGGAGACTTACGGCACCCTGCTGTCCATGATGGGCATCGGGTCAATTTGCGGCTCTTTGATTGTGGCCGGCTTGGGCAATATGAAGCACAAGGGCCGCTTCGCCATCACCATGCTGATTTTCCTGGGAGCGACCATCGCCATATTCGCACGCTCACGCTTCCTGCACCTGAGCTACGCGATGCTGGTGCTGGTGGGCGCTTCCATGATGGCGGTGTTCGCCACGGTTACGTCGCTGGTGCAACTGATCACCACCCATGAAATGCGCGGCCGCGTGATGAGCGTGTACAACTGCGCCTTCCGCGGCGGCATGCCAATGGGCAACCTGATCTCGGGATGGATTGTGCCGGTGTATACAGCTCCGTTGGTGCTGAGTGTGAATGGATTGCTGCTGGTTGGCGTAGCCCTGTACTTCCTGCTGATCCAGCGAAAAGTCGCGGCATTGTAGCGATGTTTCGCAGCGACTTTATCGGGCTACTTGGAATCCCGCAGAAGAAAATCAGTCAACGCCTGCAGCGATGCCTGCATGTCAGTGATGGAATCCTGCATGGCATCGAGATGGTTCTTGATTCCCAGCGTAACTTCCGCCAGGGAAGTGCGGCGCTCCGCGCCCACCTGCAGTAACAAAGGCAATAGTTGCTCCTCTAGCGCGCGGCTGCGGGCCAGGACTTCGGCCAGATCGTGCGCCAGAATGACGGCGTGCTGCCTGTCGGCGAAGCCAAGCTCTTCCAGGCGGCGGATCAACCGCTGCTGCAGGTCGCTCATGTGGCGTGTCTCGGAATCGCTCATGACGTGTAACGCCGCCCGTAGCGGCAGCTCAACCGGTTACGATGCCCATTTCCTTGCCCAGAGCCGCCTGGTCCTGCTGGAAGGTGGTCAGGAGCTTTTCGATTTTGCCGGCCGCATCGGATAGCTCCGGCATATTCAGCGGCAATTGGTCGAGTTGCTCGCTGAACTTGTGCGATTCCTTGTCCAGTGCCGTCTCCGACTTCTGCAGCTTCTTGCTCAGCTTCTTGAGCGCTCGCGCTTGCGCATCGGAAAAGCTGCCCACGAAGTCACGGCTCACCAGCCCCGCATCGTCCACCGCATCCTGTAGTGCCTTTGCCTGATGACTGACCTCGACTGAGTTGTCAGGTGAGAAGTTCAACCGGCGGAAGTCAGACGCGCGTTGGCGCGCCTGGAGAGTGAGTTTGGTCATGCTTCGGAACTGCTCGGTTTGAGCGGTGGTGGCCTGTTCGGCAACCGCCTTCGCCAGCCCTGCGGCGTTGGGATCCAGGACCGGGCCGGGAGCGGTATTGCGCGGCGTGGTCGAGGTGCTTCCGTGTCGGCCGCCATATTGGGCGACGACCCGGGCCGGAAGCAGCAGCAGGAACAACAGCAATGTGGCGCGAGGAATCACACGAATCTTAAAAACCGGAGATACTTCTACTCTACGCTGCCGGAGACGAGAACCGGAGCGCTGGCAACAATCTTATCCCGGATAGGCGCCCAGTCTGGGGACCGATCGTTTGACCGCATACATGGCTTCATCGGCGGCGGCGCATAACTGGTCCGACGACCGGCCGTCCCGAGGATAGAGCGCCGCGCCGATGCTTACTCCTGTCTGAATGGCTTTCCCGTCCACATCGCAAGGTGTATTCAGAGCATTCTCCAACGCAGCAATCAGGCCCTCGCCTTTATCCTCCCCGGTGATTTCGCTGACCACAGTAAACTCGTCGCCGCCGGTGCGCGCCAGCGTGTCGGTGGCTCGCATGCGGGCTTTCAAGCGCCGCACGATCGCCTGTAGCGCGCGGTCGCCCATGCGATGACCGTAGAGATCGTTGACCTGCTTGAACCCGTCCAGGTCGAGCAACAGAACCGCGACCGTGCCCCCGCTACGTTCGGCCCGCGCGATGGCTTGTCCCAGACGGTCCAGCAGCAGGCGTCGGTTAGGCAGATCGGTCAAGGGATCGTGATAGGCGAGGTAATCGGTCCGCCGAATCTGGTTCTCCAGCAGGGTGAGGATCATACCGATGGCCACCAGGAATTTCGGCAGGTTCCACATGGGGGATTCAGAGTGAGGCCAGGTGTTCGTGAGATGAGCGAGCGCTCCAACCAGTGGAACGGCGCCGCCAGCGATAAACCCGACCACCGTGGTGACGACTCCGGCGCTGAGACGGGGAAAGCGCTGCCAGTAGAGAATCGCCGCGAAAACATTCAGCCCGGCCAGGATGAAGTGTAAGCCGAACTCCGAGTGATCTGTGGCCATCGCCCACAACAGAACGGCCGAAAGCACGATGACTCCAATGGATACGCCGATCGCCAATTCCCGGAACGGACGGAATGATGTCCAGCAAAGCGTCAGAACCGCGACCAGCGACCCCCAGATCAAGACGTAGTAAAACGCCGGCGGCACACGGTCCCAAAGCATAGCGATTGTGTAAATAATCGACGGCACGGCCAGCACGAGGGCCAGAAGAGTTTGCCGACGGCGGTCGCCGGCAAAGGGCGAGACCGAGATAACAAAGGCGATACTGGCCAGTTCCAGGGCACACAGACCAATTCCGGACTTCACCAGTCTCAATTGAGGATCCTGGAAGTGGATGAACTGCCCCACGGACCGAAGCGTGATCAACACCCAGCCGACCAGCCACAACATCTTCTGCGTAGAGGGCTGCCGCCGGATGACGGCGACAAAGACGGCCACCAACGCCGCCAGCGTCAGAAGACTCGGCAAGGCATAGAAATCAAAGTGCATCGTGCCTTTCGGGCGAGACCGGTAATTCCACGGATAACGCCGCCAGTCCGCCGTCGTTGCCCGCTTGATATCGGGCGATTGGCTGCCAGCTTACCATCGCCGTAAGTTCCCGCAAAGAGCTTACGATTGCAGGCAAGCAATGCGCCGAGCTTGAATAGCAGGAACGGGATGGGCCGAAACATGAGGTCCGCGGCGGCAGAAGGGGCGGCGCAAGCCGCTTACGACTGCCATGCAATAAAACAGGGGCGCTGCTGACGCCCCTGTTTTTCCTCGCTTCGGTTGTGGCTGGCAGTCTGGTTACTTCACCACTCGCAGCTCGTTGGTGACCGCAAAGATGCCCGGCACCTGCTTGGCAGCGATGGTCGCCATGTTCTTGTCGGCCTCGCTGTTCACATAGCCCATCAGCGTCACCCGCTGATTTTCCACGATGATGTGAATGCTGGGCGCAGCCTCCCAGAAATACTGGGACAGGCCACCCATATTATTCAGGGCGCGATAGACACGTTCCCGCGCTTCCTGGTCCCCAGGGTTTGGCGGAAGGATTTTGATATCGTTGACGACTTTGTCCACGCCTTCGATTTTCTTAACTGCGTCTTCCGCTGAATTCTTGGTGATCGCGTGGTTGCTGGTGAGCGATCCGCTCAAGGTCACGGTGCGTCCCTGAACGCTGTATTGCAGATTGTCGAACAGCGAATAATAGGGAAGCATCAGCAGTTCATGGCGCACCTCGCGGGCAATTTTCGCTTCTGCAGTATCGGCCGACGAAATGGTTTTGCCATAGTCGGCGGTCACCGGGCCGTCGCTGCTAATTACCGGCGCGCTGGACGACTGGGCCACCGCTCCCATCGAAACAGCCAGCACCACTCCTGCAATCCATAACTTACTCATGGTTCGAATCCTCCGATTTCTGTTCCACTCCATTAGACGTGCGTAGAAACCCGGCGGCTGCGAGATTCTCCTGCTTTGTCAACAAACTTAACAATTGCAGCGAGCTGTAATCAAAGGACTTAGGGAATCGCTTACAGAGTGACATGGAGTGAGAAACTTGATGCAAAGCGACTGCCTTTACCTTTCCGTTAACCCGGCATTGGCGCTATCATGGAGACAACGGCATTTCCTGTGGGAGTGATCGCGATGTTCAAGGTCATCACAGTTGAACGCGAGTACGGAGCAGGCGGCAGCATGGTCGGGGCCGAACTGGCCCGCCGCAAGGGCTGGACGCTGCTGGACCAGCAATTGACCTGCGAGATCGCCAAGCACGCTTCGGTGGATAACCAGACGGTAGCGCGGCATGAAGAGCGCTGCGATCCGCTGCTTCATCGCCTGGCCAAGGTGTTCTGGCGCGGAAGTTACGAGCGCTCGCTGCCGATTTCCGACGACAAGATATTCGATGCCGATTCCATGGTTGACCTGGCGCAGCGCATCATCAGCAAAAAAGGCGAGGAAGGGAATTGCGTGATCGTGGGGCGCGGCGCTCCCTACATCCTGCGGAATCGGCCCGACGCGTTTCACGTGTTCGTCTATGGCACCCGCGACAAGAAGATCCGCCGGCTGGTGAAACTGAAGATGAAAGAGCGTGAAGCTACCGAGATGGTGGACACCATTGACGCCGAGCGTTCTGCCTTTGTTCGCCGCTATTTCAACGCGGAATGGCCGTGCCGGCGCCTCTATCACATGATGATGAGCACAGATTCGGGCATTGAAATCGTGGTGGATACAATTCTGGCGACCATGGAAGCACTGGAGCGCAGGCACTCGCCGGCGCCGCTTTCCGACACCGCCGGAGAGGCCGTTCCACAACAGACCATGTAAGGCGGCCACGCCTTTTCAGGACTCTAGCTGGCTTCGTCACAGCCAGTCTGTGACGTGTGAGCTTGCATCTCCTACCCCAGCGACTAGACTGAGCTTGCATTGGGTCATCCTGCCGCAAGGAGGTAGCCCGAATGGCCGATTTCCAGCCGCGGCGCCGCGGCGCTTACTGCATCTGCTCTCCCGTACAGGCCAAACCCTAACCGGCTCCACGAAGTTGTGACTCGCGCGGCGGTTGCGCGACACGAATAACTTCACATCCTTGCATTCGCAACGGTGGTCAGGAGGTCGTCATGCATTTATCCAAGGTCAGAGCATTTCTTGACGCCCACGAGGTTCGGTATCTCGTGCTCTCGCATTCGAAAGCCTATACCGCACAGGGAGTAGCGGCGATCTCGCACATTCCCGGGCAGGAAATTGCCAAAACGGTAATCGTGAAGCTGGACGGGGCGCTTGCCATGGCGGTTTTGCCGGCGTCTTTCCAAGTTGACCTCACAGCCTTGCGGAAGGCGATAGGAGTGGAAGAGGCAGAGATTGCCACTGAGCATGAGTTCAAACAGCACTTTCCCGACTGCGAAACCGGAGCCATGCCGCCCTTCGGCAATTTGTATGGCTTGCCAGTTTATGTGGACGAAAAGCTGACAACCGACCTGGAGATCGCGTTCAACGCAGGCTCCCATCATGAACTGATTCGGCTGGACTATGCCGACTTTGCGGGGTTGGTCCGGCCGGAAGTAATGCGGTTTTCAACTTCGCGCGAACTGGTTCACGCGTAATCCCGAATCGCCACAACTCTGGAGGTAAAAGAGAAAGCCCGCCGCAGCGGGCTTTTCTCACGAACTAAAGAGCTAACGGGTGGGGTTGCCAGCGGTATCGCCTTGCTGCGCGGTAAGCCGCGCATTGTTGCGCTGCGCGATTATTTTCTTGGCATTGTCCGCCAGTTGCTTGGCCTGGGGCAGTAGGTCCAGCGCCTTGGCGACCGCCGGGTCGCTCTCGGTGTGCACCTTCATGCCTTCCTGCTGGCCAAACTCGTTGATGAACAGTTCGGTCTTGATGTTGTTACGAATCCAGTCGTTACTCTGCGCCAGGTCGGCCTCGGTGAAGGGGGTCTTCTGCTCATCCAGAAACTTGCGGAATTCCTGCATCACCGCTTCATCCACCTCAAACTGCTTGGTGACTTTGTGGTTCACTACGTAGTGCTTGGCGAAGTTGAAGAAGGTGTACTTCTCCAGCAGAGAATCCTCAAACGGCGTGGTCTTGATGGGCGGAATCTTGACGTCCGGGCTGATGCCGCCGCCGCCGTACACGGTGCGGCCGCTGTCGGTCATCTTGACTTCGCGGTTGGTGGTCGGCACATCGCCGTTGTCGCGGTCGTTGTAGTAGTAGTCGTAGAGCGAGACACCGTTATAGTCCCGCTGGATCAGGCGCCCGCTGGGTGTGTAGTACTTCGCCGTGGTCAGCGCCAGGCCGGTGTTCTCAGACAGCGGATAGACGGTCTGTACCAGCCCTTTGCCGAAGGTCGTCTCTCCCACAATTAGGCCGCGATCGTGGTCCTGGATAGCGCCGGCAACAATCTCAGCCGCCGAAGCCGTCCCGCGATTCACCAGCACAACCAGCGGATAATCACGTCCGCCATTACCGTGCGACGCCTTGTACACCTTCTCGGCGGAAGCCCGGCCATGATGGGAAACGATGACCTGTCCCTTCTTCAGGAACTTGTCGGCAACTCCCACGCCTTCACTCAGCAAGCCGCCCGGGTTCTGCCGCAGGTCGAGGATCAGCCCGTGCAGATCGCCCATCTCGTCCAGGGCTTCGGCAACTTCGTGCTCCGTCGTCTCCTGGAAGCCGGAGATATGCATGTAGCCGATGCCCGGCCGGATCATGAAGTGGACATCCACGCTGTAGCGGGGAATTTCGTCGCGCACGATGGTGAAGTCCAGCGGCTTGTCGGTGCCTTCACGCAGCACGGTGATCTTGACCGTGGTGCCCTTAGGCCCCTTCAGCAGGTCGGCCACGTCGCTGGTGCTCATGTTGTCGGTGGGTTTGCCGTCCACGCCCACGATGATGTCGCCCGGGCGAATGCCGGCCCGATAAGCCGGCGCGCCGGTGAAGGGCGCGATTACGATGACCTTGTTATTGCGCGGTCCGACCTGCATGCCCACGCCGTAGTACTTGCCGCGCTGTTCTTCGCGCAGGGCCGCGTAGGACTTGGGATCGAAGAAATTGGAGTGCGGATCGAGTACCCGCAACATCCCCGGGATGGCGCCGTTATAAATCGCCTTGTCGGGACTGACTGGCTCGGCGTAGTTCTGCTGCACCACCTCGTAAACCTGAGTAAAGCTGCGCAAGCTGTCGCGGATGTCGCTGTCGCCGGAGGAGCTTTCCGAGGTGAGACGCTGGCCGAAAACCATGCCAACGCAACCGCAGGCGAGAATCACGCCCAAAATCAAGAATACAGAGCGACGGGAACTACGAGCCATGTTGTGTCCTTCGAACTGGCCTGGAGGGCGGCACTAAACTGGCGCACCGGTGCAAAACTGTCCGCAGTATAGCATGTATTTCCACCCACTTAGGGCCTGAGTGCGGTCGGTAGTTTTGATGCTGATACGTCCCACCAAGGTGCGTTATTCCACGAAATCCGTTCCGCCTCGTGCTTTCGTATAAAGACGGTAGAGCGACAGATAGGTAAGCGCCCCAGGCTTTGCGCTGCCAATGACTTCGCCGATTGCTGCCTGCAAGCTGGCCGCATTATGATGGGCTTATGGATCTCGGGATGCCAGAGCTGATCTTTATCTTCTTGCTGGCCCTGGTCATTCTGGGTCCGAAGAAGCTTCCGGAGCTGGGTCGCCAGCTTGGCAAGGCATTGGGAGAATTCAAGAAAGCCAGCAATGAGTTCAAGAGCCAACTGGAAACCGAGATGCTGAACATCGAACTGGAAGAGCGGGCCAAGCGGAAGCAGGAAGAGGCGTCTGACATGCCCAGCATCCTTCCGCCCGCACCCTCGAACGAGCTTCCTTATCAACCGGCTCAAGGCATTGTCAGCCGCGGCACCTCGGACCAGATTGCCGCCACCCCCACTGCGCAACCTGAGTCGCCTGCCGATGACTCCGTTCTGAAGCTGAAGACCGCGAGCCCCGATGCCTAACCCTGTCCTCGAGACTGCCCAGAAGCGTGCCTCGGAAGAGATGACGGGCATGAGCTTCCTCGATCATCTGGAGGAGCTGCGGCGGCGGATCGTCTATAGCGCGCTCTACGTGGTCGCCGGCTTTGGTGTTTGCTGGTGGTTCCATGAGCAGATCTTCGGCGTCATGCAGCGCCCGATTCTGTCGGCCCTGGCTGCTCATCACCTGGAGCAGAAGCTGGTCTATCTGAATCCGACCGACGCCTTCAACATGTACCTGAAGGTATCGTTCCTGGCCGGAGTCTTTGCGGCTTCGCCCTTTGTGCTGTACCAGGTGTGGGCATTTATTGCGCCCGGACTTTACCGCAACGAGCGCCGTTACGTCTTGCCGTTCATGTTCAGCACCGTGGGACTGTTCCTGGGTGGCGGGTATTTCGGTTACAAGATGGTCTATCCGGCGGCACTGGACTTCCTGATCGGCTTCAGTAGTCAGTTCACGCCCATGATTACCATCGGCGAATACACCAGTCTGTTTCTGACCATCATTGCGGGCTTGGGCATTGTGTTTGAAATGCCGGTGCTGGTCTTCTTCCTGGCGTTGATGGGGATCGTGTCGGCGGGATGGATGTGGCGCAACTTCCGTTATTCGATCCTGGTCATCTTCATTATTGCGGCGATTATCACGCCTACGACTGACATCATGAACATGTGCATCTTCGCCGCGCCCATGATTGTGTTGTACGTATTCAGTATTGGCGTGGCCTGGTTCGTACACCCCGCGCAGCGCAAGAAGCGGGCCGAGAAGGCGGCCGGCGGCCGCTAACTCAGGACGTCGGGTTCGCTCGCAACTCCAGCCAGGGGGCGAGGAAAATCTCCAGCGGATCTGTCTCATACTTTACTTCCAGATCGAGATAGCTGTCCGTAATCACCCAGTAATACGTCTTCAGGACCGTAGCCAATCCGTCGAGGGCGGCGTCGAGTTCGCGATGCACTGAGGCAAGCGCCGGCAGGGTGCGCTCGTGGCGGCCGGAGCGATCGTCACTGGCCCCCAAAAGACTCGCGGCCAGTTGTTCCAGGTTGGCGCGGTCTACCATGAATTCCCGGTCGCTCACCTTATCGAGACGTAACTGCGGGTAGTCGGCAAGTTGCTCCAGGACATGCAGCAGGGAAGTGCCACGCTCGGCGCCATGCAGCATTGCGAGCACGCGCGCCGACATGGCATCCACGTAGTTGGCGCGAACCATGTCCAGCAGAGGATGGCGGGGTCCGCTCAGCCGATCATTGGGCTCCACAACCTCGCGTTCGAACTTGAGGTAGATGTCGCGGTCCGAAAGCAGGCTGAGCACCTGGCTCTGGATCTTGCGTAATTCCGTACGGGCACGCTCGCGAAACTGTTTCTCGGTCATCATGCGATCAGTCTAGGGCGGCTACAACCGCACAATCTGTGATGTCAGTCACCGCCAGTCCTCATTTCCCGATGCGCGATACAATAAATCTTCCGAGGTCATCTCCATGTCATCTACGTCTTCCTATCAGGAAATTGTTGAGCGCGAACAGAAATATCTGCTGAACACCTATGCCCGCTATCCGCTGGCCATTGCCCGGGGCAAGGGTGTGTACGTGTTTGACGTAAACGGCAAGCGCTATCTGGACTTTCTGACCGGACTGGGCGTGAATGCGCTGGGCTATTCGCATCCCCGCATCGTGAAGGTGATTCGCGAGCAGGCGGCGAAGGTCATTCACGTTTCGAATCTGTATTACAACGAGTACCAGGGACTGCTGGCGGAGAAGCTGTGCACCAAGTCCGGCCTGGACCGCGCATTTTTCTCCAACAGCGGTACCGAGGCCATCGAAGGCGCGTTGAAGCTGGTGCGCGCCGCAGGACACGCCAGCGCTCCGGGCAAGTGCGTGGTGGTGGCGCTGGAGAACTCCTTCCACGGCCGCACCATGGGCGCTCTGGCCTTGACCGGCCAGCCCAAGTACCGCAAGGATTTTGATCCCATGCTGGAAGGCGTGCGCTTTGTGCCCCGCAACGACATTGAGGCGCTGCGCGCCGCCGTGGACGAGACGGTCTGCGCCATCGTGCTGGAGCCGATCCAGGGCGAAGGCGGCATCCAGGTTTCGTCGCCCGAATTTCTGCGGGCCTGCCGCGATGCCGCCGACCAGCAGCAGGCGGCGCTGATCTTCGACGAAATTCAGTGCGGCATGGGGCGCACCGGCGAACTGTTTGCCTTCCAGCACTTCGGCGTCAAGCCCGACGTGGTCTGCATCGCCAAGCCGATGGCCGGCGGACTGCCGCTGGGCGCCTTCCTGTCGTCGGAGAAGTTCGCGCAGCACATCACGCCCGGCAAGCATGGCACCACCTTCGGCGGCGGCCCGCTCACCTGCCGCGTTGCGCTCGAGTACCTGGCAATCCTGGAAGACGAAAATCTGCTGGAGCAGGTGAAGCGCGTGGGCGCGTACTTCACCGGGAAGCTGAACGAACTGGTGGCGAAGTTTGACATCGCCACCGGCGTGCGCGGCATTGGCGCCATTCAGGCGCTGCAACTCAACATTCCCGGTAAGCCCATCCTGGACGGGGCGCTGGCCAACGGTCTGCTGATCAACGTGACGCAAGACAACGTGCTCCGATTCCTTCCGCCGTTCCTGCTGGACGAAAAGCACGTGGACAAGGGCATCAGCATTTTGCGCAAGCAGTCTGGCGGTGGCGCAGAAGCAGCACAAGGCCGATGCCAAAGCCGCCAAGAAGGCGTCGCCGGTCAGTGCCTGAGCGCGAAGGCAGAGGCTGCGGTTTGCGCCGCTCTCGGCTATCTGCTAACGTCGCTCGAACACGATGGCGCGTCTGGTGGGAAAGCAGTCGGGAGGAGCCGGCGATCGCTGGCATGCGGTCGGCGCCGGCTTTCTCGGCTGGATGCTCGACGCCTTCGACTTCTTCGTTGTTATCTTCCTCTTTGACACGCTGGCCGCGCGCGGCCGCAGTTTCCTGATCAGCCGGCACAGTGAACTGGTAGCTTGAAATGGAGCGGGGTACGGGGATCGAACCCGTGACATCGAGCTTGGGAAGCTCGCGTTCTACCGCTGAACTAACCCCGCCCAGCAACCCGAGTCTATCACCGTGATGTAGGGCAGGCAATTGGCGGAAGTGTGTTAAAAGCTGGTTAACTGGGATGAGCAGGTGAAACTTTTGTCGCGAGGCCGGGTGAGGATAAGCATGCTCTGCAAGCGTTTGGTCGTCGTGTGTCTTCTGGCATGCGCTCTCGGAAGTACTGTCTTCGGGCAGGAGATCACGCTGCATGGCGGCACCACGGTTGTACTGGTGCCGACGCTGGTCACGAACATCAATGGCGAGACGGTCTTCGGCCTCAAGGCGCAGGACTTCGTCATCTACGACAACGGCGCGGAGCAGAAAGCTCATCTTGACGACAGCGGTCGTCCGCCGCAAACCTCGGTGGTGGTGGCGGTGCAGCGCGGGCACGACGAGCAGGAGACGCTGGACAAAGTGCGGCGCATCGGCAGCCTGCTGTATCCGCTGATCGGCGAAGGCCGCGGCGAGGCAGCGGTCGTCGGTTTCGACAGCCAGCCGCAGTTGCTGCAAGGCTTCACTTCGGACTCCGACATGATCAACGCGGCGTTCGGCAAGCTGAGTCCCGGCGATCATTTCTCGGCCGTGCTGGACGCGGTTTCCTACGCCACGCTGATGCTCGACGGCCGGCCGCAGGAGAACCGCAAAGTGCTGTTCCTGGTGAGCGAGCCGACCGACAGCGGAAGCACCGCAACCGTGCCGCAGGTGATCCGCGAAGTCGAACGCAGCAACGTGCTGGTGTACAGCACAACCTACAAGCCGTCGAAGGCCGGCAAGCTGGGCGGCGCCGTCGCAGATCCGGAGAGCCATCCCGTCAACTTGTTTGCGGTGTTCTCCTCGATTGTGAAGTCGGCGAAGGAGAATGTGCCCCAGACCATGGCCGCGATGTCGGGCGGCGAGTATCTGCCCTTCGGCAATGAGCGGCAACTGGAAGAGCAGTTGTCGTCGGTGAACAATCACTTCTTCAATCAGTATCTGCTCAGCTTCACGCCCTCGAAGCTTTCGCTCGGTCAGCACTCGGTGCGGGTGCAGGTTCGCGGGCGTCCCGACGTCGTTGTCAGCGCCCGCACCGGTTACTGGGTTGGTGAGACGCCGGAAAAAGACGTGCCCAGCGGCGAGCAATGATCATCGGCGCCTGGCTTGAAGGGCCAGGCTGCCGCCTCCTGCCAGCAGCAGAAACAGCAATCCCAACAGCATGCTGAAGTCGGTGCGCGCCTCGTGCAGCATGCTCCACCAGCCGGTTCTGGCAATCATCGGAAGCTTGGTGGTAACGATGGCCACCGAGATCACGGCCAGCAGAGGAATCGCCGCCAGCCGCGTGAGCAAGCCGACGATCACCAGCGTTCCGCAGATAATCTCGACCGCTCCAACGAACCGCGCCATCACCAGCGGCGCCGGAATGCCGATCTTGGCGAAGCGCCCCACGCCCAGTTGCGCGGGGAACACGAATTTCTGAATGCCTTCCGACACGAAAACCCAGCCCACCAGAATACGAATCAGCACGATCGCCTTGGCCGTGCGGTCCGTCCAGCGGTAGTTCTGAAGCTGCTGGGTCATCAGCCGTTCACCTCGGGCAGAGGATGGGCACTGAACGGTGCTGCAGCCAAGGCGGCAAATTGGCGGCGAGTGAGGGGCTGGGCGCTGAACGGCATGCTGAACCTCCGGGTTTTATCATAGTCCGATGCATGTCGTCGCCTATGGATCATGGTCGCGTCGCAATCATCAGTCCGGCGGGCCCGGGCAGGCGCACCCGCTTGATATCGCCGAAGCCCGCAGCCTTCAGCCACGCGCTATATTCCGGCTCGCTGTAGCTGGCGCCGGCGCGGGTGCCGACTAGCATGTTCAAGGCGAAGAGCGCAGCTTGTCGCGGCGCGGTCTTGTCCGGCTCCAGAATGAAGTCGGAGATCACGATGCGCCCGCCCGGTGACAGCGCTCCCAGGCAGCGTTCGAGGAGTTGCTGATTTTCTTCCGGCGAAAACATGTGGCAGATGGCC
The DNA here is from genome assembly GCA_963763975.1 of uncultured Acidobacteriaceae bacterium. Lineage (GTDB taxonomy): Bacteria > Acidobacteriota > Terriglobia > Terriglobales > Acidobacteriaceae > Bog-257. Next base: position 28,311 of record CAVXQR010000014.1, read on the forward strand.
GACAGCAGCACCAGGTCGTAGTGACGCTGCGGCAGCGTGATGGTTTGCATGTCGCCCGAGCGCGTGCGAATGCGGTCCGTCAGCTTGGCTTTGCGGATGTAGTCCTCGGTGATGGGCAGCACCTGCGGCAGGTCCACGACTTCGCACTCCAGACTGGGAGCGCTGCGGGCAAAGGCGATGGAATAAGCGCCCGAGCCGCCGCCGAGATCGAGCATGCGCTTGGCGCCGTTCACCTCAACCGCCTGCGCCACCGCCCGTGCGCGACCGCGAGAATTGACATCCATGGCGGCAATGAATGAAGAGGCCGAGCTCGCATCGCGCGTGGTGGCGACAGAAGTTCCAGCCCGCACGGCTTCCGTCAGGGTTGACCAGCGACGCCACATGTTGACAGTGTGCATCTGCCCGGCGCGGGCGCTGTCAGGCACGCCGTCCACCAGGAAGCGCGCCGCCACCGGTGTGTTGCTGTAAACGCCGTCCTGCTTCTGCAGCAGCTTCAGGCTCACCAGCGCGTCGAGCAGCATCTCGGTGGAGCGCACCGCCGCCTGGATGGTGCCGGCAATCTTCTGCGCCGTAGCGCCGTTGCCGACGGCAGTGAACACGTCCAGCTCCAGCGCGGTCAGGATGACGCGGCTGGGCATGAAACCGCGAATAGTCTCGTTCAGATCGTCGGGGAAGACACCGGCGGCATCTTTGCCCTTGAGCATCGCCAGGTACTTGTCGCGATGCTCGAGAATCTCGGCCTTCATCGCGTCGTAGTCGGTGCGTTCCAGACGGGACACGCGCTGGCCGTTCTTGAAGTGCGAGGTCACGATCTCGGGCACGTCGGCCGGCGTCAGCTTGGTGTACCACGCGCCTTCGGGATAGGCGATCATCACCGGGCCGGAATCGCACAGGCCCAGGCAGCCGCAACTGGAAACCTGCACCTGGTTGGCCAGGCCTTGCGCTCCCAATTCGCGATGCAGCGCATTCAGTACGCTCCACGCGCCTGCGGCGCTGCAGCAGGGAACTCCCTCGGCTTTTTCCTGGGTGCAAACCAATACATGATGGCGAAACGGTTCCATGAGTGCGTCCTCCGTGTAACCCTCCATGGTGCGGCGGCGGCGCAGCGCGCTCAAAGGGCGAGGCTCACGTCCACCGGTGACCGGGGACACGTTGCCATGTTTATTTCGCTCTTTCCCGGTTTTCCTCAGAAAGTTCATCGTGCAGTAACCAAGTAGTGTCATGTTGAACAACAATTCACGTTAACGGTGCACAAAGCTGCACTATGATGTGTCAAACATTTAAGCAATCTTCTGTTTCGGACGGACAAATGCAGCAGCAAACCTTCACCTCGGCGGAAGTGGCAGCGCGCACCGGCATCAGCCTGCGCCAGTTGCAGTGGTGGGACGAGCGCGGCATCGTGGTCCCGGAGCGCAGCGGCCACAAGCGCCTGTACTCGCTCGACGACATGGCCGAGGTAGCAGTGCTGTGCGACCTGCGACGGCGGGGCTTTCCGCTGCAACGCCTGCGCAGTGTGCTGGGCTTCCTGCGGCAGGAACTGGGCAAGCGGCTGGTAGATACCATCCGCGCCGCCTCTGAGTTTCACCTTCTGACCGACGGTCGTCATATATACCTCGAAGATTCCGCCCGGGGAGTGGTGGACCTGCTGAAAAACGCACGCCAGCCGATGTTATCTGTGTGTCTCAGCGACGCCATCCAGCGAGTCTTGTCTCCGGTGGAGCGCAAACGGGTCGGCTCCGTGGGGCCGCGAGCGCCAAGCGCCGCCACCCGGGATTGCCGGAAAACGAACGTTCGGTTCGCCATCTTAAAGTTCGGCGTAGCAAGGCTTCCTGAGCAGTTACCAAGGAGGGCACGTGATCGGAGAACTGAGCATCCTGAGCGAGTGGATTCCGGAGCAAATGGAACCAGGAACCATTTTCGTGCTGGAGAATGCCGGGGAAGTCGGCGAGAAGGACGACCCTTACTGGGCAGTTCTTGCCTGTCCGAACTGTGGCCAGTTGGGACTGGTGACCCGCAAACAGATTGCGGGATTGCTGCCGGTGATCTGCGGCTCGGGCAAATGCTCGGCGCAGTTCTTCATTCGCGACGAGGAGATCGTTCCGCGCAAGCCGAACTAGGCGGGACTTCCCGGGGACGCCGCGCGCCGCCACCATGGTACGGCGGCGTTGTACGTTAAATTTCGAATGGCAAACATGCCGACATCTGCGCTGACAGGTGCCGGCATTTTGTTTGCCTTGGATCATGGCGTGACCTCGAAAATCACTCCGCACGATGGCTGGCCGCAGTTGCCGGTGCCGCCGTAGGCCGCAGTCCCGTACATGTCCCCATGCGAATCGAAGACGATGTTGCTGCGCGGATATCCCCCATCGGCGCCGCCGGTGAAATCGTGGAACGAGGTGTAGCTCCAGCCGCCCGTGCCGTGCGTCAGTTCGAACACCGTTCCGTAGCGATAAGCGCCATCGGAGTGGGTGGTGCCGTAAAGATTGCCGGCGCTGTCGAAGATGAGATTGGCGACCGGGCCGGGCGCAAACTGCCCGTTAGCGCCGCTGAAGCTGTACAGGGTAGTCAAGTTCCAGCCGCCGCCGGACGACGTCAACTCGAACACCGTGCCGCCGCTGCCCGCGCCATTGCTGGCGGCCGCGCCGTAAAGGTTTCCGGCGGAATCGGAGATCAGCCCGGCGTAGGGATTGCCGCCATCGCTGCTGCCGGTAAAGCTGTAGAGCACGCGCTGCGTATAGCCCGAGCCGGACGGGCTCAGCTCATACACGGCGCCGGCGTTGTAAGCGCCGCCGCTCACGGTAGTGCCGAAGAGGTTGCCGCTGCGGTCCATGGTCACGCCTGCCCAGGGATGCGTGCCGTCCGCGCCGGTGAAGGTATAGAGCACGGTCTCGATCCAGCCGCCGCCGGAAGGTGTGAGCTTATAGACCACGCCGCAGCCGCCACCGCAATTCAGCGAACCGCCGCTGTAGGTGGTTCCGTAGATGCTGCCGGCCGAATCGAAAATGATGTCGCCGCTATAAGGATTAGCGCCATCGGTCTCGCCGCTGAAGCGATAGAGCACGTGCTCATTCCACGGCGTGAGCGGAGTGGCCGGCGGATGCGGCAGCGGTTGCAGTGAGAACACGGTGCCGCAACCGGTGTGGTAGTAAGTTTGGCACGGGCCTTCACCGCCAAAGCCGGTGGTGCTGTAGAGCGCGCCGCTGGGGCCGAAGGCGACGCGCGCGTAGGGAACTGCGCCATCGCTTCCGCCGGGGAACAGGTACAGCGGGCTCAGCAGCCAGCCGCCGCTGTGATGCGCAATCTTATAGATGGTGCCGGTGCCGGCATCGCCTTCGAAGGTCGGTCCGTAGAGATTACCGGCGCTGTCAATGGTCAGTCCGGCGGAAGGCTCGGCGCCATCGAGTCCGCCAGCGAAGTTATGGATCACCGAATAGGTTTGCGCGCGCGCCGCAATGCTGCCGGTCAGCAGCGCTAGCGTGGCAATCATCAGCACGCGGAAAACTTTCGAAGCAGGGAAGGGCCGGGAATACTTCACGTTGATCTCCTGAAAGGCAAGCCGGTGCAGGGTTTGAGATGCAATCCGGCTCGCCCGCGGAGGGGCGCTGCGGAGCGCTGGTTAGCGCGATAAGACCTTGCTGGCCGATAGCGGTACATGTTCGACAATCTCGACGTCAAAGCCTTCCAGGCCAGCCACCTTGCGCGGGTGGTTGGTCAGAAGGCGAATGCGTCGCAGGTTGAGATCGGCGAGGATCTGCGCTCCGATTCCGATCTCGCGCTGAGTGCGGCGCTGGCTTTCGGGCAGCGTGGGCAAGCGCCGCTCGTGATGGAACTGAATGGTCATGCGCTCGCCCAGCCGCTCGATGGAGTAGCCCTTCGAGGTCGAGTGCAGATAGATGAGCGCGCCTTCGCCCTGCTCGGCAATGCGGCGCATGGACGCGTCCACCGCGTCGTGGCACTCGCAGCCGGCGGCGCTGAAGACATCGCCCATCAGACAATGCGCGTGCATGCGCACCAGCACCGGCGCGGTGGCGTGCTCCACGTCGCCCTTGACCATGGCGATGTGCGAATCGCCGGTGATCTCCGACTCGTAGGCGATCATGCGGAACTCGCCGTAGGGCGTCGGCACCAGCACCTCGGCCAGGCGCTTCACGTAGCGCTCATGCGCCATGCGGTAGCGAATGAGCTCGGCCACGGTCAGCATCTTCATACTGTGGGTGCGGCAGAACTCGGTCAGCTCCGGCACCCGCGCCATGCTGCCGTCGTCGGCCATGATCTCGCAGATCACGCCGGCGGGAACCATGCCCGCCATGCGCGCCAGGTCCACTGATGCCTCGGTCTGGCCGGCGCGAACCAGCACGCCGCCTTTGCGCGCCTGCAGCGGGAAGATGTGTCCCGGACGTGCCAGATCGTTAGGCCGCGTCGAAGGATCAATCGCCACGTGGATGGTCTGCGCGCGGTCGTAAGCGGAGATGCCGGTCGAGACGCCTTCCTTGGCGTCAATCGACTCGGTGAACGCGGTGCCGAAGTTGGAAGTGTTCTCCGCCGACATCTGGCCCAGGCGCAGGTAGTCGAGGCGCTCCTCGGTCATGGCCAGGCAAACCAGGCCGCGGCCAAACTTGGCCATGAAGTTGATGGCCTCGGGCGTGACCTTTTCGGCGGCCATGGTCAGGTCGCCTTCGTTCTCGCGGTCTTCGTCGTCAATGACGACGATCATGCGCCCGGCGCGGATTTCCTCGAGCGCGGTTTCGACATCGCAAAAGGCGGAATTGTTCGAGCTGGACATGATGGATGTGTGGATTTTAGCAGGGCTTGCAACGCTAAGTTCACTCGAGGATGTGACCTGCGTCACGAGTAGTTTTGATTTTCCTTGCGAGGAGGTCTTGAAAACAAAGGGGTTAACTATAATATCCTCGCAAAGTACTGCGGAATAAGGAGTTGGCGAGGTTCGTGTCATTTCGGGAAAATCAGGCGCCGGCAGCGAGGTTTCCTGCCCTTGCCGTGGCCGGACAGCGGCCTCGGCGGCGGAGACGCAAGCGGAATTGGCGGCGCGGTGGTTGGCACAAGACTGGCGCGGTTGCGAGACTTTTCGGCCTCGGGGATGAAGATTCTCGGCCTGATCAGCCCAAGTTCGAGGTCGGCGATGGGCGGCAGGACCTTGCGTAACGGGAACGGGTCGACATCCAGCTCCGTGGCGATGCGCTTGAGCATGCCCGGCGGCAGCTTGTCCTCGACGGCGAGGAGCAGACGCACGGCGAGGCGGTGATCGCGTTCGCATTGCAGCACCCGCGAGTGGTAATAGCAGCCGTCGTAGCCGCGGACCACCGGCGAGTCGCAGGGGGTGCCGTCGGACTTGTCGTAGGGGCAGGTGCGAACCAGCAATCATGCCTCCTGATTGAGGTTAGGCATAGGGTGGGGCTTGCGTCAGCAGGAAAACGCAGGCGCGAGGGTAACGAAAGTACATGACCGGCCGGGTAGGGGCGGATTTGGGCGCGTTTGAGGAGATTTGGAGAAGAAAAAGGACGAAAACGCCCGGAAAAGGGAAGCTACTCACCACGGAGAATCGTGGGTCGTGGATCGTGAATCGTGGATCGTCGGAATTTGGGTGCCCCCACATCCGCGGGTTTCGGATGTGTGGAAAGCGACGAGGGTCAACCTGGAACCCCCCACTCAAGGCCAAAGGATGGCCTTGAATGGGGCACCGAGAACACGGAGGGCACGGAGAGCGGTGAATCGTGAATCGTGAATCGTGGATTGTCGGAATTTGGGTGCCCCCACATCCGCGGGTTTCGGATGTGTGGAAAGCGACGAGGGTCAACCTGGAACCCCCCACTCAAGGCCAAAGGATGGCCTTGAATGGGGCACCGAGAACACGGAGGGCACGGAGAGTCGTGAATCGTGGATTGTCGGAATTTGGGTGCCCCCACATCCGCGGGTTTCGGATGTGTGGAAAGCGACGAGGGTCAACCTGGAACCCCCCACTCAAGGCCAAAGGATGGCCTTGAATGGGGCACCCCGACGAGAGACTGCGCTTTCCCTTTCGGTGTTCCTGTGTGACAATCGCGCGACACGAGGTGCGGATGACTGAGCCAGCGGCAGCCAAGGTCCACTTAAAGATGGTGACGGAACGGGGCGGCGACGCCGTGGTGGTGCGCTGCAGCGGCAGGCTGGTGGCGGGCTTCACCGATCGCTTCTATCGCGAGATCCACGAGTTGATTCCCGGCAACCAGCGGATCGTGTTGGACATGGCGGAGCTGACGCACATGGATAGTTCGGGTATTGGGACGCTGGTGCGTCTCTACGTTTCCGCCAAGTCCGGCGGGTGCGCTTTGCAACTGATGAACCTGGGCAAATCGGTGCGGCAGCTCCTCGGGGTGACGCACCTGATTAATGTGTTGGCCGTGGTCGGGGAGAACAATATTCGGTTTGGATGAGCAGCGTTTTTCATTGCGACGGCATGTGCCGCCCCTTAAAAGGGGCTCCGGAAATTTTGGAGGGGAGCGTACCCAGCGTTCCGCGCCAAAAGCAGGCGCTGCACGCTGGGCTAGACTAAGTCGCGCCTCCGGCGCTCTTGTTGGCGCGGACTCAACATCGGCCCAGATGTATGCGTCAAGGCGCGCCTCCGGCGCTAGCATTCGCCGACTCGAAGCGCGCGGCCTTCACCTGTCATAATGGAAGCGCATTCCATTCATCCCAACTTAAAGAGCACTCATGGCTGAATCGCCGATTACTGCCCGCACTCAGGACTTTGCCGCCTGGTATCAGGACGTCGTGTTGCAAGGCGACATGGCTGAGCCGGCCGAGATCGTCAAAGGCTGCATGGTCATCAAGCCCAACGGCTACGCTGTCTGGGAGCTGTTGCAGCGCGAGCTCGACGACCGCTTCAAGGCCACCGGGCCACTCAGAACATCTATTTCCCGCTGCTCATCCCGCAGAGCTTCCTGCAGAAGGAGGCCGAGCACGTCGAGGGCTTCTCGCCCGAACTGGCGGTCGTCACCATCGCCGGCGGCAAGCAGCTCGAGGAGCCGTACGTCATCCGGCCCACGTCGGAAACCATCATCGGGCACTTTTTCGGCAAGTGGATCAAGAGCTGGCGCGACCTGCCCATGCTGCTGAACCAGTGGGCCAACGTGGTGCGCTGGGAGCTGCGCACCCGCATGTTCCTGCGCACCACCGAGTTCCTTTGGCAGGAGGGCCACACCGCGCACTCTACCCACGATGAGGCGGTCGAGGAAGTGCTGCGCATGCTGGACATCTACGCCGACGTGGCGGAGAACGTGATGGCCATGCCGGTGATCAAAGGCGCCAAGACGCGGGCGGAGAAATTTGCCGGTGCGCTGCGCAGCTACTCCATCGAAGCCATGATGCAGAACGGCCTCGCGCTTGCAAGCCGGCACCAGCCACGATCTCGGGCAGAACTTCGGCAAGGCGTTCGACGTGCAAGTTCCAGAACAAGGAAGGCCAGCTCGAATACGTTTGGCAGACCAGTTGGGGCGTGAGCACGCGGCTGATCGGCGGGCTGATCATGAGCCACTCCGACGACAAGGGCCTGGTGCTGCCGCCCAAGCTGGCGCCGCACAAAGCGGTGCTGGTGCCCATCTATCGCAAGGACGAAGAGCGCGCGAAGGTGCTGGAAGCGGCCCAGCCGCATCGCCAAGGATATGGGCGCGAAGGTCGACGATCGCGAAGGGCCAGACGCCGGGCGCGAAGTTCTTTCACTGGGAGCGGCGCGGCGTTCCGGTGGTGCTGGAGCTTGGGCCGCGCGATCTGGCGTCGGGCAACATCGTGCTGAAGCGGCGCGACACCGGAGCGAAGGAAATCGTGCCGCAAGCGGAGATTGGCGACGCGGCTGCCGCGGTGCTGGACGACATGCAGAAGGGCTTGCTGGCTGCGGCGCGCGCGCGACTGAAGGCCAACACCGTGGTGGCCAATTCGATCGACGAAGTGCGTGCGATGCTGGAGGACGTGACGGCCGAGAAGGGCGGCGGCAAGTTCGTGATGGCGCACGTGAAGGACGATCCCCAGTGCGACGCCAGGCTGAAGGAGTTCAAGGCCACAGTGCGCAACATCCCGCTGGTGGATGAATACGACGGCGCAGGCAAGTGCATCATCACGGGCGAAGAGGTGGACCGCCGGGTTGTGATTGCAAAAGCGTACTGAAGCAGTGGCTAGTGGCTAGTGGCCAGTTGGATCGCGCGGATGGCGGATTTGTGCTCTTGGCGACCGGTCCTCCCGAAACAACAATGCCTACACGGTCGTACGTTTACGTGAATGCCGGAGGGCTTATGACTCGAGAACGTGTGCTCAAGGTTGTGCTTGGGATTGTAGGAGTCCTATTTGTGGCGACCGCCTATCCCATGTTCGTATTCCTGGCACAAGAACCCGCGCTGGCGATGATGCTCAGCCTGTACGTCACGCTCGGCATCTTTCTGCTGGTCGCTATGCGCAATCCATCAACACATCGAAGCCTGATCTTGTTCACGGCCTGGTCGAGCCTGGTTCACGGGGTGGTGATGGGCTATCAGGCACTGCGTAATATGGTCGCACGAGGAGAGCTGATCGGCGTGGCTGTGCTTCTGGTTATCGGCGTCATGCTGATCGCGCTGGCCCCGGCAAAGGCGACCGCCAAACCGGCAACGGCACTCGCGAGCAGGGATTTCTCATGAGCCTCTACGAACTCACGGCCAAGCGCAACAACGGACGCAATCAGCAACTCGAAGCCTACAAGGGCAAAGTGCTGCTGATCGTGAACACCGCCAGCGAGTGCGGCTTCACCCCGCAGTACAAGGGCCTGCAGGAGCTGTACGCGAAGTACAAGGACCGCGGCTTTGCGGTGCTGGGCTTTCCCTGCGATCAATTCGGCGCACCAGGAGCCGGGCAGCGACAGCGAGATCAAGTCGTTCTGCGAGACGAATTACGGCGTGAACTTCCCGCTGTTCGCCAAGATTGACGTCAACGGCCCCAACACCCATCCGCTGTACGAATTCCTGAAAGGCCAGAAGGGCGGCCTGCTCACCGACAATATCAAGTGGAACTTCACCAAGTTCCTGGTGGACAAGAAGGGCAAGGTGGTGGGCCGTTTCGCGCCCATGACCACGCCGAGCGCCATCGAGTCGCAGATTGAGAAGCTGTTGGGGAGCAAGAAGTAATTGGTAATTGGCAATCGGCAATTAGTAATTAGTAATTAGTAATTAGTAATTAGCGAATGCCCGGAAGATTCGTACTGGCTTAGATTTGGCCGCCTGACCGCGAACGAGTATGAGATCGCCGCGTCCCTGATTTCACTAATTGCTAATTGCTAGCCGCTAATTGCTTCTTCCCCTCGCGTTATACTGTCAGTTAACGAGGATGGCCGTGAGTTCCGGCCCAGAAAACATTCTACATCGAGACCTTCGGTTGCCAGATGAACTTCCACGACTCGGAAAAGGTCGTCGGGCACGCTGATCTCGCAGGGCTATCGCCAGGTGGAACCGAGGAGGATGCCGACCTGATCTTCTACAACACCTGCTCGATCCGCGATAAGGCCGAGCAGAAGGTCTTCCACCGCCTGAACGAGTTCAAGCGGCTGCAGAAGCAGGGGAAGAAGTTCGCCGTGCTGGGCTGCGTGGCGCAGCAGGAGGGCGAGAAGATTTTCGAGCGTGCGCCCCATGTTTCGCTGGTGGCGGGCTCGGCGCAGCTATCGCAATCTGCCGCAGATGCTGGTGCAGATCGAGGCGCGGCGAGCGCGCCACCGGGCTCGACGACCGGCAGACCGACGAGACGTTCGAGACCGAGTTCACCGCGCGCACCAATCCGCATCGCGGCTACATCACCATCATCGAAGGCTGCGACAAGTTCTGCGCCTACTGCGTGGTGCCTTACACCCGCGGCAAGGAGCGCAGCCGCACCTCGGAGTCGGTGCTGGCAGAAGCGCGCCGCATGGCCGATGCGGGCTATACCGAGATTCAACTGCTGGGCCAGAACGTGAATTCCTACCGCGATCCGCTGGGCAAGCAAGAGCTTTGCCGAGTTGCTGGCCGCGGTGGGCGAGGTGCCGGGCATTCGCCGGGTGCGCTTCACCACTTCGCATCCGCGCGACTTCACCCGCGACATCGTCGAGGCGATCGATTCGGTGCCCACGCTGTGCGACCACGTGCATCTGCCGGTGCAGAGCGGCTCGTCGCGCGTGCTCGCAGGCCATGTTGCGCGAATACACCCGCGAGCAGTACCTGGAGCGCATCGCCTGGATTCGAAGGCGACGCGCAATCGCGAGATCAGCATGACCACCGACATCATCGTCGGCTTCCCGGGCGAGACCGAGGCCGAATTTGAGGAGACGCTCGACCTGCTGGACGAGGTCGGCTACGACGGCGTGTTCAGCTTCAAGTATTCGCCGCGCCCGAACACGCCGGCGTTGCAGTATGCCGATTCGATCTCCGAAGCACGAGAAATCGCGCCGCTTGCAGGTGCTGAAGGAGCGGCAGCGCGAGATTGCAGCGCGCCAGCTATCGCAGGCATGTGGGGCAGACCATTGAAGTGATGGTTGAAGGCTACCAACCGGCGCGCGGCGCAGATGATCGGCCGCACCTCGCAGAACAAGACGCTGAACTTCACCTTGCGGCGGCAATCCCGAGCCGGCCCTGGGATCGTACGTTCCGGTACGGGTAACGCAGACGTTCCCCAACAGCCTGCTGGGCGAGTTGGCCATCTAACCGGTTGGTAGTTTGTTGGCGAAGAGGTTTAGAGTGGTGCTGGGTCGGTAAGGCGGGCCAAAGTTTCCGGGAGGGACACGATGGAAGTCGAGATGAAAATCCGCGGGCTGATGATGGACCCGACAACCAACATGCCCATCGTGGTCCTGAAGGACCAGGCCAGCGAGTCGGTACTGCCCATCTGGGTGGGCGTGTTCGAGGCCAACGCCATCGCCCTGGAGATCGAAAAGGTAACGACGCCGCGGCCGATGACCCATGACCTGCTGAAGAACCTGCTCACCGGCCTGGAAACCACGGTCAGCAAGGTGGTGGTGACCGAGTTGCGCAACGACACGTTCTACGCCGTGATCTGGCTGAATCGGGGCGGGGAAGCCATCAGCGTGGATTCCCGCCCATCCGATGCCCTGGCGCTGGCGCTGCGCATGGATTGTCCCATTTTTGTGGAAGATGAAGTTCTGCGCACCAGCAAGCAATCGGCAACCATGAGTGAGGCTTCGCCCAGCAGCGAAGAGCTGCGCAAGCTGCTGGAGAATCTGGGCGAAGACGACTTCGGCCGCTACAAGATGTGAGAGGCCGGTGGTCGCTGTTCGCCATTCGCTTTTCGCCAGAAGGGAAGTGCAAGCACTGCCTCGGCGGTCACGTTCCGCGAGGGCATTGTGTCAGCGCACGACTTCACAGGCTGCGGAAACAATCGCAGTGCAGAGAATGTACCGTCGGCTGAAGCCGACTCGGAAATAGAAATAAGCGCTTATCGGCACGGCTGAAGCCGTGCCCTGATACAAGGCTCCCGAAAACCACTGTTTTTCCGCGGCCTCTTCCGCCTCACGACGGTGACCATGCCTGATCCTGCCGAACAACTGCAGCGCATCTACCTCGCCGGCTTCGAACTGCATTCCTACGAGCGCTATCCCAACAGCATCGGCGTAGCCCGCGACGGCTGCGTGGCGCTGCTGCGTTCCACTCCCGGCGGATTACAGATGATCGGTACGCCCGGCTGGCGCATGGGGGAAGTGCTGGGAGTGCTGGTGGAGCACGATGGGCGGCAGGTCTTCCAGGCGAAGTCGGAGACGGTGGACGCCACACCCGAGCGACTCGACACTCTGCGCAGATTCGGCAGCGAGCTGGAGCGCCTGCTGACCGCGACCGCCTGAGCCTTCACCCGCTACAGCTTCATCCATGCCCGCAGCGACGGCTGGCCTGTCATCAGTGACTTCACCGGCTGCGCCGCGGGATTGATTCCGCTGCCCACCAGAAATTGCCGCAGGCTGCGAAAATGTTGTGGCGCAATGACCGTCAGCGTGGGACTCCAGTCGGAGTAGAGATAGTTGCCGAGTATCCCGCCGGACACGCCGCCCTTCACTGCGAAGGTGTAACGCGCTCCCGGCGTTGTTGGGCTGGCCGTCCACGAGCCGGCGATGCCCGAATCACCCGGTTCCCCCTGTTTCATAGGCTGGCCATTCTGCGTCCACCAGACGAGGTATTTGTCGTAGGGCTGCGGCGATCCCCACGTCACCGTAATTCGGTCTGCCTGGGTCAGACCAGCAGGCTCGGGATCGATGTTGCTGATCCACGGCGGCGCCTGTTGTCCCCCTGGTAGCGGCGTGGCCCGCGCCACGATGGTTTCCCAGGCGCAGAAATTGTCCCAGGGGATCCCGTCCATGTAGTCGTCGGGTTGCTGTACGTCGCCGGTCCGCGGGCACACGGCAACGTTGTACACCGCTCCCGCGGGAACGGTGAAAGCGCAGAAGGGCGGCGGATTGGGTTGGGTGAAGTCAACGATGCCCCTCACATCGCCGAGTCCTCCAGGGTCGGTCTCGCCGAGATTCACGGCATAGACCTGCACAAAATCGGGAGTATCGCCGAGGACCGCGAACTGGACGACGATGTTGGCGGTAGTGTCCGAATACGGCTGCTGTTGCGTCAGGCCGGTAATCTGCACGGCATACGACATCGCTGCTCCTCCTGTTGTGCACGGCAGCCCGCGGTACAACGGCTGCGCTTTACGACAACGCTACCAGTACCGGAATCAGGCCTTTGCCATCCGCCCAGGCGCGCAGCGCTTTGCCGATGGTAGTGCCGAAGGACTTGCCCGCATCACAGGCTTTCATGGCATGTCCGGAGGTTGGGGAAGTGGTGAGCAGATCGCCCACGGCGATTGCGCCGTAGCCGGCGTCCACCTTGCAATACACTTTGCCGATAAGCGCGATCGGCCGTCGCGGAGCGCCGGTTTCGTGCTGATCAAGAATCAATCCGGGACGATATTCGCGCGCTCCGGAAACCACGCCCGCGACGCGCCGGTCGTACGAACGCTCGCAAGGCTCTAGCCGCTCTGTCTCCCCCAGCACCATCACCGTTCCCGGATCGGCCGCTGCTTCGGAGGCTACATCGAACTGCTCGGCGCAATCGGCAAACCTGATGTCCCCACCCGACCCGATGTTGATGACGCCGCTCAGATTGAGTTGACCGCCCACCGTCATGTCACCCGTGGACAGACTGGCAAACGTGCCGGCTGCCCTTGAGTTCACGCTGCCGAACGTGGCCGCGCCGGTGACTACGAGGTTGCCGGTGAAGGATCCCGCCAGACCATTGGCATTGCTGCCACTGACCGCCGCCGTCTGGGGATTGTGACTGATGCCAGCCACGCCGACTCCCGCCTGGCTGTCGCCAATGACAGCGGCGTGCCCATCGGTGCTGTGCCCGACCACGGCCGCGCTATCCTGCGGGCCGGCGGCTTTGGCTTTGTCGACATCGGCAGCCGCGCCGATCAGTCCCCATACACCCGCGGCACCGGCGGCGATGGAGTTCACTATCTGGGCCTTCATTCCCGAAGTGGAAATGCTCAATTGACCGTAGCCTTCCGTGGTTTCTATTCCGGTGGAGAACTGCGAGGGAAAATGCATGGCTCAGGTTCCTCCGTCAGATTCATGTCAGAAAAGGGGAGCAAGCATCTTACATCGCCCGACTGCCGTGGGAGGGATTTATGATTTGCGGTGGAGAGTCGGAAGCGAAGGGAGTGCTCAGCGGCTGACCCGCTCGGCAATCCATTGCGCGCACTCGCGCGTGCCCAGTTTTCCGCCAACGTCCGCCGTCGTCTTCCCGGCGCGAACGGCCTCCAGCACCGCGTTTTCCAGCTTCTGCGACTCGGCCGCCAGTCCCAGGTGGGCCAGCATCATGGCGCCGGTCAGGATGGAGCCCATGGGGTTGGCCATATTTTTCCCGGCCATCGGCGGCGCCGAGCCATGCACCGGCTCGAACATTGAGGTGCGTCCGGGATGAATGTTGCCGCTGGCGGCCATGCCCAGCCCGCCCTGCAGCGCGGCGGCCAGGTCGGTGACGATGTCCCCGAACATGTTGTTGGTCACGATGACGTCCAGCGAGCGCGGATCGCGCACCATCTGCAGGCAGAGCGCGTCCACGTACATGTGCTGGGTCTGGATCTCGGGATAATCCTTGGCAACGTGCTTGAACACTCGCTGCCACAGGCCCCCAGCGTAGGTCATCACGTTGGACTTGTCGGACATCATCACCTTCTTGCGGCCATTTTGCCGCGCATACTCGAAGGCGAAGCGGATGACGCGCTCCACACCCTTGCGGGTGTTGATGTCCTCCTGGGTGGCCAGCTCGTCGTCGGTGCCGAACTTGAAGTTGCCGCCCATGTCCATGTAGACGCCTTCGGTGTTCTCTCGGATCACGGTGAAGTTGATGTCGTCGGGCGTGGCGTTCTTCAGCGGGCACAGTGAGGCATCCAGCAGGCGCACCGGACGAACATTGGCGTACAGGTCCATCTTGAAGCGCATGCCCAGCAGGATTTCCTTGGCGTGGATGTTGGTGGCCACGCGCGGATCGCCGAGCGCGCCGACGAAGATGGCGTCGAAGTCGCGCGCCAGCATGTGAAAGCCGTCAGCGGGAATGGTGGTGCCGTCGAGCAGGTAGCGATCGGCGCCCCAGTCGAAGGTGGTGAACTCGACGTCGGCGCCGGTGGCGCGAATGGCTTCGAGGGCGTTGGGAATGACTTCCTTGCCGATGCCGTCTCCGGGAACAACTGCGATGCGCTTGGTCATGGTCACCGGAAAATACTAGCAGGAAGCCGTTGGCAATTAGCAATTAGCAATTAGCAATTAGTAGTTAGCTGACAAGATTAAAGACTGTCATAAGAAAATTAAAGCCTGTCATCCCGACAACATTAAAGCCTGTCATCCCGACCGAGGGCTTCAGCCCGAGTGGAGGGACCCGCTGTTCGCTGCCTCGCCTCGAATGTCCCGCTCCGACGGCTGGCGCTTCGGCGGAGTGCCGCCGGCTGAAGCCGGCTCCAATCCAACAACAGGCGCCGTACGGCACAACTGAGCCCTGCTTTGATACAAGGCATTTGCACCTTAGGTCTGCGCGGCAAGGTCAAACCGGCCGCGGTGCCGGCCGGACTTTAATGGCATGGCCCCTCACTGTCTCCTCATCCAGATCCGTCAGCCCTCGCCCAATGATGACTACCCGATGAAAGACAAATGCCATGGCGATTTTGTTGTCCTGCGGGTTGTTGACGCGGTAGAAGACAACCCTCGCCAACTGTGGTGACCGGACGCGGGCAAAAGGGAGTCCATCGCCGCCATAGTATTCACCTTGTCGGTCTTTGAAGCTGTAGAGCAGGCGCCCCGTTTTCGCGGACACGGAATCAGCGCTACAGGCTTCAGCGTCTCGCAGCACCCAACGCTCGCTGACCCAGGTTGAGAGAAGTCCAACAACTAGAAATAGAAAAGCTCTAAGGACGAAATAGACGAGAAACGAACTGTGTTCTCCAAACCAATCCAGGAGGCTGAGGTTCCAGGTCGTCCCGTTGGCTGAGGTAACGGCCAGGAAGACGACGGCTGCGAACGTTGGCAGAAACAGGAGCCAAAGTCTGGCAAGTTCCACCCTGACGGCGACGCGATCATGCTCTACCGAGAGAATGAGATCTGGCTTGGGGACGACAAGCGTTGTTCGCAGATAGAAAACGGTCTTACGCGGCTGAAATAGAAAACCCGCAACCACCACCGCGACTATCAAGGTGGCGCCGATTCCCGCCAACATGCGCTCATAGGCTGGAAGAAGGAGCGCAGCCACAAGCGCGGCGACTCCGACCACGAAGATCTGCCATGCTTTCATCCCAGCGATTTTGAGGCAACTTAGGGCCGCCGCGCAACGGGGGTCAAGCTAGACTGCTGGCATTCGGTTGCTCCCTCGCCGAGGCCGGTGCTGTAACGATGCGAGCGCCGGAGGCGCGACAGCTGGCGTTGAAACGTGAGCCCTGGGAGGGGCGTCGCTTCTAATCAACACAAAATCGCCGACGGTACCGATTCCCGTCGGTCCAATGCCCTGATTTCATCTTCGAGAAAATCCGGATCGCGTTGTTGATTTTCGTCTGCTTGCAGCAGCAACGGCGTCGCCCCTACGCTACGGGCGCATCGCGCTGCGGGGAGCCCACCCACCCTTCCGCCTTCGGCTCCAGGGTGGGCTAGACTATGGCGCGCCTCCGGCGCTCTCATTTTTGCCGATGACCTCGGATCCGCGGTGGCCGCGGACAACCCGTGGCCGTCCATCTCCTCACAATCCGAACACTTCACTTTATAATCAAATATTCGGTATGACCCCCATGACCTCACAACAGAAGCTGCACGCGCGCATGATGAACTACCGGGGAGCCGATGCCGCGCATCCTTCGGCAATGCCGCTGCGGAATTCGCTGCGCTGCTCACCGGCTGCGGTCTTTACGACATGGACTGGCAGGCCAAGCTGGTGCTGAGTGGCGAAGACCGGATGCGCTGGCTGAATGGCATGGTCACCAACAACATTCGTGACCTCGGCTCAACCACGGGAACATGAGCTTTCTGCTCAGTCCCCAGGGACATAACCAGGGCGAGGTGATGGCTTATAATCGCGGCGATTATCTGCTGGTCACCACCGACCGCGAGCAGGCGCCGCAAATCGCCCAAGTCTTTGACCGTTACATCATCATGGATGACGTCGAGGTCGCCGACATCAGCGACAAGCTGGCGACAGTCGGCGTCGCCGGGCCAAAGGCGGCGGAGGTGCTGGCCGGCAGCGGAATTGACGTCGCCGGACTCGAAGCCGGAGAAGTTCGCGACCTGACGTGGAACGACACAGGCATCTCGGTGGCGCACAGTTCGCATCCGCAGATGGACGGCTACGAGATTTGGTTCGCCCCGGCGAATGCCGAGCAAGGTTTGGAGCGCGCTGGTAGCGGCCGGTGCGACGCCCGTCGGCAGCGACGCGGTGGAGATGTATCGCATGGTGCGCGGGCGTTCCGCGTTACGGAGTCGATCTGCGCGAGCGTGACCTGCCGCAGGAGACCGGCCAGGAGCTACGCGCTGAACTTCAGCAAAGGCTGTTACATCGGGCAGGAGATCGTGGAGCGCATTCGTTCCCGCGGCAATGTGCATCGTACGTTCGCTTGGATTTCAGGTTGAAGGCGAGACCGCACGGACGGCTGGAACAAAGGTCGGGCAAGGATAGCGACAAAGACGTGGGCGAGATTACCAGCGCGGCGCGCGTGCCATTTCCCGAGCGGCGAGCGCACCCTGGCGCTGGGCTACATGCGGCGCGAAGTCTGCCGCGCCGGGAACGGTACCGTCAAGATGGGCGAAGCAGAACGCAATTATTAAGATACTTCCATTCTAATGAGTGAGCGGAGTTTATGCCAGACAAAGAAAAGAAGCCGGAATTTGTAGTGACCGACCGGCGTTTGTTCAGCAACGAAGGCGAGTTGCGCCAGGACGTGGTGGAAGACGAAGAGCGGCGCGACGAGCGCGAGCGCGAAAATGCGGGAAGCTCAGGAGCGCGCCAACGAAGAACGTGCCGCTCAGCAGCACAGCGGCCGAATCCGCGGCCGCCGCGCTCCACCGGCTGAGCCACAACACGAGGAGTTTGACCGCGCTGCGCCCACGGCGCAGCGAGCAGCAGGCTTCGGCCGAGGCCTATCACCAGTCGACCCAGGACATCGACGCGCGCATCGAGAAAGAATTGCGGCAGCAGGGCCAGGGCCCACCGCGCCCAAGACTTCGAGGTCACGTTCGAGAAGTTCAGTCGTCGTCGATGTACATGACCGCGCTGATGCAGCTTGGCCTGGCGGCGCCGCAGGGTCAGCAAGCCGCAGGTGGATTTGATCGGCGCGCGCCAGACCATCGACACCGTCGCCTTGTTGCAGGACAAGACCAAAGGCAACTTGACCGACGCCGAGAAGAACATGCTGCAGAACATTCTTTACGAATTGCGCATGGCCTACCTGGAGGTCACCAACATGATCACCAATCCGCCGCCGCAGGGCGCGCCCGGCGGGGGAGACGGGAAGGCCTGATGCGGGCTCAGCTCACGGTGCTGGGCAGCGGGACTTCGATGGGCGTGCCCACCATCGGCTGCGATTGCCGGGTGTGCACCTCCGCCGACCCGCACGACCGCCGCACCCGGCCGTCGATCATGCTGCAGTGGGACGACCGTCATGCCAACGCGCCGACCGAGGGCGCGCCGGCGACCCCGAGCCGCACCGTCCTGATTGACACTACGCCGGACTTTCGCGAGCAGGCCATCCGCGAGCGCATTCGCAGGATTGACGCCGTGCTGTACACCCACGGGCACGCCGACCACATTCTCGGTCTGGACGATGTGCGGCCGCTGAGCTTTCCCCGCATGACCGGCGGCAGGCAAGATTCCGCTGTACGCGAGCGCGGCCACATCGCAAGTACTGCGCAGCGTCTTCCGCTACATCTTCGAGGCCGACTACAAGTACGGCGGCCTGGCGCAGGTGGAGATAAAGCCAGTGGCCGGCCCGTTCGATTTGTTCGGCGCAACCTTCACGCCGCTGGCGGTGAAGCACGGCGACGTCGCGATCGAGGCTTATCGCTTTGGCTCGGCGGCGTATCTTACCGATTTCAGCGAGGTTCCGGCGGAGACGATGGCCGAGCTGGAGGGGCTGGACGTGCTGTTCCTGGATGCGCTGCGGCACCATCCGCATCCCACGCACTCGACGGTGGAGAACTCGCTGAAGATGGTCGAGCAACTGCGACCGCGGCGCGCCTACTTCACGCATATTTCTCACGATCTGCCGGACGCGGAGACCAATGCGGCGTTGCCGGAGAATGTTCGCCTTGCCCACGACGGGCTGAAACTGGAGTTTGAGCTGTAGGTTTGAAAGGGTACGGCTTGGGCCGTCCGAATGATTTGAAAGGGCACGACTTCAGTCGTGCCGAATGACGAGCGAAATGTTGGCTTTGAAAGGGCACGGCTTTAGCCGTGCCGAGACGACGAGCTAGATGTTGGGGCTTCAGCCCCTGAGGGCAGTTGCGCACGGCTTCGCAAGTTACCGGAAGACGTCCGCTCTCGACCGTTTTGTATCAGGGCACGGCTTCAGCCGTGCCGAATGCCGAGCTAAATGATGAGGGGCTTTAGCCCCGGGCCCTGCGACACATTCCATGCAGATTTTTCGCCATCTCGAAGAAGTGCCCGCCGATCTCGGCCCCACCGTGGTCAGCGTCGGCAACTTCGACGGCGTTCATCTCGCCCATCAGGAGGTGGTACGCCACATGGCCGAGCGCGCGCATTCCTTCGGCGGCAAGGCCGTGATCGTCACCTTCGATCCTCATCCCTTGCGCATGTTGCGTCCCGATGCGCAACCGCACCTGCTGTCGCCGTTGCCGCTGAAGCTGAGCTGCTGGAGACGACCGGCGTGGACGCCGTCCTGGTGCTGCCATTCTCGCGCGACCTTTCGCTGATGACCGCCCAAGACTTTGCCGCCGAGGTACTGGCAGGCAAGCTGCACGCGCGCGAAGTGCACGAAGGCTACAACTTCCACTTCGGCCACAAAGCGCAGGGCAACGTTGCCACCTTGGGAAAACTAGGCAGGAACTCGGTTTCGGCGTGCAGATTTATCCCGAGAAGATCATTCGCGGCCATCACGTTTCCAGCAGCGAAATTCGTTAGCTGATTATCGCCGGGCGGGTGAGCCAGGGCGCGTGCGTTGCTGGGCCGGCCGTTCAGCATCGTTTCCACGCCGGGCCGCGGCCGCGGCTACGGCCACAAATACACTGTGCCGACCGATGAACCTGGCGCCGTACGACGAACTCGTCCCCGCGAACGGCGTGTACATCACCTGGCTGCGGATCGACGGCGAATGTTTCGAGGCGGTGACCAACGTCGGCAATGCGCCCAACCTTCGGCGCCCGACTCGTTCGCCATCGAGAGCCACCTGCTGAACTTCCATCCCATCGAATTGTTGCCGGAGACGGGCTGGAGTTGATCTTCCTGCAGCGCATCGTGCGGAAGTGAAATTCGCGTCGGTCGAGGCGCTGCGCGAGCAGATAGCGAAAGACGTGCACAAGGCGCGCCGCTATTTCCACCTGCTGAAGCTGGTAGGGAAATAGATCGCGCCGGCTGCCGCAGAAACCCTCTACAGCTGGTTCAGATAGTTCACAATCTCCGGCGAGTTCCAGTCGGCGGCGCCGATGAACTTCTTCACGATCTTGCCGTTGCGGTCAATCACGTAGGTCTCGGGGAACTTGAAGGTCCCGTAGAGCTCGTTGGTGTTCTGCTTCACGTCGCGCACGGTCAGCAGCGAGATGTTGTGATCGCGGATGAACTGCTTGTAGGCCTTGTCGTCGGAGTCTTCGCTGACGGCAACGATGGTAACCTTGTCGCCGAGTTGCTTCTGCAGTTTCACCAAGTCGGGCATTTCGCCCACGCAGGGCGCGCACCAGGTGGCCCAGAAGTTCAGCAGCACGGGCTTGCCCTTGAACTGGCTTAACGCCACCGTGCGCTCGGAGTCGGTGATGGTGAAGTCGGGAGCGGCGCTGCCGATGCGCGGCGGATGCGAGCCGTTGCATCCAGCCAGCAGAAGCGTGGCAGCAAGTAGAACAGGCAACAGATATTTCACTACTTCATGATAATCGAAGGGCGCCACCGGGCGACAATCCCACGGAAGTCCAGCAGGCGGAACCCGGTGCTGTGCCGCTGTCTTGCAGTAAAGTAGAGATTCGATGGACCTTCAACCATCACTTGAAGTATCGGTGATCGTGCCCGCCCGCAACGAAGCGGCGTCACTGGAAGCATGTCTGCGCTCGCTGCTGGCGCAAATGCAGCCTGATCGCGAAATCATCGTGGTGAATGATCATTCCACCGATCGCACCGCCGAGATCGCGAAGAGCCTGGGCGTGCACGTCATCGCTGCTCCCGATCTGCCGCCGGGCTGGAGCGGCAAGTGCAACGCCGCATGGGCGGGCGCGCAGGCGGCAAAAGGGAAGTGGCTGCTGTTCACCGACGCCGACACCCGCCATCAGCCCAACTCCATCGCCAGCGGATTGCAGGAAGCGCAGCAATCTCACGCAGGGCTGTTGTCCTACTCGCCCGCGCAGGAAGTACACAGCCTGGCGGAGCGGGCGCTGATGCCGGTGATCTTCGCCGAACTGGCGGAGGTTTATCCTCCGCGCGCGGTGAGCGATCCGGCTTCGCCCGTAGCCGCCGCCAATGGCCAGTACCTGCTTATCCGGCGCGACGTGTACGACGCAGTAGGCGGTCATGCCGCCGTGGCCGATCACATTCTGGAAGACGTGGAGTTGGCGCGGCGGGTGAAGCAGGCCGGCTATCGCCTGCAGTTTCGCATGTCGGATGCGGTCTCCACCCGCATGTATCGCAGCTTTGGCGCCATGTGGGAGGGTTGGACCAAGAACCTGGCGCTGCTGTTTCCGCATCCGCGGGAACTGGCGGCGCAGCGACTGCGCGAGTTCGTAGTGATCGTCGCCAGCCTGGTGCTGGCGGCCTGGTGCTGGCTTCACGGGCGGCCCTACATCGCCGCGGCGGCGCTCGCGGTTGGCGCTATTCGCTGGGGCGTATTCCTGAATCGGGTCCGGCGGGCACATTTCGGATGGCTCTCCAACCTGCTTGCCCTTTGCGGACTGCCTCTTTTCGCGGTACTTTTAGTCAATTCCAGCATCAGACATAAACAGGGTCTGGTGCGCTGGAAGGGCCGGGATTACGGCCGGCAGGCGCGCCCGGCGGCCACTTCGGACCATCATGATCTACCTGACTCGCAAGTGTGAGTTTTCCGCTTCGCACTACTACCACAATCCTCAGTTCACCGCGGAAGAGAACCAGCGCGTCTTCGGCAAGTGCGCCAATCTCAACGGTCACGGCCACAACTACACGCTCGAGGTCACGGTGAAAGGCGAGGTGGACGCGCGCACCGGCTTCGTCATGGATTTGCAGGAACTGAAGCAGATGCTCACTCGCGAGGTGCTCGACGCGCTCGACCATCGCCATCTGAACAAGGAAGTGCCGGAGTTTGCGGTCGCGATTCCGACGACGGAGAACCTGGCCATCGCCATCTGGAACCGGCTGCAATCGCACTTCAAGGTGGCGCAACTGCATCGCGTGCGCGTGTACGAGCTGCCCGATCTGTTCGTGGATTATTACGGAGAGGCATGAAGGCCTATCTCACGCGGCGATATCTGTTTTCGGCCTCGCACCGGCTGCACTCCGACGCGCTGACCGATGCGGAGAACCGCGCCACCTATGGCAAGTGCAATAATCCGCATGGCCACGGACATAATTACGCGCTGGAGGTCACCGTCAGCGGACAGGTCGAGCCGGCGACCGGCATGATTTGCAACCTGGTGGATCTGGACGACGCCGTCCGCCGCGAAGTGCTGGAAGCGTTCGACCACGAGAACCTGAATCTGCGCGCGGAATTCGCCGGGCTGGTGCCGACCACGGAAAATCTGGCTGAGGTGATCTTCCAGATTTTGCGACAAAGCTTCCGCGGCGCTCATCTGGAAAAGGTAAGGCTGGAAGAGACCATGATGAACAGCTTCGAATATGCCGGCGGAGGGGAGCTGAGGATTTGAGGCGGGCGCGTTTTGTATCAGAGCACGACATTACAGGCTGGGAAAAGTTCTATTGTCGCGAGCTTTGTGTCAGGGCACGACCTCAGTCGTGCCGAACGACGGGTTGGACGTGGCGGGCTTCAGCCCCTGCAACCGTAATTTCGGCATGACTCAAGGCTGCGGAAAATTCGCCATCGAGATATGCCGCCGGCTAAAGCCGGCTCTGGATGAACGAAGTGAGAGCTTATCGGCACGGCTGAAGCCGTGCCCTGATACAGGGCTCGCGAAAACAGGGCCTGTTGACGACCGGCAAAGTCGAGCCCTGACACAAGGTTTGCGAAAGCAGAGTTCCGCAGGCAAACGGTATGAATCGCATTCACTCATTGCTCGCGGCTCATTACTCGTTGCTAAAGGCTAATTGCTAACGGTTAATTGCTACCCATGAAACCCAGCATCGAAAACCCGACCCTGACCAGCGCCAGCTTTGAAGAGCTGGCGCGCGAGATGATTGTCCGCCTGCACGAAGATCCCAACCGTGAAGGCCTGCTGCGCACGCCCGAGCGTTTCGCCAAGGCCATGCAGTACCTCACCAAGGGCTACCAGGAAGACCCCGACCAGATCCTCAGCGGCGCGCTCTTCAGCGTGGACTACGACGAGATGGTCATGGTGAAGGACATCGAGATGTTCAGCCTGTGCGAGCACCACATGCTGCCGTTCATCGGCAAGGTGCACATCGCCTACATCCCCAAGGGCAAGGTGATCGGGCTGAGCAAACTGCCGCGGCTGGTGGAGGTGTTCGCGCGGCGGCTGCAAATTCAGGAGCGCCTGACGGTGCAGATTGCCGAGACCATCGAGCGGGCCATTCATCCGCTGGGCGTGGGCGTGGTGATCGAGGCGCGCCACCTGTGCATGATGATGCGCGGCGTCGAGAAGCAGCATTCGGCGGCGGTGACGTCGTCCATGCTGGGTGCGTTCCGCGCGCAGCAGACGCGCCAGGAATTCCTCGCGCTCATCAGCCAGAAGAACGGCAGCGGAATCTAGCCGTGGCTGCGAAGCGCGCGCAGTCGAAAGCCAAATCTAAATTTGCAAGCACGTCGGAGCAGAGCTCGACGCGCCGGCTGGCGGGACAGGTCGCGGTGATCACCGGCGGCAGTCGCGGCATCGGTTATGCCATCGCGGCGGCGCTGGCTCGCGAAGGCTGCGCCGTCGTCATCACTGGACGGAAAGCCGCGAGCACGAACGCCAGTGCGAAACAGCTAAATCGCGACACGGGCTCGGAATTGGTGAGCGGGGAAGTGTGCGACGTTCGCGATGGCCAAGTCTGTCGTGCGGGCTTTTCAGTCCGTCCGTCGCCGGTTCGGCAAGCTGAACATTCTGGTGAACAACGCCGGCATCACTCAGCCGGTGGTGAGCGTGGCCGACACCACGCCGGAGCTATGGAACGACGTCATCGCCACCAACCTGACCGGCATGTTCCTGTGTACGCGAGCGGCGTTGCCGCTGATGCAGCGCGGCGCGACTATCATCAACAATCTCTCGGCTGCGGCGGTGCAGGTGTTTCCCAACTACGCGGCTTACTCGGCGGCCAAGCGCGGGGCAATGGGCTTTACCTTGTCGCTGCGGGAGGAGCTGATTCCGCGCGGCATTCGCGTGACCGCGCTGATGCCGGGCGCGACGGCAACCGACATGTGGGACCAGATCATGCCCAACGCGCCGCGCGAGAAGATGATTCCGCCGGAGAGCGTCGCCGATGCCGTGCTCTACGCCGTCCTGCTGCCGCGAGAGCGCCAACCTGTCGGAGCTGCTGCTGACGCCCACCATCGGCGCCATATAGTTGCGAGCTAGGCTTCCGGTCCCGTTTCGGGCGCGGTTCCGCAAATAGCGAAAATAACCGTTGACGGCGATCGCAGCCGCTGGCTTAGCCTGGAATTGGCCGAAAGCCGCACAGCCACAACCTTTTTTGGAGGTTGTGGCTTTTGCTTTTCCGGAGGGCAAACGGACTCGCCCAGTGCGCCCCGTCCGACCGGATCTTTGACAACTGAAATGAACGAAACGCCGCACTCGGGCAGGGAAACCGGGGTCCTGCGGCCGGCAGTGACGCGCCGGCCAGCGTCACCAGGACCCTGGATTCCCATGCCCTGATACTCAATCGACTTGCACGGGGTGCGGACCTATTGTTTGGCAGTGCGTATAATGGCGGCCTCGGATGCCTTCCGATTCAAGACTCGGTCCAAATTCCGCTTCCCTGGGGGCAACCGGTGAAGAGAAGTACCCGCACGGCTTACGTCGGTACGCCATCCCAGTTGTTCTCATAACTCTACTCGCGGGTGTGCTGCGAACGTTATATCTAACGAGGCAAGGTTTTACTCTGGATGAGGGCTTTAGTGTTTATCTTTCTCGCAAAGAACTAATCGAGTTTCTCCACTTGGTTTGGCGGTCTGAGTTCAATATGGCCCTGTACTACTTGTTGCTACGGGGCTGGATGGTGCTGGGTCACAGCGAATGGACCATACGATTTCTAGGGGTCTTAGTCTCGACCGCAACGGTCCCCATCCTATTTCTTTTGGGCTCTCGGCTTTTCGATCAGCGAACAGGGATTGTTGCAGCTTTATTGCTCGCTCTGCATCCGCATCACCTCATGCTTGCGCAAAGGGCACGTGGATATCCTCTCTCTATTCTCCTAGTATGTGTGGCCGCACTGTATTTTGTTCGACTGGTACAGGAGAGGACGTGGCGGTCGGCGTTTGGATACGCGGTGTTCTCCGCCGCAGCTAGCTTTAGCCATTTCTTCGCTGTTCTCGCCATACCTGCGCAACTCGTCTCGGTTATCTCGATTCCTGCCAAGCGAGTTCCATGGAAGCTAATTCTTTTTTCGTTGGGTCTGTTGTTTGTACTCTGGTTGCCGCTTATTGCGTTCTTTCTTACTCACGCCAGTACGTCCCATATCGACTGGGTGCAAGATCTAAGCGCCCAGCAAGTCTTTGGCGTACTTCAATTCGTTACCCTCAGCAAAGCTCGGTTCTTAGCCTACCTCGTCGCGTGGGGCGCGGCAGCGGTTGCATGCGTACGTAGTCCTGGCGTGAACGGGAGGTGGAGTTACGTATTCGCCTTCTCGTGGTTAGTTGTTCCAATAGCCGTTACTGCCATCGCCTCGCTGCGGCACCCGCTGATGATCGAGCGCTACTTGTCGTTGTGCATCCCAGCATCAATTTTGGTTTGCAGCGCCGGAATCATCTATACGATGCGACTTGCAAGAACTGCGGGCGTGATCCTGTTAGCCATTATCATATTTTATTCGGCCTCTGCCATTCGCTCCTACGATAGACACCCGGAGTTTGCTGAAGGTTGGAGGGAGTCGTCACTTTCAATTTTGCAACGTGCACAGCCTGGCGATGCGGTGATTGCGGAAAGCGAGGCAGGGTTGGTGTTCGACTACTACCATGGAGAACGCTATAGGGAATTGCCGATTACGCGCTTGGATTCGTTTGATGCGCGGATTCCACAGCCACTACCCGCCAGTATATGGGTCATAGGTTCAGTGCGATTCAACCCAAATTGGAAGGGTGCTGTGCCCGGGGAAACGGAGAAGTCGGTTCAAAGTTTCGCCGACCGAGAGCAGGGGGAGTATTGTTTGGCGGGTCCTGACGCGAATGTTGGAGAGACGCGAGTATGGCATTTTCGTCGCTGCATTCAAGCATATCCAAATAGTCCCCCGCAGTGACGCGCCGGCCAGCGTCATCAGGACCCTGGGATCCCGAGGCCTACATGCCGTAGCGATAGCGGCGCACGCGCTTAGGAAAAATCTTGATCAGCAGCATGCCGGCGGCGAAGCCTCCGACGTGCGCCCAAAAGGCGATGCCGCTGGAAGAGGCGCCCCGCGAGGTAATAGAACTGGCAGCGCCGCTGAGAAATTGCGCCACAAACCAGTAACCGAGCACGATCCACGCCGGCAGCCACATGAAGAACACGAAGAAGAACGGCACCAGGGTCAGCACCCGCGCCCGCGGATACAGCAGGAAATAAGCGCCCATCACGCCGGCAATCGCGCCGCTGGCGCCCACGCTGGGTATGGTTGAGCCAATATTGAACGCCGTGTGCAGCAGCGCCGCCGCCAATCCGCATAGCAGGTAAAACACCAGGTAGAGCCAGTGGCCCAGGTAGTCCTCGATGTTGTCGCCGAAGATCCACAGCGCCCACATGTTGAAGATCAGGTGGAACCACGAGGCGTGCAGAAACATGGAAGTAAACAGCGGCAGAATGGCCGCCATGGTGGGCACGTAGCGCGTCCCCAGATCGCCGACCAGGTTCCACGGAACATAGCCGTGATTGAACAGCACGACCGTGAGGCGTGCCGGGACCACGCCAAACACATTCACAAATTGCGACAGCGCGCCCTCGCCATGGTGATCGATGCTGAGCTCGAACAGGAAGACGATGGTATTCAGCGCCAATAAAACCCAGGTGATGTAAGGGGTGGTGACGCGCGGCGTGTCGTCTTTCAGCGGGAGCATCGGGCG
>CAVXQR010000015.1:0-58628 GCA_963763975.1 uncultured Acidobacteriaceae bacterium
TCTCTTGGGCTCGGTGGCTACAGCTCAGGTTGCTAGCTATCAACCCAAGGACGAAGTCTTTGGAGGATACTCGTGGATTCACCCCAACGGCTACGTTGATTACGGGTACAAACTCCACGACATCAGCAAAGGTTTCGACGTTTCCAACGTTTGGTACTTGCCGGCAGCCCACAATTGGGGCTTGATGCTGGACAGCAGCGCCCACTTTAATGGCGGCCAGGATACCGATCTGGCGTACATTTTCGGTGGCCTGCAGTACAAGTACCACACCGACTCGATTTCGCCGTTTGCCCGGGTGGGCTTCGGCACTGCCAAGATCTCGCCTCCCACATATGTTGACGAGTGGAAGCCGGCCCTCATGGGCGGAGGCGGCATCGACTGGGCCATCAACCAAAAATGGTCGATTCGTCTGGCGCAGATCGATTACATCTACACCAATTACGATGCGCTGCTGCCCACGCATGGCACCCAGTTCAACACCATCCGTCTGGCTGCCGGCATCGTATTTAATATCGGCAATTACTACATGCCGACGCCCACCGCCGCTTGCACTGCGACCCCGGGCGAAGTGATGGAAGGTGAGCCGGTCACGGTTACCGCGACGGGCACCAACTTCAATCCCAAGCACACTCTGACCTACGCGTGGACCGCCAACGGCGGCAAGCTTGACACCGCCAACGCGCAGTCAGCCAAGATTGAGACCACCGGCGTGGCCGCTGGTTCCTACACTGCTAATGCCACCATCAGCGACGCCAAGGTAAAGAAGGGCGGATCGGCGACTTGCTCGGCCACTTACATGGTCAAGGCCAAGCCGATGAATCCGCCGCAGGTCAGTTGCTCGGTCAACCCGGCGACGGTGCAGGCGGGCACTCCGTCCACCATCACCGCCACCGCCAGCAGTCCTGACAACTCCAACATTACCGGCTACAGCTACACCGCTTCGGCCGGCACCATCAGCGGCACCGGCACCTCGGCAACCCTTGACACCGCCGGCACGCCATCCGGTCCGATTACGGTCACCGCCACTGCGACGGATGCCCGCAATCTGAGCGGCAGCGGCACTTGCACGGTGAATGTCGAGAATCCGCCGCCTCCGCCGATGGCCAGCAAGATCGAGGAAATTCAGTTCCCGGATAAGAAGCGTCCGTGGCGCGTGGACAACACCGCCAAGGCGATTCTGGACGACGTTGCCAACCGCCTGAAGTCCGATCCCAACGCCAAGGTCGTCATCGTCGGCTACGCCGATGGCGAGAAGGCGCCGATGGAAGGCAAGGGCAAGGGACGTCATCCGATGGACCTGGCTGCTCAGCGCGCCGTGAACGCCAAGGCGTACCTGGTGCAGCAGCAGGGCATCGATCCCAGCCGGGTTGGAGTCCGGAGTGGTACCGGCCAGCAGATGAAGGCCGATATCATCTGGGTCCCACAGGGCGCCAACGAGCAGACCGATACGGTGCTGCAAGGCACGACGATGGTTGATGAAACCAAGGTCATGCCCAGCGAGAATGCGTATCCCAAGCCGCACAACGCGGCTCCGATGCCGCATCACCACAAGGCTGCCGCCAAGAAAAAAGAGGCAGCTCCGGCTCAGTAAGAACTGATAGAGATGGAACTCTGCCGGTGAGAGCGTCGTGCTCTCACCGGTTTTTTTTGAGCTGCGAGTCGCGAGTCGCGAGTTTCGAGACTCGAGTTGCGAGTCGCGAGTCGCGAGTTTCGAGACCCGAGTTGCGAGTCGCGAGTCGCGAGTTTCGAGACCCGAGTTGCGAGACTCGAGTTTCAAGTTTCGAGACTCGAGTCGCGAGGTTCGAGCTTTGAGCTTCGAGTCGCGAGTCGGCGTCGCCCGGTTCGATTTGCCTTGTAAAGGGCGCGACTTTGGCGGCTGCGGAAGAACTCTGGTTTGCGAATGCCTCGTATCAGGGCACGACTTCACAGGCTGCTGAAAAACTCTGTTTTGCCGAGACATGAGTAAGGGCACAACTTCAGTTGTGCCGATAAGCCCTTTACTTTTGTCATCACGAACGGGCTTCAGCCCGTGAGGGATCTGCTTTTCCGACTCTTTCAGCAGCCTGTTCAGTCGTGCCGAAAAGTTCGCAATTGAGTATTCCAGAGCCGGCTTCAGCCGGCGGTACGCGTGCCGTGGCGAGTCGGCGGTTGGTGTCTTCGGCTAAAGCCGACTCTTCTCGTGGAGGGTGCCGCATTCGGCACGAGTCGTGACCTTTACACACAGGAAGCGCGATTTCGGCTTGATACAGGCTCGCAACTCGCCTCTCGCAGCTCGCTGCTTGTGCAACACCAGCGTGCCACTCCGGCATCGACTGTCAGTACAGGTTCGGCGGCCGGTTACCTCTACTCCCGTGGCAGATTACTACCGCGCTTCCTGGTGCTTTACACATGGGGTGCGGCCTGTAATCATAAGGACACACCCCCAATCAGCCGAGGTATGATTTTAGGAATGTCTGCACTTGCTTCGCTTTTCATCCGCCGTAAGGCTGTTCTGTCTTTATCGGTTTTGCTGCTGGGCCTGCTGACCTGGTTTGCCGTTCCCTCGCGGGCTGCCGACTGGCGCCTGCTGGGTCCGGAGGGCGGCGATGTGCGCAGCCTGGCCTACAATCCCGGAAATCCCAGCGAGATTTTGCTGGGCACCAGCGCCGGCCAGATGTTCATCTCCGAGGATGGCGGCAATTCCTGGACGCCCTTTGCCCACTTCGGCCACGGCGACGATTACGTCCTCGACCACATAATCTTCGACCCTAACCACCCGTCCACGGTGTACGTTGCGGCCTGGAGCCTGTACAACAACGACGAGGGCGACATCTTCCGCTCCGACGATGGCGGCCGCAACTGGCGCATCCTGAGCGGAGTTCACGGCAAGTCCATCCGTGCCATGTCCATGGCCCCCAGCGACTCCAAGACCCTGGTCATCGGCGCGCTCGACGGCGTTTTCCGCTCGCGCGATGGCGGCGCCACTTGGCAGCGCATCTCGCCGGAGAACCACGTCGAGATCAAGAACATCGAGTCCATCGCCATTGATCCGCAGAATCCCGACATCATCTACGCCGGCACCTGGCACCTGCCGTGGAAGACCGAGGACGGCGGCCTGAGCTGGCACAGCATCAGCCGCGGCATCGCCTTCGACTCCGACATGTTCAGCATCATCGTGGACCCCCACGATCCGTTGACCGTCTATGCCAGCGCCTGCTCCGGCATGTACAAGAGCCAGAACAAGGCGGAGCTGTTCCATCGCATGCTGGGACTGCCGCATTCGGCCATGCGCACCAGGGTGCTGCACCAGGACCCGGCGCGGCCCAGCATCGTCTATGCCGGCACCACCGGCGGCCTGTGGAAGACCGTGGACGGCGGCGACAAGTGGAAGCTGGTCTCCGACCCGGAAGTCATCGTCAACGATGTGCTGGTGGATCCGCGGAATCCCGACCACGTGCTGGTGGCCACCGATCGCGGCGGCGTGCTGGCCAGCAACGATGGCTTCGCCCACTATGAGACCTCCAACCGCGGCTTCGCCCATCGCGTCATCGGCGGCGTCATCGTGGACAAAAAAGATCCCAATCGCCTGTACGTGGGCGTGGTGAACGACAAGAACCTGGGCGGCTTCTTTGTCTCCGACGACGCCGGCAAGAGCTGGCGGCAATACAATTCCGGCATCGCCGATCGCGACATCCTCAGCCTGCAGCAGGCCGACAACGGCACCATCTACGCTGGCACCAATCACGGCATCATTTATCTCAGCAACCTGAACGCCGATTGGACCGCGGCCAAGATGATTCGCGGCTCGCTGCCAGCCGAGGCGGAAAAACCTGCTGCCGAACCCAAACATGAGCGCCCGGTAAAGCGCGCTGCCCATGCTGCAGCTACGCATCATCCGGTGGTGCACAAGATCGTCGCTCCCGCGGAAAAGGAAATCCCCGAGAACCAGACGCCGCGCGTCCGCGCCATCGTGATGACCGACACCACCTGGTTTGCGGCCACCGACGATGGGCTGTTCGTCAGCGAAGATCACGGCGCCAAGTGGTACGGCGGCCCGACGCAGGGCGAAACCGACTTCATCGCGGTTACCAACTTTGGCGGCGGCGTGCTCTCGCTGATGACGCCGCGCCATGCTTTCCTCACTCGCGACAACGGCAAGTCGTGGAATGACATTGCTTATCCTTCGTACGTCACCGGTCTGTACGACCTGACCTTGCTGCCTGACGGTTCCTGGTGGCTGGCCACGCGTGAAGGCGCCTTCCACTCCACCGACAGCGGCGCCACCTGGAAGCACGTGCTAGCTGGATTGCCGGCGCGCAACGTCTTCGCCATAACCTACGACGAGCAAGGCCATCGCCTGCTGGCGACAGCGCAGCATATCCACGGCGTTTTCGAGAGCCGCGACAACGGCCTGTCGTGGCAGCAGACGCCGGATTCGTCCGTCTCCCTGCGCGCGGTGATGAACTACCAGGGACGCCTGCTGGCCGCTTCGACCTTCAACGGTCTGGTCATTGAGAGCGGCAGCGATGGCTCCTCGACCAATGCGGCGGTGAGCGGCGGCAGCGCGGCGTCGAGGTAGGGAAATAGTGGATGGTGGATAGTGGATAGTGGATAGTGAAAAGCAATTAGCAGCTGGCTGTCAGCCATCAGCCGTCAGCTATCAGCCATCAGTCATCAGTCGTCAGCCAGCGTCTGCTGCCTACTGGCACTATCCACTATCCACTATCCACTGCTTCACTATTTCGGCACTCACGCTCCATTAAGGGAATCCCATCAAAGCGCGCCGGGTCTCGCACTTAGCTGGCGCAACGGCCTTCGCCAGTTCCACTTTGAGACGACTTCGCCTGTCACGATTTCCGCGTCCGTTGTAACCCAAGCGGAATCAACACAATTTTCTCCAATCCAATTTGGCAACAGCTTTGCTTTGACATCGCCGTACGCGATTTCCAAGCGGAGCGACGATGGACCGTGAGCACCAACCCGTTGCATTCGACAACAGCGCGCTTCCGATGCCCGATTCCCAATCTGCGGTCGTGGCGGATCCCGATTGCCGGCAGTGTCGCGAGTTGCTGCATAAGCTGTCCAACGTGCTGACGGCGACCCTGCTCAACGCCCAGATGCTTTCCTGGAAGGTGCCGCCTTACAGCCGCATGAAGCGCACCGTGCGGGAGATGGAGCGCAATGCCCAGCTCAGCGTCGAACTGCTGCGGCGCTTCCAGCAGTTGACCGGCGCAGGCGACGATATCGCGCTTGGCGGCAACCAGATAACCGATTCTGAGGAGCAGGGAGCTGCAGTGACGGCACAGGAGCCGGCGAGGGCAGAGACGGCGGAGGCAACCTCCTCCAGCCATTCGTCTACCGGACCGGCTCCTCTTTTTCCCTCCCGGCAACTCACAGCGGAGTGTGACGCTTGCACTAGCGGGTTTTTCCCAAAAAGGGATGATAGTCATGAGTACTAATTCCCAAAATAATCCGGCCCGAGCCATCGTTGCCGTCGCCGAAGAAGGGACACCCGCCGTGCTCTGTACCGATCCCGTCAACGCTGCTCCCGAGGTCTCGACCGAAACTAACTTATTGAATCTGCTCATCGTGGACGATGAGCGTCCGGTGCGGGAGGCTTGCCGCGAGGTGGCCGAATCCCTGGGTTACGCCACCCGCGTGGCCGACTCGGCCGAGCCCGCTTACCGCCTGTTGGAGAGCGCCGGTGCCGATGTGGTCCTGCTCGACCTGCGACTGCCCGGTACCAGCGGCCTGGACGTGTTGCGCGAGATCAAACAGCGCCGTCCCGACCTTCTGGTCATCGTGATGACCGGCTTTGCCAGCATTCAAACCGCCGTCCTGGCGATGAAGCTGGGCGCCTACGATTACATCACCAAGCCCTTCAATCTGGAGGAGTTGCGGGCAACTCTGGAGCGCTGTGCGCAGCAGGTCCGGCTGACCGCCGAAAACCGGCTGCTGCGCGAGCAGATTCGCGCTCGCCACGGTTTCGGGCCGCTGGTCGGCCATGCCCCGGAGATGGAGAAGCTGTATCGCATCATCGCCAAGGCGGCGCACAGCACCCATCCCGTGCTCATCCTGGGCGAGAGCGGCACCGGCAAGGAACTGGTGGCGCGCGCCATCCACTACATGGGCCCCTATCGCGACAAGCCCTTCATCCCGGTGGACTGCGGCTCGCTGGTACCGACGCTGATTGAGAGCGAGCTGTTCGGCTATGTGCGCGGCGCCTTCACCGGCGCGGTACGCACCAAGGACGGATTGCTGGCCACCGCCGAAGGCGGCACGGTTTTCCTCGACGAAGTCGGCGAGCTGCCGGTGGATTTGCAGGCCAAGCTATTGAGGGCCATCCAGGAGCGCGAAATCCGTCCCGTCGGCGGCACCCGCGCCGTGCCCATCAATGTGCGCATTCTGGCTGCCACCAATCGCGACCTCGACGTCGCGGTGCAGCAGGGCACCTTCCGCCGCGATCTCTACTTCCGTCTCAACGTCCTGACCCTGCGAGTGCCGGCGCTGCGCGACCGCAAGCAGGACATCCCGCTGCTGATCGGCAGCCTGCTGGAAAAAATCAACGGCGCCACCAGCGTGCAGCATAGCTTTGGCGACGACGCCCTGCGCCTGATGCTGGCCTACGACTGGCCGGGCAATGTGCGCGAGCTGGAAAACTGCGTGCAGCGCGCCTGCACTACTTGCACCCTGCCCACCATTCACGTCAACGATCTGCCCACGGCGGTTCGCAATTTCCAGGTGCAGACCAAGGCCGTCAACTCGAGCCCCAACCCTGAAACCGTTACCTCGCTGGCCGAACTGGAAAAACGCGCCATCCTGCGCGCCATTGAGCTGCTGAATGGCGACAAGCTACAGGCGGCGCACCAGTTGGGCATCGGCAAAACCACCCTCTATCGCAAACTGAAGGAATACGGCGCCCTGGTATAGACGCCGCAACCATGGCCAATTAACCGTGCCGCGTGGCGGCCACAGGAGTAGTGTGTCCGCCGCCCGGCGCTTCGAGGTCCACCATGATTCTTCTGCTCACCAACTCCGCCCGCGCCCAGGATTGTGCCGCGGCCATCGAAAAAGGCGCCGATCACAAGGTGCAGACCGTGGCCTCGGTTGCCCAGGCCATGACCCGTCTGGAAAGCTCGCAGTTCGAAGCCGTGGTGATTGATCTGTCCATGCTGGAAAACGGCGAACGTTCGCTCGACCGGCTGCTGCAGAATACCGGCACCGCCGTGCCGCTGTACGTCAACCTGGCGCTGCATCAGGACAGCCGGGTGGTGCGCGAAGTGCAGATGGCGCTGCGGCGGGTGCAGAGCGAGAAGCTGAGCGCCATGCGCGCCGCTGAACGCGTCTTGCGCGGCGAATTGCGCGACGAGGTGACGGCCATGCTGCTGACTTCGGGACTGGCGTTGCGCCAGCCGTCGCTGCCGCCGGAAGTCGCTCGCCAGGTCCGCAGCCTGCAGGAAATGGCGGAGCGTCTGCGCGCCCGGCTGGAAATAGCTTAAGACAGTGGCTAGTGGCCAGTTGTCGGCCGTCAGCTCTCAGCTGTCAGCTATCACCGCGCAGCTTTTAGCTCTCAGCCGTCAACTGTCAGCCATCAGCCATCAGCCATCAGCTCTCGGCCATCAGCCTTCGTGGTGCGTGTGGCTAGTTGAAGCCCGCAGGGCGGCATAATCGTAGCCCAGGACGCAAGTCCTGGGTGCGTGCGACAACAACGTCAGAGTCCCGCAGGGACGATACCGAATCGGCGTGGATCGTGGATCGTGAATCGTGGATCGTGAGCCGTGGAATTTACTAGCCACTGGCCACTAGCCACTGACCACTAATTGCTAAGGCCCTCGGGAATTTGCGGAGGTGAGTATGGCTCACGTACTGATGTTTTGCGCGCTATGCACTTACGCGGGATTTCTGTTCGGCGTGCTTCTGATGGGCATGCTGGGACGAAACCGGGGAGAAGCGAATCCTGAACGGGATCGTTGGTCGTTCGTTGCTCTTGACCTTCGCTTCGCGCCTTTCACGTTTTCGAGCCTCTCATTTTCGTCCCAGCGCGCCGCCCTTGTGCCAGCGCGGACCACCACGTCTCCTCGATTCACTAGCCACTAGCCATACCACTATCCACTGCCCGTACAACCTTTTCCCCCTGAAAACCATTCCAACTGTTGGTTGTCGGGCCCCAAAACGCTCTGCTCAGGGGAAACTTACTCATGCTTTGGACCATCTTTGTAATTCTGCTCATTCTGTGGCTGCTGGGATTCGGCTTCCACATCGCCGGCAGTCTAATCCACATCTTGCTGGTGCTCGCTCTCATCGTGCTGGTGATCAACCTGGTCACCGGGCGCCGCGCGGTTTGAGAATCAGCAGTAAGCCATTAGCAATTAGTGGCTGGTGGTCAGTGGCTGGTGAGCGACTAGTGGCGGCAGGTCTTTTACCTTGTCGCTGTCCACTCGTTAGCATCTTCGATCTACCATTCATGGACAACCGATCTTCCGCCGCTAACGCGGCTAGCGAAGGATAAAATGCTCGCACCCGGGGCTTACGCCCCGGGCTCACAGCGCTGCCGCCGCTGCGCGGCTTGGTTCGGTGGGATGCCAACATCAGCGAGAATCGAAGCGTCACGGCGGTGACGCCACTGCGCGGAGGCAATCCTCTCGTGCCCTTTCAGACCAAAGGCGCCGCTGATAGGCAGGCCTGAAGGCCTGCTCCACCCAACCGAAGCTCTGAACCTAGAAACTCGAGCCTTTGAAACTAGAAACTAGAAACTGGAAAACTCGAAACCGACAGGTGACGGCTGATGGCTGAAAGCTGACAACCGACAACTATCCACTATCCACTATCCACTATCCACTATCTCTCAACGCCTGCATCGGCTCCACTCTGGCAGCGCGAGCGGCTG
The DNA here is from genome assembly GCA_963763975.1 of uncultured Acidobacteriaceae bacterium. Taxonomy (GTDB): domain Bacteria; phylum Acidobacteriota; class Terriglobia; order Terriglobales; family Acidobacteriaceae; genus Bog-257. The sequence goes on from CAVXQR010000015.1 coordinate 8,867, forward strand.
GAATCGCCGCTGCCAGTAACGCCGTCATCGCCACCAGAACCATCCCGGTAACGAAGGTCAGCGGATCGCCGGCACTCACGCCATAAAGCTGGCTGCTCAAAGTGCGAGTCAGCAGCCAGGACAGCGGCAGCGTCACCACGATGGTGATTCCCGCCAGCCACAGCACATCGCGCAAAACCATGCGTACTACGGAACTGCGCTGCGCGCCCATGGCCATGCGAATGCCGATTTCGCGCGTGCGCTGCGCGGTCGCGTAGGCCAGCACGCCATACAGGCCGATAGCCGCGAGCAGCATGGCCAGCACCGCAAAGCTCACCGACAGCAGCACCATCATCCGTTCATTGCTGAGGTTGTCGCTGAATCTGGTCGTCCTCCGTGCGCAGATGGCGATCGCCAGCTTGGAATCCACCTGCGCGACGCCCCGCGAACCTGCGATTCCGCCAGCTCCGGCGGCTGCCAGGTCCGCAGCAGGTAGCTCACGTGACCCAGTTGCGGCGACTGCAGCAGCGGCCGATACAGAGTGCGGCGCACCGGATCGCGCACTCCGGAGTGCTTGGTATCGCCCACCACGCCGACAATTTCGATGTTGAACTTGGCGTCCTTAGCGCCGCCGGCGGCCAGCATGTGGCCGATCGCATTCTGCGCGCTGCCGAAATAATGGCGTCGCGAAGGCGTCGTTCACGATGGCCAGGTTGCTTTGCCTGTCCGATGCTGCGCCATGTGAAGTCGCGGCCCGCCAGCACCGGAACCTCCATGGCCTTGAAGTATCCGGACGAGATCCACGGCTGCTCGACCTGCATGTCTTCGTCCTCGCCGGCGTTGTAACCGGCGACGGAGATGTTGCCGTCCTCGTCCTCGTTGTCGAGGTCGGGATCGTCGGTGGCGGCCACGCTGCGCACTCCCGGCAGCGCTGCCAGTCCATCCAGCACGCGCTCGGTCACCGACTGCATCTGGTCAGCCTGATAGCCGGCCAGCCGAGCATTCGTTCCGAACGACAGCAGGTGATCGGTGACGAAGCCGACATTCACCGCGCGCAGGTTCTCCAGTGTGCGGACGAACAACCCAGCGCCGATCAGCAGCACCAGACTCAAGCCGATCTGCACCGCCACCGACAGCCGTTGCACCCGGAGCGAACTGCCGGTCGCGGTTCCGGTCTGCTGCTTCAGCGAGGTCACCAGGTCGGGCCGCAGGAAGCGCCACGCCGGCGCCAGGCTGAACAGCACGCTGACCACGAAGGCCACTGCGAAGTTGAAGGCGAAAATGCGCAGGTCGGGTTGCGTCGAGAAAGGAATCTCGCTGTTGGGATCGGTGAACAGGGTGCGCACCAGCGTCCGCGTCACCATCGGCGCCAGCAGCAGGCCCAGCGCCCCGCCGGTCAAGCCTAGTAGCAGACCTTCGGTCAGCAATTGGCGCACGATGCTGTAAGCGGCCCGCGCCCATGGCGAAGCGCACCGCCATCTCGCGGGTACGTCCGGCGGCCCGCACCAGCAGCAGGCTGGAGAGGTTCACGCAGGCCATCAGCACCAGCAGTCCTACCATGCCCATCACGATAGCCAGCGGCTTGCCAATCTGGTCGCGCAGGGGCGAGAAGCCGCGTGCGCTGTCCAGCAGTTGAATCTGCGATTGCTCAACGAACAGCCGCTGCGCTCGCGGCGACTGATGTTTCAGTTGGGCGTACTCGTCGGCGCGCAGCGCATGCCACAGCGGTTGCAGGCCGGCTTGCGCCTGCGCCAGGCTCTCGCCCGGCTTCAGCCGCCCCACCATAGTCAGCCAGTGCGAATCGCGGTCCTCGTAGTCAGGCCAGCGCGGGGTGATGACGTTCTTGGACGCCATGGGCACGAAGACGTTGGGCGTTTGCCCGGCGACCACGCTGTGAAAGCCGGGCGGGGTGACGCCGATAATGGTGAAGGGCTGCGCGTTGAGCAGCAGCGTCTGGCCCAGCACGCGCGGATCGGAGCCCAGCTTGTCTTTCCAGTAGTTGAAGCTGACCACGGCCACAGGAGCAGCGTTGAGCTGATCGTCGGAAGGCACGATCAGCCGGCCCATCGCCGCCTGCACGCCCAGCACCTGAAAGTAATTGCCGGAGACCAGTTCGCCTATCCGCGAACTCCGACTGCTTGTTCCACTGCACGCCCAGCGAAACTTCGTCGTTGGCAATCAGCCCGTCGAAGACGCGGTTCTTGTCGCGCAAGTCGGCATACATGGGATGAGAGAAGAAGTCATTGTCGTCGCCGCCATAGGAACTGGTGTGTCCGGGCGAAGAGCCGGTGAAGTGCAGACGCACCAGTTGCTCGGGATGCTGCACCGGCAAGCTGCGCAGCACTACCTGGTCCAGCAAGGTGAAGACGGCAGTGTTGGCGCCGATGCCCAGCGCCAGCGTCAGAACGGCGACCAGGGTGAACACCGGCGATTTGCGAAATTGTCGTAGTGCGAAATAGCATAAGAGTCCGTTGTCGGTTGTCGAGTTGACAGTAGCAGCCAAGCGCAGCTATCAGCTATCAGCTATCAGCTAGCAATCAGGAATTAGTGACGACGCGGTTGAGCGGCAACAAAGGCCAGGGCCAGGACAACGGACAACTCGAGACTCACAACTGCCTTTCACTCCGTCCTCAGCGCCTGCATGGGCTCGATGGACGCCGCGCGTCTCGCCGGCAGATACGTCGCCAGCAGCACTACCGCCGCCAGTGTGGTGATCGCCACCAGCCACGGCAGCGCCTGGAACATTCCTACCCGAAACAGCAAGCTGGAGAACAGACGCCCCAAGGCTGCGGCCAGCACAATTCCGGCGGCCAGTCCAATGGCCGCCAGCCGCGCGCCTTGCAGCAGCACCAGCTGCAGCACCCGGCTGCGCGGCGCGCCCAGCGCCATACGCACGCCCAGTTCGCGGGTGCGCAGCCGCACCGAGTAGCTGATCACGCCATACAGTCCCAGCGCCGCCAGCATCAATGCCAGCCCGGCAAAGCGTCGTCAGCAGCAACACCACGAAGCGCCGCCCGATCAGCGAATCATCCACCAGTTGCTCCATGCTCTCGATGTCATACACCGGAATTCCCGGATCCACCGACCGCACCGCGGCGGCCACGGTCGCTGGAAGGCTCTCCAGCGAACGCGTGCTGCGCACCACGATCGGGGCCCGGTAGCGGGATTCTGCGTCGAAGGAGAAGAAATAAAAGCCCTCGTTGCCATCCGCACTCCAGCGACGAGGAGCGCGCGTGCTTCACGATGCCCACAATCTGGTACCAGTGGCGCCATTCTTGGGATCGAAGCCGATGTACTGGCCCACCGGATTTTCGCCCGGCCAGTATTGCCGCGCCAGCACATCGTCCACAACCGCTACCAACTGCGTGCCCTGGCGGTCGCCGCTGAGTTGAAGGTGCGTCCCATCAGCACCGGAATGCGCATGGTGGAGAAATAATCGGGCGACACCAGGCGAATGCCGCCGTGCGGTCCGGGCTGGTTGGGCGCCGTCGGTTGCCCCTTGATGCTGAAGCTGGAGAAGCCGCCATTGTTGGTGAAGGGCAACGCATCGGAGAGCGCGGCGCTGCTGACGCCGGGAATGGCGCTCAGCCGATTCTTCCAAGGCGTTCATGAAGGCGGCCAGTTTCTCGTCGGTGTTGTAAACGCTCTTGGGCAGCGAGTAGTTGGCGGTCAGCAGGTCGCGCGGATCGAAGCCGGTATCCACTCGCTGCAAAGCTTGCAGGCTGCTGAGCAGCAATCCCGCGCCGGCCAGCAGCAGCAGGCACAGCGCAATCTGCGCCACCACCAGCGACGAGCGCGCGCGCGTACTGGCAGCGCTTGCGCCGCCCGTGCGTCCGCTTTCCTGCAGCGCGTTGAACCATCCCGGTTGAGTGCGATGCCACGCCGGCACCACGCCGCACAGCAGCGAGCACAAGACGGCCACCGCGACGACGAACAGCAGCACCGGCCCGCGGAACGACGGCTCGATCTGCGAGCCCAGGATGGACGGCAGACCGCGCACCAGCAGCGGCGCGGCCAGCGAAGCCACCGGCGAATCCCAGCGCAACGCCGATCACGGTGAGCACCGTGCTCTGCAGCAGCGCCTGGCGAATCAAGTCGCCTCGCGACGCGCCCAGCGCGACGCGCACTGCCATGTCGCGTTGCCGCGCCGAGGCACGCGCCATCTGCAAGCCCGGCAATGTTGGCGCAGGCGATCAGCAGCACCATCCCCACCGCAATCAGCAGCAGGGTGAGCGGCTGGCGCAGGCTGCCGCCGGTCATCTCATTCAGCGGCAGGGCAAACATGCCCCAGCCGGAGGCGTTGCCGTACTTGTTGCCCTCGGCCTGAATGACCTGTTGCGCCTTCATGTCGAGATAGGCGTTGGCCTGCTGCAGGCTCACGCCCGGTTGCAGCCGCGCCAGGCCGAACATGTTCTCGTTGTAGCGAAAGTCGTGATCGTGATAACGCGCGGGCGGCAGCGCGATCGGAGTCCAGAGTTCGACCTGGTTGGGCCAGTTGAAGTCGCGGCCCATGACGCCGATGACCCGGTACTGCACGTCGTTGAGCAGGATGCTGCGGCCGATGATCTGGGGATCGCCGCCAAATTGTTTTTGCCAGGTGCGATAGGAGAGCACCGCTTCCTGGTCAGCGCCGGGCTGATCGTCGTCGCGAGTAAAACCCGGCCCAGCAGCGGACGCACCCCGAACACGTCGAAAAACGCGTGCGAAACTTTAGCGCTGCGCAGCCGTATGGGCGTGGCGTTCGCGGGACTGTAGTTCACGCTGTTGGCCTGCATCACCGCGGCGGAGCTGAAAATATTGTGGCCGTCCTCGGCATCGCCGAAATCGGGCGCGGAGATGCCGATGTTATGCAGATCGGCCAGCGCCATGTAGCGCGCGCGCAACGCCACCAGCCCCTGAGCATGCGGAATCCCGCTAGGATTCAGCAGCACCGCATTGGTCACCGAGAACACGGCGATGTTGGCGCCGATACCCAGCGCCAGCGTGAGAATCGAGATCAGCGCGAATCCCGGCGCCTGGCGAAGTTGCCGCAGCGCGTAACGAAGTTCCTGTCCGAACGTATGCATTGAACAAACTCCAAACAAGGGACTAGGGACTAGGGACTGGGGACTAGGAAAAACGCCACGAACCCAACCTCACCACCCGAATCCCGATTCCAAAAAAGGGACTAGGGGCTAGGGACTTGAGGGGCTAGGAAAAACGCGTTGAACTCCGTTGAATTCCTGCATCACCCTATTCGCTGCCGAATCCAATCCCGGCAATTGATTACTAGCCACTGGTCCCCAAGTCCCAAGTCCCGAGCCCTGAGTCTCCGAGTCTCCGAGTCCCTAGCTCCTAGGTCCCCGAGCCCCCATCCTCACTCTCCCCGCAGCGCTTCCATCGGCTCAATCGCGGCGGCGCGCCGTGCGGGCGTGTACGCTGCCAGAAGCACCACCGCCAACAGCAAGAGTGGCACTCCCAGCAGCGTCGCCGGATCGAAGCGGCTCACGTGATACAAACTCGAATTCAGCAACTGCGAGCCCGCCAGCGCCAGCGCCAGTCCGGCAGCGCATCCTGCCAGACCCAGCCTGGCGCCGCTCTTCAGCACCATGCGCCGAATGTCGCCGCGGTCGGCGCCCAGCGCCATGCGCAGCGCAATGTCGCGCTGATGCTGCGACACCAGGTACGAGATCACGCCGAACAGCCCGATGGCCGCCAGCAACAGCGCCAGCAGCGAGAACGCGCTCAGCAGCAGCATGGTGAAGCGCCGCTGCGCCAGCGAATCGGCGACCAGCGCGGCCAGCGTGGTGGTGTTGTACAGCGGCAGATCTTTGTCCAGCGACCACACCACCTGCTGCACTTCGCGGAAGACGTCCTGCCCGGGCCGGGAGGTGCGCAGCAGAAACGCGGTGCGGCCCGCGGTCCAGGTCTTCATCTGGAACATGGCCTGGTAGATCATCGCCGGCGGATCGGCATCGAGCGCCGAGATGTGTACGTCGTCCACCACGCCGACGATGGTGAACAGCCCGCGATCGCCCCAGTAGAAGCGCTGTCCGACGGGATCCTGTCCGTGATAATAATCGCGCGCCATGGCCTGGCTGACGATGGCCACCGGCAGGCTGTCCGGTGCGTCGTGGTCGTTGAAGAAGCGCCCCGCGCGCAGGCCGATGCCCATCGCCTTGAAGTAATTGGGCGTGACCAGCGAATTCTGCGCGAAGTGGAAATCGTCCTCCGCGGCATGTTCCAGCCGGAAGCCGATGCCGCGATCGTCGCTGAGCGGCAGATGGCTGGCCGCAGCCACCGTGGTCACGCCCGGCAGATGCGACAGTCGCTCCAGCGCTTCCTTCTGAACTGCGATGCGCTTGACGGGGTCAGGGTACCGCTCGGTGTCGAAGAGGGTGCGCACCACCACCATGTCGTGCGGATCGAAGCCCAGTGGCGTGACCAGCAGCTTCTGGAAGCTGCGCAACAGCAGGCTGCCGCCGATCAGCAACGCCAAGGCCAGCGCGATCTCGCCGGCGACGGCGATGTTCTGCAACCGCAGGCTGCCGCGCGAAGTGCCGGTCCGCGCCGACTCGTTCATGCAGGTCTGCGGCGCCACTCGCGACAGTCGCAGCGCCGGGATCAACCCGAAGAGAAAAGTCGTAACCAGGGAAAGTCCCAGCGTGAACAGCAGCGCCACCGGATGCACCGTGACTTCCTGCAATCGTGGAACGTCCGCCGGACCGAAAGCTCGCAACGCCGCCACCAGGGCCAGCGCCAGCGCGATGCCGGCAGCGCCGCCCAGCATCGCGAGCACGCCGCTTTCCACTAGGCATTGCCGCAGCAAGGCCGAGCGTTGCGCTCCGACAGCGCTACGAATGGCCATCTCCCGCGCCCGCAGAGTGCCGCGCGCCAGCAGCAGGTTGGCGACGTTGGCGCACGCAATCAGCAGCACGCACAACACCGCCGCCGACAAAATCAGCAGCAGCGGCCGCGCCTTCTCCACCGTGTATGCCGAGAACGCGTGCACGTGCGGCGTCACTCGCAGGTTGGCGGAATAAGCATCGGGGTGCGCCTGCTGGAAGGTGTCGGCAACGTGCAGCATGTCAGACTGCACCTGCTCGCGGGTGACGCCATCCTTCATGCGGCCGATCAGGCCGACGCCGAATTCCATCAGCCGGTTCTGCGGCGCCAGCACATCTTTGCTGAAGCCGATGGGCAGCCAGACGTCGGCCATCTCTGACGACGGCCGGCCATCGAAGGGGAAGTGGAACGACGGCGACATTACGCCGATCACGGTGTACGGCGCTTCGTCGATCTTGATCGTGCGGCCGAGGATGCCGGGATCGCCGTGATACTGGTTCTGCCAGAGCGAATAGGAAAGCTCGATGACATTGTCGGAGCCGGTGCGATCTTCGGCGGCGGTGAAGGCGCGGCCCATCATCGGCGCGACACCCAGCACATCGAATGCCGACGCCGACATGCGCGCGCCGCGAATGCGCAGCGGCGTTCCGTTGCCGGTGAGGTTGAAGCTGTTGCTCTCGAAGGCGGCCACGCCGGAGAGGGTGCGGTTCTGGTCGCGATAGTCGAGATATTCCTGCGCCGCCACGCCGCCCAGGTCTTCGTTAGGCGAAATCGATTCCGTCTCCACGACCAGTACCAGCCGATCCGGCTGGCGATAGGGAAGCGGGCGCAGCAGGACGGTGTCGAGCACGCTGAACACGGCGGTGTTGGCGCCGATGCCCAACGCCAGCGTGAGAATCGCAACCGCGGAGAAGCCCGGCGCCTTGCGCAGTTGCCGCACGGCGTAGCGTAGGTCCTGTGAGAAGTTCAGCATATGGGGAACCGGAAATAGTAGTTAGCAATTAGCCATTAGCAATTAGTAAAGGCGCGCCAGTCAATAATTACGATCCGCAAGCGATCCACGTTCCACGATTCACGAATCACCGATAAACCTTGCCGCCGCTGACGCGGCTCGCGCAATCTAGAACGCCCTCACCCGGGGCTTACGCCCCGGGCTCACGGCGCTGCCGCCGCTGCGCGGCTCGACTCTTGACAACGGACAACGGACAACGGACAACGGACAACGGACAACTACTCCGTCCTCAACGCCTTCATCGGCTCGATGGATGCAGCCCGTCGCGCCGGAATCAGTCCGGCTACGGTGGCGCACAAACTCAGCATCAGGAGCGCTGCCAGCAGCGCCAGCGGATCGTAGCCGGTGACGCCATACAGTTGGCTCGACACCAGGTGTCCGGCGAGCAGCGCCGCGGGAATGCCGAGCGCAAGGCCAATCACGATTTGCCACAATGCTCCGCGCAGCACCATGGTCAGCACGCTGCCGCGGGTGGCGCCCAGGGCCATGCGAATGCCGATTTCGGCGGTGCGCCGCACCACGAAGTACGAAATCACGCCGTACAAGCCCACCGACGCCAGTACCAGCGCCAGCACGCCGAACAGCATGGTCAGCCGCGCCACCAGTCGGTCCTGGTTGAAGTTGCCGGCAACCTGCGCGTCCAGCGAATCGAAGTGGAAGATGGTGAGATTGGGATCAATCTCGGCCAGCGTGCGCCGCACCAGCGCTTCCGCATCGGGTTGCGGCCGGCTGAAGTCCAGCATCACCGAGCCCAGATACATCGAAGACTTCTCACCCGCGATCATGCCCGGTTCCTTGAAGCCGGAATATTCCTGGCCCATGGGGCGGAAGAAGACGCTGTGCACGGCTTCGCGCGGATTATTCATCTTGAAGTCGGCGAACACGCCCACGATTTCGAAGATGCTGGAGTACTGCGGATAATCAATGCCGAAATGCTTGCCGATGGGGTCCTGCCCGGCGAAGAAGCGCTGGACAAACGCCTGGTTGACAATCACCACCTGTGGCGACGACGAGGTGTCCTGGTCGTTGAAGTTGCGGCCACGCACCATGGAAACGCCGATGGAGTCGAGGAAGTCCTTGTTGACGCGGTCCCAGGTCGAGCCGCAATGTTCGCCCGGCGGCGGCATGCCTTTGCCCTGTGGGATGACGCATTCCGACCAGTTGTTTCCCGCCAGCGGGCTATACATCGCCAGGCCAACGTGCGCCATGCCGGGCAACGCGCCGAAACGCTCTTCCAGCTTGCGATACAGACCATTGAGCGCTTCCGGCTTATAGCCTGCGCCTTCGGGATCGATCTCCACTACATAGCGATTGCGGGTGGCAAGACCAAAATTCTGGTGCTCCAGATTGGCCAGCGAGCGCGTCATTAGCACCGCTCCCGCCAACAGCACCACCGAGAGCGCCACCTGCAGGATGACCAGCGCTTTCTGCGGGAAGCTGGACTTATCGCCGGTGGAGCGATTGACGCCGCGTAGCGCTTCCGCCGGTTGCGCGTGCGACGATAGCCACGCCGGCGCGGTGCCGAACAGAATGCCGGTGAGCAGCGATACCACGAAAGCAAATCCCAGGATGGGCAGCGAGGGATTGCTGGACACTGGCAGGTCCTTCGCCTGCGGGAAAGCCAGCGCCAGGATCAGATGCGAGCCGGCATAGGCCACGCCCAGTCCCGCAACGCCGCCGATGCAGGCCAGTAGCACGCACTCCGAGAAAATCTGGCGGATGAGCCGCGGCCGTCCCGCTCCCAGCGCCATGCGCACCGCGACTTCCGAACGGCGAGCGGTGGCGCGCGCCAGCAACAGGTTGGCGATGTTGGCGCAGGCGATCAGCAGCACCACGCTGGAAAGAATCATCAGCAGCCGCAGGCCGGTGCCGGTTTGCGCCTGAAGATTCTGAATGCCGCCACCACCCGGCACGATGACCACATGCTGCTTGGGAATTTCCGAGGCTCCGCCGTGGTCGGTGAACATCGGCCGGGTCGCCAGCCAATGCTGCAACGCGACGGACATCTTCGACTGCAACGCCGCAACGCTGGTTCCCGGACGGACCCGCCCCAGCAGATACAGCCAGCCGTTATCGCTGTGGTGCATCAGCGTCGAAGTCGAGTTGATCAGCGGCTCGTCCGCCAGCGGAACCCACATCTCCGGCGGACCCTCCTGGATGCGATCGCCGAAAAAGCCCGGCGGCATCACGCCCACGATGGTGAAGGGATGCAGCTGCACATAAAGCGTGGAACCGATGACCGAGGCGTCGCCGCCGTATTGCAATTGCCAGGCCTGGTAGCTGAGCACCGCCACCGGATTCGCGCCGGCATTATCGTCGGCCGGCGTCAGCAGACGGCCGAGATAACTCTGCACACCCAAGGTGGAGAAGTAATTTCCGGAAACGAATTCCGAGCGCAGGGTGAACGCCGCCGCCCCTTCGCGACGAACGCTGTACCAGCTTTCGCCGGCCTGTACCGCGGCCAGATGCTCGAATTCCGGCGACGACTGCTCCAGATGCTTATACAGATCGTAGGAGAAAATGGGGAAGTCGCCGTCGTCGCGCGGGAAGCCGCCGAGGTAGCAGCAGTCGTCGGTGTCGCCGACGCGGTAGAGTTCCGACGGACTGGCCACCGGCAGCGAGCGCAGCAGAATGCCATGGATCAGGGTGAAGATAGCAGCGTTGGCGCCGATGCCCAGCGCCAGGGTCACAATTGCCACCACGGCGAAGCCGGGCGAATGACGCAACTGCCGCAGCGCGTAGCGCAAATCCTGGAGCATGTGATCTTTCCTGACCGCAGAAGGGAATGCCATTCGCCGATAGTGCACGGTAGCGACCACGCAGAAGCCAAATTTTTCAGTGGTTTACGGCGATTCGCGGAGAGGGCTTTGTCCGCCGGCGCAATTTTGCGTCCGCAACCGGACATGGCGTTTGCACACTCTAGCTATCGGGCCTTTATTGATAGTGTCACTACTAACCGGCCAATTAGGCGCCGCGCGCGACGCTGCAACCCGCTCTCCGTGAGCTGCACTAACCACTGCTCACGATGCCGCGAGGCGTACGGCTTCTGGCCGGCGCAGGCAATGGCCTGGCTGCGATAAAGCGCTTTCAACCGTCCCATGACCCGGGTGGTGTCTTCGGTGAGCGCGCTGTAACTGCGCCCTAGATGCTTCATGGCCGCGCTGCCGTTCTGCCCGTGGTAGACCGGCGACAACAGCCCGGCGCGCAGCAACTCGGCCAGCTTACGGGCATCGATGGTGTCGCTCTTGTGGATCAGGCTCTTGGCGGTGATATGGACAGGTAAGAGCGCCCACCCTCTCGCCAAAAGACGGCGAGAAGGGCGGGGCACCCGAATTAAAGTGAGATTTCAATCCGAGGCGGAAAGGCTGGGCCACCCGCCTTCTGCGCCGGGACCTGCTTCAGCATCTGTAGCGCCACCGCCAGAGTGCTGCGTTCCGGTTCGCTGATCAGCAGGTGTACATGCTCGTGCATCACTACATACCCGGTGACAAAGCACCCGTACCAGCACGCGTTCCGGCGACTGCTGTCTTAAAGGGTCGCGAGTATACTCGCGCGTTCTTCTGTAGAAGAAAGACTACCAGCGATGTGGAACATGCTAGTCATGGAGACCGAGCACTGATTCGCCGGCTTGAGGAGAAAAGACCATTACCTCTCTAGGGAGCGAAGAAGCTGGAGATGTCCAGAATCAACTGCGTGGTGCCCGAGGCAAAGGCGTCGGTCTTGCCATTCACGTTGGGAACGATGGCCATGTTCGAGGTGATTGCCCCGTCCACCGCGTTCAAGGTTGACACCACCGGCTGGCTCTCCGTGTCCGGCCACAGCGTCAGGTAGCCCAGCTCGCCTACCGGCACCACCGTCGCGTTGAACACATAGGCCTGCGCGTCGCTGGGCGGAGCGCACGGACTGCCCACAACGTTGACCGTCAGCTCGCCCGCTGAACTGCCCGCTGCCATGTCGCGTGTCGATCACCCGGCACGGGGCGGTGGGATACAGCGACAAGCCGCCCGTGCCTGCCGGCGCAAAGTAGCCGTCAATGTCGGCCACTAACTGCGTGTTGCCCGAGGGATACGTCGCGATGCCGTCGTTTGTGCCCGCGGGCACAATCGCCGCATTGGCCACGATGGTCGCCGTCAGATTGTTCAGCGTCGAGACCACCGGCCGTGTGCCTCCCTCCGGCCACACCGTCAGATAGCCCAAGGGCTGGCCCTCGTACGGCACCACCGTGAAGTTCATCGAGTAAGCCTGGGCGCTGGATGGAATGTTGCAATCGCTGGACAGCACCGGGAAGTCGCGCTCCACACCACTCTTCAGATAGGGGCCGCCCAGCGGGCCGTCCGTGTTGCGAGTATCCAGCACCCGGCATGGTGTCAGCGGATAGAACTGCAAGCTGGAGCCGCCGTCGCTCAGCGAACCCGTCGTGGCCGCAAAGTAGCCGTCGATGTCGAGCACGACATCGGTGGTGTTGCTGACATACACGCTGACCGCACTATTGGTTCCCGCGGGCACGATCGCGGCGTTGGCCTTGATGCGGCCGTCCAGCGAGTTCATGGTCGAGATCGTCGGCTGCGCCTCACCCGTCGGCCAGATGGTGATGTAACCCAGCGATCCGTGCGGCACCACGGTTACGTTGAGCGAATAGGAGGCCGCGGTAGACAGGTCGGCGCAGCCCTTGCTTTGCGCCAATTGCGGCAGGTTGAAGCTCTGGAAGGTGCCGCCCTGGATGGGACCGCCGCCGCCGTTCTGGGTGCGCGTGTCCACCAGACGGCAAGGCGTGACGGCGTTGAACGCCAATCCGTGCCCCGGTTCGAGGAAGACGCCGGTCACCGAAAGGTTGTCCGTCATCGTGAGATTGCAGGCGCCAACGCCGGTGCATGCGCCGGTCCAGCCGGCAAAGACCCAGCCTGACGACGCGGCGGCGTTCAGCGTCACCGGAGTGCCGGGATCGTAGATGTGGGTGCACGAACCGGGGCAATTGATGAAGCCATCGGTGCTGGTGACGCTACCGTCGCCTGCGACCGATACCGTCAGCGTGACCGGAAGCTGAAGCTTGAAGACCGTACCGTGGCCGTCGGACCCGCCTCCAGCCGCTGTCCCGTAGAAGCTTCCATCGCTGGCTTGCACCAGCCCAGCCTCGGAGTCGCTGCCATCACCGCCGTTGAAACTGTGCAGCGTGGTCAGCGCGCCTTGCGGTGTGATTTCGAAGAGCGTGCCCCGATCGTTGGCCCCGCCTGAACTGGTTGTCCCGTAGAAGTTCCCGTCGCTGGCTTGCACCAGCCCAGCCCGGGGGCCGTTGCCATCACCGCCAGTGAAACTGTGCAGCGTGGTCAGCGCGCCTTGCGGTGTGATTTTGAAGACCGTGCCGTCATCGTTGGCCCCGCCAACGTACGTAGTCCCGTAGAAGTTCCCGTCGCTGGCCTGGATCAGTCCGGCGTAAGGGTCAGCCCCGTCACTGCGCTGGAATGTGTGCAGAAAGGTCAGAGTTCCGTGGGGGGTGATTTTGAAGACCGTGCCGTCATTGTTGGCCCCACCAATCGACGTAGTCCCGTAGAAGTTCCCGTCGCTGCCCTGGATCACTCCGGCGTAAGAGTAGCAGCCGTCAGAGCAAGCGAAGCTGTACAGCATAGTCTCGGTTCCGCTTGGCGTGATTTTGAAGACCGTGCCGCCAATCTGGTGGGTTCCGCCAGCGGACGTAGTCCCGTAGAAGTTCCCGTCGCTGGCTTGGATGAGGCCGCCGAGAGGGCCGCAGCCGCCGGAGCAAGCGAAGCTGTACAGAGTAGTTAAGGTTCCGCTGGGGGTGATTTTGAAGACGGTGCCGGTGCCATTGGATCCGCCAAACTCGGTCGTCCCGTAGAAGTGTCCGTCGGTGGCCTGGATCAGTTCGGCGGTGGGGCCATTGCCGTCGTTCGGGGGGCCCGCGAAGCTGTGGAGCACAGTCACTGTGCCGCTTGGGGTGATTTTGAAGACCGTGCCCTTATTGTTGGTCCCGCCAGTGGTGGTTGTCCCATAAAAGTTTCCGTCGGTGCCTTGCACCAGCCCGGCGGAGGAAGCAGCACCGTCGTTCGGGGGCCCTGCAAAATTGTGGAGCGTGGTCAAGGTTTGGGCTGACGAACTGATCGCGAATGCGGCACACATCAGGAACACAATGATGGCGGCTTTCCATGCGCGGTAGGTCTTCATCGATAATCCTTTTCCGCCAGGCCGGAGGTGGGAGAGAACCGTATCTGGGAATCATAGTCCTCATCGCAATGCGAATGAGAACGTGAATTTTCACGGCCGCCGGGTGCCCCAGCGCCTGGCGGGTGGCCCGGGTTTCGCTGCTCAATTCATCCTCCCACGATTTCCTTTACCCGTTCTGAATTGGGTGCCCCGGGTCTCGCGGTTTTCGAGACCCGGGTAAATGCAGGACGCAAGAATCGCCGCTTCCGGGACTCTTAGATGCTGTGAGCTCGCGCCGCCATTGGGAATCCCTGCCAACCAGGATCGATGACGCTTGCTCCCGGGTCTCGAACCCCGCGAGACCCTTCGACAAGCTCAGGGCAGGCTCTGGGACACCCGGCTTGGATGCACCTCGAGAATGTCCGGTTCGCGACCATAAGAACGCCGGAGGCGCGCCATAGTCTAGCCCACCGTGGAGCGTAGCGGAACGGTGGGTAGGCTGGCGTTGCGGATCCGCGCCCCGTAGGGTGCGCCGCCTCATCCCTCACATGAAAACCGACGCTTTTGTTACGTACTCACGCGCACGGCGGGTGGCCCAGCCTACCATCAAGCGGGTGCCCCACCCAAGCCGGGTTTGCTTGGGTGGGGATTTTCCATCCCGTCACCAAAGCTAGCGGGCTTCCTAACCGAAGTGTGCAAGAGGTTGAGTCTCGATAGGCCGGTGCTCCAGTCTCGCTTGGCGAGACGAAAGGTGATAGCCCAGCGTTTCAACGCTGGGGAGGCGAACCATTTGCGACTCGAGTCCCCCGGGGACGGCACCTCCGGGGCTCGGGTACGGGTGAACAGGCTGCGGAAGAAGACGGAATCAACGGAGTGCCGCCGGCTGAAGCCGGCTCCGGAGAGAAACAACGAAGCGCTTATCGGCACGACCGGAGGTCGTGCCCTTACTCATGGTCTCGGCAGAACAGAGTTTGCCGCAGGGTGCGGTCGGGCCCTGACACAAGGCACCCGAAAGCGGAGTTTTTCATCAGCCTGTGAAGCCGTGCCCTGATACAAGTCGCGCGCGATAGTGGATCGTACGCCCCGAAGTGTGCAAGAGGTCGTACGCCCTGAAGTGTGCAAGAGGTCGTACGCCCCGCCGTGTGCAACAGGTTGTACGGCCCGAAGTGTGCAACAGGTCCCGCGGGCGGGTGGCCCAGCCTACCATCAAGCGGGTGCCCCACCCAAGCCGGGTTTGCTTGGGTGGGGATTTTCCATCCCGTCACCAAAGCTAGCGGGCTTCCTAACCGAAGTGTGCAAGAGGTTGAGTCTCGATAGGCGAGTGCTCCAGTCTCGCCTGGCGAGACGAAAGGTGATAGCCCAGCGTTTCAACGCTGGGGAGGCGAACCTCTTGCGACTCGAGTCCCCCGGGGACGGCACCTCCGGGGCTCGGGTACGGGTGAACAGGCTGGGAAGAAGTCGGAATCAACGGAGTGCCGCCGGCTGAAGCCGGCTCCGGAGAGAAAAAATGAAGGGCCTATCGGCACGACCGGAGGTCGTGCCCTTACTCATGGTCTCGGCAGAGCAGAGTTTTGCTGCAGGGTGAAGTCGGGCCCTGACACAAGGCCACGGCTAAAACGGAGTTTAGCCCCTTTAGGCGTGCAACTGAGGTCGTGCCCTGAACACATGGTCTCCGGCAAAACCGAGTTTTGCCGCAGGGTGAGGTCGTGCCCTGACACATGGTCTCGGCATAACCGAGTTTTGCCGCAGGTTGCGGTCGGGCCCTGACGCATGGCACCCAAGAACGGAGTTTTTCAGCGGCCTATTTCAGGCTTGCCGAAAGCGCCTGCTCCGCACCATTGTCAACATGTTAGCTTTGCGCATTTGCGCAAACATAGCAGCATTGTGCCGCATCTAAGTCCCCTGTTTTCATAGAGATTTATACGTAAACCTTGCAGAATCATCACTTAGCTTAGATTGATGAAATAAGCCCTTTGGTTTCAATACTGGACCCTCTTTTTTGCAGGGTGCGCGCGGCCGGGTGGCCCAGCCTTTCGGCTCGGATTCTAACCCTACTTCGAACCCGGTGCCCCAGAGCCTGCCCTGCGCGCGGTCGAAGGGTTCGCCCATCTTTTGGGCTAACCTGGGATCCGCTGCACTCGACCTTCCCAGCGAGGTCCCGGGTCTCGAACCCCGCGAGACCCCGGGGCACCCGACATGCTCCACCACTCGGCCGACCCAGGTTAGCGTCCAAACCCGGGACGCGAACCCGGGGCACCCGGAGTGACGCGCATCTTTCCCTCCTCCGCGACATCGAAACCTTCATAACCTCCGCAGCATTCCCACTCCCGAAAGGAGCATCGCCATCATGCAATTGAACGAATACGTAACCCTGGGACGGTCGGGCTTGCGCGTCAGCCCGCTCACGCTGGGCACCATGACCTTCGGCAACGACCGTTGGGGACATCAGCGACACCGAAGCCGAGCGCATGGTCAGCGCTTACCTGGCCAAGGGCGGCAACGTCCTCGACACCGCCGACGTGTATTCCGACAGCAAGAGCGAGCAGATTCTGGGCCGCCTGCTGGCAGAAGGCCTGCGCGACAAGGCGGTCATCGCCACCAAGTTCAGCTTCAATCCGCAGGAAGGCAATCCCAACGCCGGCGGCAACGGGCGCAAGAACATCTATCGCGCGCTGGAAGGCTCGCTGCGCCGCCTGAAGACCGACTACATTGACCTCTACTGGATGCACGTGTGGGACCGGGTAACGCCGGTGGACGAAGTGGTGGACACGCTGACCGCGCTGGTGCGCGAAGGCAAGATCCGCTACTACGGCTTCTCCGACATTCCGGCGTGGTATGGCTCGCGCGCGGTGACGCTGGCGGAGCTGGCCGGGCTGCCGCGGTTGAGCGCGCTGCAACTGGAATACTCGCTGGTGGAGCGCAACATCGAGCGCGAACACATTCCCATGGCGCTGGAGCTGGGATTGGCGGTGTGTCCGTGGAGTCCGCTGGCCAGCGGCTTTCTCACCGGCAAATACAGCCGCCAGGGGCCGACCAGCGCCCAGGGCAGTCGTCTGGACGTGCTGAAGGATTCCGACAATCCCGTATTCCAGAAGTTCACCGAACGGAACTTCAAAATTGTGGATACGCTGCTGAGCGTGGCAAAGGCCATGGGCCGCACTCCCGCGGAGGTCGCGCTGAATTGGGTGGTCACGCAGCCGGGCATCACCTCAACCATCATCGGCGCCACCAGCATGAAGCAACTGGAGAGCAATCTGGCGGCGATCGAGTTTCAGATTCCGGCCGAGCTGCGCCAGCAACTCGACAGCGTTAGCAGCATCGAGGCGGTGCATCCGTATGTGTTCTTCGAGAAGGTACTGCAGGACCGCATCGCCGGCGGGGTGAAGGTGCGGTGCGAAGCTGGCGGGATGAAAATTTTCCGGACGATCGCAGAAACAGGAAAGCCCGGACCGTTTTGTCCGGGCTCTTCTACTTTCGCCACGGTTTGTTGGCGATGCGTCCAGGTTCTGGCGCCGCTCACATACCGTCCTTGGTTAAGGTCAGGCGAATCTTGTGTCACCGCCTCGCTGCGTTTACATGACGAGGGCCAGGTTCTCCAACTCTTTCTGGAACGCTGCCAGATTTCCACTGAGCAAGCCCGCTCGTGCCACCGCATCGCGAGCTTCCTCGGCCGAAACACCGTACCCGTGCCCGGCCAGGAAAACCTGGATCAGTTCGGCACTGTCCTTGGAGTCGAACCCCTGGAGGAGCTCGCTACGGAGTGCCGTGAGTTCCGGAACGGTAAACTTTTCTGCCATCATCGTCCTCACCTCCGAACCCTTCCGGTCGTGTTACTTACTTAGACTCGGGCAACAGTGATTTGGTTTCGAGCAATTGGAATGCCGAAAGCCGCTGGTCCAACCCGCTGGCCGAATTTTTGTTACGATTTCAAACCCTTTGTACCGCGATAGTTGCAAGTCGTGGTATCAGAACGGGCAACAGCCGGGCTCTTGCATCCCCACATACCAGATATACGGCCCAAAACTTGTGAAGTTCCTTGCACATTAAGCGGAGACTACCACCCTCGTGGTGCCGGCGGGTGGATCCGACCTGGGCGAAGAGGAACCGGACTGCGCAGTTTCACCCCGCGGATTCCCAAAATGGGCCAAATGACGGACGAGACTCGACCGAATCCCGGGAGCCAGGATGTCTGAGTGGAATGGGAAGCATAAGAGGTGGGAATTCCAGCTATGAAAGGTGGCAGCCCATAGGGTTAAGTGGACTTATTTGGTTTAAAGTGTGCGCATTTTCCCGGCCGTGGTAGAAGCACCAGTTAAAATCGGTGCCCTACGGCTCGATCATCGCTTCCGGTTCCAGCAGGATTGGAATCCCGTCGCGGATTGGATAAACACGGTGGCACTCGTTGCACTTCAGCGCATCTTCCCCGCGCAGTGTCAATGGCTTACGGCACACCGGGCAGGCCAGAATCTCCAGCAGGTCAGGCGAAATCATGGCGCTATTGTACCGGAGCGCCCGGCGCCGGGGCGACGAATCCCGGCAACCTTCCTGCCGGACGACCATCCCCGTGCCCGGCCAGCTCTCCTGTCGAGAGTCGACAGGTCGGCGCCTCCTGTCGGCGCTCTACAGGAGCGCCAAGCCCACCCTGCTTGCGCCGTCTCAGCGCTCCGTCGCCTCTAAGAATCGGCGCAATTCTCGCGATACACTAGTGCCATGTCTGCCATCATTCTGGACGGCGTCAAGATCGCCGCCGACATCAAGTCTGAAGTTGCGGAAGAAGTTCGGGAGCTCACGGCCGAGGGTCTGCGCCCGGGCTTGGCGGTAGTGCTGGCCGGGCACAATCCGGCTTCGGAAATCTACGTTCGCAACAAGGTGAAGACCTGCGAGCAGCTTGGCATTTACAGCGAGAAGCACACGCCGCCGGACAGCGTGACCACCGAGGAGCTGCTGGCGCTGGTGGACGACCTGAACCGCCGCGACGAAATTGACGGCATCCTGGTGCAACTGCCGCTGCCGGCGCAGGTGGACGCCAAGAAGGTGTTGCTGGCGGTGTCGCCGGCGAAGGACGTGGACGGCTTCCATCCCATGAACGTCGGCTACCTGTCCACGCAACGGCCCGGGACTGGTGCCGTGTACGCCGGCGGGAATCATCGAGATTCTGAAGCGCAGCAACATTCCCATCGCCGGGGCCGAAGCCGTGGTGGTCGGCCGCAGCGACATTGTGGGCAAGCCCATCGCGATGCTGCTGCTGAACGGCAACGCGACGGTGACGGTGTGCCACTCTAGGACGCGCGATCTGCCGGACGTCTGCCGGCGGGCCGACATTCTGGTGGCGGCCATCGGCAAGGCGGGCATGATTACGCCGGAATTCGTGAAGCCGGGGGCGACGGTGATTGACGTAGGTATGAACGAAATGACCGATCGCGCCGAATTTGAGAAATATTTTGCCGGAAATGCCAAGCGCGAGCAGACCTTCGCCGCCAAGGGCTCGACCCTGATCGGCGACGTGCATCCCAAGGTGGCCGAGGTGGCGGGAGCGCTAACGCCGGTACCGGGCGGAGTGGGTCCGCTGACCATCGCCATGCTGATGAGCAATACCTTGCAGGCGGCGAAGTTGCGCCGCGGGCAGCGTGTGGGCACAGTCAGCGTGCGCTAGAAGAATCTTCGCATCGTGGTGTCTTGCCGTGGGGAGCAAGATGCCGTTGCCAGCAAAGTCCCGAAGCTAAGGACGCAACCGTGGCGCAACCAGCAGTCGTTCAAGAACCGGTGCAGCATGGGGACGACGCAGATCGCCGAACTGAACCGGCGATGGGCGCGTGTGCCGCTGGTCATTGGAGTCACCGGCCATCGGGATTTGCTTCCCGATGAGGAACAGCAGGAACTGCTGCGATGTGCCTTTGCGGACTTTCTGCGGCGGCTGCATGAAGAAGTTCCCAATACTCCGCTGGTGGTGTTGTCGGCGCTGGCGGAGGGAGCCGACCGGCTGGCCGCCGAGGTCGCGGTCAGTCTTCGAGGCGAGCTGGACATCAGCGTGATTGCTCCGCTGCCGCTGGAGCAGCACGAATACGAACGCGATTTCCCCCACACCGTGGACGATTTCCGCACGCTGCTGCGGGAAAAAATCAAACATCACTTCTTCATCGGCATGGCCGAAGGCAATACGGCGGAGAATGTCCGGCATGCCGAGCATCGGCGCCAGCAATATGCTGCGCTGGGCCAGTACGTGGCGCGCAACTGCCAGGTGCTGGTGGCCTTCTGGAACGGTCACGACCAGCAGAAGACTGGTGGCACCGCGCACGTTCTGGCCTTCAAAAAAGAGGGCATCGGCGAGTTCCTGCGCACCGAGAAGGACGCCGAGCGGTGCGGTGACGAGCGGGTGGCGACGCCGCTGGAACCGGCCGAATGCGGGCCGGTGTTTCACATCCGGACGCCGCGGGTAAACGACGAATTCGCGATGCCCGGCAAGCCCGGCTCCGGAGAGTGGCTGTATCCCTCGGTGTTTCACAACCGCGATAAGGCGCACGCTTACTACCAGCAGATATGGAAGCGCATTGATCTATTCAACCGCGATGTGAACAGCGCTTCCGGCGCGGCGTTGAAGGACATTGCCGCCAAGCGTACATCGCTGCTGGATCGCCCGGACCAGGCCGGTTTGAGCGAGGGCCAAAAGGCCACGTTGCACCGCTATGCCGTGGCCGACACCCTGGCCATCGCCTCGCAAACCGAGATGCACAGCACCATCTACCGGCTGCATTGGTCGGCCTTCGCAGCGCTGCTGATCTACGATCTGTTCATTCATCGCGGGCCTTTCTTCGAGCGCATGCTTAATGCACTTGGCGAAACCGCCAAGGTCGTCTTTCCGCCGTTGCTGCTGGTGGCGGCGCTGGCCATCTTCTGCTCGTCCATCATCCTCTTTCTTCGCGCCAGGCGACTGCAATGCCAGGACAAATACCAGGACTATCGCGCGCTGGCCGAAGGCTTGCGGGTGCAGTTCTACTGGAGCCTGGCCGGCATCAACGACAGCGTGGCCGACTACTACCTGGGCAAGCATCGCAGCGAGTTGGACTGGATTCGCAACGCCTTCCGTACCTGGGGTATTCCCATGGCGCCGCCGGCGCCGGTGCCGCCGCAACTGGACCTGGTGATGGAGTGGTGGGTGCATAAGCAGAGGGTGTATTTCGGTACCCGGCGCGATGGCAAGAAGCACAAGCGATCGCACAAACGCGTGCGTTATCTGTTGTTCTTCGCCGGAGGAATGGCGGCCCTGATTATTCTGACGTCGCTGTTGCAGAAGCTGCAGGTAGGGTGGCTAAACTGGTTTCTGATGCCGGGGAAAGAGGGCCCGGTTCAGGCGACGGGCATTACGTTGATCACCATGGCGCTGGTGGGCGCAGGCCTGCTGGAACATTACGACGACAAGATGGCCTTCTCCGAGCACGCCAAGCAATACGGCCGCATGCGGACGCTATTTGCCTGGTCGGAGGGTCTCATCGAGAGTGCACTCAAGCAGGACCGTCCGAAGCGAGCCCAGGCGCTGATTCGCGACCTCGGCATCGCCGCGCTGGAAGAAAATGGCGACTGGGTGCTGCTGCACCGCGAGCGTCCGCTGGAAGTTCCTTACGGCGGATAGCTGGAGCCTGCGGGGACTCTGTTTTGCGGCGGTATGAGTAAGGGCACGGCTTCACAGCCGTGCCGATAAGCGCTTTATTTTGGCCATACTGAGCCGGCTTTCAGCCGGCGCAAGACGTCATGAACAGAGGACATAGAGCGAGCATGAAGGCTCGCGATCTGTGAAGTCGTGCCTTACTGGCCTCAGCAAAAAGAGTTTCTTCGCAGGCAGAGCATTCACCGGCACGATTGAAGAGGGTGCTGAAAAGTCGGAAAGCCCGGAGTGCCGCCGGCTGAAGCCGGCTCGGGACGGGGAGAATAAAAGGCTATCGGCCCGACTGAAGTCGGGCCCTGATACAAGGCACGCGAAAGCGGAGTTTTTGGCATCCTATAGAGTCGTGCCCTTACTAGATACTCAAGTACATCCCGAAACAAAACTCAAGCACGTCCCGAACGAAGCTTTTCCAGCGGACTGTAGGGCGTGCGCCGCCCACTCATCGGCTGAAAATCGACATGATGACGATGAACAGGAACAGCAGCGCCAGGCCGCCAAATATCGCGCTGGCAAAGATGGTCGCGGCCCAGCGAATGGACGGCTCCGGCCAGGGCACGTTCAACTGCTGGAAGACCGGCCGCAGAGCATAAGTCAGCGTCGCGCGCGCCTTGGCGAAGCCCAGGAATCGCGGCAGCGTTTTCCACGTCCACTGCTTGCGCGTCAGGTCCACGTAGTGCGCGGTCCAGTCGGGATCGAAGTAGAGATAGCCACGCAGCGTTCCCACCTGTGCGGCGAGCTTCTTATCGGCGCGCGTCCATTCCGGTAGCTTCTTGGGGAAGAGTGCATCCACGCGGCTGCGAATGGCAATGCGCGCCTGCGGATTGCGGATATACGGCACCAGCACGATCAACTCGTGGGGATTAATCTGGCGGATAGACTGCTCCAACTCCCACCAGAAGCCTTCGGTCTGTCCCAACCGGAGCACGACCAGGCTGGCGCCCTTCATCAGGTGCTCGACCTTGGCATGCCATTCGGCTTCGCTGACGTACATGCGCGCGGCGCCCAATTCCGGCAACTCCTCGCCGGGCTTGCCGATGCTGATCATGGGACCGAAATTGTGCAGCACTTTGGCCAGCATTTCTTCTTCGGTATCGAGAGCGCCGAAGATGAAGGCCCAGCCGATCTGAGCGCCGGCCATGATCTGCGCGGCCGCCGGATCGTCCTTGAACGAGCGCATGTAAATCACCGGCGGACGCGGGTCGAGGGCCATCACCTCTTCGGCGCTGGGGACCTCGTGGCGCTTACCGCGCAGGAACATCCTGGCTGACCAGAAGTAGATTGTCACCACGACAATCAGCCAGATGATCTGGGCGACCACTACCGGCACCGGCAGCGGCACGAACGCCGAGATCAGCGATCCGGTGATGTACACAACAATCGCCAGCACCTTCCACATGGTCCCGGTGGAACGGCTGCGCTGCGGAGCGTAGGCAAGGTTGGGGTCGTAATGATGGTGCGGCGGCTGTGCACCGCCGGAGGTCGAGCCCGGCGGAATCGGAGCCGGTGGAATGGATGCCGGAGGAATCGAAGGTACTTGAGATGCATTGTCCGGCTGCATCTGCGGCGAACCCGATTGGCCGGCGGGCGTTCCGCATCTGGTGCAGAAGCGCGCATCAGCGGCCAGGGGGGCGCCGCAAACCGTGCAGAAGCTAGAGGCGGCAGGCGGTTGCGGCGGTTCCGGAAGTTGCGGTGGCTCCGGTGGATGCGGCGGAGCTTCTGGAAGAGCCGTGACTGGCGGCGGAAGCTCGACGGGCGTTTCGGGCGCTTCAACCTGCGGCGTTGGCGGAGGTTCAGCAGGCTCAACGTCGCCGGCAACGGTGGCTGCTTCCAGGATCGGGGCGGCAACCTCCGTCGGCACCGGGCTCGGCGGTGCGACTTCCGCAGCGGATGGCGGCGGAGGGACGTCCGCAGTGGTAACGCTCGGCGGCGCGATCTCGGCTGGCGGGGATTGCGGTTCAGGCTCGGGCTCGATCAGCGATGCAGGCAGCGATGGCTCCGGCGGCGGCGGCGGAGGTGGCGCCTGTGGTTCGAGAGCTGAAGTCGCGGGCGCCGGAGGCTCGTAGGCTGGAGTATCCGGCGGCGCGGACTCGGCGGGCGACAGGAGCTCGATCTCGGGCTGGCTCGCCAGCGCTTGCGGCTCAGCAGTGGGAACTGCTTCGGCGACCGGTGCGGGCGGCGGCGGCGGAGGTACAACTTCCGCTTTCATCGCGGCCAGGGCGACGGTGGTTCCGCAAGCGGTACAGAATTTCGCATCCGGACGCAGCTTGGCTCCGCAGCGGGTGCAGAACGCAGGACCGGTGGCTGGCTGTGGTTGACCGGGCGCGACAGGCGCCGGAGGAGATCCAGGAGCAACAGAAACATGCGGCGCAGGCGGCGCGCTTTCGGGTGCAGGTGGCGGCGGGAAGACGGGAGCCGCGACCGGCGACTGGTTCGCTGCTGTGGTTGCGGCAGCAAGACCTTCCGGCGGAGCCGGGGGCGCGCTTTCGGGTGCAAGTGGTGGCGGAACGGGAGCCGCGACCGGTGCGGCTGGCGGCTCGACACGGTTTCCGCAGACGGCGCAAAATTTGGCTTCGTCGCGCAGACGGGAGCCACAGTGAATGCAGTACATCGAGTACTCCACTCCAGCATGAAATCAGCGAGGGTTCCTGGAGCAAGCGGGGTTGATTGAATGTACGCGAACCACCATAGCGTGAGCAACCATCCTGTTGCGTGGCAGAAAATCGGCGCCATCCGCGGGTAGGCCCGCTGGCCACTTCCCCGGCTCCTTGGTTGGAACGTGCGGGTGCTTCTGTCTTGCGGAATATTGTTGCTGGCGGCAGCGCCGTCTTCGCCCCAGGTGCCGTCTCCCTGAAGCTCCACGATTTTCCAGTTCCAAGGAAAATCGCGATGGTAGAATCCGCAACACTTCTGCTCGACAAGCAGGCCTAATGAGTCGAACCAAGATTGCCGCACTGGTTTCGTTCTTCACGCTGTTCCTTTTCGCCGGCCTGGCGCTTGCTCAGGCCGACCACTCCAAGCTGGATTCCGCCAACGCTCTGTTCGAGGCCGGGAAGTTTGAGCAGGCGCAGGCCGGTTTACGCCGAGGTGGTTGCGGCTGATCCCAAGAACGCCGTCGCCACCGAGCAACTGGGATATATCGCGCTGCTGGGCAATCAGCTAGATGAGGCGGAAAAGTGGCTGAAGAAGGCCATCCTGCTGACGCCCGACAGCGCGCAGGCGAGAGTCAAGCTGGCCGAGACATACTACCGCCAGAACAACTATCCCAAGGCTGCTGCCGTTCTGCGGGAAATTGGGCCGAAGTATGTCGATCTGGTCGCCAACTACAGCGGCTTGCTGGTGCCCCAGTTGGAGGATTTCGCGAGCACCAAGCCGTACCAGCTTCAGGGCGCGGGCGAAATCACCCGCCTGAAGTTCGTGAAGAGCGAACCGCTGCCGGTCGTGAATGTGCGAATCAACGGCGGCAAGGAAGTCACCTTCTTCATTGATACCGGAGGATCGGAGCTGCTGTTGGACACCGATTTCGCCCGCGAGCTAGGGATCAAAAAACTGGGCGCAGTGCAGGGCACCTTCTCGGGAGGCCAGCATGCCGAGGTGCAAAGCGGCCGGATCGAATCGCTCACTCTGGGTGACTGGACGGTCCGCAACCTCCCCGTTGCGATGCTGGGCCTGCGTCAACTCTCCGAAGGCTTCGGCGTGAAGGAACTCGATGGCTGCCTGGGCACTCTGGTTCTCAATCGCTTCCTTGCAACCCTGGACTTTCCTCACGGCGAGCTGGTGCTGCGCAAGAGAAGTGCGAAAAATCTGAAGGCGTTCCAGGCCCAGTCCGGCAAGAGCGTCTCCGTTCCCTTCTACGTTGCGGGCGCTCACTTCATGATTGCGATGGGACAGGTGGAGAGCAATCCGCCGGCAATGCTGTTTATTGATACCGGGCTGGCAGGAGCGGGTGTGAAGCTGGCGGAATCGGCCATCAAGCAAGGGGGAATCAAGCTGGAGGAGGACAAAGCCAGCGAGGGCGCGGGCGGCGGAGGAAACCTCCGGATTGTGCCGTACGTGGTGAAGGAGTTGTCGCTGGGAGCGGTGAAAGAACAGAATGTCGCCGGGCTCTACGACGGTCCCTTTCCCTGGGAACATGCTTACGGCTTTTATCTCTCCGGCATGGTGGGCCACGATTTCTTCAAGCCCTACGCGGTGACCTTCGACTTCGACGGCATGAAAGTCTATCTGCAGAAGCCCTGAGCCGCGGCTTTCCGGTTTTCGCCGGGCATGCGGCGCTATACTGCCAGCTTGGTTCATGATTGCGGGGAGCAGCATGCTTCGCGTAGGACTGACAGGCGGTATCGCGTGCGGCAAGTCCACCATCGGCAAGATGCTGGAGCAGCGCGGAGCGCATCTGCTGTTGGCCGATGAGTTGGCGCATCGTCTGTACGCGCCCGGAACGCGCGCTGCACGACGCGATCGTGCAGCATTTCGGACAGCGAAATCCTTGCGCGAAGATGGGACGATCGTGCGCAAGCGGCTGGCCGACGTTGTGTTTCCCGATCGCATTGCTGAACTGAATGCGCTGGTGCATCCGGCAGTGATTGAAGCGCAGCAACGCTGGATGGCCGACATCGAGCGCAGCGATCCCGGCGGCATCGCTGTGGTGGAGGCGGCGCTGCTGATCGAGGCCGGCGCGCACAAGGACTTCGACAAGGTGATCGTGGTGATCTGCGGAACGGAGCAGAAGGTGGAGCGCTATGCCGAGCGCGCCGGAATATCGCTGGAGGCGGCGCGCGCGGAAGCGGAGCGGCGGAGTGCGGCGCAGTTCTCGGACGACGAGAAGGCCCGCTACGCCGATTATGTGATTGAAAACTCGGGCTCGCTCGCCAATGCCGAGCGCCAGGTCGAGGAAGTTTGGACGAAGCTGCAATCGCGCTGAATCACGGCATTTCGGCTTAAAGGCGGCGCGTCGCTGGCGGCGCTTGCCGGTTCTTCGATACACTTTTCAAGCAGAGCCGTCTAAGGAATTTCCGGCGTCTTTCGCCGTAAATTGTCTGGCAGGTCTATGAAATTTCTTCGTCCGTTGCTTCTTGGCGCGCTCTTTGCGGGCGCGTTCTACTGGTTCACCACCCATCATCACGACGTCAAGGCTGCGCGACTGGATCGCCCGACCGACGCACGTCGAGCTGAGCGAGGCCGCATCGCCTCCGCCGCTCGATGCCGAAGAGCAAAACAACATCGAGGTCTATCGCAAGGTCATTCCCTCGGTGGTCAACATCACCACCAAGACCATGGCCTACGACTTCTTCTACGGGCCGGTGCCGGAGGAGGGCCAGGGGTCGGGTTTCATCATTGATAAAGATGGCCACATCCTGACCAACTACCACGTGGTGGGCGATGCCCAGCAGGTGGAAGTGACCCTGCACAACAAGAAGACCTATAAGGCCACGGTCATCGGTCGCGATCGCAGTCATGACTTGGCGGTGGTGCAGATTCAGGCTACCGACCTGACGCCGCTCACGCTGGGGGACTCCAAGAACCTGCAAGTGGGGCAGAAGGTGTTTGCCATCGGCAATCCCTTCGGCCTGGCGGGAACCATGACGCGCGGCATCATCAGCTCGCTGCGGCCGATTCGCAGCCCTGAAGGTGCGTACATTGACGAGGCCATCCAGACCGACGCCGCCATCAATCCCGGAAACTCCGGCGGCCCGCTGCTGAATTCGCACGGCGAGGTGATCGGCATCAACAGCATGATCGCCACCGGCGGCTCCAACCAGAGCGCCGGCATCGGCTTCGCCATTCCCATCAACACCGCCAAGGCCGTCATCGGCGACCTGATCACGCTGGGGACGGTGCGGCGTCCGTCGCTGGGCATTGTGTCGCTGCCCATCGGGCCGGAGCTGTCGCAGGAATTGGGACTGGCCGCGGACTACGGCATCCTGATCATTCGCACTGCGCCGGGTGGGGCTGCCGATCGCGCCGGTTTGCACGGCGGCAACCAGCGCGCCTATCTGGGGAACACGGCCATCATGGTGGGCGGCGACCTGATCGTGGCCATTGACGGCGACAACGTCGGCGATCAGCAGGACCTGGCCAACGCCATGAACAAGCATCGCGCCGGCGACACGGTGAAGCTCACCATCTACCGCGGGCGGCGGAAGATGGATGTGCAGGTGGTGCTGGGAGAGGCGCGGGATCGGGCGTAGGACTAAGTCCCGCGGAGCGGGACGACGACATGATAGCCCAGGACGTAGCGCCATCTTTTGGCGCGGAGCCCTGGGTAGGCGTTCGCACAAGACCGAGCCCCTCGGGGGCGGCATTTTGAGAGCGGCGCTTCAGCTCCGCATGCCTCGCGAATGACACGACGGCGGCGCCCTCCAGGGCGCGGGTTCACAGGACCAGCGTACCCAGCGTTCCGCTTCGCTGCACGCTGGGCTAAACTATGGCGCGCCTCCGGCGCTCTTATCGTTGCGAATTCGAAATCCCAACTGTACATGAGTAAGGTCGCGCCTCCGGCGCTCTTATCGGCGCGAATTCGAGCTGCCAACAGGTGCATGGATCAGGGTCGCGCCTTCGGTGCTTACATCTCGTCAGCCGAACATCGTTCAACCGCAATCACCTCCCCGATTGCCGCCGCTGCCTGCCCTCAGCTATGATTTCCTGATATGTATGATGATTTCCGGGCAACCGACCGCTGGAGCGGCAAGTCGGTACACTGCCGTTACCAGGCGCTGATTGTGGCCATTGCCACCCGTCACGCTGACGCGGTGGACATCAAGTTTCTGGTGGACGATCGCGCGGTGTGGATCGCCATGCCACATCCCGCATGGGTGGAATACCACCAGCAGACCGGCAAAGTCATCACAGATCCCATGGCGGTCCAGATTGCCGGTCATTATTTGAAGTGGGCGATTGAATCGGGTGAGGACAATGGCCGCGAGATGTACGTGCTGACGGTGCCGGAAACTCTCGATCATCTGCATGCGGTCATGGATGAGGCCTTCAGCATAGCCCGCTGACTTAGCTGATACGCATTCTTAGCTGTGCCGCTCCGCGCCTGCCGGTGACGGAGCGATTCCTGATGAGCAATTTCAGGATTGCTGCGTTCGACCAGGAGCTCTTCTATGTCTTCCGTCCTGCAGACCCCGGATGTGGCCCAGCTTCTGGGCCAGAACAATGTTCACCGCAATCTTTTTCCCGCCCAATTGGTGGAAGCCGCGCTGGCGCGGGGCGAAGCCGAACTGGCGGCACGGGGATCGCTGGTAGCCTCGACCGGCAAACGGACCGGCCGCTCGCCCAAAGACAAGTTCATCGTGAAGGACGCCATCACCGCCGACAAAGTGGCATGGGGCGCGGTGAACATGCCGTTCGCGCCGGAGAAGTTTGACGCGCTGTATGAGCGCGTTCTGGACTACCTGGGCGGCAAAGAGCTGTTCGTGCAGGACCTCTACTGCGGCGCCGATCCGCAATATCGGCTGCCCATCCAGGTGATCAACGAACTGGCCTGGCACAATTTGTTCGTGCGGCAGTTGTTCATCCGGCCAACGGCGGACGAGTTGAAGCACCACAAGCCGGAGTTCACCATCGTCGCCGCGCCCGGCTTCAAGGCCGAGCCCAAGCGCGACGGCACCAACTCCGAAGTCTTCGTTATCCTCAACTTCACTAAGAAGCTGGTGCTGATCGGCGGCACGGAATATGCCGGCGAGATGAAGAAATCCATCTTCAGCATCATGAACTTCCTGCTGCCGGGCCGCGATGTGTTTCCCATGCACTGCTCGGCCAACATCGGCAGCGATGGCGTGACCGCGCTGTTCTTCGGGCTTTCCGGCACCGGCAAGACCACGCTCTCGGCCGATCCCACGCGCCGCCTGATCGGCGACGACGAGCATGGCTGGAGCGCCGACGGCGTCTTCAACTTCGAGGGCGGCTGCTACGCCAAGTGCATCCGGCTATCGCAGCAGAACGAGCCGCAAATCTGGAATGCGCTGGGCTTTGGAACGGTGCTGGAGAACGTGAAGGTGGATCCGGTCACCCGCGTTCCTGACTACGACGACGACACGGCCACCGAGAACACCCGCGCAGCCTATCCGATGGAGCACATCGAGAACGCGGTGATTCCGGGCTTTGGCGGCCACCCTAAGAATGTTGTGTTTCTCACCGCCGATGCGTTCGGCGTGTTGCCGCCGGTGTCGAAACTCACGCCCGAGCAGGCGATGTATCACTTCATGTCCGGCTATACCGCCAAGGTTGCCGGCACCGAGGCCGGCGTCACCGAGCCGCAGGCGACCTTCTCCACCTGCTTTGGCGCGCCGTTCATGCCGCTGCCGCCGAAGACCTACGCCGAGATGCTGGGCCGCCGCCTGCGCCAGCACAACGCGCAATGCTGGCTGGTGAATACCGGCTGGCAGGGCGGACGCTACGGCGTGGGCAAGCGCATGAGCCTGCCTTACACCCGCGCCATGGTGAACGCGCTGGTGGAAGGCAATCTTGCCGATGTGGAGTTCGAAGTGGAGCCGACGTTCGGGTTCACGATTCCGACGTCGTGCCCGGGCGTGCCTTCCGAGCTGTTGAATCCGCGGAATTCCTGGGTGGACAAAGCCGAGTACGACAAGACTGCGGCCGAGCTTTCGCAGCGCTTCGCCAAGAACTTTGAGCAATTCGACGCGCCGCCGGAAGTCAAGGCCGCCGGTCCCAAGCCGGTGGCAAAGAAATAGGTCGGCATTGCCCCGCCCTAGCCAAAAGATGGCTAGAACGGGGCACCCAGGTTGGCGAGGGCCGAAATTCGACGTCGCGAAATTCGACTTCGCGTCGTACCCAAAAGAAAATCGACGGGATTTCGCGACGCCAGCGCCCTTCTGCCGGGTAAGCTTTTCTTGTGGGGACGCGCATCTTTTTCGCCGTGATCGCTCTGGCGCTGGTCTGCGCCGGAGTTTGGGCCTTGCGACACGACCAGAATTTGCGCAACAACTCCCAGCAGATCAACCTTGGCGATCCCAACGAAGTGGTGCGCGAGCTGCTGGGCGAGCCTACCCGTGAAGAGCCATGCGGTACGCTGACCGCCGTGCCGAGCGGTTGTTCGGAAGAATACGTCTATCGCTACTGGCTGTCGGTATTCAATCCCGAATATCAGGTGGTCTGGTTCGACCGTTCCGGCAAGATGCTGGGCGAGCAGCGGGTCATCTCACCGTAGCGGCATTTCGAACCCATTTCCGGCGCCGTGCATTTTCCGTGAACAAATCAGCGGTCGGATTCGTCTATGCTGGCAGCCCGACGCCTGGAGTGTCTGCCATGACAGGATTTCTCCCTTCGCTGCGACAGGACCTGCATTTCGCTCTGCGCCAACTTCGCAAGTCGCCTTCCTTCACCATCATCGCCGTACTGGTACTCGCTCTGGGAGTGGGACTGGCCACCGCCATGTTCAGCGTGATCGAGGCGACCGTCCTCAACACGCTGCCGTTTCACGATCCCGGCCGGGTGATGTTTGTGGAGACCCACGCGGCGGCGTCGTACACGCAGCCGTCTTCGTGGCCGGGCTACGAGGACACGCGCGCGCAGAACGGCAGCTTTGAATCGCTGGCGGGCTTCACCAACTTTGGCGGCATGAATCTCGACGCCGGCTCGCAGGTGCTGCATCTGCATAATACCCAGGGCTCGGACAATTTCTTTGAGGTGCTGGGCGTGAAGCCGCTGCTGGGCCGCACCTACGTTGCGGGCGAAGATCAGGAGGGCAGGAACCACGTCGCGGTGCTCAGCTACGCGGTCTGGCAACAGCATTTCGGCGGCGATGCCTCGGTGATCGGCCGCAGTCGTCCGGGTTGACGGCTTTCCTTACACAATCATCGGCGTGATGCCGGCCAGCTTCCGCTTCCCGGTCGGCGTGCCGGACGTGGTGTACACGCCCATGCGCGGCACGGCCGACATTCGGAAAGCGCGCCACGATCACTGGCTGCAAGTAATGGGCCGGCTGAAGCCCGGGGTAACGCCGCAGCAAGCGCAGGCCGACATGAACCGCGTGCTGGCCAACCTGGGCCGGGCCTATCCGGACAGCGATCGCGGGCGCACCGCGCTGGTTGTGCCCTTCACCCGGTATGTGACCGGCGAAGATCAGCGCCAGGTGCTGTGGATCATGGCGGCGGGCGTGGCCTTCGTGCTGCTGATTGCCTGCGTGGATGTCGCCATGATGCTGCTGTCGCGGGCGGTGAGCCGGCAGCGCGAGATGGCAGTACGGACGGCGCTGGGCGCAAGCCGGGCGCGCATCGTCAAGCAGGTGCTGATGGAGAGCGTGGTGCTGGGCATGATGGGAGCGGCGCTGGGCTTGCTGCTGTCGTTGGCCATCACCAAAGGCATGGCGCACTTCCTGACCACGTCGTTCGAGCGCGGGGCCGATGTGCAGCTTAATTTTGCGGTGCTGGGCGCGGCCATCCTGCTGGCGCTGATTTCCAGTGTGCTGTTTGGAATTGCGCCAGCCCGCGCGCTGGCCTGGACCGACCCGAACCGCTCGCTGAAGTCGGGAGGCAACGCCGGCACCAGTCGCGCCGATTATCGTCTGCGCTCGGTTTTCGTGGTCAGCCAGGTGGCGTTGTCGCTGATGTTGCTGGTCTGCACCTGCCTGGTGCTGGTGCATCTGTGGCAGTTGCAGCACGTGGATTTCGGCTTCACCACCGATCACGTCATCACCCTCGAGATCAACGCTTCGCCGGGCGAATATGCGGGCAAAGACCTGGACGCCGTGCTGTATCGTCCCCTGACGGAGAAGCTGCAAGCCATTCCCGGCGTCAAGGCCGTCGGCTACAACCGGCTGGTGCCGCTGCTGAGTTGGGGATGGAACAGCTCGGTGGAGATTGTCGGCAAGCCGCCTGATCCGGTGGAGCATGAGCGCCTGGCGGAGGTGCGCACGGTCTCGCCGGGCTGGTACCAGAGCATGGGGGTCCGCCTGTTGCGCGGGCGCAACTTCGACAATGCGCTGGACACGCCCAAGTCGCAGCAGGTCTGCATCGTGAATCAGAAGTTCGTTGACACTTTCTTCCCCGGTGAAGATCCCATCGGCCAGCAGCTCAAGAGCAAGCCGAACATCGCCATCGTCGGGGTGGTCAGCAATTTCCGCCAGGCGGCCGACCAGCCGCCGATGGCGGAGATGGACTTCCCCATGTCGCAGGTCAGCCTTGCCGATAGCTCGGACGCGCTGAACATCATGGAGTTGTTCGTGCGCACCGATCTGCCGCCGGACAGCGTGGTGCCGCAGATTCGCCAGGCGCTGCATGAAGTGGCGCCGACGGTGCCATTCCGCACGCCGGAAACCATGGATGACGCGCTCGGCGATGCGCTGGTCTTCAACCGCATGCAGGGCTGGCTGTTCAGCATCTTCGCCGCGATTGCGCTGATGCTGGCGCTGACCGGCATCTATGGCGTGCTCAGCCAGGAAGTGAACCTCCAGACGCGCGACATCGGAGTGCGCGTGGCGTTGGGCGCGGATCGGCTGCGCATCGTGCGGCTGGTGCTGCGGCGCGCGGCGATGCTGCTGTCGGTGGGAATCGTGGCGGGCGTCATCGGCAGCGTGGCTTCGCGCAAGCTGCTGGCCAGCATGATTCCCATTCAGGGCGCGCACGAGGTGACCACGGTCGCGCTGCTGGCTGTCGGCTTGGCGGTCGTGGGTCTGGTCGCCAGCCTGATTCCGGCGAAGCGGGCGGCGTCCGTAGAGCCGATGAAGGCGCTAAGGTCCGAGTAGGCAGCCGAGGTCAGTACCCTGGAAGGAAGGCCGAACTCGGGCGGAAGCGGGGGCCGAATAGCGGCCAATAAGGGCGGAGAAGGGCCTTCGATCAAAAGAGTGTGCAATATTGCAAACATTAGGGTTACGGAACGACTGGCGGTAGTCGCGTGATTCTAAATGGCTTAAACCTATAATCTAGATAACATTGGGCTTATGGCTTAAATCGGGCGGCTGAACTGGCAAAACCGCATGTGTTTTTGCGTCTTTGCCAGTTTGCTATCATGCAAACATGAGCGTAGCCAAAGTGCAAATGTCCATCCGAATGCCGGAAACGAAGCGGCGCCAATTTCGTCTGCTGGCGCTTCAGCGTGGTCTCAGCGAAGAAGAAGCCGTATTGCAAGCCATCCAAACCTGGCTCGCGACAGCGCGACCGGACGAACTGCCGCGGGCGGCGCCCCAGCCGCGACGTAAGGCCCGTTGAAGGCCGTCAGGCCGACGAAGGGAAGGCGGCGCCCCGCCGGGGCGCTCGTCGGGAGGGCGAGCGTACCCACCGTTCCGCCTTCGGCTGCACGGTGGGCTAGACTATGGCGCGCCTCTGGCGCTCGCATCGCGCGATGCGAGCAACTGGGCGGTGCATACCCACAGCGGATCCCTCGCGGGCTGAAGCCCGCTCGTGATGAAAATCAAAAGGGGAGCGCTATCGGCACGACTGAAGTCGTGCCCTTACTCATGCCTCGGCGAAAGCAGGGTTTTCGGCAGCCCCTGAAGTCGTGCCCTTACTCACAAGATTGAAGTTCAGAAGAAAGCCCCGTCCTGGCCACAAGAAGGCCAGAACGGGGCACCCAGTTTGAGGAGGGTGCGCGCCGGTCTTGGAGGCGAGGCTGAAGGCTGGGTCCACAAAAAAGCCCCATCCTGGAGAACCAGGATGGGGCGAGGTATTTAGGGTTCGACTAGAAGCCGATGCGCAAGCCGAACTCGATGGTACGCGGAGCACCTTCGTCGAACACGCCGGTGCCGGCGCCCACGCGGTTGGTAATGCGGTCAGCGTAAGTGGTTCCGTTGATGGCACCGGACGTACCGGTGAGCAGTCCGCTCATGGTGTTGGGCGGTAGATCGAAGTTGGCGAAGTTGAAGATGTTGTAGAGGCCCACACTTGGTTCGAACTCGATCACGTGATCGCCGAACGTGTGCTTGCCCACCCAGCTCATCTTCACGTCAAACACCCGCAGCCAGTCCAGTCCAACCTGGCCATTGGGAGCCAGGGACAGGCTGGGAGCCACCGCGCCCAGTGCCACCAACTGGCTTTGGGTGAACAGGCCGGAGGCGACCAGCGCCTGGCCCGCAGGGGTCAGGGTGCCGGCCACGGTGTTGTTGTAGTTGTTGATGACGTTGTTGATGTTGCCCGCCGTGATGCTGCGGTTGAAGGAGCCGACTACAGTTCCCGGCACCAGGTCCTGCACCGTTCCGTCACCGGTAAAGTCGGTGCGGTAGATTTCGCCCGCGCCCAAGCCGGTGTTGGGAACCACCAGCGAGGTGGACAGCGGCGAGTCGAAGTGGCTGATGATGCTGAGGCGGAAAGCCGCCGGCAGGTCGGCCACAAAGCCGAACGAAATCTGGTGGGTACGGTCGAGCAGCGAGTCACCCTGGAACTGGCAGGGATTGGCGTTGTCCAGCGCGTTGATCACGAAGTCCTGGTCAGAATTGCCAGGGATCGAGGGATTGGAGCCGCCGCAGTTGGTGAACTTCGACAGCGCGTAGGAAGCGGTGAGGTTCAGGTGATGCACGCCGGGCATGAACTGACGAACGTCCTGGGTCAGCTTCACGTCCAAGGCGTTGTACACCGAACGGCCCGCCGGGATCAGCATGCTGACCGCGGGAGCCGTAGGATTCAGGCCGCCGAAGGCGCAGCCGGCTGGATCCGGGCAGATGCCGCCCAGGTCGAGCTGCGAGTCGAGACCGTTACCGGCGAAGTCGCTGATCTGCGCACCATTGGCGATGGCGCAGTTGATGGCGGCGGAACTGGTGCCGCCGCCGCAGCCAAACCCGGCCGTGGTGGCCGCGATAGCTTGCTGTGCGCCAGTCTTATTCAAGAAGCGCACATCGCCGGTGTGGTTCAGGTCTTCACCCAGCAACAACTGCGTGGTGACGTTGCGGACATAGTCAACACTGAGCACCATGCCCTGCTTGATTTCGCGCTGGATGCCGACATTCATCTGCACCGAGCGCGGGGTGCGATAGTTCGGGGTAAACATGTAGGCCGGAACGTTGCTGCCACCCGCGATGCCGGTTCCCACATAGTTGGGATTGGGAGTGCTGAGGTTGAACGGAGTCAGGTTCTGGTACTCCTGCTCCAACTGGCCCAGAGCGCCGGCTTCGTCGCCAATGCGGCCATTACACATGGCCTGGGTGGCGCCGATGCTGTAACCGGGAATCGGAACCGGAGTGCCGAAATTACATACGGTCGGGTACTGGAGGAAGGCGCCGTCCTGTAAGCGCAGTGGGCGGTCAAAGAGAACGTTGTTGTAGATGACGTTCTCGTAATACATGCCGATGCCGGCGCGGATGGCGGTTTTGCCGTTGCCCCAGGGATCCCAGGCGATGCCGAGGTTAGGAGCGAAGTTCTTGTTGGGGTTGGGAACCGGAGCGCCCAGGTTGGGGTAGTCCGGAACCAGGTTGTTGAGCGACGGAATTGGTCCAAGGTCGCTGTCGGTACGGCCGGTGTCGCGGTCGTAGCGCAGGCCGAAGTTGACGGTGAAGTTGGGCCGCACCTTCCAGGTGTCAGCTACATAGAGGCCGATGCGGTTATCTGGGCCCAGGCCGCCGGCGGGGAAGCCGAAGGCCGGGTTCTCGGTGGAGTAGCCCTGGCCGTTGCCGATAATGGCCAGTTCCACCGGGTAGTTCAGCGGATTGGCCGCGCCGCAAACGTTGTTGCCGCCCACCAGAGTGCAATACGGTCCGGTGGCAGCGAAGGCCTGGTCATCTGCACCGCCGTAGCCGGACAGGATGTACGGCGACAGCTTGAAGAAGCTGGCGAAGCCGCCGCCCTGAATGTGGTTGTAGGAGATGCCGTAGCGGATGATATGGCGGCCGATGGTCTTGGAGCCGTCATACTTCACCTGGTTGTTGCCCTGCGGCGTAGTTTGGGGCGCCAGGTAGTTGGGGCCGGTGGAGGGACCGCCGTTGATGGCGATAGTGGAATACAGACCGTCTCCGGGGAAGTCGGAGAGCGGCAGACCGCTGCCGATGGCGGCGTCCGTGATCTCGTTCTGGAACTTCATGTACGAGTAACGAATGCTGTGGCTGAACGAACCGGTGGTGAAGTCGGTTCCCACAACATTCTGGCGAACATAGTTCTTGGACTGGTAGGGCTGCAGGCTATCGGAGAAGAACGTTGCCACCGCGCTGATCTGCGAATAGCTGAAGCGGTAGAAGAAGTCCATTCCCTTAGGACCCTTGTAGTCCACGCGTCCGATGGCGTCGGTGGTCTTGAACGGGGCCTGATAGCCGCCGGAGAACTGGGAGAACGGGTCGGGGTACTGCACCGGCGAGAACTGGTGCTGCAAGGTGCGCTCGCCGTCCACGAAGTAGAACAGCTTGTCCTTGATGACCGCGCCGCCCAGGCGTCCGCCATACTGGCTGCGCTGGTAGGTGGCGGGCAGTCCCGGAGGGGCCGGCAGGTTGGCGCCGAGGCTGCTGTCGCGGAAGAGGGCGAAGGCTTCACCGTGCATCTGGTTGGCGCCGGAGCGGGTGGTCACGTTGACCACGCCCGAGGAACTCAGATCGTTGCTGAGATCCATGGTGGACTGGGCCAACTGGAATTCCTGGATGGCGCTGGAAGGAATGTTGCCGGTGCTGGTGCCGACGGTTTCGTCGGAGACGTCCACGCCGTCAACCTGAATGCGGGCGGTACGACCGAAACGGCCGCCGATGGAGATGGACTGATAGCCGACCTTGGTGGGATCGAAATTGGTGCCGTCCTGGATCTGTACGCCCGGTTCAAGCTGCGCCAGATCGAGGAAGTTGCGGCCGTTGACCGGAAGCTGGTCAATCTGAGTAGCCGTCAGAACGCCCTGTACGGAGGACTGGTCGGTATTGACGGCGATGCCGGTCGCCTCAACGTTGACCGTCTGCTTCTCGGAACCGATGGTCATTTTGACGTTCAGGGTGGAGACGTTGCCGACCTGGGCGACAACCGTAGTCTCGTAGGCCTGGAAGTTGGGAGCCACCACGTGGACCTTGTAATTTCCAGGAGGTATGGAGCCGGTGTTGTAGAAGCCGCTGTTGTTGGTGGTCAGCGGCTTTACCGAACCCGTCGCTTCATTGGTCACCGTCACCGCAACGCCGGGCAATGCTGCACCCGATTGATCGGTGACTGTGCCTTGAATACTTCCGGTGGAAACACTGGCTTGTCCAAACAAGTTGGAGGGGAGGAGCAACAGCAGCACGACACAGAATGCCGCCAGGGAGAGAGAGAGAACGCGAGCGCGTCTCCTGCCGTCTAACCGCCTCATACCGTTTCCTTTCGACTTTGAGAAAATGAAGCCGAACGAAGTAATCGGTCGTGCGCTTCCCGGCGCGGCGCCGAGAAGTAATACAACTATGAATGCTGGTCTTCCCAAATCTTCGGAACAGGACGTCCCGAAGTATCCAAATCATCCCAACAGAAAGAGGAGTTCGTCGCTAGGCGTATGCAAGTTGCTTACCGCGGATGAGTTTCAGGCAAGTGCGGGGCAGGATTTCGCTAATTGGCGCAATCTAGGTAGCAAGACTTGGACAGGAGGCGGTGCCAGGGGCTCGCTTAGTGCCCACGGGTTGAGTTTTTGAGCAGACCAGTTTTGGTTTTCGTCACGCCATTTCGACGAGCGACACCTGTTTTTCGCCAAGTGGCACCACGATGTATGGAATTTAGAAGTCTAACGGGCGCGGATATTCGAAAAAACGGAGGTGGAGGGTGATTTGGCAGCAGCTCGCGCGAAATGCGAGCCGCAGAGGCGCGACTCCGCGTATGCACCTGCGGCGATGCCAAGTCTGCGCCGATAAGAGCGCCGGAGGCGCGCCCTAGTCTAGCGCAGGGTGCAGCCGAAGGCGGAACGCTGGGTACGCTTGGCTCTCGTGACCCGCGCCCCTCAGTGTAGGGGCGCCGCCTTTTGCCCACGCCCAAGGTGTCCCCGGTCATTGATGTCGCACAACCACGCGCACGCGCCGATGTATTGCGTGTTCTGCTGCCATGGTTCGAGGAAAATTCACGGCGATGTCGGGGATTGCGTATGGCCCGCGCTTTTTTGGATGGTCGAAAGGCGGCGACCCTACGGGGCGCGGCGCGTGGCGGCGAGCGTACCCAGCGTTCCGCGCCCAAGCACCCCAACGAGCCCAACGTCGGGGCTCGTCGGGGGCCCTGGTAGGGCGCTGCACGCTGGGCTAGACTGAGTCGCGCCTCCGGCGCTCTTATTCGAGCGAAACCGGGCAGATGAACGAATGCATGCGTCGCATTTGCATCGACCCGCATTTGAGCGGAGCGGGCATGGCGGTTAAGGTAGAGCGTTGTCTCGCACACATCCCGAAGGATGGGATGTATAGGGCACCCAGAGTTCGAAACAATCCCAGAAAACCCCGTGCGCTTCCGTGTCTCCGTGGTGAAAGAGGTTTCGAGAGCGAGGTCGAGATTGGCCGTCTCCCACACATCCGAAAAGATGGGATGTGTGGGGCACCGAGAGTTGAAACAATCCCAGAAAACCCCGTGCGCTCCGTGTCTCCGTGGTGAACCGGGTTCTACAAATTCCTTCCAGATCCCCTATCGTCGGTGGATTCCAGAGTGTCGGGCACCCGAGCGGCGGCTCTGAATTAGACGGATTGACGATGGTCACCGCAGTAACCTTCCAAATTCTTGCCCAGTTTTCCACAGTTATTACTGTCTTTAGTTTCAGGGGGATGCAATTTGGGTAGTTTTGTATCTAATATTCAGCAATCGAAAGTGCACTGCGCCCGGAGAGAAAAAAAGTGCTAAAACCCTCACAGTTGTTCGCTGCGGTCCCCTTGCCGATAGCGCCCCTGAAACCCTATCGCCACTTGTACGATGCCGACGGATCGGTGAAGTCGGTCTGCATGTACTGCTTTGCGGAAGTATGCAAGGGGTACACCGTCGATGATCTGGCGCGCCACGAAAAGAGTCACTGCTGTGACGAGAAAATAAGAACCGCCTGACCTCGGTCGAAGTCAGGCGGTTTGCTGTCTCTCGATTCCCGCTTTATTCCTCTTCTTCCGCCTGCTCGCCTCGTTCCGCCTTGGCCGCCGCAATGATCTTTTCCTGCTGTAGCGCCGGCACCACATCGTAGTGGTCCATTTCCATGGAGAAGCTGCCCCGGCCCTGCGTCATCGAGGTCAAATCGGTGCCGTAGGTGAGCATCTCGGCCATGGGCACTTCGGCCTTGACGATGGTCTTGCCCGCCTTGTTGTCCATGCCCTGGATGCGTCCGCGACGGCTGTTGAGATCGCCCATGATGGCGCCGGCAAATTCGTCGGGAATGGTGATCTCGACGTTCATCACCGGTTCCAGCAGCGTAGGCTTGGCCTGCTCCATGGCCTTGCGGAAGGCGATGCGGCCGGCGGTCTTGAAGGACAGTTCGTTGGAATCCACGTCGTGATAGGAGCCGTCGTAGAGGATGACCTTAAAGTCCACCACCGGAAATCCGGCGAGGTAGCCGCGCGCGGCAGCTTCCACGATACCTTTCTCAACCGCGGGAATGAAGTTTTTGGGAATGGCGCCGCCGAAGATCTCGTTGGAGAACTCGAAGTTGCCGCCGCGCGCCAGCGGCTCCATCTTGATCTTGCAGTCGCCAAACTGCCCGTGGCCGCCGCTCTGCTTCTTGTGGCGGCCCTGCACGTCGGCGCGGCCGCGAATGGTCTCGCGATACGGCACCT
Organism: uncultured Acidobacteriaceae bacterium; assembly: GCA_963763975.1. Taxonomy (GTDB): domain Bacteria; phylum Acidobacteriota; class Terriglobia; order Terriglobales; family Acidobacteriaceae; genus Bog-257. Next base: position 49,103 of record CAVXQR010000015.1, read on the forward strand.
TCGGCGCCTTCAGGTTGACCTCGGTGTGGTAGCGGTTCTTCAGCTTGGAAACCACCACTTCGATGTGCTGCTGGCCGGTGCCGGCGATGAGGAATTCCTTGGTCTGGGCATCGCGGAAGAAACGCAGCATGGCGTCCTCTTCCATCAGCTTGTGGATGCCATTGCTGAGCTTGTCTTCGTCGGCGCGGGTCTTGGGCTCGATGGCGAAGGTAATCGCCGGCTCGGCGAAGGTGACCTGCGGATACTGAATCGGCGAGCCTTTATCCCCGAGCGAGTCGCCGGTGAGCGTGTCCTTCAGCTTGGCGACTGCGCCGATGTCGCCGGCGTGCAGTTCGTTGACCGCGACCGGGGTCTTGCCCTGCATGACCGAGAGGTGGGCGAATTTCTCCGAGCTGCCGCGATTGAAGTTCTGCAGCATCGCGTCATTCTTCAGAACTCCGGAGTACACCTTGAAGAAGGAGATGCGCCCGGAGAAGGGATCGCTGATGGTCTTGAATACATAGATGGACAGCGGCTCGGAATCGGCCACCTTGCGGGTCTGCGGCGAGCCGTTGTTGGCGGCGGGCGCCGATTCGATGGTGCCGCGCTCCACCGCCGTGGGCATGTAGTCCACGATGAAATCGAGCACTTCATCGGTGCCGATGTTGCCCAGGCCGGAGGCGAACAGCACCGGGAAAATTTTGTCTTCGCGAATGGCGTTGTGCAGCCCGCCGACGATGTGCTCCTCGGCGATGGTGCCCTTGTCGAAGAACTCCTCCATCAGCGCATCGTCGCCCTCGGCCACCAGTTCCACCAGGCGCTCGTGCGCGGCCTTGGCCTGTTCCGCCAAGTTGTCGGGAATCGGGCCGACCGTCGACTTGCCGTTGCCGCCCATCTCGTAGGTATAGGCCTGCATCTTGACCAGGTCCACCACGCCGGTGAAGCTCTTCTCCGAGCCGATGGGCAATTGCACCGGCACCACGGTGCGTCCGAAGGCGGCGACCAGCGAGTCCATCACCCGGCTGAAGTCGGCGCGCTCGCGGTCCATGCGGGTGCAGACGATGACGCGCGGCAGCGCCAGCTTCTCGCAATAATTCCAGATGCGCTCGGTGACCACTTCCACGCCGCTGACAGCGTCCACCACCACCAGCGCGGCTTCCGCCGCCGGGAGGGCCATCTCGGCTTCGTGGATGAACATATTGAAGCCGGGGGTATCGATGAGGTTGATCTTGCTCTTGCCCCACTCGACTTCGGCGGTCGCCGCCGACAGCGACATGGACCGTGAGATCTCTTCGTCCTCGTAGTCGGTTACGGTGGTGCCTTCATCCACCCGGCCCAGGCGCTGGGTGGCGCCGGCGGTAAAGAGCATGGCGGATGCCAGCGAGGTCTTGCCGGAGTGCGAATGCCCAACCAGGGCGACGTTGCGGATATTAGCGCCTTCGTAAATCTTCACCTAGGGCTCCTTGCGTATGAGGCGTGGCCGCACCGCATGCAGGCCGCTGGGCGATACCACGCCGCAAGCTCTCAGTGGCGATCTCCACAATCCTGGCCGCCGCAGCGGAACACAGACTGGGACCCCGGTCGCACGCGTTAACGTGCTCGTAACTTCCCCGAGGTTGCCGTTTGAGGCAAAAAGGCGGGGCACCATGCCGGCCTGCGCATGGTGAAGCTGTAACAAACTTGAAATCCTAGCATACGCGCTTCGCCAGCCTCAATGACGTTTGACCATGGCCGGCCCTGCGCCCGAAGGGATCCCCGGCGCGACCTTTTGCGCGCTAATCCGTTACTATGGTGTGGCGCTTCCCTGCGGCATCTTGCCGGTATATCCGGCGTAAAAAAGGACATTGCTGGAATGAAACTTTCGACCCCTATGAAGCTGGCCACGGCGCTGCTGCTGCTCACCGCCACGGTGGCCTGGTGCGACACCTCGATGCTGAAGCCTCCCAAGGGAGCCAAGGTAGCCATCATCGTCTTCGAAGACATGGAGTGTCCGGATTGCGCGCGCGCCGCCCCGCTGCTGCATGAAGCCGCCAAGCAGTACAACATTCCCCTGGTGCAGCACGATTTCCCGCTGCCCATGCATCCCTGGTCGTTCGAAGCGGCGGTGAACGCGCGCTACTTCGACACCATCTCTCCGAAGCTGGGCGACGAGTATCGGCTCTTTATCTTCGCCAACCAGAACCAGATTACGAAGCTCAACCTGCGCGGCGTCACCGAGCACTTCGCCGAGGAGCACAAGGCCAATCTGCCGTTCGTGGTGGATCCCATGGGCGAATTGGCGGCCAAGGTGAGGGCAGATCGCGACATTGGGGCGAGAATCCCGCTGGACCACACGCCGACCATCTACATCGTCAGCGACAGCCCGCATGGCAAGCCGTATGTCGAGGTCACCGACCGCACCCGGCTGTACTCGATGATCGAAGAGGCTTTGAAGGAGGCGGGCGAGAATCCTGACCAGCCGCATAAGGCGGCGCCTGCTCACAAGGCCGGGCACTGATCCGGCCAAGCGGGGGACAGATAGCGAAATTCGGGTCTTGATACGCCAATTGCGGGTGCGAATGGGTAAGCTCCGCAACTTCGCCGACACATCTGTGTTGCTATCAACCGGATTGCTATGACCGCAGCGCCCAATCCGGAAGCCCCGCCGCCACTTTCCTCTCATGATCGTATCTTGTTGGCCGGAAAGCACTTGTTTGCGCTAAACGGCTACGAGAACACCAGCACTGTCGCCATCGCCCGCGAAGCCGGCACCAGCGAGTCCCAACTGATGAAGCACTTTGGCAGCAAGCAGGGACTGCTGGTCGCAATTTTCGATCGCGGCTGGGAGACCATCGCACTGCGCGTCCGTTCGGTGCCGGACGAGGGATTTCCGTCCCGCCGGCTTTCCGCGCGTGCTGGAGGCGATTGCCGTCGAGCTGGAGGGCGACGCCGACCTGAAAGACCTGATGATGCTGGAGTCTCGCCGGGTCCGTAAAGACAGCCGCGATGTGCTAGTCAGCCGGGGCTTCCAGGAATTCGCGACGGTGGTGGATGGCATTCTCTGCGACATGCGCGAGCAGGGGGAACTCGGCTCCGATTTGAACCTGGAGGCGCTGCGCTCGGCTTTGCTGGGCATGGTGGAAGGGCTGCTGCGCGACCAGGTGGTGGCGCGCCGCTCGGAGTTTTCCGCCAATTACACGCTGGAGGACGTCAAGAAAGTCCTCGACAGCATGGTATCCACGACCCATGCCCACGTGCCACTGAAGCCGGTCACCACCTGACGGTTAAGAATTCCGCGAGAAAAACAAACCCCGCCGCGATGGCGGGGTTCGTCGTTACTGTCGAAACTCTACAGCTTCTTCAGGACTTCGATCACTTCGTCCGGGTCAGGCACTTCCAGGATGGGATAGACCTTGGCGAAGGCCAGCTTGCCCTGCTTGTCCACCACGAAGATCGCGCGTTCGCTGATTCCCGGAATGGGATCGCCCTCCCGCAGGACGCCGTACTTCTGGGTCACGCCGCCATGAGGATAGAAATCGCTGGCCAGGGGAAAGCCCAGAATCCCGATCTCCTTGGTCTGCCACGCGGTGTGGCTGGGAACCGAGTCCACGCTGATGCCCACCACTTGAGCATCGTAGCCGGCGAGCTTTTCGACCGCCGCGTTGAAGGCCGGCAATTCCGAGGCGCAGACCGGAGTCCAGTCGGCGGGATAAAAGGCCAGCACCACGTTCTTCTTGCCGCGAAAATCGCTGAGTTTGAACCGCTGTTTGATATTTCCGATCACCGCCGGCAGCTCAAAATCCGGCGCTTGGTCTCCCACTTTCAACACTGCCATGCATTTCCTCCCCCTTGCTGCCTGATCATCAGCGATTCTAGAGATGGGCCGCCGGACGGGCAAGTCGCAGCCGCCGAGGTGCGCCAAATGCTGTCGCGTGCCACAATAGGGAAGCGCTGGTGCGGCCTTGGGCATCAAAATGATCGTAGGCCTGTTCGCCAGCGGCTCAAGGTTCCAGCTGCCAGCAACGGTTACCGCCAAAGACCCCAATTGGTGCGTCCTTCGCCAGGCCAGGGAGGCATTGTGTTTCGCAATCTCGCAGACTGTGAAGTCGCCCGCAAGAGCAAGCTCGCTGGCCGCGGAGTGGGACGGGCGATTGCCCGTCATCCCGGAGCTGTGATCGCCGGGGCGGCGGCGATTGTGGGCGTGATGGGAGCCGGCATTACCGCCGGGCTGCTGATACGCCGCCGGTGGCGCTCGACCTACCACAATCCCTATGAGTCGCGGGCCTTCCGGCGGAACCGTTTTGCCGATGCCGGCGAGTATGAAGCGGTGGGAATCTAGGCGCAGTTTGGAAAGGGCAGAGTGCCAGCCGTGCCGTAGGCCTGAGAGTTTTGAGAGGGCAGAATGCCAGCCGTGCCGTAGGCCTGACAGTTTTGAAAGGGCGCGGCTTTAGAGGTTGCGGAAAAGCCCTGCTTTTGAAAGCTCTGTATCAGGGCATGACTTCAGTCGTGCCGTAACTGCGTCCAAGAGGATCGGGCTTTAGCCCCTGCACCATGTCAAGGCCGGCACGGAACGCGGCTATCAGCGAAATCCTGAGCCATTCCCGCACTTTCTTCGTCACCACAAAAACAAGCATGGGACGTCGCCTCCTGCAATCGGAGCGTAGCGCGATGCTGTTGATCGACGTCCTGCGTTCGAACGTAAAGGCCAGGAAATTCGAAGTCCAAGACTTCGTGGTCATGCCTGACCATTTGCACGCTCTCATCACGGTCACAGGCGACATGACAATAGAAAGAGCAATGCAGCTAGTCAAAGGAGGATTTTCGTATCGGGTCAGGAAGGAATTCGGCTATGCGGGTGAAGTTTGGCAGCGAGGATTTTCGGAGGCGCGGGTGGACGACCGCGAGAGTTTTCTGCGGCATCGAGAATATATCGCGCAGAATCCCGTCAAGGCTGGGCTGGCGAATTCCCTCGACGATTTCCCCTATTGCTATGCCTTTCTGGCACGGCAAAAAGCGGCAGGGGCTAAAGCCCGGCGTCAAATCGCTGCTGTGCGGCACGACTGAAGTCATGCCCTGATACAAGGCTCTCGAAGACAGCTTTTTGCGCACCCGGTAAAGTTGTGCGCGGATAAACAAAGTAAAACAGATCTTTTGACAGCCTGCTCCGCCGCTCGGCTCTTCTGCTAAGCCGGTCGTCTCTTACTGGTAGGTGACTTTCTTCTCGCCCTTCACCACCCGCCCGATGGTGTAGCCCTTCTCGCCGCAGCGGTCCAGGATGGTCTGCACCTTCTTGAACTTCTTGGCCGGCACCACCAGGATCATGCCGATGCCCATGTTGAAGGTGCGCAGCATCTCCTCCGCCGGGACGTTTCCGATTTTTTGCAGGTGCTCGAAGATGGGCGGAACCGGCCAGGAATTGATCTCGACGATCGCGCCGGTACCTTTGGCCAGCACCCGCGGCAGGTTCTCGGTGATGCCGCCGCCGGTGATGTGCGCCATGGCCACCACGCACTCGGCCTCGACCATGCGGCGCACAATCGGCCAATAGCTCTTGTGCGTCTTCATCAGTTCGGTGCCGACCTTGCCCTTGATCTCGTTCACGTAGGAATCGGGGGTGTAGCGCGCGACCTCGAAGAACAGCTTGCGCGCCAGCGAGTAGCCGTTGGTGTGCAGACCGGTTGACGGCAGTCCCACCAGCACATCGCCCGCCTGCACCGCCTTGCCGGTGATGATCTTGTCGCGATTCACTACTCCGAGGATGAATCCTGCCAAGTCGTATTCGCCCTCGAGATAAAAGCCCGGCATCTCCGCGGTTTCTCCGCCCAGCAGGGCGCAGCCATTCTGCTTGCAGGCGTCGGCGATGCCGGCGACCACCTTCTCCGCCACCTCCGGCTGCAAATGGCCGGTGGCGAAATAATCCATAAAGAACATAGGCGTGGCGCCCTGCACCGCGATGTCGTTGACGCAGTGGTTGACCAGGTCGGCGCCCACGGTGTGGTGCAGGTTCATCTCGAAGGCGATTTTCAGCTTGGTGCCGACGCCATCCACGCTGGAAACCAGCACCGGGTCGGCGAATTTCTTCCGGTCAATGGCAAATAGCCCGCCAAAGCCACCGATCTCGCTCAGCACGCTGCGGTTAAAAGTTTTGTGCGCCAGATACTTAATGCGCTGCTTGGTGCGATTGGCGCGCTCGATGTCGACGCCGGAATCGGCGTAGCTGACAGGTCGCTTTTCGGTGGTCTGTGCCAAGGATCAGGGGTCCGTTCAGGGGGCAATTCGCCGCAGAATTCTTGTCGTGAGGCCGTCATTGTAACATCTCGCCGCTGCCACCCGTCAGATCGGTAGAGGGGAGCTGCCGATTTGTGAGTAACATCACAACTGACTGTGACGTGCTTGTGCGCCACGATCTTCGCTGCGGCATAGACTAGTTTTTCATACCTTATCCAGCGAGGAATCATGAGCACCACAGTTACCAAAACGCCTACTATGAGCTCCATCAAGCCCGATCCGTCCTCCGATGTTTACCGCTCCGAAAGCCATCCCCTCGACCCTTTGTTTCTGCCCAAGAGTGTCGCCGTTATCGGCGCCTCCGAGCGGGCGGGCAGCGTGGGCCGTTCGGTGTTGTGGAACCTGCTGAGTAGCCCCTTCGGCGGGACCGTTTTCCCGGTCAATGCCAAGCGCTCCAATGTGCTGGGAATCAAGGCGTATCCCAACGTTTCGTCGCTGCCGGACAAGGTGGACCTGGTAGTGGTGACCACGCCGGCCGACACCGTTCCCGACCTGATTGCCGAGTCGGTGGAGCTGGGCGTCCCGGCGGGCATCGTGATCTCCGCCGGCTTCAAGGAATTCGGCGAGCACGGCAAGGAGCTGGAGCGCCGCATCTCCGACATCATCCGCGGCAAGATGCGCCTGATTGGCCCGAATTGCCTGGGCGTGATGAATCCCGTCCGCGGACTGAACGCGACCTTCGCACACAGTGTGGCCCGGCCCGGCAACGTGGCTTTCATCAGCCAGAGCGGCGCGCTGTGCACCGCGGTGCTGGACTGGAGCTTGCGCGAGAACGTCGGCTTCAGCGCCTTCGTCTCCATCGGCTCCATGCTGGACGTGGACTGGGGCGACCTGATCGATTACTTCGGCAACGATCCCCGCACCCACAGCATTGTGATTTACATGGAATCCATCGGCGACGCGCGCTCCTTCCTGTCGGCGGCGCGCGAGGTTTCGCTGACCAAGCCGATCATCGTCATCAAGGCCGGCCGCACGGCTGCCGCCGCCAAGGCCGCTGCCTCGCACACCGGCGCCCTGACGGGCAGCGACGAAGTCCTGGAGGCCGCCTTCCGCCGCAGCGGCGTGCTGCGCGTGAACAGCATTGCCGACATCTTCTTCATGTCCGATCGTGCTGGCCAAGCAGCCGCGTCCGCGCGGCAACCGTCTCTGCATCCTGACCAACGCCGGCGGTCCCGGCGTGCTGGCTACCGACGCGCTGGTCGCCGGCGGCGGCGAACTGGCCGAGCTCTCCGCCGAAACCATGAAGGCCTTCGACCAAATTCTCCCGGCGCAGTGGAGCCACAACAATCCGGTGGACATTCTGGGCGACGCCGAGCCCGAGCGCTATGCGAAATCGCTGGAGATCGCCGCCAAGGATCCCAGCCATTGACGGCATGCTGGTGGTGCTGACGCCGCAGGGCATGACCAATCCCACGCAGATTGCCGAGAAGCTGAAGCCCTACGCCAAGGGCCTGGGCAAGCCGCTGCTGGCCAGTTGGATGGGCGGAGCCGAAGTCGCTGCCGGCGAGCAGATCCTGAACCAGGCCGGCATCCCCACCTTCCAGTTCCCCGACAGCGCAGTGCGCGCCTTCAACTACATGTGGCGCTACAGCTACAACCTGAAGGGACTGTACGAGACGCCGGCGATGCCGCAGCACGCGGACGCAATGCTGCAACGCGGCAACGCCGCGCAAGATCATCGACGAGGTTCGCCAGTCCGGACGCACCATCCTCACCGAGTACGAATCCAAGCAACTGCTGAAGACCTACGGCATTCCGACGGTCGAGACGCGGATTGCGGCCACGGAAGATGAAGCCGTCAAGGCGGCGGACGAAATCGGCTATCCCATCGTGCTCAAGCTGTACTCGCTGACCATCACGCACAAGACCGACGTGGGCGGCGTGCAACTGAATCTGCGGGATGCCGCGGCGGTCCGCAGTGCTTTCCAGACCATTCGCGCAGGCGGTGACCGAAAAGGCCGGCGCCGAGCACTTCCAGGGCGTCACCGTGCAGCCCATGGCCAAGCTGGACGGCTACGAGCTGATTATCGGCAGCAGCCTCGACAGCCAGTTCGGGCCGGTCATGCTGTTCGGCACCGGCGGCCAACTGGTCGAGGTGTTCAAGGACCGCGCGCTGGCGCTGCCGCCGCTGAATACCACCCTGGCGCGGCGCATGATGGAGCAGACCAAGATCTTCACGGCGCTGAAGGGGGTTCGCGGCCGCAAGCCGGTCGACCTGGTGGCGCTGGAAGAGCTGCTGGTGCGCTTCAGCCAGCTGGTGGTGGAGCAGCCGTGGATCAAGGAAATTGACATCAACCCGCTGCTGGCCTCGCCGGACCGCCTGCTGGCGCTCGACGCCCGCGTGGTCGTCCACGGCCTGGACATGACCGAAGACAGGCTGCCGACGCCCGCCATCCGGCCCTATCCCATCCAGTAGGTCAGCAACTGGAAGATGAAGGACGGCAACGACGTCATCATCCGGCCGATCCGTCCCGAAGACGAGCCGCTGATGGTCGAATTCCACGAGAAGCTGTCGGAGCGCAGCGTGTACCTGCGCTACTTCCAGCCGCTGAAGCTGACGCCAGCGCACCGCTCACGAGCGGCTGACGCGCATCTGCTTCATCGACTACGACCGCGAGATGGCGCTGGTGGCGGAAGGCAAGAATGCCGCCGGCGAGACCTGCATCCTGGCGGTGGGCCGCCTGAGCAAGCTGCACGGACGGGAAGAGGCGGAACTGGCTGCGGTAGCCATTGACGACGCCCAGCACAAAGGTCTGGGCACCGAGCTTTACCGCCGGCTGGTCGCCTTCGGACGCGACGAGAAGCTGACCAGGCTGGTCTCCAACATGCTGCCGGAGAACCGCGAAATGCGGGCCCTCTGTACCCGGCTGGGCTTCAAGATGTTCTCCAGCCTGGAAGACAACACCATTCGGGCCGAACTGGAACTCTAGGACGCAATCCGGCAGGCGCCGGGCCCTGGGGTCCGGCGCTTTTTATTGCGGGCTTTAGCCTTGGCGGGGCGCATGGTATTATGCGGGGGTTTCCCGGAGTGCAATTGATAACGCTTGTCCCCCGGCAGGCGTGTCCAAGAGGGCGATCCGCAGAACGTGCCGAGCGAAAAACAAGTTCAGTGGTCGCAACTCCGGGTTGGGATAACGGTCCTCGTTGCCCTCATCACCCTCGCCATCCTGATTTTCTTCATGACCGGCACCACCGGCCTGTTCACCAAGAAGCTGATGGTTCGCGCTTACGTGGACAACGCCGGCGGTGTGCGCGTGGGCGCGCCGGTACGGCTTGAGGG
>CAVXQR010000016.1:0-391403 GCA_963763975.1 uncultured Acidobacteriaceae bacterium
CTCCGTACGAGTTCATCGAGATACTGGCCAATGCCAAGACCTATGGCGGAGGCGGCATCTTCAACCTGTACGCCACCGTAGCCGCCGACAGGGAGTGGGCGCCTACGTGTTGTGCATGAATTCGGCCACCACTTCGCCGGATTGGCCGACGAGTATTACACCTCGGATGTCGCTATCGAAGCGGCGCCCCAACGCATCGAACCGTGGGAACCAAACGTCACCGCGCTGCTCGACCCCGCAATGCTGAAGTGGAAGGACCTGGTGGTGCAAGGGACGCCGGTGCCGACGCCGTGGCGCAAGGCCGAGTTTGAAGCCTATGAACACGACATCCAGGCGGAGCGGCGGCAGATTCGCAAGGAAAACCGGCCTGAGTCGGAGATGAACGCCCTGTTCAATAAGGAGAAGAAGCACGAGGACGAATTGCTGGCCACCGACAAATACTCCGACCGCGTGGGGGCGTTCGAGGGCGCCAATTACGAGGCGAAGGGCTACTATCGTCCGCAGGAAAACTGCATCATGTTCACCCGTTATGAGAGGTTCTGCGCGGTTTGCAGCCGCGCCATCGAACGGATTATCAACATGTATGCAATGCGGTAATCAGGTGCTGGAAAATTTCCGCGGAGTGATTGGACGGTAGGCGCTGGTGTTGGGTTGCTGTTGGGATTTCCAGCGCCCACCTGTTTGGGTCACTGAGATAGACGAGCCGGGCACAAAAAGGTTCGCGCTAGATTCGGGAGATTGTTTTTTAAAACTTCTTGCCATTTCCAAAATCCTTGGGCTCTGGCACGGCATCGGTACCGGACCCGCTGCTCCCCGACGGTCACGCCGTCGGGTGATAGCGGTCATACCCTGACGCACCGCAGCAGACTACATTTCTGGCAGAACTCTTCGCATTCGCGAAGCGAGGCCATGATGACCACTGCCACAACGGAAAGACCCCGCACTCATACAGCACGCACCGTGGTTCTGGACGGACACTCCTCACCATTGAAGACGTCGCGGAAATCGCCCGCCGCCGGCGAAAGAATCGCGCTCGACCCCGACGCCGTCGCACGCATCCATAAGTGCCGCGGGCTGCTGGAACGCAAGATCGAAGCCGCGAAATCATGTACGGCGTAAACACCGGCATCGGCGAACTGGCCGACGTGGTGCTCACCGCCGAAGAGGCCGAGGAATTTCAGAAAATATCTGCTTTATTCGCACGCCGCCGGATGCGGCGAGCCTTGCTCGGAAGAAGACGCCCGCGCGGGAATCCTCTCGCGCTTCAATACCCATTGCTGGGGTCATTCGGGCATTCGTTATGAAATCGTCGAGACGCAAGTGGAGATGCTGAACAAAGGCGTAACGCCGGTCATGTGCCAAAAAGGTTCGGTGGGCGCGTGCGGCGATCTGGCGCCGATGGCGCAGGCGGCCATCACGATGATGGGCGAAGGCGAAGTGTTCTATCAGGGACGCGGCTCCGGCCACAGAGGGCATGCAGCGGCCGGCATTCCCACCATCGTTTTTCGCGAGCGCGATGGACTGGCGGCCATCAACGGTTCCGACCTGATCACCGGCATGGGCTGCCTCCAGATGTACGACGCCGAGCGCTGGCTCAAGACGCAGGAAATCGCGCTGGCCATGACGCTCGAAGCGCTGAATGCCAACATCACGGCCTACGATCCGCGCATGCACGCCGGTGCGCGGATATCCCGGAGCGCAGGCCTGCGCCGAGAATATCCGCCGCTTGACCGAGGGTTCTGAACTATTGCAGCGGCCGGGAAAAAAAGTACAGGACGCCTATTCGCTGCGCTCCTGCCCGCAGGTGGTGGGCGCCGCGCGGGACGCCTGCAAATGGTCGCGCTATATGCTCGAAATCGAACTGAATCACGCGGCCGACAATCCCGTCATTTTTCCCGGACGAAGAATTGGTGCTCACGGGCGCGAATTTCCAGGGCACGCCCATGGCTTTTGGCTCTGGAGCTGCTCGGCTTGTCGCTCACCACGGTCGCGGTCCTTGTCGGAGCGCCGGATGAATCGCCTGATGAATCCGCATCTGTCCATGGGACTTCCGGCTTTCCTGACAAGGGCGCGGGGATGTTTTCCGGCCTGATGCTCTCGCAATACACCGCCGGCGCGCTGGTCTGCGAGAACCGCGTGCTCAGCAATCCCGCCGCGGCCGGCTCCATTCCCGCCGCTGCCGATCAGGAAGATTTCGTCTCCATGGGCATGACCACCGCGATCAAGACGCGGCAGATCATCGAGAATGCTGGCAGATTATCGCGATCGAGCTGATGGCGGCGGCGCAGGCCTTCGATTTGCGCGCGCCGGTGCGGCCCTCACCCGCGACGCAGGCGGTACACAACGTGATTCGTCAGCACGTGAGCAAGCTGGACAAAGACCGGCCGCTTTATAAGGACATCAATACTCTGGCACGGATTGCGAAAGCAGGAGCAATCCTACAGGCTGCGGAAGAGGTTGCAGGAAAACTGAACTAAGAAGGTTGATACTTAGGGGCGGTAGGCGCTGGCTTGGGTTGCTGTTGGGATTTCCAACGCCTACCTTGGATTTGGGTTACTGATATAGACGAGGATGGAGCGAAAAAGTTCTAAGCTTTCGCGCGCAAGTCGTCAGTATTAACAAAACTTCACAAACAGCATTCCCGAAGCGCCATTTCGACAAGACAAAGCTTCTTGCTCTCCGTCTGCACCTGCGAGGCGGGCGTGACCACCGTCAATTTCCTCCTGTTGGACCAAAAGCCCTTCCTGCCTAGCTCGAGGCACACATGCCGCCGTGCCCGAATCTGGGTGGCCAATGGCTAACAGCTAAAAGCTAAGAGCTAATAGCTATCGGCTTCCCGGCAGAATAATCCGCTCCAGATACTCGATCGGCAGCGGCCCCTCATCCAGCGCGCGATTGTGGAACTCTTCCAGGTTGAAGCTCGCGCCCTTGGCTGCCTCGTATTCTTGCGTAGCGCGAACCACTGGCGGATGCCCAGGTAATACGTCGGCAACTGCGTCGAGCTCAGCTTGGCGCGCACCAGTTTCCCGTCAGCCTCGGCCTGCGTCTGGAAGGCGTCATTCATCATCAGGTCCATGGCCTGCTCATCGGTCATATTCATGGTGTGCAGGCGGATGTCGAGGATGGTGTTGGCCAGCACGCGCAGCCGGATCTTGCGCATGACCATGCGGAACTTGGGATCGTTGTTCAGGAAGCCTTCGTCCATCATCACCTGCGCAATGTATTCGGCCCAACCTTCCACGTAGGCGCCGTTGCCGAACAGGTTGCGCAGCACGCGCCGCGTCGGGGGCTCCACATCGTTGGCGTGCTCAAACTGCACATAGTGGCCGGGCAGCGCTTCGTGGATGGTCAGCCATTTCAGCGCGTAGTTGTTGTACTCGTGCAGCTTGCTCTCGGCCTTGGCCTCGGGCGTGCTGGGATCGATAGGCGTCACCCAGTATTGCGCCTCGGCGTTGGGCTCCAACGGCGGCGCGCCGTGGAATCCAGCCACAGAATAAATGCCGCGCTCGAATTCCGGCGTCGGAATGACCTTCAGATTGTCGCGCGTGCCCAGCGCCACAATCTTCTTCTCGCGAATGAACTGCTTGATTCCCTCCAGATCGGCTTCGATGGCCTGCATCAGTTGGTCGCGCTTGGGATGTTCGTCACCGATCTTGTTCAGAACTTCGCTGATGATCTTGTTCTCGCGCTCACGGCCTTGCAGGTCGCTGTGATCGGTGTGGTCGGGATACATCTGCTTGTGCAGAGGGATCGCCAGTTGCAGCATTTCCGCCCGCACCGACTTCATCTCCGCTTCGGCATCGGCCAGCAACTGCGACGGCTCGATGGACGTTTCCATCACATAGTGGAATTTCGGCCCATACCATTCGTTGCCCAGCCGCCAGGTGCGGCCGTTGGTGGCGCGCTTGGCCAGATCGTTCTTCATCCAGTCATTGAAGCCGGTAAGCGCCTGCTTGGCCGCGGGCGCGGCTTTCTGGTATCGCGCCATCAGCGGCGAGTTCGGCGTAATGTCCTTCGCGACCGAATCGATCAGGTCGAGGTTGCCGTCGTTTTCCTCCACCGCGGTGGAAATGAAGATGGGATCGGAATCTACCAGCACCGACTTGGCCTGCTCAACGAAGCGCGGAATCTGCTCGATGCGCGACACCACGTGGCCCACCCGAACTTCCTTCGAGGCGTAATCCTCGGTGAGCGGCAGGAAGAGCGCGTTGCCCACCAGTTCTACGTAGTCGGTGGGATTGTGCTTGTAACTCTGAATGTGGTCGTACTCCAGCAGGCTGAGCCCGATCTGGTCGTCAATCAGGCGGAAGTCAGCGGCGTCTTCGGGATTCAACGCCGCTACCGGCGTCTCCTTCTGGAAGCGCTCGCGCCATTCGCTGTAGAACTTCCGTTGCGCCTCAACCCCGGCCGGCCCGACATCATCGAGTTCGGCGTCGAGCTCAATAGTCTTCCCTGTCTTTGGGTCAACGTACTTGTGATAGCCCGCCTGCGAGGCGTTCACCGGCGAGAGCGCCAGCGAATCCTTGATGAACTGATCGGTCATCTTGGCGAACTTGGCGTTAGACGCGACATTGGCGGCATTCGATTTTGCGGAGTTCATACCCTGGGCGAACGCAACCACGGGAAGCAGCAGCACCAGCAGCAACAGGCGATTCATAAGGCCTCGCGATGAAGAAGAGTTCTGCGCGCGCCAGTATAAACCCTGGGCGGCGGCAGTACCGTGACAAGGTTAATTGGAGTCGCGAGCGTCTGGACGCTGCACCAGTCGCAACCGGGCGGCCTTGCTGTGCTGCCGTCCCCAGGCGAAGTAGAGCACCGTCAGCAGCAGCAGCCAGGGAATACCGGCTTCCAGCGCGACCTTCATTCCCGGAACCCACCAGGTCGAGACGATGATGGCCAGTACCGCCAGTGCGCCCAGGATGGTGGTCAGCGGGAACAGCGGCATCTCCACAGGCAGGCGGCGTCCGCCCTGCGCGCGCCATTTGCGGACGGAACGCCAGGTGGGTCACGAAAATCATGAACCATACGAACAGCCCGCCGAACAGCGCGATGCCGAACATGTACACGTAGGCGGTGTTGGGAAACCGGATGGCCATCACTGCCGCCAGCGCCAATCCGGCGGCGGAAAACAGCAGCGCCGGCACCGGTGCGCCTTTGCTGCGTCACGCGGCCCAGCAATTGCGGCGCATAGCCGCCGCGCGAGAGCGAGAAGATCATTCGCGTGCAGAGATAGAGACAGCAATTCATGCCCGACAGCGCCGCCGTCAGCACTACGAAGTTGACGATCTGCGCCGCCGCCGGAATGTGCATGAGATCGAAGACGCGCACGAACGGACTGACGGTGATGCTCTGCCCCGGCTGGATCTGCGGTCCAGGGAATGACGCCGACCAGGATGCTGATGGCGCCAACATAGAAAATCACCAGCCGTGCCAGCATGGTGCGCATGGCGCGCGGCACCGCGCGCTCGGGATCGCGCGCCTCGCCGGCCGTCACCGCGACAATCTCCGTGCCGATGTAGCTGAAGATGACGAACGACAGCGCCAGCCACGCGCCCGTCCAGCCTTTCGGCAGGAAGCCGCCGTGCACGCGGAAGTTCTCCAGCCCAATCGGCCGCTGCTGATGGATGCCCAGCAGGATGGCCACGCCCAGCAGGATGAAAACCACGATGGCGCTCACCTTGATCATCGAGAACCAATACTCGAACGCTCCGAAGGCGCCCACGCTGCGCGCATTCACGTAAATCAGCATCACCGAATAGAACACTACCCACGCCCACGCCGGCGTATTCGGGAAACCACCACTGGGTGTAAATCGCCGCGGCCACGGCCTCGCCGCCGACGGCAATGGATTGCGCCGCCCAGTAGGTGTAGCGCACCACGAAGCCGCCCAGTTCGAGAGATAGATTTCGGCATACACGCCGAACGAGCCCGCGGTGGGATGAGCCACCGCCATCTCCGACAGGCAGCCCATCAGCAGCAGCGCAATCAGCCCGGCAAAGATGTAGCTGAGGATGACGCCCGGGCCGGCGGCCCGCACCGACAAGCGCGCTGCCCAGAAATAGCCCAGTGCCGATGGCCCCGCCGATGGCGATCATGCCAAGCTGGCGCTCGCTGAGCTGACGCTGCAGGCCGTGTTCGTTGGCGATCAGATCATGCGCTGGGTTCTTGCGCTGGCAGCGGGCTCGGTCGCCATCAGGCCACCGATCCGGCATGGTGGCGCATGATAGGCGCCCACCAGTTCGAGCAGGCGGTCGAGATCGTCGCCGGTGTTAAAGAGATGGCACGAGACCCGCACTCCGCCAACGCCCGAGGTGTAGCGCACCGAGACCAGCACGTTGTTTTGCTGGAGAAAATCCATCAGCGCGACTTCTTCTTCCACGCTGCCCAGGCTGAAGCTGACGATTCCGGAGCGATGCTCCGGCTCCAGCGGCGTCACCACGCGAATGCCCTGCTGCCGCAGGCCGCGCATGAGATGTTCGGTGAGGTCGAAGACGTGCTGGCCGATGGTCTCGATGCCAATCTCGGTTGATCAGCCCAACCGACTCCGCCAATCCGATCGCGCCGGGATAATTCGATGTCCCACCGTTCTCCCATCGGCGAGCGTCGTCGACAAACTTGTAATCGCGTACCGGCGTGATGGATGGCGTCCGGAAGTACGTACCCCAGCCGCCCTCCGGCTCGGTCACCCCCAGATAGCCCGCCAGCGGCGGCTTCACGCCAGCGCGAAACTCCGGACTGAGATAGAGGAAGCCGCAGCCGAACGGCGCCATCAGCCACTTGTGACCGCCACAGGCGAGTGCGTCCACCGGCGTCTTCGTGACGTCGAGCGGAATCGCGCCCAGTTGCTGGATGGCATCCACGACCAGGAAAATCTGCGCGTTCGCGGCACAGGCGCGAGAGCGCATCCAGATCGCAGCGAAAGCCGTTGCTCCACTGCACCGAGCTGATGGCGACAACCCTGGTCTGCGGACGAATCGCGGCTTCGATGTCTTCGATCAGCACGCGGCCGTCGCGATTGCGCACCACGTCAATGGCGATGCCGAGTTCGTCGCGCTTCTGCGTCCAGGGAACCGCGACCTCCAGGAATTCCAGATCGCACAGCAGCACGCGATCGCCTGCTTTGAACGGGATGGAGTTGGCCACCAGGCTCAGGCCATGCGTGGTGCTCTCGACCAGCGCGATGTCAGCTTCGTTGGCGTGAATCAGCCGCGCAATCTCCGGACGCGCCGCGCTGCGCATCGCGTCCATATCAAGGTGATGTTGCGTGGACGATCCAGACGGACAGAAGGCGACCATGTCGAGGAACTCGCGCAGGCGCGAGACGGCGCACTGCGGCGCCAGGCTGACGCACGCCGAATCGAGAAACACCTGCCGCTCCAGCGCGGGAAACTCGCGCCGCACGTCCTGGATTTTCATGAGCCCGACCCCAACATGGTTCGGTCATTGTACTGCGGCAGGCAAATATCGCACGTTATCCGGCGACAATCTCGTAGGGCCGCATCATCTCGTTGTCTTCATGCTCCAGGATGTGGCAATGCCAGACGTAGCGTCCGGCATAGCTTTCGAAGCGCACGATGATGCGCGTCACCATGCGCGGATCGGCGCGCACCGTGTCCTTCCAGCCCGCCTCCCAGGGCTGCGGCGGCACCCGAGGTCCGAAAAAGCGAAACTCCTTCTTCGTCTGGTAGGCCCACGGTTCGTAGGACTGGCGGTCGAGAATCTGGAAGCGCACGCCGTGCAGGTGGATGGGGTGCGAGTCGTCGGTGGGATTCACGAAAGCTCCAGATTTCCGTGCTGTGCAGCGCGGGATTTTCCGTCACCGGCTGATGCCAGTAGGTGGCGTTCAGCAGCATCATCACCGGCTCGGCTACCAGGTTCCGATATTCGTCCAGCGTCAGAATGCGAGTCTTCGACGCGTCGCTCTCCGCCATTCGCGGCACCGGCCGGAGCGTCGCCGGCAGCGAACTGTCGTCGGCAACTTTACCAGCCGACACTCGAAACTGCATGATGGCGAAGGAATCGCTCTTCAGCACAATCTGCGCGCCGCGACTCTGGCTGAAGTCCACCACAACATCCAGGCGCTCGCCCGGCGCGATCATCAGCTTCTTTGCCGTAACCGGAGCTGGCAGCAATCCCTGATCGGTGCCGATCTGCTGGAAGGCCAGGCCGTTATCCAGCGACAAGTGATAGAAGCGGCCATTGCTGGCATTCAGGATGCGGAAGCGATACTTGCGCGGCTCGACCTCGAGATAGGGATACAGCTTGCCGTTCACCAGAATGGCGTCGCCGAAAACCTCCGGCACCCACGGCGCGCCGGGTTTGCCGGATTCGGGATAGTAGAGCTGACCTTCCGGCGTGATCAGCCGGTCAAAGATGGCCAGCGGAATTTCGTACTTTCCCTTGGGAAGATTGAGCTGCGCCTCGGCCTCGTCGCGCACCAGATACATCCCGAACATGCCGGCGTAAATATTCAGCCGATTAATGCCCATGGCGTGATCGTGATACCAGAGCGTCGCCGCATCCTGATGGTTGGGATAGTGATAGAGCTGCGACTTGCCGGGCACGATCCAGTCCTCAGGATAGCCATCGCTGTCCGGGGGCGTCATACCGCCGTGCAAGTGCGCCACCGTGCGCGATTGCGGCTTGTCGGCCTCGGCGCCGTGCAGGCGATGATCAATAGGCAGAAAATGCTGCGCCGGAAGCTGATTGCCCCACTCCACCAGCACCTCTTCGTCTTTCTGCACGTCAAAAGTGGGACCGGGCACCGACCCGCCATACGCCCAGAAGCGCGTCGGCTTCAGGTCGCGATGGATTTTCATCTGCGCCGGCTGTGCCGCCACCCGGTAGAGGGTCGCCTGGGTCTTGGGATCTCCGGGAACCGACCGCTTGCCTGCGGACTTCGCCACCGGCGGAATCGGCAGCGCATCCACGAACGGCGTCAGGGTGCTGGCATTCAGGGTATTGGGCTGCGATGCCATGACGTGGCTCATGGCGTGAGCCAAGCCGCCGTGGCCGAGCACTCCGCCAGCCAGGATGGACGATTGCCGCAAGAACCGCCGGCGCGATATCACCATTTCCCTCTCATATTTCCTTGCCGCCTGAATGCGCGCAAACGGCAAAGGATGCAGGCAGGTTCGCCCGCATCCGATGCCGTCCTACCAACTTCGTTGTCGGCCGCGGCCGGGTGCGCTACAGATGCGCGCAGCCCGATGCCGTTACTTCGCCGGTGCTGTCGTTCAACAGCACGTAGCGTTTGCAGGCCGTAGGCGCAAATCCCATCATCGACGAGATGGAATTGGCGATGCTATCAAACGAGCCGTTGCCAATGCGCTGTCCAGCCAGCCAGTTGTCCTCGACGAACCGGATGATCGAGCTCTGGTCGGTCATGGTGTGGTCCACGTAGTTCTGGCGCGCATAAGGCGAGATCACCATCATGGGCTGACGCGGACCGTAGCCGCAGCGTCCCTGGGCGTGCGAAGCGTTGATGCCGGAGAGCAACGGCGCCACCGTGCCGCACAGTCCGGCGCCGTTCAGTCCGTCGGCCGAGGTTTGCGACGTGTTCACGATCTGGCCAAGCTGGTGGTCGTACCAGCCGTCGGAGTCGTCATAGGCGATGACCACCGCGGTGCTCGCCCAGTCCGAGTTGCTGCTGCAGGAAGTTGATGGTGTCCACGACGAACGTCTGCTCATCGAGGGGATCGGAGTAGCCGGCGTGGCCGTCCTGATAGCCGGGGGCCTTCAGGAAGCTGACCGCCGGGAAGTTGCCGGCGTTCACGGCGTCGAAGAAGTCGTGGATGTCGTACTGGTGGTTCGCCGCGTCGCCCTGCTGTCCGATCGAAGCCACCGAAGTCGGACGGGTGTGCTGTGCAGGTTGGCGGTGGAGGCGTAGTACTGGAAAGGCTGGTGGTGCGGGATGTAGTCGGCCTTGGTGGTTCCGGTGATGGTGGAAGTGGTGGTGCGATGGCAGCCGGTGGTGCCGTTGGGATTGGTGATGGTCAGATCGAAGCCGCCTTCGAAGAAGCCCCAGCTCACGCCCGCGGCGTTCAGCAGGTCGCCGATGTTCTGGCCGCTCATCTGGAAGACTTCGCCGGTGGTGGTGGAGCAGACATCGCCCAGCGGGTCGGCGTCGCTGATGACCGTAGTAGCCGCCGTTGCCGTCGCCAATGATGGCGCCGGTGCCGTTCTCATTGTCCGTGACGCCGTTGGTCTGGCCGGAGACCAGGTTCAGCGCGCCCGGCGTCGAGGGACCGAAGTTGGTGTCGTAGGAGTTGTCGCTCATGGCGAAGTGCTGCGCGTAGTTCCACAGCGCGGTAACGGTGTTGCCGTCGTAGTAGCCCATCGTCAGGCCGGTGGTGTCCACGATGCTCGGCTGTCCCGGAGGCGGACCGGCGACGCCGGTATTGCGGGGAACAGGTCCATCAGGCCGCCGTCGAAGGCCAGCTGTTCAGGCGTGTAGTCGTGGTCCTGGTCGGCGGTCGCGGCTTGCGAGCGGTCCAGGCGGAAGGGATTGGTGGCACCGGCGCCGTTGGCCGGATTCAGGTTGGGGTTGACCATGCTCAACGTGCCCACAAGTCCGTTCACACTGGGGGTATTCGGCAGAGCGGTGAACGCCGGCTCTCCCGCGGGATTGGTGGCGTACGGATAGGTGGCGAAATAGTGATCGAAGGAGACGTTCTCCTGGAAGATCACCACCAGATGCTTGATGGGCGTGGCTGTATTTCCCGTGTGGGTGGCTGCCGCCGCTTGCGGCTGGACCATCGGTCCCACGGTCATCAGCGCCATCAAAGTAGCAGAGAGTAGCTGACGCATATTCCTCCTCACCTCACGATTCCGGCACGCTGGCCGAAGAGTCGCCTGACCTTGATATCGAAGCGAGGTGAACTGCGCGTCAATGCGTGATTAAAAGAAGATGAACCGCAGTCAGAGACTTGCGGAATTGAATACCGGCGGAGGAATTTCGCCATGCTCGGTGGCGCTGGCCGCTCTGATATTTTGGTAGGCGATGAAGCGCGTCCTGGTAGCCACCTCCAATCCCGGCAAGATTCGCGACCTGGTCGGCGCGGCGGCCGCGCATAACGTCGCCGTGGAAGTCGTGCCCGGCTTCGCTTCCCTGCCCGAGGTGATCGAGGATGGAGCCACCTTCGAGGCCAACGCTCGCAAGAAGGCGGAGTTCTACAGCAAGTTCGCGGAAGGCGAGTTGGTCATCTCCGACGATTCCGGTCTGGAAGTGGCTTCGCTGAAGGGCGCGCCCGGCGTGCGCTCGGCACGCTTCGCCGCCGACGAGCATGCCCCCGGCGACACCCACGCCAATTCCGATGACGAAGCCAACAACGCTCGCCTGCTGCGCGAGCTGCACGACGTTCCCGACGACTTCCGCAACGGACGCTTCGTCTGCGTGATCGCAGCGGCGCGCAACGGACACACTGTCGGCGTCTTTCACGGCACGGCCGAAGGCCGCATTCTTCGCCAGCAGCGCGGTTCCAACGGCTTTGGCTACGATCCGCTGTTCTTCTTTCCCGAGATCGGCAAGACCTTCGCCGAGCTCAGCGCGGAAGAAAAGGCCGTTCACAGCCATCGCGGTGCGGCCTTTCGCGCCTTTCTGGAGTGGGAGGATGAGCAGGAAGAGCGCCACCCACACACTCCGGCATAGCTCGGCAAGAAATCATAGGGGATTGTGACCCGCGTCACACGCGCACGCCCGTCGTCGCCGATATTCTGACTGCGCTGCTTCGTTCCGGTTCCTGCCCACCTCCGGAAGCATCGAATCAGTGCATCCGGTTTTCTTGACTTGCGCTCATGGCGAATTTGATAATCAAAGGTTCGCCTATCATTGCTGAACTAATAAGGAGTGGGCTTAGTGGCTTCATCTGCCAGTTCTGTCGATAACAGCTCCGCTCGAATCAAACCGGGGGTTGCTCCCTTACGCGCCGGCCAGGGTTCTTCTTTCCTGCTTCGCAGACTGCATTCGTTGTCCGGCATTGTCCCCATCGGCGCGTTTCTCATCGAGCATTTCATCTCCAACTCGGAAGCTACCAAGGGTGTGCAGGCTTATAACGACCAGGTGAAATTCCTGACCAGCCTGCCCTTCGTACACATTCTGGAGTGGGTCTTCATCTTCATTCCCCTGCTATTCCACGGGCTGTACGGGCTTTACATCTGGTATCGCGGCGATTCCAACGTCGCCGAGTATCCCTGGACCGGCAACTGGCTCTACACCTCGCAGCGCTGGACCGGCATCATCGCCCTCATCTATATCGCCTATCACGTCTGGGATATGCGCTTCACCGGCGTCCACCTGATGGATGGCGGCTATAACAGTGCATTCTCCAAGGTGTGGTTCGACTTCCAGAATCCCTGGAC
This sequence comes from uncultured Acidobacteriaceae bacterium, assembly GCA_963763975.1. Lineage (GTDB taxonomy): Bacteria > Acidobacteriota > Terriglobia > Terriglobales > Acidobacteriaceae > Bog-257. Next base: position 12,361 of record CAVXQR010000016.1, read on the forward strand.
GGTGGCCATTTACGTGGTCGGCATCATCGCCGCCTCGTGGCATTTCTCCTACGGGGTGTGGCTGTTTGCCGCCAAGTGGGGCATTACCGTGGGCGCCAGCGCGCGCAAGAAATTCGGCTTCGTCTGCCTGGGACTGGCGGTGTTACTGGTGGGCATCGGGCTGTGGTCCATTACCGGTTTCACCCGGACCCCGGCGAGCCAGGTTCCTTACGTCGAACATGACTGACGGGCAGTTTTACGGCCTGCTTGTACTCATAAATTTTTAGCGTCAAGAGCGACATGGCAACTAATCCGAAGATCATCGTGGTAGGTGGCGGGCTGGCGGGACTGGCGGCCACCATTAAGATCGCCGAAATGGGAGGACATGTTGACCTGTTCTCCATCGTTCCCGTCAAGCGATCGCATTCGGTCTGCGCCCAGGGCGGCATCAACGCCGCCAAGAACCTGAAGGGCGAAGGCGACTCAACCTGGCAGCACTTTGACGACACCGTGTATGGCGGCGACTTCCTCGCCGACCAGCCGCCGGTGAAGACCATGTGCGAGGCCGCTCCCGGCATCATTGACCTGCTGGACCGCATGGGCGTGCCCTTCAACCGCACCGCTGAAGGTCTGCTCGACTTCCGGCGCTTCGGCGGCACACTTTACAACCGCACGGCTTTTGCCGGCGCCACCACCGGTCAGCAACTGCTCTATGCGCTGGATGAACAGGTCCGCCGCTACGAAGCCGAAGGCAAGGTCACGAAGTACGAAGCCTGGGAATTCCTCTCCGGCGTGATTGACGGCGAGCGCGTCTGCCGCGGCATTTGCGCCATTGACCTGCGCAGCATGGAAGTGAAGACCTTCCCTGCCGAAGCGGTCATCATGGCCACCGGCGGCATCGGCGCCATCTTCGGCAAGTCCACCAACTCGGTGGTCTGCACCGGTTCGGCGCAGTCGGCGCTGTATCAGCAGGGCGCATTCTACGCCAACGGCGAATTCATCCAGGTGCATCCCACCTGCATTCCCGGCGAAGACAAGCTGCGACTGATGTCGGAATCGGCCCGCGGCGAAGGCGGCCGGGTGTGGGTGCCCCGCACTCCCGGCGACAAGCGCGATCCCAAGAGTATCCCCGAAAAAGAGCGCTGGTACTTCCTGGAAGAGTGGTATCCCAAGTACGGCAACCTGGTACCGCGCGACATCGCTACCCGCGCCATTCACAAGGTGGTGTACGAGCACAACCTCGGCATTGACGGACAGCCGATGGTCTATCTCGACCTGACCCACATTGACCGTGGGTTGCTGGATCGCAAACTGGAAGGCATCCTCGAGATTTACGAGAAGTTCGTCGGCGACGATCCGCGCGACACCCCGATGAAGATCTTCCCCGGCATGCACTACACCATGGGTGGGCTGTGGGTGGACGCCGAGCAGAAGACCAACATCGCCGGACTGTACGCCAGCGGCGAGTGCGACTTCTCTATTCACGGAGCCAACCGCCTGGGCGCCAACTCACTGGTGTCTTGCATTTCCGGCGGCTTCATCGCCGGGCCCAATGCGGTACAGTACGGCCGTAATCTGATGAAGTCCTCGGCCGCGGCCGGCAACGGCGCCTTCGACTCGGAGCGCAAGCGCCAGGAAGAGATCAACGCCCGCCTGATGAGCAACCAGGGCAACGAGAATCCCTTCCTGCTGTGGCGCGAGCTGGGTGACGTGATGACCAAGAATTGCACCGTCATCCGCTACAACAAGAACCTGAAGGATACCGACGCCAAGCTGGTGGAACTGCTGGAGCGCTATCGCAACGTGAACCTGAGCGACCGCTCCATGTGGGCCAATACGTCGTTCGTCTTCACCCGGCAGCTCTACAACATGTTGCAACTGGCGCGCGTGATCGTACAGGGCGCGGAGGCGCGCAATGAGTCGCGCGGCGCGCATTACAAGCCGGATTATCCGGATCGCGACGACACTAATTGGTTGAAGACCACCAAGGCGTATTTTGCTGCCGATGCCGACGAGCCCCGCTTTGAGGGCGCGCCGGTGGATACATCGCTGATTAAGCCGCGGCCGCGCCGTTATGACGCAGCCACTTAGGACTTGTTATGCAACTGGTCGGCAACATCGGCAAGGTGCATCGGCTGATTTATTTTGTTCTCGGGTTGGCGGCCATCGCCTCGGCGTGGATTGCCCACGACTTGATGAACAACTTTGAAGTTATCGGATTACTGATTTTAGGTGCAGTCCTGCTGTGGAGCGCGCGCAGTGGTCATTGACCCACCTGCTCCGTGCTCCGGGTGAGCACCACGAAGAAAAACGATCATGGCGAATTCGAAAACCGTAATCATCAGAATTAAGCGCCAGCTTACTCCCGAATCCAAGCCCTTCTGGGAAGAGTTCGAACTGCCGCATCGTCCCGGCATGAACATTACCTCGGCGCTGATGGACATTGCCGCCAAGCCGGTCACCCGCGACGGCAAGGCCACCACGCCGGTCACCTACGATTCCAGTTGCCTGGAAGAAATCTGCGGCTCCTGCGCCATGGTCATTAATGGCACCGCCAAGATGGCATGCTCGGCGCTGATTGACCAGCTCAAGCAGCCCATCACGCTGGAACCGTTCTCCAAATTCCCGGTGGTACGCGATCTCTCCGTGGACCGCGGCGTGCTCTTCGAGAATCTGAAGCTCACCAAGTCGTGGGTACCAGTTGATGGCACCTACGATCTCGGCCCCGGCCCCCGGCAGATGCCGCTGGCCCAGGAAGAGCTCTATCCCCTGTCGCGATGCATCTCCTGCTGCTGCTGCATGGAAGCCTGCCCGCAGTTCAACGACAAGACCGGCTTCGTGGGCGCTGCCACCATCTCGCAGGTGCGGCTGTTCAATGCCCATCCCACCGGCAAGGCGCTGAAACTGGAACGCCTGACCGCGCTGATGGGCGATGGCGGCATCCAGGAATGCGGCTACGCGCAGAACTGCGTCGAAGTCTGTCCCAAGGACATTCCTCTGACCAAGTCCATTGCCGATGTCGGCGGCCAGGTGATGTGGCAGGCGGTGAAGGACTTCTTCCGCCGGTAGCACGTTACGCAACGATGGCGCGACTCTCCGTCTGTTACCGTCAACCACCGCAGAATGAGAATAGCCTTATCCGGCCCGGACTTAAGTCCGGGCTCTTTTTTTTCGATTCACCCAAAGATTCGCGTCACATGAAAACTGCGGGTTGGGCATTAATATCCGCCGGTTAGAACCAGCCCGAAGGGCGACAGCTGATAGCCCCGCCCTTCAGGGCGGGGGTGAGCGATGCGTGAAGGTCAGAGTGCCTTCAGGCACGGCAGACCGTTATCCAAGCGCCAGCGCCGGATCGAACGTGATGCCAGATTTTCGCAATAGCGACAGGTACTCCTGCTCGAAGCTGTAATTCCGGTGGTGTTCCGCTTGTCCCGCGATGTAAGCTATCACCTGCTCGCGTTTCGATTCGCTGACACTGAACGCTCCATATCCGCCTTGCCACGCAAATTTCGGCGTCAGTTCGCCCAGCCACTTGGACGAATTTCCCTTCAAGTCCTGCACCACCTTTGCGAGCGGTATAGCCGGGGGCAATGCCAACAAAATGTGTAGATGATTCTTGGTGCCGCCAATCGCCAGCACCGGTATGCTTTTTGCCCTTGCGATTCCGCAGACGTACTGATGCAACCGTTCAGGTTCCGGAATGAGGTCGAGGCGGCCGTCGGTGCTAAAGACACAATGGACCAGATTGCGAGAGAGAGTGTGGGCCATGGGATGACTGTAGATGCACCCCTGCGTCCCGGCGGTGACATTACGCACAATGGCGTGTGCGGGCAAAGGACTGTCGTGTCTCGGAGGCGCTGTCACCTTCATGCCTCGCCTTCCCCTGAAGGACAGGGGTATCAGCCCGTTGTCCTTCGGGCTGGTTCCTCACCTGCGGATATCAAAACCCAATCGCGCTCTTGTGATTTGGATAACAAGATAACGGCCTGTCGTGCCTGAAGGCACTCTAACATCCACTTGTTCACCTACCCCGCCCTGAAGGGCGGGGCTGTCAGCTATCGCCCTTCGGGCTCGATACCAGAAACCTGGATAAGAGCATTTTATGGCGTCCTCGGCTGTTGACAGCCTGCCGTTGCTGGCGAAACTTGACCGCCTCCCTACGACCGTGGCGCCAGAATCCCGCGGATTTGCTCCAGATGGTTCAGGTCGTGCCCGGCGATCTGCGCTGCCAGATCGCGCACGCTCATCCGGCCGCGCTCGGCATGCATGCCGTGACGCTCCCACTGCTCGCCGCTTAGCCGCTCCAGCATTCCAACATTGCTCTCCCGCAGCAGGCGAAACAACTGCAGCGACTCAGCTGGCGAACGCGAGCCGTTATCGCCCAGCCTGTTCCAGAGTTCCTGGTCGTACGGAAGCAGCGGGCTGCCGTCATGCTCAATCATCTGGCGGTAGCGCCAGAAACATCCGACCTCCGCGTCGGCCAGGTGGGCCAAAAGCTCTGCCGCCGACCACTTCTCGGAACCAGGCCGTTCGCGAAGCTTGGCATCAGGAACGCCGGCGATGAGCTGCGCCAGCACCTCAGGCGTTTGCCGCTGAACTTCGATCGGGTCCTTGCCCTCAACATAGGACAGAATGCGCGCTTTATATTCCGCAAAGTCAGCCACAGGTTACATCGCCTCCTCATCTTGGTTGATCAAAGTTTAGCGGTTCCCTCTTCGCTCGTATAGGCAGCCCGTAGGCCGTTTCCAAAGCTTGCGGTCGAAGCCGGCACCGTCAGTGTCATGTACAATCCACTGTACGAATTCTCTTGAGTGCCCTATCCCGCTGATGCGAAATCTACCTCGGCTCGCTCTATTCGCTTTTTTGGCTCTTACCTCCGCTGCGGCGCAAACCGCAGCATCCTCCGCGAAAGCGCTTTCCCCGCAAGATGCTGCCAAGGCCCAGGCCATCCACGATTCCGCCATCGTGATTGACACCCACGCCGACACGCCCGGCCGCTTCGTGGACGAAAACTTCGATCTCTCGCAGGACGCCGGCACCGGCTATCTCGACTTCAACAAGATCAAGGCCGGCAACTTGGGCGCGGAATTCTTCTCCATCTGGGTCGAGCCCAAGGAATTCAAAGGCAAGGAAATCAAGCGCGCGCTCGACATGATTGACTCGGTGTATGAGCAGGCGCGCCGCCATCCCGACAAGATGATGATGGCCTTCAGCACCCAGGACATCGAGACCGCGCACCACGAGCACAAGCTGGCTGCGCTGATGGGCGTTGAAGGCGGGCATGCCATTGACGGCGATATCCGCGTGCTGCGCGATTATTACCGCCTGGGCGTGCGCTACATGACCCTCACCTGGTCCAATACCAACGAGCTCGGCGATTCCAGCGGCGATATGGACGACAAGACCGTCCAGCATCATGGCGGGCTCACCGACCTGGGCCGCCAGGCAGTACGCGAGATGAACCGCATGGGCATGATGGTGGACATCTCCCACGTCGCCGACAGCACCTTCTATGACGCACTGGCCACCAGCAAGGCGCCGGTCATCGCATCGCACTCGTCGTCGCGCGCACTCACCAATGCTCCGCGCAACATGACCGACGACATGCTGCGGGCGCTGGCCAAGAACGGCGGCGTCGCTCAGGCTAATTTCTATTGCGCCTTCGTCTCCGACAAGTATCGCGAGACCGCGCACCAGCTGGACGTGCAGAAGGATCCCGATTACGAGCGGGTGCAGCAGTTATTCATCAAGCCGCAGACGCCCGAAGTAAAGAAGGAACTCACGGAAGCCAGGGCGAAACTGGCACTCAAGCTGCCGCGTCCGCCGTTCAGCGACCTGATTGACCACATTGATCACATGATCAAGGTTGCGGGCGTGGACCACGTCGGCCTGGGCTCGGACTTCGACGGCATTGACTGCTCGCCCGAGGGGATTGATTCGGCGGCCGACCTGCCGAAGATTACCCAGGCGCTTTACCAGCGCGGCTACAGCGCCGACGACCTGCACAAGATTCTCGGCGGCAACCTGCTGCGTGTCTTTCGCCAGGTGGAGCAGGTTTCGCAACAGATGAAGAACGAGTCTAACTAGAGTGCCCGGCGCGAGATGACGCCCGGCCTACTTCAGTAGCGGATACACTTGGAGATACCATGCGTAACTTTCTAACGGCTATTCTCTGCTTCACACTCACCGGCTTCGCCGCCGCCCAAAACTCCGGTACGTCCACCACGCACAGCAGCACCACCTCCACCCAGCACTCCCGGACGGAGGCCAGCGCGCAGAAGCCGCCGGCCATCACCAAGGCCATCATCGAGACCACCGACGGCAACATCAATTGCACGCTCTTCCCCGATAAGGCGCCGCTGACGGTGAAGAACTTCATCGGCCTGGCCAATGGCACCAAGGACTGGACCAATCCCGTCACTCACGCCAAGAAGCATGGCGTGTCGCTCTACGACGGCACCATCTTCCATCGCGTCATCCCGAATTTCATGATCCAGGGCGGCGATCCCGAAGGTAACGGCATGGGCGATCCCGGCTACACCTTCAAGGACGAGATCAGCCCCTCCCTGAAGTTCGATCAGCCGGGACGGCTGGCCATGGCGAATTCCGGCCCCGGCACCAACGGCAGCCAGTTCTTCATCACCGAAGTTCCTACGCCGCTGGCTTGACGGCAAGCACACCATCTTCGGCCAGTGCGAGGACCTCGATGTGGTAAAGAAGATTGCGCGTGTGGCCGCCGATCCCCGCGATGACAAGCCCTTCGAGGCGGTGAAGATCACGCACATCAAGATCATCCAGCCGGGACATGCCGCTACCACGACGCACAAGGCGGGTACCGGCACGACGCATAAGGCCGGCACAGGTACGACGCACAAACCTGCGACGACGACTCCGAAGAAGACCACCCCGCCGCCCAGCCAGTAAGCGGCGCGCATCAACCAAAATGCCGGGCCATCCGCCCGGCATTATTTTTGATAACGCCGATTACCTCATCAATGCCCTATGAACACGAAAAACAAAACCTGGCTGCTCTTATCTTTAGTTCTCTTGTCATCGAGCTTCATGGCCGGGCAGACCCCCGCCGCCTCGTGCTCGCAATGCGCTGAGTGGAATGCCCCGCAGCAGCCTTTTCGCATCTTCGGCAATACCTACTTCGTGGGGCCGAGCGGGCTGAGCTCGATTCTGATTACGTCCAGCAAAGGAGACATACTGATCGACGGGGCCCTGCCCGAATCGGCTGAGCAGATCGCGAACCACATTCGCAGCCTCGGCTTCCGCATCGAAGACGTGAAGCTGATCCTGAATTCCCATGTTCACTCCGATCACGCCGGCGGCATTGCTGAACTCCAGCGGATGAGCGGAGCGCGCGTTGCCGCCAGCGACTGGAGCGCAGCGGTCTTGACCGGCACCGGTCTGGCGAAAGACGATCCCCAGTACGGGACCATCCAGCCGATTGCGCGAGCCAGAAATGTAGAGCGCTTGCACGATGGGCAAGACCTTTCGCGTCGGCGATATCGCCATCACCGCCCACCTGACGCCCGGTCACACCCCGGGGGGAACCAGTTGGACGTGGGAGTCGTGCGAGGGCGATCGCTGCCTGCATATGGTTTACGCCGATAGCCTGACGCCGGTTTCGGCGGACGGATACAAGTTCACCGACCATGTCCTGCTGCTCGCAGGATTTCAGAAGAGCTTTGAGTTTCTGCGGACGGTGCCATGCGACATTCTCCTGACCGCCCACCCCGACGTATCGGGTGAGTGGGATGACATCAAGGCATGGCGGATCGAGGGCAAGCCACAACCGCATTTCGATGGCTCGGCATGCCGCAAGCTGGCCGACCACGCGACGGAACAGCTTCGGCAGCGGCTGGCCAAGGAGAATCCGGGCAAGTAGGCGTCGCTGTAGCCCGGAAATATCCCAAGCTAAATCCTTTCGCGCCCAGCCATTAGACCGTAATCCACAATTAAGTTGCTCTGCTCGCGCGGCATGATACCTTCCTTCGCAAGCCAGACCCAAAAGGGGGATCCGTATGGCAAAGCCGCAGCAAATCCTGCTCTCGATTTTCGACATCACCCTACCAGCCCGAACAGCAAAGCTCGTAACCTTGATCGGTTTGGCCGCAGTTCTCGCCGTTGTTCCAGGCGCTCAGTCGCACGCCCAAACCTTTCAGGTCATTCACAACTTCACCGGTGGAGCGGACGGCGCCGTTCCTGTTGCCGGCTTGACCATCGACCGCGCAGGAAACCTTTACGGCACGGCCACCGAAGGTGGCACCGGTTCGGCCTGCCCCATCGTGGATTACGGATGCGGTGCCGCGTTCCGCTTGAAGCCGTCGGGAACGGGCTGGGTGTTTCAACCGCTCTATGAATTCCATGGCGGCCCCAACGACGGCGCCAATCCGGAGGCCCGCATGGTATTCGCTCCCAACGGAGCGCTGTACGGTACCACCTACTCCGGCGGAATCGTGAACAACACTTGCGGGGACAGTGGGTATGGAGGCTGTGGCACCGCCTTCCAGTTGACTCCAGCGCCGTCGTTTTGCGGGAGCGTACAGTGCGCGTGGGATGAGACCGTGATCTATCGTTTCCCGAGCAGTCCGGATACTGGCAGGCCTACGGGTGGACCGCTGGCCGTGGACCAAGCCGGCAATCTCTATGGCACGTCCATCAATGGCGGCTCCAGCGACTATGGCGCCGCCTACGAGGTGTCGCACTCGGGCAGTGGCTGGACCGAATCGCTCATCTACAACCGCTTTTACGATGGCGGCCCGATGAATGGCCTCAACTTCGATCCGGCCGGCAACCTCTATGGCTCGCATAACGGCCCCGGCTATGGCGGCTTCCTTTACCAGTTGACCCCGTCCGGCTCCGGCTGGCAGGACCACGAGATCCCTCGACCTCGACAACATAAGCAACGGAGGCGACGGTCCTCAGGGGACCTTTATCGCCGATAGCGCCGGCAATCTCTACGGCACTACCGTTTCTGGAGGAATAGGCAACGGGGGAACCGTCTTTGAATTGTCGGCCGGCACCTGGAACTTCTCGCTGTTGTACTCGTTTACCGGCGACTACGGCCCGCGTGAAAGCCTGACCATGGATTCCGCCGGCAACCTGTATGGCACAACCTACGAGGATGGCGCCTACGACCGTGGCTCGGTGTTCAAACTCAGTCCCTCCGCTGATGGCTGGACCTACACCGACCTCTACGATTTCACCGGCGGCAGCGACGGCGAAGGTCCGATCAGCAATGTCGTGATCGACGCTCAAGGCAATCTGTATGGAACCGCGTCGCTAGGGGGAACGGGAACCAACTGCTATCAGGGCTCAACCTACGGCTGCGGCGTGGTGTGGAAGATCGTAAATCAGTAGCCAGTAGTCAGTAGTCAGTTGCTGGTGCCCCAGGTTCGCGTCCCGGGTTTGGACGCTAACCTGGGTCTCTCCGTCTACTTTTCCCGCCCGCGCTGGCCGCTGGCCCAGTCTTCCCACAGCCCGAAGCCCTTCATCTGGTCGTCGAGATGCGTCTCGGGGAAGGTCGCCTCCACCTGCGACCGCGTGTAGCGAGGTCCCAGCCGCTGCGGCGCATTCGCCAGCTCAAACACCAGTTCCGCCGCCATGGCTTCGTTCTTCTTGAGTTGCGGAAAGTCCACCTTGTCGTAGGTGTCGGACACGGCGTGGTAGTTCTCCAGATAATTCGCGGCCTCCTGATCGGGCAGGATGGTCGGCACGCCTTCCAGCATGAAATCGTAATTGTCGGTACCCACCGTAGCGTCATTGGTCACCACGTTGGCCTTCCACTGCGCGAACGGCTCCAGCATCGGCGCCAGCGCGGCATCCACGTCCTTGCGGCCGCCGGTGGCGAAGCTGGTGATGGCGCCGGAACCCTCGTCGAGCACCACTTCCGCGACCACGTTGTCGAGCTCGCTGCGATGCGCGCGCACATACGCCATCGAGCCCAGCAGGCCTTCCTCTTCGCCGGAGAACAGGATGAAGCGAATCGTGCGCCGCGGACGAACTCCGGCCGCCTTGATGGAGCGAAGCGCGTCAATCACCAGCGCCGCGTTGCAGCCGTTGTCCAGCGCGCCCGTGCCCAGCTCCCAGGAATCCAGGTGCGCGCCCAGGATGACCACTTCGTTCGGCAGCTCGCTTCCCTTCAGGTCGGCAACCACGTTGCTGGTGGTGATCGCCGGGCCGATCTTGTTGGGCATGGAGAGATACATCTGCAGCTTTTCGCCGTGCGCCAGCATGCGCGCCGATGCGCTCGGCGTCCTCGTGCGCCAGCAGCACCTGCGGGATCACGTCAATCTCACCGGCCATGGCGTTGGTGTGGCGATAGAGAATGTCATGCTCGCGGCTGGCGCTCCAGGCGATGGCCAGCGCCTTGCCCTTCTGAGCCAGCTTGATGATCGCCGGCGCGCGATAGTACTCCTCGAACAGGTCCTCCCATGTCTTCAGCACTGCGCTGTGCGACGAGGATGATGGCGCCTTCGACGTTGCCCGCCTTGGCAAAGTCGGCCTCGCTGCCGGAGCCAACATCCACCACGCGCGCGGTCGAAGGCTTCAGCGCCGGTCCCCACGCGATGGAAGTCGCGCGCACGCGAAACTCCTCCGGAGCCACGATCTTCACTTCGGTCGCACCCTCCGCCCACGACGCCGGAATGGTGAACTCCTCGGTGTGTACGGAGTCGGCGCCCGCGGCCTTAAAGCCGTCCACGCCCCAACGGATGGCTTGCTGCATCGCCGGAGTGCCGGGCACGCGCCCGCCAACATCGTCGGTCAGCACGCGCAGGTTTTCCGCGAGCGGCGAGGTCGGCGACATCGCCTCCTGCATGATACGGTCGTTGGATTGGGCGAATAGCGGAAGGCCGGACAGCAACAGGAATACGATCAGCGCTCGGGCAGGCATAGGGGCGGAATTATACGGCGTATTGAGTCGAAGCCCAAGCTAAGTGCTAGTGATTCGAAACTCCCAGGCCACTCTCTCCGTAGCGACCGGCCGCCTCACCAGAGAATTTCCGCACCGTAGGCGCCGAGAGCACGGTCGCGGCTGACCAGGGCAATTCCCTCCTCCAGCGCCTGCGCCACCAGAATGCGGTCGAAGGGGTCGCGATGACGCATTGGCAGGCGTTCCAGCCTGAGCACATGGGAAAGCAAGATCGGCAGCACCTCAACCCCGAGTTGCCGGATCTGCTCACGGAGATAGGGCGCCGTCGGCTGCGGGAAGGTCAGCTTGCCCGCGCTCGCCTTCACCACAATTTCCCAGATGCTGGCGACGCTCAGCAGAACGTCATTTTGTGGACTGCGGAACGCGTTTCGCGCCGCGGCCGACAGCCGGGCGTCGTCGCCCACGATCCAGAGAAACGCGTGCGTGTCCAGGAGAAGCTTCACCGTAGAACTCCGCTTCGAATTCAGGCATGGGAGCGTCAAAGTCGTCCGGCACCACAAAGTCGCCTTTGCCGGTGCCCAGGGGACGGGGAGCCCGCTTGGGCTTGATGGCCACCAGCCGCGCCACCGGTTTGCCGGAGCGGGCGATGATCACCTGCTCGCCCGCTTCCACCCGCTGCAGCAGCTTGGAGAAGTGGGTCTTGGCTTCATGCACATTGACTTCCATGCAATTCATTGTGGACTAAGTCGCGGACTAAGTCAAATGGGGTTAGGCCTGCTTTCCTAGGAGCGGCGGCTTGGGATTTCGCACCATTCCTCCTTCCAAGGTATCAAATTGGGAACGGGAGATAGAAAGCCTACTCCGTTTCCGGTTTCGGCTTGACCTTTTGTAACCGCGGCTTAAGGTCGAGATAGAAGCGCACGATTTCCAGTTCCCATCCGCGCGCCCGCACTGTGCGCTTCCTGCGTGGACCAAACTCCAGCAGGCGTGATCGACCTGCCGTCAGCCAGGGTCCCAGTTTGTTGAGCCGCACAGGGCCCCAACTCTAAGTTCCTCTCGATCGTTCGGCAAAATCGACCGCACCACGGAGGATTTCTAATGACGAACCTACGAACTCATAGATGGTTTACATTCGCGCCGGCGCCAGGCCGGAATCGAAGCAGCTTTAGCAACCCGAGCTTATCGGCAATGATCGCCATCCTCACCTTGTTCTGCATCGCGGCAGTGACGGCAGCGCCCGCACAGGGCCTCGTCTTCACAACGCTGGCGAGTTTCAACGGTACGAACGGTGCCAACCCCTTGTTGATGTCTCTGGTTCAGGGTACCGACGGGAACTTCTACGGCACAACCCAGCAGGGCGGCGCGAACAACAGTTGTCAGGGCGGCTGTGGCACGGTCTTCAAAATCACCAGTGCGGGGGTTCTCACCTCGTTGTACAGCTTTTGCTCTCAACCTAACTGTACGGACGGCAGCGCGCCCTACGCCGGGCTGGTGCAAGGTACCGAAGGCAACTTCTATGGGACAACCTACGCGGGCGGGGCGAATAATGTCGGCACGGTGTTCCAAATCACTCCAGCCGGCGCGCTGACCACCCTCCATAGCTTCGCAGGCCCGGATGGGGCCGATCCATGGGCCGCCCTGACGCGAGCCAATGATGGAGACTTCTACGGGACAACAATCGTCGGCGGGGCAAATAGCCTTGGTACGGTGTTCAAAATCACTTCAAGTGGTGCCCTGACAACGCTGTATAGCTTCCAAGGCGGAAGCGACGCTGCCAACCCAGTCTCCGGCCTCGTGCAAGCCCGCGACGGCAACTTCTACGGGACAACACTCTCACAGAGTAGCGACCATCCATGTTACGCCTTTATATACGGCTGTGGCACGATCTTCCAAATCACTCCCGCTGGGGAGCTAACTTCGCTGTACAGCTTCTGCACTCAACCCAACTGCCCGGACGGCAACCAGCCCTACGGTGGGCTGGTGCAAGCCACGGACGGCAACTTCTACGGGACAACCTACGGGGGCGGGAATTACGATTACAACGACTGTCCAAATAATGGATGTGGCACTCTCTTCAAAGTCACATCCTCCGGCGTGCTAACCACTCTATACCTTTTCGATGGCAGTGGAGGCAGCGATCCCACCGGCACCATGGTGCAAGCTCGCGATGGAAACCTATACGGAACTTCCAGTGGAGATGACGATTGGCAGGGCCATGGCACGATTTTCAGGATCACCGAGAGTGGCGCACTGACCACTCTGCATCTATTCGACAGTTACTACACCGCTGAGCCTTATGGTGGGTTAGTGCAAGCCGGCGATGGGAGCTTCTACGGGACCACCTACGCCGGCGGGGACTACGGCTTCGGCACAGTCTTCCGCCTCGGCTACAGCGCCTCGGTTCGCCCCTGCGCAGTTTGCCGGCAGTAATGCAGTAATACCAAGGGCGGGCACGCAGCCCGCCCCTAAACTTCAAGTTCTACTTGAACACCTAGTCGTAATACTCCAGCCCCAGGTGCGTGATCAGGTCTTCGCCCTTCAGGTGCCGCAGCGTGTTCTTCAGCTTCATCGACTGGATGAACAGGTCGTGCTCGGGATAAAGCCCTCGGCCGTCATCGGCGACTTGAAGTAGAAGCTCAGCCACTCCTGGATGCCGATGCCGCGCAGCTCGGGCGTGCGCTTCGCCAAGTCGAGGAACAGCACCAGGTCGAGCACGATCGGCGCGGCCAGAATGGAGTCGCGGCACAGGAAATCCACCTTGATCTGCATCGGATAGCCGAGCCAGCCGAAGATATCGATGTTGTCCCAACCCTCTTTGTTATCACCGCGCGGCGGGTAATAGTTAATGCGCACCTTGTGGCAGATGTTGCCGTAAAGCTCGGGGTATAGCTCCGGCTGCAGGATGTGCTCCAGCACCGACAGCTTCGACTCTTCCTTGGTCTTGAAGGAGCCGGGATCGTCCAGCACTTCGCCGTCGCGATTGCCCAGAATGTTGGTGGAGAACCAGCCGTTCAGCCCGATCATGCGCGCCTTGAAGCCCGGCGCCAGGATGGTCTTGATCAGCGTCTGCCCGGTCTTGAAGTCCTTGCCGCAGATGGGCGCGTCCTTCTCGCGCGAAAGCTCCTGCAGCGCGCGGAATGTCGACCGTGAGGTTGGGAGCGCCGTTGGCGAAGGGCACGCCTTCCTTCAGCGCGGCGTAGGCGTAGATCATGGAGGGCGCGATCATCTCATCATTGCGCGCAAGCCCTTCTCGAAGGCCTCCAGCGACTGGTGCACCTTGCCCGGCTTGATAAAGGTTTCCGTCGAGCCGCACCAGATCATGACCAGCCGGTCGGCGCCGCTCGACGCTCTTGAACTCGCGGATATCGTCGCGCAGCTGCTCGGCCAGGTCCCTCTTGTTCTTGCCCTTCTTCACGTTCGGGCCGTTCAGGTTCTTCACGTAATTCTGGTCGAAGACCGCCTTGCGCGGCTTGATGGACGACAGGAACGGCTTCACCTGGTCGAGCAGCGAATGGTCGAGCACGCCGGCATTGCGCGCCGCCGAGTACATGTCGTCGTCGAAGATGTCCCAGCCGGTGAAGACCAGGTCGCGCAGGTTGGCCAGCGGCACAAAGTCCTTGATCTTGGGCGAGCGGCCCTCGGTGCGCTTGCCCAGGCGGATGGTGCCCATCTGCGTCAGCGACCCGATGGGCTGGCGATGCCCTTGCGCACCGCTTCCACGCCGGCGACGAAGGTCGTCGCCACCGCGCCCATGCCGGGGATCATGACGCCCGAGTTTGCCTTTGGCCGGCGCGATGTTCGCTCGGCTCGTTTCCCTGCTTCGACTGCTTGTCTTTTTTAGCCATGCTATAAGTCCGTTCTAAAGAAGAGTGTCCAAACCTGCTATCTTCTCGTATTGGCAGCAGGCAGCGCAATGACCGGGGCCTGAACGGCTTTCAGGGCCTGCTGTGTTGCGATTTGAGGGATTTGGCGGTCACCCATGGCGCAAGAAAAAATCGCGGTTGTGACCGGTAGTTCCAGCGGAATCGGGCTGCTGACCTGCCTGGAACTGGCGCGGCGCGGTTATCGCGTCGTCGCCACCATGCGTGATCTGGCAGCGCGGCGATCGCTTGCGTGAAGCCGCCCAGAAGGCCGGGCGTCGCCGATCGGCTCGACCTGCGGCAACTCGACATCACGCAACACGACTCGCTGGCCGCCGCCGTTGAAGGCATCGTCCGTGACCACCGCCACATTGACGTGCTGGTGAACAATGCCGGCTTCAGCAGTGCCGGTTTCGCCGAAGACATGTCGCTCGAGGAAGTCCGCGACCAGATGGAAACCAATTTCTTCGGCAACGTGGCCATGACCAAGGCGGTGCTACCGGTGATGCGCCGGCAGCGCTCCGGCCACATCATCCTGGTGACATCAGTCGCCGGCCGCATTGGCCAGCCCATGCTGAGCGCCTATTCGGCGTCGAAGTTCGCCCTGGAAGGGTGGAGCGAGGCGCTGCGCATTGAAGTGCACTCGCTGGGCATCCGCGTCGCCGTGGTGGCGCCCGGCTCCTACCAAACCGACATCTGGACGCGCAACGTGAAGGTCAGCAGCGGCGCGCTTGATCCCAACTCGCCCAACAAGGCGCGCAGCCAGCGTTTTGCCGAGTTCGTGAAGAACGAGGTGAAGAAACGCGACCCGCGCGAGGTAGCGGAGCTGATTGTCCGCATCGCCGAAGATCCCGAGCCCAAGCTGCATTACCTGATCGGCCGCGACGCCATCGATGCAGAGTTGGTTTCGCCGCCTGGCGCCGTGGAAGAGCTACGAGCGCATGATTGCCAAGGCAGTGAAAATAGATTGAGGCAGTAGCCGGTGGCCAGACCTACCAAACCTGGGTGCCCCGTTCTGGCCATCTTTTGGCCAGGGCGGGGCCTTCCTTTCGACACTCCAAAACTTTGGGTGACCCACTCATGCCGCCGTTTGGGATGAGTCGGAAGGCGGAAACGCTATCCCGGAACGCATGCGTGACACACGTCTGTTGTGAAGAAAAGCCCCGCCCTAGCCAAACGATGGCTAGAACGGGGCACCCATGAGCTTTTTACTGATTGCTGATTACTAATTGCTAATTGCTTTTACCAGCCACTGGCCACCAGCCACTGCTTTTAGCCTTCCGCTCCAACTCTGTGCTTCATATGCGACCACACGAAATACACAACGCCGATCATCAGCACTCCGAGAATCAGCGCGTCCAGGCGATGGAACCACATCTTCAGCCGCGGATCGGTATCCCAGCGCTGCCCCAGACGCGAGCCGATATAAGCCAGCACAAAGCACCACGGCCACGAGCCGACAAAGGTGTAGATGTGGAACTTCAGCCGCGGCATGCGCGCAATACCCGCAGGCAGCGCGATGAACGTCCGGATCACCGGCAGCAGGCGGGCAATCAGCACCGCCAGCGCGCCGCGCCGCTCGAAGAAGTGGTCGGCAACATTCAGCTCACGCTGGCTCAGGAAAATATAGCGCCCGTAGCGCTCCACCAGCGGACGTCCGCCGAAGTAGCCAATCTCATACGCCACCACCGACCCCAGGTTGCAGCCGATGGCGCCCCACGTGGCCACCGCCAGCAGCGAGAAGCGGCCGGTGTACACCAGGTATCCCGAGAACGGCATGATGATTTCGCTGGGCAGCGGAATGCACGCCGATTCGATGGCCATCAGGAACATCACGCCGGGATAGCCGGCCGCCGAAATCACGCTGATAATCCACGCCCCTACCACTTCCAGAATGTGCGCAATCATGTCTTGAGTTGGAGTTCCCTTCCCTGAGTCGTTACCAATGCAACGCAGCTCGCAGATCGCCTCGTGTCAGCGCATGCCTTCCGAGCCTGCGGAAAAACTCTGCTTTCGGCCGGTTTGTATCAGGGCATGGCTTCAGCCATGCCGAAAAACCGCTTTTTATCCCTCCGGAGCCGGCTTCAGCCGGCGGCACTCCGGCGGTTCTCCTTTTCGTGAAGCCACGTCCGACACAAATCGTAAAGAGCCATGAGATGAGTACTGATTACTATTTGCTAATTGCTGCCCCCGCCCACTCGCCCAGCTTATCCACCGGCAACCGCAGTCCGATGAAGAACTGCCCGAAGAGGGCGTACTCGGCGCTGACCTGGTCAAAGCGCATCTCGTAGATCAGCTTCTTGAACACCAGCGGCTCGGGCGCAAACAGGTCCACGCCCCATTCCCAATCGTCGAAGCCGATGGAGCCGGTGATGATCTGCTGCACCTTGCCGGCGTAACGGCGGCCCACCGTGCCGTGCTCTTCCATCTGCCGCTGCCGTTCTTCGATGGGCAACGTGTACCAGTTCTTGTCCTCGCCGCGGCGGCGGTCCATGGGATAGAAGCAGAGATAACGGCTGTCAGGAATCTTGGGGAACAGCCGCGGCCGCATGGCCTGCTTCTGCCGTTCGATGGTGTCGGCAATTTCCTTGTTCCACTCTTCCGACAACGGCGCCAAGCCGCGCTCGCTGAGTTGGCGAAACAGCTTCACACTGGAGTCATACAATCCCAACTCGATTACCGACAGGTACGAATGCAGCGGCTCCAGAAATTCGCTCAGCGCGGTGCGGTTCAATTGCAACTCCACGGCATTCAGTTGGTCGAACGACTCGCGGAAGTGCAGCAGCAGCAGGTCGCCCTTGTGGCCCAGCAGCGAAAACGCCGCTGACTGCCCGGCGCTCTCGGACTCCGCCAGCACTGCCGCAGCTTCGGTCATGATTTCCTGCTGACGTGCGGCGTCCAGCTTGCGCCACTCGGTCCAACGGAAACGGAACATCTGGTGCAGCACACTCCAGCCTTCCAGCGTGAGCGGTACGGCGTGCAGTTCGGCGGACTGTGCTGCGGTGGAAGCCATCACGAAAACCTCTAGTAGTGCGAAATTACGGGCGTCCGACCATTGTAATCTGCCGGAGACAGGCCGCGTCGGCGTGGCCGGAGGATTGTGTCGTCCCGAGTTTCGAGATACTCGTAATCACGTGTAACGAGTAACCAGCAGGGATGCTGGTTCGAGCCGAATCTCAAAACCTGGGTGCCCCGTTCTGGCCCGGGTTTGGCCAGGGCGGGGTCTTCCGCGCACGATGGTCGTGAAGCGCGGCCCTTGCGTCAGCTGGCATCCCCTCCGACCCTGCCACCGTTATACTGTTGCTTCGTTTTGGAGAGAGACCATGCCCCGTGGCAACATGCCGCGCCAGCCTTCGCGCAGCGGCCGTCAGGACAAAGTCGCAGCCAAGCCCGCGCGCGGCAAAACTTCGGCGTTTCGTGGCGCGCCGGTTCGCAAGGCCGCGCCTGTTCTAAAAACGGTTGCCAAGGTCGCCGCCCCCATCGTTGCTCGCGCAATCGCCAAGACGACCGCAGCAAAAAAGTCCGCCACGGCGAAGCGCTACAACCCTCTCGCGCCGGAGCGCGTGCGCGACATCCTCGCTCGCCTGGAGCAGCGCTATCCCGACGCGGTCTGCGCGTTGCAGCACAACAGCGCCTGGGAGCTGCTGGTCGCAACCATCCTGTCGGCGCAGTGCACCGACGTCCGCGTCAACATGGTCACCCCGGCACTCTTCCAGAAATATCCCACGCCTGAGGCCTTCGCCGCGCTCAAGCCCGTCGATCTCGAGCCCGACATTCGCTCCACTGGCTTCTTTCGCAACAAGTCGAAGTCGGTGGTGGGCGCGGCGCAAAAACTGATCGGCACTTTCGGCGGCGAAGTCCCGCGCACCATGGACGAGTTGCTGCAACTGCCGGGCGTCGCGCGCAAAACCGCCAACGTTGTGCTGGGTTCGTGGTTCAGGATTGCCGACGGCGTGGTGGTGGACACCCACGTACATCGCCTGTCACGCCGCCTGGAGCTCACTAAAAACAACGATCCGCGAAAGATCGAGCAGGACCTGATGAAGGTGGTCCCGCGCGACAAGTGGATCGAGTTCTCGCACCAGCTCATTCATCACGGCCGCGCCGTCTGCATCGCCCGGCGGCCCAAGTGCGTGGATTGTCCGCTGGAAAATCTGTGCCACGCCGCCGACAAGACCTGGAGCACGGTGGAGATTCACAAGTCGGCCAAACCGTAAAATCGCCGACTCGGTTTTTGCTGTGAAAGGGCACGGTTTAGTTCGCGTTGCAACTTGGTACGAAAGGGCGCGGCTTAATTCTTGCCCCAACGCGCTTTGAAAGGGGCGGCTTAATTCGTGACGCAACGCGCTTTGAAAGGGCACGGCTTCAGCCGTGCCGCAACGCGCCCTGCAAGAAGCGGCTTTAGCCGCTGAGGGCAATTCTTTTCCGATCGCCACGAGAATTCCTCATCGCTGCGCGTGATTTCCGCATGTAGGGCCAACATCGCCCGCAGGGGCTGAAGCCCCTTCGATGGTGGCGAGCATCTCGGCACGCCTGAAGGCGTGCCCTTTCAAATCCACTTCGTCTTCCGCGAGGGCCTTGCTATCACTCCGGCTTGCGCGCGAGGAACAACATCCGCCGCAAGCGCCGCTCCGTCGTCAGCCTTTGCACATATTCCAGGAAGCGCTGCGCTCCCTGATAATTGGTCTCGCCCTCGATCGCCAGCAACTCGGCTTCGCGCTTGCGTCGCGCCTGGTAACGGCGGCCTGAGATTTCTACGACGCTGCCCGTAGTGTCACGCGCAAACACCAGCTCGAACCCGCCGCCGCCAGTAACCGCTCGTTCTCGCCCGGCGGACAAAACCGGTAATGCCCGATGGAGCTCCGTACCGCAAGCTCATCATCGGTCACGATGCCGCCAATCACCAGCGCATCGCTGTACAGAAGGCGCCCACCCGGCTTCAGCACGCGAAACATTTCTGCCAGCAGACGATCGCGTCCGGGAATGTGGCAGATGACGTCGTTGCCAAACGCGGCATCGAAGCTGCCATCGGCGAAGGGCAGCCCGGCGGAGGCATCGCACTCCTCGAACCGCACCTGCGATTCCAGCCCGCTGCGCTCGTGCCAGTGCGCGCGCATTACGAACGCCATGCGGGTTGATGTCAATGCCGGTGACGCGGCAGCCGGTCAAGCTCGCCACCTTCAGCGCGTACATCCCGGAGCCGCAGCCAAGCTCCAACACATGGCTGCCGGCTGTGACGTGCAGGAGCTGCGGAATCTCCAGCGACTCCTGGTTGGTCACCCAACTGGTCTGTCCCAGGTCCTCGCCGTAGGTTTCTACGCGCACGGCGCGCATCACCTCGGCGTCGTGGTTGCGATACGCGTCATCGTAGAAACCCAGCTTTCCCGTCATGACATCCTCCTCCCAAAACCGTCAAACCCGCAGCCGGCATCCTGTTTAATACCGGTCCGGAAAACGCTTGCATTGTAAAATGAACAGGAAGCTCGAACACGGTGAGCCTGTGAAAAAACTTCTGCTAGCCGCTCCCCTTCTTCTCGCGCTGGCCTTGGCCATGCCGGCCGTCGCCAAATCGCACTCACAAGTTCACGAGACCAAGCAGCAAAAGAAAGCCGACAAAGCGGGCAAGAAGTACGCCAAGCAACAGCGCAAGCAGCAGAAAAAGCAGGTGAAGGCGCAGAAAAAGGAAATGAAGCGGTGGAATAAGACCCATCAGTCCACCACCAAGGTCACGTAAATACCCTTTTGCGTAGCAGCGATTCCCGCAGCGCCATCTACAATAGAGCCCGTGACTCTCGTCCGCTTGAAACTTGAAACTCGAAACTTGATTCTGCTTCTTTCCGCCATCATTCTTTCTATGACTTCGCCCGCCTCCGCCCAGCAGACCACCGCCCCGCCCCAAGCCGTTACCGACCCCACCAAGCTCGAAAGCAAGACGGTGGCCGACATGCAGACCTTCTCCATCGAAAAGCTCTACATGACGCGCAACATCGGCGACAGCACCTGGTCGCCTGACGGCAAGCAGGTGGCGTTTATCAGCAACATCAGCGGCCGCAACAATCTTTGGCTGGTGCCTGCCGCCGGAGGCTGGCCCACGCAGTTGACGGTCAGCGACCAGCGCCAGACGCAGCCGGTGTGGTCGCCCGAGGGCACCTGGATCGCCTTCCTCTCCGATCATGACGGCGACGAGCAGTGGGACCTGTTCATGGTCTCGCCCAAGACCGGCGATGTAGTGAACCTCACCATGTCGCCCGAAACCGCGGAAGAAGATCCGGCATGGTCGCCCAGCGGCCATGAGATTGCCTATGTCAGCAAGCCCAAGACCGGCGCCAGCGCCGAGGTGAACCTGATGGACGTTGCCACCCGCCACGTCCGCCACATTACCCAGAACACGCCGAAAGAGTGGAGCAACCAGCAGCCCATCTTTTCGCGCGACGCAAAATTCCTGATTTATACCCGGGTCAGCGCCGACAACAAGAGCTCGAACATCTTTCTTTGCGATTTGGCCACCGGCAAGAACACCAACCTGACGCCGCACACCGGCGAGCAGACCTTCGATGCCGCCGCCCTCTCGCCCGACGGCAAGAGCGTGCTGCTTACCTCGGACGCGCAGAACGGGTACGACAATGTGGGACTACTGGATATCAGTAGCGGGAAGATCGAGTGGCTCACTCGCGACAAGTGGCGCACCGATGCCGGATCGTTCTCGCCTGACGGCAAGACCGCTGACCTGGACCAGCAACGTGGACGGCACCGCCGCCATTTACCTCTATGATGTGGCTGCGAAGCGCGCCGAGTCGCTGCCCGCGCCGGCGGGCATGAACAGCCTGGGCGGCGATCCCAGCGCCTTTACCGCCGACGGCTCGCGCCTGCTCTACTACCACAACGGCGCCAACGCGCCCTCCGATCTCTGGGTGTATGACCTGGCCTCGCGACAGCAGCAGCAGATCACGCATTCGCTGGTGGCCGGCGTGCGCAGCGCCGACATGGTGACGCCGTATCTGGTGCACTATCCCAGCCGCGACGGCAAGTTCACCCTCTCGGCCTTCGCCTACGTGCCCAACAACATTCAGCGCAACGGCAAATTTCCCGCCATCGTGTACATCCACGGCGGGCCGGCGTCGCAGAGCACCGATTCGTTCAACCGCTTCATCCAGTACATCGTCAACCAGGGCTACCTGGTGATTGCGCCGAATTATCGCGGCTCAACCGGCTATGGCAAGGAGTTCACCGACGCCAATCGCGGCGATGCCGGCGGCGCCGAACTGCACGACGTGCTCGACGCCGCGGCCTGGATCAAGAAGAGCGGCTTCGTCGATCCCAACAAGATGATCGCCATGGGCGGCAGCTACGGCGGCTATCTCACCATGATGGCCGTCACCAAGGCGCCCGACGAATTCGCCGCCGGCGTGGCCATCGTGCCCTTCGTGAACTGGTTCACTGAAATTGCCAACGAGGACCCAATGCTGCGCGAATACGACCTGGCGACCATGGGCGATCCGGTGAAGAACAAGGCGCTGTACGAAGACCGCTCGCCTATCAACTTTGTGGATCGCATCAAGGCGCCGCTGCTGTTGCTGGCGGGCGGGCACGATCCGCGCTGTCCCGCGAGCGAAGCGCAGCAGGTGGCTGACGCCGTCCAGAAGCGCGGCGGCTTTGTGAAGCTGAAGATTTATGAGAATGAAGGCCACGGCTTCGCCCGCGTCGAGAACCAGATTGACGCCTATCAGAAGGTGTCGGACTTTTTGAAGGTACGAGTACCGTCGCCGGGCTGCGGATGTTCGATTTATGAGTGAGGCAGTTGTCAGTTGTCAGTGAATCTGATTCGTGGACCCACAGCTATCTCAGATGGATCCACGTTTCTCGGGCAGCCTCCGAGCCATCGCGGTAGTCAACGAACGCGCTCGAAACGGCTCTGCAGGCTGCCAAGACGAGATTGCCGCCGGTGGGCAAGGTCGTAACGCCTTGAGCCAGAAAGCACCGGGCTTGAGAGGAATTCGACGGAAATCCTTCGACCGCAAATTCCCAGCGTGGTAGGTGAGGAACAACCGTGATCCGAGCGCGCTACCTGTCCCGAACGGCACACTGACGACCAGCGCCGGCCGGACTTTAACCGCCAGACCGAAGCTTTCAACCGCCGAAACCTCACCGCGCTTTGGAACGGCCATCTTATTCGTTGGAAGCATCGTGGAACAGCACCGACGAAGGCCGCACCGAATCTCTTCGTCGTCCAGCGGCCCCGAGTGGATGGGCAGAGAACGGCTCAGAACCTCCTCCGTGAAGGCCCGCTTTTCCGCGAAGGCAGCTTCTCGAACGCCTGAAGCGGGCTGTGGTCTACTGTTGTCATGGAGGTAGGATACAGCTTCGGGGAAGCCGATCGCAGATTTCGTGGATCCTGGATCGTCAGTGACTGGCACTCGCGCATCTACAAAGTCACGAGGCCCTGTCCCCAGCTCCTAGTCACTAATTGCTGCTTTTTTCACGATCGCTGCCACCAGCCCTGGAATCGTGTACTCGGCGGCTTCGATGTCCACCGGCAGGCCGAACTCGCGCAGCGTGGCTGAGGTCACCGGCCCGATGGAAGCGCTGTGCACGCCTCGATGCGGTGCCGATTCCTTCAGCGCCGCGCGCGCGCCGCGCAATCCCAGCAAGGCAACAAAATTCTTCACCGTGGAAGAACTGGTAAAGGTGATGGCATGCGGCCGCCGCGCCGGATTGGCCAGCGCCGCCCGCAGCCGCCTCTCTGACAATGTGGGAGTTACGGTTTCGTACGCCTCGATCACGTCCACCTGCGCGCCCGCACGCCGCAATTCGCGAGGAATTACATCACGGGCCACGCGCGCCCGCACCAGCAGCACCCGCTTGCCCTTCACTTTTTTCTTTAGTGACGCCACTACCGACTCCGCGATGTACTCTTTCGGCGTGACCGCGACCTTCAGGCCCTGCGCTTCGATGGCCTTTCGCGTCGCCGGACCAATCGCGGCAATCTTCAGGTGCGCCAGCGCCGCGGTATTCAGCTTCTTGCGCGCCATCCGCTCAAACAGGGCTTCCACGCCGTTTACGCTGGTTAGAATCAGCCAGTCGTAGCCGTGCAGATTCCGCGCAGCGCCGCATCCAGCGGCTGGTAGGAGCGCGGCCGGCGAATCTCGATGAACGGAATCTCCAGCACGGTGCAGCCCAGCGCGCGCAACTCCGACGACAGCGCGCCCGCCTGCTTCTTCGCGCGCGACACCAGCACACGGCACCCCGCCAGAGGCTGCGATTTCGACTGAACTGGTTTGGATTGGCGGGCGAGGCTTCGAGTCATGACAAGGTCTCTGTGTAGCAGGTGCCGCCGCTCCGCGGCTCGGTCTATTTTTGCAACTCTACCCGGGGCTTGCGCCCCGGGCTCACAGCGCTTCCGCCGCTTCGCGGCTGATACGGCGTGATATCGTTGTGCCACGCCAGGTCCACGTCGTTTGTCCGCGGAAAGCAAAACAGGCTGCGCTCCCTCGGTGGTTAGCGCTAGCTACTGGCCACTGGCCACTGTTTTACGGCGCCGCCGCATTCTCGGCATACACGTCTTCCAGTATCTTAGTCGCCCCGCGCCGCAGCAGAATCTCTCCGACCTCTTCGCCCAGCGCCACGGGGTCCTTGCCGTCTCGCTGCTCGCGCAAAACCTCGCTGCCATCGGGACGCGCCACGATCGCCGCCAGATGCAGGCTGCCGTCGCGCATCTCGGCGAAGGCGCCAATCGGGACCTGGCAGCCGCCGCCCAGCTTGTTCAGCAGCGCGCGCTCGCAAGTCGTCGCCGCGCGCGCATCCGCGTCATTCAAGAATTCCAGGTGCTTGCCAATCTCCGTATCGCCCGCGCGAATTTCAATCCCCAACGCGCCCTGTCCTGCCGCCGGACACATGAAGTCTTCGCTCAGCACTTCTTTCACCAGCTCGGTCTTGCCCAGCCGCGTCAGGCCCGCGGCGGCCAGAATGATGGCGTCGTATTCGCCCTGCTCCAGCTTCCGAACGCGGGTGTCCACGTTGCCGCGCAGCGGATGAATTTCCAGGTCGGGCCGCACCGCTTTCAGTTGCGCCTGGCGCCGCAGACTGCTGGTGCCGACGCGCGCGCCCTGCGGCAGGCATTCGATGCTCTCGTACTTCACCGACAGAAACACGTCGCGCGGATTCACCCGCGTGGTCACCGCCGCCAATTCAAATCCGGGAGGCAGTTCGGTGGGCAGGTCTTTCAGGCTGTGCACCGCCAGATCGACGCGGCCTTCGGCCAGCGCGTCTTCGATTTCCTTGGTGAACATGCCCTTGGTGCCGACCTTGGCCAGAGCGACGTCGGTGATTTTGTCGCCCGTGGTCTTGATGATTTCGAGCTCCACTTCGTGGCCGCGTTCGCGCAGCAGGGCGGAGATGTGATTCGCCTGCCAGAGCGCCAATTGCGAGCCGCGGGAGCCAATGCTCAGCCGGGCCATCAGCGATGCACCTCGGTCTTTTCGTTCGCCTCGGTCTTGGCCTCGGCCGCGGCTGCCGCCTTGCGCGCATCGCGCAGGCCGAACAGCTTGCGTACCAGGTCGATCACCGTGGTGTCGTCCGCCGATTCCCGCGCCGCATTCTTCAGCGTGGTGATGGGCGTATGCATGATCTTGTTGATGATGCCGCGGGTCAGCGCCTCCACCGCCATTTCCTGCTCGGGCGTCAGCGTGCCCAGGCGTCCGCGTACCCGGTCGATCTCGGCCTGGCGCACGGTTTCCAGGTGCTCCTGCAGCGAGACGATGGTCGGCACCACATCCAGCGTTTGCAGCCGCGCTTCGAACTTGTCCACCTCAAGCTGCACGATGGCTTCGGCGCGATCGGCTTCCCGCCTGCGGTCGGCGATGTGCGACGTCACCACCTGCTGCAGATCGTCAATGTCGTAAACGAAGATGCCGTCCAGCTTGTTCATCTCCGGATCGACGTCGCGCGGCACCGCGATATCGATGAAGAACATGGGACGGTTGCGGCGGCGGCTGAGGAATTTTTCGCCGTGCTCCTTGCCGAAGATGGCATGCGGCGCGCCGGTGGAGCTGATCACGATGTCGGCCTGCGGTCACCGTCTCATAGAGCTTTTCGAAGGGAATGGCCTCGCCGTTGAACTTCTTCGCCAGCGCCACCGCGCGTTCAAAGGTACGATTGGCGACGTAAATTTTGCTGGCGCCATGCGCGATCAGATGCCGCGCCGCCAATTCGCACATCTTGCCCGCGCCCACCAGGTACACGGCCTTGCCTTGCAGGTTGCCGAAAATCTTTTTGGCCAGGTCCACCGCCACCGAGGCCACCGAAACCGCCGAAGTGCGCAATCGCCGTCTCATTGCGCATGCGCTTGGCCACGGCGAAGGCGCGGGTCAACAGCGCGTCCAGTTGCGAATTAACCGCGCCCACCGCGCGCGCCGTGGCGTAAGCTTCCTTCACTTGGCCCAGAATCTGCGGCTCGCCCACAATCATGGAATCCAGGCTGGAAGCCACGCGGAAGACGTGGCGCACCGCCTCGCGCTGCGTGATGTTCGTAGAGATACTTGCGATAAAGCTCGGGATCGAAGCCGTACAACTCCCGCAGGAAGCCCTGCAGATCGGCGGCGCTGCCGGTGGTGCGGGCGACCATTTCCACCCGGTTGCAGGTGGAGACGATCATGCCCTCTTCCACGCCGGGATACGTCGCCAGCGCCTTCACCGCCTCCGCCAGCCGCGCCTCCGGAATGGCGAAGTGCTCGCGCACTTCGACCGGTGCGGTCTGGTGATTCACGCCGATGAGCGACGAAGTTCATGAAGCCGTAAACCTGTGAACCCGGCTGAAGTAGTTGGCCGCCCACGCGCTCAACGCCGCGACAAACGCGAAGGTCGCCAGAAAAGCGGCGCGGCGTCCGCGCCAGCCCGAGTTCCAGCGGGTGTACAGCAGCAGCATATACACCGCCCACATGATGAACGACAGCAGAACCTTGGGATCGTCGAAGAACAGCGGCCCAATTTACCTGCCGATGGCCAGCACTGAGCCCGTCACCAGTCCCAGAGTCATGAAGGGAAAGCCGACCAGCAGCGAGCGATAGCCGATCTCGTCAATGGTCTGCAACGCCGGCAGCTTGGCCAGCCGCCGGAAGCTGCTTCGGACTTGAGCGCGCGCTCCTGCACCAGGTAAAGCAGGCTGGCGCCAAAACTCAGGAACAGCCCGGCATAGCCGGTGAAGATGGAACCACGTGCACGAAGATCCAGCCGCTACGCAACAGCGGCGAGGTCAGAGTGATCGGCTTTTGTCCGATGGCCGACGCGAAGGTCAGCAGAAAAACCATCGGGAAAATAACGATGCCCGGCGAAGTGGAGCGGTAGCCGACGAAGAAAATGAAGAACACCACCATCGCCAGGAAGGCGAGATGCGATTCGGCGTTATGGATGGATCGCCAGCGACAGCCGTCCCTCAGGGCGATGGACTCAACCAGCGAAACGAAATGAAAGATCAGTCCCAGGCCGACGGCGGGCTCAACCACCTTGGCCAGCATGTTGCCTTGTTTGCTGAGCAGCAGCAGCGAATAAACCAGCCCAACGCCATAGCAAACCACCGCGACTCGAAGCCAGATTAACGGCATATTCCCCACGAACGACTGCGGATTCCTAATCGCTTCGTTCTTCTACGGTTAAGTATAGCGGGGCGGCTGCGCCGGGGCAGTATGGATGTCACGTCCGCATGTGATTTACGTCACAACCGCAAGGTACGGAGTCTCAGGCGGGATAGTGGAAGTGCACCAGGTGCTGCGAGGCGATGTTGACGCCAAATCGCGAGGCCGGGCGGAAGTGCCAGCGCTGCAGCGTCTCCAGCACCTTCTCCTCGACGCCGTACCCGATGGATTGCACCAGCTTGGTCTTGATCACGTTGCCCTGCGCATCGATGGTGACCTCGACCACGACGTCGCCGGTGACGCCGGGCGGAATCTCTCCTGCCTCGACCGGCGGGTCGGGCGCCACCTCCGGCAGCGCGGGAATCACTTCCGCGCCGGTGACCGGGCCGCCGGGTAGGTGACCGAAGAGCGAGCCGCCGCGGGCAGCGGCGTCGTCACTGGCGACGGGATTCGGCGGCAGCGAGGTCTTCTTTTATACCACGGGAGGCTTGGGTTTGACCGGCAGTGCGGCGCGCAACTTGGGATGCGGCGGCTCGATCGCGGGCGCGGATTTCTCCATGCCGGTGGGCGCCAGGTACATCAGCGACAGCGAGCCCTGCGAGCCTCGGATGCCTTGCTGCACATCCTGCGGCACTACGAATTCCGGCTCGCGCGGATACAACAGCACGGCCACCACGGCCAGTTGCGCAGCGAACACGCTGGCAATGGCGCGGTTTCTGCGTTTGCGTCCGGGGTCCCGCAGCTCGGCAAACATCGCTACTCCTCACCCAGTCCAGGGACTAATGGCTAATCATCCCACACTTTGCCTGCCGAGATTGGACGAAAAGTTTGCGCGGGCGGTTAGCGGCCCGGCGACACTCAATGGCTATCTGGTAGAGGACGCCTCGGCTTTGCCCTGTGCGCTCTCGGCGGATTCTTTTGCCTTTTCCACGAAGTCTTCCAAAACCTTCCCGATTGCGGTCTGGTAACCCTTGCCTTGGCGACGGAAAAATACCAGTACCTCAGGCGAAAGCCGCAGGGTGATTTGTTGTTTCGGCCCTGGCCACATGACCGCCTTCTGGAAGAAGTCGGCCTCGAGAGCGGGACTCTCCGCGTAATCAATTTGATCGTCGCGCAGGGCGTCAACCTTGTCCCAGTTCGTCTTGGAGCGCTTTTTCATAACCACTTCTCTCCTCTCGATTGGCCTTTCGCAACGAAACGAAGCGAATCGTGTCGGGCCTCTTTGCACAAAGATCGCAACTACGACTCGACCGCGGATAATCCCAATCCCCTTCCACCGATCTTCTTCATGCTCGCCAGACATGTCCGGCGCGACAAGAAATGGCAGGCGGTCTTGAAAAAGTTCCTCGCCGTCAACGAAGTCGAGTCCGTGTTTTGCAATGTTGGTTTGATTCTTCGGTTCATCCCAAACGAATTTCATTTGCCCAACTTTCTGGACAGATGTGTAACTACAATTGTAGCTACATTTACGATGGAGTCAAGGCAATGCGGCTGGGTTCAGTCCACCCCCAGGGCATCCAGCAATTCCAGCAGGTTATCGCCATCCAGGCGCAGCCGCCGACCGTCGTCAGCATGTCAGGAATTTCGTCGAAGGCCTGCAGTAGCCGCTGTTTAACCGCGGCATACTGCTCCGGCTCGCTGAGCGTGCGCTCGCGTAGCGCTTCCCACGACGCCACCGCCGCGGGCGGCAGAAATACGCTGACGGCGAAGACCAGCTTGCGGTCTGTGGTCACGTCGAAGATGTATTCGACCGAAGGGCGCCTCGGGGTCGTCCGCCAGCGCCTCGCGCTTGCCGACGAAGTAGTACTGATACACGAAGCCGGTTTGCGCGGTGTAGGTCTTGAGCGGGGGCATAGAACTTAAGGGGCTAGGGGCTAGGGAGTAGGGGCTAGGGAGTAGGGGCTAGGGAGTAAAAAACCGGGAGTCGAACCCGGGGTTCCCTAGCCCCTAGCCCCTAATCCCTAGCCCCTATTCCACCGGCCGTTCCCGCAGCCGCGCCGCCGCTGCTTCCGCGCTGATCGGCGAGTAGTACACCTCTTTAAAGGTGTACGACTTCCCTTTCGCGCCCAGGATCGGCAGGATCTCGATGTGCCAGTGATAGTCGTCGTCAATGGTCTTCCAGTAGCCCAGGGTCTCCGACTTATGCAGCGTGTTGGGCGAGGTGTGCAGCACCATGTGGAAGCCGTCCGCGACAGTGCGAATGCGCGCCAGGGTGCGCCGCAGCAGCGCCGCCAGATCGCGCGTGGCGCCCGACTTCAGCACCATGCGTTCGAAGTAGGCCTCATGGCTGCGCGGCACAATCCAGGTCTCGTAGGGCACGCGCGAAGCGTACGGGCACGCCGCGATGTAATCGCCGCGCACCTCCACCACTCGCGATCTTCTGCTGCTGCTCCTGCGCCAGGATGTCGCAGAACACGCAGCGTTCTTTCACCTGGTAGTGCTGCTTGGCGGCGCGCAGTTCGTACAGCACGCGCCGCGGCACAAAGGTCGTGGCCACAATCTCCGAGGTGGGGTGGTCGAACTCCTGCCCTGAATACGGCCCGAAATTCTTGAACACGCTGACGTACTTGAAGCGAACGTCGCCCTTCAGGTCTTCGATGCGCTTGCCGCACAGCGCCAGGTATTCTTCGATCTCGCGATCGTCGGCGCTCCACAAGTGGCGGTCGTGGCGGGCGTTCTCCACGATGACCTCATGCGCCCCGATGGGCTGCATGGTGTCGTAAAGCCCGTTGCCGGCGCGACCAGGATCGCCGTCAATGCCGTACAGCGGATGGGGATGCACCACCGCGCGCGCCGACCACGGCCCGCTGTCCACTGTGGGCGAGGTGCGATGACCTGCAGCGGAAGTCCAGACTCCGGGCAGAACGGACACAGATGTTCCGGCGACGAAGCCTCGTCCGGCTCGTCACCACAGATAACCCAGGACCGCGTGATGGGATCTTTGCGTAGCTCCATACGCGTACCGCTTCTACTGTACGACCTGCGACAGCAGCATGGCTAGACCCCGGCTCAAACGCCCGATTCACCGCGGAGGCACGGAGAACACGAAAGTTTCCAGTTTCGAGTTTCGAGTTTCGAGTTTCAAAGGCGGAAAGGCGCGCGCTGACAGCCGACAACTGGTTTTAGACCTGGGTGCCCCGTTCTGGCCTTCTTTTGGCCAGGGCGGGGCCTTTGCCTCCACACATCGGGACCGTACGATGCGCGGGCCGTCCGGCAAAAGCAGGTCGCTCCACTCGGGCTGAAGCCCTCGGTCGGGATGACAGTTCCATGACGAGCACGCGGCAGGCGGCGCTGAAGGGCCGCCCTCCCACCGCACGGCTGATAAAATCATCGTGTGCCATCCCCGATCCGCCTTATCGCCATTGATCTTGATGGCACCCTGCTGAACTCCCAGGTCCGCATTTCTCCCGCCAATTTGCAGGCCCTGCGTCGCGCCCACCAGGCCGGTATCGAGATCGTGCTGGGCACCGGACGCCGTCATCAATTCGCGCTGCCCATCGCCGAGGAACTGGGCTTCGACCTGTGGCTCATCAGCTCCAACGGCGCGCTCACGCAATCGCTCAGCGGCGAGCGCTTCCACCACGACTTCCTGCCGCGCGAAACCGCGCTCAAGTTCTGCCGCCGCCTCGACGACTTCCGCGAGCACATGGTCATCACCTTCGATCGCGAGGGCCGCGGCGGATTCGTCTGCGAAAGTCGCGACCGGCTCTTCAGCGTCATCCAGCGCTGGATGGAAAAGAACGAGCCCTACATGGAGTACATCCAGCCCATCGAGCAGTCGCTGACCTGCGATCCCATCCAGGTGATGGTGTGCGGCCCGGTGGAGCTGATGCAGCGCGCCGAGCGCAGCCTGCAGACCTCCGACTTCGCCCACGAGATCACCGTGCTGCGCACCCAGTACGACCATCGCGACCTGAGCATCGTGGACGTGCTCAACGCCGGCTGCTCCAAGGGACACGCGCTGGAACGCTGGGCCAACTTTCGCGGCCTCGACCGCTCGCAGGTCATGGCCATCGGCGATAATTACAATGATGTAGAGATGTTGACCTACGCCGGACATCCGGTGATCATGGGAAATGCCGCCGAGGAATTGCGGCAGCGCGAAGGCTGGACCGTCACTGCGCACCATGATGAGGACGGCGTGGCCGCGGCCATCGAGCGCGTGCTCGACTCCAACACGGCAAAGGTGAATGCGTAGAAGCTTACAACTCGGATTGCTCGCCCTGTTCCTCGCCGTCCAACTTCATGCCGCGGAGATGGCCAACCTGCGCAACGGCTTCAGCATTCGCCACCAGCGCCATGAGGTGATCGGTACCAATACCCGGCTCTACATGGGCAACACCGCCGACGCCGGCTACATGGACATTCCCACCGCCGACATCGAGAGCTATGAGCCTGCGCCGCCGGAGCCCACGCCGGTTGCCGCTATAACGCACGACACGCGCGATCTCAGCTCCATCGTCAGCGACGCCAGCGACCGCAGCCAGGTTGATGCCGACCTGATCGCCAGCGTGATTCACGCCGAGAGCGCCAACAATCCGCACGCGGTTTCGCCCAAGGGCGCGCAAGGGCTGATGCAACTGATGCCCGGCACCGCCAACCAACTGGGGGTGAAGGACAGCTTCGACCCCGCCGACAACGTGGACGGCGGTGTACGCTATCTGCGCCAGTTGCTGCTGCTCTACAACAACGACATGGTGAAGGCGCTGGCGGCCTACAATGCCGGCCCGCAGCGGGTGCAGCAGTATCACGGTGTGCCGCCCTATCGCGAGACCCGCGCTTACGTGGCGCGCGTCATCACCGACTACAACCGCAAGAAGCTGGCCCAGCAGCGTCGCAGCACCGCCGCCACGCAAGTGGCGCGCAAGAAAACCCCGTCGTCCAAAACAAAGAAGACCGTCGCCGCCGCTCAAAATTCCGACCTGCCCGCTGGCGGTCAGTGAGCTGTTGGAAATTTTGACGCGCCTTATGTCAGGACGCCTTCCGAACTGCTGAGAGCTTCTGCGTTGCGAGCTTCGTATCAGGGCACGGCTTCAGCCGTGCCGACAAACCGCTTAGGTTATTTCTCCAGAGCCGGCTTCAGCCGGCCGCAGGCACTACGCGGCCCCGAACCTTTTGGAGTTGTCATCACGAACGGGCGTCAGCCCGTGAGGGATATGCTTTTCGCCTGCATCGCGCCGAACGCGGAGGAAAAGCAGATGCCTCGCTGCGCTCGTCATGACAATTCCTAGCCACCGAAACCCGCGCCTTAATCGCGGCCCCGTTTGACCCCACTCGCCGCCTCATATACCTTGAGCATTCCGCATGAACAAAAAGCGCATCCTGATTTTCGGCGTGGTCTTTGTCCTGCTCTGCCTGCTCATCTGGCTACAGGTGCGCACCTGGAAGAACTTCGACTGGGCCATGTTCTGGAGCCGCACCGAGCACGTCAACTGGCTCTACGTGCTGACCGGAGTCGTGCTGACCTACCTGGCCTACGTGCTGCGCGCGGTGCGCTGGCGCATCTTCCTTAAGCCCGTCCGCCAGACCACCACGGTGCGTCTGCTGGCGCCGCAGTTCGTCGGCTTCGCGTGCCTGGCCATGCTGGGCCGTGCCGGCGAAATGATTCGACCGTACATCATCGCCAAGAAGGAACGGCTCACTTTCACCTCGCAGATTGCGGTGTG
Organism: uncultured Acidobacteriaceae bacterium; assembly: GCA_963763975.1. Classification (GTDB taxonomy): domain Bacteria; phylum Acidobacteriota; class Terriglobia; order Terriglobales; family Acidobacteriaceae; genus Bog-257. Next base: position 45,374 of record CAVXQR010000016.1, read on the forward strand.
GGGGGTGGAGCGCATCTTCGACATGGGCGCCTTTGCGGTAATGCTGGCGGCGAGCTTTCTCTCGCCCGACCTGCGTGCGCTGACCTTCTACAGCAAGCTGCGCGAGGGCGCGGTGGTGCTGATCGGCTTCATCGTCGCGCTGATCGTGATGATGGTCATCATTCGCCGCTCCGGCGATCGCGTTGGCCAGTTCTTCTACGACCGCTTCCAGGGCTTCGCGCCGCGCGTCGCCCATCATCTGCGCGAGAAGATTCTATCCTTCAGCCACGGCCTGGAAACCATTCAGGACCTGACGTCGGCGCTGCAACTGGTGGGCGTGTCGTTCGTGATGTGGCTACTCATCGCCTTCGCCTACTACGCGGTCACCCACGCCTATCCCGGCGAGCTGCAACTGCTGACCCTGCCGCACGAAATTGTGCTGATGGGCTCCAGCATGGTGGGCTCCATGCTGCAATTACCGGCGGTGGGCGGCGGCTCGCAACTGGCGACCATCAGCATGCTGAGCTCGGGCTTCCACATCGAGCACGAACTGGCGGTAAGCTGCGGCATGCTGCTGTGGGCCACGACCTTCATGTCGGTGATCCCCATGGGACTGCTGCTGGCCCGCCGCGAACACGTCTCCATCCGCGCCATAAGCGAAGCCGAAGAGAAAGCCCTGGCGCAGCAGAGCTAGCGGCACCGGTGGAAGAGCGGTTCAGCGCCGCGTCCGCGCACATCGCGTGTTTTGAAAGGGCACGGCTTCAGCCGTGCCGTAGCGGGCGCTTGCAAGGGCGGCTTTAGCCGCTGGGGGCGATTCATTGCTGCCCGTTAGGATTTGCTCGTCGTGCCTTGCAGCTATTTACTGGAATGCGCGACCTTCCGGAACCCTCAGGGGCTAAAGCCCCATAGTTAATATGGCGTCTTACGGCACGGCTGAAGCCGTGCCCTTTCAAAACAGCGTCGTACGGTCCGACTGAGGCCGGGCCCTTTACAAAACGTCCTGCGGTGGATTTTCGCAGCCCCTGAAGCCGCGTCCCTTCAAACCGTCGCCTTATCCACAATCATCAGCATGGACGCGAACATCTGCTGGCCGAGCTCTTCGACATCGAGCGGGCGCTTGTCGGCGGCGTCGCCGGCCGCCACCGCCACGGCGCGGCTATGGTCTTCGTTCAGTCCGAGACTATAGGGCGTTGAACCGCCGGGATTGCGGAAGATCTCCAGGATGCCATCGGTGGGGGTATAACGGACCTGCGCCGTCCAGCGCACTTTGGCGTTGGGATGGGAAACGATGTTGAGCACGTGCTGCGCGCCTTCGCCAGTTACGGTGAGCGCCTCGCTGCCGAACTTCTGGTTGAAGCTCTCGGCGTTGGCGGTAAACCACGCCGCCAGCTCCTTGAAGTAGCGGACGCCCAGATTGTGGCGCAGCCGCTCCTCTTCTTGTTTCCTCAGCTCCGTGGTCCGCTGCTCCTCATACTGCGCCTTGGTGCGTTCCACCAGATCGTCCAGCCATTCCGCCATGCCCGGCCTCCACGATTCAGTTGTACGCGGCGGCGGGCCGCAGGGAAAGTGCGTACTGCGGAACACTCGTGCCGGATGGTCTGATTACGTCCCACTCCGCCCGCGGTTACCAAGGGACATGTACTTTCGTTACTTTATATAGGGCGCGGAAGCGCCTACAGTGGATAGTGGGCCGAGTGCCTGAAGCGGGTGACGTGTGCCCTGCCGCTTGCCGGTCTTTGACAATTCGTGATCGTAGGGCGGAGATCGCGGCCTGCTCCTCTCGCGGAGATCCGCCGATAGGGTCGTCCGCACTGCCGCTCAGGGAGGGCTCCGACGAGCAAGTAAGTCCCATGTTTTCTGGCTTTGCATATAACTCATGCTGACGTAATATTTTGCGGGCATTGGCCTTGTAACTCACTAAAAACAAAGATTGACACCATCAATTTCGCGCATTTTGCCGTTGTGACCCAGCTCACACCGATTGTGTTCGCGAACGGCGGCCTTGTTCCCTCTCTGGGTGATCCATGGTTCCAGTCGAACCCAGCCGGCTTCACCCTTTTTCGCCACTACCGCACCTCCCTCGTGCTACGGCGCTCACTTGCTACAATCGAAGAGCAGACGATTTCATTCTGCTGTCTTCTCACCCATGAAATGTCCTTTTTGCGGCTTTGAAAACGACAAAGTAGTGGACTCGCGCGAAAGCAAGGAAGGCGAATCCATCCGCCGCCGCCGCGAGTGCCTGCGGTGCGAGAAGCGCTTCACCACCTACGAGCGCATCGACGAGATCCCCTACATGGTGGTGAAGAAGGACGGCCGGCGGGAGAAGTTCGAGCGCCAGAAAGTGTTGAACGGCCTGCTGCGCGCCTGCGAAAAGCGCCCCGTTTCGATGGGCAAGCTGGAGCAGATCGTCAACGAAGCCGAGGGCTTCGTGATGGACTCGCCAGGAGCGCGAGCGCAAGACCAGCGAGATCGGCGAGCTGATCATGAACCGGCTGCGGCGCATCGACAAGGTCGCCTACGTGCGCTTTGCTTCGCGTCTATCTCGATTTCAAAGACGTGCGCGAGTTCATGGCGGAGCTGCAGGAGCTGCTGGACACCAAGGAAAGCGCCAGCGCAAAAACGAAGTCTGCCGAGTAAGGCGGGCCGCCCGCATCCGGGGCCCGTGATCCAAACGCCATCATTTCGCGCCGCCAGCCCGCGGCAGCAATGCATAGACCGGGAGTTCATGGCACATAAAGTTACCTTGATCCCTGGCGACGGCATCGGTCCCGAGGTCGTCAGCGCCGCCGTTCGCATCCTGGAAGCTACCGGCGTGAAGTTCGAATGGGAGAGCTTCGCCGCCGGCGCCGACGCCTACGAGAAGTATCGCGAGTACATTCCCAAGGAGCTGATCGACTCCATCGAGACGCACGCGCGTCGCACTGAAGGGCCCGGTCACCACGCCCATCGGCGGCGGCTTCTCCAGCATCAACGTCACGCTGCGCAGGCAGTTCGAGCTGTTCGCCAACTTCCGCCCCATCCGCAATCTGCCCGGCGTTCCCACGCGCTACCCGGGCGTTGACCTCATCATCATTCGCGAGAACACCGAGGGACTGTACTCCGGCATCGAGCACGAAGTGGTGCCGGGCGTGGTGGAGAGCCTGAAGATCATCACCGAGAAGGCTTCCACGCGCATCTCGCGCTGGGCCTTCGAATACGCGCGGCGGGTCAATCGCAAGAAGGTCCACGCCATCCACAAAGCCAACATCATGAAGCTCTCGGACGGATTGTTCATCCGCTGCTCGCGCAACATCTCCAAGGAATATCCGGAGATCACCTACGGCGAGCACATCGTGGACAACACCTGCATGCAGCTGGTCACCAATCCTTACCAGTACGACATGCTGCTGCTGGAGAATCTTTACGGCGACATCGTCAGCGATCTGTGCGCGGCATTCGTCGGCGGGCTGGGCCTGGTGCCGGGCGCAAATTTCGGCGACGAGTGCGCCATCTTCGAAGCCGTACACGGCTCGGCCCCGGACATCGCCGGGCAAGGACATCGCCAATCCGACGGCGGTGCTGCGCTCCGGCATCCTGATGCTGCGCCACCTGGGCGAGCAGGATGCCGCCAACCATATCCGCCGGCCATCGAGAAGGTCTATCGCGAGAGCAAGCACCTGACCCGCGACATGGGCGGCACAGCCGGCACCGCCGAGTTCGCCGACGCCGTGATCGAGGCCATGGAAAGCCATCCCTCCGCGCCGAGCAGGAGTTGCAGGAGGTTGAGCTAGCGCGGCAACTGCAGGCTGGGCAAGAGAATGCCGTGGGTTTGATACAATATCGCCACGGCCGCAACTGAGGAAGCTGCGCTCGTTTACGCACTCGCAAACCTCGTTTCCTACTCAATTCGTCGAATCACGCCCGCACAAGCGAAACTTCGCTTTGCGCGGACTCGAGCCCTCAGAAGGAGGCTGTTCTGAACGTTGCGAACCACTGCCTTACAACCGTGCCTATCACCGTTTCGCCGTCTTTCTCGCCTGTGCCACCTTTCTGCTGATCGTTGCCGGCGCGCTGGTCACCAGCAACGACGCCGGGCTTTCGGTTCCCGACTGGCCGACCTCGTTCGGCTCGCTCTACCGCCTTCCGCCGATGGTCGGCGGAGTAAAGTTCGAACACGGCCACCGCATGATCGCCGAGTTCATCGGCCTGCTGACCATCGTGCTGGCGGTCTGGACGCAGCGGGTTGAGCCGCCGCAAGTGGATGAAGGTGCTGGGCTGGACCGCACTGGGCACGGTCATCGGCCAAGGCATACTCGGCGGCATCACCGTGCTGAAGCTGCTGCCGTCGGCGATCTCCACCGCGCACGCCACCCTGGGCCAGACCTTCTTCTGCATCGTGGTTTGCATTGCGTTGTTCACCAGCCGGAGCTGGGTGCAGGAACGAGCCTCGCTGGCGGAGCCGACGCTGGCGGTCCGAGCACGCCCAACCCTGGCGACGCTGGCTGTCGGCTTGCGTTTGGGTGCAATTGATTCTGGGCGCGGCTTTCCGCCACTACGGCATCAGGCTGCTGCCGCACCTGATCGGCGCCTGCGTGGTCGTCCATGGTGCTGCTGGACCATCTACGCGTGCTGACGCGCTATGGCGGAGTGCCGCAACTACGCAAGCCGGCGGACTGCTGCTGGCGCTGCTGATGGTGCAACTGGGCTTGGGCTTCACCGCCTACCTCACGCGGTTGGGCTATAAGCGGACGCAGAGGCGCCGGCCGATCACATGGTGGTCGGCGACCGTGGCCCACGTCGCCTGCGGCGCGCTGCTGCTGGCCACTGCCGTTGTGCTGGCCATTCAGACCCGGCGCATATTCACAGCGGCGCAGCTGAAGACTTCGCCCAGCCGCGCTCGACAGGACGGTGACCGCATGAGCCTGCCAGCCCAGCCCCTGGCGATTCCCCGCGGCGGCATCGCCGCGCTGGCGCGGGATTATTCCGAGCTGATCAAGGCCCGCGTCACCACGCTGATCGTGATGACCGCTTGGTGCGGGTTCTACTTCGCGGCCGCCAAGTCCGGCGTCTCCAGCTTTCCTGGACGCTGCTGCACGCGCTGCTCGGCATCGGCCTGGTCTGCGGCGGCACGGCGGCCATGAACGAAGTCGTGGAGCGCGACATGGACGCGCTGATGCGGCGCACCGCGCTGCGTCCGCTGGTGACCGGCAGCATGAGCCTGCTGCACGGCCATCGTCGCCTTCGGTATGACCTTCGGCGGCGTGCTCTATCTTGGCCTGACCACCAACTGGCTCACCGCCGGGCTGCAGCGCTTACCTCCGTCATCTACCTGGCGGTCTACACGCCGCTGAAGCAGGTCAGCCCCTCTGCACCTTCGTCGGCGCGTTTCCCGGCGCCATGCCGCCGGTGCTGGGCTGGACGGCGATTCGCGGCCGCCTGGACATGGAAGCGCTGGTGCTATTTGCGCATCGTGTTCTTCTGGCAGTTCCCGCACTTCCACTCCATCGCGTTGCTGTATCGCGAAGACTACGAGAACGCGCGCATCCGCATGCTGCCGGTGGTGGAAAGCGACGGCCGCTCCACGGCGTCGCCATCGTGATGTATGCGCTGGCGCTGCTGCCGGTATCGCTGGCGCCCACGCTGATGGGCATGGCCGGGCTGGACTTATTTCGTCGGCGCGCTGGTGCTCGGCCTGGGCTTTCTGTGGTTCTGCCTGCGCATGTGGACCATGAAGCTGCGCTCCGGCTGTCACCGCATCCAAAACGCGCGCCCGCCAGTTGTTGCAGGCCACCGTCATCTACCTGCCGCTGCTTTTTGCGCTGATGATGATCAACCGCGCGGGGTAAACTTGTCCGTGGCTTCCGATCTTCCGAAAAGCGGTGTGCTGGCAGTGGCCGAGGGCCGCTCGGCGGCAGCGCCTGCCGTTATTCAGCTTCAGGACCTTCGCCATCAGTATGGCGACCGCGGTCGCGCTGGATGGCGTGTCCTTCGATGTGCGTCCGGCCGAAATTTTCGGGCTGCTCGGCCCTAACGGCAGCGGCAAGACCACTATGTTCCGCATTCTCTCCACCCTGATGCTTCCCTCCGGCGGACGCGCGCTCATCATGGGCCACGATGTGGCCCGCGAGCCGGCGCTGGTGCGCCGCAATATCGGCGTGGTCTTTCAGGCAGCAGCATCGACGTGAAACTTTCTGCCGAGGAAAACCTGATGCATATCGGCCACTCTACGGCCTGCGCGGCGCCGCGCTGAAGCAGCGGGTCGCCGAGATGCTGCGCCGCGTGGGCCTGGCCGATCGCGCCAAAGAGAAGGCCGAGACATTTTCCGGCGGCATGCAGCGCCGGCTGGAGCTGGCCAAAGGACTGCTGCATCATCCTTCGGTGCTGCTGCTGGACGAGCCCACCACCGGCCTCGATCCCGGCGCGCGCCGCGACCTGTGGCAGTATCTGCAAATTCTGCGCGACCAGGAGCGCGTGACCGTGATCGTGACCACACACCTGATGGAAGAGGCCGAGCGCTGCGACCGGCTGGCGATTCTCAGCCACGGAAATCTGGTGGCGCTGGGCACGCCGGCCGAGTTGAAGAGCGAAATCGGCGGCGACGTGATCCTGCTGGAGTCGCGCACCCGGAGACGCTGGCGCAGCGCATCGAACGCGCTTCGGGCTGGAGCCCACGGTGCTCGACCATCGCGTGCGCCTGGAAATCGAGAACGGCCATCGATTCGTCACCGAGGTGGTGGAAGCCTTCCCCGGCGAGATCAGCGGTCATGTCCGTCAGCAAGCCGACGCTGGAAGATGTGTTCATCCGCCGCACCGGCCATCGCTTCTGGAACGAAGACGCAGAGGAACTAGCAAGTAGCGGCGGCCAAGCAGACTAAGAAGAAGCATTAACCGCGTGCAGGCAATGCATCCTGTCATCCGAAGCGGCTTTAGCCGAGGGATCTCGTCAACCGTGGCTTGCGGAGATTAATCGTTTACGCGAAAACATACTGTCCACTCAGACGCAGACTTCCCGCAACCGAACTCCGCGACCGGCAGCCTGCGTTCCCGCGCTTTCGCTGTGGCGGCGCGAGATCGTGCGCTTCTACCGCAATCGCGCCGCGTGGTCGGCGTGATCGCTTCGCCGCTGCTGTTCTGGATCGTGATCGGCTCCGGCTTCGGAACATCGTTCCGCTCCAGCGGCGCCGGCGGCCAGCACTATCTCGACTTCTTCTTCCCCGGCGCGCTCACCATGATCGTGCTGTTCACCTCGATCTTCACCATGATGTCGGTGATCGAAGATCGCAAGGAAGGCTTTCTGCTCTCCGTGCTGGTGGCGCCGGTGAGCCGCTCGGTGATCGTGCTGGGCAAGGTGCTGGGCGGCACCACGCTGGCCACCGTGCAGGGACTGATCTTCCTGGTGTTCGCGCCCGCGCTGGGCGTGCACTTCCGCCTGGTCAGCTTCGCGCTCATCGTGGTCGACGTGTTCCTGGTGGCGTTTTCGCTCACCGCGCTCGGCTTCGCCATCGCCTGGCCCATGGATTCCACTCAGGCCTTCCACGCCATCATCAATCTGTTCCTGATTCCGCTGTGGCTGCTCTCCGGCTCGCTGTTTCCGCTGTCGGGCGCTTCCTTCTGGATTCGCATGCTGATGCGCATCAACCCGCTGACCTACGGCACCGAGGCGCTGCGCTCGCTGCTCTTCCCCGGCTCGGCTTCCACCGACCTGCCGCTCAGCCTGAACCTGGGCGTGCTGGGAGTCTTCACCCTGGTGATGTTTGCGCTGTCGTTCCTGGTCGCCAATCGCCGCTCGACCAAGCCCGCCGCCTGATGCAACTGAATCCGCTATTTTTCCCGGCTCTGGACGCGGTGCTGAATGGCACCACCGCCGTCCTGATCGGCACCGGGTTCTACTTCATCCGCCGTGGCAAAGTGCAGGCGCACAAGCGCATGATGCTGACCGGCTTCGTCACCTCGTGCCTCTTCCTCATCTCGTACCTGTATTACCACCTGGTGCTGAAGGCCGGCGTGACGCACTTCCGCGGAGAGGGCGTGTCGCGGCCGCTGTATTTCACCCTGCTGATCTCGCATACGCTGCTGGCGGTGGTAGTAGTGCCGTTCATCCTGGTGACGCTGTATCGCGCGCTGAAAGGCCGCTTCGACCGCCATCGCGCCATCGCACCCTATACCCTTGCCATCTGGATGTATGTCTCCGTCACCGGCGTGATTATCTACGTGTTGCTGTACAAGGTGTACGCGCCTTAAGAGGTCCGGACGAGTCGGAACGTTCTGGCTCGTGACCGGGAAGCGCCTTTGCGCGGAACGCTGATAAACCCTGTTTTGGCAGGACAACGAGTAAGGGCACGACCTCCGGTCGTGCCGAAAAGCGTTCCCGTTACATTTAGAAGGTTGGGGACGGTCGCTGAAAGCGACCGTCCCCAACCTAAATTATGGGCCGAACCTCATCGGCACGACTGAAGTCGTGCCCTTGCTCATTCCCTCGGCTGAGTCAAGCTTTTCCACAGCCCTTTGAGTCGTACCGGGAACCCCCACTCCCGTCACCGCACCGCGCGTTCCGCTTCTGCTATATTGGCCTTTCATCGCATCCGCCGAGCGGAGCGAACAGGAGCGGCAATCATGGCTAGAAGCGTTAACAAGGTCATCCTTCTCGGCAATCTGGGCAAGGACCCGGAAGTGAAATACACCCCTAGCGGCATGGCAGTGGCACGGTTTTCCATGGCCACCACCGATAAGGTCAAAGACAAGGAAGGCAACTGGCAGGACCGCACCGAGTGGCACAACCTGGTGGCCTTCCAGCGCACCGCTGAAATTGCCGGCGAATACCTGAAGAAGGGCAACAAGGTTTACATCGAAGGCCGCCTGCACAGCGATTCCTGGGACGACAAAGAGACTGGCCAGAAGAAGTACAAGACCGAGATCATCATCAATGACCTGGTGCTGATCGGCGGCCCGCGCGACAGCAGCGGCGGCGAAGGTGGCGGCGGCGGACGCAGCCGTTCCAGCAGCAGTAGCAGCAGCGGCGGCGGTATGGATCAGCGTGGTCCTGAGCCGGAGATGTCGCAGGCCTCGACGGGACCGGAGATTACCGACGAAGACATCCCGTTTTAGCTGAGGTTCGGTGGCGGCGCTCAGTGGGCCGGCGGGGCGTTCAGCGACTGGATGTATGACACCAGTTGCCAGCGCTCATTCTCCGGCAGGCTTCCAAAGGCCGGCATGCCGTGCATACGGCTGCCGTGGGCAATGATCCACTCGACCTCGCCCGGCGTCATCCCCTGCATCTGCGACGATCGCATCGCCGGATGGCTTCCCTTTCCCTCACCGTCAGCCCCGTGACACTTGGCGCACTTGGCGGCGTAAATCTTCCCGCCTGCATCGGCAGCGCTGGCATCAGACGCCAGCGGATTGGTCTGGGCGCGATCGGCCTGCGGTACCTTCTTCTGCCAGTCGCTGGCGAAGGCGGGGCTGCCGAGTGCGAACAGCATGACCACAATCGAGAATACTGCTGGATAGCGTGGAGCGACGCGTTGGGGCATGGGCTTTGCCTTAGCTGCGAGAATTCGCCTTGCAACGACCCTTCACTTTACCAATGCTAGATGCAGGAAGAGTTGAGGCCGGGTGACGTTCCTGTCATAAACTAGAGGCATGCGAAAACTGCATTTCTGCCTCCTGCCGTTATTGATCGCCGCTTGCGGGCTTGCCGCGACTGCCCAATCCGCGGCGCCTGCTCCCGCGAAGCCCGGCTCAGCCAAAGCTGCGACCCTGAAGCAGCCGCAGTTCTTTGCGCCCGATGCAGTCACCCACAAGAGAGTGCATGAAGCCTTCGCCGCGGCAAAGCAACGCAATCGGCGGCTGTTGGTGATTTACGGCGGCGCCTGGTGTGCGCTGTGCCAGGAGTTCATGCAGACCATGACCAGCGACGACGCTGCCGGCGCTACCTATCTGGAAGCTTATGCCGGAGTGCGCGCTGACACCGAAGACTTCGCCGGATTGCAGCAATTCGCGCACAAGCTCGATCCCGACCTGAAGCTGGCCAAAGAGAACGGGCCGCTGATCACGGTTTACGATCAGGACGGCTCGCTGCTGGATGCCCGCGACATCACCCGCCTGCTGGAGAACGGCCACGTCTCCGGGCCCAAGCTGGAAAAGTTCCTGACCCGCTGGAAGATTGAATCGCCGGCGCCGGAGATTGTGGCCAAAGCGCTGCCGCAGTTGCGCAGCAGCGGCAAACTCGGCTTCGTGGAGTTCGGCGCCGACTGGTGCACCTGGTGCCACCACATGGACAAGTTCTTCGACCAGAGCGCCGCCACGCCCATCCTCGGCAAGTACTACGTGCGCATCCCGGTGGACTACGAGCGCAACCAGGGCGCGCCCGAGGTTGCCGCGCAGATGGGCGAGAAGGGCAACGAGGGACTTCCCTGGTGGGCCATCATTGACGCTAACGGCAAGGTGCTGGCCAACTGCGAAGGTCCCAAGGGCTGCGTCGGATTTCCCGGCGACGCGGGCGAGATTGCAACGTTCATTTCCGCGGTGCAGACCACGGCCAAAGACGTGACCCCTGAGCAACTGAAGACCATCGAGCAGGCGTTGACCGCGTCGAAGTGAGTGCGGCTACGGCTTGACGGTGATGGCGTCGGCGATACGATTGTATTCGTCGCGCGAGATCACACGCTTCTCCAGCAGTTCATGCTGGTTCTTGTAAGGCCGGTTGGCGATGATGCGATCGGCGGCATCGTCAGTGATGCCGGGCAGCGTCTTGAGCTGCGATTTGCTGGCCGCGTTTAGGTCGAGCGGATGATCGGTCGAAGGACGTGTGAGGCCATCCTTCAAACCTTCGGCCACGGCCTTGGCATTCGCTTTCAGTTGCGCCGTGGCGTCGGCGGTCTCCCGTCGCACTTCATCCGGATTCGCGGGCTTGGCTGCACGCCGTGCATCCCGCCAGCACCAGCATCAATCCCAGCCAACTCGCCAGCAGCAGGTTCTTGCCAAACATGCGTAGTGGGATGCGGCCGGCCGAAGAATGGTTGATGGCCCCACCTTTAGGCGGTAACCGCGCCATTGCGGAATCCTGTAGCACCTGCAGAAATCCGGGATGTATTCATCGTCCTGCAATCCAATTTGTGCATACTCGGGCATAAGCAAATCGTCTAATGAGCACAGCGTAAGAACCGCGAGTTGACGCCGCGAGGGCGCGGCTGTTTGTTCCGAGAGATTTATGTTGAAGATGGAAATTCAGTACGCGCAGCACCACGTGGTGTTGCGTTGTTGTGGGCGCGTCGTTCTCGGAGAAGGGGTCGAGAACCTGCGCAAGACCGTTAAGGCACTTTCCGAGGAACGCATTCTGCTCGACCTGTCCGGCGTAACCGCGATGGATGCGGCCGGGCTGGGCCTGCTGGTAGAACTGCACAACTGGGCGCGTGAGCGCCGCAGGATTTTTCAGGTGGTTGACCCTTCGCCGGTGGCCGCGCGCCTGATCGCCGTGACCGCCCTGCACCGGGTGCTGGAAGTGGTGCGCATCGAGCGCTCGCACGACGGCAATTTCCGGCCGCTGCAGCGGCCGCAGGCCATGACCGCATGAACGGAGGGACAGTATTGTCGGACCGGCCCGCCGCCATCGCAGAACGCCGCCAGCGCGACTTTCCCGGCGACGGCGATGGCATGGTGGCGGCGCGCGAGTGGGTGATGCAGTGGGTGGAAAGCCTGCGCCTCAGCGAGTCCGACGAGATTGACATTCTGGTCGCGGTGCAGGAAGCGCTGGCCAACGCCGTCACTCACGGCTCCCGCAATGACGGCGCGAAGTCCATTCACTGCGCGGTTGAGAGCGACGACGCCGGCATCAGCATCACCGTTCGCGATCCCGGCCCGGGCTTCGATCCGGACGCCGCCGTCGCCGCGCTCGGCGCAGGCAACAATCTCGGCCAGCACGGACGCGGCATCCTGCTGATGCGCAGCCTGATGGACGAAGTTCGCTACGACCGCGGCGGCGCTGAAATCCACCTGCGGAAAAACCTGAAGTAGTTTCAAGTTTCAAGACCGGTTCAAGTCGGACAACTGACAATCGGATTTAGAACCTGGGTGCCCCGTTCTGGCCCGGGTTTGGCCAGGGCGGGGCCTTTCTCTGACCAGGGGCCACTTACTTCTTTTCCTTCTTCCCGCTCTTCAGATCGCGTACTCTCTCCCGCATCTTCTGCTTCGCTTTGCGCAGCCGGTTCTCACGCGACTTATCACCATTGCGAAATGACATGGATTCTCTCCTCCTTTGCATAGTACAGGAAGGCGCGAAATCTCATGGATGTTCGGGGGACCTCGGCGGAGTGCCGGCGCTGGTTGCGCGCCGGCCCCGCGACGAGGGAGGAGGAGGAGGGTTCGAACTACAATGGCAACTTGGACGACTGGCGATGCCGGATGCCCCGGCGGGTACGGGTGGCGCGCGGCTGGCTCAGGACTCGCTGTTTCAGTTGGTCCATTTCCGCCATCTGCCGCTCTGACATTTCCATGACGAAGTCGAGAACTGTTTTCTGCTTGGTTTCGCCAATCTGTATGAGTTGCATGCAGGCAGAGTAGGTCAAAGCTGAAACGCTAACATCCCCCGACCGGCGCAGGCCTGTACCACCTCCGGACTAACCGGAAGGTCGCAGAAGATTGCCGATGCTAAGATTCTTCGGGACTTGCGTGCCGTCCGGGCGGCTCTGCCCGCCTGAGCTACGACCTAAGTGATACGAGCCCATGCAGCCAGCCCATAGTCCATCCCGGCCCAAGCTTGCGGCCACCCGCGTCGCCCTCACCGGCTTCATGGGTGCAGGCAAAAGCACCGTGGGACGCATCCTGGCGGTGCGCCTAGGCTGGAAGTTCTACGATCTGGACGACGAGATCGAACAACGCCAGCAGATGAAGATTCGCGAGATCTTTCAGCAGCATGGCGAGCCCGCCTTTCGCGCCGTGGAAAGCGAAGTCCTGCACGAGCTCCTGGCGTCCCGGCCGGACTCCACGGTGATCGCTCTCGGAGGCGGCACCTTCATTCAGCCGGCCAACGCGGCGATGTTGCGCGCGGCGAAGGTGCGCGTGATTTTCCTGGAAGCCGCCATCGAAGACCTGGAGGAGCGCTGCCGCTCCACCGGCGCTTGCGAGGGCGACAACCTTCGTCCGCTCGCCGCCGACAGCGCTGCCTTCCGCGCGCTCTATGCCGAACGCCTGCCCATCTATCGCAGCGCCGACTACACCTTCCGCACCACCGGCAAGCCGCTCGACGAAATTGTCGCCGGCATGCTGCGGCTGCTGCACCGCTGAGCGCATATCATGGTTCGCGTGAGCGAGACTGCCGACATTCTTGTCGCTGGTTTGGGAGCCGTTGGGAGCGCCGCGCTCTACCAGGCAGCCAAACTCGGAGCGCGCGTCATCGGCATTGACCGCTTCTCGCCGCCGCATGATCGCGGCTCCTCGCACGGCGATACCCGCATCACCCGCCAGGCCATCGGCGAAGGGCGCTGTTTTGTGCCGCTGGTGCTGCGCTCCAACCAAATATGGCAAGAGCTGGAAGCCGCGACCGGACGGACGCTGATGACGCGCAAGGGTGCGCTCATCCTTGCGCCTATGGGCGTCAGCGGCGACCACCACGGCTCAACCTCATTCCTGGAGGATACCTTCGCGGCGGCCGATGAGTTCGACATCCCGCACCAGCGTCTGGACGCTGCTGAGATTGCTGCGCGCTTCCCGCAATTTCGCCTCACCGGCGACGAGGCCGGCTACTACGAGCCCGGAGCGGGTTATTTGCGGCCGGAGGCCTGCATCGAGGCACAGCTCGCCATGGCGCGGCAGCACGGCGCGGTCATCCATACCGGCGAGACTGTTCTGGCCGTTAAGGAGGACGGCGGCTCAGCCGTCGAGGTGCGGACCGACAGACAGAGCTACGTCGCCGATTCGGTGATCCTCACGGTCGGCGCGTGGCTGGAAACCCTGCTGCCGCCTGAGCTTATCCATCACTTTAAGGTTTACCGCCAAGTGCTGTATTGGTATGGATTGCAAGAAGATGCCCCGGACTTCTCGCCGACGACCTTCCCGGTCTTCATCTGGATTACCGGCAACCAGCCCAGCGACATGCTGTATGGATTTCCGGCGGTGGATGGCCCCGGCGGCGGCGTCAAGATTGCCGGCGAACAGTACGGGAAAACCACCGGCGCCGACAACGTGGAGCGCACGGTCAGCGACGCCGAAGCGGCCACGTTTTACCGCCAGAAGATCCAGGCGCGCTTTAACGGCCTGAGCGGCGAGATCCTCCGCCGCAGCACTTGCCTCTACACGGTCACGCCCGACGCCAGCTTTGTGGTGGATCGCCTGCCCGGCCGGGAGCGTGTGTGGTTCGCCTCCGCCTGCTCCGGCCACGGCTTCAAGCATTCCCCGGCCATAGGTGAAGCATTGGTTGAGGAAGCCCTCGGCCAGTCGGCAGCCGTGGATCTCAATCCCTTCCGCCTGGCGCGCTTGCTCCGATGACCCGCGATCTGCCAGCGTTTCGAGTCCCAAGTTTCAAGTTTCGAGTTTCAAAATCAAAGGCCCCGCCCTGGCCAAACCCTGGCCAGAACGGGGCACCCGAGATAGTTTCAAGTTTCGAGTTTCAAGTTTCAAAATCAAAGGCCCCGCCCTGGCCAAACCCTGGCCAGAACGGGGCACCCGAGATAGTTTCAAGTTTCGAGTTTCAAGTTTCAAAATCAAAGGCCCCGCCCTGGCCAAACCCTGGCCAGAACGGGGCACCCGAGATAGTTTCAAGTTTCGAGTTTCAAGTTTCAAAATCAAAGGCCCCGCCCTGGCCAAACCCTGGCCAGAACGGGGCACCCATGTGGATTGGATTAGCTCAAAACTGAGACTTGGAACTGGTGTGTAGGTTTTGAAACTCGAAACTGGAAACTCGAAACTGCCGTCTCGCTTTTGAAACTTGAAACTCGAAACTGGAAACTGCCGTTCCTACACCCCGACGGCAACAGCCTCACGTTGCGCCGCCCGTACCAGCGCCAGCGCGGTGACGTCATTCTCGGGAGTGGCCTTCAGAAACTGCTGCACCTGGTCCAGGATCACGCAGGCCACTTGCCGAGCGCTCTCCTGCTGCGCCTGCTCGAAGTGGGTCTTCACCCGCTGCAGCCCGAATTCTTCCCGCTTGTAGGCCGCTTCGACCACCCCGCGCGACACCAGCAGCAGCGACGCTCCGCGCTGCAGCGCCACCGTGGGCGCTTCGTAGGTGGAGGCCGAGAACAGGCCCAGCGGCAAGCCGGTGGCCGGCAGTTCGGTGATGCCGGTAACATCCCGCAGCAGGCCGGGCGTGTGCCCGGCATTGACGTAGCAGATGGTGCCCAGCTCTTCGTTGTAGCAGCCGACGAAGGCCGCGCAGGACCGCACACCCGAGGCCGCCCGGCGAATGCTCAGGTTCAGCTCGAGGCAAAACTCCATCATCACGTCGGCTTCGTTGATGTCGTGAGTGGCAAAGCGCTCGGTGCCCAAGCTCTGAAAGGTCTGCCGCGCCGCCGTGACGATGTGGTGGTTCTCTTCCTTACGTCCGGCCACGTCGAGCAGGCCAAAGATGACCCGCTGGGGATTGGCCCGCAGGAAGTGGTAAAGGTCGCCGCCAACGCGCTGGCCCTGCACCATGCCGGCAATGTCGGCGCCGGCAATAGGCGGAAATTCGGCGTGGCTGGCAGAAGCCGGCGAGGCGGTTACGCGATCGCGCTGAAAGGGGAGCTTCATCGAAGTGGCTGGAAAATCATAACCAAATCCAGCTAAATTGCAAGGGTCCGAACGTCTCTGTCTGCGCCGAAAATAGCCTTACCTCTTGCGGATGTGTAGAAGTTTCTCGACTTCTGCGACCAGCGTGCCGTCGCGGTCGCGCACCTCAACCACGAATGTGGGTTCGACCTTTGGCTGGGTTACCAGCGCCTCGCGGATGCCGTCAATCTGCTGCTGGCTGAGTTCAAAATGGGCCCGCACCAGCCCCTTCCCCGGCTTGCGGAAGCGGACCGTCGCCGCCTTGTCCCACACCACATACTCCGGGCCCAGGTTCTCGATCAGCATCAGCATATAGAACGGATCGGTCATGGAGTAGAGCGAGCCGCCGTAGTGGGTGCCGACGTAGTTGCGGTTCCAGAAGCGCAGATGCATCTCCACGTCCACGTGCCGCGAGTCGGCGTCCCATCGGGTAACGCGGATGCCCGCGCCCAGGAACGGCGGGTAGAGGTTCAGCATCAGGCGTAAGTGTCGTTTCTTGCTCATGGGTGCGCAATGGCGCTTCGCGATAGGATAGCTGAGCCGCGGGGAGGGCGTCAGTGCGCATCATCAGCGTGGGCGAAATTCTGTATGACGTCATTGATGGCCGGGAGTTCCTGGGCGGCGCGCCGCTGAACTTCGCCGCCCATGCCCGCCAGCTCGGCCATGAAGTCTGGCTGCTGAGCGCGGTGGGCGACGACCCGCGCGGCGCCCTCGCCCTCGACAGTCTGCGGCAACGCGGCATCTCCACTGAATTTGTCCAGACGCTGGCCGGCAAACCGACCGGCACGGCCGAGGTCGAACTCGACCGCGACGGCAAGCCGGCGTTTCGCATCGTGCGGCCCGCGGCATACGATTTCGTCGCGCTCGACGCTGCGCAGCTCGCCCGCATCGCCGCTCTTCAGCCGGACTGGATTTACTTCGGCACGCTCTATCACACTTCGCCCGTGGCTCTGCAATCCACGCTGCAACTGTTGGCCGCGCTGCCGCAGGCGAAGCGCTTCTACGACGTCAATCTGCGCGACGGCAACTGGACGCTCGGTCTGGTCGAGCAGCTATCGGCGCAGGCCACGGTCATCAAGCTCAGCGATGTGGAAGCCGAATACCTGGACGCGCCGCTGCACGCCGACGACGACAGCGGCTCGTTGCGCGACTTCTGCCGCCGCTGGAGCGCACAGTACGGCTGCGCCACCGTGTGCGTGACGCTGGGCGAGCGCGGTTGCGCCACTGATAACTGCGGCAGTTACGTCGAAGTTCCCGGCTACAAGGTGACGGTGGCCGATACTGTGGGCGCGGGCGACGCCTTCGCTGCCGCCTTCCTGCACGGCCTTAGCCAGGGCTGGGACATGCGCCGCGTCGGGCAGTTTGCCAACGCCGTGGGAGCGCTGGTCGCCAGCCGCGCCGGCGCCACGCCGGAATGGAAGATCGAGGAGAGCTGGCCGCTGATCGGGAAGAGCTTTGTGTAGTGGATAGTGAATCGTGGTTCGTGGTTCGTGGTTCGTGAATCGTGGATCGAGATTCGGGCCTCGAGAAAGCCCCGCCCTGGCCAAACCCGGGCCAGAACGGGGCACCCCAGGTTTTTCTGGTTCTCGCGAGGTTACCTGGATAGTCCTGGCGGATAGCAAAGAGCGAACTGCTTTTTTGCTGACGGCTGAAAGCTGATAGCTGACGACGATCTTACCTGGGTGCCCCGTTCTGGCCGTCTTTTGGCCAGGGCGGGGCTTTTCCCGGTTGACCGCCATGCAGGCCGGGTGGCGCTATTTTGCCAGCACCGTGATCTCGGCGGTGGCGGATTTCTTGCGGTCGGCCATGCTGGTTGCCACCAAATGATAGGTGCCCGGCCTGGATGGAGCGATGTACACCGACAGCACCGCCACGTTGCCGCCGGCGGCCTGGGCCCCACGCCGAACCACGCGGCCTCCGGCCTCGCCTTCCTCCACCCTCCACAGCACGTCCCCGTTATCGGCGCCGGTCACTTTGGCGGCAAAGTCGAGGGCATTCCCTGCCCCAACCTGCGCCGTCGCGGGCGTGATCGTAATGGTCACGTTGCCGGCAGTGCTCGCCGCCCGCGTGCCGGGGAGCGACGAATGCATGATCCAGATCGCCATCAGCGTGCCAACGGCAAACAGCCCAATCAGCACCATCAGCAGCACGGCCATGCCGGAGCGCCGAGGTGCTAGCGAACCCACCCGTCTCGGCCTTGGCTCCGGCTCATCTTCCGGTTCGGTCGCGTGCAGCGGCGTCCCGACAATCGAGTACGACATGTTGTCCGGCGGCGCAGGCTCGCGAGATGCTGCCGGTTCTTCCGGCGCGGAATAATTCAGCGGAACCGGGATGCTCTGCGGCGGCGAAGGCGGCTCGGATGGCGGCGCCTCAACTCGCGCGCCGCAATGGGCACAGAAGCTGTCGCCCGCTTCGACTTCCTGGCCGCAGTTACGGCAAACCATGCCGTTCCCTCCTGACGCGATACCTTACCCCGAAACCGCCCGCTTGCGCCAGCGGCCGGTTATTGCCCCTGCTGCTGGGTGAGCAGCACGATGTCGTAGTTGTTGCGCCCACGCGCCAGCGCCAGCTTATGGTTCTTCCAGTCGTAGCTGTAGCCGTAGATGGTGAGGTCGTCGAAATTGGTCACCAGCGTGCCGCCATTGCTGCCCACCTGCTGCTTCACCATGTTGGAGACGCCCTTCTGGGTGATGGGGTAATACAGCGACTGGCCATCGGCTGAATATTGCATGCGATTGGAGATGGCGCGCTCCAGCGGGAACGACTTCACCGCCAGTCCGCCCTGCGCGGGCAAAATCTCAAACAGCAGCCGGATGTTGGCCCCCGTGCCCTGCGCGGTGACTGCGGCAATCTGCTGGCCGTCGGGCGAGTACGACGCCAGGCTCACGAACTGGTCGGAAAGCTGCCGCGCTTTGCCGCCGTCCATGGGCGCCTCCATCAGCCGCTCCTTGCCGTTGTCCAGACTGGTATAGAGAAAGCGCTTACTGTCGGGCGCGCAGTCGGGAAGTTGGTCCACCTTGCCGCTGGTCACCGCGCTGGCGCTGCCGCTCTGCAAATCCAGCCGCGCGATATTCAGCGCCTTGGTGTCGCGGTTGGGCACGCTGAACAGGGCATACTTGCCGTCGGGGCAGACCGACAATCCCTGCATCGGCAGGTTCTGCTGATAGACCACGTTACGGTTGCTGCCGTCGCCATTCATCACCGAGATGTGGCCGTCGTAGTCCAGCGTGACCATACGCCCGTCCGGCAGCCACTCCACGCCGATGTCGCCGTGATTGTCCACTTCGGCAAGCGGCGCGCCCGGGGCGGCGTCCGAGCTGGTCACATAGACACCCGCCTGCGGCGTATTCTGCACCGCCAGCAACTGCTTGCCATCGCGGGTAATCGCGAGGGTCAAGCTGCTGTAGGAGCTGAGGTCGTTGGTGATGCGATGCAGTTTGCCGCCGTTGAGCGCCACTTCGCCGATCTGGCCGTTCCAGTCGCTCGACAAATCGTGGAACACCAGGATGATGTGCTTGCTGTCGGGCGTCCAGACCGGATGTTGCAAGCTGGCCGTGGCCGCGTACACCGTCTTCTCCTTGCCGTTGGCGGGATCCAGTACCACCACGCGTCCCAGCGTCTTGCCGCCGGGATCCACTACCGCGCTGGCAATCCACTTGCCGTCCGGCGACCACGCGGGGCTGGTGTAGCCCGGCAGCGGAACGCTGGCCAGCACGTGCTCGCCACTGCCGTCGGACTGCGCCAGGATCAGCTTCGAGGTGCCGTCGGTGGAGTTGTTGCGCATGAACACCATCTGTTGCCCATCGGGCGAGAAGCTGACCGCGCTGTCCACGTCTTCGACCAACTTGCGCGGCGTGCCCCCCAGCACCGGAATCTGGTAGAGATAGCCCAGACCTGGATTCTGTGGCTCAATGCGCACGAAATACAGGAAGTCGCCGTTAGGCGTGAAGGTCAGGCCGGTGTAGTTCGCCTCAAACGGCGCCATGATCTGCGCATTGCTGCCGGTGGCGACGTGGCGCATCCACAGGCTCTGCTGTCCTTTGCCGTTGTCCACCACGTTGACCACATATTTACCGTCTGACGAAATCGTGGCCAGCAGCGCCCGTCCCGAGGTGGTCAGCTTCTCCATGCTCATGTTCTGGAAAGGAATGGGGCCGGAGTCGCCGCGCCATTGCGTGAACCAGGTGTAGAAGCCGTACAGACCGCTGGCAATCATCACCACGCTCAGGAGGGTGATGATGCCGGCTCCGGACTTGTTCCGGCGCGCGCGCTCCATCAGTCCTGAACCGCTGCCGGCCGGCGCTTCGCTTACGCCGCTGCGTCGCGCTGCCGGCGTAAACGTGGATGACGACGCTGCCGCAATGCCGCTCTGCGAGGAGTGCCCGGCCAGGTCGCGCTTCAACCGCTTCAGGTCGGCGCGCATCTCCGCCGCGCTCTGGTAGCGCAACTCGACATCCTTCTCCAGCGCTTTGCCAATAATCTCTTCCAGCTTGGGCGGCACATTGGAGTTCAGATCCATGGGCGGTCGCGGCGCGCGGTCCAGGATTCCCTGGAAGATGACCGCCGAGGTATTGCCCTCGAACGGCAGCTTGCCCGTGGACATCTCGTAGAGAATGCTGCCCACGGAAAACAGGTCGCTGCGGCCGTCGAGTTCCTCGCCGCGCGCCTGCTCCGGCGACATGTAAGCCACGGTGCCGACCGCCGTGCCCGGCGAAGTCAGATGCAACGGAGCGCTGGTGACCGCGTTGCCCGCTACGGTTTCCATGGTGGCCGCGCGGTCATAGATCAGCTTGGCGAGGCCGAAATCGAGGATCTTGGCCTGCCCGCGATCAGTGATGAAGATGTTTGCCGGCTTCAGGTCGCGGTGCACGATGCCCTTGTGATGGGCCACGTCCAGCGCATCGGTGATCTGGATGGTGATATCGACGATTTTGTCCAGCGGCATGGGCTTGCCGTTGATCTTGCGATCCAAACTCTCGCCGGAGAGCAGCTCCATCGCCATGAAGTGCTGGCCTTCGCACTCCTCGATGGCGTAAATGGTGCAGATGTTGGGATGGTTCAGCGCCGAGGCGGCGCGCGCCTCCTGCTTGAAGCGCTCCAGCGCGTAGGGGTCCTGCTCAAAGTCGCGAGAGAGAAACTTGAGCGCAAGGTGGCGTCCCAGGCGCGAATCCTCGGCTTCGTAAACCACGCCCATGCCGCCCGAGCCCAGTTTTTTCAGGATGGTGTAATGCAGAACGCTCTTGCCGACCAGCGTGTCCAATGCGGCTTTCTCCCTGTTTTGACTCTAGTGTTGCGGGCAAGATGGCGTCAAGGATGTGAATCAGTTTCGAGTTTCGAGTTTCGAGTTTCGAGTTTCGAGTTTCCCGTTGTGCGCTTTGAGTTGAAGCGGAGGTCCTTGTTGGTTCGAGCCGAAATCCCAAAGCCTGGGGGTGGCCCGTTCTGGCCGTCGTTTGGCCAGGGCGGGGCATTTGACTTTGAAACTTGAAACTACCTTTCAATGCGCGAGCAGCCCATCCACGGTGTGCTGCGCCTGTTGCAGGTTGCGCGACATCATTTTGGCGCGCTCGCTGGCCGCTTGCGCCTGGCTGGTTTGTCCGCTCTGCTGCAGCGCATTAGCCAGCAGCAGGTATCCCACATCGGAAGGCTGCACTGCCACCGCCTCGGAGTAATCCTGCGCCGCAGTAGCGACGTCGCCGGACTTCTGCGCCACCAGTCCCGCACCTAGCAGCGCGCGGAAGCTGCGCCCATCGAGGGCCAGCGCGGAATCGAAGCTGCGCTTGGCATCGGCCAGGTCGCCCAGGTCGCGATAGGCATAGCCCATGTCGTTGTAAATTTCCGCCTTCCTGGGGCCGCTATCGTTCGGCATGATGTCAATCATCTTCTGGTAGTGCAGAATGGCCTCGCTAAAATTCCCATGCTGATGGTCGAACATGGCAATCTGCATGTTGCTGGTGGGATCGTCGGCGTAGATGGCCAGCGCGTTCTGGAAGTGCCCCATGGCTTCGTCCATCTTGCCCTGATCCATCAGTGTTCCAGCCAGGTTGTCCTCGGCGATATAGTTCGGCCCGGTGACTTCCAGCGTGTGCGCCCACAGCTTGCCGTTATCGCTCCAGAAATTGAGCTGCCGATGGGTGGTTACGATCAGCGCCACCAGGATGGCGGCGCTCCCGCAGGCCAGCGCCGGCATGGGCACGTGAAGCGATTCTGTCCAGTCGGCAATTCCCCAGCACACCATCAGGAACAAGCCAATCAGCGGCAAATAGGCATAGCGGTCGGCCATGGCCTGGCTGCCCACCTGCACCAGACCGATCATGGGCACCAGCGTTCCCAGGAACCACAGCCAGCCCACCAGCAGGTAGCGACGCTGTCGCGCGGCCACCACCATCGCCGTCACCACGATGAGGAACGCCAGCGCGCCCACGACCAGTCCGGCATTCAGGCCCGCAACCGGATGCGGATACAGCGGCGCCAGCTTCGCCGGCCAGAATGCCTTCATCACGTAGCGCGCGTAGGAAACGATGGCATTCTCGACGCGGATGTACAGCGGATACTTGGCCAGCGACAGCACCGCGCCGCCCGAACGCTGCGCGACCATGGTGATCACGGCGCTGGCGGCCGCAATGGCAAACAGCGGTATCTTCTCCCGCACCAGCGCCCAGAAGCCGCGCAGTTCGAAATTCGCCTTCTTCCGCTTCCGAAGTCTCGCCGCCAATCTTCATGCGGCGCAGCGGCCAGTAATCCCACAGTAGCAGTACGAACGGCAAGGTGATGATTTGCGGCTTGGCCATCAGGCCCATGGCGAACAGCGCGCACACGGCAAGGTAGCGGCCGCTGCGTGCGCGATCTTCCACCCACCAGCGGTACGCGCCCAAGGCCAGCAGGAAGAACAGCATGCTCAACAGGTTCTTGCGCTCGGAGATCCACGCCACTGTCTCCACGTTGATGGGATGGAGCGCGAACAGCGCCGCCACCATCAGGCTGCGCCAGGTGTAGCGTGTGGCCCGCTTCAGCACCCAGAACAGCAGCAGCGCGTTGATCACGTGGAAGATGACGTTGATATCGTGCGGCCCGCCGGGCGTAACTCCGAAGGTGGAGATGTCCATCTCGTGCGAGATCCAGGTCAGAGGATGCCAGTTGGCCTCGGCAAACGTGGAAAACGCCCACGAAACGGAGTCGGCGGTCAGGCCGTTCTTGATGTTCTGGTTGTGGAGGATGTAACCGCCATCGTCATAGTTGACGAAGGGATGGAAGGTGACCGGGAAATACAGCGCCACGATGGCGACGACGAGGAAGACGACGAACAGCGCCGAATGTTTGGCTTGCGGAAAGGAAGACGAACCGCCTTCCTCCGGGACATGCGCCTTTTTCCTGCTTCTTGATTTGACGTGGGCCGCCTTCACTCCGCCTCCCCGGCGAGCCACGATTATAACCAATCGCGCGGTGTTGCCTGCCGCGGTGGCGCCGCGCGAGCCAATCCGCGCCACGCCTCGCCGGAGCGGCACGAATATTTCTGATCCCAGGTTAGCCCAAAAGATGGGCGAGCCTGGGGCACCGTTCTCACTGGGACAACCTGTTTATTCCCGGTCAATCCAACCGAATAAGCAGGCACGGCTGGGACGACTGTCGCTCAAGGAGTTCCTTGCGGTTGAGCCAATCGGCAGCACACGCGCCTCATTCCAACTTTCAGGAGAATATCTATGAGCAACTTGCGTACAAGCGCGCTCGCGATTGCCGCCTCAGCCCTCTTGCTGGCCGGCATGACGTGGGCCCAGAGCAACACCATGTCGAGCGACAAGACCATGGCCAAGCCTTCCGCCACCGACCGCAGCTTCATGATGAAGGCCGCGCAGGGCGGCATGGCCGAAGTCCAGCTCGGCCAACTTGCCGAGTCCAACGGGCAAAGCCAGGAGGTCAAGGACTTCGGCAAGCGCATGGTCACCGATCACAGCAAAGCCAACGACGAGCTAAAGCAGCTCGCGGAAAAGCAGAACGTCACCCTGCCTGACAAGATGGACGCCACCGACCAGGCGACCTACAACCGTCTGGAAAAGTTACACGGCGAGGCCTTCGACAAGGCGTACATGCACGACATGGTGCGCGACCACGAAAAGGACGTTGCCGACTTCAAGATGCATGAGAAGACGGGCCGCGACGCCGACCTGAAGCAGTGGGTGAGCAACACTGTGCCCACCCTGGAGAGCCACCTGTCAGATGCGAAGAAAGTAGCCGGCAGCGTGGGCGCCAGCCAGACCACCAGCGCCCGGATGGCCGCTCCGGCGAAGTAGTCATTCTCAGGTCAAGACGAAAGCCGCCCAGTCGGGCGGCTTTTTTGCGTCACAGAAGATGCGCTATTTCGCCAGCTCGAATCCTGCGAAGAAATAGCTCAACTCAAAGCGCGCGGTATCTTCGGCATCGGAGCCATGGACGGCGTTGGCCTCGATGCTTGACGCCCACTTCTTGCGGATGGTGCCGGCCTCGGCCTTGGCCGGATCGGTGGCGCCCATCAGCTTGCGGTAGTCGGCGATGGCCTCTTCCTTCTCCAGCGCCATCACCACGATGGGCCCGCTGGACATGAAGTTAGTGAGCGACTCGAAGAACGGCCGATGCACGTGCACCGCGTAGAAGCCTTCGGCCTGCGCCTTGTTGATGTGCAGCATCTTCATGCCGACGATGCGGAATTTGTTCTCCAGCAAAGTGTGAATGATGTCGCCGGCGGCGCCGCGTTCCACGGCATCCGGCTTAATGATGGATAGAGTGCGTTGCAGGGTTTTCATGAACGATCAGAGTTCCTCTCGACGTTAGCAAACAGCAATTAGTAATTAGCAACTAGCAAAAGCGAAGAGCGAATGGCGTCTCTACTGCGCCTGGGTGCCCCGTTCTGGCCCGGGTTTGGCCAGGGCGGGGCCTGATCCTGCCGCATATCGTCACGTGCTGCTCTCACTTCTGCGGCCGCCCGGGTGCCCCGTTCTGGCCAGGGCGGGGCCTGATCCTGCCGCATATCGTCACGTGCTGCTCTCACTTCTGCGGCCGCCTGGGTGCCCCGTTCTGGCCTGGGTTTGGCCAGGGCGGGGCCTTTCTCCTACGATGGCCCACCCTAGCGAAAGGAGGCCAAGGGTGGGCGCCCGTGTGCCGTTCGTCCTCTGGCGAAAAGCGATGAGCGAATGGCGAATGGCGTCCTTACTTCGCCACCGCCGGCATCACCTTCACCAGTGTCTCGCCGATCTGCGCCGGCGACTTGGCCACGTGTATGCCCGCGGCTTCCATCGCTTTGATCTTCTCCGCCGCCGTTCCCTTGCCGCCGGAGATGATGGCGCCGGCATGTCCCATGCGGCGTCCCGGAGGCGCGGTCTGTCCGGCGATGAAGCCCACTACCGGCTTGCGCACGTTCTGCTGGATGAACTCCGCCGCCGTCTCCTCGGCGCTGCCGCCGATTTCGCCGATCATGATGATGGCTTCGGTCTCGGGATCGTCGTTGAACAGGCGGATGGCGTCCACGAAGTTGGTGCCGATAATCGGGTCGCCGCCGATGCCGATGGCGGTGGACTGCCCAATGCCGCGCGTCGTCAACTGATACACGGCTTCATAGGTCAGCGTGCCCGAGCGCGATACGATGCCGACGTTGCCTTCCTTATGAATGTGCGCGGGCATGATGCCGATCTTGCACTTGCCCGGCGAGATAATGCCCGGGCAGTTCGGCCCGATCAGCCGCGAATTGTGGCCCTTAAGGAACTCCCAGGTCTTCACCATGTCCATCGCCGGAATGCCTTCGGTGATGCAGACGATGAGCGGCAGGCCGGCGTCGGCGGCCTCCATGATGGCGTCGGCCGCGCCCGGCGGCGGAACGAAGATGACGCTGACGTTGGCGCCGGTCTTGTCCACGGCTTCGGCCACGGTGTTGAAGATGGGCCAGCCTTCATGCGTGGTGCCGCCCTTGCCGGGGGTGACGCCGCCGACTACCTGCGTTCCATAGGCGGCGCAATTCTTGGCGTGGAAGGTGCCTTCTTTGCCGGTCAGGCCCTGCACGATCAGGCGTGTGGATTTATCAACCAGGATGCTCATATTTTTCCCCACTTCCCTTCCGCGCCCGCCGCGCAGGTCAGCACAACATAGTTGCCGTGGCAGATGCCATGGCAGTCCTGCTCCAAATCGGTGGTCTGAAGCCGGTTTTCGCAGGCGATTTCCAGACAGGTCAGATCGACTGTCTCCTCGCCCAAGGTTGAAGTCATCACCCGGGGCGAATGGGCAGGCTTATCGAAAGGAATATTGACAGTGCTCATGCGGCCCCCTTGGCGGCGGCGACGACTTTCTCGGCCGCGTCCTTCATGGTCTCCGCCACGATGAATTTCAGGCCGCTGTCTTTCAGCGTCTTGCGGCCCTGCTCGACGTTGGTGCCTTCCAGCCGCAGCACAATCGGCAACTGGATGTTGGTCTTGCGCGCCGCGCTGACGATGCCGTTGGCCAGAGTGTCCACGCGCAGGATGCCGCCGAAGATGTTGATCAGCACCGCCTTCACGTTCTTGTCGCTGAGCAGAATTTCGAAGGCGTGGGTCACCTGCTCTTCGTTGGCGCCGCCGCCCACGTCGAGGAAGTTGGCGGGCATGCCGCCGGCGTACTGGATGATGTCCATGGTGGCCATGGCCAGGCCGGCGCCGTTCACCATGCAGCCCACGCTGCCGTCCAGCTTGATGTAGTTCAGCGCATACTGGCTGGCTTCGACCTCGAGCGGGTCTTCTTCCGACAGGTCGCGCAAATCTCTGATCGCCGGGTGGCGATAGAGGGCGTTGTCGTCGAAGTTGATCTTGGCGTCGAGCGCGAACAGTCGCCCGTCGGTGGTGGTGATGAAGGGATTGATCTCCACCAGCGAAGCGTCGGTGTCCTGCGTGGCATGCGCCAGCGCCATCATGAACTTCATCGCCCCGCTGATGTACTTGGCATCGAGCCCGAGTTTGAAGGCGATCTGGCGCGCCTGGAAGGCCTGCATGCCCATACCCGGCACCAGGTGGACCTTGAAGATGGCGTTGGGATCTTTGGCGGCGACCTCTTCGATCTCCATGCCACCCGCGGCCGAGGCCATGAAGGCCAGCCGCCCGTTGATGCGGTCGAGCACGATGCCGAGGTAAAGCTCGCGCGCGATGGGCAGCGTCTCTTCGATCAGCAGCCGCTGGACAATCTTGCCTTCCGGCCCGGTCTGGTGGGTCACCAGCTTCATGCCGAGCATCTTGGACGCCAGTTCGACCGCTTCGTCAGCGGACTTGGCAAGCTTTACGCCTCCGCCTTTACCGCGGCCGCCGGCATGGATTTGCGCCTTCACCACGACGCCGGAAGCGCCGTCGGCCAGCAATGCTCTGGCCGCATCGCCCGCCTGCTCGATGGTTTCCACCATCTGCCCGCGGGGGACGGCGACGCCATATTTCGACAGAATGGACTTCGCCTGGTACTCGTGTATTTTCATTTTTTGGTATGACGACCAAGCCCGCCCTGGTCAATCAAGTGGAAGCAAGCAGGTCCCTCGACTCCGCTTCGCTGCGCTCGGGATGACAAGAACGGGGCACCCGAAAAAGCGGGGCCCTGTTGCGCGGGATTCGTCTACTCCTTACAAGGATGGCGTAACAGTAGGAAACCAGTGATTGTATAACTCGGCATCTGCCGCCCGCAATGCGACGCGCCCCAAGCTGGCATCCCACTTTGGGACAATGGCGGGACTGGCAGCGATGTGTCAGGGAAAAGGAAAGCTGGCCGGAAATGACGCTTCCCTTTGTGACCGCTATCACGGTTACAATTCGAGCTCGCGTTTACAGTCCGTTGCATGGCAGAACGACCGTCATGCCCCATTTGCGGTTCCAGGACGCTTGAGCCGATTTACCGCACAAGCCTTTTGAAGCAGCAGTGGAATCCCCCCGTGTTGGCCTACCGGTGCGACAACCAGCATGTGTTCCTACCGGAAGAAGCCGGAGTGAACGAATCCGAAGCGGCCATTCCAACGCGGAGTGACCGCTAGCTACCCTGCGTTTCGCTTGCGCCCAGGGCGTATCGAACGTTTCGCAGGCTTTGCCCGCAAGTGTGAAGCGGAGCCGCAGCCCAAGGCAGCGCCCGCTTTCCACTGCGGGCATTTTTCTGGTCCGGGTTTGGCCGGAGCGGGGCCTTCGGTGTTGCTGCCATCGTCTCCGACGACACGAAGGCCCCGCCCTGGCAAAAGAAGCCAGAACGGGGCACCCATGTGTTGAGAGAGGCACCCAACGTTTTGTTGAGCCCGGCGGTGCGCAGAAACGGGGCACCCAGTTCGATTTAAGACGGCGTCAGCAGCCGCGCTGCCCATCATCCATTCCCCGCGTCTAACACGATAGACTTCTCTTATGCAGCGATTCTTTTCCGCGGCCGCCGCGGCGCTTCTGTTTGCCATGCTTCTCGCCGCCCGGCCCGCCGCCGCGCAGGTCACGGCGCACGATCTCGCCGCCAAGGTGGACCAGCGCTATGACCATATCCATACCCTGGAAGCCCGCTTCGAGGAAACCTACGCCGGCGCCGGCATGAAGCGCACCGAGAGCGGCACCCTGCTGCTGAAGAAGCCCGGCCGCATGCGCTGGAACTACGATCAGCCGCGTCCCAAGCTCTTCCTCACCGACGGCCAGTCGGCGTGGTTCTACGTTCCCGGCGAGAAGCAGGCGCGCCGCACCCCCATCAAGCAGCTCGACGATCTGCGCTCGCCGCTGCGCTACCTGCTGGGCAAGACCAAGCTGGAGAAGGAGCTGGAAGGCCTGTCGCTGGCCACCGACGTGCAACCCATCCAGGCCGGCGACTACGTGTTGCGCGGCATTCCCAAGGGCATGCGCGAGCGGGTGCAGCAGACGCTGCTCGAGATCACCCCCGACGGCCTGATTACCCGCATTAAGGTGGAGGAACTGGACGGTTCGGTGACGGAATTCCGCTTTCTTCAGCAGCAGCCGAACGTCGAAATAGCAGACCAGCAGTTTCGCTTCACGCCCCCAGCCGGCGTAGAGGTTGTGGCGGGCACGGAAATGATGGAGTAGCGGCAGGCGAACCAGCCAGACGCCGCCATTCCCGGTCCGAAGGCCCGGCTGCTGGTTGCTAAATCTGAAACCTGCCAGCAACTTACGGATGTTAAACTAGTTAGTAAGCCCACCCAGAGGGTATTTTTCTCAGCTCATGGCCGAGTACACCATCAAGATGGCAGACGAGCGTGGCCACGTTCTCGAGCAGATCGAGAACGGCGCCTCCGAAGTCGAAGTGCGCGACCGCTACTCGCAGCAGGGGTTTTACGTTTACTCGGTCAAGCCTAAAGGCCTGCTCACCGGCGACATACGGATGCCGGGAAAGCGCAAGGTCAGGCAGGACCAGTTCGTCATCTTCAATCAGCAGTTCGTCACCCTGATCCACGCCGGCCTGCCCATCATCCAGGCGGTGGAGCTGCTGATCAAGCGCCAGCGCAACCTGTACTTCCGATCGCTGCTGCAGAACGTCCGTGATCGCCTGCGCAGCGGCCAGGCGCTCAGCGAAGCCTTCGAGGCGCAGAAGGTCTTCCCCAAGGTCTATACCACCACCCTGCTGGCAGGCGAACGCAGCGGCAACCTGGAAGAGGTGATGGGCCGCTTCATCGCCTTTCAGCGGCTGGCCGTCACCTTCCGCAAGAAGCTGATCTCGTCGCTGGTGTATCCCACGCTGCTGGTGGGCATGCTGATTGTGATGATGACCTTCCTCATCACCTTCGTAGTGCCGCAGTTCGCCAATCTCTATCACCAGTTGGGAGCGCAACTGCCGCCAATGACCGAGTTCATGCTTTCCATCGGCGTGAATGCCCGTCAATACGCGCCTTACACGGTGCTGATATGGGGCGTGGCCGGGTTTCTCCTCTGGCGCTGGATGAAGAGCGACCGCGGCGCCACCCGCATGGACCGCATCAAACTGGGAATCCCGATCCTTGGCTCCATCTGGATTAAGTACCAGGTAGCAGTGTTTTCGCGCATGCTGTCCACCCTGCTGGCGGGCGGTCTGCCGCTGGTGCCCTCGCTGCAGACGGCGGGTGAGTCGATGCAGAGCCGTCTAATCGCCCGCGGCATTCAGGATGCAACCGTTTCGGTGCGCGAAGGGCAGGGACTGGCCAAAAGCTTAGAGCAAACTAAGGTTTTCCCCGAAATGTCGGTGGAGATGATCGAGGTAGGCGAATCCACCGGCGCCCTGCCCGCCATGCTGAACTCGGTGGCCGAGTTTTACGAAGAGGACGTGCAGAACGCCCTGGCCACTGCCATGGCCCTGATCGAGCCGGTTATCCTTATCGTCATGGGCGTAGTGGTGGCCTTCGTGCTGATTTCGCTGTATTTGCCCATCTTCAGTTTGGGCGCAGGAAGCATTCATTAGCAGTGGCTAGTGGCTAGTGGATAGTGGATAGAAAGAGCAATTAGCAGCTAGCAATTAGCAACTTGTACCCGGTGCTAAAAGCTAAAAGCTAAGAGCTAAGAGCTAAGAGCTAAACGCTGACGGCTGATAGCTGACAGCCAAAACGGACAACCGACAACGGACAACGGACAACTGTTTTATGACTGATCCGAACAAACCGATTTTTGTAGGTGGTGGCAACGGCGGCGTCGTGGCCGTGGGCGACGAGATCGAGCACGGTAAAGACCTGGCTCGCCGCTATCGTTGCGAATTTGTTGACCTGAAGAACTTCCACATCCAGCACGAGTTGTTCCGCAAGATCAAAGTGGACTACATGTTCCGCTACAACTTCGTGCCCCTGGAGGAGAAGCCGGACGGCCGCCTGGTAGTGGCCATCGCCGATCCCAGCCAGTTGATGATGATTGACGAGATCGGCCTGCTGCTGGGCCGCCGCATCGTCACCAAGGTCGCCAGCCTGTCGCAGATCAGCGACGTGCTGAAGAAGACCGAGCAGTCGCAACGCGTGCTGGAAGAGGCCGGCGAGAACTTCGCCCTCGACGTCATCACCGAGGACGAGAACTCCGACGAAACCATCTCCATCGAGAAGCTGACCGGTGAGACCGACCAGAGCCCCATCATCCGCCTGGTGGACACCACCATCTTTACCGCCTTGCAGCGGCGAGCCAGCGATATTCACATCGAGACCCGCGACGACTCCGTGGTCATCAAGTACCGCATTGACGGCGTGCTGCAGCAGGCCATGCAGCCCATCGCCAAGGAGCACCACTCCACCATCATCTCCCGCATCAAGGTGATGAGCGAGCTGGACATCTCCGAGCGCCGCGTGCCCCAGGACGGCCGCTTCCGCGTGCGCTACAACGCCCGCTCCATCGACTTCCGCGTCTCCATCATGCCCTCGATCCACGGCGAGGACGCGGTGCTGCGCGTGCTCGACAAGGAGTCGATGAGCGAGAAGTTTCACAAGCTCACCCTCGACGTGGTCGGCTTCAGCGAAGAAGACCTGCGCAAGTTTCGCCGCTATATCAAGGAGCCGTACGGCATGGTGCTGGTCACCGGCCCCACCGGCAGCGGCAAGACCACGACGCTCTACGCCGCGCTCAACGAGATCAAGACCGACGAAGACAAGATCATCACCATCGAGGACCCGGTCGAATACCAGATTCGCGGCATCACCCAGATTCCGGTGAACGAGAAGAAGGGGCTGACCTTTGCTCGCGGCCTGCGCTCCATCCTGCGTCACGATCCGGACAAGATCATGGTGGGCGAAATCCGCGACACCGAAACCGCGCAGATCGCCATTAACTCCGCTCTGACCGGCCACCTGGTGTTCACCACCGTCCACGCCAACAACGTGGTGGACGTGCTGGGCCGATTCCTCAACATGGGCGTCGAGCCTTACAACTTCGTGTCCGCGCTGAACTGCATCCTGGCGCAGCGGCTGGTGCGCCTGATCTGCGAGTTCTGCAAGAAGGAAGTTCATTACACGCCGGAAGAGCTGGAAGCCAGCGGCCTGAACCCGCAAGAGTGGGCCAATGTGCCGTTCTATGAAGGCGACGGCTGCATCGAATGCGCCGGCACCGGCTTCCGCGGACGCTCCGCCATCCACGAACTGCTGGAGCTGACCGACAACGTGCGCGAGATGATTCTGGCCAAGAAGCCGAGCAGCGAGATCCGCCGTGCCGCCCGCGACGAAGGCATGCATTTCCTTCGCGAATCGGCAATTGATAGAGTGAGACGTGGACTGACCACGCTGAAAGAGATCAACAAGGTCACGTTCATCGAGACGACAAGGTAGTGGTCAGTGGATAGTGGATAGTGGATAGTGGATAGTTCGGCTATCAGCTGTCAGCCTTCAGCTATCAGCCGTCGGGTTTCGGTGGAAGGGATGGCCTTTAGGCCATCCGCAAAGCGCACCCAAGATGGAGCGGCTTTAGCCGCGGCCGATAACTGGTTTGTGTCAGGGCACGACTTCAGTCGTGCCGAAAGCGACTTGATTGAATTTCCGGAGCCGGCTTTAGCCGGCGACACCCGGCGGTTTTACTAATTACTAATTGCTAATTGCTTCTCACGGACGACTGACAACTAATTCCGAAATCTAAATTTCTTGCCGAATACGACCCACATCCCGCGTCCCCGCATCGCCTGCGAAGTCAGCATGGAGCGCGTCGTCGCCGCGCGCGGCTCCGCTGACGGCCACTCCATCGAAGCCGCAACCTCGGCTTCCCTGCCCGCGGGCGCGCTGGTGCCCGGATTGCAGCAGGCGAACATCGCCTCGCGCGAAGCCCTGCTGGCAGCGCTTCGCGAAACCCTGGGCGCGGTCGCCGGACGCTCCCGCGATGTCAGCCTCATCCTTCCCGACGCCACCACCCGCATCCTGATTCTCGACTTCGATACCCTGCCGGACAAAGCCGAGGACGCCAACGCCGTGGTCCGCTTCCGGCTGAAGAAGTCGCTGCCCTTCGATGTGGACCAGGCGGCCATCTCTTACGACCGCAAAAGCACGGGCACGCCGATTCGCGTGGTCGCCGCGGTCACGCCGCGCGTGGTGCTGGAGGAATACGAATCGCTGGTGCGCGAAGCCGGCTACAATCCCGGCGCAGTGCTGCCCTCCATGATCGCCGCTCTGGGCGCGGTGGACGCTTCGCACCCCACCATGGTCATCAAGGTGGAGAACGGCACTACCAGCTTCGCCATCGTTGACCAGGAGCAGTTACTGCTTTATCGCGCGCTGGAAAATGGCGGCTCTGCCGTCACCGGAGAGTCGCTGGTAGACGACGTCAACACTTCGCTGGTGTACTTCGAGGACCGCTACGGCATCGGCGTGGACCGGGTGCTGGTGACCGGCGTGGAGTCGGCGCAGGACCTGCAGGACCGCCCTCAACGCCGCCGCGCCTTCGCCCATCCCGGTGGAGGAGCTGGTATCCAGCAGCATGGCGGGAGTGGCCGCCGGAAACGTTTCGCGCTCGGCGCTGGCCGGCGTGGTGGGAGCGCTGGTGTCCTGATGCGAATCAACATCAATCTAGCCAGCCAGCCGTATGAGGCAGCGCAACAGTTTCGCAGCCGTATGACCGCCGCAGCCGCGATCCTGGCGCTGCTGGCCGTCGGACTCATCGGCTATATCGCCTATCAGCGCAGCAAGTCGCGCGACGTGATTCACGAAACCCGCGCCACGCAGCGCGACATCGAATCGCTGAACAACGAGAAGGCGCAGGCGCAGGCCATCCTGAACAAGCCGGCCAATCGCGACATCGCCGACCAGTCCGGCTTCCTCAACGATCTCTTCGCCCGCAAGTCGCTGTCCTGGACGCGCGTCTTCACCGAGATGGAGACGCATCATGCCGGCCAACATTCACGTGGTCTCCATGAAGCCGGAGTACACCAAGCAGGGCGACCTGCTGCTGCACGTCATGGTGGCCACCGACTCGCGCGACCGCGCCGTGGAACTGGTGCGGCGCATGGAGAAGTCCAACCACTTTCGCCAGTCGCAGGTGGTGGCCGAGAACGTTACCAACCAGAACAGCACCGACCAGGCCGCCGGGCCGGGCAACATCCAGTTCGATATCGCTTCGATTTACGTGCCCGCCGGGCCCGACGACGTCGAGCCGGAGGATAAGGCGGCATCCGAATCCCAGCGGCGGCAACCGCCCCTGCGCCGGCCCAGAGAAGCGCCGGTGCATGTGCGGCCCGCAGTTCCGGCGCGGCCGGGCGTTCCCATGCGGCCGGGTATGACCTCGCAAACCCAGAGCGTCCCGCCGGCAAACCTTCCGAGGGAGCACTGATGGCCAGCATTCGTGAAATTCGCAAGGACCTGGATGCCGGTGGTCATCGTGCTGGCGATCATTGATCTGGGGTGCATCGGCTACCTGCTGTCGCCCGCCGGGCAAATCGCGCAGCGCCCGCCTGGAGCGACTACTATCAGCTTCGCGCCGATCTGACTGCCAAGAAGCAGGAGGTGCTGCCTACGCGCGGCATGGACAACAAGCTTAAGCAGGCCTCGGCAGACATCACCGGCTTCTACGAGCATCGCTTCCCGTCGGAGTACTCGGCCATGTCGGAGGAGTTGGGCAAGCTGGCCAGCGAGAACAACGTGCACTTCGCCGCCGTGAAGTACGACGAGAAGGACGCTCCTATCGACGGCTTGCGCAAGGTCGAACATCGACATTTCGCTCTCCGGCGACTACCTGCGGAAGTGAAGTTCATCAACGCGCTGGAGCGCGACAAGATGTTCTTCCTGGTGGATGGCGTGGCCCTGGGCGAGCAGCAGGGCAACGTGCGCCTGCAATTGAAGCTGGAAACTTATATGCCCGGCACGGCGGTGAGCTCGTGAAGCTGGGCACCGAGAACAAAACCAAGACCGCCGTCGCCGCCGGACTGCTGATTCTGGCCGCAGTGCTGCTGTTCCAGGCCTTCCACGGCAGCGGAGACAATTCCAATCAGCAGCCGGTCGCCAGCGCGCCCCTCAGCGTCGCCAAGTCGCCCGGACGTCGCAGCGGCAGCAAAGACCAGACCGCGCACAAGGCCGCGCGTGCTGCTGGCGCAGTCGCTCGATCCCACTTTGCGCTTTGACCTGCTGAAGGGCAGCGAGGACGTCACTTACAAGGGCACCGGCCGCGACATCTTCCATTCGCAGGCTGAGGCAGCTTCGATTCCCCAGCCGTTGCCGCCGGGCAAGCAGCCCAAGCCGGGACCGCCGGCGCCGCCTCCGCCGCCGCCCATTGACTTGAAGTTCTACGGCTTTGCCGGTCCCAAGGGCGGCCCCAAGCAGATCTTCCTGTCCAAGGGTGACGACATCTTCGTCGCCCGCGAAGGCGACATCGTGGACCGCCGCTACAAGATTCTCAAGGTCAACGCCAACTCGGTGGACGTGGAAGACGTGCTCACCAACAACCATCAGACCCTGCCGCTGAACGCAGGCTAAAGTAGTCGCTATGCCGTACCGGAAACAGGCCGCCCTTGCCGCCAACCCTGCGCGCCGCCAGCGCGACGGCGGCTACCTGCTGCTCTCCATCCTGCTGATGATGGCTTTCATGATCATCGCCGCCACGGTCGCGGCGCCGCGCCTGGTGCAGCAGATCAAGCGCGACCGCGAAGAGGAGATGATCCATCGCGGCACCGAGTACGCCCGCGCCATCAAGAAGTTCTACAAGAAGAACGGCCGCTATCCCGTCAATCTCGACGACCTCGACAAGGGACAGATCAAGTATCTGCGCAAGCGCTACAAGGACCCGCTGACCAAGAACGGCCAGTGGACGCTGCTGCACTACGGCGACATCCAGAACCTGATGATGAACTCCGGCGCACCGGGAACCCCCGCCGGCGCTTTGAACGGCGGCAACCAGTTGCAGCAGGGCCAGTCCATGTTCGGCTTCAACAGCAACTCCACCACTGGCAACCAGAACTCGAATATCGCCTTCCCGTCCAACAGCACCTCGGGCATTGATCCCTTCAACTCCGGACGGTCTTCCAACAACACCGGCGGCGGCGGATTTTTCGGCGGCGGTGGCGGTGGCGGTCAGTTTCCTTCCAACGACACTACCGGCCTGGCGAATAATCCCGGCGGCGGCGGCGGCCAGTTCCCGTCGAACGACACCACCGGCGCGGGCAGTGGTGGCGGCGCAGGTTTCGGCGCCGGTGGCGCCACTGGCCAGAATTCCGCGGCCAATTCGTCGCAGCCCGGCAATCCTCTGGGCGGACAGCAACTCGGCGGCGGAGCCATCGTCGGCGTGGCCAGCCTCAGCAAAGATCCCACCATCCGCATCTATAACAAGAAGAAGAAATACAACGAGTGGCAGTTCATCTACGACCCCTCGCAGGACAACGCCAACGTCCTGCTGCGCGGGCCCTATCAGCCCATGACCTACGGCGGCGCCCAGGTGGGCACACCGGCCGGCCAGATGAACGGCCAGCAGCCAGGCTCCGGCCAGCAAGGCGCCTTCGGCGGATCCAGCTTCGGCCAGCAGCCGGGCAGTGGCTTCGGGCAGCAGCAGCCGCAAAGCGGCTTCGGGCAACAGCAACAGCCCCAGTCCCAAGGTGGCGGCTTCCCGCCGGATCAGAATCAGCAGTAAGCAGTGGCCAGTGGCAGTAGCCAGTAGCCAGTTGTCGGTTGTCAGCGGGCAGCCACGCGAGGTTTTGAAACTCGAAACTGGAAACTCGAAACTGAACCCAAAAGCCCCGCCCTGGCCAAAACCGGGCCAGAACGGGGCACCCAAATGTTTAGAGTTACCGGTTGTAGCTGAAGGCTGACATCCCCTCACGGACAACCGGCAACTGACAACTGATCTCACGCCGGCGCGTTGGTCAGGAAACTGTGGTCGCCGGTCTCTTCGCGCAGCATGCGCAGCAGCACGATCAGCACGGACGCCACCACCGGCCCCAGGAACAATCCCAGAAATCCGAATGCCTCCACGCCGCCGAAGATGAAGAACAGCAGCAGCATGGGATGCAGTTCCACCCGTCCGGCCACCACCAGCGGACGCACGATGTTGTCCACGCTGCTGACCACCACCGTGCCCCACACCAACAGGAATACGCCCTTCCACACTGCGCCGGTCACCAGCAGATAAAGGGCCACCGGCACCCACACAATCGCCGAGCCCACCACCGGAATGATGGAGGTAACCGCCGCCGTCAATCCCAGCAGCATGGACGACGGTATGCCGACAATCCTCATGGCAATACCGGTCAAAATGCCCTGGATGGCGCCCACGGTGAGAATGCCGTACACGTTGGCCACGATGGTATCGGCGATGTTGCGATAGAGCTGGTTGACCTGCGCTTCCGACAGCGGCATCACCGCGCCGGCGCGAAATGCCCAGTCCTTGCCGTCGCGAAACAGGAAGAACAGCACCACAAAGGCGATCAGCGAATCCACCACAAAGCGCGCCACGTTACCCAGCACCGCCGCGCCAAAGCCAACCATCCACACGCTGACCCGTTGCGCGTTGGTGGCAATCACGCTCTGCAAATCGTAACGTTTGAGGTCCACCCAGCGGCCGACGAAAGCGATAGGACGGTTGGCCGCGTTGGTCACCAGCGCGGTGATGCCGCCTTCGGCCACGCTGCGCTTGCCCAGGTAGTGCGCGGCCGACAACGCTTCATTGGCCGCCACCGTCATGATGATGAACAGCGGCACCGCAAACAGGAAGACGACCAGCAGAGTAGTGAGCAGCGCCGCCAGGCTGGGCCGGTGGCGAATGCGCCGCAGCATGCCTTCATGCACCGGATGAAATACGATGGCCAGGATCACGGCGAAGGCGAAAGGTTCAAGGAACGGCCGGGTGATGATCGCCGACAGTGCCAGCGCGATCACAATCAGCGTCACCAGGAACCAGATTGTTGGCCGTCGCACGCTCATCATCGCCATGTCCGCCGGCCGCATCCAAATTCATACAGGACGCAGCTTTCGGCTGCTGTAATTTGTAGCATGAAGAGGCAGTCTGGAGTAGGACAAGTCTGAGACGTGCCCGCTGACGCCGGCGCCGCGACGTCAATTTTGCAGCAAAGGAGTCCCTTGCCGGCATCCAACGTATCCAGATGGTTGATGCGCACGCTGGCCGTTGCGATGTGCGCCTGGTTGCTTCTGGCCTCTACCACGATGGCACAAACCACTAGCACCAAGAAGACCGACAATCTGCTGGCTTACATTGACCGCACCTGGGACGAGTTGACCCGCTCCATGATGGACTGCAAGACCATCGTGGATCCCAAGGTCAAGCATCCGCCCACGATTTACGTGCCCGCCGATTATCCCGAACCGCCGCAGTTGCGGGCATTGCAGAAAAAGTGTGGCGTCAGGCTGGCGCGGCTGCCGCAAGTCATCCACAACATCGGCGAGTTCGATCCCGGCCGCCTGCCGGTACAGGGACTGCTGTATCTCCCCAGCCCCTATGTGGTGCCCGGCGGCCGCTTCAACGAAATGTATGGCTGGGACAGCTATTTCATTCTGCTGGGACTGCTGCGCGCCCAGCGCTTCGAACTGGCGCGCGGCATGGTGGAAAATTTCTTCTTCGAGATCCAGCACTATGGCGGCATCCTCAACGCCAATCGCACTTACTACCTCACGCGCTCGCAGCCGCCATTCCTCAGTTCCATGGTGATGGCCATCTACGATGCCGAGCCCGATGAGGCTACACGTCGCGCCTGGCTGGAGAAGGCCTATCCCTATCTCAAGCACGATTACCGCATGTGGACCGAAGGCGGACATCTGGCGGGCGACACCGGCCTCTCGCGCTACTTCGACTACGGCCACGGTCCCGTGCCCGAAGTCGCCGCCGAGACCCATGAGGCTTCCTATTACCTCCAGGTCTTCCGCTACTTGCAGGCCTCGCACGACCGTACTAGCTATCTCGGCCAGCCGGGCCATACGACGGATGCGCTCACCGGACCGGTGTTCAGCATTGAGGTGTGCGAGCACTGGGGCGGCAAAAAGCGTTGCGAACGACAGCACAGCTACCAGTTCACTGCCGACTATTACCTCGGCGACCGCGCCATGCGCGAGTCCGGCTTCGATGTCAGCTTCCGCTTCGGCCCCTTCGGCGGACACACCCATCACTTCGCCGCCGTCTGCCTGAACAGCCTGCTCTACAAGATGGAAACCGACATGGAGGACATTGCCAGGAAGCTGGACAAACCTGACGACGCACGGCAATGGTCGGAACGCGCCGCTCGCCGCAAGCAACTGTTCCACCGCTATCTGTGGAATCCGCAGCGCGGCATGTTCTTCGATTACGACTTCGTCGCCGGCAAGCAGTCGGACTATGAATATGCGACCACGTTTTATCCGCTGTGGGCGGGGCTGGCGAGCCCGAGACGAAGCCAAAGCGGTGATGTCGCACCTGCCCGACTTCGAGCACCCCGGCGGCCTGGCCATGAGCACCACCGATTCCGGCGTCCAGTGGGACCTGCCCTACGGCTGGGCGCCGGTGGAGTTGCTGGCGGTGGAAGGCATGCGCCGCTACGGCTATGGCGCTGACGCTGACCGCATCGCGCGCGCCTGGATTACGACCGTCGCGGAAAATTTCCATCACGACGATACCGTGCGCGAGAAGTACAACGTGGTGACCGGCTCGTCGGAGGTTGCGGTGACCGCCGGCTACGAGGCCAACGTGGTCGGCTTCGGCTGGACCAATGCCGTAGTCCTGGAGTTCGCCCACCAGCTCCATATGAGCCTGTCTGACAATGTGGGACCGGAGTAGGAAACGCTATTCGCTTTTCTTCGCTTTTCGCTCTTCGCCAGAAAAAACATCGGGTGCCCCGTTCTGGCCCGGTTTTGGCCAGGGCGGGGCACGGGTTTTTCTGATGGCTGACAGCTGACAGCGTTTGACTTTGAAACTCGAAACTCGAAACTACTGTGGGTGCCCCATTCTGGCCAATTCAAAACTCCTCACACCTGGGTGCCCCGTTCTGGCCCGGTTTTGGCCAGGGCGGGGCACGGGTTTTTCTGACGGCTGACAGCTGACAGCTTTTGACTTTGAAACTCGAAACTCGAAACTACTGTGGGTGCCCCATTCTGGCCCAATTCAAAACTCCTCACACCTGGGTGCCCCGTTCTGGCCCGGTTTTGGCCAGGGCGGGACATGGGTTTTTCTGACGGCTGACAGCTGACAGCTTTTGACTTTGAAACTCGAAACTCGAAACTACTGTGGGTGCCCATTCTGGCCAATTCAAAACCTGGGTGCCCCGTTCTGGCCCGGGTTTGGCCAGGGCGGGGCCTTCTTCCCAGCTCGTAGAGCGAACCTTCAGGATCGCGTCTCGTATTTTTGGATTGCCATCACGAGCGGCGCTTCAGCGCCGCGAGGGATCTGCCGTTCCCGTTCCCGCGCCGACGTCGAGGAAAAGACAGGGGTCGCGGGCTGAAGCCCGCGTACACATATGCCGCCCCTGAAGGGGCTCAGATTTTTTGGGGGGCGCATACCCAGCATTCCGCGCCAAAAGAAGGCGCTCCATGCTGGGCTAAACTAAGTCGCGCCTCCGGCGCTCGCATCGGCACCACATCCGCAGCCTCGCAGATACAAGCTCCGCCGCTCGCATCACCGCGGCATCCGCAGCATCGCAGGTGCAAGCGATGCATGCTTTACGAACCAACATCAACGAGTCCGTGAATGACCTTCACGCTCCACGACTCCACCAGCCACCAGCCACCAGCCACCAGCTATGAGCTACGAGCTACGCAGGCCCCTCCCTAGCCAAAAAATGGCTAGAACGGGGTACCCTGGTTCGTTGAGATCGCCGCCGCGGCGGCGACATTGTTCCCCTGCATCGACACGAACCAAACACTATATCGATCCTCTGTGTCTCTGTGTTCCCCGGGCTTTTTCGCGCTATCACGCGTGCCTGTGACCGGCGCCGCTTCCGCCCGCACCCGCGGCACGTTACAATACGTAGCGGAAGGGTGCGGAGGAGTTGTCTTCGGGCGATGCTCCTCGCGACAGCCTCCAGAGTGTGATTGAGTGATTCGACAGCAGAGCCGTTCTTTCATCAGCCCGTGCGCTCTTCCTTCCTGCATCGCCCCCGCTTTTGCCTCCGAGATCAGCGCCAGTTGCTCCTCAAACGCGCCTTTTTCGGGCAATTTTGGTCGAAATACCTCCCAAATCGAGCTCGAAAGCTTCGGTTTTCCGCTTCATCACCAGCCTTTCAGCCTCAAAACCGACGTCAACTCTCGCCAATGCAACACTTTGTCCGTAAGTCCTTCAAGTCCTTTTGTTTTCAATTACGTAACTCCAAACCACGCGTTAACTCTTTTGTTTTCAATACTTTTACGTACGAAAACGTTGGTTTCTCCCGTGATCTGCGTCACCTCACCGCGTGACAAAGGAGCCCCGCATGCCGGCTGAACGGCTGCAGAAGATCATCGCCGCCGCCGGCATCGCCTCGCGCCGCAAGGCCGAAGAGCTGATCACCGGCGGCCTGGTTTCGGTCAACGGACACATCGTCAGCGAACTCGGTTCCAAGGCCGATCCCGCCACCGACCACATCAAGGTGAACGGCAAGCTGCTGCAAGGCGCCGAGCGGCCGGTGTATCTGCTGGTACACAAGCCCAAGGGCTACGTCACCACGGCCAGTGATCCCGAAGGCCGGCCGACGGTGCTGGATCTGGTGCGCGGCCTGGGCGCGCGCGTCTATCCCGTAGGCCGCCTCGACTACCTGAGCGAAGGCCTGCTGCTGCTGACCAACGACGGCGCGCTGGCGCAGAAGCTGATGCACGCCTCGTCGCACGTGGCCAAGACCTACCTGGTGAAGATTGCCGGCACGCCCAGCGAAGCCGACCTCGACCGCCTGCGTCGCGGCATCGTGCTGCCCGCCGAGCGCGCGCCGCTGAAGACGCCGCAGGGCAAGGAAGGCGTCGCCTCCAAGCGCCGCCGCTCTGAGCGCGGTGCAGACCGCGCCCGCACTTATCCGGATACTCCACGAGGCCGCCAATCCGTGGTATGAGATAACGTTGATCGAAGGGCGCAACCGGCAAATCCGCCGCATGTTCGAGCAGATCGGCCATCACGTGGAGAAGATCAAGCGCGTGCGCTAC
Source organism: uncultured Acidobacteriaceae bacterium (assembly GCA_963763975.1). Taxonomy (GTDB): domain Bacteria; phylum Acidobacteriota; class Terriglobia; order Terriglobales; family Acidobacteriaceae; genus Bog-257. The sequence continues at coordinate 87,006 of CAVXQR010000016.1, forward strand.
GGCCCGCTGCAGCTCGACGTTGAGCCCGGCAAATTCCGGCATCTAACTGCCGACGAAGTTTCGCAGTTGAAGGGCGAATCGCGCGGCCCCATTCGCAGCCAACACCGCGAGTTCGTCCGCACCACAACCAAGAAGCAGAGCGCGCCGGTCCGCAGCGTAAATAAGCAGCAGAGCGCGCCCGTCCGCAGTTTGAATAGACAGCAGAGCGACTCTGCTCGCAGCAAGAACCGGAATCCCGGCGTCGCGGGCCACAAACCCGCCGAACGCACCGGACACAAGCCTGCCGGGCACAAGCCCGCTGGCCGCAAGTCCGTTGGGCGCAAACCCGCTGGACCTATGGCTGCCGGGCGCAAGCCATCCGGGCAGAAGCCTTCCGGACACAAGCCTACTGGGCACAGGCCCACGGGCCGCAAGCCTGCGGGGCGCGGCCATCGTCGAGGACCGAATGACTGATTACGAAAAGCTGGTGCCCGCTGCATCTGCATCACCTGGCCAAGTACAAGGCGGGCAAGCCGGTGCGCCAGGCGGAGCAGGAGAGCGGCAAGCGCTGCATCAAGATGGCGTCGAACGAGAACCCGTTCGGGCCGTCGCCGCTGGCCATCGCCGCCATCAAGGACGTCACCCATCTCACGCATTTCTATCCCGACAACGGCGTCACCGAACTGACGGCGCGGCTGGCCGAGCTGCACGACATTGAGCCCGGGAACATCCTGGTCACCTCCGGCTCCACATCGTTTCTGGATGTGATGGCGCGCACGCTGCTGGGCCCCGGCCTGAACGCCATCACCAGCAAGCTGTCGTTCATCGTCTATCCCATCGTCACTCGCGCTACCGGCGCGCAGTTCATCGAAGTGCCGGCGCGCAACGACGGCTTCGATCTCGACGCCATTCTGGCCGCGGTCACGCCGCACACCCGCATCATCTATATCGCCAATCCCAACAATCCCACCGGCACGCTGCTCGAGGCCGACGCCATCGAGCGCTTCCTCGACCGCCTGCCGCCGCACGTCATCACCGTGCTCGACGAAGCCTATTGCGATTTCGCTTCCTATTTCGCGCAGCAGCGCGGCGTGGAATATTCGCGCTCGCTCGATTACGTGCGCCAGGGACGTCCGGTGGTGGTGCTGCGCACCTTCTCCAAGGCGCATGGACTGGCCGGATTGCGCGTGGGCTACGGCGTTGCGCCAGCCGAGCTGATTGGCTATCTGGCGCGGCTGCGTCCGGCATTCATGGTGTCGTCGCTGGGAGAAACTGCGGCGCTGGCTGCGCTCGCCGACGCCGATCACGTGGACCGCGCGGTGCGCTCCAACGCCGAAGGCGCGGCCTTCCTCACCGAGGCGATTACTGCGCTGGGCATTCCCGTAGTGCCGACCTGGGCGAACTTTCTGTTCTGCCGCGTCGGGCCGGAGGCGTCCACGCTGTGCCAGTTGATGCAGGAAGACGGCGTGATCGTGCGTCCCATGAGCGGCATCTGGGGCGCGCCCGATGCGTTTCGCGTCAGCATCGGCACCCGCGAGCAGAACGAGCGGTTTTTGGAGACCTTGAAATGCGCCCTGGCGCGGGTTCCGGCGGTGAAGGCCGGAGACTGAATTCGGGTTTTGATACTGGGTGTCCACCCACCGGGTGCCCCTCATCCACCGGGTGCCCCTCATCCACCGGGTGCCCCTCATCCACCGGGTGCCCCTCATCCACTGGGTGCCCCATTCAAGGCCCTCTTTTGGCCTTGAGTGGGGGGCTACTATACGTCGAGAAAAACACTCCTGCTCAAGCTTCGCTTGAACGGGACACCCGGCAATGCCGTTTTGAAACGGTACGGCTGTCAGCCGTGCCGAACCGACGTAAAAAATGACGGGGCATTAGCCCCTGGGGAGGCGATTCGGCAAGAGGCGTCGTGCCTACGGCACTCGGGACTTACTGCGGCGCCGACCCAGCCGGGACCGCGGGCTGACGCCCGCGGCTCAAGCAAATGACGCCCTTTGGGCTCTTGGCGGGCGTTGGTCAGTTGAAATACGTTCCGGCGGCGGCCATGTAGAAGATGAGCCCTACCGGCAAGGCGAAGAGCAGTGCGTCGATGCGGTCGAGGACGCCGCCGTGTCCGGGAAGCAGCGTGCCGGAGTCCTTCATGCCTGCGCCGCGCTTGAGTGCGGACTCGACCAGGTCGCCGAGCTGCGCGGCGACGTTCACGCACAGTCCGAGCACTGCAGAGAACCATACCGGTACGCCATGGGCACTTCCTCCTGCTGAAAGCGACTCACTAAAAGTTATGATGCGCGCCGGATCGAACCTCATCTGCGGAATGACATGGCATGCAATGGGGCCTGCGTAATTGGGCCGATCTCGCGAAACAGAACGATCGCGAGGACCACGGCAGCCAGCACCGACGCGATCGAGCCTTCCCACGTCTTGCCCGGGCTGATGCGCGGCGCCAGCTTGTGCCGGCCAATGGCGCGCCCGACGTAATACGCCGCGATATCACCGCACCAGACCAAGAGCATCAGGTACAGGATGAAAATCGAGCCGAACTCGGAATCCCCGCAGCATGACAAGCAAGAGCAATGTCAGAGCGATGTAGGGAATCACCAGGAATGAGGCCGCTGCGTCCCGCAGCGCGTGCGAGAGTACTTCTCGCCGAAGAGCCATAGCAAGGAAGACGAGCGGCGAGAAAAGAAGGAAAATCGTGACCCTTGGGTTGAGATTAGAGTGAAGCCACCATACGAGAAGTACGGATGGTACGGGGTTCTTAGCGTGAATACAGCTCCATACAGCGCGATAAAGATGCCCATCACGAAAAAATAGCCCCAACCCCGCATCGGCCGGAATCCGGTGCTTCTCCGCGATATCGAAATACTCTCTTGCCGCCAGCAGCGCTACCCCCAGCACCAGCAGCGTGAACAGCCACAGCGGCGCCTTGAACAGCGCCAGCACTACGATGGGAATCAGGATGACCGCGGTCAGGACGCGCTTCACGAATAGTTTCCGTTGTCGCCGACCAGCCCGCCGAAGCGCCGTTCGCGCTTCTGGAAGGCCTCGATGGCTTCCAGCAGTTGGGTGCCGCGGAAGTCAGGCCACAGGGTTTCGGTGACGTAGATTTCGGCGTAGGCGGCCTGCCACAGCAGGAAGTTCGACAGGCGCATCTCGCCGCTGGTGCGGATCAGCAGGTCGAGCTCGGGCAGCTCGTTGGTGTAGAGATTGCGCGCGATGGAACGCTCGTCCACCTTCATGTGCTCCAGGCCGCCGTTGCGCGCCGCCTCGCGGGCCAGCGCGTTAAAGCAGTCCACCAGCTCGGTGCGCGAGCCGTAATTCAGAGCCAGGGTCAGCACCATGCCGGTATTGCGCTCGGTCATCTCCCGCGCCCACGACATGCGCTCCTGCACCTCCTGCGGCAGCTCCTGCTGGCGCCCAATGTATTGCAGGCGGATGTTGTTGTCCATCAGCGTGGGCAGCTCCATCTTCAGGTAGCGGCGCAGCAGGTTCATCAGGTAGGAAACTTCAGTCTTGGGGCGCTTCCAGTTTTCCGCCGAGAAGCTGTAGAGGGTGAGCGCTGGCAGGCCGATGCGCGCGGCCGTCTCGGTGGTGGAGCGCACGGCAGCCACGCCGGAGCGATGCCCGGCAATGCGCGGCAGATGGCGGCGTTTGGCCCAGCGACCGTTGCCGTCCATGATGATAGCGATGTGGTGGGGCAACCGCTCTGAATCGAGGCGGGAGTAAATCTCTGCCTCTTTGCGGTTCAGCCCGGCAGGCAGTTGCGCGCGCAAAGCTTACCCTCGGCTTTAACCCTTGAAAGTAGCACAGCGGGGAGGAGGTTGTCAGTTGTCGGTTGTCTCTCCACACCCGGGTGCCCCGTTCCGGCCCGATCTCCAAACCTGGGTGCCCCGTTCTGGCCCGGGTTTGGCCAGGGCGGGGCATGGGTTTCTTCTGACGGCTGACAGCTTCCAGGTCACGTCCACCCGTATCATCCGACACTGAAAATCGCTCCGGCCCGGACTACCCTGAGACCCATGCCGCAAGGTCTGGAACGTCGTCAGCAGACCAAAGAAGACCTCCACTTCCTCACCTTCAGTTGTTATCACCGTCAACCGTTTCTTTCCAACCCGCTGGCGGCGGACCGATTTGAAGTCGCCTTGGAATGGGCCCGCCGTCGCTACGGCTTCTACATCGTCGCCTACGTCGTGATGCCCGAACATGTGCATCTGCTGATCAGCGAACCAGAACGCGGAACCATCGCCAGCGTCGTTCAGGCCATCAAGCAGTCGGTCGGGCGCACCATTGCCGCCGGACGCCACCATTTCTGGCAGGAACGGTATTACGACTTCAACCTCTGGACCAGGAAGAAGCGCATCGAGAAGACGCAGTATATCCACCGCAACCCTGTACATCGCGGGCTCGTCGAGAACCCCGAGGACTGGCCGTGGAGCAGCTTCCGGGACTACGCGACCGGAGAGGAACGGGGAGTGGAAGTCGAATCGTATTGGACCGGGCAGAAACGGGAGCGCGCCGGAATTCGGTTTAAGGTAAAGATCATCGAGCCGACAACGTTCGGTGGGAACAAACCATAGGTTCGGCGACAGGTTCAGGAAAGGCCCCGCCCTGGCCAAACCCGGGCCAGAACGGGGCACCCATGTTTTGGATGATCAGGCCAGAAACGGGGCACCCATGTTTCGGAATTTTCGTTTCCGACAAGGGACAACGGATAACCGAGAGCTGAAAGCTGACGGCTACCCTAGGCCCCGCGCCTGGGATGCGCGATCATGTCGCGCACCTGGGCCAGCACGCTCGAGAGCTGCATGGTGTTCAGCTTGGAGGTGAACTCCAGCAGTTCGGCGACGAACGGGTCGGCCATCAGTTCGCTGATCTCGTCCTGACGATTGGGACCGCAAGCACGCAGCAGGTCAGGAATGCTGACCTCGAGCGCCCGCGCCAGGCGGTCCAGCGACGACAGGGTCGGCGTGGCCTTCTGGTTCTCGATCTTGGAGACGTAGGTGCGAGGCACGCCCATGCGCGCGGCCAGTTGCCGCTGGCTCAGGCCGTTGCGCTGGCGCAAGCTGCGGATGGCGCGCGCCACCTGCACTTCGGAGCGGTTGGTGGGCGGCGGTTCCACCATCGGCAGCGCCTGGGTAAGGATGGGCTCGGGCTCGTCCTCGTCCAGCGACGTGCGGCAGCGACGGCATAAATTGTTAGCGGTTCTAAATTGGACGAGATGACAGTCGTCGCATCTCACCACTTCGCGGGAATCAACGGGCGCGAGAGTCGTGGCCATTCAGGTTACGGAGTGCCAGAGCAGGGCACCGACGAAACGTAGCCTTACTTTGCGGCACGTGAGTGGTAGAGTCAAGTGCGCAAACCGGTGAAAACCGAGAAAGCTGTGCAAATTCCGGCACGCACAAACCTGCGGCAGGGATGAAACACGGGCAAAGAGCGGAGAAAACGCGGAATGCGGCGAGAGCACACGCCATGTTTACTAACTGGATGCGTGATGGAAATTTCGACCAGGCAGTCTCAAGTTTCGAGTTTTAAGTTTCAAGATCCGTTTCGCATTTGAAGTTTCAAAACCAGGTTCGAGTTTCAACTGGCTGAGCCGGAACGGCGACATTTGTTTTAGACGTGGGCGTAAGCCCGCGGAGGGTTGTCGGAAAAATAGACGGAGCCGCTGAGCGGCGGCACTCTTCGGATATCCGCGCGATGATTGGAGACAGCATAGGTTTTTTGCGGAGAAGCCCCGCCCTGGCCAAACCCGGGCCAGAACGGGGCACCCAGGCTTGGGCGGCCTGTTTCTTCCTTTCTGCTGGAACTCAGGCAAGCATCCGGTGTAAAGTGCGACCGTCAAGGCGATTGCCGCGCGAAACGCTTCCCGCCGAGGTCACGATCATGAAATCTACACAGCTTCCCAGGCGAATTTTGCGCAGCCCGCGAGCGTGGCTCATGGCACTGGTTTGCGCCCTGAGCTTCATGCTGGCGTCGGCGGCACAGGCGCAGACGTTTTCCGTCATCCACAACTTTACCGGCGCCGCGGATGGCGCAGACCCGTGGGGAAGCCTGGCTCTGGACCGGCAGGGCAATCTGTACGGCACCGCTTCGGCGGGTGGATTTACCGGCAACAACTGCACCTCCAGCGGCTGCGGCACCGTCTTCAAGCTGACGCATCGCGGCAGCAGTTGGCTGGTGACCCCGCTCTACAGCTTCCAAGGCAACAGCGATGGGGCGATACCGTTTGCCGGCGTCACCGTCGGTTCCGACGGCAGTTTGTACGGCACGACCTATGGCGGCGGCTATGGACTTCGGCACCTTGTATAACCTGCGGCCGCCGGCGCACTTTACCGCCAACATTTTGGCTGGCTGGAGCGAGACCGTGCTTTACCGCTTCGCAGCGGGCACGGATGCAAGTTATCCCGGGATCGGCAGCCTCATCTTCGATCCGGCGGGAACGATCTATGGCACCACTCAGGAGGGAGGGAGTTACTGCGACGACGGAGGAACCTGCGGCACCGTCTTCACGCTGGCGCGGTCAGGAGCAGGCTGGACGGAGTCCATCGTGTTCCAATTCCCGGGCGGCAGCGGCGGCGCGCTTCCGCTGAGCGGCGTGGCGCGGGACACGGCCGGCAATCTTTATGGAACCACCGGGGTGGGAGATGTGGCCCCGGTGGCGTATCGGCTGACGCCCTCGGGAGGAGGCTGGACCGAGATCGTCATGCACACGTTCGGAGATTACAGCGATCCGCGCGCCGGCGTCATCCTGGACGGAGCCGGTGGGGTGTATGGGGCCGACGTGGATGGCGATGTCTATAGGCTCTCGCACGCCGGCAGCAGTTGGGACTACAGCCTGCTGCATAACTTCTCCGGCTCCAGCGGGATTTGGGGCCCGGTGGTTCGCGATGCGGATGGCAATCTCTACGGCACCACCTGCGCCGACGGGACTCACGAGCGGGGTTCGGTGTTCAAGCTGACGCCTTCGGGCGGAGGATGGACGGAGACCGACTTGTACGACTTTACCGGCGGCAGCGATGGCTCGTGCCCGGCGGGGGGCATGGTGCGCGACGCGGCTGGGAATCTCTACGGTACAACCATGGCGGGAGGCAGCGGTTGTGGACGGGCGGGCTGCGGGGTGGTGTGGGAGATTGCGCCGTAATGGCAGTGGCGGGTGGCAGTTGTCGGTTGTCAGGTTGTCCGTTGTCGGTTGTCGTTGTCGGTTGTCCGTGGACGGGTCTGGTCTGAATTTCAAGTTTCCAGTTTCGGTTTCAAAGTCAGTTGTGAGTTGTGAGTATTGAGTTGTAAGTCTCAATTTTCGAGTAGGAACTTCGACTAGCGTGCAGCCTTTAAACCATGGGCGCCCCGTTCACGGGCACATCCTGCCGCCAAAAGCGGGCGACAAGGATAGGGTGCCCGGTTTTGAAACTCGAAACTTAATTGAAACTGAAACTCGAAACTCGGAACTTCTGCAATAATTGCAAGCCATGAACCGCAATGATGCCTGGAGTTTGCTGACGGAGTTTACCCAGTCGGAGAGCCTGCGCAAGCATGCGCTGGCGGTGGAGGCCTGCGTGCGCGCCTATGCCCGCAAATTTGGCGAGGACGAAGAGCGCTGGGGCATTGTCGGGCTGCTGCACGATTTTGATTACGAGAAATATCCCACCGCGGACGAGCATCCCTTCAAGGGCAGCGAAATTTTGAAGGAGCGCGGCTATCCCGAGGACGTGCGGCGAGCCATCCTGTCGCATGCCGACTACACCGGCGTGGCGCGCGAGTCGCGGCTGGAGAAGTCGCTGTTTGCCTGTGACGAGCTGGCGGGGTTCATCACCGCGACCGCGCTGGTGAAGCCCAATAAGTCGCTGGCCGAGGCGGATGTGAAGTCCATACGCAAGCGGATGAAGGACAAAGCCTTCGCGCGCTCGGTGAATCGCGACGACATCGTGAACGGCGCCGCCGACCTGGGCGTGGACCTGGACGAGCACATCGCGTTTTGCATCGAGGCCATGCGGGGCATCGCCGGGGAATTGGGGCTGGCGGGGCGGGAGAGCGGTGCGTCGTGAATGGTAAATCGTGAATGGTAAATCGCGAATGGTAAATCGCGATTGGTGCATAGCGGATCGTTTGCACTTGCGATGATGCTGATGCCGCGACGATGTGAGCGCCGGAGGCGCGTCATAGTCTAGCCCAGCGTGCAGCGCCTGCTTTTGGCGCGGAACGCTGGGTATGCTTCACCCCCGCGACTCGCGCCCCGTAGGGGCGCCGCCGTTCGCGTCATTCCAAAATAATTTCGTCTTGTACGTAATCCCCGACATCTTCAAATCATAAAGAGTCCGAGAGGGCACAGCTGAAGCCGTGCCCTGAACAAGACGGCCGAAGGCGAAGTTCGATGGAATATCTCCGTGCGCTCCGTGGTGACCCATCCTACTGTGCCGCGAGAAAAGCCTGCACGCGCGCCGTCACCTCGCCGAGCGCGACATCCCGCTTCTCGCGGGTGGAACGCTGCGTGACCTCGACCTTGCCCTCTGCGAACTTCTTGCTCCCCACGGTGACGCGGCAGGGAACGCCGATCAGGTCGGCATCTTTGAACTTCACGCCGGGGCTCTCATTGCGATCGTCGAGCAGCACGTCGAAGCCGGCGGCTTCTAAATCCGCGGCGATCTGAAGCGCGGCGTTCACCAGCGACGCATCGGTCGTGCTTAGCGGCGTCACCAACACGTCGAAGGGCGCGATGCCGGGCGCCAGCCAGAAGCCGTTGTCGTCGTGGTTCTGCTCGACGGCTGCGGCCAGGATGCGTTCCAGTCCGATGCCGTAGCTGCCCATCAGCGGCGTGATCTCGCGGCCGTTTTCGTCGAGCACGCGTACGCCGGCGCCCTCGCAGTATCGCGGGCCCAGTTGGAAGATGTGGCCGATCTCGAGCGCCTTCTCGATCTTGAGCGGCGCGCTGCAACCCGGACAGCCTTCGCCCTCCGTCACCAGTCGCAGGTCCGCCCACGATGTCGGCTGGAAGTTTTCGCCGGGCGTGAGATTGCGCACGTGGTACTCCTCGCGATTGGCGCCGCCGACCAGGTTGCGACGCCCGCGTAGCGCCTCCTCCACCATCAGCCATGGCTTGCCGTTGTCGCCGGGATCGGCAGCCCATGCGATGTTCAGCGGGCCGAGATAGCCGGGCGGGGAATGAAAGAGGGAGCGAATTTCCTCTTCCTCCATGGGACGATAGCTGCGGCCGCTGACAGCGGCCGAGAGCTTGGCTTCGCTAAGCATGTGGTCGCCGCGCATCAGCACCACCAGCGGACGCAGTTGCTTCGCGCCGGTGCGAGGATCGACGTCTGCATCGGATTGCAGCATGTAAGCCAGGGTCTTGATGTTGTTCTTCGGCGACATGCCAAGAAAGCGCGCCACATCGTCGATGGTTTTCTGTCCCGGGGTATGCACCGGCTCGGGCTGGCCGTCGCCGCTAGGCGGCAGGTCTTCCACCACACCGAGCTTCGAGGTCGCTATCTCGAGATTGGCGGCGTGCCCGCAGGCAGGGCAGTGCGCCACCATGTCCTCGCCCGCGGCGGTGAAGACCATGAACTCGCGCGACTGCCGGCCGCCCATGGCGCCGGAGTGCGCCTCGACCACGACGAACTTCAGACCGCAGCGCTGGAAGATGCGGCGATAGACCTCTTCATGCTGGCGATAGCTGGTGGCCAGTCCCGCGGCGTCGAGGTCGAAGGAGTAGGAGTCCTTCATCAGGAACTGGCGCAGGCGCAGCAGGCCGGCCTTGGGGCGCGGCTCGTCGCGGAGCTTGGGCTGGATCTGATACCAGATTTGCGGCAGTTGCTTGTAGCTGCGCAGTTCCTTGCGCGCGATCTCGGCCACTACTTCTTCGGCGGTCATGCTGAGGCAGAGATCGCGGCGGGTGCGGTCCTGCAAGCGGAACATGTTGTCGCCCATCTTTTGCCAGCGTCCGCTGGCCTCCCAGATTTCGCGGGGATGGAGCAAAGGCAGCGCGACCTCCTGGCCGATGCGGTCCATCTCCTCGCGAATGACGGCGGCCACTTTGTGCATGGTGCGCTGGCCAAGGAAGAGGAAGGAATAAATTCCCGCCGCCAGCGGACGCACGTAGGCGGCGCGCATCAGCAGTTTGTGGCTGGCGGCTTCGGCGTCGGCGGGCGCCTCGCGCAGCGTGGGCAGAAAAAGTTGGGACCAGCGATGCATAGTGGAAACCAGTAGCCAGTTTTGCTCTGACAACCGGTAGCTGACAACTGGTTTTTGCTTTGGGTGCCCCGTTCTGGCCCGGGTTTGGTGTCAAGTCTCAGGACATGCTTTACGGTTTGTCTCGACACATCCTTTACAGGTTTTGCTTTAGTTTGACCTCCAGCGTTCGACCGCGGTCGAACGCTGGAGGTCAAGGTTTAGTTCGCGCACCACCGTCCGGCAGTAGTACACCAGTACGCGGTTTCCCAGCTCCACCAGTTGCACCCATTCCAGGGCCAGCGCCTGGCCGATGTTCCAGTTGCGGCCATACGCATTCAGCTTGCCCTCGGCATCCAGCCGCCGCACCCGCGCTCCCGCCGGATATTCCCAGCGCGGCGGCTGCGCTTGGTAGCGCCGCCGGCTCGGACACCACAGGCTGGCCGGCGTCCGCATCCCCAGCGCTTCATGCGGTCGCACCTGGTTGTGTTCCCAGCGGTAATCATCCAGCCAGAGCTGTCGCGGCTTGCCCTGCCAGCCGCGCCGGTCCAGCGCCCGCTGCAACTCGCCATGAAAGCGCTCCACCTTGCCCTGCGTCTGCGGATGCCGGATGCCGCTCCACAGCAACTGCGACCCCCTGTTGCATCAGCCACCGGCTCAGCTTGGTCCATCCCCGTGGCCGCCGTCGCGCTCCACCACGGTATGCCATGATCCATCAGCATGGCCTCCGGCAGCCCCTGCTGCTCAAAGGCGCTCTCAACTGCTCCCGCACCAACTCCCCATGGGTGCTGCCGGTCTGCTGCAACACGATCAGGTAGCGGCTGTGATCGTCCAGCACCGACAGCGGACCGATTGGCGCATTCCATCCTTTGGGGCTTTTGAAGTCCATCTGCCACAGCTCGTTGGGCTGCGACCGCTCGAAGCGCTCTACCGCCAGTTGGTGACGATCCTCGGCCCGCACCAGATCGTGCCGCAGCAGGACGCGATGGATGGTGCTGCGGGTCAGCTCCACTCCCGCCCGCTGTAGCATCACCTGCAGCTTGCGCGCTCCCCAGTCGGGATAACGCTGCCGCCACTGCACCACCTGCTCTTCCAGCCCGGCAGCGGTGCGTCGCGGACTGTGCCACGGCTGCCGGCTGCGCTCGGCTATGCCCGCCAGCCCTTGTTCGCGGTACCGACTCAGCCATAAAGCCCCGGTCGGCCGCGAGATCCCAAACTCTTCACACAGCGCGCTCAACGACTTCTCCTGCCGCGCTGCCGCTACCACGAACTGCACCCGCTGTTCTCGTATATCCATGGTCTTCCAGGGCATCCGCTTCTCTCCCGCGCTCGCTAGGCTCGCGCCGGAGTGTAAAGGATGTCCCGGGACATTTTGTAAAGGATGTCATGGGACTGAACACCATCTTTTGGCAGGGCGGGGCATTTCCTTCACGGGCACATATCGTTATCCGGTTCGACGTAGTCGTGTGCGCGAATCGAGCGCCCGGGCGCGGAAGATGAACCGCCGCAACATCGGCGCGACGTTTGGAAACAGCAGATCCCTCGCGGCTGAAGCCGCTCGTGATGACAATTCAAAGAGAGGGTCGCGCTCATGGCGTGGCTGACGCCGGACTTTGATGCCTGTTCGGCGCGAACCCTTCACGATCCACGGTTCACGACCACGGAGAAAGGGCCCGCCCTGGCCAAAGGAGGCCAGAACAGGGCACCCAGGTTTGAGGAGTTGTCGATTGTCCGTTGTCGGTTGTCAGTGAGGAGAAAGGCCCCGCCCTGGCCAAACCCGGGCCAGAACGGGGCACCCATGTGTCAAGAGTAGTCGCCGGGTAAAAGCGGCTTGTGCGCTAGACTACGGTCTTGCATCCTAGGGGGAGTCATGCGTACTCATCGGATGTTGTGGCCGGTACTGCTGCTGTTGTTGTTGGGTAGTGGATTCGCGCAAATTCCATCGTCAATGCCTGCGCAGGCGCCGTCGCAAGCGCCAGATATGTCGCAATCGCCGAGGGTCACGGCCGCGGATGCCGAGGGCCATCCCTGGTGGAAGCACGCGGTGTTCTACGAGATTTATCCCCGCAGCTTTGCCGACAGCAACAACGACGGCGTGGGCGACCTGAACGGCATCACCTCGAAGATGGACTACCTGCGCGACCTGGGCGTGGACGCCATCTGGATCACGCCGTGCTTCCCCTCGCCGCAAGTAGATTTCGGCTACGACGTCAGCGACTACGAAAATATTGATCCCATGTACGGCACGCTCGACGACTTCGACCGCATGCAGAACGTCGGGCAGCAGCACGGGGTGCGCATCATCCTGGACTTCGTGGTCAACCACACTTCCGACCAGCACACGTGGTTCCTGGACTCGCGCTCGTCGCGCACCTCGCCCTATCGCGACTGGTACATCTGGCGCGACGGCAAGGGGCCGAACCAGCCGCCCAACAACTGGACCTCGACCTTCGGCGGCTCGGCGTGGCAGTTCGACTCCAAGACGGGCCAGTACTATTACCACTTCTTTTATCCGCAGCAGCCGGACCTGAACTGGCGCAATCCCGAGGTGCACGATGCCATGTTCGACGTCACCCGCTGGTGGTATAAGCGCGGCGTGTCGGGCTTCCGGCTGGACGCAGTGGATACGCTATTCGAAGATCCCGGCGCTGAAGGACAATCCCGAACTGCCCGGCAAGGACGCCTTCGGCGAAGAGAAGCAGGAGCGCAAGTACAACGACAAGCTGCCGGAAGTCCACGACGTGCTGAAGGGCCTGCGGCAGATCGCGGACCAGCACGGCGCGGTGCTGATCGGCGAGACCTGGACCGTCGAACATCGGCGAGCTGAAGACCTATTACGGCGGCCACGATAACGAACTGCAGATGCCCATGGACTTCATGTTCACCATGGTCAACAAGCTGTCGCCGCCGGAATTTCGCAAGCAGGTGGCGGCGGTGGATGGCTCGGGCGGATGGCCGGTGTACGTCATCAGCAACCACGACATTCAGCGCTCGTATAACCGCTATGGCGACGGCACGCACAACGACCAGATTGCCAAGGTGATGGCTGGGCTGTATCTGACGCTGCGCGGCACGCCGATTATGTATTACGGCGAGGAGATCGGGATGCAGAACAACGATCCCAAGCGGCGCGAGGATGTGAAGGACCCCATCGGCCGCACCGGCTGGCCGGAGGAAAAAGGACGCGACGGCGAGCGCACTCCCATGCAGTGGAATGACACGCCCAATGCGGGTTTCACGACAGGCATCCCGTGGCTGCCGATTCCTGACAGCTATCGCACCCACAATGTTGCCGACGAGCTGAAGGATCCGAACTCCATCCTGAACTTCTACAAGACTGTGCTGAAGCTGCGGCATACCAACCCGGCGCTGCTGGAGGGCGACTACATCGCGCTCAATACCAGCGATCCGAATGTGATGTCGTATCTGCGGCGCTATAAGGACCAGGCGGTGCTGGTGGTGTTTAACATGTCGGCAGCGCCGCAGAAGGCGAGCTTCGATCTGAAGCCGCAGGGCTTTTCCGCCGACAGCGCCAGGACGCTGGTGACCACCATGAGCGGGATGAAAGAGCACGCCGGGCTGAAGGCGATGTCGCTGGAGCCGTTCGGGGTGTATATCGGGGAAGTTAGGAAGTAGCGGGTGGTGGATGGTGAAGTGTGAATCGGCGAAAATACGTTCCTCAGCCAGGTGTTGAGCATCGAAGCGGTGTTCCTGTTGCCGGTGGGTGAGCGTTATTACCGGGTGTACTTAGCGGCGTTTGCACTGGCCCGCTTCGATAGCTACCGCTTGCGCATCGAGCTACTGCCGGGAAAAGCGGCCCTACGGCAGTCGTTGTGCCAGGCCGGGCAGAGCCTTCATGATGTCGTTGTAAATCACCACCACAAAGAACAGCACCAGGAAGACGAACGCGGTCTGGTAGATGCGCTCCTTGATGCGCAGGCTGATATCGCGGCGCATGATGGCCTCGATGGCCAGCAGCAGAATGATGCCGCCGTCGAGAATGGGAATCGGCAGCAGGTTCAGGATGCCGAGGTTCAGGCTGATCATCGCCATCAGGCCGAGCAGCGGCGTCCAGCCGGGCTGACGGGCAGCGTCGCCGGACGCGCGCGCAATGCCGATGGGGCCTTCGAGCTGCTTCATGGAGGCTTTGCGTTCCACCAGCTTGTGGATCAGGTCAACGATGAGCAGCGAGAAGCGCTTGTTTTCCTGCAACGAGCGCTGGAATGCCTGGACGAAGGGCAGTTTGCCCACGCTCTTGGGCTCGGAGGCGAAGCCGAGACGGTAATTCTTCTGGCCGCCCTCTTCGCTGACGCTGGGCGTCACGTTCAGGTGCAGGGTCTCACCGCCGCGCAGCACGGTAACGTCCACCGGCTTGTCGCCGTTGGCTTGCAGCAGATGAATGACGGAGAAGATGGAGCGCATCGGAGTGCCGTTGATGGCGGCAATCTGGTCACCCAGGCGCAAGCCGGCTTTGGCCGCCGGCATGGAACTCTCCAGATGGGTGACGATCAGCGGCTGGTCGGGCCACACGCCGATGGCGCTGAGCTGATCGCTGGCGTCGGACTCCGGCAGCAGTTTCTTGTCGAGGATATCGTTGCCGCGCTGGACGGCGAGGTCCACCGGCTGCTTGCTGGTGATGGCGGTCTTCAGCAGCACGTCTTCCCAGTCGGGATTCTGGCTGCCGTCAATGCGCACGATGCGGTCGCCGATATCAATGCCGGCTTTGGAGGCGGGAGAATTGTCGAAGACCCAGCCTACGACCGCGGGCTGGTCGAAGAAGCGGGCTGCTCGTAGTGCACCATGAAGACGCCGGTGAGCAGGCCGACGGCCAGCAGGATGTTCATGAACGGCCCGGCAATGCGCGATAACGAACCGCTGCCAGCGCGGATGCGACATGAATTCGTCGGGGCGCCTGTGCGTGTCTCCAGCGGATTCTCGCCCGCCATCTTGACGTAGCCGCCGAGCGGCAGGGCGGTGATGCGGTAATCGGTGTCGCCGCGCTTGAAGCCCAACAGCCGCTTGCCGAAGCCGATGGAAAAGACATCCACCCGGACGCCGAAGTAGTTTGGCGGCAGCGAAATGGCCGAACTCGTGGACCAGGATCATGATCCCGAGCACGAAGGCCATGGAGACTACCGCGATCAGAAACGATTCCATAAACCCTACGGAGGGGAGTTCAATGTTGCCGGCTGGCGAAACCTGGCTCAGCGACGGCGGCTTTGCCGCGCTGTTGCCGAATCCTGGTCATGGGCCCGGCGACGGGCGTCGGCGTCAATATCCAAGAACTTCCTCAATAGATTCAGGAACTCCGCCGGCGTTTCATTCAATACTGCTTCTATTGTAGCCGGAATTTCCTGGAATCCGATACTCCCTTCGAGGAAGGCCGCCACCGCGACCTCGTCGGCCGCATTCAGGGCGATGGTCTTGGCGCCTCCCGCTTCGACTGCCTCGTAGGCCAGCCGTAGGCAGGGAAATTTCTCCAGGTCGGGCGGGAAGAAGTCCAGCTGCCGCAGTTCGCGCACCGGGAAGCGCAGGTCGACTGGCGATGCGTTCGGGCTAGGTCAGCGCGTAGAGGATCGGCAGGCGCATGTCGGTAACCGAAAGCTGCGCCAGCAGGCTGCCGTCCACAAACTCGACCATGGAGTGGATCGGTGCTTTGCGGATGCACGATCACCTGACCTGCTCCGGCGGCATGTCGAAAAGCCGGCAGGCCTCGATCACCTCGAAGCCCTTGTTCATCAGCGTGGCCGAATCGATGGTGATGCGCCGGCCCATCTTCCAGGTGGGATGGTTCAGCGCCTGCTCCACGGTGATGCTGGCGAATTCTGCTGCGCGGGGTGTGCAGGAACGGCCCGCCGGAGGCGGTCAGCCAGACGCGCTCAACTTCGTGCGGCGGCCGCCGCGCATGCACTGGTGAATGGCGTTGTGCTCGCTGTCGATGGGCAGCAGCGGCTTGCCCTGGCGCCGGGCTTCGGCGGTGATCAGATCGCCGGCCGCCACCAGGCATTCCTTGTTGGCCAGCCCGATGGATTTGCCGGCCTTCACGGCTTCGTAGGTGGCCTCCAGGCCGGCGACGCCGACAATGGCCGAGACCACGAAGTCGGCCTCGGGATGGGTCGAGACTTTCACCGTGCCGGACGGGCCGTGCAGGACCTCGATGTCGCCGCTCAGGCCGGCTTGCTTCAGCTTGTCGAAGAGCTGCTCGGCGGCGTCGCGGTTGGCGACGGAGATGATTTCCGGGCGCCACCGTCGCGCCTGCTCGAAGGCCAGCTCGACGTTGTTGCCGGCCGCCATGGAGACGACGGAGAAGCGCTCGGGAAAGCTCTCCACGATGGAGAGCGTGCTGCGTCCGATGGAGCCGGTGGAACCCAGGATGGCAATGCGTTTCATGTCGATGGGTCTAGTATCCCATGAACGCGGGGAGGAGTTTCGAGTTTCAGGTTTCGAGTCTCAAAACCGGGATCACTCGAAACTGGGAACTTGAAACTTGAGGCTAACCTGGGTGCTCGGGTGCCCCGTTCTAGCCCGAGTTTGACCGGGGCGGGCGGGAGCCCCGAAGGGCACCACAAACGTAGCCCAGGACGCCAGTCCTGGGAAGGTGAGTTTCATCGGCGAAGTCCCGTTAGGGATGGGACAAAACCGTGTCGCCCCTGAAGCGGCTCGGGAATCCAAATCAACAAGTGTTGCCAGCACTCACTTGCGGGCTACGTTTGTGTCGCCCTGCGGGCTTGGCTCTTGGCTCTTGATGTCACCCCACGCCCGAAGGCACTCTCTGCGTGCGGTTCAGATCGGCCACTCTTGACAACCGCCCCCCCCGACTGTATAGTGTATGTGTACAGTAAACAGTGACCACGACACCTACACTTCGCATCGACCTCAGCTCCGACATTCCCGCCTATCGGCAGATTGTGGACGGCCTGCGCATTCTCCTGGTCAGCGGCGAGCTGGAAGCGGGCGCGGTGCTGCCGTCGGTGCGGCGCATGGCCGTGGACCTGGGTGTGCACTTCAACACCGTGGCCGAAGCCTATCGCACGCTGGCCGAAGAAGGCTGGCTGGAATTGCGCCACGGCAGTGGAGCGCGCGTGGTGGACCGCTTGCCCTCGCGCGCCAATCCCGAGCGAGTGCAGGAATTTCGCCATCGTCTGCGGTCATTGCTGGCTGAGATGCGGTCGCAAGGAGCCTCTGCCGCGAAACTGCGCGCCGAGCTGCGCGCCGCGGCCGAAGAGTTGGAACCATGAATTTTGCATTGCTGATTTTCGTTCTTCCGGCGTTGCTGGTCGCCGGCCTGCTCTACTTCATGCCGGTGATGACCCGCCGCGGCATCTTCTTCAGCGCCACCGTGGCTGACGAGTTTGCTGCCAGTGCCGATGGCCGCCGCCTGCTGCGGGACTTTCGCATGGCATGGCTGCTGTGGACCGTGATCGCCGTCGCTGCGGCCTTCTATCTCGCAAGCATTAATCCCGCCATGGCCGCGCTGCTGCCGATGGCCGTGCTGCTCGGCGGCAACGGCTTTGTCTATTGGCGCAAATTTCACGAAGTGCATGACCGCTACGGCATCCGTCCGCCGGAGTTGCGCCAGGCCTCGCTCAACGCTGCGCCATCGCCATCGCCGTTCTCGCCCTGGATCGTGCTGCCGCCCTTCCTGGCGCTGGCCGCAGTGGCGTGGTATCTGCATGCGCATTG
Organism: uncultured Acidobacteriaceae bacterium; assembly: GCA_963763975.1. GTDB lineage: Bacteria > Acidobacteriota > Terriglobia > Terriglobales > Acidobacteriaceae > Bog-257. Next base: position 104,829 of record CAVXQR010000016.1, read on the forward strand.
GGATGCGCTGCCGTTAAGCTTCCCCATTCATTGGGACGCCGCCGGCCAGCCCAATCGCTGGGCCGAGCGCACCTGGCGCGGCGTGTACGGGCCGGTATTCTTCGGCGCGTATCTCGACCTGCTGCTGCTGGGCTTGGCGTGGCTGCTGGCGCACGAGACCCGCAAGAGCGTGATGCGCCACGTCACCGTGCGCGCGGTGCAGTTCCTGCTCTACCCGCTCAGCTTCAACTTCATCATGATGGCGCTGCTGCCGCTGACAAAGCTGCCGGTCTGGCTGTCGGTGTTGATGATGTTCGCTTGCGTGATCGGGATAGTGATTTGGGCCTTCCAGAAAATCACCGCGCCCATGCCGGTGGCCGACGAAACTCCCGAGCCGCAGAGCGACGCCTACTGGAAGGCCGGCGTGTTGTACTGGAATTCCGACGACCCGGCCATCTTCGTGGCCAAGCGGGTGGGCATCGGCTACACCATCAACTTCGCCAACAAGTGGTCGTGGATCACGCTGGCGGCCCTGCTGCTGGCGATCCTGCTGCCGTCATTCTTGCTGGTGCGAAGATGAAGAGCGCTCTACGGTCTCGCGCTTGCTCCGCCGGCTTGCTCCATCGCAGCCAGCATTGGGAGCCGCGACGCGCCGTAGAGTCCGGCATCGCCACCCAGCAGCGCGCGGGTGATGATAGTGCCCTTGTGCGATGCATCAGGCTTCTCCGGCGTGGTCAGCCGGTAGATGGAGGAGCGGAAGCGGACCTCGGTGAACATGCTCGGCGCGAAGGCATCCCAGGCGCTGGCCACTCCGCCGCCGATGACGTACATGGGCAGATTCAGCGCGTTCACCATGCCGCCGATACCGATGCCCAGCGCCCATCCCACGCGCTGGTAAATCTTCTGCGCCGACGTATCGCCCTGAATCGCGAGCTGATAAATCACCCGCGAGTTGAACTCGACGTTGCCGCGCGTAGCCTTGGCCAGGTCTTCGGCCTGTCCCGAGGCAATAGCTTCATGCCCCATGCGCACGATGGCCGTGGCCGAGGCATATTGCTCCAGGCAGCCGCGACTGCCGCAGCCGCACGGATGCCCCAGCGGCTCGATGTTGAAGTGGCCAAGCTCGCCGGCCATGCCGGTCATGCCGTGCCACAGCTTGTTGCCGGTGATGATGCCGCCGCCCACGCCGGTGCCCAGCGTGTACATGACCATGTCGGCGACGTCGCGCCCGGCGCCCAGCCAGAACTCGCCCATCGCGGCCGAGTTGGCGTCATTCTCCAGGATGACGTTGGTGCCCAGCATCTTCTCGATCTGCTGGCGCACGGGAAAGTTTTTCCAGTCAGGCAGGTTCGGCGATTCCATCACCATGCCCGTTGCCATGTCGATGAACCCCGGCACTCCGATACCGATGCCCAGCAGTTGGCCCGAGTCCTTATGCTTGACCGAGAGCGACTTGATGGCGTCGCACATTTCGCCCACCACGAAGTCGCGGCCCTTCTGGACTTCGGTGCCGGTGGTGACTTTCTCCAGCAGCGTGCCTTCCGTATCCACGGCGGCGATGCGCAGGTTGGTACCGCCCAGGTCCACTCCGATGGCATAAGCTTTCGTCGGCATCTGTCGTTTCCTCTTGCTGGCGCGAGCGGTCGCGCGGATTTATTTCTGGCAGTGCGGGCAGAAATGGCTGCTGCGCCCGGCAATCACAAGGCGCTTGATGGGCGTGCCGCATACCAGGCACGGCAGCCCTTCGCGGCCATACACCCGATGCTTCAATTGGAACAGGCCTTCCTTGCCGTCCTGGTCCACGTAGTCGCGCACGGTCGAACCACCCTTGCGGATGGCTTCGCGCAAAACTCTTTTCAACCCCGCGTGCAGCTTGCGCAATTCCTCGCGCGTCAGCGAGGCAGCACGACGCCGCGGACGAACTGCGGCGCGAAAAAGCGCCTCGTCAGCATATATGTTTCCTACGCCGCTTAGAAGCTTCTGGTTCAGCAGCGCGCTCTTGATCGGGGTCTTGCGGCGGCGGAACAGCGCGATGAACGCGTCCAGGTCGGCCACGAGCGGCTCGCTGCCAGGCGCGGCAAAGCCTGCGGCATTGTCATTTATTTGGACAACGGCCAGCCTCCCAAAGCGCCGCGGATCTACAAAGCGCAGCTCGCGCCCGGAAGCCAGCTTGGCGATGGCGTGGGTGTGCTTGGCCAGCTCGCGCTCCGGCGGCGTGACCAGCATGGCGCCGGTCATTCCCAGATGCACAATCCATTGGCCGCGACGGAGCAAGCTTGCGGCCCTTCGCCGCGACGCTCCAGGTCGAAGACGATGTGCTTGCCCACGCGCCGCACCCGGGCGATGCGCGAATGCTCCAGCACCGCGGCCATCTCCACGGGCGAAGACTTCAGCGGCTCCGGCTTTTCGCCCAGCCACAGTGACTCAATCACGTCACCGGCGACGTGCAGGTTCAGTCCGTTGGCTACGGTTTCTACTTCAGGAAGTTCAGGCATTGGAAACAGCTTACGGTATCAAGAGAGTGCTGTGTTGGGGGCAAGGTTTTTTCGAGGTGGAAATCTTCGCAGCCGAATATGGATTACTTAGCACCGTATGTGCAGCCTGCTAAGGACAATTATCCGGAACCGTCCGTCCTGCGAAACGCGCTTTGATCCATGCCATCTGAGTGCTGACCGAATCACCCACAATCAGCTCCGCTTGCGGGTCAGAGATTTTATCGAGTTCAACGCGGTCTCCTTGCCGGCATAGGCGATCCACCATCTGTGTGGTTGCAGAGCGCGGCGCAGTGAAGGTAGCGGCATCCCCGATCATCAGCAAGGGTGCATCGAGCGGCTTCTTACCGAGGCTGTTCCTTCGGAAGAAATCCTCGACGAACTTGTTACTCCTCCAATTCTGCTTCAGCATTTCATGAACCGGAAGCTCCACCTCGCCGGATGGGCTGCCACAGCTCTCATCCATCTTGTGGTACATCGCGAGCCCCTTCGCGGTCAGCATGTCGCTTACGTCGAAATCGGGATGCACCGTCTTGATTCCGTACGCCAGAACCGCGAAATTGCCGGAATCCTGTTGCTTCGTCGTCTCGTAGGAGCCTTCCAGGTCGGGAACAACTGCAATGGCTATGCTGCCGAGATAGTTCGAATCGCGCAGTCCGCCTTCCATCTCATCCACCGTAATTGCGACATTCGCTCCCAGAGAAGAACCCATCGCAACCCATTTCTTATTGAGTTGCGGCACCGCCGCGTGGGCTGCGGGAATCGCGTAGATCACATCCCAGGCGTGTGAGCGCACGTCGAGCGCCGCCGAACGGCCGCCAGTGCCCAAGCCGGCGTAGTCGGTTGCGACCACGGCATAGCCAAGGTTCAAATACATCGACAGCAACGGTCCGTAGTAAAGGTTCCTCCACAGCGATGGTGCGCATTGGCGCGCAGCGCCGGCAAAATCATGGGCCCAGACAATGACCGGCCAGCCCCCGGCGGGCGCAGTCTTGTCGGGCACCAGAACTACTCCCGAAACCGCCACTGCCTCTCCGTTCGGCCCCAGCGAGCGATAGAGGATTCGAGTGGCTACGAAATCTACGGGCAAGTAGTAATCGTCGAAAACCTCGGAGCGAATGAGTTCCCCCGGCTTGCCCGCAGGCAAGGGATGAGGAGTGTCATAGAAGGATGTGAGCGGAAGGGTGAGACGCTGATGCCGAGTCGCAACAGCGGCTTGGCCGTTCGCACCAGCTGGAATCACCAGCAAAACGCAAATCGACAAGATGGCAAGGCGCGACGCAATCTCTCTCCGCCATGGCCATCCAAAAGACATTCGTTGTCCCATCATTGCGTTCGGCGAGCTTGCCCGAAGCGTTTTCTCGGAAGCGAAAAACCCAGCGATTCTACACCGCTTCCCACCGCCGGTGAGGCCCGAGGTAACCTCCAGCGTACCGGCTTTCACGTTGCGGCAGACGGCGCTGAGCCTGTAAAATCTAGAGTTACACAACGCTCGTCTCTCTTACTATTTCCCCGAATTTTGAACAGGCTTCCTGGTTTGAGGCGAGTTGTGTGCGAATCCGGCCGCAAGTTTTTGGCAGCAGTGCGGCCCATCGCAGCGGAGCAAGATGTCGAAGACAGGTAAAACCGCAGTCGTGGTTGGCGCCCAGTGGGGCGATGAAGGCAAGGGCAAGATTGTTGACGTGCTCTCCGAGCGCTTTCAGGTGGTGGCGCGCTATTCGGGCGGCCACAACGCCGGCCACACCGTCACCATTCACGGCAAGAAATTTATTCTCCAGCTCATCCCCTGCGGGGTGCTGCGCCCGGGCTGCCGAGGCGTGATCGGCAACGGCGTGGTGCTGGATCCCTTCGCCTTCCTGAAGGAAGTGGATGCGCTGCGCGCCACCAACGTCAACGTGGACGGCAACCTCTTTGTCAGCAGCCGTGCGCACGTCATTCTTCCCTATCATCGGCTGATTGAGCTGGCGGCGGAGAACGCGCCCGGCCGGGTGAAGATCGGCACTACCTCGCGCGGCATCGGCCCTACTTACGAAGACAAGATGGCGCGCAGCGGCCTGCGCGTGCAGGACCTGCTGGACAAGTCGCTGCTGCGCAAGCATATCGAGAATGCCTGCCGCGAGAAGAACACCATCGCGCACGCGCTGTTCAACAGCGAGCCGCTGGATGCCGACCAGATTTACGCCGACTACGACGCCGTGGCCGATCGCATCGCGCCGTTCGTCACCGACACCGCTCTCCTGCTGAATCGCGCGATTGACAGCGGCCAAAGCGTGATGTTCGAAGGCGCGCAGGGCACCATGCTCGACATCGATCACGGCACCTATCCCTTCGTAACCTCGTCGAGCGCGACCTCGGGCGGCGCCTCCACCGGCACCGGTGTCCCGCCGACCGCCATCAGCACCGTTATCGGCGTCACCAAGGCGTATTGCACGCGCGTGGGCGAAGGCCCGTTCCCCACCGAGTCGCACGATGCCGTGGGCGAGGCGCTGCGCAAGAAGGGCAACGAATTCGGCGCGGTCACCGGACGCCCCCGCCGCACCGGCTGGCTCGACCTGCCGCTGCTGCGCTATTCCAACATGATCAATGGCACCGGCTGGCTGGTGGTGACCAAGCTCGACGTGCTCGACGAGCAGGCGGAGATTCCCGTCTGCACCGCCTACCGCGTGGATGGCAAGGAGACGCAGCAGATTCCGGCGCAGGCTTCCGGCTACGACAAGATTGAGCCCATCTACACGCGCCTGCCGGGCTGGCAGAGCAAAACCTACGGCGTCAATCAGTACGACCAGTTGCCGGAGAAGGCGCGACAGTATCTCGATTTCGTGGCTCGCGAAACCGGCGCGAAGATTGGCATCGTCTCCACCGGACCGGACCGCGACCAGACCATCTTCCTGCCGGAGTTTACCGCCATGCTGGACGGGCTGCGTGGGTAAGGAGTGTTTATGATCGTGCTGGCTGTAACCTGGATGGCGAAGCCGGGACATGAAGCCGAAGTGGCTGAGGTCTTCCGCAAGCTCGAAGCCGCCGCGCGCCAGGAGCCCGGCTGCCTGATGTTCGTGGTGCATCGCCACCGCAGCGACGCGCGGCGATTTTTCATCTACGAGCAGTATCGCGACGATGCCGCGCTCGAGACGCATCGCAATACCCCGCATTTCAAGCAGTATGTGGTCGAGGACCTGAAGCACATCGGCGAGCGAGTTGAAGGCGAGCTCTTCACCCCGCTGACGCCTTGAAAGGGCACGGCTTCAGCCGTGCCGAAAGCGTCCTTCTTTTTCCGAGCGGGCCTTAAAGCCCGCGCCCCGCGCCCCATTCTTGATTTGTCATCACGAAGCGCAGCGAGGGATCTGCTTTCCCCGCGAGCCCGCCACGAACCCCGTATACGGACCCTGAGGGCCTCGATCGCATTGAGGCGCCGAAGGCAAGCAGCGGAGGACTCCGCAGCACAGGAGCCCGAAGGGCGCCATTTGTTTGAGCCGCGGGCGTAAGCCCGCGGTCAGCCCGCCAAACAATCTCTCGAGCCGCGGAGCGGCGGCACTCCGGCAGCACCGTGTCGTCGGCTAAAGCCGACTCCCGAAATTCGGCCAATGCCCACCCGGGGCTTACGCCCCGGGCTCACGGCGCTGCCGCCGCGGTCGCGGCTAGATTGCCGCAACGCCGGCATCGGCACGAACCTGACATTGGGATCGCCGAGATGGACCTAATGGCGAAGAGCTAGGAGCTAAGAGCTAATGCTAATGGCTAATGGCTAATCACTAGCCACTAGCCACTGCTTTTCGAGAACTCAACCAATAATTGCAACCGCTGGCGCGCGTGGCCGCTGTCAATGGCATAGGCGGCCAGCGGCACGGCTTCGCCGATGCTGTCGGCGTGACCGGCAGCCACCAGCGCGGCAGCAGCATTCAGCAGCACCACATCGCGCCGCGGCGAGCGCTCGCCCGCCAGGATCGCCCGGATAATCTCGGCATTCTGCTGGGCGTCGCCGCCGGCCAGAGCATCCAGCGACGCGCGCTGCAAGCCAAACTCCTCCGGCGTGACACGATAGTTGCGCACTGCCCCGTCGCGCACTTCCGCCACCTGGCTCGGGCCCGATAGCGTAATTTCATCCAGCCCATCTTCGCCGTGGACCACCAGCGCGCGGTGCAGGCCAAGCTCCTTCAGCGCCAGCGCCAGCTTTTCCACCAGCGCGCCCGAATACACGCCCACCACCTGCGCCGAAGCGCGCGCGGGATTGGTGAGCGGGCCCAGCAGGTTGAACACCGTGCGCAGGCGCAGCTCGCGGCGCACCGGCTGCACGTACTTCATCGCCGAATGCATGGCCGGCGCAAACAGAAACACCATGCCGGTGGTGCGCAGGCAGGCGACCAGCCGCGACGGCGGCAGGTCAAGGTTCACGCCCAGCGCTTCCATCACGTCGGCAGAGCCGCATTTGGAGCTGATGTTGCGATTGCCGTGCTTGGCCACGCGCACGCCTGCGCCGGCAATGGTGAGCGCCGTGGCGGTTGAGATGTTGAAGGTGCCGCTGGTATCGCCGCCGGTGCCGCAGGTATCCACCAGGGCGTCGCGACCGGTGCCGCTCAGGTCGAGCGCGTCGCCCTCTGCCGCCTGCAAAGGCACGGCGGCCTCGCGGATGGCCTGCGCAAAGCCCACAATCTCGGCGACGGTCTCGCCTTTCATGTGGAGGGCCACCAGCAGCGCGGCAATCTGCGCCTCTGTGGCCTGACCGCGCAGTATCTCCGTCATCACCGCGCGCGCTTCGTCGCGGGTCAGAGACAGGCCGTGGTTGGCGACTTTATGCAGCGCGTCGAGGATCATGAGGGCGCTTGGCGTTCAGCGACACAAGGGAATTTCCCTGGTCGAAATGCGCGACTGCAACGGCTCGCGTTCTACTGAAGGACCGGACTGGTGAGGTCCGCCGGGCCGGAGGAATTGCCGTGCACCTCGCCGGCTTCATCGGAGAAGAAGCGCCGCTGGCCGGTCGTGCCCACCTGGTCCGGCACCGCGGTGATGGTGTAGGAGCGGATGGCGCCGTTCACCTTCTCGCCCGGGGTGTAGGTAAAGGTGTAGCCGCTCTTGCGTCCGCTGGCCAAAGTGTTGTCGATGGTCTGCTCGCCGCCGCCCTGCGCGGTGCCGCCCAGCATTGCCAGGTCATTGGTAAAGCCCAGGTCAGGATGGCTGCTGGAGTAGATCATTTCGGCAGCGTGGATGGCTTGTATGCTGGCGATGGCGGAAGCTTCGTGCGCCGGAATCTGCGACTTGGTGATCTTGGGAATGGTAAAAGCGGCAATGATGAGAATGATGGTAACGACGATCAGAAGTTCGATCAGCGTAAAGCCCCGTTCTCGATTCGATCTGCGCATGGATACTACCTTTCTGCTCAGCTCCAATGTGCCGGCTGCGGCGCCTGTCGCACCGCAGAGCACGAAACCTTCAAGACTCGGCTTGAGAAGAAGAAAACTGCGGTAAGTCGAGGAGCTGACAGGCAATTCAAATTATTGTGCACCGGTTCGAGGATGTCAAAAGCTAATCGGAGCGAAGGCGGGCCGCGCCTGCAATTTGGACGTGCCACTCAGGGAAATGTACTCGGGGTGGAAAGGTTGTCCGTTGTCCGTGAAGAAATGCCGGGTGCCCCATTCAAGGCCATCTTTTGGCCTTGAGTGGGGGTTTCCTATGTGTCGAGAAAAACCCTCCCGCTCAAGCTTCGCTTGAACGGGGCACTCGAGGCTAAGAGCTAACAGCTAAAGGCTAACAGCTCCTCAGCACACCAGCGAATCGCGGCTGATCTTCAGCCCGTTCAGATTGCCCAGCGCCGTCACCGCGATCAGATCCGGCTGGAAGAACTCTTGCGCCGTGCGCTGCAAGTCTTCGACGGTCACCGCCTGGATGCGGTCGATGATCTCATCCATGCCGAAGAAGCGATCGTAATACATCTCCTGCCGCGCCAGGTTGGACATGCGCGCGGTGCTGGATTCCAGGCTCAGCATCAGGCTGCCCTTAAGCTGGTCCTTGCCGCGCTTCAGCTCTTCCTCCGAGACCGGCGTGTTCTTGAACTCGCGGAATTCGTTCACGATGGACTTCACCACCTTGGGCGCCGACTCGCGCGAGGTGCCGGCATAAACCGACAGGCAGCCGCTGTCGCGGAAGGGATTCAGCTCGGAGAAGATGGAATACACCAGGCCCTGCTTCTCGCGAACATTCTGGAACAGCCGCGAACTCATGCCGCCGCCCAGCAGGGTGTTCAGGATGTAGGAGCTATAGCGGCGCTCGTGGCTGATGGAATACGACGGCACCCCGATGCAGATCTGCACCTGCTCCAGCGACTTCTTGTTGCGCAGGACGATGCGCGAATTGGTCTTGGGCGGGCTGTCGTGCCAGCCGTTGGAGCCCGGCTTCAGGCTGCCGAAGTGCTGGCTCACCAGTTCCACGAACTCGGTGTGCTCCACGTTGCCGGCGGCGGAGATGATCAGGTTCCCCGGCGCGAACTTCCCGCTGTAGTACGTCAGGATGATTTCCTGCTCGAAGCGCCGCACCGTCTCCTTGGTTCCCAGGATCGGCTTGCCCAGCGGATGGCCCTTCCAGAAGTTCTGGGTGAAGATTTCGTGGACAAGGTAGTCGGGATTGTCCTCGTCCATCTTGATCTCTTCCAGGATGACGCCGCGCTCGCGGATGATCTCCTTGGCGTCGAAGACGGGATGCAGCACCATGTCGCTCAGAACATCCACCGCTATGGGAAGATGTTCGTCCAATACTTTGATATTGAAGCAGATGCATTCTTTGCCGGTGAAGGCGTCCATGTTGCCGCCGATGGAGTCCACCTGGCGGGCGATGTCCTCGGCGGTGCGGTTGGTGGTCCCCTTGAACACCATGTGCTCAACGAAATGCGATATCCCGTTCACGGTCGCGTCTTCGTGGCGCGAACCGGACTTCACCCAGATGCCGATCGAGACCGAGCGGATGTGGTCCATCTTCTCGGTGATGATGGTGAGGCCGTTGGGCAATACCTCACGTTGTATATTGCGGAGTTCTTCAACCATTTTGTTCCTGCTGACCGTTAGACACCGCAGCCCGGAAGCCTCGTGGCCGTAAACACCGCCTCGCCTGTCTGATTTCCGGCGGGACGGGATAAAATTGCAGCTTTAATTTTGCCGAAGCTTCGTTCGCCGGACGGGAGTCTAACCAGTCAGCATATTGGATGCATCAGCCCCATGCAAGATACCGAACTATTAGGCCTTACGGCTCAACAGCTTACGGAATTGGCAGAGACTTTCGCCCAGCCCGCCTACCGGGTCCGCCAGCTTTTCGAGGCCTATACCGGCAAAGGTGGCAGGCGCTGGAGCAGTTCAGCACCCTGCCGCTGGAGCTGCGCCGCCGGCTGGATGAGGCAGGCTATCGCGTCGGCCAGCCGCAGGTCGAGAAGCGGTTCGTCTCCACCGACGGCACGGTGCGCTACCTGCTGGCCTTCGCCGACGGCCAGAGCGTGGAGACCGTCTGGATGCCCGAAGGCGACGGCGGCGAGGCTGGCGACGGCTCCGAGACGGCGAAGCCGAGCTGGCGGAGCTCAATTCCTCTAACACTGTCATCCCTTCCCTAATTCTGTCATCCCGAGCGCAGCCGAGGGACCTGCTTTTCCCTGCCGCCAGGCCGCAGCGCTGGTCTCGCGCCACCATCTGCGTTTCCAGCCAGGTCGGCTGCGCCGTGGACTGCGCCTTCTGCATGACCGCGCTGCTCGGCCTGAAGCGCAACCTCACCGCGGGCGAAATCGTCGGCCAGATCCTGGCGGTGCTCAACGACCAGCAGGTCGCGCTTGACCGCGAGCGCATCAACCTGGTCTTCATGGGCCAGGGCGAGCCCTTCCTTAACTACGACAACTTCATGAAGGCCGTCCGCCTGCTGGTGGAGGGCGGTCGGCATCCCCGAATCGCGGATGACGGTCTCGACCTCAGGCATCGTGCCGCGCATCGCCGACTTTGGCGCCGAGCCGGTCCGCCCCAAGCTGGCGGTTTCGCTGAACGCGCCCAGCGAAGGCCTGCGCACGTCCATCATGCCCATCACCAAGAAGTGGACGGTGGAGAAGCTGATGGCGGTGCTGCGCGACTTTCCGCTGCGCAATCGCGAGCGCCTGACCTTCGAGTACGTGCTGCTGGGCGGCGTGAATGACGAGACCTCGCACGCCCGCGAGCTGGTGGAACTGATTCGCGGCATGCGCGCCAAGGTGAACCTGATCGCGCTGAATCCCGGGCCTGAGATTCCCTTCTCCACGCCGTCGGATGAGCGCGTGCAGGCATTCCAGGAGGTGCTGGTGCAGGCCGGCATTCCGGCGTATGTGCGGCGTCCCCGCGGTCGCGACATCTACGCCGCCTGCGGCCAACTCAAGCGGACTACCGAGCTGGTCCACCTCGGAGATTGAGGTCTTACTTGTCGATCGCCTGCAAAGCGCCGGCGTTGTAGCGATCGCCGGCCACTTCATTCTGCGGAATCGCCGCTTCCAGTTCCGCCACCTCTTCCGGCGTCAGACCGATGTCGGCAGCAGCAGCATTCTCCTCCAGATACTTCCGGCGCTTGGTACCGGGAATGGGCACAATGTCGTCGCCTTTGGACATCACCCACGCCAGCGCCAGTTGTCCCGGCGTGCAGGCTTTACGGTGGGCGATCTCCCCAACCCGGTCCACCAGCGCCTGGTTCTTGTCGAAGTTTTCGCCGAAAAACCGCGGAAAGCGATGGGTTCGCGCATCACTGCTGCCCAACTCACTCGCCGTCTTGATGGCGCCGGTCAGGAAGCCGCGCCCCAGCGGACTGTAGGCGACAAACCCAATGCCCAACTCGCGCACCGTGGCCAGAATTCCCTCCTCCACATGCCGCTCCCACAAGGAATATTCCGTCTGCAGCGCTGTAATGGGATGGACTTTGTGCGCGCGGCGGATGGTCGCCGGCGACGCCTCCGACAGGCCCAGGTACTTCACCTTGCCGGCGCGGCACCAGCTCGGCCATGGCGCCCACCGTGTCTTCGATTGGCGTCTTGGGATCGACGCGATGCTGGAAGTAAAGGTCGATGTAGTCAACGCCCAACCGCTTCAGCGAAGCATCGCACGCCTGCTTCACATACTCCGGCTTGCCGCTGACGTTCCACACGTTGGGATTCTCCCTGGTGCGGATGTTGGCAAACTTGGTCGCCAGAAACACCTGGTCGCGCCGTCCGCGAATGGTCTGGCCGACCAGCTCTTCGTTGTCGCCAATGCCATAGGTGTCGGCGGTATCCAGGAACGTAATGCCCAGGTCGAGCGCTCGCAGAATCGTCGCCGCCGATTCCTGGTCGTTGCGCTCGCCATAGAAGTCGCTCATTCCCATACAGCCGAGTCCCATGCGGGAGACGACGGCGCCTTGCGACCCCAACTTCACTGTCTTCATGATCATGTCCTTTGGATTGATCCTGGCCCGTTTCAGGGCATGAGTCGAGCCTACTGAATCAGCGGGAGTCGGCGCGGTGATGTTGAGCACATCAGGTAGTACGGGCCCGGAGTTTCTGTCAGGAGGAAAGGGGATTCTTGTCGAGGTACAGGCCCCCCCACTCAAGGCCAAAAGATGGCCTTGAATGGGGCACCCGAAATTGAATGGTACCCGAATTCCACGGTATCCCAAATCGATGCATCTCCTAGCCTCCCAAGCACATCTAAAACTTGACAACGATTCACTCAAGTTCTATAGTCGGGCAGTTGTGAAGGGCCGACTAATCATAATACAGCTATTATTTTCAATAGTTTAGGAGGGGCAGTTCAATGGGTAAAATTATCGGAATCGACCTCGGCACTACCAACTCGGTGGTCGCTGTCATGGAAGGCGGCGAGCCCAAGGTCATCCCAAACGAAGAAGGCGGGCGCACTACCCCCTCGGTCGTCGGTTTCACCAAGAACGGTGAGCGGCTGGTCGGACAGGTGGCCAAGCGTCAGGCAATCACCAATCCCGAGAACACCGATTTACTCCATCAAGCGGTTCATGGGCCGCCGCTTCGATGAAGTCTCGGAAGAAATGAAGATGGTGCCCTACAAGGTCGTCCAGGCGGGCGACCACGTTGCGGTGATGGCGCAGGGCAAGGAATATACCCCGCCGCAGATCTCGGCCATCATCCTGCAGAAGCTGAAGAAGGCGGCGGAGGACTACCTGGGCGAAACGGTGACCGATGCGGTCATCACCGTGCCCGCGTACTTCAACGACGCGCAGCGGCAGGCGACAAAAGACGCCGGCCAGATTGCCGGTCTGGACGTGAAGCGCATCATCAACGAGCCTACGGCGGCGGCGCTGGCCTACGGACTGGACAAGAAGAAGGACGAAACCATCGCCGTGTATGACTTCGGCGGCGGCACCTTCGATATTTCGATCCTGGAAGTCGGCGAAGGCGTCATCGAGGTGAAGTCCACCAACGGCGACACTCACCTGGGCGGCGACAACATTGACCAGCGCATCGTGGACTGGCTGATCGACGAGTTCAAGAAGGACGAAGGCCTGACCTGCGCGGCAAGGGCAATGAGATGGCGCTGCAGCGTCTGCGTGACGCCGCCGAGCGCGCCAAGATCGAGCTCTCCACCACCATGCAGACCGAAATCAATCTGCCGTTCATCACGGCCGATGCCTGCGGTCCCAAGCATCTGGTGAAGACCCTGACCCGCGGCAAGCTGGAAGAGATGGTGAGGGACATCATTGACCGCTCGATCGGGCCCTGCAAGCAGGCGATGAAGGATGCCGGCGTCACTCCCGACAAGATCAACGAAGTGGTGCTGGTCGGCGGACAGACGCGCATGCCGCGCATTCAGCAGCTGGTGAAGGAACTCTTCGGCAAGCGAGCCGCACAAGGGCGTCAACCCGGACGAAGTGGTCGCCATCGGCGCGGCCATTCAGGGCGGCGTGCTGGGCGGCGAGGTGAAGGACCTGCTGCTGCTGGACGTGACTCCGCTGACGCTGGCGATTGAAACCATGGGCGGCGTGGCCACGCCGATGATTCCGCGCAACACCACCATTCCGACCCGGAAGACGGAGACGTTCTCGACCGCGGCGGACAATCAGACGTCGGTCGAGATTCACGTCTTGCAGGGCGAGCGTCCCATGGCGGCGCAGAACCGCACCCTGGGCAAGTTCCACCTGACCGGACTGCCGCTGGCGCCGCGCGGCGTGCCGCAGATCGAGGTGACGTTCGACATCGACGCCAACGGCATCCTGAACGTGACGGCCAAGGACATGGCCACGGGCAAGGACCAGAAGATCACCATCACCTCTTCTTCCGGCCTGAGCAAGGAAGAGGTCGAGCGCATGGCCAAGGAAGCCGAATGCGCACGCGGCCGAGGACAAGGGCAAGCGCGACGAGGTCGAAGCCCGCAACCAGCTCGACGGCATGGTGTACAGCATCGAGAAGATGCTGCGCGAGCACGGCGACAAGATCTCCGGGCAGGAGCGCGGCGACGTGGAGAACGCGTTGGCCGACGCCAAGAAGGCGCTGGAGGGCACCGACGCGCGCGGCCATGAATAAGGCCCGCGAAGCTCTGCAGACGGCTTCGCACAAGCTGGCCGAGGCCATGTACAAGGCCACCTCGGCGCAGCAGCCGCCGCAGGGCGGCCCGGCTCCCGGCGCAGACGGACAGGCCACCGGCGGCGCTCAGCCGAAGAAGGACGAAGGCGTGATCGACGCCGAGTACGTGGACGTGGACGAGAAGAAGTAACTAGCTCTTAGCCTTCAGCTCTTAGCTGAAGCGGGCGCTGACAGCGCCGCTAAGCTCGAAGCGAAGGCGGCGCGATGAGGTCGCCCCGACTCTGCTGCGACGCAGAGCGTTGCGCACAACCGATACCGAGCCTTGCAGCTGGGATCGCGAACATGCGCGACTGACGTCGCGATCCGAGTCCCGCTTGCGGGACGGCATATCTTAGCCCAGGACGCAGCGCCCGCTTTTGGCGCGGAGTCCTGGGTAGGCTGAGGTTAGAACCGGAGTCCCTTCAGGGACGACACATGAAGAGCGGGGCTTCAGCCCCGCGAAAATCCGAACTCCCCGGATCGAAGGTGAATTTGAGGTTCGAAGTACACAATCAGGTTTACAGTTGAGCTTTAACAACGACGACGGACGCTGGTACGTGATCACCGCCGGCGCCGACGGCCGTATGAAGGCAATTCCGGTGATCAGACGACGAATACGGCTGGATGCCGCGCACCGTCGTCCCCATGGGCGACTGCGGGCCAGGCCGGCGTGAACTAGTGGAAGGCCCACCCTGTCGCGAAGATGCGAAAGGGTGGGGCACCCGACAGGATGGGACGCGCGTGATGCGGTTTTGACTAATTGCTAGTTGCGGATTGCGAGCTGCTAAACCATGGCCACCAACACCAACAAGGATTACTACGGCGCGCTCGGGGTGAAGAAGACGGCCTCGGCGGAGGACATCCGCAAGGCATTCCGCAAGCTCGCCCGTAAGTACCATCCCGACGTCAATCCCGGCGACAAGAGCGCCGAAGAGAAGTTCAAGACGCTCTCCGAGGCCAACGACGTCCTCAGCGATCCCAAGAAGCGCAAGATTTACGACCAGCTCGGCTTCTACTCCGACAACATTGATCCCGCGACCGCCGAGGCTTACGCCCGCAGCGGCGGCGCCGGCGCAGCGGCGGAGGATTTCCCGGCGGCGGCTTCCCCGGCGGCGGCGCGCACACCTACACCCAGGAAGTCCCGTTCGATTTCAGCGGCTTCGACTTCTCCGACATGACCGAGGGCGCCGGGCGCCGCGGTGCCGGGCGGCGGAGGCTTCCGCGACATCTTCTCCAACATGTTCAGCGGCGGCGGCCGCCATGAAGCGGCGCAGCAGCCCGAGCCCGGCAGCGATCTGGAATACCAGGTGAACGTCGGCTTCTGGCAGGCGATTCGCGGCACGGTGATGAAGCTGTCCATCCCGCACCTGGAGCAGTGCTCGAACTGCCACGGCAGCGGCTACATCGAGAGCCCGGGCGTGTG
Organism: uncultured Acidobacteriaceae bacterium; assembly: GCA_963763975.1. Taxonomy (GTDB): domain Bacteria; phylum Acidobacteriota; class Terriglobia; order Terriglobales; family Acidobacteriaceae; genus Bog-257. The sequence goes on from CAVXQR010000016.1 coordinate 120,271, forward strand.
TCCGCAGTGCCAGGGCAAAGGCCAGATCACGCAGAAGAGCGGCAACATGAAGTTCAACGTGCCCTGTCCGCGCTGCGGCGGCAGCGGCAAGAACCGCACCGTGTGCAACGTGTGCCACGGCGAAGGCCGGGTGGAGCGCAGCGAGACGCTGGAGGTCCGCATCAAGCCCGGCACTCGCGACGGCCAGCGCATCCGCCTCCCCGGACGCGGCAACGCCGGCACCATGGGCGCGCCTGCGGGCGATCTCTACATCATCGTGCGCACCGGCGAGCATCCGCTGTTCCAGCGCAATGGCGACGACATTCACCTCACCGTGCCGATCAGCGTGACCGAGGCGGCGCTGGGCTCGAAGGTCGAAGTGCCGACCATTGATGGACGCGCGCTGTTGCGCATTCCTCCGGGCACGCAGTCGGGCCAGAAGCTGCGGCTGCGCGACAAAGGCGTGCCATCGGCCGGTGAATGAGAACAAGCGCGGCGACGAGATTGTCGAAGTCAAGGTGGTCACCCCCAACGTCGCCGACGAGAAGTCGAAGGAGATTCTGCGCGAGCTGGCCAAGCTGAATCCGGAAGACCCGCGGAGCGAGATCTGGAAGGAAGTGGCCAGTGGCTAGTGGCAGCTAGTGGCCAGTGGCTAGACTGGGACTAGAAAGCCCGCCCGACTCAAGGCCAAAAGATGGCCTTGAATGGGGCACCCGGCAACGGAATATTGGATTTGCAACGCCGGCCTGAAGGCCGGCTCTACCACCATGGGTAAACGCAAAAAACAAGGCGCGTACATGATCAGCGCGGTGGCGGAGATGTACGGCATCCACCCGCAAACGCTGCGACTGTACGAGCGCGAAGGGCTGCTGAAGCCCTCGCGCACCGAGGGCAATACCCGTCTCTACACCGACGAAGATCTGGAGCGGCTGGAGTTTGTGCTGTCGCTGGCGCGCGAGCTGGGGGTCAACATCTCGGGCATCGCCATCATCCTGCAGATGCGCGAGCGCATGGACGCTATGCAAAAGCAGATGGCAGAGTTCGTCAGCTACGTGCGCACCGAGGTGATGAACCGCGCGCAACAGGCGGATCCCAGCCGCGGCGCCATCGTCCCCGTGCGCCGGGCCATCGTGGTGAAACCGGAGAAAAAGAAGTAGTCAGTAGCCAGTAGTCAGTTGCGGTTCCTCACTCGCCACTGACCACAAGCCACTAGCCACTTCTTCTACCCCTTGCCCTCTTTCTTCTTCATCTTCTCCAGTGCTTCGTGGGATTTCTTCGCGTAGGGTCCGTCGGGCAGCATCTTCAGATAGTCCTGATAATTCTGAGTCGCGGCGGCATAGTCGCCGGTTTTCTCCAGCACCACGGCCAGCTTGTAGGTGGCTTCGGCGTCGTGCGGCTTGAACTCCAGCGCCTCGCGATAGCGGCTGATAGCGGCGTTGTAGTTCTGCTGCTTGAAGTAGAAGTCGCCAACCTCGACGTCCTTCAGCGCCTTCATGGGGTTGTAGGGCGAGAACTCGTCCACATCGCTGTCGGCGAGGTTAGCCTCGGGATGGTCCTTGGTGTCGTTCCTGGGCGGCGAGATGTCAATCTCGGTCTGCTTGCTGGAACTTTCGCCGGCACCGCCGTCGTCGTCGTAGCGCGGCGGGTGCTCCGCATTGTTCTTGGGCGCCGAGGCCGACTTGTCCACCGGGATCTGTTCCACCGGCTTCTGGTCCTGCGCCGCCAGCGCGCCGGTGAGGAAGAGCGAGAGAATTGCCAATATCAGGTAACGCACGACCTTCATATTGTAGTGAAAACCCGGCGGCGGCGCAGACCACTCGCACCGGGAAAGTTCAATCACCGCGGAGACACGGAGTTCACGGAGGAGGTGCCAAATGACATGGGTGCCCCGTTCTAGCCATCTTTTGGCTAGGGCGGGGCCTTCGTTCTGCTGGTCGAGATTTATCGCTTCCCAGACATCCGAAAACCGCGGATGCATGGGGCATCCGATGTATGTCTTGACACGGGTTCCTAACCAACCTGAGTGACGGGTGCCCCATTCAAGGCCATCTTTTGGCCTTGAGTGGGGGTTTTCTAGACGTCGAGACAACCACTCTCCGACCACGAACGGCGGCGCCCCTCACTATTCACTATCCACTCTCCACCAGCCACTATCCACTGTTTCCTGCGTGGTACTATCGAACACAAGTCCCCATGTTCAGCCATTCCGGTGTCAACGCGGTCGATGTCTTCTTCCAGGTCATCGTCCTGCTGTTTGCCATCTGCGTGCACGAATCGGCGCATGCCTGGATGGCCAATCGCCTGGGCGACCCCACGGCGAAAATGCTGGGCCGGGTCTCGCTGAACCCCATCGTCCACATTGATCTCTTCGGCACCATCCTGATGCCGCTCATCCTGATTGTGCTGGGCTTTCCGCCCTTCGGCTGGGCCAAGCCCACGCCGGTGGACCCGCGCAACTTTAAGAATCCGGTCAAGGACGACATCCTCACCGCGGTTGCCGGCCCGGTCAGCAACTTCCTCACCGCCTTCGTCGCCATCGTGGCGCTGGCCATGATCTGGCACGGCTCCAGCAGCGTGCTGGGCAATCATCCCCACGGCACCGACATCGCCGAACCGCTTAGCAAGCTGTTCTACGACGCCATGTGGATCAACGTGATCCTGGCGGTCTTCAACCTGATTCCCTTGCCGCCGCTCGATGGCAGCCACGTCATCCGCCATTTTCTGGGTTATAACGCGCTGCGCGTGTACGACCGCGTCGGCTACGCCGGCCTGATCATCGTGATCTTCATCCTGCCGCTAATCGGACTGCCGGTTCTGGATATCCTGATTTCGCCGTTCCTGGCCATCTTTCAAGCCATGCTCAACCTGTTCCTGAGAATCTGATGCCCGATATCGTTCAAGCCAAGAAAGGCCGCGTGCTGAGCGGCATGCGTCCCACCGGCAAGCTGCATCTGGGCCACTATGTGGGCGCGCTGCAAAACTGGGTGCGCCTGCAGCGCGACTACGATTGCTATTTCTTCGTCGCCGACTGGCACGCCCTCACCACCGATTACGCCGACACCCGCAACGTGAAGCAGAGCTCGGTGGAGATCGTGATTGACTGGCTGGCCTCGGGGCTCGATCCCGAGCAGTGCACCATGTTCATCCAGTCGCACGTGCCGCAGCACGCCGAGCTGCACCTGCTGTTCAGCATGATTACGCCGCTGGGCTGGCTGGAGCGCGTGCCCACTTATAAGGAGCAGCGCGAGAACATTCGCGACAAGGACTTGAGCACCTACGGCTTTCTTGGCTATCCCCTGCTGCAGTCGGCCGACATCCTGATTTACCAGGCGAACTTTGTACCGGTGGGCGAAGACCAGGTGCCGCACGTGGAGCTGACGCGCGAGGTAGCGCGGCGCTTCAACCAGTTTTATCCGCGCAAGCATCATGCCGGACAGAGTGATCCGCAGCGCGAAGTAGTTTTCCCCGAGCCGCAGCCGCTGCTGACGCCCGCCGCCAAGCTGCCCGGCACCGATGGCCGCAAGATGTCGAAGTCCTACGGCAACGCCATCCTGCTGAGCGATCCCGAGCCGGTGGTGCGGCAGAAGCTGAAGACCATGGTCACCGACCCGGCACGCATCCGCCGCACCGACCCCGGCAATCCTGACCTGTGCCCAGTTGGTGACTTGCACAAAATCTTCAGCAGCGCCGACACTATGGCCAAGGTGAATGAAGGCTGCCGCAGCGCCGGCATCGGGTGCATCGAGTGCAAGAGCTGGGCGGCTGACAGTCTGTGGCAGGTATTGGGACCGATGCAGGAGCGGCGAGCGAAGTACGAGGCCGATCCCAAGTTGGCGTGGGACATTTTGGAACAGGGCTCGGCCAAGGCGCGGGCGCGGGCGGAGGCGACCATGGTGGAAGTCCGCGACGCCGCCAATTTGTCGCATGCGTATGAGCCTCCAGCAAAAGGCGCCGGCGACGCCGGGTAGGTAGCGTGATTCCCACGCGAACGGCGGCGCCCCTACGGGGCGCGGGTCGCGGCGGCGAGCGTACCCAGCGTTCCGCTTCGCTGCACGCTGGGCTAGACTAAGTCGCGCCTCCGGCGCTCTTATCGGCGCGAAGCATGCGAAGGCGCGAGGACTGATACAAACAACCGAACTCCATGCCCGACACGCCACAACCCGCGCCGCAACCGATCGCGCCACAGAAGCCCGCCGACGACGCGCTGTTCTCCGTCAGCGTGGGCCAGGTGTATGAAGGCCCGCTCGACCTGCTGCTCGACCTCATCCGCAAGCAGGACATCGACATCTACGACATCCCCATCGCGCGCATCACCGGCCAGTATCTGCATTACGTCGAGCACATCAAGCATCTCGACGTGGACGTGGCCGCCGAGTTCATCTACACCGCGTCGCTGCTGATCCATATCAAGTCGAAGATGCTGCTGCCGCGCGATCCCGCCGGCCCGGCCGAGGACGACGATCCCCGCATGGAGCTGGTCAATCGCCTGCTCGAGCACGAGCGCTTCAAGACCGCGGCGCAGATGCTGCTGCAGAAGCAGCAGATTGAAGACGCCGTGCTGTCGAATCCGGCGCTCAAACATTTTCGCGATGCCGAAGGCGCGGAGCCGGAGATGGCGGCCGACGTGGTGGACCTGGCCCGCACCTTCCAACGCATTCTGGAGCGCGCCAAGCGCCGCCCGGCCTTCGACGTCACCGACGACACCGTGACCGTGGGCCAGATGATTGATTACGTGCGCCGCCGCCTGGCGATGGAAGACCGTCCCATTCGTCTGAAGCAACTGCTGCGCAATTTGCGCTCGCGCTCGGCGCTGGTGTGCACCTTCCTGGCGCTGCTGGAGATGATTCGCCTGCAGGCGGTGCTGGCGCGGCAGGACCAGGTGTTCGGCGAGATCGTCATCAAGAAGCACACCGGCTTCGATTCCCTGATGACCGACGCACCGGCGGTGAAAGATGACTGGAGCTAGCGGTCGCGAATCGGGTAGAGCGAGCCTTCAGGCTCGCGTCCGCGGCCTTTCTGTTTCCCTTTGTCATCCCGACCCAGGGCGTCAGCCCGAGTGGAGGGACCTGCTTTTCTCTCGTTCTGCGGCCTTCCCAGTTGTGCCGTCGGCTAAAGCCGACTCTGGAACAATAAGGAACAGGCGTTTCGGCACGACTGAAGTCGTGCCCTTACTCATTGTCCTACCAAAGCGGGGTTTATCGGCATTCTACGAAAAGGCAATGTCGGCCTTGTGTACGGACGCCCGCACCTTTTCCGTGGTGCCGAGGAGCCACGCGATGAAACGGTCTCTCGCCATCCTCGCCCTGCTCGCCTGTGCCCTCGCGGCCCTGCCCGCCCGCGCCGACGAAGATTGCCAGAAAAAAATGCAGTGGCTGGTGGACCGCAGCCTGCTCATCGTCGCCGCCAAGGTAACCGAGGTGGGTCGCGCTCCCGGATTCTGGAACGGCTCCATTCCCGCGGTGCAAACCGTCCGGTATGATGTCACGACGGTTTACAAAGGCAAGCTGGCGGGCAAGCAGATCGCGGTGGACCACAACGTGATAAAGGGCAGCCGCTGGGTGGAGAAGAAACCGCCCGGCCTGTCGCACACCATGTTTGCGCCCGGCAGCGAGATGGTGCTGTTCCTGCAGACGCCGACGCAGGATATCGGCAGCGACTGCGCCGTGGAGCCGCGCACCGCCGCGCTGGACCAGCAACTAAAAAGCCTGATTCATCCATGAGCGTAAAAGCCAAAGTCGAAGCCATCATCTACGCCACCGAAGAGCCGGTGACGCTGGACCAGCTTGCCGCCCTGCTGAAAGACCAGGTGCTGGCCGAACTGCGCGCGCAAGACGAAGAGCACATGCTGGTCGAAGAGACTTCCTTCGACGGCCCGCCGGTGGACGTCCGCGACGAAGGCGAGAAGCTGGAAGAGCTGGCCGAATCGGGCACGTCCGGCCCGCCGCTCAATGCCGCCGACACGCCCGCCGAAGTGCGCCAGCCCGAGCCGGAATCGCCCGCCGCCGCCGAGAAGCGGGTGATGAAGGAAGTGAAAGCGCTGCTGGCCTCGCTGCTGGAAGAGCTGGTGGCCGACTACAACTCCGAAGATCACGGCATGGAGATCCGCGAAATTGCCGGCGGCTATCGCCTCACCACCAAGCCTGAGCATCACGACGTGGTGGTCGGCTTCGCGCGCAGCCTCAAGCCGCAGCCGCGGCTCTCGATGCCGGCGCTGGAGACGCTGGCCGTCATCGCCTACAAGCAGCCAGTCACGGTGCCGGAAATCGGCGACATTCGCGGCGTGGATTCCGCCGGCGTCATCGCCACCTTGCTCGATCGCAAGCTCATCACCACCGCCGGCCGCAAGCAGGTGGTCGGCCGCCCCATCCTCTATAAGACCAGCAAGGAATTCCTGCTGCGCTTCGGGCTGAAGGACGTGGATGATTTGCCCAGCATGGAGGAATTCGCCAAGCTCGGCGATTCCCAGAGCGAGATGTTCCCCGCCGCCCCGCCGGACGCTGCGCCTTCCGAAGCCGGGCCATCAGAAGCCGCGTCGTCTGATGCAGCGCCCGACGAATCCGCCACGCTTCCGAATCGAACTAGCGACTGACTGCACCCAAAAAATGAAACATGAGTTAAGGGCCGACATCCACTGAATGGAGATCGGGTGTGGACTTGGCCCGAAGCGTGTACAGTCGCGAGTTGAAGATTGCTGCCATGCGAGCCACGGATGCCGGTGAGACCGGTGGCCAGGCGGCGCGGGAGTGCATGCAGACGGGCGCGAACAGCGCACCATGCGGCGCAAGAACGAGCAGATCGAGCGCGCCTTGCGAAGCAGTTGGCGGTATTGCATCCGCCGGCGGCGGGTTAATGCGGAGGCCCGAAAACCGGCATCGCTAAGTCATTTAGAATCTGGATTTTAGCATTAAACGCTTTGGAATCATCGACTTGCGGACAGTCGTGCGCTAAACCTAGCCGCATCAATACTGGCTCACCTTTTTGTGCCGGACGGACGCCTTCGGCTGGTCCGGCTGGCCTTGACCTTGCTTGGCCTCGACTGCCCGAGGCTCGCCCTCGTTTCGACCTCTTTAGGCGACAGACGGCTTAGCTGATGGCGACCAGCTTCTGGTCTTTGGCGGCGTAATGCGAGGCCACGTAGTCGTTGAGGATGCGGATGAACTCCTCGACGATGTGGTCGCCCTTGAGGGTGGTCATCAGCCGGCCGTCGACGAAGACCGGCGCTTTGGGCTCTTCGAAGGTGCCGGGCAGCGAGATGCCGATGTTGGCGTGCTTCGACTCGCCCGGGCCGTTGACCACGCAGCCCATCACCGCCAGCTTCATCTCTTCCACGCCGGAGTAGCGCGTCTTCCATACCGGCATCTGCTCGCGCAGGTAGGTCTGGATCTGCTCCGCCATCTCCTGGAAGTAGGTGCTGGTGGTGCGGCCGCAGCCGGGGCAGGCGGTGACCTGCGGGGTGAAGCTGCGAATGCCGAGCGATTGCAGGATCTGCTGGCCGACCGTAACTTCTTCGGTGCGGTCGCCGTCGGGCGCGGGCGTCAGCGAGACGCGGATGGTGTCGCCGATGCCTTCCTGCAGCAGCACGCTGAGCGCGGCGGCGCTGCTGACGATGCCTTTCGCTCCCATGCCGGCTTCGGTCAGCCCCAGGTGCAGCGCGTAGTCGCAGCGCGCGGCCAGTTCGCGATACACGTCGATCAGGTCCTGCACGCCGCTGACCTTGGCGCTAAGGATGATCTGCTCCTTGCGCATGCCGTAGTTCTCGGCCAGCGCGGCCGAGTGCAGCGCGCTGTGCACCATCGCTTCCATCATCACGTCGCGCGCGTCTTTGGGCTCGGCAAGCTTGGCAGTTCTCGTCCATCATCCGCGTCAGCAGCTGCTGGTCCAGCGAGCCCCAGTTCACGCCGATGCGCACCGGCTTGTCGTTCTCGATCGGCGACCTCGATCATGGTGCGGAAGTTGTCGTCGTCCTTCTTGCCGATGGAGACGTTGCCGGGATTGATGCGGTACTTGGCCAGCGCTCGCGCGCAGGCGGGATACTTCTTCAGCAGGAGGTGGCCGTTGTAATGGAAGTCGCCGATGATGGGCACGCGCACGCCCAGGCGGTCCAGTCCGTCCACGATGTGCGGCACCGCCTCGGCGGCGGCATCGTTGTTCACCGTGACCCGCACCAGCTCCGAGCCGGCGCGCGCCAGAGCGGCCACCTGGCGGATGGTGCGGCTCGATATCGGCGGTGTCGGTGTTGGTCATGGACTGCACCACGATGGGTGCGTCGCTGCCGACGCGCACGCCGCCTACGGTGGCGGTATAAGTCTGTTTACGCTGTATCTGAGCCATACGGGAGCTGCCTCAAGTGTAACATGCAAAACCGGCTTACCCGGCGCCGCCCGGGCCGTCGAACTAAGGTGGAAATGGAATTGGAAGCTTGAATGACAGAAGCTCAAGGGAGAGGCATCCAAGTTATGAGCCTGTAAAAGCTGCTGAAGCGATGGACTTCGCCCTCGAAAGGGCGGACAATGATGGCAGACAAGGGCAACACTCGCTGCCTCTCAGGGTTTGCAGCTTAGGGGCAAAGTGTATCTCACGCTGGTCCGGCGAGATTCGCGAGCCCCGGGGAAAGGTACTCACCATGCGTTCGGCAATTCGCTATCTCTCTTGTGCCGTTCTCGCCAGCCTGCTGGTCGTTCCCGCGGTGGCGCAGACTCGGGCTCGAGCAGCTCCGGCTTGGAAGCGCAACTCCGTCATCGGCAAGCACTGCTTCCACTCAGGATTCCGCGCAAGCCCAGGATACGAATAACGGCCAGTACGCCAGCAGCAAGGGTGAGAAGGACAAGAACGCTCCTCCGCCCAGCACCATGGATAACCTTGACGCCATCGGCAACCGCAATGTGGGCTGCAACAAGGGCGTGGGCAACTGGTATTCGCTGGACAAGCAAGTGGCCATGGGGCGCCAGTACTCGCAGCAGGTGGAGCACAGCGCCAAGCTGATCAACGATCCGGTGATCACCGAGTACGTGAACCGCATCGGCCAGAACCTGGTGCGCAACTCCGACGCCAAGGTGCCCTTTACCATCAAGGTGATTGATACCGATGAAGTGAATGCCTTTGCCCTGCCGGGCGGCTTCTTCTACGTCAACAGCGGCCTCATCCTGGCTGCCGACAACGAAGCCGAACTGGCTGGCGTGATGGCCCACGAGATTGGACACGTGGCCGCCTGCCACGTCGCCCGCGAGCAGACCCGCGGCAACATCGTGAACCTGGCGAGTATCGCGCTCATCTTCGTGCCCGGCGGCTGGGGCGTGTATGAAGCTGAACAGGCGGCGATGAGCGTCAGCGTGCCGCTGGCCTTCATGAAGTTCTCGCGCAACTTCGAGAGCGAAGCCGACTTCCTGGGCATGGAATACATGTACAAGGCGGGCTACGATCCGCAGTCGTTCATCTCCTTCTTCGAGAAGATTGAAGCCCAGGAGAAGAAGAAGCCGGGCACCATCGCCAAGGCCTTCTCGTCGCATCCCATGACGCCCGACCGCGTGGACAATGCGCAGAAGGAAATGAAGAACGTGCTGCCGGCGCGTGACGAGTACATCGTGGACACTTCGGAGTTCGAGCAGGTGAAGACGCCGCCTGGCATCGCTCGAGAACCGTCACAAGCTGCAGAACGACAAAGACAACAAGGACCGCCCGACGCTGCGCCGGGCCACCGCCGATAATCCAAGCGACAACGGCAATGGCAGCAGCAACGGCAAGAGTACCGACGACGATCGTCCGACCTTGAAGCGCAGCGACGGCTCGCAGTCGTAAACGAATTTCAGCAGAATCACGAACGCCTCGGTCAGCAGCCGGGGCGTTGTTGTGTTTGCGCGATTTTCTCGCTTCAACTGTCTGAGATCGGGTGCCCCGGGGTCTCGCGGTGTTCGAGACCTGGCGGGGCGGGAGCCGGTCGGCGTTATGGACTTTAAGTGTTCCTGGGTGCGGCCCATATAAGGGGCACCCGCACACTCCTTCCCTCGCGAACCCAAATGGTGTAAAACTCTTTCGCTGATTTTCCGGGGATGAGGGCTCACGGTCGTCGCAAGATTCCGACATTACAAGAAAACGTCAGGAGCAACCCATGACTAAGTCAATTCGGCTTTCGACACTTTTTACGGTCGCTGCATTATGCGGGCTGGGTTTCGGCGCGGAGTCAAATCCGCCCAAGATCACGAGCTTCGATTATCCGACGGCCACCGGCGTGACCATTCCTACTGCCATCAACCAGGAAGGATCCATCATCGGCTATTACCAGGACGCGCACGGTTATCATGGATTCATTCGGCTTCCGAACGGCACGTATCAGGCCATCAACGCAGCGGGCGCGGGCATCGGCCTGGGCACCACGCCGCAGAGCATCAACCAGGGACGCATCGTGACCGGCTACTATGCCTCCCCTGGCTCCGTCGATCACGGCTTCCTCTATACCGCGAGCACCGGCAACATCGCTGAATTCGACGCTCCCAAAGCCGGCACCCTCGCTGGCCACGGCACATTTCCCGCCGGCATCAATCAGGCGGGCGTGATTGGCGGCGCCTACGCTGACATGGACGGCCTGCGTCACGGGTTTCTGCGCATGACCTCGGGTAAAACTCTCAGCTTCGATGCTCCGGATGGAAGTCAAGGCACTTCCGGCACCGGCATAAATTTTTCGGGCGTGATTCCCGGGTATTACTTCGACAGCCAACTGATATCGCACGGCTTCATGCGCTCGGCGACCGGAACCCTCGCCGAGTTCGACGCACCGGGCGGGGGCACCGGCAGCTTGCAGGGCACGCAGGCGCTGGCCATCAATCAGTCGGGAGCGATTGCCGGCTACGTGATTGACAACAATAACGTGCAGCACGGCTTTGTGCGCAGCACCAGCGGCCAGGTTACCGACTTCGATGTGAGCGGCGCCAGCACCGGCGCGGGCCAGGGCACCTTCGCGCTCGCTATCAGTGACGACGGCACGGTTGCGGGCTATTACATTGACGGCAACCAGGTCGGGCACGGATTTCTGCGCTCAGCGAGCGGCAGCATCACCACTTTCGACGTTACCGGCGCTGGTACAAATCAGCGCGAAGGCACCTACGGTTTTGCCATCAATGGGTCGGACCAGGTGGCGGGATACTACGTGGATAGAGCCGGAGCAATCCACGGCTTCCTGCGGACGCCGTGAGGACCACTCCTGATTTTCTCGAAATATAGGAAAACCCTCCCACTCAAGGCCAAAAAAGGGCCTTGAATGGGGCACCCGAAGCCTCGGTCGTTGTCCAGTCCGATCTCAAACTCCGGGTTCGTAACCCCTAGCTTCCCTCGAAGACGTACTCATGCTGAGCATCGCGCAGGACTAGAGTTTTCTTGGCGCCGCTGCCGACCACGAAATCAAATCCTTCCATTCCCGGCACGGTAGTCACGAAGGAAAGCGTGCCGTCGGGATTCTTCTTGGTGGCAACTTCGCTCTTCCATTCTCCAAAGTCGAAATAGGTCTTGCCGTCCGACATGCTCACATCAATGTTCCCCAGCGAGGCATTGGAATAATACTTCGCCAGCTTCATGCTCTGTAACATGTCGGCCGGAACCACCAGCAGCTTGCGGTCCGCCGCCAGCGCCGTGTAGAAGCTCTCCGCATCCGAAGCCAGCAATTTGTCCGCCTCCGGGCGTCCATCGAACAGCACCTCCAGCAGCTTGCGGCGGAAGCGCGAGCGGATCAGCCATCCCGGATCGGCGTTGGTCAGAATCACGGCTCCAACATTCTGTTCCGGCAGCCAGATCATGTCGCTGTGGAAGCCGATCATGTCGCCGCCGTGGTGGACCACCGGCACTCCATAAGTCTTATCCACCATCAATCCCATGCCGTAGGAGTCGTCCTTGCTCATCCACACCTGCGGCTTGCGGCGCTCTAGCAAAGGCCCCGCATCGATGTAGGTTGCGCCATCCGGGAGCTTGCCGTCGGCCAACTCCATCGATACGTACTTCAGCATGTCTTTCACGCTGCTCCACCCCGCGCCTGCCGGACGCACCGGGATTACGGAATAATTCACCGCCATCAGCGCTCTCGCCATCTTGCCGTCGATGTCGGGGCTGGATGGCGAGGCGTGGTCGCCGTTCTGCGCCTTGGCGAAGTCGAAGGTAGTGTTATGCATTCCCAACGGATCGAAGACCAGGGTTTGCATCGCCTTGTCGTAAGCAGCGCCCACTTCCATGTTGGGATAGAGCACGTGTCCGCCCGTATATCCCGCGGCGGCCGCCATCAGGTTGGAGTACTGGAACAGTTCGCCGAATTTCGAGGTAGGATGCATTGTCCCCAGCATCTGCATGGCGCTTTCGGGCGTCAGGTTGCCGTACTCGAACAGCCACTCCATGTCCTGCCTGGGCATTCCGGTGCAGGCGCAGATCAGGTTCTTGACCAGCACGCTCTTGGTGGTCGCAGCATCGCCCAGCTTGAACTCGGGATTCAGGGTGGTGACCTGGGTGTCCCAATTCATCTTGTGCTCTTCGACCAGCTTTGCCAGCATCAGCGTGGTGAGCGCCTTGGTGTTGGAAGCGATCATGAACAGGGTGTCGCCATCCGGTTTCGCGGTTCCGCCCAACTCCTTCACCCCGAAACCATCGGCGAAGATCAGCTTCCCGTTCTGCACGATCCCCAGTGCGACTCCGGGGACTTGCGTTTCCTTCTGCCCTTGCTCGATGAAGCTGCCAGTTCCGCGATGCGCTGCTGGTTCAGAGTGTTTGCCTGCTTGCCCGCGAACGACTCGCGCGAATAGCCCTTGGGCAGAAGCCGGCTCAGCCCGATCCCAAGCTGTCCACCGCGCTTCTCGCCCACGGCGTCGTCCAGGTCTTCAATCACCACCGTCCAGCCGGTGCCGGAGTACATGACCACGCGCTGCGACCGAGCGCTTCTCGTTCGGCGACGTCAGGTAGTCGTAACGCGGCGCTTGCTCCAGCCGTCGCGGTCGGGAAGATCGTTGCTGACCTTTACCGGCCACTTCGCCTCAGGCTTGTAGGCTTTCCAAGCTTCGGCCAGAGCTTCATCGGCGCTCTTGGCGGAAACATCCACCAGCGCGATCCATGAGCCCGTCTCCGGCACCTCCAGGATGGTGGCCGGCCCTTTCACGATCAACGACCAGTCCTTCGGCGCAATGAAGGTGTTGCCGTTAACCGTGGTCGCCGGAGTATCGGCCGCAAGGTCCGCTGTAACGCCGCAGCGGTAGGAGTCTGCTGAGCCTGTGCAAGGCTCAGGCAGGCGGCGAGCAGGAGAAGAAGGAATGCAGGAAAGCGTGCTTTTTTCATGGCGCGGCCATGGTACTCCCGTCTCGCGAACTCCGCCATGACCTTGCAGGGAAGCCGGGAGGAACTCCGCGCCGGATGAGTTATGATGTCGCCTGTTTTTTCGCCAGCGAGGAATCAACATGGCCAATATTTCCGATGCTGCGGTACTGGAGATGTTGTCGGGGCGACACATTGCTTCGCTTGCCACGCAGAATGCGGACAGCACCACCCACATGGTTGCCGTCTGGTACTACTTTGACGGCGAGAGTATCTACGTTGCGACCGCCGGCTACAGCCGCAAGGCCAAGAATGTGAAGCGAAGTTCCCAGGTTTCGCTGATGATCGACGCGCGTGATCTGGCGGCGCAGAGGGGTATCTGCATCACCGGCACCGCGCAATTGCTGACCGGCCCGGCATCGAGCCCCTGGAACGAAAAGGTGCACCGCAAGTATTTGAGCACGGCCGCACTTGCAGACCCTAAGGTGGGTCCTGTATTCGCGCAATGGGACGATGTCACCATCCAGATCACTCCGAGTTCGGTTATCGCCTGGGACCTGCGCGAGGCCGATAGCCAGGCTTTCGGCGGAGCGCTTGCCAGCAATCCCGAATACCTGCTACCCCTCGACCGCTGACAGTAGCTCTTATGTCGCTCCGGTCTCGAACACTGCGAAACCAGACCACCCCGCGGCTACAAGTTTGCGCCGAAAGCCGGCGGTGGTGGTTCGCAGTCCGAAGTCAAGTGACCCAAGCACTTCGGTTACCAAACTCTAGTAATCACGGTGATTTACAATCAATATTCGGCAAGTCTCAACAAAATCCTGAAATCACCAAGCGCGGCATAAGCGTAACCTCGCCCCTATCCTGTAGGGCCCCAAAATCCTCTAAACAGGAAGTAAGGTTAGGTAAGCCAATGAAGTATTCGAATATGTTCAGCAATCTGGTTCGGGATGACTCCGGCCAGGATCTAATCGAATATGCGCTGGTAGCGGCTTTGATCGCACTGGGCGCAATCACAGCGATGAACTCTCTGGCTACCGGCATCAGTACAGCTTTCAGCACGGTTTCCAGCGATCTCAGCAGCGCTGTCGCGTAGTACGGATTAGGCCTCGGATCCTCACAATTTCAGCGCCCCATGCCCGAAGTCTGGGTAATCGCCCCCTTTCGCCCGCGGTTGGCGAGGGGGGCGAGTCTCCGCCCTGTTCGCCATCCAGGTCTCGAACACCGCGAGGTATGGGACGCCCGGCACGTCGCAGCTACAGGCTCGCGCCGAAGGCCAGCAGCCGTCCGTCGCAATCCTTGATTACAAATTCACGCATGTTCCATGGCATGGTGGTTAGCTCGCGGACGAACTCCACGCCGCGAGCCGCATACTCGGCGTAGAGCGCATCCACATCTTCCACGTGTACGTAGGCGTCGAGCAACTCGCCGGCATATTTATCAGGATTGGCGGTTGGAGGCTGGGCGCAGCGGAAGTGGATGGCGTGCTGGTCGCGCGCGAGGATGGCGTACACCGGAGGGTCCTGCCACGTGCCCAGACACTGGAAGCCCAGCTTGGATTCGTAATAGGCAACGGTGGCGGGAATGTCCAGGGTAAAGAAAACCGGCACAATCTGACGAATCATCGGCGCAGTGTACACCAGAAAATGCAGATCGAGCGCGGCTGCCATCTGTCCTGCGGTCTAAAATACTGTGAGAGTGGGAGTGAGCCATGAAAAAGCCCGTCGGGGCGGAATCCGCCTCCGCATTGATTGACCAGAGAATCAAGGACCTTGGCGACTGGCGCGGCAAGATGCTGGCGAAGGTGCGCACCATCATCCACGCGGCTGACCCTGAAATCGTCGAAGAGTGGAAGTGGATGGGAACGCCCGTCTTTTCCCACGGCGGCATCGTGTGCACCGGCGAGACCTACAAGAGCGTCGTGAAGATGACCTTTGCCAAGGGGGCGGCGCTGAAGGACCCTGCCGGTCTGTTTAATTCCAGCCTCGAGGGGAATGTCCGCCGCGCGATTGACATCCACGATGGCGAGAAGATCAATGAAGCGGCATTGAAGGAACTCATCCGCGCTGCGGTGGCGCTCAATCTCGAGGGCAAGAGCAAGGCCAAGGCGCCGCGGCCTAAAGGGCACTCATGAGGTCAGACTCCGGGGATCTCCTCGACGTATAACACGCCCCACTCAAAGCCAGAAGACGGCCTTGAATGGAGCACTCGACAACTATTTTTCCCTAACGTCAAATGCGCGTGCCCCACACATCCGCGGCTTTCGGATGTCCGGGAAGGGGTCAATGCCCGTCCTGCCAAGCAGAGTTCGGCCCTGAATCCTCTCATCGCGCACAGCCGAATCAAGGCATGCCTTCGAGCATGCCGATCAACCACCAACTAACTCTCGGGCTGGGGCTCGCGCCAACGGAGGCTTCAGCGCGGCCTGGGCATCAATTTGCCGTCGGCGGATGCATCAACGCCAATAACTGTTTGGCCTCCGTCTCGGTGTCGGCGGCGGTCATCTCGGCCAGTTGCTGATCCGGCCATTTCCGCTCCTCTTCCCGCGGCGGCTTCACCGCCATCAGGTGGCCCTGGTAAAAGTCGAAATACATGCCTTGCAATCCGGAGAAGGACCGCAGCCGGCCCAGCAACTGCTCCATGCCGGCGACCAGCGCCGGCGGAGCACCTGGCGACTGCGACAGCACCAGCTTCCCAACAATCATCCGCAGGCGGATGCCGGCCAGCACCACCAGGGCTTGCGGGCCAACCTGCGGACTCGGCGTAGCCACCGATCTTCGACAGCACCGGCAGGTCCTCGCCCAGGTGGCGCCGGGCGATGGCGTCGAGCGCGCGTTGGTCGCCGAGCGCGCCGCGATAGCTGTCGAGCTCGCTGGTGAAGTTGCGGATGCAGGACTCGACGGCATCGCCGATTTTGCCGCCTGGACCGACCAGCCGCGATTGCAGCTCCTGAATCGCGCCTTCGAGGTCCTTAGCTGAAAAAACTGGCGAGCGTTGATGACCAGGCTGGCGACGAGCGCCAGCACGACAACGGCAAACAGGGCGAGGAAGAGCAGGTGTCCCATGGGTGGATCTCCGGCGGCGCTCGGCAAGCGCCGCGTCCAGTCTGTATCATCCGCGCGGCCTCGGAGCAAGAGTGAAGGCAGGGCGGACCCGGCTAGCTTTGAAAGGGCACGGCTTCAGCCGTGCCGTTCCGCGTGCGTTTTGACCTGGGCTTCAGCCCTTGCGGGCGGCTCCGCATCTGCGCTTTCCGCATGTGTGGGTGACGAAGGCCCCGCCCTGGCCAAACCCGGGCCAGAACGGGGCACCCAGGTTGGGCGAGGCGACGAATCCGTATCAGAGGCGTTGTTCTCGATATATGCTTTGACACGTATATACCTGCTGCGGTATATCAAGAGGGTGGAATCCGCCTTCGAGATCCTTGCCGAACCCAACCGCCGCGCCATCCTCGGCCTGCTGGTCGCATCCGAGCAATCGGTGGGCGACCTCGAGCGCCGCCTGCGCATGTCGCAACCGGCGGTGTCCAAGCACCTGCGAGTGTTGCGCGAGGCCGGCTTTGTGGAAGCCACGGTGGACGCGCAGCGCCGTCTCTACCGGCTGAAACCCGGGCCGTTCCAAGAAGTGGACGACTGGCTGGCCCAGTTCCGCCGCTTCTGGTCGGCCCATGTGGATGCGCTGGAACAGCATCTCGATCGCATGGAGAAATCCACGCCACCGAAAAAGAACACAAGGAAAAGAAGATGACCAACCGCGAGCACTACACACCGGGCCCGGCCGCCGGGGCGCACGTCGAGAAGGATGGAGAGAAGTGGACGCTGGTGCTGGTGCGCGAGCTGCGTCACTCGCCGGAGAAAGTATGGGCAGCGCTGACTGACCCGGCGCAACTGCGCGAGTGGGCACCCTTTGACGCCGACGGCAGCCTGGCCACAGCGGGAAGTCGGGTGAAGCTGACCACGGTGGCCGCGCCCGCGTTGCACGTTACCGAAACCACGGTGACGCGGGCCGACCGTCCCACGCTGCTGGAATACAACTGGGGCGACTTCGACATGCGCTGGAAGCTGGAAGAGCTGGGCAGCGGCACGCGTCTCACGTTGTGGACCAACATTGATCGCCGCTACATCGCCATGGGCGCGGCCGGCTGGCACATCTGCTTCGACGTTCTGGACCGCCTGCTCAGCGGAACTCCCATGGGCCGCACGGTTGGCGCCGACGCCATGAAGGTCGGCTGGCAGCGGCTGTACGCCGAGTACGCCAGGCAGTTTGGAGTTGCAATTCCGGGTTCGCCGCAAAAGCCGGCGCAGGAGTCGTGAGGAGGTCCGATGAACTGGAACAAATGGATTCGGCAGACCCACCGCTGGGCGTCCATTGCCTTCACTCTGGTCGTCATCGTCAACGGCATCGCCGTGGTGCGGGGGAAGTACAACAACAAGCTGGGGCTCACGGCGGTGGCCGTGCTTGCCTTGCAATTTTTCACCGGTCTGTACTTGTTCGTACTGCCCTATGCCAGCAAATGGGGCAGAGCGCGAGCTGCCGAGTGAACCGGCCGGAAATCGGGTGCCCCGGGTCTCGCGGTTTTCGAGACCCGGGAGAGGCATGAACCTGCCGGCTTTATGAACTCCAGGTTTCTTCTGCGTTGGGCGGCGGCACAAGAGTCGTGAATCACGGAATCGCAAAACTAAACAAGCTCGCGGAGGCGTCATGAAACTACCCAGCCAACGTACTGTCTTTCGCGTGGATCCACCTCATCCTCAGCATCCCCATCCTCGGCTATGTCTATAGCCCGTTCGACAAGCTGCCGGGCTATGCCTTCCCTACCCGGTTTATTTTCCTGCCCATCATGGTGATTACCGGACTGTGGATGTGGAAAGGCCATGTCGTGCGCCGGGGGTTCGCGACGAAAACAGGACCGAGGTTCGGCACCGCTGAACTGGCTGCGGCAAGAGCCGGAAAAGCAGGTCCCTCGCGGGCTGAAGCCCGTTCGTGATGACAACAATAATGGGTTCATCGGCACGGCTGAACCGGCCGCTGCAAAAGTCAGAATCGACGGAGTAGCGCCGGCTAAAGCCGGCTCCGCAGGACGAAAATAAAGGGGCTCATCGGCCCGACTGAAGTCGGGCCCTGATACAAGGCACGCAACAACGGAGTTTTTGATCGGCCTGTGAAGTCGTGCCCTTTCAAACCATGGCGCACTGCCGCGGTCATTTCCCGCGGCGCGCTTCCGCCTCCGCCAGCCAGCCGCGCCGCAGCTTCTCCTCGGGAATGCTCGACAGATAGGGCTTGATGTCGAGGATGGGCGTGCCGTCCAGCATGTCCACGCCGCGTACGTGCAGATCGGCGCCCTGGCGGCGCAGCAACTCCACCGTGGTCAGTCCGAGCGGATTGGGACGCCGCGGCGAGCGGGTGGCAAACACGCCATGCGGCCGGTCGTCCGTGGGCGGCGCACCGCTCAGTTCGTATCCCTGCGAGCGATCGAATTCCCAGATGACCATCAGGTGCGAGAAGCCTTCAATGTCGAGGAGCCCGGCCTCAAACTCAGGCAGTATCTTAAGCACGCCGTCAGCGTTGTGTCTGGCGCCTAGGCCTTTGGGGATTTCGCTGGTGCTCTGGTAGGGGCTGGAGACATATCCGATGGGCTGCGAAGTAAACATGCTTCCATGCTAAGCGGCGGCGCTGGAGTTGTCGCGCCCCGGCATGGCTGGGTTTGCTGGACGGCTTTTGGTGGAGGCGGACTGGTGAAGATGAAAAGGCCGGCAGGATCGGGGAGGCGGCCCCTGCCGGCGAATGGTTAGCTGCCGCTGGACGAAGCAAAAGTTTGCTGCAGCGTGGTGTAGGCCTGCTGCGCCGAGCTGAGATCGCCGGATTGCAGGGCCTGTCCCAGTTGCTGAAATTCCTGGGCCACGGTGTTCTGCGTGGCACTAGCGCCGCTGCTGTGGTGATGATGGTGGTGTGAGGTAGGCGGAGCCACCGCGCTGGCCTGCTGCTGGATGGCGCTGTAGTCCTGCTGGGCGGCGGTAAGGTTGCCCGATTGCAGGTCCTGCGACAGTTGCTGCAGCTCCTGGGTCAGCGTACTGCTGGAGGTTGCACTCGCCGAAGCAGTGCTGCTGGTGCTGGTACTGGCTTGCGTCTGCAACTGTTGCAGACTGGCGAAGTCGGATTGTGCCGCGCTGAGATTGCCCGATGCCAGGTCGCTCCCCAACTGCTGGAACTCCTGCCGGACCTGATGTCCCTTGCTGTGCAGGCTCTGGCTCAGATACGAGAAGAGGCTGCTCGAAATTCCGGCCACGGACATTGCTGTCTCCTTTCGGGGCCGCGTGAAGAGTGGTCCCAGGGAACACCAGCAATTCTGCGGCCAGTGCGTTGGCCATCACCGGGCTGCCATCAACACTGCAGGCGAGACACTTAGCGCCAGCCAGGGGCCTGCCCTTTCCGAGAGGGAAAGCCAACTGGGCAACGGTTGCCGGGGCGACGGCGCAGGCTTGCCGAGTCGCGGATGAAAGCGGCACTCTGACCTGGGATCGTCTAGGAGCCGACGTAGCGCGCGTAGAGGCTGCGCGCGATGCCGGTGTCGCTGGTGCCCTTGATGATGGCGCGCCCGTCGGGAAACAACGTCATCTCGTAGGGCTCGCGCCAGAACTTCAGCACGAATTCGTTATACCGCACCGCGCCGTGCGGCGACAGCCGCCGGGTCATCTCGGCGAAATCCATGGGCCGGCGGCGCTCGTGAATCTGCACCGAATCTCTCCCGCACAAGCTGATGGGCGGGCGGCCTTCCCCGGCGAGATGCACGAAGTCGCGTTCGCCGCAGGCGCGGCAACCGGCGCGAGGCCTGGCGGTGCTGACTTCGGCATGCTCATTGCGCCACACATCGTAGGACCACAACGTACGCCGCAACTGCTCACGCGCGCCGGTAAGCAGCTTCATGGCTTCGGTGGCCGCTACCGAGGCCACCAGGTTCACAGCCGAATTCAGGATGCCGGCGGTGTCGCAGGTTTCCACCACGCCGCGCGGTGAATCCGGAAACACGCAGGCCAGGCATGCGGTTTCGCCGGGCAGGATATTCATGGTCACGCCGTAGCTGCCGACGCCGGCGGAGTAAATCCACGGGACGCCGCGGCTGACGGCGAAATCGTTCACCAGATATCGAGTTTCGAAGTTGTCAGTGCCGTCGAGGATCAGGTCCACCTCGCCCAGCAACTCTTGCACAGTGTCCGGGGTTAAATCGGCGGGATGGGCTTCCACCGCGATCTGGGAATTGAAGCTCGCGATCTTGCGCGCGGCGGCCACGGCTTTGGGGAGCGACTCGGCGGCATCGGCTTCGTCGAACAGCACCTGACGCTGGAGATTGCTGGGCTCGACGTAATCGCGGTCAATCAGCCGCAGATAGCCGACGCCGGCGCGGGCCAGCAGCGAAACCAGCGCCGATCCGGTGGCGCCGCAGCCCACCATGGCCACTCGCGAACGGCCCAGCCGGGCCTGGCCTTCGGCCCCGAGGGGCGCGAACAGCAGCTGCCGGGAGTAGCGCTCGGCGAATTCCAACGAGGTTACCTGCTCCGGGAAAGACTTCCTTGTTTATTATAGGTATTCCGCATAAAGTTGCGCGTTCAGCCGGGTGAGGAATGGCCTGCGGACAGCCAAACTGTCTGCGGAAGGCCAGGGTTGGGGCAGTTGGTCAATCGCCAGCAACGGCAAAGGTTTGGGCTTGAGGACTCCGATAACGCCACCGACAGGCAAGCTTGCATGGCTGTGCGTTCTGCTTCTGGCGGTGAGCTTGCCGGCATGGCCGCAAGCTGCAAGTCCGGCTGCTGCCCAGCCCGGCGACAGCAACGCCCAAAGCGAGACCGGCGCCGCCCTGGATGCCCTCGCCAAGTACCAGGGCGAGACCGTCGCCTCGGTGGACTTCCGCGGCCTGAATGCCAACAGCGCCGGGGTGCTGCGGCAGATGATCTCGGTGCACCTGGGCTTCCCCTCGATCGCGCCCAGGTCAAGGAGAGCATTCAGAAGCTGTACGCCACCAACCGCTTCGCCAGCCTGCAGGTGGAAGCCGAGATCGACGCCCGCAATCAGCTCAACATCGTCTTCGTGGTGGTGGAAAATTACTTCAACGGCGATGTGGACGTGACCGGCGCGCCCACCAAAACCAATCCCAAGGCGCCGCAACTGGTGGCCGCCTCCAAGCTCGACCTGGGCGAACTGTTCAGCAAGGAGAAAGTGGAGCAGGCGATGGAGCGCCAGAAAAAGGTGCTCGCCGACAACGGCTACTACAAGGCCAGCGTCAGCTATTCCCTGCGCCCGCACGATGACACCCGCCAGATGGACGTGTCGTTTCACGTTGAGCCTGGCGAGCAGGCACGCGTGGGCGTGGTCAGCATTCTGGGCGATACCGGCATTCCCGCCGACAAAGTTCGCAGCCTGACCAAGCTGAAGGGCGGCGATCGGGTGCGGGCTGAGCATGTCACCCGCGCGCTGGAGCGCCTGCGCAAGCACTACCAGAAGAACGATCACCTGGAAGCCCAGGTGCTGCTCACCGACCGCAACTACCATCCTGAAAGCAATCGCCTGGATTACAACTTCAAGGTGGACGAGGGACCGACCGTCGCCATCCGCGCCGACGGCGAAAAGATCAGCCAGGGCCAGATCAAGAAGCTGGTGCCGGTGTACCAGGAAAACTCGGTGGACGACGATCTGCTGAACGAGGGCCGCCGCAACCTGCGCGACTACCTGCAGACCAAGGGCTACTTCGACGCCACCGTGGACCTGGAGCGGCAAGAATCGGCCAACCAGACGGCACGTGGACATCGTTTACAAGATTGACAGCGGCCCACGGCAGAAGCTGGAAGCGGTGCGGGTGGAAGGCAATCACTATTTCGACACCGCCACCATTCGCGAGCGCATGGCGGTGCAGCCTTCCAGCACCCTGCTGCGCAACGGCCGCTTCAATCAGCGCCTGCTGGCCGACGACCTGGTCACCATCAAGGACCTTTATCTGGCTAACGGCTTCCTGGAAGTGAAGGCCACCGCCGATTTGCAGAAGGACTACAACGGCCGCACCGGCGCCATGATGGTGTTGGTGAAAATTGACGAGGGCCCGCAGACGCTGGTGAACACTCTCACCCTGGAAGGCACCGCCAGCTTCGGCCCGCAACGCCTGCTGCCGCTCATCAGCGGCATCCAGGGCCAGCCCTACAGCGAATCCAACATCGCCTCCGACCGCGATGCCCTCACCTACTTCTATTACAACCACGGCTTCCCCAACGTGGAGTTCGAGTCTTCGGCCATGCCCGCGGCCGGCGATCCCCAGCGCATGAACGTGATCTACAAGATCAGCGAAGGCCAGCAGGTGTTCGTGGACCAGGTGGTGATCACCGGACTGGCCTATACCAAGCCCTACATCGTGAACCGGCAGATGCGCATCAAGCCGCAGGAGCCGCTCAGCCAGAGCCTGATGGTGGACTCGCAACGCCGCCTCTACGACCTTGGCCTGTTCAACCAGGTGGACATGGCGGTGCAGAATCCCGACGGCCAGGAGACTTACAAGGACGTCCTCTACAACCTGCAGGAAGCCAAGCGCTGGACCTTCCGCTACGGCGGCGGTATCGAGTTCGCCACCGGCAACATTCCCGGCACCAACAATCCCCAGGGCCGCACCGGGGTCAGTCCCAACGGGGTGCTGGAAATCACCCGCCTCAACATGTTCGGGCTGGACCAGACGCTGACCATGCGCGCCCGCGTCGGCCTGCTCACCCGCCGCGGCCTGATCAGCTACGACGCGCCGCGGCTGTTCCCCGGCGAGAACTGGCGCATCACCGTCAGCGCCTTCTACGACAACACCGCCGACGTGAACACCTTCACCTCCGAACGCCTGGAAGGCTCCATCCAGGCGGAGCAGAAGCTGACTCGCGCCACTACGCTGCTGTATCGCATTGCCTTCCGCCGGGTGAAGGTGGATCCCGACAGCCTGGTGATTGATCCGCTGCTGATTCCGCTGTATTCGCAGCCGGTGCGCATCGGCATCCCCAGCTTCACCTTCGTGCGCGACAAGCGCGACAATCCCATTGACACGCATCACGGCAACTACACCGTGCTCGACATGGGCATCGCCACCAAGTTCCTGGGCTCGGAGGCGCAGTTCGGGCGCGTGCTCTTCCAGAACGCGACCTATTACACCATCAGGAAAAACTGGGTGCTGGCGCGCAACACCGAAATCGGCATCGAGCATCCCTACGGCACCAATAACTTCATCAGCCAGGCGCAGCTCCAATCCACTCCCATTCCCGCCGAGGAAACCACCATTCCTCTGCCGGAACTGTTCTTCTCCGGCGGCGGCAATTCCCTGCGCGGCTTCGCCATCAATCAGGCGGGCCCGCGCGATCTGGTGACCGGCTACCCCATCGGCGGCGAGGGCCTGTTCATCAACAACATCGAGCTGCGGACCCCGCCGGTGCAACTGCCCTATGTGGGCAGCAATCTTGGCTTCGTGTTCTTCCACGACATGGGCAACGTTTACGACACCGCCAATCACATCCTGCCCGGTATCTTCCGCCTGCACCAGCCGTCTATCGCTAAGTGTTCGGCGGCCAACAGCCCGTATCTCTGCGATTTCAGTTACAACCCGCAGGCCGCGGGCGTGGGCATTCGCTACAAGACGCCGGTCGGGCCAGTGCGCTTCGATCTCGGCTACAACTTCAATCCCACGCGCTATCCCATCCAGGAGCAGAACCGGGTGGACACGCTGCGCCACATCAACTTTTATTTCAGTATTGGGCAGACGTTCTGATGAAACGCATTTTTTGCATTACCGCACTCGCCTTGCTGGCGGCCCTCAGCGCCGCGCCCGCCGCTATGGCCGGAGAAGTCATCGACGGCGTGGTGGCCACCGTCAATCGGGTCCCGCTCTTGCGCAGCGACTGGAACGAAGCCGTACGCTTCGAGGCTTTCATGCAGCAGAAGCCGCTGGCGAACATCGCCGATGCCGACCGCGCCGCCGCTCTGCGTCGCATGATTGACCGCCAGCTCTTGCAGGCGCAAATGCTCGAAGCGCGCTACATGCGCCCCTCCGACAGCGATCTGGACGCCGACATCGAGAAGCTGCGCTCGCAAATCCCCGGCGCCGACAAACCCGCGGGCTGGAGCAAATCGCTGGCCGCTTACGGCCTCACCGAAGCCGTGCTCAAAAACCATCTTCGCGACGAAGTGCAGGTGATGAACTTCCTCGAAGTTCGCCTGCGTCCGGAAGTGAAAGTCGAACCCGCGGAGGTTGAGGCCTACTACCAACATCAGCTTTTGCCCGACCTGCAAGAGACCGGCAATGCCGTACTGTCGCTCGACCAGGTGGAACCAAAGATCCGCGAGCTGCTCACCCAGCAGCGCATTGATGAGCTGTTGAACGTGTGGCTGCACAATCTCCGGCAGCAGGCGGAGATTCACAGCAGCGTGCCGCTGCCCGAGGCGGCCACCGCCGGCGATAACGGCGCCGACTGACGATGGCGAAGACGCCCAAAACCCGGCATTCGCGCAAGCGCCTCTGGATTGAGGCGGCGATCGCCGTGGTGTTGCTGGCGCTGGTCATCAGCGGGGCGTGGTATCTGCGCAGCCCTTACTTCGCCGACCTCATGCGCCGCAAGGCCATCGAAGCCATGGAAGAAATCACCGGCGGCCGCGTGGACATGCAGACCTTCCGCTGGAGCGTGAGCAAGCTGGAGGTCGAAGCCGGCGACGTTACCATCCACGGCAAGGAGTCGGCCAGCGAGCCGCCGTACATTCACGTCGATCAGGTGCACCTGCGGCTGCGCATCGTCTCCTTCTTCCAAACCAGGATCACGCTGGAATACCTCGCGCTCGACCATCCCGCGGTGAATCTCATCGTCTATCCCGACGGCAGCACCAACGCTCCCGAGCCCCGGGTGAAACCGCAGGTCAGCAGGTCGCCCATCGAGCGGCTGTTTGAGATTGCCGTGCGCCGCCTGGAAGTGCGCCAGGGCACCCTGCTGTGGAGCCAGCGCAAAATCCCGCTCGACTTCGTCGCCAACGACGTGGGCGCCACCATGACCTACGACCGGCTGGGCAAGCGCTTCGACGGCCATCTGCAAATCGGCAAGACCGACACTAAGTACGCCGACTATCGCGACCTGGCCGCGCAACTGGAGACCGAGTTCAGCCTGTGGCAGAACCGCGCCGAGATCAAGAGCCTGAAGATCACTTCGCAGAAGTCGTCGCTGGAGGCCAGCGGCAAGGTGGTCAACTTCAGCAACCCGCAAATCCAGCTGACCTATAACAGCGTGGTGGACATGGCGCAGCTTGGCGCCGTGACCCGCGAGTACACGTTGCGCAACGGCACCGCTTCGCTGAACGGCACGGCCAGCTACTCGCCGGCCGAGCGCTTCAGCACCCGCGGCCGCACCTCGGTGCGCGGACTGGACTACGTGGACGACGGCCTGGCGCTGAAGAACACCAGCGGCGGCGCGGATTATGTTCTCGCCGGCGATCGACTGACGCTCACCCACCTGGTCACCCGCATGCTGGGCGGCGAAATCAGCGGCGACGCCGATTTCCGCAACCTCAGCTCTTCCCCGCCGGCGACGCCGGTGCTGCAACAAGCCGCCGCCAAGCCTGGATCGAAATCCAAACCGCCAGCGCCCAAAGCGCGTCCCGCTCCTGCCGCGCCTGCCGGTCCGCCGCCCATGGAAGGTAGCGCGCGCCTGCGCCTGAGCGGGCTGTCGCTGGCCGAACTAACGCGCACGCTGGCCACGCGCGCCATGCCCATCGACAAATTCAACGCCGCCGGCAGTGTCTCCGGCACCGTGGATGTGAAGTGGAAGCGCTCGCTGCGCGACGCCCTGGCCGAGATGCAACTGGCCATCGTGCCTCCCGCGCCGGTGCCGGCGGGGCAATTGCCGATCACCGCTAACCTGCACGGCACCTTGAACGCGCGCGCCCAGCAGGTGGAGTTCTCGCCGCTCACGCTAATCACGCCGCACACTCACCTCACCGCCTCCGGCACCCTGGGATCCGCCAACGCGGCGCTCAATCTCAACCTCGAGACCAACAGCCTGTCCGAGTTCCAGGGCTTCCTCACTGCCGCCGACAACGCGCCGCTGCCCATCGAACTGGGCGGGCAGGCCAAGTTCAGCGGCACCATCATCGGGCGTCTTACCAGCCCGCAGATCACCGGTCACGCCCAGGCCGACGACTTCACCTTCCTCTACACTCCGCCGGAAGAAAGCCAGCCGCAACCGCAAGCGGTGGCCGCGCGAAAACGCAGCTTCTTCCGTCGCGAGCCGGAGCCGCCGCCGCCGCCCAAACCGGCTCCGCCACCGCGGCGTGTGCACATTGACCAGTTTGTCGGCGAGGTGCAGCTTTCGCCCGCGCTCGCCGCGGTGCATCACGGCGTCATCCAGGAAGGCACGGCGCGCATCTCGGTGGATGGTTCGGTGGTGCTGGAGCGCGGCAGCTTCACCCGCACTTCGCCCTTCCAGATGCAGCTGGCGGTGCACAACGCCGACGTGGAAGATTTTCAGCGCGCCGTGGGTTTGAACTATCCCGTCACGCGGCACCCTCAGCCTGAACATCCAGGCGAGCGGCACACAGCAGAATCCCCGCGGCAGCGGGCAGTTCACCCTGATCTCCGGGGAAGCCTGGGGGCGTCCCATCAAGCTGCTGTCGTCGAAGCTGACCTTCGCCGGACACGCCGCGCACTTTGAAGACATCGAGCTGCACGCCGCGCGCGGCGAAGTGATGGGCTCCGCCGGCTACGACTTCGACGACAAGAATTTCGCCTTCGACTTGACCGGTGAGAGCATCAACCTGGAAGACATTCCCCAGATCCAGACGGCGCGCCTGCCCATCACCGGGGTGGCCAAGTTCAGTGTTAAAGGTTCGGGCACGCTCGATGAGCCGGTGCTCAATGGCCACGTCCAGATTGTCGAGCTCAACCTGGGCGGCGAGGCCATCGGCAGCCTGAACGCCGAAGCCGAGACCCACGGCCGCCACATGAAGCTGACCGCGCGCTCCAACTTCCCGCGCGCCAATCTCGCGCTCGACGGCGACGTGCTGCTGCAGGGCGACATGCCCGCCAACCTGACGCTACAGTTCACACACCTCGACGTGGATCCCTTCCTGCGCACCGGAGTCAGGGGGCACATCACCAATCATTCCTCGCTGGCGGGCACGGCCACCGTCTCCGGACCGCTGCGGCGTCCGGCGCAGTTGAGCGGCAGCATGAAGGTGCACGAATTCAGCGTTGAAGTGGAGAAGATTCCCATCAGCACCGAAGGCCCCATCGAGCTACGCCTGGCCAACGGCGTGGTCACCGTGGACCAGATGGCCATCCACAGCCAGGACACGCGCTTCACCATCAGCGGCAGCGTCAGCTTCCTCGGCGATCGTCCGCTGGATCTGCGCGCCCAGGGTCACATCAACCTGGCGCTCATTCACACCCTCGATCCCGACATCGCGTCCTATGGTTCCACCGACATTGACATGGTGGCCGCCGGCACCATGAAGCAGCCGCTGCTCTCCGGACAGGTCAACGTCATCCACGCCGGGCTGTCCATGATTGATGTGCCCTCCGGGCTGGGCGACATCAACGGCACGCTGGTGTTCAAGGGCAATCGGGTTGACGTGCAGCAACTGACCGCGCACACCGGCGGCGGACTGGTAAAGATCGGCGGCTTCGTCACCTACGGAGAGAGCACCACCTTCGACCTCACCGGCGAAGGCACCGACATTCGTTTTCGCTACGGGGGCATCAGCGTCACCTCCGACCAGTCGGTGCGCCTGTCGGGCTCGCTGCAGAACGCCACCCTCAAGGGCGACGTCACGGTTACGCGCTTCGCGCAGATTCCCTCCGCCGACCTGAACTTCGCGCTTGCGCCTGGGACGCCCAGCCGAATTCCCAATCCCAACGATCCGCTGAACCATCTGCACCTCGACGTGCGCATCCTGTCCACGCCTGAGCTGACGGTGCAAACCTCGCTGGCCAAGCTCTCCGGCGACGTGGACCTGCGCCTGCGCGGCACCGCGGCGCGCCCGGTGCTGTTGGGCCGCATCAACATTGCCGAAGGCGACATCAAGCTCAACGGCAGCAAGTATCACCTGGAGCGCGGCGACATCACCTTCATTGATCCGGTGCGCATCGATCCGGTGCTCGACATCGAAGCCACCACCCGGGTACGCGACTACGACATCACCATCGGCCTGCACGGAACGCTGGAGAGGCTGAACACCACCTACCGCTCCGACCCGCCGCTCTCCAGCGACGACATTGTGGCGCTGCTGGCCTTTGGCCGCACCCAGGAAGAAGGCGGCAGCGGCGCCGGTACCCTGCCGGTCTCCGGCTTCACCGAGAATGCGTCCAATGCCGTGCTCGGCCGCGCCATCAATCAGTCGCTCACCGGCCGCGTCTCGCGCCTGTTCGGCGTCAGCTCCATCCGCATCAATCCCTCCGTCGGCGGACCTGATAACAACCCCAACGCCCGCCTCACCGTTGAGCAGCAGGTCTCGAACAACGTGACCTTGACCTACATCACCAACTTGACGCAGTCAGCGCAGCAGGTGATTCAGTTCGAGTACAACATCACCCGCGAATACACCATCCAGGCGATACGCGATGAAAACGGCGTGGTCAGCTTTGATCTGCTGGTGCGGAAGAGGAGAAAGTAGTGGCGGATACGGACCGGCTTCTGAAGGCAGCACTCACGCTCCAACCGGCTGGACCTATCTGGCAATGGCGGCGTCTTTACCGGCAGCTGCCGCCTGTGTGCTCGCAGTCATCGGCTATTCGCCCCCGCCCGGAGTTTTTATAGGGATCATGGGGTGTATTGCCGCCTGCCTTACATTTCGAAAAGATCCCGACCGCAGCGAAAGGGCGGCGTGGGTTATGGTGTTGACCATCTTGATGGTCGTCAGAAATCTGGAGTCTCTATGCTTACGACCGCAAGCAAACCGCAACCCTGAAGACAATAACCGGCAACCTTCAAGATACGAGCACCAAGCTTAGCGCTGAGGCTGGCGACCTTAAGAAAGTCTTATCGACGTCGGACCATATCAAGCAGCGGGTCGATGCAGATGACTTATTAATATCGAACCTCGATGCCGCCCACCGGCAACAAACGAAGGAGGTCGAGCTAAAGAGAAGCGCGATCCAATTATCCGGTTCTTTGCTTAATCTCATTGACGACTGGGATAGGCGAAGTGCAGCTATTAGGGCCGTTGAATATAGTGACGAACCTCACACTCCGTATTTCGCAGTGGAAGCGCAAAACAAACTCAACAACCAAAAGGTTTCATCCGCTAAAACCTATCAGAAGCAAGTCCTTCAACTGCTAGGGCAGATCAAAACCCTAGGTGAAGACGTTTCGAGAATAGACCCTCGTCTTGCACCCCAAGCAGAAACCTTCTGCATTAAGCTCGATGACCACTCCACAATATATGAGTGCGCTAGCGCACTCGAGCAGATTGGTAGGGCAATGCCGTGAGCTCTGAGGGCAAAAAGACGTCACGTCAGCGCTGTCAAGAATCGCATCCAAGCATTCGCAGCTAATCGCTGTTGCTACTCATGCTCTTGCCCCTCCAACGCGCCCGCATGGTTGAAGAGCAGCTTCGCGGCCGCGGCATCCGCGATGAGCGCGTGCTTGCGGCCATGGCCAAGGTTCCGCGCGAGGCCTTCGTCGCCGTCGAAGATCAGACTGACATCTATGGCGACCACCCGCTGCCCATCGGCGCCGGCCAGACCGTCTCGCAGCCTTACATCGTGGCCGCCATGCTGGAAGCGCTCGAGGTCCGCGAGGACAACCGCGTGCTTGAAGTCGGCACCGGTACCGGCTACGAAGCGGCGATTCTCGGCGAGCTGGCGGCGGAGGTCTGGACCATCGAGCGTCACCAGGAGCTGGCAATGCGGGCGCGCGAAATCCTCGCTGGTCTCGGCTACCGCACGGTACACGTGGTCCACGGCGACGGCTCGCAGGGGCTGGTTGAGCACGCGCCCTTTGATCGCATCCTGGTGGCGGCGGCCGCGCCGCGCATCCCGCAGCCGCTGCTCGATCAACTGGCCGACGGCGGACGCATGGTCATCCCCGTGGGCACGCGCCACGAGCAGCAGGTGCAGGTGATTCGCAAATCCGGCGGCGAAATTATCGTGGCGAAGCACGATCTCTGCCGCTTCGTCCCGCTAGTGGGCGAGCAGGGCTGGGATGGATAAGAAGCGCTACCAGATTCTCCTGACTCCGTAGGAATCGGAGATAACGAGGGCCTACATTACTGATCCCAAGCGTCCAGTTCATCCTCTGGCAGCGCCGCCGAGAAGTTGTGCGGCACAGCAAACTTGCCTTTGAAGAGATCCAGCCTGCGTTTCTTACGCGATGTCATGATCGGGACAATCTTGGCGACTACTTTGTTGCGGCGTGTGATCAGGATCTCCTCGCCGCGCTCCACCAGTTCGATGAGCTTTGAGCGAATCGTGATGGTCGGCATCATGCGTTGCACCTAGCTAAATATAGCGCAGGTGAGTGGTGCACCACTTGAGGGCCGTGGCTTCCCACACATCCGAAAACCGCGGATGTGTGGGCCACCCAGAGTGTCGACTGTCACGGAGCGCCAACGGCGCGGCCGGTGAAGCCGCGCCGTTTCTCCGATTACGGCGTCACCTCGAACACCACGCCGCCGTTGTATTGGCCGCCGAACGCGGTCGTTCCGTAGAGATTGCCGGCGCTATCCATGGTCAGCCCGCTATACGGAAGTGCGCCGTCGGTACCGCCCTGGAAGCTGTACGGCACGGTCTTGGTCCACTGGCCGCCGCTGCCCGGGCTCAGTTTGTACACCGTGCCAAAGCCGCTGCTGTGGCCCTGAGTGGTGCCATAGAGATTGCCCTGCGCGTCCACAATCACGCCACCGTAAGGATGGCCGCTGTCCTGTCCGTCATGGAAGCTGTAGAGCACGCTCTCGGTGTAAGTACCGTCGCCGTTGGGCGCCAGCTTGAACACCGTGCCCACCGCCGCCGGACCTCCGTAGTCGGTGGTGCCATAGAGATTGCCTTGCGCGTCCATCACCACGCCGGCCACGGGATTGGCGCCATCGTTGCCGCCGCCGAAAGCCTGACCGTGGAAGACGTACAGAATTTTCTCCACCCAGTTGGCACCGCCGCTGGGCGATAGCTTGAACACGGTGCCGCTCAGGTTCGGGCCGCCTTCGTAGGTGGTGCCGTAGATGCTGCCGTTAGCGTCGAAGATCAGGTTGCCCGAGGGCGCAGCGCCATCGTTGTTACCGGCGAAGGCATGCAGCACCAGCTCAAAATAGTTGAACACCGTCTGCGGATTCAGGCTGTACACCACGCCGTCGTTGTGCAGCCCCCCGGCATACGCCGTACCGAACAGCCGGCCGCTCGCGTCCACGGCAACGCCGTAGGGCGAGAAGCCATCATTGCCGCAGGTGAATTTGTGCAGCGTGCTCTCCATCCACTGGCCGCCGGAACCGGGCACGAGCTGGAAGATGGTGCCGCAACCGGCGCCGTAATACAGGTTGGCGCCGTTCAGCGCTCCGCGATGATCGAACACCACCGTGGAATAGGGATTACCGCCTTCGCTCTGCACAAAGCGATGCAGCACCGTCTCCGACCAGGTGCCGCCGCCGTCGGGCGAAAGCT
Source organism: uncultured Acidobacteriaceae bacterium (assembly GCA_963763975.1). Taxonomy (GTDB): domain Bacteria; phylum Acidobacteriota; class Terriglobia; order Terriglobales; family Acidobacteriaceae; genus Bog-257. Next base: position 152,159 of record CAVXQR010000016.1, read on the forward strand.
CGTACACGATGCCGCAGCCCATGCCGCATCCGCCCAGTCCGTTGCCCGCCGACGCCGTGCCGTACAGATTGCCATGGCTGTCCCGCGTCACTCCGGCAAAGGGAGTATTGCCGTCCGTCCCTGCCCCAAAACTATGCAGCACTTTAAAGGTGCTGTCGCCCCAGGCGCTGGTGCCGCCCAGGCAGCCCGCCAGCAGCGCCAACCCAATTGCGCGGCCGATCAGGCCAAAGGTCTCGCTCATCATTGCTGTCCTCCTCGAGAGCTTGCACACCGCTCCCGTTGAGCACCTTTCTGCCCGTGAATCAGCCGCAAGTCAAATGAATTGGATATTACGGTCGAAGTGTTGCAGGCGAGGGACTTATGCTGGCGACTAACCGGCGTCACAATCTCGCCACAACCGCCATTCGAGGCCCGAATCGCGATTTCCGCCGCCGATGCCGGGTCAGTGCACCAGGAATCCGCTGGCTGCGCAGAGCAGACCAATGGCCGCCAGTACGATGCCGAAATACCAGTAAGCACGACGGTCCGTCAGCAAGGTGATGGACGTGACCACCAGCGCAATCTCCAGGAAGACCTCGCCCAGGTCGAAGCGGTTGGCGCGACGAGTGGTCACCGCGACTTCGGCCTCCAGGCTGCGCGCTTCGTTCTGGATCTCGCCCTTCTGTTCGGTGTACTTCTCGATTTCTTCCTTGAAGTGCTTGCGTACCTCGGCTGCCCGCTCGGCGTCGGTGTTGTTCTCAGCGCCCAACAGCTCGTTGAGCGCGGTGATGTTGTTCAGCCGCATGTTCTTGGCCTGGTAGTAGGCCCACTGATCGGTGGCGCGCGTCTGCAGCAGGATTTCTTCGGTGTGAGCGCGATGGCCCAGCAGGGTGACGGTGGCGACAAACACCGCCAGAATCGCCATGGTGAAGCTGACCGGCGCGAGCGCGCGGTTCTCCTTGGCCCGTTCGGCGGATTCCTTCAGTTCCTCGAGTTCGTCGCTCATGGTCTTCCTCGTTGCCGCGCTGAGATTTTACAGTGGCACGATATTACGGGTTCAGGGGGGGCAGAGCAAGACGGCCTGCGCCGGCGATGGTGGCCCAGCATTGTTTTGATTTGTCATCACGAACGAAGTGAGGGATCTGCTGTTCGTATGCGCTTCGCGCTCGCATAAGATCGCGGGCGGTGAAGGCGAACAGCAGATCCCTCGCGGGCTAAAGCCCGTTCGTGATGACAAATCAATGGAAGGCGTTTTCGGCACGCCTGAAGGCGTACCTTGTTACGAGTTCGGAGCGAAGGCGCGTATCCGAATTGCGCCTAGCCGCGCACCTGGCTCGGCACTTGCGGCTTGGGCGCCGGAGCCGGCTCTTCCGCCGTCTGATATTCCGGCAGCACCTCGCGCAGCGCCCAGGTGATGCGGTCCACCGACTCGCGCACGAAGTTCATGGAATCGGCTTGCTTATTTTGCGCGGTGGCGTAGGTGATGACCTGCAGCGCGTTGCGGATGTGATGATTGAGGTCGGCGATGACGCGCAGCCGCTCTTCCACCTCGCGTTGGCGACGGCGCCGCCGCTCCACCAGGGTGTAGAACAGGATGCCCGCCACAAAGCCGGTCAGCCCGTCGGCAAAGGCCAGGATGTCGCTGCGGTTCACGCCGATGCGAGCCAGGAAGCTGTCGAAGCCCACACCAAATAACGTCACCAGCAGAACCACCGCAGCCGTCAGCACCAGCAGGCGTGCCCGGGAATCGCGGCTGAAATCCATGCTCCAGCTCCTTACTGGTTTCCTTGGGTCAGGTCACTCGGTTCCCACAACATGGGACGGTCCAGGCGGCGTTTCGTCTTTGCGAAAATGCCGCAGGATTGCGTTCGCCTGCGCCCGGTTCACCACCGAGGCCAGCGCCGCCTCGTCGGCATCCTTCACCGCCTGCAAGCTGCCGAAATGCTGCAACAGCCGGCGGGTAGTGTGCTGCCCCACGCCGGGGATCTCCAGCAGTTCGGTCTTACGGTCCCGCATCTGCCGCCGCTTGCGGTGAAACGTTACCGCAAAACGATGGGCTTCGTCACGCACCATCTGGATCAGGTGCAACACCGGCGAATGATGGTCGAGCGCGATGGGATCGTCTTCCTGGCCATACAAGTAGATGATCTCCTCGCGCTTGGCAATTGCCGCCAGCGGCTGGTTGGTGATGCCCAGCGACTCCAGCGCCTGCGCCGCCGAATGTAGTTGCCCTATGCCGCCGTCAATCAGGACCAGGCTGGGCATGGGCTGCTTCTCCGCCTGCACCCGCTTGTAGCGGCGGGTCACCACTTCGCGCATCGAGGCGAAATCGTCCACCCCGGTAATTCCTTTGATGATGAACTTGCGGTAATCGGATTTTTTCATGCCATCTTTTTCCCACACCACCATCGAGGCCACGGTTTCGGCCCCCTGGATGTGCGAGATGTCGAAGCACTCGATGCGCTGCGGTAGCTCCGGCAGCATCAGCGTGTCCTGCAACGACTCCTGGATGGCCTTGGCCGCCGGCTTCATCACCCGGAAGCGCTGGTCGTACACCTGCTTGGCGTTCTGTCCCACCAGGTCCACCAGCGAGCGCTTCTCGCCGCGCTGCGGAACGTGAATCTGCACCTTGCGCCGCTGCCCTTCGGAGAGCACCTCCTCCAGCGTCTCGCGGTCCTCGAAGTCCACCGGAACATAAATGGTGTGCGGCACATACTGCTGGTCGAGATACACCTGCTTCAGCAGCGCCGAGAGAAACAGTCCCGGCTCGAAGCCGTCAGCGCCGATCATGCTGGTCAGGTCCTCCCAGAAGAACTCGCGCTTGTCCACGATCTTGCCGCCGCGCATGTGGAACAGGTTCACCGCCAGCATTTCGTTCTCGTAGTGATAGCCGAAGACGTCGGCGTCGTCACCCTCGACCGCGGCGATGCGCTGCTTCTGCTCCAGCAGTTCAACGGTGGAGATCAGATCTCGATACTTGGCGGCCAGCTCATACTGCTCGCGTTCGGCGGCGGCCATCATGCGCTGCTGCAATGAGCGCGACAGATCGGCGCCGCGCCCTTCCAGAAACAACTTCACGTCGTGTACGGCTTCGCTATAACGCTCGGGCGTGGTCAACCCTTCGACGCACGGCCCCAGGCAGCGCCCGATGTAGTACTGCAAGCACGGCCGCGGATAATAGCGCGTCAAATCCAGCTTGCACGACGGAATCAGGAAGTGCCGCTGGATGAGGTCCACCAGGCGGTAAGCCAGGCTGGTGGGAAAGAAGGGACCGAAATACAGCGAGCCATCCTTGCGCAGCCGCCGCGTGGGAAACACCCGCGGATAGCGCTCGCCGATGGTGAGCTTGATGTAGGGATAAGTTTTATCGTCGCGGAGCAGGATGTTGTAGCGCGGCTTCTTCTGCTTGATGAGATTGTTCTCAAGCGCCAAGGCCTCCTTCTCGTTGTCCACCACGATGTAGTCGAGATCTGCGGCCTCGCGCAACAGCGAGCCGGTCTTGGCGTTCTCCGCTGCGCCCTCCAGAAAATACGAACGCACCCGCGAGCGCAGGTTGTTGGCCTTGCCCACGTAGATGATCTGCCCCTCGGCGTTCTTGTACAGATACACGCCCGGCGAGGTCGGCAGCGTCCGGATTTTCTGGTGCAGGTCCATTTGGTTCGTTTGCTTCGTTGTATCAGTTACGGCTTCAGCCGTCCGGTGGAAGAGCGGCGCTTCAGCGCCGCGTCGCGCGTCCCTTTTTCTTTTGTCATCACGAACGGGCTTTAGCCCGCGAGGGATCTGCTTTACCTCGACGCCCGCAAAAAGCAGATTCCTCGCGCCAAACCCGGCGCTCGTAATGACAACTCCTTCGATTCCGACTGGTCGCGAATCAGGGCTCAGTGCCCCACCAACTTCCCTGCCAACGCTGCACCTTTCGGGACTTCGGCGAAACCGCTCCAAGCGGCAGCCCTGTAAAAATTTTACTCTGCGCGTCAGCTTTATCCGGCCACGCCCGCCATACCCATTTTGGAACCAATCGCGCGCGGCCAAGCTGCTGCAAACAATGTCCTTAGCTCCACCAGCAATCCATCGCCGGATGGCACGACGCTTGCTCCTCACTCCATGGCGAACGGCTGTCCACAAGACCGGGCCATCCGTTTTGAAGGAGCTCACTCCATGAATCGCTTTACTGCTTTGGCCGTGGTGGTAGCGGGAACGCTGCCCTTTACCGTCGGTTGCGCTACCAAAACTTACGTCCGCAATGAAGTCACGCCGACCGTAAACAAGGTCAATGAATTGGATGATCTGACTGCCAAAAATACTCGCGACATTCGCGACACCGACGCCCGCGCACAGCAGGGCATCCAGCAGGCCAAGTCCTCGGCTGACGCTGCCGATCAGAAGGCGCTCGCTGCCGGACAGTCTGCCGACCAAGCCAACTCCAACGCCACCCAGGCCTCGAATCGCGTGACCAGCTTGGCCGGCACCGTCGAGAACCTGGACAACTACAAGCCGGTCTCGACTTCGACAGTTCTGTTTGGCTTCGACAAGGCCCAGCTCACTCGCAAGGACAAGGCTGATCTGGATGAGTTCGCGCAGCAGATCCAGAGCCAGCGTCACTACATCGTGCAGGTGGAAGGCTATACCGACTCCACCGGTCCCGCCGACTACAACTACCAGTTGAGCCAGCGCCGCGCCGATGCCGTCATCCAGTACCTGGCGACCAAGTACCAGGTTCCGGCCCACAAGATTTTCCTGATCGGATTGGGCAAGGACAATCCCGTGGCCAAGAACACCAGCGCCACCGGACGGGCGCAGAACCGCCGCGTGGACATCGCGCTGATGACCAACAACAACAATACGCAGTCGGCTTCGACAACGCCGCCGGCCCAGACCCGTAGCGAGCAGATGACAACGGCCAACGGTCAACGTCAGTAGAAATGTAAGTGCGGTCCGTCGGCTGGGCGGGCGCAGTTGAGCTCTCCTCACAAAGGAGCCGATGGACCCGAAGAGCCCATTGGATATAAGGAAGGCCGCTTTCAAACGGGCGGCCTTTCTTATTGCAGTTTCGAGTTTCAAGTTTCGAGTTGTGAGTCCCGAGTGAATGGGGCAGCGAGCGTTTCGATGACGATCCGCGATTCGCGTCTTTGCTGGGCGCTCCGTGATCTCCGAGGTGAAATTCACGCTCTCACTCCCATAACACCGATCGATCCAGGCTGCATACATTAGGCTTGCCTAGCAGCCCCATGGCCATCTCCAACTCGCTGCGCAGAATCTGGATCACGCGCCGCACGCCATCTTCTCCGCCCACGGCCAGCGCGTAGAGATACGGCCGCCCAATGAGCACGGCATCGGCGCCCAGCGCGAGCGCCTTCACAACGTCGGTGCCGCGCCGGATGCCGCCGTCCACCAGCACCGCCATGCGCTTCTCCACTCGTTCGGCCACCAGCGGCAGCGCCTCGATGGTCGCCGGCACGGTGTCCAGGTTGCGCGCGCCGTGATTGGAAACGATGATGCCGGCAATTCCCTCTTCCACGGCGCGTTGCGCGTCATCGGGATTCAGGATTCCCTTCAGCAGCACCGGCACGTCCACCTGCGCGCGCAGCCAGTCAATGTCTTTCCAGGTCAGCGAAGGTTCGCTCCAGTCGGGAAAGACGCCGTTCTTGCCGGCCTCGCTGCTTGCCGTTTCGGGCATGTGCGGGCGGCAGACGCCTGGCGATAGCTCATAGCAGGAACGCGCCTGCCGGTCGCGCGCGCCAAAGGTGGGGCTGTCCACGGTGACGCACAGCGCCTGTACGCCCGCCGCCACCGCGCGCTGCACCATCTCGAGGGTGAAGCCGCGGTCCTGCTGCACGTAAACCTGGAACCACAGCGGAGACGAAGCCGCCGCCGCGACCTCCTCGACCGAAGTATTGCTGCATGAGCTGAGCACCATCGGCGTCTGAGTGCTGCCGGCGGCGCGTGCTGTCGCCAGCTCACCGTCGGGATGCAGCATGCGATGATCGGCCGCCGGAGCCAGCAGGATGGGATGCGCCAGCTTTGTGCCCAGCAGCGTGATGCCGGTATCAATGCGCGAGACGTCCACCAGTACGCGCGGACGCAGACGCAGGCGGTCGTAAGCTTCGCGGTTCCAGCCGAGCGTAAGCTCATCGGCTGCGCCGGAGCTGAAGTACTCCCAGCTCGCCGCCGGCATCGCGCGACGGGCCGCCGCTTCGTAATCGCCCACGCAAACCAGCGCTGCCTGTTCCGGTGCGCCGGATTCCAGCGCCTCGGCGCGCATCGCCGCCGCCCGCGCCGAAGAAGCTGCCTGCTGTGCCATTCTGATTCCTCCGTGTGTGACGTGAGGATCATTCTCAACCGCAATGTCGCCCCGGAGCAACCCAGGTTTGAGGAGACCGACCGCGGAGCTTCGCGACAAAACGGCGCAGGGGCGACGCCTGAGTTGCGACAGGAAGGGCGGACTTGCGCCGCGGGAAGAGCTTCGGTTGAACGTCGGCATGTGACCTGCGTCACGCAAGTTGCCGATGATTCTTGTTAGCGAAGTATTCAAAACAAAGGACTTAGCTCGTAATTCGTTGCACATAATTGACGAATAAGGAGTTAGGTCCGCTTGTCTCATGGCGGGGTGCCCTGTGGACGCCTGCGGGACAAAGTAGGAAGGGCCAACGCGAGCCGGTGCAGGAACTGGTCCGGTGGGATGGGCGGCGGAATTTGCGCCGGAGGGTCGAGTCTCGGAGGAGGCTTTACCCCGAGGATGGCGGCAGCGGTGAGCAGAGTACGCTTCGGCAGCCTATTTTGCACCTGTAAAAGGAGGTCTGCAGCAAGCTGGCGGCGGCGTTGGACACGGAACAGGCGGGAGTGGTGACGGCAACCGTCGTAGCCGCGGACCGCGGGCGCATTGCAGATGGTGCCATCGCGCTTGTCGTATGGACAGGTGCGGACGATCATCGGCGCTCCTGAGTTCAGATTAGGAGCGCGACCAGCCCGCCGTCATGAGAAAACGCAAACGCGGCCATAACGAAGGTACATGACCCTTGGCGCGGAGGCAGACCTTCACACTTAGGTGCCTTGTTCTGGCCTTCTTTTGGCGCGGGCGGGGCCTTGGGTTGGTTAATGCGCGGCGATTTGGAGACATTTGGAGAAGATTGGAGAAGATTGGAGACGATTTGGCCGGAAGGGCGAAAGCCTTTCACCACGGAGACCGGAGCCCACGGAGGAAAGCGGATTAACCGCAGGGACACCGAGAAAAACAAAAGATGGTGAAGGGATTGATGAGGACGAAGGCCCCGCCCTGGCCAAACCCGGGCCAGAACGGGGCACCCAGGTCGAAACGATTTCGAGCGAAAGAATTCAGGTGGTGTAAGATTTCACGATTCACGATCCACGATTCACGAATCACGATCCATGATTCACGAACTTAGAACAGGTAGATAAGGTTCACGGCGCTGGTGAGCTGGCGAGGGACAAGCACCTGCGGATCGCTGGTGAGAAATACATCGTGGTTGGAGTGATCGAAGCGCAATTCGCCGCGCACCGCAAACTTGCCATCGAACTTCTTCATCCAAGCGGCAACTTCGGAGAGCTTGGCAGCCATATCGTACTCCGGCGCGATGGTGTATCCCTGGAGTTGCTGGTCCGTTCCGGTGCGGGTGCCGCCGCCATCGTTGAAGACCTCGCCGCGAAAGGCGAGCGAAAATTTTGGCGTGAAGCCATACTTCACATAGCCGGCAAGACCTTTCCAGATGGCGTCCTGCCCGGGAGCGACGCCGTTTTCCTCGTGGCCATACACCGCGTCGAAGCCAACATTGAATCGCGGTGTGGTCTTCCAGTTGCCCACAATTTCGCCCACGCTGCGCTGGTCGCGCGTGTCCTTGGGACGCTCAGGACCGTGAATGAAGTTGAAGTACAGGGTCGTAGTTTTTGTCGGAGTCACGGTGATCTGGCTGCCCCAGGAATAGCCGTGATTGTAGCGCGTGACTTCATCCCATCCATTCACCAACGCCACCATGCCGGTGATTCTGCTGCTGAATGCGTAACTGGCTTTAACTCCGGTGTAGGTAAAGGGGACGGCATAGCCGAAGATGAAGCCACGGCTGAATTCATCGTTGTAGCCGTCGTAGCCGCCGATGACCTCCGAGCCAAGATGTCCGGCCATCTTTCCGGCATCGAAGCGCAGACCCTTGCCCAGCGGCAGCTCGTAGCTCACATAAAGTTCGGGTATATCGAAGTGGTGGGCGATATCGGTGCGGGTGTTGCGGAACATTCCGTAGGCCGCGGTGATCTCGGGCACGCCGGAGCCGGCGATCATGTTATAGCGAAAGCCGAACTGGTTGGGCTTCTCCATCGGATGCTGGATAACCAGTTGCGCCATGTCGAGCTGCGGCTGGTTGTCGTTGAAATCGAAGACGCGATATTGATTCAGCCGGTCGTAGGGCTGGTTAATGTTGGCGGTGTAGGAGAGCGACATGAAACCGTTGACGGTAATCCCCATCAACCACGGCCTCGTCTCGCCGCCAGGGTCGCTGCTGACCGAAGCGGAAGTCGCGAGGGGCAGGGTGTCCTGGGCAAAAAAAAGCAGGGGCGATGCAAGCATCGCTCCTGCCAATACAACTCTTGCTAAGAATCGCCCGAAGGCGTTGAACCCGCCTGCCATGACTACTTCCTGAGACCGGCCAGCTCGCTTTCTTATTTGGTCGGCGTCGCGTGCGCACGCTCGTCGTTAAACAGATCTTCCACTTCCAGCGTCTCGTAGGCATGTTCGCCGTGGATGGATTCATCCAAGCCGATCTCTTCGCTCATCTCGTACACCTTAACCGGAGTGAAGACGTTGATGATGGCCAACATGGCGTAGGTAAAGCCAAAGGCCCAGACCGAGGAGAACAGGACTGCGACGATTTGCTTCCAAAAGAAGCCGGGGTTGCCGTAGAGCAAGCCGTTGGTTCCCGCAGGATTGAAGGCGCTGTTGGCGAAGAGGCCCAGCATCAGGATGCCGAGGAAACCGCCCACGCCGTGGACGCCCCAGACGTCGAGGGCATCGTCCCAGTGCAGCTTGTTCTTCATCTCGACCGCGAAGTAGCAGACCACGCCGGAAACCACGCCGATGATGACGGCGGTGGTGGGCGAAACGTAGCCTGCCGCGGGAGTGATCGTGGCCAGTCCGGCAACCGCGCCGGTCAGCAGGCCGAGGAACTTCGGCTTCCGCTCGCGGAACCACGCCACTGCCAGCCACGCCACGGCGGCAAACGAAGCCGCGACATCGGTGTTCAGGAACGCCGTGGCGGTTACCGAATCCACGCGCATTTCGCTGCCCGCGTTGAAGCCGTACCATCCGAACCACAGCAGGCCGGTGCCGAGCGCCACCAGCGGAATGCTGTGCGGTCCGCGGTCGAGCACTCGGCGCTTGCCCACGTACAGCACCGAAGCCAGCGCGGCCATTCCGGCGATGTTGTGGACCACGATGCCGCCGGCGAAATCCTGCACGCCCCAGCGTTGCAGTATGCCGCCGCCCCAAACCATGTGCACGAACGGGAAATACACCAACGTGAGCCAGCCGGTCAGGAACAGCAATAGGCCTTGAAGGTGACGCGATTGGTGAATGCGCCGGAGATGAGCGCGGGAGTGATGATGGCGAACATCATCTGATAGGCGATGAAGACCATCGCCGGGATGGTGTCGTTGGGTCCGGAGGGGGTCGCCAGGTTGACACCGTGCAGGCAAACCTTGTCGAGGTTGCCGATGATGCCGTGCCAGTCGCCGCTGAAGCACAGCGAATAGCCGTACAAGTACCAGATGACGGTGGTCCAGCCCATGGAGACGAAACTCTGGATCATGATGGCAAGCACGTTCTTGCGGCCGACCAGTCCGCCGTAAAAAAAGGCGAGGCCGGGCGTCATCAGCATGACGAGGCTGGTGCAGAGGAGCATGAAGCCGGTGTTACCGGTATCGAGATGAAGCATGGAAGCCTCCGGAAGACGTTAAGCGATCAGCCGCCGGCGCATTTTGAGCGCGACCACACTGTAGGCGCGTAGTTGGGGGGTGGTCAAACGGCAATTGGGCGCGAGAGCAGCAATGGAGTACGCCGGGAACAGGAAAACTCTGCCTCGCCTGGGAAGCAGAAATGTGCAGACAGAAGCTCGTGCGTGAAGGCAGAGAAAGCGTACGTCGCCTCGGCAGCTACCACGGAAGCGGTTGCATCCTCCACAGGCTGCGCCTTCGCCTAGGCACGCGAATCAGTGCCATCCCGTCACCTGCCCACGTGACGAAGCTACGGGAAGCAGCGGTATGACATCGAGGGGGCGGATGCAGTCATCGTGAATCGTGGATCGTGGATCGTAGCTGTGAATCGTGGATGCCGAGTTCGTACCGATGCGAGCGCCGGAGGCGCGACAGGCGTCTAGCCCAGCGTGCAGCGCCCTCTTTTGGCGCGGAACGCTGGGTACGCTCGGCCTCCACCACCAGCGCCCCGTTCTAGGATGGCGTCAGCCGGGGCCCGTCTGGCCCGCGCTGGAAAAAACGATGGGTTCAACGGTGCACACAGGCAGATTTTAGGGAGCTGCGGCGGCTAAAGCGCCGCGCGTCATATGTTCCCCCTGAACGGGACTCTATGTAGTTTCTCGATGCCGGTACCCGCCGTTGAAACGGCGGGCTAAGATATGTTGCGCCTTCGGCGCTGGGGCAAGAGGGAAACAGATGGTTACCGCCGCCCACGATCCACGGCTCATGACGCCCACAATCCACGGCTCGCGATTCATTGGCGCTGTTGCTCAGCGGGATCTCATTCATTGGTGCTGTTGCTCAGCGAATCTCGATGACGCTGCCGCCGCTCGATTCACGCACTTCTTGTGCGCGCTCGACCACACGATTGGCGAACGCGAACAGCGATTTAGCATGCGGCGATTGATCGCCTTCCAGCGCGACTGGCTGGCCGGTGTCGCCGCCCTTGCGAATGTCGGCGTCGAGCTCGATGGCGCCGAGGAACGGCACCTCGAACTGCTTGGCGGTGCGCTCGCCGCCGCCCTTGGAGAAGATGTCAATCTCGTGCTGGCAATGCGGGCACACGAAGTAGCTCATGTTCTCCACAATGCCGAGGATGTCCACCTTGACCTGCTTGAACATCTCGATGGCCTTGCGTGCGTCCTGCAACGAAACATCGCTGGGCGTCGTCACCACCACCGCGCCGGTCACCGGCACGGTTTGCACGAGGGAGATCACCACATCGCCGGTGCCGGGCGGCAGGTCCACGATGAGGTAATCGAGCTGCCCCCATTCCACCTGCCCCAGGAACTGCTTGATGATGGAGTGCAGCATGGGGCCGCGCCACACCAGCGGCTTGTCGCCGGGGCTGAGGAAGCCGACAGAAATCACCTTCAAGCCGTAGCGCTCCGGCGGCAGAATGCGCTCGTTGCCGACCACGCTGGGTGGCTCGGTCGCGCCCAGCATCAGCGGCACGTTGGGACCGTACACGTCGGCGTCGAGCAGGCCGACCTTGTGTCCCATGCGGGCCAGGGCCAGCGCCAGGTTGACGGCCAGCGTGGTTTTGCCCACGCCGCCTTTGCCGGAGCCGACAGCGATGATGGCGTTCACGCCTTTGAGGGGTTGCGGACCTCGGGCTGCGGCCCGTGCATATGAGGAGGATGAGAGCTCACGAGTACTTCCCTTATGTCAGGAATGGAACAGCAGGCGCAAACCTTGATTATAGCGCTGCCGTGAGCTGGCGTGATTCGCCCCATCCGCGCCGGCTACTCCAGCTTGCGGTGATGAGTACACATCGGCGGCAACCGGGATGGGACGAAGCGCTCCCGGCAAGGCCCTGACACTACAGAATCGCCCGCTCGCCGCGCACATCTATATCGGTCAAGACCCTCTGGCTTTGCAGCCGGGAACTTCCCGGAGAACGATATGAGGATTGCTAACGACGTAACCGCGCTGATCGGCAACACGCCCCTGGTGCGACTGAACAAGGTGACGGACGGCTCGCAGGCCACGGTGGTGGCCAAGCTGGAGAGCTTCAACCCGTGCAGCAGCGTGAAGGACCGCATCGGCGTGAGCATGATCAACGAAGCCGAGCGCGCAGGAAAAATTCATCCCGGCAAAACCGTGCTGATCGAGCCCACCAGCGGCAACACCGGCATCGGACTGGCGTTTCGTCGCCGCGGTGAAAGGCTACAGCTCATCCTCACCATGCCCGACACCATGAGCCTGGAGCGGCGCGTTCTGCTGCGCGCCTTTGGCGCGGAGATCGTGCTGACGCCCGGCCCGAAGGGCATGAAGGGCGCCATCGCCAAGGCCGAAGAGCTGCTCGCCAAGACGCCGAACAGCTACATGCTGCAACAGTTCGACAATCCGGCCAATCCCAAGATCCATCTCGAAACCACCGGCCCGGAAATCTGGAACGACACCGATGGCAAAGTGGACATTCTGGTTTCGGGCGTCGGCACCGGCGGCACGCTGACCGGCGTTTCGCGAATACATCAAGCCGAAGAAAGCCTTCGTTCAAAGCCATCGCCGTCGAGCCCACGGAGAGCCCGGTGCTCTCCGGCGGTCAGCCTGCTCCGCACAAGATTCAGGGAATCGGCGCCGGGTTTGTTCCCAGCATTCTGCGCACCGATTTCATTGACGAGGTCATCCAAGTCTCCGGCCGCCGACTCGATCGACATGGCGCGCCGCCTGGCACGGAAGAAGGGCTGCTGGTGGGCATTTCGTCGGGAGCGGCAGCGCTGGCGGCGATGCGCGTGGCGCAAGCGTCCGGAGAATGCCGGCAAGCTGATCGTGGTGGTGCTGCCCGACTTCGGCGAGCGCTATCTCAGCAGCATCCTGTTCGAAGACCTGCGCAACGAGGCTACCGCGATGCACGGCTGAGGCTGCCGTGATTATGTTCAACGCGATGCGCGAAGACATTGCCGCGGTCATGGAGCGCGACCCCGCGGCCAAGTCTCGCTGGAGATCTGCTGTGCTATTCCGGACTGCACGCGCTGTGGTTTTATCGCCTGAACCATTGGCTGTGGATTCACGGCTGGCGGTTTCCGGCGCGGCATGCTGTCGCAAGTGGCGCGGTTCATCACCGGCATTGAGATCCATCCCGGCGCGGAGATCGGCCGGCGCTTGTTCATCGACCACGGCATGGGCGTGGTGATCGGCGAAACCACCATGGTCGGCGATGACGTCACCCTCTACCAGGGCGTGACCCTGGGCGGCACCGGCAAGGAGAAGGGCAAGCGCCATCCCACCATCGGCAACAACGTCGTGATCGGCGCGGGCGCCAAGGTGCTGGGCAACATCACCGTCGGCGAAAACTGCCGCATCGGCGCCGGCTCGGTGGTGCTGCGCGACGTGCCCGACAACTCCACCGTGGTCGGCGTGCCTGGCCATATCGTCTTCCGCGAACGGCAAGCGCGTGGTGATCACCGATCCCAAGCAGATCAACGATCCGCTATCGGAAGCGCTGGCGGCGGTGGCGAACGAAGTAAAAGCGCTGAAGGAAGAAGTGCGAGAGCTTCAGGGTCGCGAATGCGCGGAACCGGAAGAATCCGTGGTGCTGCAGCGTGTCATCGAGATTGACTACCAGATTTGACGTGCGGGCGCGAGGCTGGCTGACCCAGTCAGTCGCGCAGCTTCTTGATCCAAATCTGGCGGCAGGGTTCGAAATCGTCTCTCTGCAACGGCGCTTCCACCTCATTCGCGCGCGTGATCCTCACTCCACCCAGTCGGCAATAAAAATGTTGGTCTCGTGCGGCTGCTTGCCGTTGCGGTTCGAAGCCCATACCACCAGCTTGCCGCAAGCGCCACGCTAGCGCCATTGACATCGCCCTCGGCCGCCACTACCATCGCCGCAATTTCACTCCAGCGTGTACCGTGCTTGGGCCCCTTCGAAGATTTGCAAAAGGAGGCTGTTACGGTGATCCGCAAATGGATTGTGCTCTCACTTCTGCTTTCCCTGGTCATTCTGTCGCGAGTTGCGTTCGCAACTTGCCCCAATTGCAACCTGATTCTGAACGGCGGCTTTGAAAGCGGCGACTTTACCGGGTGGACTGTTTCCGGCGATACCAGCTTCATCGGCGTCTGCGATGTGGCCAGTTGTCCCGGAAGCTACCCGCCCTGGGACGGCGGGTTCGCCGGTTATTTTGGTCCGGTGGGAAATACAGCTACCATTTCGCAACTGGTTTCCACCAAGCCAAAGAAGAAATATACCCTCTCTTTCTATCTGGCCGACCCTGTAGGCGAATCCCCGAGCTACTTCAAAGCTACCGTAGGAACCAGCCCGCAGAAAAGCTATGTGCTCGTCAATCCTCCCGCGTTTGGCTGGACGAAGATTACGATTACCTATACCGCCAAGACTGCCATCACCCCGATATCGTTCACCTTTAGGCACGACCCGGCTTATTGGTTCCTCGACGAAGTCGCATTTTCGCCGGGGGCTCCTCCCGGCGAAGACGACGGCATGACACTCATGCGGGATGGAGTGCCGCCAAAATTGCGCGTGTCTCTGGGTCAACTGAAGGATGTACAGGTTGGGGAGGAGCACTCCCTGACCATGAACGTGTCTGTTGGCGACACCCCGGTCTCTGGCGCCATCGTGACCTTCACCAGCGTGCTGGGCGACCTGCACCTGGTTGGCGAAGAAGCCGCGGAAGTGAGCCAACGGCTGGTGCCGGTGGACAGAGATGGCCATGCAACGATTCGCTATGTAGTGGAACAGCCCGGCCTGGCGATCCTGGAAGTGAGTTGCGCCGGACAAACGCTAAGGCTGCCCATCACGGCTACCAACGTCCCGGGTCGGCCACAGACCGGAAAGGCTGGCGCACATGAATGAGGTGACCATGCTCTAGCAATTCATTCAGCGGTGGCCAGGTTCGACTAGTCCACCCAATCGGCAATAAAAATATTCGTTTCGTGCGGCTCTTGCCGTTGCGGTTGGAGGCCCACACCAGACGCTTGCCGTCGGAGGTGAACATGGGAAACGCGTCGAAATCCGGGATAGGTGGTAATGCGCTCGAGGCCGGTGCCGTCTTCGTTGATCATGTAGAGATCAAAGGCGCGGCCGCTGGTCGGATCGGCCATATTGGAAGCGAAAATGATGCGCTTGCCGTCGGGAAGGAAATAGGGCGCGAAATTGGCCGCGCCGTTGTGCGTGACCTGGTGCTTGTGGCTGCCGTCGGCATCCATCACCCAGATTTCCAGGTTGCCGGGACGAATCAGACCCGCGCGTACAGCGCCTTGTAGTCGGCAATCTCCTGCGGCGTTTTAGGATGCTCGGCGCGATAGACGATTTTCTTGCCGTCGTAGGACCAGAACGGCCCGCCGTCGTAGCCCAGCTCGTGCGTCAACTGCTTCACGTCGCTGCCGTCGGCGTTCATGGTGTAGATGTCCAGGTCGCCGTTGCGCGTGGAGGTGAAGACAATCTTCTTGCCGTCGCGAGCTGATGGTCGATTCGGCGTTGTAGCCGGGCGCATCGGTCAGCCGCTTCAGGTCGCTGCCGTCGAGCTTCGAGGTGTAAATCTTGTAGCTATCGTAAATCGGCCAGACATAGCCCTTGGAGTAGTCGGGCTTGCGGCGGGCATGCCGGGCTGGTCTCGTGCGTCGAGGAAAACAGAATGCGGTCGCCGGAAGGAAAAAAGTAGCTGCAGGTGGTGCGGCCCTTGCCCGTGCTGACCAGCTTGGGCGTTGCGGGCTTGCCGTCGGGCGTGATCGACCGGCATGGTGTAGATCTGGTCGCAGGGGACGCCTTCGCCCTGGTGCTGAAAGATCAGGATTTGTCGTCGGCGGAGAAATAGGCTTCGGCATTCTGCCGCCGAAGGTGAGCTGGCGGATGTTGCGCAGATGCTTCTCTTCGCCGGGATAGAGCAGCGAGCCGGCGCGGCCGGCTGTGTAGCGGACTGTTGGGCAAAGATCGACAAAGGGACGATTGCCGCAGAAACACAAGACCGATGGCGAGATTGCGCAGTAGATGAACAAGACTCAAAGCGGACTACCTCAAGTGGGATATCTCTTCTGTTACGGATATTTTTGCGGTTCCCCAGTTTCCCCAACATCTGCCAGGAGGAAGTTCCCGTCGCAAGCTCGAAGCGCTGCAAATGCGCCACCAGTTTACGCATTCTGCGTAACTTATTACGCAATTTGCGTAAGGATCAAATCTGCC
This sequence comes from uncultured Acidobacteriaceae bacterium, assembly GCA_963763975.1. Classification (GTDB taxonomy): domain Bacteria; phylum Acidobacteriota; class Terriglobia; order Terriglobales; family Acidobacteriaceae; genus Bog-257. The sequence goes on from CAVXQR010000016.1 coordinate 168,255, forward strand.
TACTTCCTCTGCTCCAGCTTCACGTGACCGTGACCGGCTTGCCGTCGCGCAGCACTTTCACTTCCACCACGTCGCCGACCTTGCTGCGGCGCAGCGCGTCGGTGAAATCGTAGAGATTGTGGATGGCCTTGTCGCCGAACTGCACCAGGATATCGCCCGGCCTTGCAAGCCCGGCCTTGGCCGCCGGCGATCCCGGCCGCACGTCGGCAGAACTTGCACACCGTCCTTGACCTCGCCAAAATCCGGAATCGAGCCGAAATACGGGCCGTATCCGCCGCCGCCTCCGGAGCCCGCTCGGTGCCTTGTCTTCCGCCACCGTCACGAACTGCGGCGCGCTGCGGCGCGGTGGCCAGTTTCATGCGCGACGTCTGCGACACGATGATCGAGCAGCTTCGCCGCCGGGAGCGTTGATCTTGTCCCAGGTGTCGGAAGGCTTGTGATAATCCGAATGCAGTCCGGAGAAGAAGAACAGCACCGGGATTTTCTTGGTCACGAACGAAGTGTGATCGCTCGGCCGATAGCCGCCGGCGGAATATTCGAGCTTGAAGTCGGAATCGCTGCTGCGCCTCGGTCCAGCAGCGGCTTGAACGTCGAGCCGGTGCCCACGCCGCCGATGTAACACTTTGTCGTCCTTGATGCGGCCGATCATGTCCATGTTGATCATGGCCACGCACTTGGTCCAGCGGCAGCGTCGGGATGATTCACCCACTCCGCCGAACCCAGCAGCCCGAGCTCTTCGCCGGCAGAACGAGCATGAACAGGATGCCGCGCTCAAGCTGACCTTTCAGCGGCGCCAACAGGCGCGCCAATTCCAGCACGCCGGCGGTGCCGGAAGCGTTGTCGTCCGCGCCGGGATGAATCTTCCCGATCTGCGAAGGCGCCAGCGAATTGGCGTTGCCGTAGCCCAGGTGATCGTAGTGCGCGCCGATGATGACGTACTCGTCGGTTTTGCCGGGCAGGTAGGCCAGCACATTGTTCACGCGCGCATGCGTCGGCTCGATATCGATCTTCATGGCGAGCTGAAGCTTCGGCGGGAAACGCGAACGAGTCCGGCTTGCCGGATGTGTTGATCTGCTCCTGCACCGCCGCCAGCGATTTGCCGGCGGCTTCAACCACGCCGTCAGCAACGCGTTGTTCACTTGCACCAGCACGATGCCCGGCGTTCTCCGGGCCGCTGACGCTGCCGAAGCGCGTCAGCAGGTCTTCTTCGCCGTCGCGCGAGCTTGCCATTCACCATCACCACTGCCTTGCGCGCCGTGATTGCGCGCGTTGATCGCCTTGGTGATAAGCTGCGAATGCCGCGTCAGGCCCTGGTGTCCGCTCTTGGCGGCGAAGACCGCCGGCTCGTAGCGCAGCAGGACCACGATCTTGTCCTTCACATCCATGCCGGCGTAGTCGTCGTAGTTGAATTCGCGGCGCGGTCACGCCGTATCCGGCAAACACCAGCGGAGCGGTCACTGTGCCCGACGAGGAAAAGCTGAAGGGCACGAAGTCCTGATTGCAGCGCCAGCGTCTGCTTGCGGCCGGATTCCTCCACGGTGAGCTCGTTGCCGGACTTCAGCTTCGCGCCCGTGGTCACGGTGAAGGGCTGCAGATAGCCGTCGGTGCCGGCCGGCTTCAGCCCCAGCGATTTGTAGCGCGCCTCGATGTAGTTGGAAGCCTTGACGATGCCTTTAGTGCCCGGGCCGCGGCCTTCCATGTCGGGCGAGGCCAGCACTTTGACGTCGGCCAGGTAGCGCGAGGGATCGGCCTTGCCGACTTCGGGCGTGGAAGCCGAGGCCAGCAGCGTGAGCGCAAGAATCGCGCCCAGAAGAGCTTTGGAGTAGCGAAAATATTGGCGGTTCATGGTGTGTGCACGAATCGTACTGACCGCCGGAGAAGCGTGTCAATGCGCTGGGTCACACCTCGAAGCTAGACGGACAAATTCAGTGGGAGGAGCCGCGTCCGTTGGAACGGCCGTTACGCGGGCGCCGGGGGGAGAGCTGCCGTGGTTGTTCGCGGCGCCGGTCAGCACCATCGCGCAGACGTCATCGAGGTACTGCTCGTCCAGTTCGTCGTGGCGAATCAGGAAGCGCATGTAGATGGCGCCGTACAGGGTGTCGAGCAGCGCATCCAGATCAACCTTGCGCGGCAGCTCGCCACGCTCGATGCCCCGCCGCAAAGTGCGATAGGCCTCCTGCCGGCGCGGCCACAGGAAGCGCTCGCGGAAGGCCTCCAGCAGCTCAGCGTCGGATTGTCCGGCGGCCACCAGCGCCGCCACCAGGCGTCCGCGGCGGCTGCGCAACACGTCCACCCACTGCCCCATCTGCGCGCGCACATCGCCCAGCACGGTACCGGTATCCGGGAAGTGCAACTCGTCTTCCGCACTGGCGGCAAAGGCATCCACAATCAGCGCGCCCTTGTTCGGCCACCAGCGGTAGAGGGTGGCTTTGCCCACGCTGGCGTCGGCGGCAATCGCTTCCATGGTCAATTCGGTGTAGCCTGAGTGTTGCAGCAGGCGGAGGGTGCTACGCAGGATGGCGCGCCGGGCCTGCTCGCTGCGGGGCCGCCCCGGCTGGCGGGGAACGCCGGAGGAGGGCGCTTGCGATTTTCTTGGTTCCGAACCCATTTGCCGCACGTCCAACCATAGCATATATTAAATCCAATACGTACCGTATCGAATTTATGAATTCAGCGCCGCGGATTTGGATACGGACGAATGCAGCCTTTGGGCTGGGCGCCTCGCCGCAGATCGGAGTAACCTCCCACGCATGTGGATTGTCGCACTAGCTCTTCGGCGGCCTTATACCTTTGTGGTCATGGCCATCGTCATCGTCATCCTGACGATCGTGACCGCATTTCGCGTGCCGGTTGATATCTTCCCCGAGATCAACATCCCCGTCATCAGCGTGGTATGGAACTACACCGGCTTTGCGCCCAGCGAGATGGCCGACCGCATCGTCACCAATTCCGAGCGCGGCATCAAGATCACCGTCAACGATATCGAGCACATCGAGTCGCAGTCGGTGAACGGCGTGGGCGTGATCAAGATTTTCTTCCGTCCGCAGGCCAACATCCAGACCGCGCTGGCGCAGGTCACGGCCATCGTACAGACCACGGTCCGCGGCCTGCCCCCGGGAAGTAACCCGCCGCTGGTCATCTCTTATTCCGCGTCGTCTACCCCGGTGGTGCAGCTCGGTCTCAGCAGTAAGACGCTGCCCGAGCAGCAACTGTTCGACGCCGGGCAAAACTTCCTGCGCAACCAACTGGCCACGGTACACGGCGCTGCCATGCCGTACCCCTACGGCGGCAAGATCCGTCAGGTGCAGGTGGACCTCGACCTGCCGCGCATGCAGGCCAACGGACTTTCGCCCAGCGACATCGTCAACGCCGTCAACACCCAGAACATCATTACTCCGTCAGGCACCGCCAAGATCGACTCCTTGGAATACCAGGTGGAGATGAACAGCGCGCCGAAGACCATCGCCGCGCTCAACGATCTGCCGGTGAAGACCATCAACGGCGCCACCATTTATCTGCGCGACGTGGCCCACGTGCGCGACGGCTTCGCGCCGCAGACCAACATCGTGCGCCAGGACGGCGTGCGCGGCGCGCTGATGTCGGTGTACAAGATCGGCAGCGCCTCCACGCTTTCGATCGTCGGGGCGATCAAGCAGGTTGTGCCTATCGCGGCGCAGTCGCTGCCCCAGGGCATCACCATCAAGCCGCTCTTCGATCAGTCGCTGTTCGTGCGCGCCTCCATTAATGGCGTGCTACGGAAGGCATTATCGCCGCCGCGCTCACCGCGCTGATGATCCTGCTGTTCCTCGGCGACTGGCGCCCCACGATCATCATCTCCATCTCCATCCCGCTCTCGATCTTCGTATCGGTGATGATGCTGAGCGCGCTGGGCGAGACCATCAACATCATGACCCTGGGCGGTCTGGCGCTGGCGGTCGGCATCCTGGTGGACGACGCCACCGTGGAAATCGAGAACATCGAGCGCAATCTTGCCCAGGGCAAGGAGATGAAGCAGGCGATTCTCGACGGCGCTTCGCAGATCGCGGTGCCCGCCTTCGTCTCCACGCTGTCCATCTGCATCGTGTTCGTGCCCATGTTCTTTCTCACCGGCGTGGCCAGATTCCTGTTCGTGCCGCTGGCGGAAGCCGTGGTGTTCGCCATGCTGGCGTCCTACTTCCTGTCGCGAACCCTGATTCCCACGCTGGTGATGTACATCATGCGCGGGCACGAGCATCGCGCCGAGCAGCCCAAGAGCGCGCTGGGACGATTCCAGCGCCGCTTCGAGCATGGCTTCGAGAATTTCCGCAACGGCTACTACCAGTTGCTGGAAACCACCATGGACCACCGTAAGCTGTTCGCCGTCTGCTTCGTGGCCTTCTGCGCGCTGTCCATGTGCCTGGTGTTTTTTCTCGGCGAAGATTTCTTCCCTTCCGTGGACGCCGGCCTGATGCGCCTGCACGTGCGCGCCCGCGCCGGTCTGCGGGTGGAGGAAACGGCGCGGCTGTGCGACGAGATCGAGGCGTACCTGCGGCAGCAGATCCCTAAAGAAGAGCTGGTCACGATCCTGGACAATATCGGGCTTCCCTACTCCGGCATCAATCTCTCGTACAGCAACTCCGGCGTCATCGGCACCAGCGACGCTGAAATCCTGATGGGCCTGAATCCCGAGCACCACCACGCCACCGACGACTACGTGCGCCGCTTGCGCGAGGAACTGCCGCGGCGCTTTCCCGGGGTGGAATTTTTCTTCCAGCCCGCCGACATCGTGACCCAGATTCTGAACTTCGGATTGCCCGCGCCCATCGATATGCAGGTGACGGGCAACAACCTGGAGAGCAACTACGAGATTGCGCAGCAGATTGCCAACCGCCTGCGGCACGTGCCCGGCGCCGCCGACGTTCACGTGCAACAGATGATGGGCCTGCCCACGCTGCATCTGAACATCGACCGCAACCGCGTCGCCCAGGTGGGCATGAACGCCCGCGACGTGGCCCAGAGCGTGCTGGTATCGCTGAGCGGCAGCTTCCAGACGGCGCCCAACTTCTGGCTGAATCCCAAGAACGGCGTCACCTACCAGGTGGCGGTGCAGGCGCCGCAGTACCGCATGACGTCGCTGCCAGCACTTGATGAATATGCCGGTCAACGATCCCAGCGTGACGCAACTCACAGGTGCTGGGCAATCTGGTGCAGGTGACGCCGACGGTGCGCCCGGCGGTGGTTTCGCACTACAACGTGCAGCCGGTGATCGACGTGTACGCCAGCACCCAGGGCCGCGATCTGGGCGGCGTGGCCAGCGATACCAAGAAGGTGCTGGAAGCCTTCCGTGCATCACCTGCCGCGCGGCACGCAGATCGTCGTGCGCGGACAGGTGGACACCATGAACTCGTCGTTCCTCGGCCTGGGCCTGGGACTGCTGATGGCCATCGTGCTGGTCTATTTCCTGATCGTGGTGAACTTCCAGTCGTGGCTCGATCCCTTCATCATCATCACCGCGTTGCCGGGGGCGCTGGCCGGCATCTGCTGGATTCTGCTGCTGACCCACACCACGCTGAGCGTGCCGTCGCTGACTGGCGCGGTGATGTGCATGGGCGTGGCCACCGCGAACTCCATCCTGATGGTGTCGTTCGCGCGCGACCGCATGGACGCCGGCGTGCCTGCGGTGCAAGCCGCGCTGGAAGCGGGTTATCACCCGCATCCGGCCGGTGCTGATGACGGCGCTGGCCATGATCATCGGCATGGTGCCGATGTCGCTGGGCCTGGGCGAAGGTGGCGAGCAGAATGCGCCGCTGGGACGCGCGGTGATCGGCGGACTGTTATTCGCCACCGTGGCCACGCTGTTCTTCGTGCCCTCGGTGTTCGGCATCATTCACGGACGGCGCCAGGCCCGGCAAGCAGAAAGACAGCAAGCGTAGTGGTGAGGAGTTACAGCAACCAGATGGACACCGAAAACAGCCAGTGACGCGAATCCCGCAATGCTTCGGCGGAACAGTCGTCGCCGCAAAGCCATCGGACTGCACGACGGCGACGATCAGCACGGCCACCACGCTGCGGCCATCAGCCGCCGCCCAAGCTTGCGGCCGCATCGCCGCGCCGCGCCCTGATGACCGTCGGGTTCTTTGTGCTGGTGCTCGTGGCTGCGGGAATCCTGATCATGATTGTGCGCATTCACGAGAACACGTGCTGGCCGAGACTACTGAGCAGAACTCCGTTCCCACGGTCGCCGTCATCCATCCCCTCGCCGAAAAGCCCGACGAGGAACTGGTGCTGCCCGGCACACTGCAGGCCTACGAGGAATCGCCGATTTACGCCCGTACCAACGGCTACCTGCTGCGCTGGTACAAGGACATTGGCAGCAGGGTGAAGAAGGGCGATCTGCTGGCTGACATCGATACGCCGGAAGTGGACCAGGAACTGATGCAGGCGCGCGCGGCCAGGCAGCAGATCGTGGCGCAACTGGACTTGGCCAAGATCAACGCCAACCGCTGCGAGACCCTGCGCAAGACCGATTCGGTTTCGCAGGAAGAAGCCGACCAGCAGAACAGCGGCTATCAGCAAGCGCAAGCCAACCTGGCCGCCGCTGATGCCAACGTGCGCCGACTGGAGCAACTGGAGTCATTCAAGAGCGTCTATGCGCCCTTCACCGGCGTGCTCACCCGCCGCACCGTCGATCCCGGCGCACTGATCAACGCCGGTGTCGCGGGCGCTGCCGGCAAGGAACTGTTCGACATCGCTCAGACCGATCCGCTGCGCGTCTACGTCAACGTGCCGCAAGCCTACGCCCCGGCCATGAAAACCGGCATCAAGGCCATGGTCACGCTTGCAGGAATTTCCGGGCCAGAAGTTTGAAGCCACCGTGGCTCGCACCGCGGACGCCATCGACGTGACCACCCGTACCCTGCTGACCGAAGTGGACGTTCCTAACAAGGATGGCAAGCTCTTGCCGGGCTCGTTCGGCGAGGTGCATTTCACTCCGAAGATTGACGGCCAGAAGGTCACCATCCCGGTCAACGCCATGCTGTTCCGCAGCGAGGGCCCGCAGGTGGCAGTGGTGGACGGCAACGGCAAGGTGCATCTGCGGCCCATCACCATCGGCCGCGATTACGGCGCGACGCTGGAGATTCTGCAGGGCGTGGGCGTCAACGAGCAGGTCATCATCAATCCCTCGGACTCGCTGGAGGAAGGCCAGCAGGTACACGTCGCGCCCTCGCAACCGGGAGAGGGCACGAAGCCACAGGGAGAGCAGAAATCATGAAGCGGCGTACACTCGCCGCCGGTTCGCTCGCCTGCCTGATGTTGGCGGGATGCGCCGTCGGCCCCAACTACCACAAGCCGCCCATGCCGGCTCCTACCGCCTAGAAGACGGAAGGGCCGTGGCGAGTAGCTGCGCCGAAGGATTCCCTGCCCAAGGGCGCGTGGTGGGAGGTGTTCAACGATGCGCAGTTGAACGACTACGAGCAGCAGTTGCTGAAGGCCAACTATTCGCTGCAAGCCGCGCAGGACCGCCTGCGGCAGGCGCGCTCGCTGGCGCGCGTAACTTCGGCCGGTTTCTTCCCTACGGTGAATGTTGATCCCAACGCTTCGCGCAGCCGCTATTCCGCCAACCGGCCGGAGGTGCTCACCAAGAGCGGCGCGCTGACACAGAACCTCTTCGAGCTGCCCTTCTCGCTGAACTACGAGCCTGACCTCTTCGGCCGGGTGCGACGAAACCTGGAAGCCTCCAACGCCAACCTGCAATCGGTGGCCGCGGACATGCACAACGTGAACCTGGTGCTGACCGCGGAGCTCGCCGCCGACTACTTCATGCTGCGCGAACTCGACGCGGAAATCGCGGTGGTGCGAGAGTCGGTGAAAATCCAGCAGCGAGGCCTGCAACTGGTGGAGAACCGCCACAACGGCGGCGTGGCTTCCGGCCTGGACCTGGCGCAGCAACAGACGCTGCTCGATTCCACGGTCACGCAGCTTTACCTGGTGCAGCAGCAGCGCGCGCAGTACGAGCACGCCATCGCGGTGCTGACCGGCAATCGCGGCTTCCACTTTCGCTGTGCCGGTTTTGCCGTTGAAGGAGCAACCGCCCGCGGTTCCGCTCGGCGTGCCTTCCGACCTGCTGGAGCGCCGGCCTGACATCGCCACCGCCGAGCGCCAGATGGCATACCAGAACGCGCTGGTCGGCGTGGCCACGGCGGCGTTTTATCCGCAGCTCACCATCTCCGGCGGCGGCGGCTTGCAGAGCACGAGCATCGCCAGCCTGGTCACCGCGCCCAGCGTCTTCTGGTCGCTGGGCGGCGATCTGCTGCAGCCGGTCTTCGAACGGCGGACGCAATCGCGCCAATCTGGCCGCGGCCAAGGCGGCCTACGATGAGTCGGTGGCCAACTATCGCCAGGCCGTGCTGACTGCCTTTCAGCAGGTCGAGGACGGGCTGTCGGGGCTGAACTCGCTGACCCAGGCGCAGACCACGCAGAGCGCTGCTGTGGACGATTCACGGCGCGCGCTGGAGATCGCCAACAATCGCTATGTCGGCGGCGTGACTACCTATCTCGACGTCATCACCGCGCAGTCCACGCTGCTGACCAACGAGCGCCTGGCCACGCAACTTCTCGGCCAGCAGATGGTCAGCGACGTGTACCTGGTGAAGGCGCTGGGCGGAGGCTGGGAGGCTTCGCAGATTCAGAATGAGCAAGTGCATCCCCGGGCGATCCAGGCCGTGCAGCAGTAACGGCGCGGCCGCGTCGCGCGCGCCGGCCTCGCCTCGGCCGCGATTTGAAAGGGCACGGCTTCAGCCGTGCCGAAAGCCAGCAACCTCGAGTCTGTCATCCCGAGCGAAGCCGAGGGATATCCGGTTTGTCCGGGGCGCTCCGATTCGTCGCAGGCGCATCCCGATTGCAAACGGCTCCTTGCGCCCGCCTGATATACACTTGAATTTTCCTCACGAAAATGTCACAGCAGAAAATCTCCAGTCGGAATTCTTGGCGCTACCGGCGTGGTCGGTCAGCGCTTTCATCCAATTGCTCGAACACCATCCCTGGTTCGAAGTGGCGTGGCTGGCTGCCTCCGATCGCTCTGCCGGACAGAGCTATGGCGACGCGGTGCGCTGGCGGCTGAAGACCCCCATCCCCGACCGCCGTGCGCGACATGAAGGTTTCCAACGCCGTGCCGGAGGGCGCGCCGCGCATCATCTTCGCCGCGCTCGACGCCGGCATCGCGCGCGAGCTGGAGCCCGCAATTCGCCGCTGCCGGCTGCGCCGTGGTCAGCAACTCCAGCGCCTTTCGCATGCAGGCAGACGTTCCGCTGGTCATTCCCGAGGTCAACGCCGATCATCTTCCGCTGATCGAGCAGCAGTGCCTGGCGCAAGCAGTCGGGCGGCTACATCGTCACCAATCCCAACTGCTCGGCGATCGGACTGGTGGTTGCGCTGGCTCCTTTGCAGCGAGAAGTTCGGCATCGAATCGCTGTTCGTCACCACCATGCAGGCCGTCAGCGGCGCGGGTTATCCCGGCGTGGCCTCGCTCGACATCCTCGGCAACGTCATCCCCTACATCGCCAAGGAAGAAGAGAAGATGGAGGAGGAGACGCGCAAGCTGCTGGGCCGTCTCAACGGCGGCCACATCGAGCCTGCGTCCTTCACCATGACGGCGCACTGCAATCGCGTGGCGGTGGAAGACGGCCACACCGAATCGGTCTCGGTGAAGCTGCAGCAAGAAAGCGAGCGCCGAGGAAATCATCGCTGCCTTCAGCGAATTTCGATCCGACGCCGCAGCAGCTCAAGCTGCCGCTGGCGCCGGCGCAGCCGATCGTTTACGACGATGCCCCGGACCGTCCGCAGCCGCGCCTGGATGTGGACCGCGGCAACGGCATGACCGTCACCGTAGGCCGCCTGCGCCCCTGCGGCGTGCTCGACTACAAGTTCACCGTGCTCTCGCACAATACCATTCGCGGAGCCGCCGGCGCGGCGCTGTTGAATGCCGAGCTGCTCAAAGTCCAGGGATATCTCCCGTGACCGCCGCAAGTCGCGCTTCGGCGGTGCATCCGTGATCGTGATGAAGTTCGGCGGAACCTCGGTGGAGGACGCCGCTGCGATTGATCGCGTCGCCGGCATCGTCAAAACGCGCCTGCCCGAGCAGCCACTGGTGGTGGTCAGCGCCATGGCGCAGCGTCACCGACCAACTGCTGGCCATGGCCGCTGCCGCCGGGACGCGGCGACCGCGAGCAGGCGCTGGAAATCTGCCGCCAGCTTCGCGAGCGCCACTACATGGCGGCCGGCGAACTGCTGGGCACCGGCCTGCATACCGAACTGCATGGCGAACTCGGCGCTGAGTTCGATTCGCTCGACGAGCTGCTGCGCGGCATCGCCGCCGTCGGCGAACTTACGCCGCGCACCTCGGACATTGTGGTCTCCTTCGGCGAGCGCCTGTCGAGCATGATCATTACCGCCGCCTTCGTGCAGCGCGGCCTGCCGGCCAGCCTGCTGGACGCGCGCCAGATCATCATCACCGACAACCAGCACGGCCGCGCCGTGCCCATGGTTGACGAGATCAACGAGCGCCTGCAGACGCGTGCCGCACCGCTGCTGGCCCAGCATCGCGTGCCCATCATGGGCGGCTTCATCGGCTCCACGCCCGAAGGCGTCACCACCACCATCGGCCGCGGCGGATCTGACTTTTCGGCCGCGCTGGTCGGCGCCGGACTGAATGCCGCGCGCATCGAGATCTGGACCGACGTGGACGGCATGAAGACCACCGATCCGCGCATTTGTTCCGACGCGCGCCGCATCAAGCTAATCAGCTTTGAAGAAGCCGCGGAGCTCGCCTACTTCGGCGCCAAGGTCCTGCATCCCGCGACCGTGCTGCCGGCGGTGGAAAAGAACATCCCGGTGGTGGTGCTGAATTCGCGCAATCCCGCCAACCAAGGCACGCTGATCCTGTCGCGCACGCCGCGCTCGCGCTCGCTGTTCAAGGCGATCGCGGTGAAGAACCGCATCACCATCATCGAAATTGTCGCGGCGCGCATGCTGATGGCGCACGGCTTCCTGGCCAAGGTGTTCGAGATTTTCGCGCGCCATCATTGCGCCGTGGACGTGGTTTCCACCTCCGAGGTCAGCATCTCGCTCACCGTGGATTCCAACGAGGCCATCCCGCAGATTGCCGCTGATCTGGAGAAGCTGGCCTTCGTGAAATATTCCGGCCGCAAGGCCATCGTGTGCCTGGTGGGCGAAAACCTGCGCGATACCCCCGGCGTGGCCGCGCAGATTTTCGAGGCTATTCGCGACATCAACGTGCGCATGATTTCCCAGGGCGCTTCCGAGATCAACCTGACCTTCGTCGTGGATGAAGCCGACGCGCCCGAGGCGGTGCGCCGCCTGCACGCGCGCTTCTTCACCGAGGTGGATCCGGAGGTGTTCGATTGAGCGCCCTTCGGCTACTGGTATTAGGGCGCGGCAAGACCGGCTCGCTGGTGGCCGAGGTGGCGCGCGAGCGCGGGCATCAGGTGGAAGTGCTGGGACGCCGCTGGCAATGCCGCCGCGGCGCTGCTCACGCCGGAGAAGCTGGCTGCGATTGATGTCGTGCATCGACTTCACCACGCCGCACGCGGTGCTGGCGAACATCGAAGCCTGCCTGCGCGCGCGCAAAGCCATGGTGGTGGGCACTACCGGCTGGTATGGCGAGATGGAGCGCGTTCGCGCGGCCGTGGAGCAGGCAGGCACCGGCTTCGTCTTCGGCGCGAATTTTTCCTACGGCGTGAACCTGTTCTTCCAGATCGCGCTGGCAGCGACACCGGCGCTGGCGCACGGCTATCAGCCGCACATCACCGAGACACATCACGTGCATAAGAAGGATGCGCCCTCGGGCACGGCGGCAGCGCTGCGAAACTTGCTGGCCCAGTCAGGAGCCGAGGTCGAGATCACTTCCATCCGCGAGGGCGACGTCCCCGGCACGCATACCCTCGAGCTCACCTCCGGCAGCGACCGCATCGTGCTGACCCACGAAGCCAAATCGCGGCGCGCTTTCGCCGAAGGCGCGGTCATGGCTGCCGAGTGGATCGCCGGCAAGCGGGGCTTCTACGACTTCAAGGACATCTTCGGCCGGCTGTAAGAATTATTTTCACCACGGAGGCACGGAGGTCACGGAGGAAGCGAGTTTGGCTTGAGGCGGCGCCGTCTTGCCGATGATCCGCAAAACACGAAATTACGGGCGGCTAAACGACAGCCGATAGCGCTCCGTGCTCTCCGTGCCTCCGTGGTGAATACGCTTTTCCCTCCGCAAATGGCTTTTTGAAATTCAAGCCGGCAGGATTATTCTCTTTCCTATGAACTTGCGTGGTTGCGGTACCGCCCTCGTCACTCCCTTCCAGCACGATCAAAGCATTGACGAACGCGCGCTGCGCGAACTGGTGCGCTGGCAGGTTGAGTCGGGCATCGATTTCCTCGTCCCCTGCGGCACCACCGGCGAGACGCCGACGCTGTCGCACGAAGAGTGGCTGCGGGTGATTGACATCACCATCGAGACCGCCGGAGGACGCGTGCCCATCATGGCCGGCGCGACCTCGAACAACACGAGCGAAGCCGTGGCCAAGGCGAAGGAAGTTTCCTCGCGCCCCGGCGTGGACTACGTGCTCACCGCCACGCCCTACTACAACAAGCCCACGCAGGAAGGCATTTACCAGCACTTCAAGGCCATCGCCGAGGCCTCCACCAAGCCGCTGGTGCTCTACAACATCGCCGGTCGCACCGGCACCAACATCGAAACGCCCACGCTGCTGCGCCTGGCGGAGACTGCCTAACATCGCCGGGGTGAAGGAAGCCAGCGGCAACATCAGCCAGATTGCCGAAGTCTGCGCCACTGTCCCGCAAGGATTTCTGGTCTTCTCCGGCGACGACGCAATTACGCTGGCGGTCATCGGACTCGGCGGCGTCGGCATCATCTCGGTGGTCTCGAACGAAATTCCCGCGGAGATGACTCGCCTGACTCGCGCCGCGCTCTCCAACAAGTGGGACACCGCGCAAACCATCTTCCGCAAATACCTGCCGCTGATGCAGGCCAACTTCATCGAGTCGAATCCCGGCCCGGCGAAAGCGGTGCTGGCCATGATGGGACGCATCGAAGAGGTCTATCGCCTGCCGCTGGTGCCGATGAAGAAGGAGACGCGCGCGAAGTTGGAGAAGGTCGCCGCTGAGGTGGGATTGACGCAGTCGCAACCGGCGTAGGCCTTCATGCGCACCGTGCGTCCGGGGCTAAAGCCCAGGATATTTTAGGACGCCTTAACGCTGGCCTGAAGGCCAGCTCTTCCACCCGCCCGGGCTGAAGCCCCAGCATATTTAGGACGCTTAGCGCTGGCCGGAAGGCCAGTTCTCCCACCCGCCCGGGCTAAAGCCCCAGCATATTTTAGGACGCTTAGCGCTGGCCTGAAGGCCAGCTCTTCCACCACGACGGTAACCAATAACCAGATTAAATGGGGTGGAGAGCGTACGATGGGGTCTCCGACTCAATCGAGGAGACATCATAATGAAGCGTACTCTCGTCACGTTGGCTGCACTGCTGACTATTCTGACCTGTTCCATCACCGCCTTCGCCACCGAATACCAGAAACTCACGCTGACCAAGACCCTGGAAGTGAACGGCTCCATGCTGAAGGCCGGCAACTACACGTTGCGCTTCGAGACCACCGGGGCTTCCACCACGGTCACCTTCCTGCTAGGCAACAAGGAAGTAGCTACTGCACCCGCGGAATTGCGGACCTTGCCCGAGAAACCGAGAAACACGCAGATCCAGACCGATACCTCCGGCAAGTCGCCCCGCTTGGCTGATATCTCCTTCCGTGGGACCACTATCGGTTTGAACTTTACCAACCCGCCGGCTGCCCCCGCCAAGTGATGAAAAACTCCGCTTCGCCTGCCTTGTATCAGGGCCCGACTTCAGTCGGGCCGATAAGCGCACTATTTCTTTTGTCCGGAGTCGGCTTCAGCCGACGGCACAAAACCTCAGGGGCTAAAGCCCTCTCCTAAAGCGGGCGCACTCGGCGCTGGCTGAAGCCACGCCCTGATACGGGTTCTGCGCGACAGGTGAAAATCTGGGCTCCCAAAGCCTTCCTTGGAGCGCCTTCCGGCCAGCGGGTATACTGCCGGGCATGTACGAAATTCAGCGGGCAATCGAGCGCTTCTACACCATGGGCGCGGAAGTGGTCACCGAATCCGAGGCCTATGACCGCTTTCTGGACTTCCGCGAAGCCCTCGGAGCGGGCGCCATCCGCGCCGCGGAGAAAGTGGACGGCCGCTGGCAGACCAATGCCTGGGTGAAGCAGGGCATCCTGCTGGGCTTCCGCCTCGGCCACCTGGTGGAGAGCGGCGATCCCCACATGCTCAGCTTCGTGGACAAGGACACCTATCCCATCCGCCATTTCGGTTCCAGCGATGGAGTGCGCATCGTGCCCGGCGGTTCGTCGGTGCGCAGCGGCGCTTATGTTGCGCCCACCGTGGTCTGCATGCCGCCCATGTACATTAACGTGGGCGCTTATGTGGACGAAGGAACCATGGTGGATTCGCACGCGCTGGTCGGCTCCTGCGCGCAGGTGGGCAAGCGCGTGCACATCAGCGCGGCAGCGCAGATTGGCGGCGTGCTCGAGCCTATCAACGCTTCGCCGGTCATCATCGAAGACGACGCGCTTATCGGAGGAAGCTGCGGCGTGTACGAAGGCACGCGGGTGGGCGAGGGTGCGGTGCTGGGGGCGGGCGTTATCCTGACGCGCTCGACGCCGCTGTTCGATGTGGTGCAGGGCGAGATTTATCGCGCCACCGAGGACTCGCCGCTGGAAGTTCCGCCCGGCGCGGTGGTGGTGCCGGGAGCGCGCGCCATCACCAAAGGCAAGGCCGCCGAGTGGGGCCTGTCGCTGTACACGCCGGTGATCGTGAAGTATCGCGACGAGCGTACCGATCGCGGCGTGGAACTGGAAGATATCTTGAGGTAGGCCAAAAGCGGGCCTCCGGTCCACTCATGGAATTGTCATTACGGTCCACTACGGAATTGTCATTACGGTCCACTCGGGATTGTCATTACGGTCCACGTATGGAATTGTCATTACGAGCGAAGCGAGGAATCTGCTTTTCTGTCCGGCGGAGCAACGCCGAAAAACAGCAGATCGCTCACGGCCTGAAGGCCGTTCGTGATGACAATTCAGAATGAATCGCGGCCCCATGGGTCAATTCACCAAACGTCGAGATAACGTCGCCCTCTTCGTCGCCGCCATCGCCGGCGCTGGCTGCGCTGCTGTGCTGGCGATTCGCCGGCGCATCGCCGCTCTTCCCCGCCCTACGCTGGTTCGCCCTCGCCGCCCTCGTCGCCTACGGCTGCCTGCGCCGTACGCTCACCGCCTGGATCTTCATCGCCATGCTGCTGGGCGCGGAGATCGGCCACGACTTCCCCAACGCCGCCACGCACCTGCGCGTGCTGGCGCTCATCTTCCTGCGGCTCATCAAGACCATCATCGCGCCGCTGCTGTTCGCCACACTGGTGGTCGGCATCGCCGGACATTCCAACCTGCGGCAGGTGGGACGGCTGGGCATTCGCTCCATCGTCTTCTTTGAAGTGGTCACCACCATCGCGATTTTCCTCGGCCTCGGCGCTATCAATCTCTCCAAAGCCGGGGTGGGCGTGCAGTTGCCGGCTTCGACTACTACCGAGAACCTGGCCGTCAACAAGCTGAGCGCCGAAGACACCATCCTGCACATCTTCCCGGAGAACATCGCCAAATCGGTGGCCGACAACGCCGTGCTGCAAGTGGTGGTCTTCAGCCTGATCTTCGCCGTGGCTCTGGCGATGGTGAGCGAAGCCAAGCGCCGCCCCATGCTCATCTTCTGCGAGAGCCTGGCGGAGACGATGTTCAAGTTCACCAACATCGTGATGTACCTGGCGCCGCTGGGCGTGGGCGCGGCCGTCGCCTACACCGTGGGACACACCGGCCTGGGCGTGCTCACCAGCCTGCTCAAACTGCTGCTGACGCTCTATGCCGCGCTGATCGTATTCGTGCTGGTGGTGTTCGTGCCGATAGCGCTGATGTTTCGGGTGCCTCTGCGGCGCTTCGGTAAAGCGGTGCTGGAACCGGTGAGCATCGCCTTCGCCACCTCCAGCTCCGAAGCCGCGCTGCCGCGCGCCATGGAAGCCATGGAGGCCATCGGCGTGCCGCGGCAGATCGTCGCCTTCGTAATCCCCACCGGCTACAGCTTCAACCTCACCGGCAGCTCGCTCTATCTCTCGGTGGCGGCGATTTTCGTGGCCCAGGTCGCGGGCATGCATCTCACGCTAGGGCAGCAACTGATGATCATGCTGACGCTGATGCTGACCAGCAAGGGCGTCGCCGGAGTCTCGCGCGCGGCGCTGGTGATCCTGCTGGCCACGGCAACCTCGACCGGCCTGCCTACCGAGCCCATCTTCATTCTGCTGGGCGTGGATCAACTGCTCGACATGGGACGCACCGCCGTCAACGTGCTGGGCAACTGCCTGGCCGCCGTGGTGATGGCCAAGTGGGAGGGCGAATTCCCGGCAGAAGCGCCTTCCCCCGTGGTCGCCGACGCGCTACAGTAGTACGCTTGCCGCACACCCGGCGGCGCTCCGACGATGCACAGTCGCCATCACAGCAAGGCCGTCATCGGCACCGAGTTTCGCACCCGCAGCCGCGAAGTCTCGCGCATCGAGGCGTTCAGCGATGTGGTCTTCGGCTTCTCGCTCACCCTGCTGGTGGTGTCGCTGGAAGTGCCGCATACTTTCAACGACCTGCTCAACGACATGCGCGGGTTCGTTCCCTTCGCCGTCTGCTTCGCCATCTTTGGCTTCATCTGGTGGCAGCACCATAACTTCTTTCGCCGCTATGGGCTCGACGACGCCCTCACCGCCACCCTCAATTTCTTCCTGCTCTTCGTGGTGCTGTTCTACACCTACCCGCTGAAATTCCTGTTCAGCGGCATGTTCCGCGACATGCTGAGCGGCAGCGCTCGCGGCAAACCTGAGCACTGGATTGAGCCCGGCCAGGCCCCTGCCCTGCTGATTATTTACGGTTTGGGCTATGCCACGGTTTACCTGATTTTCGTGCTGCTCTACTGGAACGCGCTGCGCCAGCGGCAACAACTGGAACTGAATCGCCTGGAAGTCTTCGACACCTACACCACCATGATCGAAAGCGGCGCCCAGTGCGCCATCGGCTTAAGCTGCTCTCTGCTGGCGGCGATGCTGCCACTGCGCCTGACCGGACTGGCGGGCTTCATTTTCTTCGTGATTCCCATTGCCTTGACCGTCACGGGCATGACGCGCGGCACGGCGCGACACAAGCTGATCGCGGAGCTGGAGAGCAGCGGGAGTTAAAGATTGCTGGCGGGCAGTGCGATGGCCTGCCGCTTCTGGGCGCGAAGTTCCAGGTGCCGCTGGCGGAAGTGCGCCGCGGCGCGCTCACCCCACACCTTCACGAAGTAGTAGTTCAGACCGGCGCCGATAGCCGAGCTGATGATTGGGATTAGCCGCGCCGTCCACTTCTCCACGATTTCGGCGCTGGCGCTGACGGCGATGCGCTGAATCACCTTCGGCACAAACTTGGATACGAACTGCTTCTCCAGCAACTCGCGGCTGATGTCCACGCCGGCGGCGCTGGCCGCAGCCACCCACAGCTCCGCTTCTTCCTGCTCGGTGTTGTAGGGGAAGCCGTAAATCAGGCTCAGCTTCTGGATCATGCGCATGGTGATGGCCGCCAGGATGCCGAGGTCCGGCAGCATGGTAAACATGCCGCCGATGCCCAGCCCGGCGCCTTCGGCGGCGGCGATGTGCATGCTGCCGCGGATGGCCTGATCGGCAATGTGGTCCAGGATTACGGGATCCACCGAATACACGCCGTCGTAGGTCAGCGCGGGCAGGTCGTAGGCCATGCGCAGGTGCTCAAGGTAGTTGTGCGGATCCACCTTGACCGTCTTATAAGCCTTGGTGAAGGCGCCGCGGATGCCGTCTTCCAGACGGCGGCGCAGCCAGGATTTTCCGTCGCGAGCCATAAGCCTCTTCTAGTATAAGACGCAATTTTGGCTCGCAGCGGCTACCCAGCGCTTCCGTTGCGATTTACAGGAACGGCGAAAAACTTCCGTCTGGCATGACAATGAGTAAGGGCACGACCCCTCGACTCCGCTTGGGGCAGGCTCTCCGGTCGTGCCGCACACGACTGTCAAATGATTGGGCTTCAGCCCCCTGAACCCCGGAGGGGCTGAAGCCCGTAAGCGGGGAAAAAAGGTGCGCAGTCGGCACGACCGAAGGTCGTGCCCTTACTCATGTCGTCGCAAAACCCGCCTTCTCAAACTGCCCACTGCCCGCCTCTCCCTGTGCTAGCATCAAGGATTGCACATGCCCCCAGGGAAACTTCAAGTCATACCGCTCGGCGGACTCGGCGAATTCGGCATGAACTGCATGGCCATTCGCTGGGGCGATGACATCATCGTCATTGACGCCGGTCTCATGTTCCCCGAAGCCGAACTGCTCGGGGTGGACATCGTCGTACCCGACATCACCTACCTCATCGAGAACCGCGAACGGGTGCGGGCCATCATCCTCACCCACGGCCACGAGGACCACATTGGCGCGTTGCCCTGGATGCTCTCCGAGCTCAACGTCCCGGTGTACGGCACCGAGTTCACGCTGGCCTACGTCGAGGGCAAGCTGGAAGAGCACGCCCTGCTGGACGATGCGGTGCTCAACGAAATTCGTCCCGGCGAGTCGTTCAAGGTCGGGCCGTTCACCATCAATCCCATCCAGGTGACGCACAGCCTGGTGGATTGCGTGGCGCTGGCCATCCACACGCCGCTGGGCGTGCTGATTCATACCGGCGACTTCAAGGTGGACCCGACACCCACCGATAACCGTCTCTTCGATCTGCATTCCTTCGCCGAGTACGGCAAGGCCGGGGTGCTGGCGCTGTTCCAGGACTCCACCAACATCGAGCGCCGCGGCTACACTCCCAGCGAACGCGCGGTGCGCGCGCGCTTCCAGGAGATTTTTGCTCGCGCCGAGCGCCGGCTGTTCATCTCCTGCTTCTCCTCCTCGATCCACCGCATCAAGCTGGCCATTGACGAGGCTTTCGAGGCCGGCCGCAAAGTCGCGCTGGTCGGGCGTTCCATGATGGAGTCCACCGAGATTGCGCAGGACCTGGGCTACATTGACGTGCCCGAAGGGCTGCTGATTCATCCCGCGCAGATTCGCGACTTCGCTCCCGACAAGGTTTGCGTGCTCATCAGCGGCACCCAGGGCGAGCCCATGTCGGCGCTGTCGCGCGCCGCCGTGGACAACCACAAGCACGCCCGCATTCAGCCCGGCGATACCGTGGTGCTGTCGTCGCGCATCATTCCCGGCAACGAAAAGGCCATCTATCGCGTGGTGGACCATCTCTTCCGCCGCGACGCCCACGTCATCTACGACGATGGCTCTTCACCACCGGTACACGTCAGCGGACACGCCAGCCAGGAAGAGCTGAAGCTCATCATCAACCTGGTCCGGCCGCAATACTTCATCCCCATCCACGGCGAATATCGCCAGCTCAAGCTGCACGCCGAGATGGCCGGCGCCATGCACGGCTCGGTGGGCAAGGTGATGATGATGGAGAGCGGCGACATCCTGGAGTTCGACGAGATGGGCGCGCGCAAGACCGGCAAGATCGCCGTCGGCCGCATCTGCATTGACTCCAACTCCATGGGCGATGTGGTGGAGGACCTGGTGATTCGCGATCGCCGCCACCTCAGCGAAGACGGCATCGTGCTGCCCATCATCGCCATCAACAAGCTCACCGGCAAGGTCGAGAGCTCGCCGGAGATCGTGGTGCGCGGCTTCGGCGCCAGCATGAGCGAAGAAGACGGCTTCCTGGACCAGGCACGGCGCACCGTGATGAACACGCTGGAGTCGTCGAGCGACGAAGAGAAGGGCGACTACGGCATGATCAAAGAAAAAATCCGCCAGGACCTGAAGCGCTTCATCGTGAAGAACACCTCGCGCCGCCCGCTGATTATGCCGGTGATTCTGGAAGTGTGAGCCCGGACACCCTGCAGGTGAGGAATGGTTGACAAGTGACGCTTGTCACTTTACCATAGGAGCATCCGTTGATTCGGAGCTTCAAACATCGCGGACTAAAACGTCTGTACGAAATGGGAGACCGGCGCGGCATACGCCCCGACCTGATTAACAAGGTAGAGCGCATCCTGTCAGCGCTGGACGGGGCCTCCACACCGGCCGCTCTAGACGTGCCGGGTTTTTACTTGCACGCCCTGAAAGGCGATCGCAGGGACTTTTGGGCCGTTACAGTGAGAGCTAACTGGCGGATCGTTTTTCGATTCGAAGAAACGGATGTACTTGATGTTGAATTGGTCGACTACCACTAGGGAGATGACGTCATGCCCATGAAAAACCCTGTGCATCCGGGACAGATCGTCCGGCATGATTGCCTCGAGCCACTGAATCTCTCCGTCACGGAAGCGGCCCGCGCGCTGGGCATCACCCGCCAGGCGCTCAACAATGTCGTGAACGGCAAAGCCGGCATCAGCCCGGAAATGGCGCTGCGCCTGAGCAAAGCCTTCGGCAGCACGCCTGAAACCTGGCTGGCAATGCAGGTAGCTTTTGACCTTGCCCAGGCTCGCAAGCATGAAAGCAAACTCAAAGTGCGCCGCCTGCATGTGTCCGAGCTGCGCGCCAGCTAGCGCGATGCCAATCGCATGACCACCGTTCCCTGGCAGGGCCGCAGCCCCACCCGCAGCGCTCGCTGGCTGACCTGGTCGCTCACCGCGCTGGCGCTGCTGCTCATCGCCCTGTATCCGCTGGCGCAGAATTACCTCCGCGCCGCCTCGCTGCTGCGAACGCATCGCCGACCCTAACGCCCACAACTGGATTGCCAACTACGAAGTGCGCCCGGTGGACGTCCGCGACACCAGCTTTCAGTTTGAGGGCCGCGCCATTCCCGCGCGCGTGTACACCCCGCGCGGCGTCATCTCCGCGCCCGCCATCATGGTCGTACACGGGATGCATCAGCTTGGCATCGAAGAGCCGCGCCTGGTGGGCTTCGCGCGTTCGCTGGCCGCCAGCGGATTCCTGGTGGTCACGCCGCTGGTACCGGGCATCGCCGATTATCGCGTGGAAGGCACGTCCGCTGAACTCATCGGCACCGCCGCGCAGGCCTTCGCGCACGAACTGCAAGTCCCGCGCGTCGGCGTTCTGGCGCTCAGCTTCTCCGGAGGCCTGGCGCTGCTGGCCGCCGCCGATCCCCGCTATGCGCCGTCCATCGCCTGGGTGGCCACAGTCGGCGCGCACTACGATCTTGCGCACGTGATGGAATTCTTCGCCACCGGCAACGCGCCACTGCCGGACGGAAGGGTCGAACATTTCCAGCCACACGAGTACGGCCCGCTGATCGTCATCTACGACGAGCCGCAGGATTTCTTCGCGCCTCAGGACGCCGCCACCGCGCGGGAAGCGCTGAAATTGCTGCTCGGCGGCAACGGCAAAGTCTCGGAGGCGCTGACCGCGAAGATGACAGCGGCCGATCAGCAGACCATGCAGCACATCTATCACCATCATCGCGAGGCGCTGGCGCCGGCCATCCTGGCCGAAATTCAGAAGCAGCGGCAGAAGCTGGCCGAGGCTTCGCCCGCTGGACATCTGGCTTCGCTGCAGATACCGGTGATGCTGCTGCACGGCTCCGACGACACCGTGATTCCGCCCACCGAGCTGGCATGGCTCCAGCGCGAAATCCCTAAAGACAAAGTGCGCGCGGCGCTGGTCTCTCCCGCCATCTCGCACGTCGAAGTAGGTAGCAAGGCCAGCTTGCTGGATCGCCTGGCGCTTGTACACTGGATGGCGGAGATGCTGGCGCTGGCCCGCGCCACCGGGGAGAGCGGCGACAGTTCGCATCTTCCGGCGGGCCTGTGGCTGGCGACATCAGGCGCGGCACAATAAACCAATGGTGACCCTCGACGACATCAAGGCAGCGCAGGCGCGGTTGCGCGGCGTCGCCGTACGCACGCCGCTGATTCGCTACTTCCCGCCGGCGGGTTCGGCCAACGGCGGCGGCGACCTGTGGCTGAAGCCGGAGAGCCTGCAGCCCATGGGCGCGTTCAAGCTGCGCGGCGCTTATAACAAGATTGCGTCGCTCACGCCGGACGAGCGGCAGCGCGGCGTCATCTCCTACTCCAGCGGCAACCATGCGCAGGGCGTGGCTTACGCGGCGCGAGAGCTGGGGGTGAAGGCGGTGATCGTGATGCCGCGCAATGCGCCGCGCATCAAGATGGAGAGCACCGCTGCGCTGGGCGCCGAGATCGTGACCGTCGGCCCGGCCAGCGCCGAGCGTATGCAACGCGCCGAGGAACTGGCGGCGCAACACGGCTACGCTATCGTGCCGCCTTACAACGACGAGCAAATCATCGCCGGCCAGGGCACCATCGGCCTGGAAATTCTGGAAGATTGTCCCGACGTCGAGCTGGTGCTGGTGCCCGTCGGCGGCGGCGGCATCGCCAGCGGCATCTCCGCGGCCATCAAGCTGAGCGGCTCCCGGGCCAAGGTGATCGGCGTGGAGCCGGAGCTGGCCAACGACGCCCAGCAGAGCTTTCGCTCCGGCGAGATTGTCTCGCTCTCGGCCGAGCGCGTGAGCAGCACCCTGGCGGACGGCCTGCGCACGCAGTCGGTGGGCCCAATTAATTTCGAGCACCTGCGGCTTTATCTTGACGACATTGTGACCGTGAGCGAGGAGGAGATTCGCTCCGCGATGCGTCGTATGGCTTCGGCCGCACGCGTAGTCTCCGAGCCCAGCGGTGCGGTCGGCTTCGCGGCCTGGGCCTTTCGCGGTGGCGAGTTGCCGCCCGCGACGAAGACCGTCGCGGTGATTACCGGCGGCAACGTGGATCCGGTGCTGCTGGCGCAGATTCTGGAAGACGGTGCGGCAGCGGGAAAATAGCGGGCTCGCGGCCGGTTTGTATTAGGGCCCGACTTTAGTCGTGCCGAAAAGGCCGCTCTTTATCAGTCTGGCGCCGGCTTTAGCCGGCGACAGACACCGGTCAAGCCCCGCCCTGGCCAAACCCGGGCCAGAACGGGGCACCCAGGCAAAGAGGATTTAGTGCACCCAAGTATTTTGTGCGGCGGAGCGCGAAGGCGCACGTCACCCGTCCAACTCGTATCGGAGTAACGCAGTGCAACGAAAATTGATCTTCACTCTCGCCCTGTTCCTTCTGCCGGCGCTGGCTTTTGCCACCGAGCGCGGCATTCTGATTCGTGAAGGCGCCATCTACATACAGCCGGACACCTCCTCGGCCAAGCTTTCCGACATCGGCCGCGGCCGCGAGGTCGCGGTGCTCGATCGCACGCCGGGATGGATGCACGTGGTCGGTACGGTCGAGACCACGCACAACATCGAGGAACTGGCCGACGAGGAGTATTCCGACAAGAACGTTACCGGCTGGATCGTCGATCGCGGCGTCATCACCACCGCAACGCCCGACGGCGACAAGATCATCTACGGCGAGGCCTTCGATTCCGAGATGGAAGCCAGCAAGCGCGACGGCCGCCGCGGCGCCGCCCAGGACGCCATGCGCCTCTACGCGCGCATCCCGGAATATTTCCCCACCTCGCCGCTGGCCGCCGAGGCCGCTTATCGCGCCGCTGATATCCGCTGGCAAATTGACGCTGCCGATGCCGCCACCCGTCCCTCCAGCAAGCTGCGCGACCCCATGATGCGTCCCAAGATTGACGAAGACCGCATGAAGCTGGTGATGAAGAAATTTCCCCACACCAAGTGGGCCGATCTTGCCGCCTATCACCTTATCGAGAACAAGCTGTGCGGCGAGTGGGAAGCCCAGGCGGAATGTCCGGAGAAGGAAGCGCAGTTTTACCTGAAGTACGCGGACGAGCATCCGCAGTCGCCCAAGGGCGCGGAAGCCCTGTATAACGCGGCCTGGCGCTATTCCGCGCTGATCGCCATTTACAGCACGGACCACCAGCAGAAGAAAGCCGACGAGGCCGCCGCGCGCGCCGTCAGCGTGGCCAAGAAACTAATGTCGCAATACCCCGACAACACCGACTGGTACAACCGCGCCGACCGTCTGGTATATATGGTGCAGAATCAAATCCCCACATTTGGGAACACGGTGAAATAGATTGCCCATTCTGGAAGCGATCGTTTTGGGAATCGTGCAAGGCCTGACCGAGTTTCTGCCGATCTCCAGCACCGCCCACCTCGACCTCGTCCCCTGGCTGGTCACCCGGCTGGGCTGGGCCAACTGGAGCGATCCCGGACTTACCTTTGACGTCGCCCTGCATGCCGGTACGCTGCTGGCCATCGTGGCGTATTTCTGGCGGACGTGGATCCAGATTCTGCGCGCTGCTTTCGGCGGCAAGGTTGTGCGCTTCTCCGAAACCAGCGACAACCTGCGCGACCTGACGCCGGCAGAAGAAAGCCGCGAGCGCATGCTGCTGTGGTTCCTGGTGGCGGCGACCATCCCCGCGGCCATCGCGGGCGCACTGCTGGAAAAGCGCATCGAGACCACCTTCCGCGATCCCTCGCTGGTGGCCTGCATGCTGATCGGCGTGGGCGTGCTGATGTTCATTGCCGAGCGCATGAGCCGCTTCCGCAAGCCGCTGCCCGACATTGAACTAGGCGACGCGCTCACCGTCGGCGTGTTGCAGGCTTTCGCCGTGATTCCCGGCGTCTCGCGCTCCGGCATCACCATCACCGGCGGCCTGTTCCGCAACTTCACCCGCGAAGCCGCGGCCCGCTTCAGCTTCCTGCTGTCCACGCCCATCATCGCCGGCGCATGCCTGCTCAAACTGCACCACGTGATGAAGGAAGGCTTGCCGCCAGGAATGGCGACGGGATTCGCCGTCGGCATCGTGATGTCGGCCGTCGTGGGCTATGCCACCATCGCCTGGTTCATCCGCTACCTGCAAACCAAAACGCTGACGGTGTTCGTGGTATACCGGATATTGTTCGGCGCGTTGATCCTGCTGCTGGGCTACTTTGGGCACTTTTCGGGGTAACCGGTGACTAGCACTGCGTGGGGGATGCTGACTCGGCAACATCCCCGCTTGCATTTCGATCCCATGTAATAGAAATCTTTGGGATAATCAGCCTTGGCTCTGGCGTACTTGCGCCCTCATCATCGTTGGGCGACCCGCATCGGGCAATTCCCTGGATCACGCGTCTGTGTACGCTGCGTGTTGCGTGGTGGTGTTTCTGCGCGCCGGACGGAGCAGACGGCATGAATTCCCGCAGGCAGCGCGGTCCAGTGGCAAGCTCGAACGGCGACATGAATATCCTGTCCTGGGCATTCACGCCGACGTCGAACCGCAGGCTCAATGAGCTGACGGGATTCCTGGTGCTGGTCTTCGCGCTCCTCCTTGTCCTCTCGCTGGTTTCCTATTCGCCGCTTGATCCTTCGCTGAACACCGCCGCCAGTCCGCCACTGGGCCGTCCGGCGCACAACTGGATCGGCCTGTTCGGAGCCACGGTCAGCGACCTGGCGCTGCAAATCTTCGGCGTCTCGGTTCTGCTGATTCCGATTTTCCTGCTGCTCTACGCGCTGCGATGGTTCCGCTCGCGTCCCATCCAGTCGCCCTACGCCAAGACGCTGGGCGCGATGTCGCTGGTCACCTTCATCGCCGGACTGATCGGGCTGCTGCCATGGAGCTTCCGCCTGCGCGGCGTCATTCCCGCCGAAGGCCTGCTGGGCCGCATCGTCGCCGATACCCTGCTCCACTTCTTCAACCAGATCGGCGCGTACCTCATCTGCCTGGCCATCATCGCCGTCGGACTTTACCTCTCCACCACGTTCTCCTTCGGCGCAGTGCAATTGTGGTCGCAGACGCGGCTGTCGTTCCTCTACGCCGCCGCCGATCGCTTTGCCGACTGGCGTGCCGATCGCGCCCGCCGCAAGACCGCCCGCGAACTGGAGAAGAAGCGCGCCGCCAAGCCGGTGGTCACGGCGCAATTGGTGCCGAAACGTCCCGCTGCCGAAGCCGCCGAGCAAGCTGCTTACGTCGCGCAGACCGGCACCGCGCCGGTGCCTGTTCCCGGCCGCTCCAACGGCAAGAGCGGCATCGAGCGCATGTTTGAGGCCGACGGCACTCCCGCGGCACCCGCACCGCAGCCGGTTGCCGCCGCCATGCAGGCCGTGGCGGAGTCCGAGACCGCGCCTGCGCCCATGGCCACGACGGAAGAGATCGCCGTCGCCACTCGCGCCGACAACACGCCGCGCGGCAAGACCACCATGCCCAAGGTGGCCGGTAGCTACAAACTGCCGTCCACGGCGCTGCTGCACCGTTCCGACGAGCACGCGACCATCAACGAACTCGAGCTGAAGAACCTGGCGCAGGTGCTCACCGAAAAGTGCGGCGAGTTCGACGTTCGCGGCCAGGTGGTGCAGATCAATCCCGGCCCGGTGGTCACGACCTTCGAGTTCAAGCCCGAAGCCGGCATCAAGTACAGCCGCGTCACCGGCCTGTGCGACGATCTCTGCCTGGCGCTGCGCGCCGAGAGCATTCTTATCGAGCGCATGGCGGGCAAGTCCACCGTCGGCATCCAGGTGCCCAACCACGAGCGCGAGACCATCTGGCTGCGCGAGGTGGTGGAGGCGCAGGAATTTCTCGGCACCAAGTCCAAGCTCACCCTGGCGCTGGGCAAGGACATCAACGGCCGCATCGTTACCGCCGACCTGAACACCATGCCGCACCTGCTGATTGCCGGTTCTACCGGCTCCGGCAAGAGCGTGGCCATCAACGCCTTCATCATGTCCATCCTCTACAAGGCGACGCCGGATGAAGTGCGGCTGATTCTGGTCGATCCCAAGCGGCTGGAGCTGGGCAACTACGAAGGCGTGCCCCACCTGCACACGCCCATCATCACCGAGCCCAAGCTGGCGTCGAACGCGCTGCGCAACGCCGTGCGCGAAATGGAGCGCCGCCTGAAAGTGCTGGCGGAAAAAGGCGTGCGCAACATCGACCAGTACAACAAGCTGTTCGACGGCAACAGCGCCAGCCTGTTTGAAGATGGCAGCGAAGCGCGGCCGCTGCCCTACATCGTCATCATCATCGACGAGCTGGCCGACCTGATGATGCTCGACGGCGCGAACGTCGAGGCGTCCATCACCCGCCTGGCGCAGATGGCGCGCGCCGTCGGCATCCACCTGATTCTGGCGACGCAGCGGCCTTCGGTGGACGTGATCACCGGCCTCATCAAGGCGAATTTCCCGGCGCGCATGTCGTTCCGCGTGGCCACCAAGGTTGATTCGCGCACCATTCTGGACGCCAACGGCGCCGAAGCGCTGCTGGGCCGCGGCGACATGCTGTACCTGCCCAACGGCTCGGCGCGCGTGCATCGCGTGCACGCCCCGCTGGTCACCGAGAAGGAGATTGCCGCGGTGGTCGAATTCTGGCGCGCGCAAGGCCAGGCGCAGTACGAAGAAGCATTCCTGGAGGCTCCGCGCGAGGAAGGCGAAAGCTGGCGCCGGCGGCGGCCCGGGCAGCGACGACAACGACGAGCTGTTCCAGGATGCGGTGCGCATCGTGCTGGAATACGGCAAGGCCTCCACTTCCCTGCTGCAACGGCGGTTGCGTATCGGCTACGGCCGCGCTGCTCACCTGATTGACCTGATGGAACGCGACGGCATCGTCGGCGCCGCCGACGGCCCCAAGCCGCGCGAAGTCCTGAAGCGTCCCGACTGGCTCAGCGAAGTGGAAGACGCGCTGCGGTAGGAAGCTGAGAGCTGTCAGCTTCTAGCCTTTAGCTCTTAGCTCTTAGCTCTTAGCTCTTAGCCAGAGTCCACGGAGCGCACGGAGCATTCAACATTCGCGGCTGAGCGCTTTGTATCACGGCACGACTTCAGTCGTGCCGAAAGCTCCCCTATTTGATTTGTCATCACGAGCGCAGCGAGGGATCTGCTGTTGCCGGCACCTGCGCGCTCGCATGGTGGGCGCCGGTGCCCCACACATCCACGGGTTTCGGATGTGTGGGAGGCGCTCCGCATTGCTGTCACGCCCGCTTCGCGCAAATGCGACTTAGTCTAGCCCTGCGTGCAGCGGACCGGGGGCCCCGAGCCGCGCCGCTTTTGCGCGGCTTGGGGCGGGAGCGGAACGCGGGGTAGGCTCGGTCCCGCGCCCCGCGCCCCATAGGCGCGCCGACTTCCCGTCGGTCCCAAAAAAACGATGTATTGGGCCGAACGAACGGCGGCGCCCCTCCGGGGCGCAGGTGGCGGGACGATGCGTACCCAGCGTTCCGCGCCAAAAGCAGGCGCTGCACGCTGGGCTAGACTGAGTCGCGCCTCCGGCGCTCGCATCGGCGCGAGCCGAACATGGTGACGATCCGAAGCATGTCCGTAGCGAGCGCACGAGCGCGAACCGAACATCGTCACGATCCAAAGCACGTCAGTAGCGAGCGCATCGGCGAGGTTGTGGGTGATGCGAGGATCGGGGCGCTCTATGATTGATTGAGTTGAGCTCGCATCCCGCGGAATCTTAACTATCCACTATCCACTATCCACTGCCGTTGTGTTACATTGTCGGGCGCGTCAAACGCGGCTCCCGCTTTCTGCATCCAATTCACGGCTCGCGGAAATTTCCGCCAGCGGAGGAACTATGATCGGCGCTTTGATCTGGTGGATTATCGTCGGCTTGATTGCCGGCTGGGCCACGGGAAAACTGATGAAGGGCTCCGGCTACGGGACCCTCATGGACATCGTCGTCGGCATCATCGGCGCCATCATCGGCGGCGAGATCATGGCCCACCTGGGCATGTCGGCCAGTGGGGGCATGATTTATACCATTCTGGTGGCCATCGTCGGCGCGGTGATCCTAACCCTGCTGATCCGCCTCATCTTCGGCAAGAAGTAGCTCCGCCGAAGTCCGCAGTCTCCGGCACCGGTCCGTCCGGTGCTTTTTCTTTTGCGCGAAGAAACGCTTTTTGATTTTTCCTCCCGTGCGAAGAGTGGGACCTGTGGTGAGGTGCCGTCGGCTAAAGCCGACTCCGGAGAGAGAATAAACCGGCTTAGCGGCGTGCCTGAAGGCACGCCCTGATACGGGTTCGGCGCAGAGCAGGATTCGGCTGGCCGCATGGCAACCGCGGGTCCTTCGCTTCGCTCAGAATGACAAATCAAAGTGCGGGTGTCGTGCCTGAAGGCACGCCCTAATACGGGTTCGGCGCGATGGCAAGTATGGCCGCGGAAAGTTCGACTGCTGGATTCTGAGGGACACGAAGAACAGGCGGGTGCCTGGAGAGCAGCTTCGAGCATCGGCGCTTCCCACACATCCGAAACCCGCGGATGTGTGGGGCACCCAGATTCTGGCGGTTCGCACGAAGCCCCCCACTCAAGGCCAAAAGATGGCCTTGAATGGGGCACCCGGGCGGGGCGCCCAGATTCTGGCAGTTCGCACGAAGCCCCCCACTCAAGGCCAAAAGATGGGGCACCCGGGCGGGGCGCCCAGATTCTGGCGGTTCGCACGAAGCCCCCCACTCAAGGCCAAAGGATGGCCTTGAATGGGGCACCCGGCACTAAGCCCCCCACTCAAGGCCAAAAGATGGCCTTGAATGGGGCACCCGACTAATGGCTAAAAAATAAACGCTAATCCGCCACGGACACTGCGCGCTGACTGCGTGAGGTACACGGTGGTGCCGTCCGGCCCGATCACCGGAACGTAGCCCTGGGCCAGCAGGTTGCGCAGGTCCACCAACGCTTCCATGCGGCCGTTCACGATGTGGATGTGCGGAATGGGCTGGCGGATGAAGAGATTGAAGAAAGGATCGGCCTGTCCGGCCGAGGCGTTGAACAGGTCCACCGGACTAAGGGCTTCGCCGCTGGTCCAGCGATAGGAGGCGATCCAGCGGGTATGCGAGCGCCGCAACGTGCCATTCAGCTTCAGCGCCGCCGTATGCCGCCATTCGCTCTGCAGGCTGTTACGCACATCGGTCCAGTTGATGTTCGGCTGGTCCAGCGTAAGCACGCCGCCGTAGCCGTAATCCACGGTCGCGGTCAGGTCGCTGCCGAACTTGTGCTGCATCACGACGCGCACGCCCTGCGCTTCCAGCTCGCCGCCGTTATAGCTGAAGGTGCCGGAATACACATCCGGCAGAATGTCGCCGGTATCGGTATAAACATCGCCCACAGCCAGCAGCGCCGGGTCCTTCACGCGATCGTTGTAATAGGCAAGCTGGAGCTTGGTGTCGCCTTCGCGCTGCGACAGCGAAAGCTCATGATGATGCGCGTTCTCCACCAGGGGCGCGCCGTCCACCATGGTCATGCGCGGGCCGCTCTCGCTGAGGTCAGCGGGTGAGGTGTCGAAGCCTTTATCGCCGCGGGTGTTGGGCTCTTCCGTCGCGTAACGATATTCCAGGATGGTATTGTCGCCGAGGTGGAAGTCCACCACCGCCGACGGCCGGAAGGCGTTCACTTCATGCCCCAGGAACTGGATGGCCTGGGCGTCGCCGCCGTACTGGAAGTCCATCAGATCGCCGATGGAGAAGCCGTCGGAATAGGACAGCGCCAGGGCGTCGAGCGCGCCGTGTTGCGGCACCAGGTCGGGCGTAGCAAAATGCCGCACAGTGAGCGCCACTACCGGCGTCCAGCCGGTCTGGCTGTCGCGCTTGTAGGAGGCGCGCATTACGCCGTCGGGCGAGCCCGAGACCGAACCCATGTTGCCGTCAAAGCCCAGCACCCCGGTGTGGAAGATGGACTGCTGCACGTCAAATGAGGCGCCCAGGTCAGCGGTGCTGCCGTAGCCTTCATTGGAGCCGCCGGCGATATAGGAAATCGCACCGGCCAGGGTCTTTTCCTGCGAAGCCGATTCCACGATCACCGCGGTGCCGTCATCGAAGCGCAGGATAGGACGGTTGGCGGTGGAGCGCAGGGTCCAGCGCCAACTGTCATCCTCGTCGTTGTCGCGCTTCAACTGCGGCAGCATGCGCACCGCGTCAAACAGCGTGTTCAGGGTGATATTAAGGACCTTGCTGGCGCCTGCGGCCAGGGCCACGTCTTCGCGCAAAGTCGGAAGGAAGGACGGCGCCGAGACGCGCACGTCGTAGCTGCCCGCGGTCAGGCCGCTCAGGGTGAAATAGCCTTTGGCGTCGGTATAGGCCATGAACTGCAGCCCGGTCTTGCTGAACACTTCCACGCTGGCGCCCATCTGCACCACGCCGGAAGAGTTGCGGACATATCCCGAGATTGACCCTGGAGTGACACCCGCCCACAGCGGTGTGCTGAGCGAGAGCAGAACCATCAACCGCGCCAAGATTCGGGTTATCACAGACCCTCCGTCCGAGGCTCCCGACTTTCCCCTGCGCTTACCTTGCGGCGAGCGCTGCTACTCCACCGCAAACTGCACCGAAGGCGCAATCTGCTGCTTGGAGACGTTGTCGTCTACCTTTACCGTCAACTTATAGGTCCCGGGTTCGAACTTGTTCAGTGCCAGCGTCTTCTGCAACGTCACCTGGTCGCCCATGCTGCCCAGGCTCTCGGTGGATTCCGAGGAGTGCAGCACCGGCTGATTGTTGGAGACGTTCACAATGTCATACACAATGTTGGCGGAAGACTTCTTGGTCTTTTCGTCGGACTGCAGATTATAAATCTGCATCCACAGGCTCATGCGCTGGTCGCGCTTGAATACCGCCGGCTTGCCGTTGGCCTGGTCCAGATGGGGATAGGCCAGCTTGGTTTCGCCGATCACGAAACTGCCCGAGCCAACGTTCTTGGTCGCCACCTTCTCCATGTGGTCGGCCAGGATCAGCGACGACGAGGCCAGCTTGTCCTCGTTATATTCCGGCACCGTCAGCGCGTGGCTCCAGGTACCGGAACGGTCGCCATTCACGTCTTTCAGCGCCAGGTCCAGGCGATAGCGTCCGGGACGCAGCGGCACCGCCTTCCAGTAGAGCGACGAGCGCTCCATGGTCTTCTCCAGCAATTCGCTGGGAACGTCCACCTGCACCGTGTCTTCGAAGGTCTGCGCCACCCGGCCGGTAATTCCCGTGATACGCCCAAAGATGTTCACGGTGCCGCGCTGGATGCCGTCCTTGCTGGCGAAGGTGATGTCCTTGTTCTTCACCTGCACCGTCACTGGCACCAGCACGGTATCGTCGGTCACCTTGATGTAGTCGGTGCGCACTTCAAACGGCATCAGGTTGACGTTGATCTTGTGGCTGACCTCTTCTTCCAGGTCCTTGAACTTCACCTTGGGCGGCGAATTGATTTTGGCCAACTGCTCCAGCTTGTCGAATTCCTTGGTGTTCTGCAGCGAGCCTTCCGGGCCGGCGTTGGCGCCGTTTCCGGTCACGCGATCGGTCTTGCT
Source organism: uncultured Acidobacteriaceae bacterium (assembly GCA_963763975.1). GTDB lineage: Bacteria > Acidobacteriota > Terriglobia > Terriglobales > Acidobacteriaceae > Bog-257. Next base: position 200,563 of record CAVXQR010000016.1, read on the forward strand.
GGCCAGGCCGAGTTGCTCGTACCAGGTCAGGCCGCCGTTGGGCGTGTGCAGCAGCGCGTCCTTCTCGTTGGGATCGATGCTTATATGGTAGTCGCCGCACATGCAGGGATCGACGAACTCCATCTCCACTTCCTGGCCAATGCCTTCGATGTAGCGATAACGCCAGTCCTCGAAGGGATAGGTCGAGGTCTCGCCGCCGCCTTCTTCCATGGGACGCTCGTAGTAGCCGCCGGAAGGATGCGAGGTGATTTCATCGGGCGGCCCATACACGATGTAAATGCGGCCGCGATCCGTCATCCATCCCGGCCTGCCCGCGGCGAAATGCTCGTTGGCGTAGGCGATGCGGCGGTAGTGCTCTTCCTTGAATTCGTTCTCCGGGGTGTCCGGCGTGGGATCGCGGCGCAGCCAGAAGTTCTCGATGAAGGCGTCACGCTCTTCGTCGTTGGAGAGCTTCTTGAAGGCGGCTACTTCTTCCGGACTGATGATCCAGCGCACGTCTTCGTTCAGCCACTTCTTATAGGTGCCGCTCAATTCGCCCTTCAGCGCCCTGGCGTTTTCCTTCTTCTGCTTGGCGGTGAGGGGACGCTTCAGGGGATCCTGGTCGGACGGCTGGGCCGTACCGCCGGCATCCTTTCCGGACTGTGCCTTGTCCTGGCTTGCGGAAGATGCCGCGGAAGACGGTGCAGACGACGGCGTGGTTACGGCTGGGGCTGCCGTGGAGTTACCCGACGAAGGGCTGGCGGTCTGCGCCACGGCAATTGCCGTGGTCAAGCCGACGGCCACCAACAGCAAGAAATAATTGCGAAAACTACGAAAACTCATGGGTAACCAGTGAACTCCTTGGCCACACTTACGGTCTCTAAATTGTATGTTCAGGCGGCGGTTAAAGCAAGGTAAACGGGACAAGCTGCACCTGCGGATACGAACCCTGCTGCTTCCCGGAAGTCGCTGCAAAATCAACACTCTGTGGCTAGCCCGGGTGCCAACTTTGGTATCACTCTCCCGGCCCGAATGAGCCGCCGGGACAGGCCGCAGAACGGCTATAATGGAACGACAGCAACTTCAGGACAAGTAGGTCGCGCACACGAGTCTGCTCCCCTGTGCCCGCCAGGTTTCGGGCCAACTCCCAACGGCGCCAATCATGCTGTCCTAAGGAACCTTGGGTCGTCTTATCGCGTATCTAGTTCAGCAGACGCGGTGCGCCCGGGTCCCGCTGTCTCGAACGAGCGAGGGTTGTGGATGAAGAAATCGAAGAAAATCGCAATTGCCATCGGCGCGGTCGTCGTCCTGGCGGCGATTGTCGGCTTCACCGTGCAGCAGAGCCACAAAGGCGTAGTTACGGTGCAGACCGGAAAGGTGGTCCGCGAGGACATCGCCTCCACCGTAACCGGCTCCGGCGAAATCAAGCCGAAGGTGTATGTGAACATCGGCTCCAACGCCTTCGCCAAGATCACCAAGCTCTACGTCAAGGAAGGCGACCTGGTAAAGAAAGGCCAAATGCTGGCGACGCTGGACAACATTCAGTCCGCCGCCGACGTGGCCGCCAACGCATCAGCGCTCGACTCCTCGCGGACCGACGCCCTGGCTGCCCAGGCCGCGGTGAATACCTCCGTGGCCGATCTAACTCAGGCGCAGGCCGAATTTGAACGCGCCAAGCTGGATTACGACCGCAACAAGTCGCTCTATGACGACAAGCTGATCGCCAAAGCCGACTACGACACCAAGAACGCAGCCTTCGAAACTGCCAAGGCGCAACTTGCCCAGGCCAAGGCCAAGCTGGCCCAGGCCAGGGCGCAGCTTACCTCCGCCCAGGGACACATCAGCATGAACGCCGCCAACCTGCGGCGCGTGACTGATGTGCTCAGCAAGACCGAATATCGCGCGCCCTTCGACGGCATCATCACCAACCTGCCGGTACGCGAAGGCGAGACCGTGGTGGTCGGCATCCAGAACGCTCCCGGCAGCACCCTGATGACCATCGCCGACACCTCGGTGATGACTGCCGAAGTGAAGGTGGATGAGACCGACATCGTCAACGTGAAAATCGGCCAGCCGGCGGAAGTGACCATTGACGCGCTGCCCAAGCAGAAGTTCAAGGGCGTGGTGACCGAAATCGGCCGCAATGCCGTGCTGCGCTCCACCGGCGTTTCCACCGCGCAAACCACTACCACCGGTCAGGAAGCCAAAGATTTCAAGGTCGTGGTGGCGTTGCAGGATCCGCCTCCGGATTTGCTGCCCGGACTTTCCTCCACCGCGCACATCACCACCGCCACTCGCACCGCGGCCCTGTCCATTCCGATCCAGGCGCTGACCATTCGCCAGCGCGGCGAGTTGGCGCCGGCCGGCAAGGACAAGGACAAAGTGCAGGCAGCCGCGCCGCCAACCGGCAATCCCAAGGAAGAGTTGCAGGGCGTATTCGTTATCAGGAGCAAGGACGCGGAGTTCGTACCCGTCACTACCGGCATCAGTGGGGCAACCGACATCGAGGTGACCGACGGCTTGAAGCAGGGTGACGAGATCGTCACCGGAAGCTACAAAGTTCTCCGCACCCTTCGCAACGGGGCCAGCGTCAAAGTAGATAATTCCGCCGCCAAGAAGGACGACAACAAGGACGAGTCCTAAGGCTTGAAAGGGCACGGCTTCAGCGGCTGCGCGAAAAGCTGGGGATCGAGAGCTTTGTATCAGGGCACGGCTTCAGCCGTGCCGACAAGGGCCAAGAAAGAACGGGCTTTAGCCCCTGCAACCGCGGCCATGAGCGCCGCCAGGAAGGCAGAGTTACCCAGTTTATGAGCGACCTGCAGCAGCAGCGGCCCGAGGAGAAGAGGATGGCAACTGAAGTCGCAAGCATGGCAGAGCAGCAGATGGCCACGGTTCAGGATGGCTGCATGATCTGCACCGAAGATCTGTGGAAGACCTACGACATGGGACTCGGAGCAGCAGGTACACGCGCTGCGCGGCGTCAATATTCGCATCCAGCGCAACGAGTACGTCGCCATCATGGGACCCGTCGGGCTCGGGCAAATCCACGCTGATGAACCTGATCGGCTGCCTGGACACGCCCAGCAAGGGCCACTACTGGCTGAACGGCCAACTGGTCAGCGAGCTGGATGACGACGAACTGGCCCGCATCCGCAACAAGGAAATCGGATTCGTCTTCCAGACCTTCAACCTGCTGGCCCGCGCCACTGCGCTGCACAACGTCGAACTGCCGCTGATCTACGCCGGCATGCCCGCCGAGGAGCGCTGGATCGCGCGCGCAAAGACGCGCTGGCAGTCGGTCGGCATGGGCTCGCGCATGATGCACAAGCCCAACGAACTTTCCGGCGGCCAGCGCCAGCGCGTGGCCATCGCCCGCGCCCTGGTCAATAACCCGTCCATCATCCTGGCCGACGAGCCCACCGGCAACCTCGACTCGCAGACCGGCGTCGAGATCATGGCGCTGCTTCGATCGCCTGCACGACCAGGGCAACACCATCGTCCTGGTCACCCACGAGCACGACATCGCCGAGTACGCCCACCGCGTCATCCACATCCGCGACGGGCAGGTGTTCAGCGACCAGAAGACGGCGCGGGCGTAAAGGCAGTTTCGAGCTTCGCGTAACGAGTTTCGGGTAATGAGTTGTGGGTGTCAGGTTTCGAAACTTGAAACTCGAAACTTGAAACGAAACTAACCTGAGTGCCCCGTTGTGGCCGTGGTTTGGCCAGGGCGGGGCCTTTCTGTTTTCTGACCACTAGCCACTAGCCACTGACCACTCTTCTCTTGGGGGCAGTTTTCTGACAACGGACAACGGACAACTGTTTTCGTAGTAGTCTGGAACTGGCGCACCGTCGTTCGAGGACCCGATGTTTTTCCGCACGCGAACTCTCTCTCTGCTCCCGGTCCTGCTCCTGGCAATGTCCGGCGCGGCCTCGGCGCAATATGGACTGCCGCTCAACCGCGACACCTCCGAGGTCGGCCCGGCGCAGATTCGCCAGATTGTCGCCAACTATTGCCGGCTGGATTACGAAGGCGCGCGCCTGAATTCCCAGGATGCGGCGAAATTCGCGCCGCTGGTGTGGTCGCACACCGCCGCCGATTACTCGCAGATGGATGTGGTCGCCCGCTACACCGTGGATGAGCCAGTGCTCGACCACGGCCGCTACGACGTGACTGTGCATTACCTGATGCTCGGCCGCTACGACAAGGCCAGCGGATTTTCCCGCGAACTGGCGCGCTCCACCATCAACGTGGATTTCAGCGTTTCGTCGAATAACGGGGAATGGAAGATCGGGCACATGGATCCGGATTTCCCGCATCTGTCGCGCGCCGCCATGGTGCAGTGGCTGAACGATCGCCTGGCCAAAGGCTCGGAGGATGCCCCGAAACAGCTCTACCGGCAGGCGCTGGAGCAGTTGCAGCCGCCCGCGCCCGCGAACTAGCACCAAACCCGTGTCAGGCGCGGCTTTCAGAGTACGGCGGCGCCCCTACGGGGCGCGGGTCGCGAGGCCCAGCGTACCCAGCGTTCCGCTTCGCTGCACGCTGGGCTAAACTGAGGGCCTATGCGGTAAGTCGCGCCTCCGGCGCTCGCATTCTCGCGAAACCCGACATTAGCGCAGGGCATGCGGTAAGTCGCGCCTCCGGCGCTCGCATTCTCGCGAAACCCGACATTAGCGCAGGGCATGCGGTAAGTCGCGCCTCCGGCGCTCGCATTCTCGCGAAACCCGACATTAGCGCAGGGCATGCGGTAAGTCGCGCCTCCGGCGCTCGCATCAGCGCGAAAAAATGGCCTCCCGCGAGGGAGGCCTTAGCTTGCGTGCCGTCATGGAGGACGAACTACAACACTTATTGCGTCGCGCCAACCGCGGTCGCCGCACCGGCAGTGCGCACCGGCGTGGCCGGCGTCTTGGCCGCGAAGTAGTCGTGGTCATATAGATTGCGGTACATACTTGCCCGCCAACTCGGCCGCCTTGGGACCAAAGGTCGGACGGCCGCCTTCCAGGAAGACCACGGTCACGATGCGCCCATACTGCGTATTGGCATACGAGCCGAACCAGCCGAAGCGGGTTCCATCTTTCGAGCAGGTGCCCGGTCTTGCCCAGCACCGGCTCTTCGATAAAGTTGGTGCGCAGCAGGCGCGCCGTCCCGTAATTCACCGCGCCGGCCATGCCGTCAGAAATCATCGGGATCGCGGGCCCGATGTCCAGCTTGCGCTTCACCTTCGGCGTAAAGTTCGTCCACCTCTTCCGGCGTCCGCGGATGCTGCAGATAGTACAGCGTGCCGCCGTTGGCGATGGAGGCCATCAGCGCGCCCAGTTGCAGCGGGGTCAGCGAAATGCTCTCGCCGAAGGAGCACATCTTGCCCACGCCGCCCAGCTTGGCGTCCAACTCGGTCGGTGGGATAAATGCCCGGGTGCTCGCCGGGAATGTTCCAGCCCGCCAGCTCGCCCAGTCCGAACTGCCGCTCGTAATAGCTGAGCTTCTCGAAGCCCAGCTTGCGTCCCACCGCCTCGAAGTAGGCATTGTTCGACTTGGCCAGCGCCGTGGTCAGGTCCACCTTCCAGATACTTGCCCAGTGGAACCTGGGTATCGGGGGTGATGATGTTTTCGCTGAGCGCCGCCAGTGCCACCGCAACTTTGGTCGTGGAGCAGGGCTGCGCGCCGGCGGAGAGCGCCAGCTTCTGGTTCACCATCGCCAGGATGCGTCCGCTGTCGGGATCAATGGCGACGATGGTGCCGTTCATATTGCCAAGCGCTTCGACGGCGGCGGCGCGGACGACCGGATCTTCGCCGGCGGTGATGTCGCCTTCCACCTGATCGTTGGCGAAGGAGCTGGCGGTGAAGCGCTCGTAATAACGATGATGCCGACCGGCAACATAATGCGTGGAGCGAGTACTCGCGGCAACGCGATGGGTCGAGCGATTGCGGCTGGCCACGGTGCGGCTGCTGTGTCGCATGCGCGACATCTTGTGCTGCGCGCTCGCCGACTCGGAAATCTTGCGCGACTTGGGATGAGTTTTATGGGTGCTGGAGATGGAGGCGGCGTGAACGCTGCAAGGCAGCAAGGCGAGCAATAGGCCGAGTACGGCAATGGCGGAACGCTTGATCATGGGGAGCCCTGAAAATGGTTCGATCAAAAAAAATAGTTTCCCGCCCGGAGCGTTTTGACTCCGAACTTCGTTCTGGTACAGATTTTTCGACGTGCTGGAGGTTACATGGTAGGGGCTTCCCGATTTGAATTCAACCGCAATCGCCCGCAGCAACCGTAGCTCTTCTGGTCCCTGCCTATCCTGATGCCGGGATACCTGTTGTGAGTTGCGGAGTTGCCATTGTGCCTCCTGAGGTAACTGGGTGCGCAAAACCCAAGTTTGTTCCTCAGATTACTTAACATAGTTGTCACCATTGTAGCGGTAGCAATCGTGGTTCGTAGCAGCAAAGTGGCGGGACTTAGGTGGCTGAGCGACCGAAAGTAACCGGGTGCCATTTCGGGCTGCAGTTGACCACAACGCCGATGGGAGGCGGGCGGTTCCGGCGAAGTTCGAGCCGCCCAGCGGCGGCCCGCGCAGCTTCGGCCCGCTCAGCTTCGGCCGAGGGCGGGCTCTGGCTAAGTTCCAGCCGCGCAGCGGCGGCAGCGTCGTGAGCCCCGGGGCGTCAGCCCCGGGTAGACGTTTGTTTTGATCTCCAGAGCCGGCTTTTAGCCGGCGGCAAACCGTTGAATCTGGTTGCGTGCCGCCGCTCCGCGGCTCTTCCATCACTGGGACCTTTCTCGCGGGCTTACGCCCACGGCTCAAACCCAATTCCGCCCTGGCGGGCTCAGACGAATGTCCGAATCCTGCTTCCCTGTCAAAAACTATAAGTTTCCTGGCACCAGCCGACTTGGCACGAAACTTCTGCGAACCTGCTGTGTTCAGGCTGTTAACAACCCTGAGAATGGTCGTGTAACAACGGCTAACCCCTCCGACGTGCAACTCGCCCCTGTCCATCGGAGGGGGTTCTTTTTTTGCCCCGCAGAATTTCTCGCGTCACAGCGTCGTCATCCTCGTGAACCGTACACTCTCCTTGTGAAACGCAGGATTGCTGTCTTGGCTCTTTTGTTGGCGGCCAGCTTTGCTGGGCACGCACAGAACGCGCACAGTACCGACGAAATTATCTCGGTGTGCATTCCTCATCTCGCCACTTCGCCAGTGAGCCATCGTCGGTATTGAAGCTGCAATACCGCCGGCATGGTGCAATCCGTCTCTGGCCTGCCGGGGGGATGGTATGTAGTGGTGGACAACGACGCCTCCTGGCGAATAACAGTTAAAGGTAATGTGACCGTGGGAGCGGCGGCGCTTGAGGCCGACGATCTTCGCAAGCTGCAGGTGACGATCAAAAAAGATACGAGTTATCAGAAGTTCACTTTGTCAGGGTCGGTTGCGACGACTAAAGATTCCCAGAAGACGAGAAACATTCAGCTGACACTTGCGGACTTTGCGGTTAGCGGCTCAAACTAGCTGGTGCGAAGCATGAAGCAAATTGTGGTCGCGATTGTGTTTTGCGTCAGCCTAAGTGCAAGGGCGGGGGCGCAGACTTCCGAGCTATTAGCTCCATGCCACTCAGTGTCTCGCTGCCAAAAACTTCTTACCCGCTTCCAAAGCTTCGTCGCTAAACTTCGGATATCTGCTCGATATCAAGTCATATCCAGGCGAAGAGGTTCTCTACCTCGTCCAATACACCCGCTCAGACCGCTCCCGTGGACTAGTCTATGCCGTCTTCTTCACCGAACAACACGGGCAGCAAACTTTCAACATTCAAAACAACGCGACCTTTGTGCGTTCCAAAGATGGGATAGATTTCTGCAGTCCGCCGCTAGGCGGAGTGTGGACACAGCAACATCTCGTCGCGGCGATTGAGCAGATTGAGCAAGAGCCAACCTTGCGGTTCCGACCAACGATTTAAGTTCTCCGTCCTCTCTTATCCGCTGCGAGGCCTACACCGACAAGCGGTAAGCAAATATCCGATGGGACGCCAAACACAGCTGCATATATTCCCACGCGATGTAAACGATCTGCTGATCGCGATGCACGCCAAGGAACCGCTGCAGCTCGCTTTGGAAAGGGGGAACACCGCCACGCCCGAACCGCTGGCATTTGCGCCTGACAGCGCCATGGGACACGACTTGGTTCTGTGGAGCGAACGCCTCGCTCCCGGCTTGCAACGCGACTACATAGCCAACGCCAATCCGCCCTACTACCTCGTGGACGAACAAACCGAGGCAGTCTTTGAGCTGTCGCTGTCGAAGCTGACCACCTGGGAAGGCCGGCCGGCACTCGTGCAAGGCCGCATCTACGGTGTGTTTGAAGGCAAGCCGGCTGAGTTTACAAAATTATATGAGCGCATCGTGCGCTATATCCGGCGGCACTGGCGCAAGAATCCGGCGGATTCGTTGCGGATAGCAGGGTACGTCGGCCCTGCGGCGTACGAGTGGTTCGAGCAAGGCGGATTGCTGCTGCCGAACTATGTCCCTCCGGTGCGACCTGATTGGATTCAGCGCCTGGGCGAGCAGCATCCGCAGGACTGACCGGCGTCGCTGAATCGCCCCAGGCATCTCGGTGGTTCCGCTCCCCTGGAACCATTTTGGGAACCGGCCTGAAACAGCTTCACGAAATCCTCGACAGCCAAAGCAGCCAAAAACTAGACTGATTACAGCGACCACGCGTTCATTCTTCTCGCGTGTCGCGTGCTTGCGGGGGAGTTTTTGTGCCGATGTCCGGCAAGCACGCAAGCCGTTCGATTCCTCTTCTCCTAGCCAGGCCACGATCGCGCTGCTTCGCTGGCATAACTGGGCAAAATCCTCTCCATTCGCTCCATTTTCCGGCTCAATTCGGGATAACGAGAATGGCTCGACCCGGTGCCGGTGAGCTTGCTCACATGACAATAGGCTTTTTTAGGGAGTTTTTGGCCCTCGATCAGGCTCGGAATCCAGCTATCTTGCTGCAACCAGGATGGTTAGATCATGTACGGCTAACTCCTTGGTTTTCCAATACTTTAGCTGGATGCTCGCAAAGTATTCTATTCATTGAACTTAAGTCTTTCCGTAACTGCTTTGTTCGCAATACTTTGTGCGTTTTTGGCCTCCAAGTTATTGCAAATAAAGATCCAGGGTTCAGAAAGTGCGACTTTCGCTCCATGTTCGCCGACCTCGAAGAGGCAGCAGGATCGGCATGGAATTGCCCTCCGGAGCTGACTCCGATTCTTGCAGGCGTCAAGCACGGCACTGCCCAAGCCCTTCCCTTTCAACGTGATCAGCGCTTCCTGGAAGGTCTAGAATTCGCGCGCCAAGGTACGATCCTCCCCGGTGGCCAGGGCGAGCAGCAGAATCGCTCCGGCATACAGCAAAGTATCGAAAACGTAGTTGAGTCCTACCAGCACCGGCATTGCGCCGCGCGCCATCACCAGGATGGGCGTGTAGAGAAACAGCGTGATCAGCACCTGCACCAGTCCTGCCCAGAGCGCCGCCTGATGCGCGTAGCGGTTGATAAGGATGGCGACGCCGGCGACGATCAGCACCACGCCGGTGATCCACGCCCACAGGTGCGGCAGCGGCACCCAGGCGGGCGTCATCTTCTCCAGCGGCACGCCGGGCGCGTTGCCGGGATGCAGCAGATGCTCGACGCCGAAGACGATCATGCCCACAGCAAGCAAAACGCGAGCGACGGTGACCGCCGCATTGCCGCGTCTGGCGGAACGAGCGCGGCGACATGGCGCCGGCCAGCGCCAGCGCGCCGCAGCCGAAGCTGAGGTCTCGAATCAGAATCGCCCAGGCGAAGCGATCGCGCGGACTACCCACCACGCCGGGAATGTGCATCATGGCGACGAAGAGAAAAAACATCAGCGCCGTCAGCGCGCCGGTCAGCCGCAGATATCGCCTCAGGCTGAGGCTCAGTCCGGCGGCCAGCAGCGCCACGCCCACGAAGTACGCCCAGAACAGGCGCGCCGGCATCCACGCGGGAACGATTTGCGCGATGGTGTGGGCGTCGGTGAGATGTTCGGCGCCAAAGGCGGCCAGCGGCGCGGCGAAGAAGACGCAGGCCAGCGTGGTCAGCTTGTCGAGCCCGCGCGCGGCAGCAAAGTCTTTGCGAGCGACGAATCCGCCCACGAGCAGCGAGGCGGCTCCGGCCACGCCCGTCCACAGATCCACCGTGTAGGTCATCGTCACTCGCGGGGACGCAGATCCGGATTCGCGAGATTCGCGCGGGTCTGGTTTCCAGACGCCGAGACTAACAGAAGCACCGGCAGCATCACCTATTCTGTGACCAGCCGCCGCCGAAGGGAAATGACTCGCCGGATAGGATGGATCGGGAATTCGTTAGCGTCGTGCGGCGCCGGCTTCCACCCGGTTCCGGCCTTTTCGCTTGGCGCGGTACAAGGCTTCGTCGGCCGCTCGCAGCAAGCCATTGGTGGTGCAATTCCCGGGCGACGCCACGGTTACGCCGATGCTCACGGTAGTCGCCAAACGTTCTCCCTCGATGGAAAACTCTTCTCCGGCGACCGAGCTGCGAATGCGTTCCGCGATGGTTGTGGCTTCGGGCAAATCGCACCTGGTCAGGACCGTCACAAACTCCTCGCCGCCATAGCGGCCCAACGCATCGTAGGAGCGCGCCGCCGATTGCATGCGCGCACAAATCTGCCGCAGCAGCTCGTCGCCCGCCTGGTGGCCCCGGGTATCGTTGACAGTCTTGAAGTGGTCCACATCCACCATGCACACGCTCAGCGCAGTCTGCTCGCGCTCACGGCGTGCGATCTCCTGCTCCAAAATTTTGATGATCGCTCCCCGGTTGTAGAGTCCGCTCAGAGAATCGTGCGTAGCCATGTGCTGGGCAGCGGCTGCGGCGGCTTCGGCTGCCTCGCGCGCTTTTTCAAGGCGGTCCTCCAGCCGCTTGTGATAGGTCACGTCCCAGAAGATCCAGACCCGCCCCAGATACTCGCCGTTGCGTTGGCGCACCACCGAGGAGTAACGCTCCAGGGTCCTGCCGTCTTTCAGCAGGATCTCGCAGTGATCGTCTTCTTCGGGATGAGCGTAGAGCTCTTTTACTCGTTTCAGGAAGCCGTCGGGATCGCTGACCCGTTCCACCACAGAGGCCAACAGCGGCACATCCGAAGTTCCCGACACGGCGGCAGGCGCACCGTCGGGCACTTCGGGAACCGGTATGCCCCAGATTTCCAGGAACCGGCGGTTGCGCGACACCACCAGGTTGTTCCTGTCCACCGTCAGGATTCCCGCCGGCATCAGCTCGTAGATGGTGCGCATCACCGACTGCTCAAACTCATGCCCTCCGCCGCACACCGGCGCCGACGGATCCGCGATCATTTGTGCTTTCTTACGCACCTGACCTCTGCATGGTTGGCACGGAGCTACCCGTGTAATTCATCGGCAGGCGGGCGCCGCCCCTTCAATTCCCCGCTTCACAAGCGCTCAATTGACAACGATTCTCAGGTTGGCAGATACTGCTGGGCGGCGCATGTAGGGTGCATCGGCAGATCGCCGAAGGGCAATGCCCACCTACACGATCTCATCGTGGAGGCCTATATGCCCGATCTCGAGAACCTCAAAAAACAAGCCAAACTCATTTTGCGATGGCACCGCGAACGGCACTATCCTGTCGCCGCGCAAATCCGCCAGCTTCTGCCGCGATTCCGGAATGTGCCCGACGTCGAAATTCTTGAAGCGAGTTTCAAGCTCAGCGATGCGCAAGAAATGGTCGCAAGACAGCATGGCTTCGACAGTTGGCAAGCCCTGAAAACTGGACTTTCCACCACACCGCTCAAGCTGAAACCTTCTACACCGAAAGCGACGATCATGGGCGCAGAGCCGCAACTGCTGGTCGCCGATATCAAGAAGTCCTGCGAATTCTTCTGTAAGAGGCTAGGCTTTTCGCTGGTATTCAGTTATGGCAGCCCTGCTTACTATGCACAGGTGGCCCGCGACGGAGCGCGACTCAATCTCAGGCATGTTGATAAGACAGTGATGGAAGCCATACTGCGCGATCGCGAGGAATTGTTGTCGGCATCCATGACCGTCGCTACCGCGGGGGAGATCAAGCTGTTGTTCCTGGAGTTTCAGTCCGCCGGCGTTAGCTTTCACCAGAAACTGAAACGGCAGCCTTGGGGCGCCAGGAATTTCATCGTGAAAGATCCGGATGGGAATCTGTTGCTGTTTGCGGGGCCGGCAAACTGACAGCTACGAATGGAGTTGATCCGTGATGTTACTAACGTGCGGCAAGGATTTATCTCGACGTAAGCAATCCGGCGTCGGGCGGTTACGATTGCTGTTATCGGCGCCCTAAACTCAGACCGTCCGGGGGTCTCACGTCTGTACCGCTGGCCGGCGGTCCAATGCAAGGAGATTCATGAAGCGTCACTTCGTCGTGGTTGCCGCCATGGTGATGTTGACCATCGGTGCGATGGCACAACCGATGTCCGCGCAAGTCCACCCGATCGTGGTGAAGGAGGTGGTAATCCGGGGCGCGAGCGAGCTGACCAGCTCGCAGCTAGCGGAGATCCGGGCTTCCGTGTTGGGCCGCACCGACACTAGCGTGAACCTGATGGACACGGTGCGCCATGGCCTGGACGCGCAGTTCCACAGCGCCTGCTACCTGCGGCCGGACATCGAGCTGACTACGTGGTCCGCGGACAACGGCCCGGCGCAAGGCGCGGTGATGCATGTCACGGTGCGGGCGGGCGAGCGCTATCAGTTGCGCAAGTTCCGCGTGGAATGGGCCAAGCAGGTTTCGCCGAAGGAAATTGAGCAGCACCTGCCGCTGGACGAGATGCGCCAGGGCAATTGCCAGGCACTGGACGGCATCGAGAGCACCGTGGCCGACCTTTACCGCGACCGCGGTTTCAGCGATGTGATTGTGAAGTCGCAGGTGGTGGCGGACAAAGCCACGCGGCAATTTGATCTGGCGCTGTATGTCATGGAAGGCATGCGCGTGCGATAAGCGGCGAATCCAATGCTGGCAAGACACTCACTTCCGACCATCACCAGGGTTCTCGCACTCGCGCTTTGCACGATTGCTCTGATGGCCTTGCCCGCCAAAGCCGCTGCGCAATCGTCCGGCGCGGTGGCCCAGTCGTCCGCCGAGATGGACGCGATCCTGTTCGTGCAGTCACTGCCAATGAAAAATGGCAAGGACGGCATTGAGTTGGTCTGGGTGCCGAAGCCGCTCGAGCGGCTGTGTCTGGGCAAGACCTCGCAGCAGTGCGCCAGCATGGATTACTGCATCCGGACCACCAGCAAGAATGTCAGCACCTGCCGCAACCTTGCCGTTCCGCTGTCGCGGCTGCCGTCATATCCGCCGGGCATGACGCCGCGGCGCCAGTTGAGCGTGGTGCTGATGTATCTTTCGCCCGACAAATTTGCGAATCTCCAGCAGTTCTTTCACAGCGCGTCGCGGGCGTCGCTGGAACGGCTATCGCTCAGCGCCCGCGTCAAGGCGCGCGTGCGGCTCACTCGCACTGCCGACGACGACAGCTTCGATGTGCTGGAGATTCTGGCGGTCGCGCCGTTTTAGTGGCTAACCGGCTAACGCTTGGACGCGATGTACTCATCCATCGCGCGCTCGAGCGTTCCCTGCTCGCGCAGCACGTACTCGATGGCATCACGGACGGCGCCGTGTCCGCCGTTGTGTTCGGTGACGTGATGCGCTTCGGCCAGCACTTCCGGGCGCGCGTTCTTCACCGCGATGGCCAGCCCGCACAACCGCATCACCGGCAAATCAATGATGTCGTCGCCGACGTAGCAAACCTGCGTCGGCCGTGAGCCCCGACTTCTCCAGAATTTCGTGAAATGTGGCGGCCTTGTCCTGCTGGCCCTGGTAAACGTAATCGAGCTTGAGGTCGCGGGCGCGCAGCGCAACAGTCTCGGAGATGCGCTTGGTAATGATGCCGGTCTTGAGGCCGCCCAGGCGGGCGAGCGAAAAGCCGGTGCCATCATGCGCGTCGAAGCCCTTGGCCTCGATGATCTCGTGGCTGGCGATGCCGAAGCCGCCACGGTCGGCCATCTGCTGGCGATGCGAATCGGTGGACTTCCCGGCGCCGCCGCCGGGCGCGGGAAACAGGAAGATGATGCCGTCGGTCATGACCCCATCCACGTCAAACAGCATCAGCTTGATCTTCTGCGCGCGCTCGGAGGACATGGAGAGAGTGTAGCAAGAAGGCCGCTGTTCGCTCTTCGCTGTTCGCTCTTCGCCATTCGCCATTCCTGTTTGCCAGAAAAGGCGGATTCACCACGGAGACACAGAGCGCACCGAGAGGCGGAATCTTTGCACCCTGAACTATTCGGAGAGCGCGAACTTAACCTCAACGTTCGTCTGTACTGGAACGGACTGTTTCGCGTTTCCCTTCTCCAATAATGATTTGAAAATAGAGTTGTCTTCTCTGTGTCCTCCGTGTCTCTGTGGTGAATTCGTCTTTCTGGCGAATGGCGAACAGCGAAGAGCGAATGGCGAGTAGCGAAAACCGTCTTTTCCTGGCGAAGAGCGAAAGGTGAAAAGCGATTCTCTGTGTCTCTGTGTCTCTGTGGTGAACCGCCCTTTCCCGAGCGAAAATAAAGCGAAACTGCCTGCGCTATAATGCCCCAATGGCTGTGGGGGAAATTCCGGTCGCGTTATCGTGGGCGCATCCGCTGGTCGCCGAGTGGTTCCTGGCGCGCTTTGGCTCTCCCACCGAGCCGCAGGAGCAGGGCTGGCCGGAAATTCTGGCCGGCCGCACTACGCTGATCTCCGCGCCTACCGGTTCCGGCAAGACGCTGGCGGCGTTCCTCATCTGCATTGACCGGCTGGTGCGCAAGGCGCTCGACGGCTCGCTGCGCGACGCGACCGAAGTGCTCTACATCTCGCCGCTGAAGGCGCTGGGCAACGACATCCAGAAGAATCTCGACGGCCCGCTGGGCGAAATCCTGGCGCTGGCGGGCGAGCGCGGCCTGCTGATGCCGGAGATCCGCACCGCCGTCCGCACCGGCGACACTCTGATGCAGGAGCGGCGCCAGATGATCAAGCGGCCGCCGCACATCCTGGTGACCACGCCGGAATCGCTGTACATCCTGCTCACCGCCAACAGCAGCCGCGCCATCCTGCGGCACATCGAGACGGTGATCGTGGACGAAATCCACGCCGTCGCCGACGACAAGCGCGGCGCGCACCTGGCGCTGTCGCTGGAGCGGCTGGACCTGCTGGCGGCGTCGCCCACGCGCATCGGATTGTCGGCGACGCAGAAGCCGATTGAAGAGGTCGCGCGCTTCCTCACCGGTTCGGACCGTCCCGCGCCCGCGATCGTGAACATCGGGCATCGCCGCAAGCTGGATCTCGCGGTGGAAGTTCCGCCGTCGGAGCTGGGGCCGATCGCCAGCAACGAAATGTGGGGCGAGATTTACGACCGCCTGGCGGAGTTGGCGCTCGCGCATCGTTCCACGCTGGTGTTTGTGAACACGCGGCGGCTGGCGGAGCGGGTGGCGCTGCATCTGGGCGAGCGGCTGGGCGAAGATCAGGTGGCGGCGCATCATGGCAGCCTGGCGCGCAAGCTGCGGCTGGCGGCAGAGCGCAAGCTGAAGAATGGCGAGATTCGGCTGCTGGTGGCGACCGCGTCGCTGGAACTGGGCATTGATATCGGCACCGTGGACCTGGTGTGCCAGATCAATTCGCCGCGCGCCATCGCGGTGGCGCTGCAGCGCGTTGGCCGCGCCGGTCACTGGCGCGGCGCGGTGCCCAAGGGGCGGCTGTTCGCCACTACGCGCGACGAACTGCTGGAATGCGCCGCCACGGTGCGCGCCATTCGCCAGGGCGATCTCGACCGGTTGCAGATTCCGCCGGCGCCGCTGGACATTATGGCGCAGCAGATGGTGGCCATGTGCGCCTGCGAAGACTGGGACGAAGATGAGCTGTTCGCCTGCGCGCGGCGGGCATATCCCTATCGCGAACTTACGCGGCAGCAGTTTGATCGCGTGCTGGAGATGCTGGCGCAGGGCATCGCCGCCAAGCGCGGCCGCTACGGCGCGTATCTGTTCCGCGACATGGTGAACCGGCGGCTGCGGGCGCGGCGCGGCGCGCGGCTGGCGGCCATCACCAGCGGCGGAGCGATTCCGGAGACGGCGCTGTTCTCGGTGGTGGCGCAGCCGGAAGAAGTAGTGATCGGCACGCTGGATGAGGACTTCGCGGTGGAGAGCAACGCCGGCGACATCATGCTGCTGGGCAACACTTCGTGGCTGATTCGGCGGGTGGAGAGCAATTCCGGACGGGTGCTGGTGGAAGATGCGCACGGCGCGCCGCCGACCATTCCCTTCTGGCGCGGCGAAGCGCCGGCGCGCACCGACGAGCTTTCGCGCCACGTGGCGGAGTTGCGCCGAGCACATCAGCACGATGACGCCGAACACCGCGCCGCTGCCGGTGCCGGTGAATCCCAATCCCGAAGACCAGGCCAAGGATGGCTCTTGGGCCGAAGCCGATGCGCCGGCCAAGCCGCGCCTTCGAATGCGCGGGATCGAGTCGAGTCCCGAAGTCCAGAGTGCCGTCGGGTGGCTGAAGGACGAGTGCGGGCTGGACGATGCCGGCGCCGAGCAACTGGTCGAGTACATCGTCACCGGCCGCGCGGTGCTGGGCGACGTGCCTACGCTCGACACCATCATCGCCGAGCGCTTCTTCGACGAAGGCGGCGGCATGCAGCTCATCCTGCACGCGCCCTTCGGCGGCCGCATCAACAAGGCCTGGGGACTGGCGCTGCGCAAGCGCTTCTGCCGCTCCTTCAACTTCGAGTTGCAGGCGGCCGCCACCGACAACGGGCTGAACATCGCGCTGGCCGAGCAGCACAGCTTTCCGCTGAGCGACGTCTTCCACTACCTGCAGATCGAGACGGTGCAGGAAATTCTGGAGCAGGCGGCGCTGGCCTCGCCCATCTTCGCCACGCGCTGGCGCTGGGACGCCAACCGCTCGCTGGCGCTGCTGCGCTTCCAGGGCGGCAAGAAAGTTCCGCCGCAAATTCAGCGCATCCGCAGCGACGATCTTCTGGCTTCGGTCTTTCCCGACGTGGCGGCGTGCCAGGAGAACATCGAAGGCGATATTAAGATTCCCGACCATCCGCTGATCGAAGAGGTGATGAAGGACGTCCTGACCGAGGCCATGGACATTGACGGGCTGCGGCAGGTGCTGCGCCGCATCTACGACGGCAGCATTCGCTGCCTGGCCGTGGACACGCCGGTGCCGTCGCACTTCTCGCACGAAATTCTGAACGCCAATCCGTATGCCTTCTTGGACGATGCTCCGCTGGAAGAGCGGCGCGCCCGCGCGGTGCAGATGCGGCGCATGCTGCCGGCTGCGGTGCTGAATGAAGTGGGACGGCTGGACCAGCAGGCGATTGCGCGGGTGAGCGAAGAGGCGCGTCCGGATGTGCGCGACAGCGACGAGCTCCATGACGTGCTGCAAACCCTGGTGGTGCTGCCGGCGCAAATTGCCGATGCGGATTGGCAACAGGCGCTGGTGCGCTGGACTGCCGCTGTTCGCCGAATTGCTGGAGGGCTGGCGCGTGGTGCGCGCGGTGGTGGAAGATCGCGACTATCTGGTCGCCTCCGAGCGCGCCAAGGATTTTGCGCTCATCTTTCCTGATGCGAAGTTCGACGTCGCGCCGCCGGACTTGCCGGCCAACGCGGCTTCGCGTGACGATGCCATCCTCGCCGCTGGTCACCGGCTGGATGATGCACTGCGGGCCAATCACCGCGGCAGCGCTGGCCTACTGGCTGGGCATTCCACGCCGCGATATCGAGCAGGCGCTGCTGCGCAGCGAAATGTCCGGCGCCGTACTACGCGGGAACTTCACCGGACTTCAGGGCACTCCCACCCAAGCAAAGGAGGCTTGGGTGGGGCACCCGGTTGCGATGGGACATCCAGAGTCGGCGGGACAACCCTCCGAACTGGCGAACGTGGAGTGGTGCGATCGCCGGCTGCTGGCGCGTATCCATCACCTCACCGTAGCCACGCTGCGCAAGCAGGTCGAGCCGGTGACGGCGGCGCAGTTCATGCGCTGGCTGTTGCGCTGGCAGCACCTGGCGCCGCAATCGCAACTGGCCGGCGAGCGCGGTCTGCTGGAGGCGCTGCGGCAGTTGCAGGGCTTCGAGATTCCCGCCAATGCTTGGGAGAAGCACATCCTGGCGGGGCGCGTCAGCGACTACGATTCCGCGGCGCTCGACCAGCTTTGCCTGACCGGAGCGGTGGGTTGGGGCCGGCTGTCGCCGCACCCGGCGACGCTGGAGGACAGCGGCGAAGGCCGGCGGCGCGTGGTGCCGACCAGCGTTGCGCCGGTCACTTTCTTCCTGCGCGAGGATTGCGACTGGATGCAGCCGCGGCTGAGCGAAGACGAACAGAACCTGGAGCGCGTGCTGAGCGAGAACGCCTGCGCGGCGCTGGAATTCCTGCGCCGTCGCGGAGCGTCGTTCCTGGCGGACATGGTGCGCGGCACCGTCAAGACCAAGGCTGACATGGAAATGGCGCTGTGGGAACTGGTGGCGGCGGGCATGGTTACCGCTGACGGCTTCGAAAATCTGCGCGGGCTGATCAGTCCGGGACGGCGGCCGTCGGCGTTGCCGGGCAAGTCATCGAAGGCGCGGCACACCGCCGGGCGCTGGTCACTGCTGTGCGCCGCCGAAGGCAGCGATCGCGGCAAGTTGGCAGA
Organism: uncultured Acidobacteriaceae bacterium; assembly: GCA_963763975.1. Classification (GTDB taxonomy): domain Bacteria; phylum Acidobacteriota; class Terriglobia; order Terriglobales; family Acidobacteriaceae; genus Bog-257. The sequence continues at coordinate 219,236 of CAVXQR010000016.1, forward strand.
GGAAACGGCGTGGATGCTGCTGCGGCGCTACGGCGTAGTCTTCCGCGAATTGCTGGCGCGCGAGGCCAACCTGCCCAAATGGCGCGAGCTGCTGATTGCGATGCGACGGCTGGAAGATCGTGGCGAGGTGCGCGGCGGGCGCTTCGTGAATGGATTTCTGGGCGAACAGTTTGCGCTGCCGGAGGCGGTGGAGTCGCTGCGGGCCATGCGGAACCTGCCGGCCAGCGGCGAAGTGGTGACCATCTCGGCCACCGATCCGCTGAACCTGGTCGGCTTCATCGTGCCGGGCGAGCGCGTGGCCGCCATCTCGGGGAAATTCGTCAGCTTCCGCGACGGCGTGGCCATCTCCGCCGAAGAGGCCGCCCCGGCGCTGCGTGAGGCCGCCGCCGGAGACTGATGCCGCAACCTCTGGTCGAAGGCGTGGACTATTACATGGAGAACGGCTTCATGGTGTTCACGGCGAAGTATCTGCGGGAGCGCGGCTACTGCTGCGAGTCGGGCTGCCGGCATTGCCCGTATGGCTTCGTGAAGAAGAAGACCGACGAGCCGACCAGGGAGTGATTCACCACGGAGGCACGGAGGGCACGGAGAAGATCCAGTCACGGCGAACGGTCGAGAGTATTGGTCTCCCACACATCCGAAACCCGCGGATGTGTGGGGCACCCGCAGCATGACCCATCCCGGACAGCATCATGGGTACCCCGTTCAAACCATCGGTTGGCTAGGGCGGGGCCATCGCCTTTAGCCCATCACGTGGATGTGTTCGGGCTTGATCTTGTAGACCACACGCTGCTCGCCGGGTTGGGCGAAGGGATACTTGTCCTTGCCCAGATATTTCTTGGCCATCCGGTCAATGTGCTTCTCGGCGCCCTCCTCGGTGACCTGGTGGACGCGGCCGCGGATTTCCAGATAGCGATAGGGATTGTCGGGGTCGATGATGGCGATGGAGACGCGCGGATCGCGCTTGATGTTCTTGTCCTTGCGGCGGCCGACGGCGGAGTTCACCCACACTTCGCCGTTCTGGTAGTCCACCCAGACGGGATTGGTTTGCGGGCTGCCGTCGGGCATCAACGTGCTTAGGCTGCCGAAGGCAGGTTTGTTGAAGAGGTCGAGATAGTTTTCAGGAATCGAAGCCATGGCCACTCTCCTTGACTGCAATAAAAGCAGAAGTCCGACAATTGGATTCCGCCAACATTGTATGAGCTGCACGCGGCAATGCAAATGCGGCGTCCGGCAATTTCGGCGGTGAAGACTTGGGATTCGACGGCTCTAATCACCACATCGAGGAATGGACCTCCAAAGATGCCGAGGGCAAGCTCACCACCGACCGCTTCGATTTCCATCGCAAGTCGTAGCTGCCTACTTCTGCTTCTTCACGGAGACGCCACGCGGCATGCGGTGCGGGTCGTAGTGGAAGTCCACCAAGCCGTCGCGGTAATCAATCTTGACCTCCAGCAAGCGCAGCATGTCGTAGCCGAGGATGCCGGAGACCTCGGTGCCGGTGAAACCGCTGATGTTGGCCAGGTCAAGGGTGACGATGTTCTGGCCTTCCTGGCGGTAGCGTCCGAAGGCCAGCGTGGCCTGGCCGGTGCGATACACCTTGCCCACGCTGCCGCTGAGCCCCTTGATCTGGGTGCGCGAATCCACGCTGATCTGCGCCACTTCGCGCGCGGTACGAGTGGATAGGATGTTGGTGAACGAGCCAGTATCAATCATGAACAGCGACGGCGGCAACTGGTCCACCGCGGTAGGAATCAGCAGCACCTGATGGAAGCGGAAGATCTTGGTCCAGTCTTCCATCTCGGGCGCGACGTAGGCGTCCTTGGGAAGGTTGATCTGGGGCGCGGCCGGTTTGCCGGTCTCATCCGGGCGACTGGGTGCTCGCTTCCTCGCCTTCGCCACCGCTGCTGAGCGACGTGGGAGCGGTGCTTTCCTCGGGCCGCTTGGGCAGCGGCGACAGCTTCAACTTCTCGCCGGGAATGTCCACATCAATGAGGTAAGAACCGAAGACGTCGGTGCCGATCAGCCCGTCTTGCCCCTGCAGCGCGTTCTTGCCGTTGAAAGTGGCGGACTCGGTGACGCGCACGATGCAGTCCTGGAATTCCAGGTCGCCGATGCGGATGCGGTCGGCCGCTTCGACGTAACCGTGTTGCTGTCCGGTATCGCCCAGACCGCCCATGCGCAAGTCGGAGATGCGCTTCAGGCCGGCGGCCTCGGCCACGTCGCGGCTGACGATCATGCCGCTGCTGCCGGTATCCACCACCAGCTTGCTCTTGCGGCCGTTCAACTTCACTTCCAGGGCGTAGCCACCGATATGTTGCGGATCTTTGCGCATCGGCAGCAACTTGGTGTTGGTCTTGCTGACCTGACTTACCAACTGGCAGGCATGCTGCGGTTGGGCGAGCGCGGACTTGAGCGCGGCAAGATAGCTTTCCAGCGAGGTAGTTTCGCGGGAATCGCCGGAGCGCGGCCCGGCGAGATAGGCTTCGATGGCGGCGACGCGATCGCGCGGCGGCAGCAGGTCTAGCCACTCACGGGTAATTTGTGGGTTGGCCGGCGCCAGTTCGTGCGCGCGCTTCAGTTGATCGTAAGCCCCGCGGTAGAGCGAGTAGGAGCGATAGACCTGCGCTAGTCCCAGGTGCGGACTGACCGCCTCGCCGTTCAGCTTCATGGCCTTGAGATAGGTGCGCTCGGCGTCGGCAATCTTGCCGCTGCGGAACTGCACATCGGCCAGCGTGGTGATAAGCGGCACCGAATCCGGTTGCAGCTTCAGCGCCGCCTCGGCGCTCGCCGTGGCATCGTCAATCCTCTGCAGGCGAAGTTGGGTGTGGATCAGTCCTTCCTGCGCCGTGGTGTTACGGGGATCGGTCTTCACCAGCGCGGCAAATTTCTGTTCGGCCTCAGGGTAGCGTCCGGCGAGGTAAAGCTGCTCGCCCGAGGCAAGCTGGGGATCGGGAGGACGCTGCGCCGGAAGGGCGCTCTGGCCGGACATTGCGGCAGAGCTAGCGATCAGCAGAATTGCGGAGAAGAAGACGGAGCGGATCATCGAGGCCGGGAGCACGAAAAGCAGCGTACCACGACTAGCCCGGGCGATGACCGCCCGGGTCAGCGCTATGCGGTTTTGCTTGCAACTTTCCCATCGCGGCTTACAATACGAGGGACCGTGGGCCGGCCCAATCTCACGTCGCCGCAGTCTCCAGGACTGCGCCGCCGGCTTCATACCCCGGCGAACTTCATTCAAAAAGGAGTACCGTTTACATGAGACGGAATCTCATCCTTCTGGTTGCGCTGACGTTGATGTCGTCCCTTAGCTGGGCTGACGGCGCAGCTTTATACGGAAGCAAGTGCGCCGCGTGTCATGGACAGGCGGGACAAGGCAAGATCGGTCCTTCGCTGCAGAAGACCTCGCTCAGCGCCGCGCAGATCGCCGATCTGCTGACCAAGGGCGATGCCAAGCGGAAAGCTCCGCATAGCAAGCCGATGTCGGGTCTGTCGGCAGCCGACGCCACTACGGTTTCCAACTACGTAGCCACCCTCAAGCACTAAACATACTGCAAGACAAAAGGCCGGTCGCGGAGACCGGCCTTTTTCTTTTGCGCAGGTTTCATCAAAGAAGCATCAGAAGGTCACCCGCACTCCCAATTGCGCCGTGAAGGGGACACCCACAGTGGTGCCTGGCCCGAAGAAGTTGCCCAGGCCGCCGGCGGGTACCAGCAGTTGATTGCCGCTGGTGACCGGCACATTGCACGCAGGCGTAGGACATAGCGCCGTCACGTTAGCCAGGTTGTTGACCGGAACCGGCAGCGCCGAGATGTCGGTGACGTAGTTGGCGCCGGGATTATTGCGATTGAAGAGGTTGAAGAACTCGGCGAAGGGCATCACCGTCCAGCGCTCGTTGACTTTGATCGGCCGGGTGACGCGCAGGTCTTCCTGGATGTAGGGTGTTCCGCGGAACTGGTCCATCGAGGTCTGCACCCCGTTGATGACGGCGCGATCGTTGCCGGCGTCGCCGAAGCCATTCACATCCACCGGGGTGGTCAAGGTTATGGGACGGGCGCTCTCCGCCTGGAACAGGGTGGAGATCTCGAAGCCGCCGGGCACTTGCACCGTACCGCCCAGCACCAAGCGGTGAAGGACGTCTTCGCCGGATGGGCCGTAATCGCCGGGTCCAAAGGGATTCAGCGGATTGCACACGCCGTTGACATAATCGAAGAGTTCGCCCAGCACGCAGCCCCAGGTCTTGGCGCTGGAGAGCGTGTAGTTGGCGGTCAGGCTGAGGCGATGGGTGACGTTGCCCTGCAGGTGAATCATCAGGCCGTTGTAACTGGAGCGGTTATCGCTCTTGAACACGGTAATGTTGGGGACATTGTTCATCTGCGTAGTCTGGTCCTGCGCGAACAGCGGCGAGAACAGGGTGTAGCCGGCGGTGTAGTTATAAGCGCGATAGCCGTTATTGCCCTGCTCGTGGACGTAGTCGGCGCTGAGCGTCCAGTTGTTGTTGAACGCATACTGCGCGCCGCCGCTGGCATGCAACGCATAGGGTGTGCGGTAGTTGGGATCAATCATGTTCCCGGCGCCGCCGAAGGCCGCACCCGGCAGACAGCCAGGGTCGCCCGGAGCGTTGCACGGCGCGGTAGGCGTGTTCACCGCCTGGAAGGCTGTCACCCATCCGCCCTGCGCCAGGTCATTCCAGTAAAGGCCGACGCCGGCGCGAATCACCAGATTCTCCGCATGGCCCGGCGAGTAAGCGATGCCCAGTCGCGGGCCGAAGCCGTTGCGGTAATCATGAGGCACGCCGGAGGTGGGCAGGGGCAGTTGCAGCGCGCGCGCCGTCAGCACCGCGGCGTTGTCGTTCTGGCTGACGCCGGAGGAGTTAAACAGTCCGAAGGTCGTGTCCCAGCGCAAACCGTAATTGATGGTCAGGTGCGACATGGCGCGCCAGGAATCCATGGCGTACAGACCCAGCCGCTGCACGTTCTGCGAGAAGCTGCCGTTGCCGGCGGGCGTGGAGGTGGTGCCGCAGTTCGGTCCCGAGAAGTCACCGTAGCAATTCAGCTCGTCCAGGAACTGGTTGGGATTGCCGACATAGAAGGTCGGGTCCTGGGTGAAGACCGACAGCGTCTCGGCAGTACCGGAGAGCGCGCCGCTGAGCACCGGCTCGTGGATGAAGTCAATGCCGAACTTCAGCGAATGTGCGCCGGTGGCGTGGGCGACATCATACTTAAACTGGTACTTCTCCTGGTTGCGCAGCACCGGAAAGGCGGTGATGGGCGTCAGAAACTGCTGGTCGCCGAAGGTCTCGAAGCCCGAGGTAGTGTTGGAAGTGGCGGTAAACGGAAAGGCGTAAGCGAAGCCCAGGTACTGGTTGCGCGCTTCGGTATGGTGCAGATAGCTGGCGTCGAAGGTGAATGAGCCCAACCAGGTCGGACTGAAAACGTACTGATTGCTCAGCACCAGGTTCATGTAATTCGAATACGAGGTGGTGCCGGTGGAGGGCAGGGTTCCCTGCTGCACCAGGTTGTTATAGGTGGTGTAGTTGTCCACGGCGCCGCGCACGAACCAGTGCGACTTCTCCGACTGCGACCAGTCGAAACGCAGCGAGCCCATATTGTCGCGGAACGGCACCGGCACGCTGCTGGGCACGGCGATGTTGTTGACGCCGGCGATCAGGCCGGCCTGCGCCAGCGTATTCAGAGCATTGAACTGGTCCTGGTTGGCGTTGCTGTAGGCAATGCTGGCGTCTTCGTGGACGTATTCATAGCCGGCAAAGAACCATACTTTGCCCTTCACCACCGGGCCGCCGATGGTGCCGATGTAGTTCTGCTTGGAGAACGGCTGCTTGGGATTGGGCTCGGGATTGTCAATCGGATCGCGGGCATTCAGTCCCGAGGCGCGCTCGTAGAAGGCGGCGTCGCCATGCCAGTCGTTCGTGCCGTGCTTGGTGGTGATGACGACAGCGCCGCCCACAGTACGGCCCACGTCAGCGTTTTCCTGGGAGGTTTGCACCGCGAACTCCTGGATGGAGTCGGGCGAGAAATTCTGCAGAAACCCGCCAATGTAGTCGTCGGAATTGTCGCCGCCATCCACCGTGAGCTGATCGTTCAAGCCGGAGCTGCCTCCGAAAGAGACAGCGGTAATGCGCGCCTTGGTGGGATCGGACGGCTCCACTGGCTCAGTCCCCGGAACCAGATAAGCGATATTGGCGAAGCTGCGCTCGGCCAGCGGAATGTTCTGCAGGTCAAACGCGGTCACCACGCCCTGGTGTACCGCGCTGGTGATGTCCATGGGCTGGGTCGTAATGGACGATCCGGTGGCATGAACGTTGACCGTCTCCTGCTTGGTGGCGGGCTGCAGCGTGACCAGGACGTCGCGCACCACGCTGACCATCACCCGAGCATCCGATGACACCTGGCCGAAGCCGGGCGCATCCACTGTGACCGTGTACATGCCGGGGAGCAGGTCGTCGAAGCGAAACTCGCCGCGTGCGTTGGCGTCGGCGGTGCGCTGCATGGCGAAGTCACCCGTCTTCAAGGTGATCTTGGCGCCGGCAATGCGGCCGCCGCTGGAGTCTTCCACCTCGCCGCGCAGAGAGCCCATGCCGTTCTGCGCGAGCATGCGGACCGCAACCATGGAAAGAAAAAGAAGGACGGACAGCAGGAAAACAGAGGAACGTAGCGCGCGCATCTGCGATGTCATCGGAATGGCTCCTGAAAAGTCACGAGCGCTGCGAATCTCAGCGTCGTGATCGATTTGGGCGGCGCGTTTCAGCCTACTTGGAGGCCGACGCTACTACCATTGCTAGTACTAGTTTGCGAGTCGGCTGGCGGAAGAGGTTAGGCGTAGCGTCTGCGAGCACATGCATGACCTGCGGCGTTCGCGGGACTAACGCGCCGGCGCCGGCGATTCCTGGGTTTCCTGAGCGGCGACCGCTTGCCACATGCCGCTCTGCTTCACAAACACATCAGTAAAGCGAATATTGGCGGCGAAGGAATGGTCGTTGGCAGTGACCACATTGCGGCCAGTCACGATGGCGGTGTCGCCGTAGAAGCGGACTTTCACGTCCTCCAGTTTCTCGGTCACATTGCTGACCACTGGAGCGGCGAGGTGATCGGCCTTGGTGCGAAGCTGCCCTTTATAGGAAGTGTCCAGGAAATCGTCGGCAAGAATGCGATCGAGCGTCTTCCGGTCGCGATGGACGGAGGCGTCCATCCACCGCTGCTCCAGCGCCAGGATGGTGGCGCGATCGTCGGCAGCCGGCGCAGCATGCGACTGCGCGATCAGGGATGCACAGGCCAGAGTGAAGCAAAGCAGGAGTGCGGTTCGGGCGGCATTCGTCTTTCTCATGGCGATGTCCTGCGATTCAGACGCGCCAAGGATAATTCCGTCGCGCAGGAACGTGGCGGCTTATGCCGCAGAGGGTGACAACTCGGGGTTACGACGCACGATCTCGGCGTTTAGCACGGTGGCAAAGCCGACCCATCCCAGATAGGGGATGAACGCCTTGGCGGCAGCCAAATCCACCTTGCTAGCGGCAGAAATGTAGGCTGCGATCTGCAGGCCGAGAGCGATGGAATCGCGCAGCGAGAGGTCGGGTCGATGCTCGCCAAAGAACAGCTTGGACCACTCCGCGTTGGTCATAAGCTGGGTGAACCAGATGCGCAAGGCCCGCGAGCGCTCCGCGGAGTGGGGCGCGCTATACACCCGCCAAACCGACCAAGCCATGGTGGCGTAGAGCGAAGTCCAGACGATGGGAAAGACCACGGGCGGCGGGGTGAAGGGCGGCTTTTCCAGTTGGTCATACCAACTGCCGGGGGTATGCCCCGGGGTGTAGCGCGAGGCAAAGCGGGCGGCAGCGAAGGTCAGCAAGCCGAAACCGGCCAGCGCGGTCAGCGAGCGCCCATGGCGCTGTTCCGGTTCATCGTCCAAGTGTTGAGCAAAGTTGCACGCTTCTGCTTTCACGGGTTACCTCGCTGGGTAATTCAGTTGCGTGCAGCTCGGTTGAGGATGCCCGGGGGAGTTGCGAGCGAAGCCAGGCTGTTTCCTTACTTCCCGATTCGGTCGATGGCTCAGGATGACATATCGAAGTGTGACGTACGTCACGGAAATGCCGGATATATCGCTCATACTAGTTCGATAAGATACTGCGGAGATTCATTCTGGCCGGGTCCTGATCGTCCTCATCCGCCCACCTGACGATCAGCACGGACTTCTCATGCTTAACCGTGCAGGCCAGCTGTAAGGCCACGTAGGTAAGTCCAACCATTGCGAACACCGCACATGGTCTTGAGCGCACATGCACCTGCACGCTGTCGATTACGTTCTATGGCTGATTCCTCCGCTGCTGCAAGCGATCCTGTTGCTTGGGCTGCGTCTGCGAAAGCTGAGCGACACCTTCCCCTACTTCGTTCGCTATACCCTGCTACAAGCGATCTCCGTGCCGCTGCTGGTCGTTCTCCAGCTATCACCTTCGGGAGGGTGGGCCTATTACTACGGTTACTGGCTGATCAATGCACTTAGCATCGCGCTCTCGTTCCTGCTGATGGATGAGCTGTTCAAGTTGGCGTTCCAGCACCTGCCGGCATTGCGTGATTTCGGACGGTTGGTGTTCCGCTGGGCGGTGGTTGTGGTCCTGGTGACCGCGGCAGTCGGTTCTTTGAGCAACCGGCAAGCTCAGCATCTCGATTGGACAATGCAGGTGATGCTGGCGGTGGACCGCAGCTCCCGCATTATGCTGTGCGCGCTGGCAATGTTGTTGTTGCTCAGCAGCCACTTTCTGAACATCCGGCGGCGAGATCTGCTGTTCGGAATCGCCCTCGGTCTGGCGGCAGTGAACCTGAACAGAGTGGCCTTGGACAGCCTTGCCTTGGACACCATCTTTCACAGCCAGGTGATGAACCAGGTCAACAGCCTGGTCTACCTGTTGGTTTGTGTCCTATGGTTGGGCTACGTTTATCAAGCTGCGCCGAAGGAGAAGGTTCTTTCTCCTTACCTGGAGTTATCGCCACCGGACTGGGATGGCGAAGAGGCTCCGGTAAGCGCCTTTGACTCTTTGAACGAAATGGTGGAGCGCATGCTGGACCGCTAAGCCAGCGGGGGAATACGACTGGCCGCAATCGCAATGAAGAAAATCGCCGGAAACTGCCTTCCCTGCTGGGTTTCACTCAGGTGGCCTGTTACACTGTTGGCCTCAGGATTGTTGCACGAGGAAGACAATGAACATTGAAAGCGTAGTGGCACAGCTTCGACAAGAAGCCAGCCGGATCGAGCGGGCGATTGAAGCGTTGCTAGGGGCGGTTTCCTCTTCCGGTCGCAGACATGCAGCCAAGGCCGGCGGCAGCGGAGGGCGTCGCCACATGAGCGCCTCGGCTCGGGCCCGGATAGCCGCCGCCAAGAAGGCCTGGTGGGCGGCGCAAAAAAAGAAACCAGGATCTCGCAAAGCCAAGCCGGCCGCCAAGTCCGCCGGCCGTAAACCCATGAGCGCAGCGGCCCGCAAGAAGCTGTCGGCCGCCATGAAGCAGCGCTGGGCCGCGCGAAAATCCCAAGCCTGAGCTTGGCACCACGCCAGTTCCCGGTTAAAATGCCGCCGCCGATACTTCAACGCGTAGTGAGGATGCCGTGCTTCGTCTTGCGTCGTGGATCGCTGGCTTTTGCTTCCTTGGTTCCGCATTTGCTGCTGCCGCAACCGCTCCGCCGTTGCCACAGACCGCGGACCAGCGCGCTGCCATTCAGCATGCGCTGAGCTCCGAGTTCCACCTCACCAAAACCACCGCCGACCGCAGCGACATTGTGACCGCCGGCTCCGTCCTGGAGCTCCACAAGGACGGGCTGGTGATGTGCAGCCTGGATACGCCAGCCGCGCCCACTAGCACCTACAAAGGCGGCAAGCTGGGCATGGGCTTCGGAGCAACCCTGTCGTGGAACATGGCGCTCGGAGGCACCAATTCGGCGGATGTTCCGCAGCGCAAGTTTGTGGCGGGGGAAAAATTCTGGGTCACCGGCTTCGATGTGCAGGACGACGGTATCGTCTTCCATCTCTACAGCGACCCCTACAACGACGTCCGCTATTACGGCAATCTGAAGGTCGCTTTCGGCAAGCATTCCATGCCCGCGCCTGATGAAGTGCTGAAGACCGTCGCCGAGGTGATCACCGCAGAACCGGACGAGAATGCCCAGTCCAACAACGCGCCGCAACAACAGCAGCAGGCGCCGCCGCCGGCCGCCCCACAGCAGACCATGGCGCCCATCGCACCGCCTCCACCGCCGCCCGATGAGCCTCCGGCTCAACCGGCAACCATAAAACTGGGGATGACCAAAGACCAGGTCGTGACCATCTTCGGGGAGCCCAAGCGCATTGCCAACCTGGGCGCCAAAGAGATTGATTATTACCCGGACATGAAGGTCACCTTCATCAAAGGCAAAGTGACCGACGTGCAGTAGTGGAGACAGCGGCCGCGGCTAGTGGCCGGCCCACTGGTCGTCTTGCAGCTTCCATCCGCCGCCCAGCGCTTTATACAGGTTGACGAGCGCAACCTTCCGCTCCAGTTCGTATTGGATCGAGGCGTTCTGCGCCGGGAACAACTGCAACTGCGCATCAATGACTTCGAAGTAGCTGGAGAGTCCACTGTTGTAGCGCAAGTTGGCCAGGCGCACCGACTCCTGGTAGGCGGTCACCGAGCGCGCCTGCTCGCGAATGGCTTCCGCCATTTTCTGATGGGTGACCAGCGCGGTGGAGACTTCGCCGAAGGCCGAGGTCACGGCCTTCTCGTAGGTCTGGGCCGCCTCGTCGCGCAGCGCCAACTGGTAGCGGTATTGGCTCTTGAGCGCGCCTCCAGTGAAGATCGGTCCGGTCAGACCGGCGCCGGCGGTCCACTGCGTGCCGGACGCGACCAGTTGCGACAGTTGCGGGCTGACGGCGCCGAGCAAGCCGGTCAACGTGAGTTTGGGAAAGAACTGCGCCTTGGCCACTCCCACGGCGGCATTGGCGGAGATCAGTTGCTGCTCGGTGGCGCGCAGGTCGGGACGGCGTTCCAGCAGGCTCGACGGCAGACCGGCGGGTATCACGTCCATGTCGTTCTGCTGCTCCAGTGGCGTACCGCGCGGGATGGCAGCAGGATTCGTGCCCAGCAGCAGGCTGATCTGGTTTTCCTTGGCGGTAATCTGGGCCTCAAGATCGGGGATCTGCGAGAGCACATCCGCCAGCGCGCCTTCGGCACGCGAAGTTTCCAGCCCGGAGGCAGCGCCGCCCTGCAGCTTCTTGTTGAACAGATCGTAGGTCTGCTGGAAGCTGTCGCCGGTTTCCTTCACGATCAACATCTGTTCATCCAGCGCGCGCAGTTCGAAGTAAGCCTGCGCCACGGCCGTCACCAAGCTGAGCCACACACCGCGCTGTACTTCCTCGGAGGAGAAGAACAAAGCCCGCTGCTGCTCATTCAGACGCCGAATGCGGCCCCACAGATCGATCTCCCAAGAGAGGTTGAAGTTGTAGGAGTAATAGGTGTGGTTGGGAATGCCGGGGGCGCGCTGTCCGGCAATGCCCGTGCCATAGCCAATCTGCGGGTAATAGACGGAGCGCGCATTTTCATACTGCGTCCGCGCCTGTTCCACGCGCGACGCCGCGATGGCCACATCGTAATTGTTCTTGAGCGCCTGCTTGATCAGGTCCTGCAGCACGGGATCTTTGAACAGGTCCCACCACGCCAGGTCGGCCAGAGATTCCTGTTGCGCAGCAGTCTGGGGAAAGAAAGTGGGCGGCGGCTGCATCGCCGGACGCTTGTAGTTGGGGCCAACGGTGCATCCGCTGAGAAACAGGGCGATCAGAGAAACGGCAAGGAGCTTGCGCATCAGTCGTTCGCTCCTTCCTTAGCTTCCACCTTGCCGGCCTCGGCCGCATGTTTCTTTGCGCCCAGGCGCTCCACCAGTACGAACAGCACCGGCACCAGGAAGATGCCGATGATGGTGGCAGCCAGCATGCCAACGATGACCGAGGTGCCCAATACCTGGCGTCCGACGGCGCCAGCACCCTTGGCCCGCCACAGCGGCACGCAGCCCAGGATAAAGGCGAACGAGGTCATCAGGATGGGACGCAATCGCAATCGCGCGCCTTCGAGCGCCGCGTCCACCAGCGACTTGCCTTTTTTGTCGTACTCCAATTTGGCGAACTCGACGATCAGGATGGCGTTCTTTGGCGGTTAGCCCGATCAGCATCGACCAGGCCGATCTGCGCGAACACGTTATTGTCATAGCCGCGCAATATCAGCCCGGCGTAGGCGCCGCAGCACCGCCACCGGCGTGGACAGCAGCACGCTGAACGGCAGCGACCAGCTTTCATAGAGCGCAGCCAGAATCAGGAAGACGAACAGCATGGACATGCCGAAGACCGCCAGTTGTCCTCCCGAAGCTTTTTTCTCCTGGTACGACATGTCGCTCCAGGCGTAGCCCATGCCGGCAGGCAGCACCTGGTTGGCGGTATCTTCCAGCGCCTTCATGGCCTGGCCGGAGCTGTAACCGGGCGCAGGAGTGGCGTTGATCTGCACACTGCGGAACAGGTTGAAGCGGTTGGTGTACTCGGGGCCGGAGACGCGGCGAATGGTGATTAGCGAGCCCAGCGGCGTCATGTCGCCCTTGGCGTTGCGCACGTAGAAGTCGTTGATCTTGTCGGCGCTGTCGCGATATTGCGGCTCTGCCTGCAGGTACACGCGCCATTGCCGTCCGAAGCGGTTGAACTGGTTCACGTAGGCGCCGCCCAGGAAGGCCTGCAAGGTCTGGTACACCTCGGAAAACTGCCGGCCCTGCTTCATCACCCGGTCGCTGGTTCACATCTACGTAAAGCTGCGGCACATTGGGACGAAAGGTACTGACCAGGCTGGTCAGCTCCGGACGCTTGCGCGCCGCCGCCTGCAGGGTTTCCAGGCTGTCGAAGAGTTGCTCGACGGTTCCGCCGCTGCGGTCCTGCAGACATGAAGGTGAGCCCGCCGGCGGTACCCAGACCGGGAATGGCGGGCGGACCGAAGGCGAAGCCGATGGCCTCGGGAATCGTGGTCGCCAGCTTGACGTTGAGGGTATGAAGCAGGCCTCTGGCCGACAGAGCGGGCGTTTGCCGTTCGTCCCAGGGATCGAGCTGCAGGAAGTAGAACCGCTATAGCTGGATGAGGTGCCGGAGAGCAGGCTGAATCCACCAATGCCGGCGAAGCCCTGGACGCCGTGGGTGTTGGAGAGGATCTGGTCCACTTTTCGCATCACCGCGTCGGTGCGCTGCAGCGAGGCGGCGTCGGGCAACTGCACTTGCAGGAAGCCGTAGCCCTGGTCTTCTTCCGGAATGAAGCTGGTAGGCAAGCTCTTACCCATGAAGCCGGAGGCCACGGCAATGCCGAGCAGTGCCAGCATGGCCAGCGCCGAACGGCGGATCAGCACAGCGCTCCAGGAAACATAGCCGCCGGTGGTTCGATCGAAGACACGGTTGAACCAAGCGAAAAATCTGCCCATCGGGCCGGTGGATTTCTTGCGCGGACGCAGCAGCATCGCCGACAACGCCGGCGACAGCGTAAGCGCATTGATAGCCGAGATGATAACCGAGATAGCGATGGTCACGGCGAACTGTTGATTCAGCCGTCCCTGAATACCGCCCATGAAGGCCATAGGCACGAAAACGGAAGCCAGAATCAGAGCGATGCCGACCACCGGCCCGGAAACTTCCTCCATCGCCTTATAGGTGGCTTCCTTCGGCGACAGTCCATGCTCGATGTGGTGCTCGACGGCCTCGACCACCACGATGGCATCGTCCACCACCAGTCCGATGGCCAGGATCATGCCGAACAGCGACAGCGTATTGATGGAGAAGCCGAGCAGCGGAAAAATGGCAAAGGTGCCGATCAGCGATACCGGCACAGCGATCAGCGGAATCAGCGTGGCTCGCCATCCCTGCAGGAAGAGGAACACCACCAGGATGACCAGCACCACGGCTTCCCCGAGCGTGGTGACAATCTCCTTCATGCCTTCGGTGACAGGCAACGTGGTATCGAGCGCGATCTTGTAGTCGAGGCCGTCAGGAAAGCGCGATTTCAGTTCTTCGAACTCGTGCTTTACCTCTTTGGCAACGTTCAAAGCGTTGGAGCCCGGCGCCTGATAGACGCAGACGATGACCGCGGGCTTGCCGTTGAAGCGGCCAATCTGCTGATAGGTGAGCGAGCCCAGTTCGATGCGCGCCACGTCTTTCAACCGAACCGCCGAGCCGTTGGGATTCTGGCGGACGATGATGTTGCCGAATTCCTCGGCGTTCACCAAGCGGCCCGGCACGCGGACCGAGTAGGTGAACTGCTGGCCTTTGGGCGCCGGCTCAGCCCCGATCTGGCCGGCGGGATTGACCGCGCTCTGCTGCTGCACCGCCGCCGTCAAGTCAGAAACCGTCAGCCCCAGTTTGGTCAGCTGATCGGGCTTCACCCAGATGCGCATGGCGTAATCGGAGGCGCCGAAATTGGTCACCTGGCCAACGCCGGCCACGCGCAGCAGCGCATCATTGATATTGATGGTGGCGTAATTCCCCAGAAAGCGGCTGTCGTAGCGGTCCGTTGACGAATACACCGCGGCCACCAGCAGCGGCAAACCCATTGACTTGTTGACGGTGACGCCATACTGGTTGACCGAGGTGGGCAGGTTGGGCGCGGCTTGAGAGACGCGGTTTTGCGTGTTTACCTGGTCAATGTCAACGTTGGTGCCGATGTCGAAGGTGACTGTCAGCCCCATGGTGCCGTCGTTGGCGTTGGTGGACATCATGTAGAGCATGTTGTCCACGCCGTTCATCTGCTGCTCCAGGGGCGTTGCCACCGACTGCTCGATGGTGAGGGCGTCCGCGCCGGTGTAGTTGGCTGAGACGTTGATTTGCGGCGGCACAATGTCAGGCAGTTGCGCGATCGGCAGCTTGGCCATGGCGACCAAGCCGGCAATCACCATCAGGATGGACAGCACGATGGCGACAATCGGGCGATTGATAAAGAATTTCGCCATCGCTATTTCCCGCCCTGCACCGCGTCGGCCTGGGTGTCCTGGTACGGCGAAGGATTGACGGTCATGCCATCGCGGAGGCGTTGCAGGCCGTCCACCACCACCTTGTCGCCTGGCTGCAAGCCGGAATCAATCACCCACATGTCGCGGTACTGCGGACCCGGCTTGACGTTGCGAATGTCCACCTTGTTGGCCGCGTCCACCACGCCGACCTGGTAAGTGCCTTGCAGCTCGGAGACCGCCCGCTGCGGAATCAGCAGCGCATTCTTGCGAACCTCAGTCACCGCACGGATGCGAGCGTACTGTCCGGGACGAAGCACGTTGCCGGGATTGGGAAACTCGGCGCGCACCTGGATGGTGCCGGTGTGGGAATCCACTTCGCGATTCACCAGCAGCGCCTTGCCGTGCTGTGGAAATTCCGAGCCATCGCCCAACATCAACTCCATGTCCGCGCCAGCCTGGTGGCCGGTACCGGTGCGCGCAAAGCGGAGATAATCCTGCTCGGAGATGCTGAAGTCCACGTAAATAGGATTGACCGTCGAAACCGTGGCCATCACGGTGTTGGGTGTCATGAGGTCGCCGACGCCGACCTTGGCGATGCCGGCGATGCCGGTGATGGGCGAGGTCACGGTGGTCCAGCCGAGATTGAGTTTGGCGTTGTCCAGCGCTGCCTGCGCGGCGCGAACCTGTGCTGCGCCCGAGCGCTCCTGGCTGGTAGCTTTGTCCAGTTCGGCCTGGCTGACGGCGCGCTCCTTCACCAGCGGCGTGTAACGCGCCACATCAATCTGCGCCTGGGTGTAGCCCGCCCTTGCTTCCTCCAGCTTGCCTTGCGCCTGCTCCACCGCCGCTTCGGCCTGCCGGCGATCAAGCTCGAACATGGGCTGGCCCTGCTTCACCAGCGAGCCCTCGGTGTAGAGGCGCTTCAGCAGGAAGCCCTCGACCTTGGGACGGATGTCGGCATCGGTGCTGCCGACCATGGTGCCCACCCATTCCTGATGCAGATCAATGTCTCTCTGCAATACCGGGGTGACGGTGACGCCCGGCGGCGGTGGCGCCGTGGGCTGCGTTGTTTTCTCGCAGCCGGCAAGCAGCGCAAGCGCGAGCAGTGCAAAGAGGTGGAGGCGTAGGCCAGGCTTGGATGGTTGCAGCACGGTTAACTCCCGACGTGCAAACGCGGATTCACAGTTTGCCGGGCAGAACACCTCGTCTCCCCGAAGCTCCAGACTTTCCCGTTTCATCGGCTGGCCTGATCAATCGCAACTCAGGCTTCACCGCGTGGACACAATCAGAAAAACCCGACGAGGGATTGGCAAACTATCTGTGCTTGGTGACGGACAGACTATACAACGACACCGGGCGGCTGCCTACAGGAGAATTGACCGCTTGCCCCGGAAAGCGGCGCAGGACAGCCCATCTCGGGTCTGGGTGGAAGGCATTGTCCCTACCTCTAGCGCTGGCCGCATCGCTTATTCTCCTAAAGGAAGAGCGCTTCTCGACAAGGCAGGGCTGCCGCATCGCGAAGCGCTCTGACTCCTGTGATTCCGGACCTAGACCGAGGCCAGGACCGGCTCGACGTCGGCGCTGACCCCATCTTTGTACTTAGCAAAGTTGGCCTGGAACAATCCGGCCAGCTTCTGCGCCATCTTGTCGTATTCGTCCTTATCGGGCCAGGTGTTCCGCGGAATCAGGATTTCCGCCGGAACATTTGGGCACTCGGTAACCACCTCGAAGCCGAAGACCGGATCGCGCTGCGTCTTGGCCCCGATGAGCTTGCCGTTATGGATGGCGTCGACGATGGCGCGGGTGTGCGCCAGCTTGATGCGTTTGCCCACGCCATAGGGCCCGCCGCTCCAGCCGGTATTCACCAGCCACACGCGCGCGTTGTGCTTCTTCATCTTCGCCGCCAGCAGCTCGGCGTACTTGGTGGGATGCCACACCAGGAACGGACCGCCGAAACACGGCGAGAAGGTCGCCTGCGGCTCCTTGATACCAACTTCCGTCCCCGCCACCTTGGCGGTATAACCGCTGATGAAGTGATACATGGCCTGCGACGGCGTCAGCGTGCTGACCGGCGGCAGAACACCGAAGGCGTCGGCGGTCAGGAAGATGATGTCGGTGGGGTGATCGGCCACGCACGGGATGCGCGCGTTCTGAATGAATTCGATCGGATAGGCGCCGCGGGTGTTCTCGGTGATCTTGGTATCGGAGAAGTCCACGCTGTGTTTCTCGTCGAGCACCACGTTCTCCAGCACCGAGCCGAAGCGCAGAGCGGCGAAAATGTCGGGTTCCGATTCCGGCGTCAGGTTGATGGCCTTGGCGTAGCAGCCGCCTTCAATGTTGAAGATGCCATCATCGCTCCAGCAATGCTCGTCGTCGCCGATGAGGTTGCGGTGGGGATCGGCGGAGAGCGTGGTCTTGCCGGTGCCGCTCAGGCCGAAGAGCAGCGAAGAGCGGCCGGTCTGCTTGTCCGCCGTCGCCGAGCAGTGCATGGAGAGAACGCCCTGCTTGGGCGCGAAATAATTCACCACCGTGAACACGCCCTTCTTCATCTCGCCGGCGTATTCGGTGCCGAGGATAACCATCTCGCGGTCTGCCAGGCTAAGGCAAATGCTGGTGGTCGAGCCCATGCCGGCGGTGTAACGGTTGGCGGGAAACTTGCCGGCGTTGTAGATGACCAGGTCGGGCTTGCCGAAGCTGGCCAGCTCTTCGCGCGTGGGGCGGATGAGCATGGTGTGCATAAACAGCGCATGGTAAGGGCGCTCGCAGATGACGCGCACCTTCATGCGGTACTTCGGGTCCCAGCCGGCAAAGCCGTCGAAGCAGTAAAGCTGCTCGCAGATATTCAGGTAATCGCGAGCGCGCTCGCGCACCACGTCGAAGGTATGGGTATCAATGGGAACGTTGACGTCGCCCCACCAGACATCGGCTTCGGAAGCGGGATTGCGCACGATGCGCTTGTCTTTGGGGGAGCGCCCGGTCTTGGCGCCGGAGTAGGCGACCAGCGCCCCGTTCTCCGCGATACGGTCGCTTTCATGACGAATGGCGTGCTCGTACAAAGCGCTGGGAGGGAGATTGTGATGAATCTGTTCTACGGTGATGCCCTGATCTTTTAGGTTAAAGCCATCCATTCCTCACCTCATAAAAAAGCAATTTCAAAGCAAAAAAATGACCCCTTCTATTGTTACACCGGGGCCTGCTTCCCGCCAAAAAAGCCGATTTGCCCGGGATTGACACCGGTCTGGCAACCTACCAGCGCTGCGCCACCTGCTGGGCGGCCATCCTCGACTCCTTGTATCCCTTCGACTTCTGACGATGCGGCAGCTTGGGCGGCTGGTACGGGACTTCCTCGTAGGGAACGCGGCTGATAATGTCGGCGATGCAGTTCAAACGTGCGCGCTTCTTGTCGTCAGAGGGCACGATGTACCACGGCGCGATCGCCGTGTGGGTGGCCGCCAGCATGACGTCGCGCGCCCGCGAGTAGTCATAGTACCGACGATGGGACTCCAGGTCCATGGGACTCAGCTTCCAGCGCTTGGTTGGGTCTTCGATGCGCGCCATGAAGCGGCGGTGCTGCTCCTTCTCCGACACCTCCAGCCAATACTTCAGCAGGATGATGCCGTTGTTGACCAGAGTTGCCTCGAAGGGAGCGCACGCGCGCAGGAACTTCTTGTACTCGTCCTGGTCGCAGAAGCCCATCACCTGCTCCACGCCGGCGCGGTTATACCAACTGCGATCGAAGACGATGATCTCGCCGCCCGCCGGCAGGTGCGCAATGTAGCGTTGCCAGTAGATCTGCGTCTTCTCGCGCTCGGTGGGCGCCGGCAGAGCTACCAGGCGAAACACTCGCGGGCTCACGCGCTCCAAGATGCGCTTGATGACGCCGCCCTTACCCGCCGCGTCGCGGCCTTCGAAGATAATAACGACGCGGGCCTTGGTGGCCTTCACCCACTCCTGCAACTTCACCAGTTCGATCTGCAGCTTGAAAATTTCGGCTTCGTACTCTTTGCGGCCAAGCTTCGGCTTGGCGGCAACAACCTGGACGTCGGTGGATTTCTTGGCCTTCTGGCCGGTGGCTTTCTGCTCTTTCTTGAATTTATGACTCATGGCGTCTCCCGCTTAGCGATATTCAACCAATAGGCTCTAGCCGATCCACAGCCCTTCCAGCCGCACTTGGATTCCTTCTTTAGTGCGGTTGATGTAATTCACCAGCCCGGAGTGACGCCACTGCAACATACACATGCGGGGCTGGAAGAAGTAGCGGCAACCAATTCTGATCTCGGATTTTGACTCGGCAATCAATCCCTCATAGCCTTCCGCAATGTAGTAACCCAGGTCTTTGTAGCCCTGCGCCCGCGGCGCCAGTGGCCCGGTAACACACCAGACCATTACGCCGGTGCGTTGCTCGACTTGCATGACGATGCCGCAGTGGGTGATGGGACAACCGCATGAAATACCCAGTGGCCGGCCGATGAGGATGTCACCTTTCTTAACGTCGAGTTCGCGGGTAATCATTGGATTATGAGGAATGATGATCTCGCGCGGTCCGGGGTCCTCAGGGAAATGTTCCAGATAGAAGTCGAAATCGCGCCCCAGGTGATCGACGAACGGTGGCAGGCCAGTAGCGACAGGACGAGCTGAAGGCGTCGAAGTCGACGGCAGCATTTGAAAAGGCGTTCCGGTTGCCGGCTTCGCGCTTGTCGGGCCAGCGCTGACGGTTTCATCCGCGATCAGGGTGCATCGTTTTAGCAGCTCGGGGCGCAGGACCAGCTCGCGTTCCAGGTCTTCACAGTGCTTGAAGCCGCAGAGACCGCAGTCCAGGCCAGGCAATTTCACTTGTGTTGTTTCAGGCATCGCTAATCTCCTTGAATCACTCTCCGCGGTAGAAGTTTTGATTCTCCAGCGCCCGCACCACGCCGAAGTGCGACTGCCAGCCAATCTCTTTCTTCCCGACACAGATAGTGCAAGTGCCGATGGGCGGATTGCCGCGCAGGAACAGCGGGGGCGCGACCTCCGCGGCGCGCTCGATTCTGCGCACCAGGGGTTCGATCCCAATACCGTAGAGAGCGTTGGATTCGACGATGGCCGTGCCCGGCGCCGCTTCCTGAATGCGGGCGCGAAAAACTTCGCGTTCCGCCTGGGAAACCAGATCGATCTTGGTGACCACCGCCACGTCGGCCAGCGAAAGCATGGGCCCGATCTTGCGCGGAAGGTTCATTCCGCTGGTGGCTTCCAGCACCACCAGCCCGAGCAGCCCCTCGACGTACGGTGAACATCGCAAACATAATCCAGCGGTCTCCACCAGTAAAAGATCCGCACCCGATTGCTCAGCCCACTGCAAGGCATCGCCCATCACCATCACCGTACAGTGATCGGGACAGAGTTCCCCGGAATAGACCTTGCGAGTGGGGATGGAGAACTCTCGCTGGAAGATCTCGTCTTCATCGGCATACTGCACATCGATTTTCAGAAAACTGACCTTGAGTTGTTTTGCCAGAAGGCGCTTGGTCACCTGTCGTAAGACAGTAGTCTTGCCGCAGGTGGGCGGTCCCGCACAGATAACGAGTTTCATAATTTCCTCAAGCCAAATATCCGAGATCGCGAAGTTGTCCGTGGAGTTGGTCGAGACCCAGTTCCTCGCCGAGGCGAATTCGCTGGCGCAAGGCCGAGCATCAGGTCATCGATCTTGCGGATTTCCTGAGCCACTCCCTTTTCCTCATCCCTGGTGACGATTAGTTTCTGCATGGCGCCGTCGCGCATCACGATGCGGTAATCCGACAGCAGGGAAATGCGCGGATCATGGGTGACAAAGATGAAGATTTTTTCGTAGCCCTTCAGCATTTCCAGCGCGCGGGTGCGATGAATGCCGGCGTTTTCGATCTCATCGAGCAGGATGATGGGTGAGTTGCCAATCACGATGGCGTCAGCAATCAGCAGCGATCGCGTCTGTCCGCCGGAGAGCTCGGTCATCGCGTTTTCCAGGATGATCGGTTCGCCGGTAAGCTGATTGGCAAACTCCACCGTCTCTTCCACGGCGTGGGCCGGCGATGCCACGCCGCGAATCCGGGCATGCGTTTCCAGAAACACATTCACCGGAAGGTCGGAAAGAAAATTGGTGTGCTGGGAGATCAGCGCGATGGGGTTGGAGGATGGATCCGACAGGCAGTCGTCGGGCAGCGACTCACCATTGATCAGAACGGTTCGGCCGGTAGGCGTGTTGCCGTTGGCGTACAACTCGATGTCGTTGATCAAGGTTGTTTTGCCGCAGCCGGTGGGTCCGACGACACTTACGATGTCGCCCATTTTCAGGTCTACCCGGCGCAGCGGTTCAGGCGAGTGGTTCTTGCCCTGTCCACCAAGGATGGTGATGGTATGGATTTTGCGGGCGGGAGCCGCGACGGGCTGCTCCACTACATGAGAGTTCGGCATGAGTTCTCCTGCTACGGTCCTTATCAATGAGAGTGTGTTCCAACAGGGACGGCAGGAAGTAGAAGTGGTGCTGACAGTCGTCGCCTCTATCTTCATGGACTATTTCTCGCTACCAGTGCGCTTCGGGACCTTGGCCACAACTCGCGATGGCATCGTGTTTCTTTGCCGCGCTTCTTCGCGCTTCGATTGCGTGGTTCCGTCTTTGATGATGTCGGCCAGAGAAGTCTTCTCCAGAATCCGTGCAGCCTCATCGCGCACGTCAAGAAACACCTGGTATAAGCCGCGGTGTTCGACATCGTTGGCAATCAGCTCGCGAAGTTGCTGGGCATCACCGAATGGCGCCAGCGCGCCATCCATCAGGCGAATGATCTCAGCCAGATAAATTTCCGAAGGAGGCCGGCGCAACCGATAACCGCCCCGAGGCCCGCGAACGCTTTCCACCAGGCGCGCCTTTTTCATTTCCAGCAGAATGAGTTCGAGGAATTTCTCCGGCAGTCCCTCGTCAGCAGCAATCTGCCGTATGCGAATGGCGCCCTGGTTATAGCGGCGGGCCAGCCGCATCATGGCTTGCAGAGCGTAGAGGCCTTTCTGAGAAATCTTCATTGACGGCAGGCTCCAACGGTCGCAGTGTACGACTATGTCGATAGGGTTTGTAGACATTATTCACAGGGAACACAATTCGCTTCCCGCCTTGGGAAAATGAGGGTCGCCGAGTGAGGGTCGCCGCCGTTTCCGGGCGACAGCGCGCACGCCGAGCGCTGAGGCAGGTGAGATCGCAAAGAATGCTCCTCAGGGCGGAACTCTCTGCCATTCAATCCAAGCTTCGCCCCCCACCTCGGGCCTTGTCAGCGCGGCACTTTTGTGTGATTATTTCCGTCACTGGGAACCTGCCGGTAATCGGCCAAGTCTCAAAATAACGGCACCTTCCTACGCGGCAATCATTCGTCGCGCACCCGTGGGACTTATCCGTGGTTCGATGATGCAGGAGGCGCCCAAATGTCTTCCCCTGTCAGGTTCCGTCTCTACCAACCAATCGTGAAATCCCTGAACCAGGCCTGGACCGTGGCGATGGGAGCCTTGCTGTTGGCAATGGCGCTGTCCACCATCACTTCCGCCCAGATGGTGATGGACGTGGATCATGAGATGGAGGCTGCCCGAAGGACCAAACAGCCCGCCTACGACATCGTCTCGTGCGGGAAGAATGGGCAGCAATCCTTGCCCGCCGGTGATTACAACTCCGACCTGCACGTCGGTCGGGCCGTGCGTAGCCGATGGAACTCTGGGTGGAGGAATTTATAAGTATCACTGGGTGTTCATCCATAGCGGCGGGACGCTGACCTTCCAGGACAAGCAGCTTGACCTGTTCGCGTCTTCCATTCTGGTGCTGAATGGCGGCACGCTGGAAGCGGGCGGGCCGAGTGACACGGATGCCATCGGCGCCAATGGCGGGCTGGTAGCCATTCATCTGTGGGGAGCGAAAGACGGAGCCGCCATCTACTGTCAGGACCAGGATGGCCAGGAAGATACGCTGTGCGGTATTCCCAGCGAAATCTGGAACAACCCCAAGAACAAGATGGACAAGATTTACCCGACCGTACCCTGTGACCGCAACAGCGAGTATCCGACGGGCGATTGTTTCTACCAATATGACCTTCCGGCGGTCAGCACTCTTTATTTTGGGCGCAAGACTTTGGCCGTCTCCTACGGCGGCACACTGCGGCTGTTCGGCAAGAAAGGCTCAACCTTCGATGGGCTTACCCCAGATCCGGCGAATACCGGTAAGAGCTGGCAAAGGCTGATCACCAATCTGAAGCCGACCGACACGGAATTTGACGTGGATGGCCAAGTTGATTGGCAGGAAGGCGATCATATTGTGATCACGCCTACCGACTACCTGCCCGGCCATGCGGAAGAGGCGATCATCGCCAGCGCCATGCCCGACGGCGACCACACCGCCATCACCATCAGCGGCGTCGTGCTCGACGACGGAACCGTGCAGCCGGGAGGCTTGCGCTTTCCGCACTACGGCGAGACCTACAAGATTCCGGGCGACGTGCAAACCCGGCTGAAACTCGACCGCGGTGAAGTTGACACGCGCGCCGCCGTGGCGCTGCTCACTCGCAGTATCTGCGTCATCTCCGAGGGCGACAACGGCCCTGCTGCGCCCCAAACGGGCTGCAATTCCTCGTTCCCCCCGACTCCCGGAAATTACTTTGGCGGCCAGGTTATCTTCCGCCAGGGATTCAAGCAGGTGGAAGTTCAGGGAGTGCAGTTTCACCAGTTAGGCCAGGGCGGAACCATTGGCCGGTACGCAGTGCACTTTCATATGGCCCGCAAGGTGCAGCCGGACACCTTCGTCAAGGACTCATCCATCGACGAATCCATGACCCGATGGATTACGGTGCACGGTACGCAAGGCTTGTTGCTGGCGCGCAATGTGGGCTGGAAGTCGATCGGCCACGGATTTTATATCGAGGATGGCACCGAAACCGACAATAAGATTTACGCCAACATCGGCATTCTGGCTCGTGCCGCAGTGGCCAACGCGCAGAATCCGCGCCGGGTGCCAGGCATCCTCGCCCATCCCAATTTGACCGACGACCGCGATCCCTACGCCAGCGATTGGCAACATCCCAGCGTGTTCTGGATCATGAATGGGTGGAACGATTTTGAGTACAACATGGCGGCCGGAGCCGGCTCCTGCGGCATCTGCTACTGGCTGCCGGCCGGCGCCAACAGCGGACCTTCGCGCTATGAGTATTGGACGGGATACGCCTCACGCCAGCGTGGATTGCAAGATCAGCTTGGTCTTCGAGACTTCAACTCCGGCACTTCGCCATTGGAAAAATTCGTTGGTAATTCCTGTTCCACCGCCATGTTCTCGTTCATGGAAATTGGTCAGCTTAACAGCGGCTGTGACGGCTTCGGGCCCACCTCCGACCGGACCGTGGCCGCCATTCCCGGCGCTGGACCCGACATTGCCGGCCAACCCGACAAGCCGGTTCTGGACTACTATCCCCTGGTCACCGGCCTGCGCGATCCAACCACCTGCAACGACTTGACCAGGGACTGCGGCAGCAACACCGACCCAACCAATTTGAAATGCAACGGGACCAACGACATCGACGAAAAGAACTGCGCGACCACGGTCCTGGACCACTACACCACGTCCTTCAACTTCGCCCAGAAAAATTTCTCCGCCATCTGGCTGCGTCCCTGGTGGAAGGCGGTGGTGGACAGTTCCATCACCGACCAACTGGGACCGGGAGTGACCTTCGTCACCGGCGGCGGCTATACCCGCTCCGATTCTTCGTTGGGCAATTGGAATGTCGGTCTCCGGGACGTTTATGTCGGGCAGACGCAGCCGACTCCCGACGATCCTGGAGCGAAATTCTTTGCTTCCGATTTTGGGCCATTTACCCCAAGCGGACTTCCGAAGTGCGATAACGGTGCGATCCCGGGCGGCTACTGCCTTTCCAAGGACAACGGCATCAGCATTCCCATCACCAATTTCAACAGCGGCCAGCGCATGTTCAACATCTACGATGGGCCGTCGTTCCAGGACTCCAGCGCCTATCTGAATATCAAGGCGAAAACTTTGCCCGATTGCACCCCTGAGAAGCGTGACCCCTCAACCGGAGTCTGCGATCAGAGCGGGTACATGTATGGACACTCCCAGGGGCTGCTGCAAAGTCCCGATGGCAAGTCCTGTTACATCCCGAATGCCGCCATCGCATGGAAGCAGGAGAATGGTTTCTACTATCCGCCGGCCTTTCACTCCCGGAACCTTGCCTTCCGGGATGTGGACATTCGTCACTTTGTGATCGAGCCGCTGTTCAAGCTGAACACCTTTCAGTTGGACGAGAAGGCCACCGCGGCGCGCTACTGCACCTGGAAACCCGACCTCTTCCAGCCCTTCAATGACATTGACCGGCAAACCGTACTCAACGACAACGACGGCTCGCTGACCGGACTGCTGGCCGATACCCAGCCCGAGCCCCGCGAAACTCTGTCCATCAATGAGGACCCGTTCTTTCGCGCCCCGCGGATTGCTCCCGAGTGCGCCTCCGATAAACATTACGGCACCGATTTCACCGGCACACCGGCCACCGCTATTACCAGCCCCTACGAGTACGTGAGCACGGCGATTATTGCGGATTGCGGGTTGCGATCGGTGCTGGACAAGTGTCTCAAGATGAAGCCCGACGGCGAGTGCATTCAATGGGACTACCTCGCGGAGTGCGGCAAAGGCGCGGATGGCGCCAGAAACTGGACCTGGAGTTGCACGCACTGCTACGGAGTGCCGCTATTCCGGCAAAACTGGACGCTACAGGACAACAACGACTGCGACAACGATCCGCTCTGCAAGAGTGGCGATCCCCTTCATCGTCCCGGACGAATCACCATGATGGGACAGAGCACCGGCCAGCGCGCCACCCTGACCACCAACCAGGGATGGTATTACATCGACACCACCGTACCCTTCGACAAGCAAAACGGGATACCTTTGCAGGAGGGAAGAAGCGTCTTCCTGAGCGGACATACTTATTACGTTTACCTTATCTACGGGAAGCCCAGCTCCGAGATGCAGTACTGGATGTATGTCGGGTCGGGCGCCGATGAGCAGACGGTCGAGTCTGAGGTCAGCCGCTATCGCGTCAACATCAACAGCCAGGTGTACGGCTTCAACCCCAAGCCGACGAACGATCCCGACTTCCTCACCGATGTGAATTACGATCCGGTGAGCGGCTGGCTGAAGGTCACGCTCAACCTGGAGAAATACGGTTGCGACCCTAACGATCCATCCAAGAACTGCGAATTCCAGAACGACGCTCAGAACTTCTGTAAGCCGGTGAGCTATTGTTCCTGGGACGCAGGCAGCAAGAGTTGCGGATGTCAGCCGGGTTCCGCCTGCAAGGACGATTCAGTGTGTACCTGGGCGCCCAGCGACATTGATTGTCCGACCAAGGGATGTTTCGGATTCAGCTTCAAGATCCAGCCGGAGTTCGATACCAAGCCCAGGCCCGGTCCGCCGGCGCCGCTGGCGTTCCCCGACAATTCCTATTGGAACGTCGCCTTCAAACTGGTGGGCAAAGATATTTCCGGGCCCGAGTGCCATTACGGCGCGCAGCCATGATGACCAAGCGAGTAATGGGCGAGGTTCGCTGCAACACCTTCACAACCAGCGGATAGTCGGCTGAATAGGCGAAATTGGGAGATGCGAGGTGAGGCTGCAAAGAATGGCTCCTCAGGTAGGACTCGAACCTACAACCCTCCGGTTAACAGCCGGATGCTCTGCCATTGAGCTACTGAGGAGTGCGTGGTGCGCTGGCGACAGCGCGTCGTGTTGTGCTCCCATTTTAACGGCAGCGGGCAGCGCCGTCAAAACGCATTTCCACGCCGATTATCACTGGCCGGTGTGATCCAGTGCGGCCCTTCGGTCAGGCGCGCTCTTCTGTAGGACCACTCGAAAAGCGCCGCAGGGGCCGAAGCGCTATCTCTATTTGTCGCGGTTTGGCACGGCTGAACAGGCTGCGGAAAAACTCCTCTTTCGCCCGTCTCGTGTCAGGGCACGCCTTCAGTCGTGCCGATAAGCCATTTATTTTCTCTCTCCCGAGCCGGCTTCAGCCGGCGCCACTCCGCCGGTTCCGACTTTTCCGCAGTCTGTGAAGCCGCGCCCTGACACGGGTTTGGCACGATGGCAATGTTCGACGATTGCTGGAGAACGCAGGATTTCGCGCCCGCCCTCTGCTATGTTCATGGCGCCCGCGAGCGCCGCGCGTGTACTCTAATTCGGATGGGCGAGGAGACTGCCGTTGAGGATCAACCTTTCGCACAACTGGTTTAGCCTTGCACTGACGATGGTTTTCTCCTGCGCCCTGGCCAGCGGCCAGAACTCCACTTCGACTACGACTCCCGCGATGAAAATTCCCAAGCCTCCTGCCACCCGTCAGCAGCCCGTTACCGACGACTACTTCGGCCACAAGGTGACCGATCCCTACCGCTGGCTGGAAGACGGCAGCAGTGCGGAGACCCAGCAATGGGTGACCCAGCAACTTGGGTTCACCCGCGGCATCCTCGACCAACTGCCGGGACGCGAGGCGCTGCACGCGCGCATCGAGCAGTTGCTGGAGATCGGTAACCTGGGCGAAACCGAAGTGAGCGGCGATTACTACTTCCACCTGCGCCGCGACGGCAAGCAGAACCAGCCGGTGCTGTACGTGCGCAAAGGCGTTGACGGCCGCGACGAAGTGCTGCTCGATCCTAATCAACTCGCCAAGGACGGCACCATCGCGCTCGACTGGTGGGCGCCTTCGCACGACGGCAAGTACGTGGCCTACGGAACCTCACCAAGCGGCTCGGAGATGAGCACGCTGCACGTGATGGAAACCGCCAGCCGCAAGCTGCTGCCGGACACCATTGATCGCACCCGCGCCGCCAGCATTGCCTGGAAGCCCGACGATAGCGGCTTCTTTTATACGCGCTATCCCAAGGCGGGCGAAGTTGCTGCCGGGCAGGAGATGTACAACCGCCATGTTTTCTATCACCCGCTGGGCGGCGATCCGGCGAAGGACGAAATGATTTTCGGCGCGGGCCGCGATCCGCAGGAATGGCCCGGGGTGGCGCTCTCCGAAGACGGCCGCTGGCTCACCATCATGGCGGAGCAGGGCTGGACCAAGACCGAAGTCTTCCTCAAGGACGTGGCCGGTAATGCTGCGCCGCAACGCATCACCACCGGTAAAGAATTCCTCTACTTTGCGTGGCCCTACAAGGGCGATCTTTACATCATGACCAACGAGGACAGCCCGCGCTATCGTGCCTTCAAGACCGAGGCCTCGCATCCCGAACGCGAGCACTGGCGCGAGATCATTCCTCAGTCCGACGCGGTGCTGACCAGCCTGAGCGTGATCGGCGGGCAGATCATCGCGCGCTACGAGCACAACGCGCACTCGCTGCTCAAGCGCTTTGATACCGCCGGCAAGCCGCTGGGCGATATCGAACTGCCGGGCCTGGGAACGGTGAGCAGCCTGGGCGGCGATTACGACAATCCCAACGCGTTTTACTTGTTCTCGTCGTTCACCGCGCCCACTACGATTTACCGCTTCAACACTGCCGACGACCACAACACGGTGTGGGATTCAGTGCAGACGCCGATTGATACCGCCCGCTACGAGACCCGGCAGGTCTGGTATCCCTCGAAGGACGGGACAAAGATTCCGATGTTCGTGGTCATGCGCAAGGGACTGACGCTGACCGGCCACAATCCCACGCTGCTAACCGGTTACGGCGGCTTCAACGTGAGCCTGACGCCGGAGTTCAGCAAGACTATCTTTCCCTGGCTGGACCGCGATGGCGTCTTCGCTGTCGCCAACCTGCGCGGCGGCAGCGAGTTCGGCGAAGACTGGCATCGCGCCGGCATGCTCGACAAGAAGCAGAACGTCTTCGACGACTTCATCGCTGCGGCGGAATATTTGCAGAAAGAGGGCTACACCGATCGCGAACATCTGGCCATTCGCGGCGGCAGCAATGGCGGCCTGCTGATGGGCGCGACGATCACCCAGCGTCCGGACCTGTTCCGCGCCGTGATTTGCCAGGTGCCGCTGCTGGACATGCTGCGCTATCAGCACTTCCAGATCGCCAAGCTCTGGGTGCCCGAGTATGGCTCGTCCGACGATGCCAAGCAGTTCCAGTGGCTGCTTGCCTATTCGCCGTATCAGAACGTGAAGCCCGGCACCAGCTATCCCGCGGTACTGTTCATGACCGCCGACACTGACACGCGCGTCGATCCCATGCACGCCAAGAAGATGACCGCGTTATTGCAGGCTGAAAACGGCGCCCCCAATCCCATCCTGCTGCGCATCGAGCCCAAGGCCGGGCACGGCGCCGGCAAGCCCATCTCCAAACTGGTAGAAGAGTGGACCGATATCTATAGCTTCCTCTACTGGCAGCTCGGGATGGAGTAGTGCGGCCGTGGATAGTGGATAGTGCATAGTGACTGATGGCCAGTGGCCGGTATCCATGGACGCGCCTTCAGACGTGCCGCACTGGCTATAGGAATCCGAGTTGGCTTTAAGCCGACGACACTCCGAAATGGCCGGTTTGTGCCACTGGGATTCGCTCTAGGTTCTTGACAACAGAAGAGTTGCGTACTACTGTTCCCTTCTTATCTTCCTTGGGCCCCAGGGCTTCTTCAAGCTTTGCCAGAGGAGGAACCATGCGACGTTGCCTCATCGGTCTCAGCCTTCTGTTGTTGTTCGTTGCCGCCACTCCTGCCTTCGCCGATCTAGCCGGAGCGACGGTCACCGTCAACTACCTCTATCCCGAGCAGAATGACATCTACGAAGTGCTGGGGACTGGGACCGTCGACGCAGCGGCGGCTTCACCGTCAATTCGTTTGGCCAGCATGATCTCACCGTCTATCCCGACGAGATCACCCTGACCAACGTTGCCGGTGAGGACATTAACTTCACGGCTGCCGACTTCAACGGTTATGGCCTGGTGGTGGATTCCGGCGGATCACCGATCACCGGCGTGACCATCGCCTATAACGACATCGCGGGCTTCACAGCCAGCGACATCACCTTCGACGGCACCGACGTGTGGCTGAACCTGGAAGGTTTGACCACGACGCCTGGCCTCGACCTGCAACTCGACTTGCAGTTTGCCAACGGCACCACGCCCGAACCCAGCAGCCTGACGCTGATGGGCGTAGGCGCGCTGACCTTGCTGGGCGCGGCGCGGCGGAAATTGCTGCCGTAGAGCCGGCAGCGGCGCTGGCCATGTATTGTGCTCGTGAGAAAACGGAAGTGTGCGCGAACTCTCCCTCTTTGCGCTTGAGGGAGTTCTGCCCAGCCAGTGCCGCGAGGTTCACATCTGCCGTCGGCTAAAGCGAGCGAATGCGACGACGTCCACCCGGGGCTTACGCCCCGGGCTCACTGGGCTGCCGCCCTGGCGCGGATGACATCGTCGAAGCGGTCCGCTTGACTCAAACCCGATTCCCGCTTCCACGAGCCCCCTACCGCGGGTGCACCATCTCCTCCAGCCGCGTCAGCCGCTGCTCCAACTCTTCAATCTTCTGCTCCTGCGTGCCGATGACCTTCGCCTCCGCCTCCGCCCGCTGATACTGCTTCTGCACTTCATTCAACAGCATGGTGCTCAGGTACTGATAGCGAACGCTGTAAGGCTGGCCGTCGCTGTCGTAGGCCACCAGCTCGGGATAGACCTTCGCTACCTCTTCCGCAATCAGCCCATATTGCAGGGTCCGCTCGCCGTTGCTGTACTGTGCCTTGTAGAAGAACGTCACCGGTCGCAGTCGCATCAACGCGTCGGTGCTGCCGCCCATGTCTCGCACCTGCTCCTTGTAACGCAGCGAGGAAGCCATGGTGCCCAATTCGCCATTTGAGTCCACGTACACGGGCAAGGCGTTGTTCAAGACGGTGGCGTGGTACACACCGGCGATGTAAGCCGAGGTCTGATAGCGTCCGTCGCCAATGCGAATCGTGCCGGTGTCATACGGCGTCCCAGCATGGTTGATGAAAATATTGTTGCTGCCGGTATGGCTGGTCTCTCCCGAACCTGCGCCGCTGCCGAGATAGGTATTGCCGCTGCCAGTGCCGAGGTACGGGCCGGCATTATTGCCAACCAGAGTATTGTTGCTGGCGATGGTGACCTGGCCGCCGGCGCCTCCGCCGATCATGACGTTGCCGTTACCGCCTACCGTAAGCCCGGCCTGATAGCCAATGCCGATGTTGTTTTCTCCGCCGGGACTGCGCCATCCCGGCGAAGCGCCAACGAAAACGTTGAACGCTCCCTGGTTGGTGGTGCCGGCGTCCCAGCCCAGAAAGGTGTTGAAGCTGCCACCCTGCCCGGTATCAATACCTAGAGCCAGGTTCCCTGGAGCGGTCGCGCTCAATAGGGTCTTTCCGCCAAGGCTGTACGTCGTCGCGGCATTGATGCCGCCGTTGACGTCGAGCGTAGTGGCTGGCGCCTGGGTGCCAACTCCGATGCTGGATCCGTTCTGGTACATCACGGAACTCAGCAGATAGCTGTTGGTTCGCCAGATCGGAATGTAGTACGGCGTGCCGTCACCCCCCAGCACCGGGCCTGGCGGAAGGATGGAACCGTTGGGTGTCGCTGTGGCAGGCGCATGTTCAGACGGTTGCTGGGCAAAGCTGATGCAGGCGAAGGACAAAGCCAGGGCAAGTGCGAAACTGATGCGGCGCATGGTCGCTCTCCTTTCGGCGCAAGACCGGTTACGAGTCGTCCATTTCGAGGCCAGAAGTATGTTCCTGCTGGGGGAGGGCCTGCAAGTTCTTCCGTCCGGCTCGGAGGCTTGCTCGGTCGGAAAATGAACGCCGCCCTCGCGCACAATTCAAACCTCCGCATCACCCCATCGTTCCATTGACCCAACGCCCTTCAAAATGTTATAAAGACGTGCCTTATATGCTGTACCTAGATGTGTGTTCAGTTGCACACAAACAGGTGCAAGTTTTTCCCGACGCGGCCAAACCTCAACACTTCCGTCTTGGAGTGGAAGCGCGTTTCCGGGATTCCAGCAGGTCCAAGTCCCGTCTTCTGTGGTGCTCGATGTTGCGAGTCGTAGGCGGAGACTGCGTCGCCCTGACCTGCCGGGCGGACATTGATCTCATAGGAAACGCTAACGGCGGAGGCTCGCCTGAGAGCGCAAATCTGCAAGACGAACAACGTCATCATCCGGGACGCCCGCCGAACGTGTGCGGCGCACCCAGCGGAGGAACTCTTATGCACACTTGGCTAGCCGCATCGCGGCGCCTGTCCACCATTCCGTCCGGCATGCAGCGGGCCATGAAAATCATGGGCGCTGCCGCCACCGTGCTCTTGCTGCACGCGGCTGCGCTGGCGCAACCGGCTGAGCCGGCGGGCGAAGCCAACCTGCAATTGCCCGACCTGTCCTCGGTCCCCTTCCTTTGGGGGATGGACGGCCACAAGCTGCTCACCATCGGTCTCATCTTCTGCGCCTTCGGCCTGGTCTTCGGCCTGGCAATTTGCCTGCAACTGAAGAACATGCCCGTACACAAGAGCATGGGCGATATCTCAAGCCTGATCTACGAAACCTGCAAGACCTATCTGATCACTCAGGGCAAGTTCTTAGTGATCTTGTGGGCCTTTATCGCAGTCGTCATCCTGGCATACTTCGGATGGCTGGCGCCGGTCCCCGGCAAGCCCGTGGGCGTGACCCTGCCCATCATCCTGCTGTTCAGCGTGATCGGCATCATCGGCAGCTATGGCGTGGCCTGGTTTGGCATCCGCGTGAACACCTATGCCAACTCGCGCACCGCCTTTGCCGGACTGCGCGGCAAGCCCTATCCCATTTACGCTATTCCGCTCAAGGCGGGCATGAGCATCGGCATGATGCTGATTTCGGTCGAACTGCTGATCATGCTCTGTATTCTGCTGTTCATTCCGGCTGACTACGCCGGGCAGTGCTTCATCGGCTTCGCCATCGGCGAGTCGCTGGGCGCGGCCGCGCTGCGTATCGCCGGCGGCATCTTCACCAAAATCGCCGACATCGGCGCCGACCTGATGAAGATCGTCTTCAAGATCAAGGAAGACGACGCCCGCAACCCCGGGGTAATCGCCGATTGCACCGGCGACAATGCCGGCGACTCAGTTGGCCCTTCCGCCGACGGCTTCGAGACCTACGGCGTGACCGGCGTAGCCCTTATCACCTTCATCCTGCTGGGCGTCAAAAATCCCCACGTCCAGGTGCAGTTGCTGGTATGGATCTTCGTCATGCGCATCATGATGCTGGTCTCCAGCACCGTGGCTTACTTCTTGAACGAAGCGGTTGCTAAAGCGCGCTTTGGCAATGCCGATGAGATGAACTTCGAAACCCCGCTGACCTCGCTGGTCTGGCTGACCTCGATCATCTCCATCGTTCTCACCTACATCGTGTCGTACCTGATCGTCCCCATCCTCGGCGGCGACAGCACGCAATGGTGGAAGCTGGCAACCATCATCTCCTGCGGAACCCTGGCCGGCGCCATCATCCCCGAGTTGGTCAAAGTCTTTACCTCGGTGGAGTCGCGCCATGTGCGGGAAGTCGTCACCTCGGCGGATGAGGGCGGGGCCTCGTTGGGAATTCTGTCGGGCTTTGTCGCCGGCAACTTCTCCTGCTACTACCTGGGCTTCACCATGGTCGCATTGATGGCGACCGGCTACTACGTCAGCAACTTCGGCCTGGGCGAACTGATGCTGGCTCCGGCGGTATTCGCTTTCGGCCTGGTGGCTTTCGGCTTCCTGGGCATGGGGCCGGTGACCATCGCCGTGGACTCCTACGGCCCGGTGACCGACAACGCGCAGTCGGTGTATGAGCTCTCGCTCATCGAGCAGGAGCCGAACATCGCCAGCGATCTCAAGAAGAAC
Organism: uncultured Acidobacteriaceae bacterium; assembly: GCA_963763975.1. Classification (GTDB taxonomy): domain Bacteria; phylum Acidobacteriota; class Terriglobia; order Terriglobales; family Acidobacteriaceae; genus Bog-257. The sequence continues at coordinate 253,064 of CAVXQR010000016.1, forward strand.
TACAACATCGACGTCAATTTCGAGCGCGCCAAGCATCTACTGGAAGAGAACGACGGCGCCGGCAACACCTTCAAGGCCACCGCCAAGCCGGTGCTGATCGGCACCGCCGTCGTCGGCGCAACCACCATGATTTTCTCCATCATCATGGCGCTCACTCGCGGCCTGACGGAGAATGTCGGCAAACTCTCGCTGCTGCACGCACCTTTCGTGCTCGGCCTCATCAGCGGCGGCGCCATCATCTACTGGTTCACCGGCGCCTCCACCCAGGCGGTAACCACCGGCGCTTACCGCGCCGTCGAATTCATCAAAGCCAACATCAAGCTGGAAGGCGTGGTCAAGGCTTCGGTGGCCGACAGCAAGAAGGTGGTTGAAATCTGCACCAAGTACGCGCAGAAGGGCATGTTCAACATCTTCCTCGCGGTCTTCTTCGTCACCCTGGCGTTCGCCTTCATCGAGCCGTTCTTTTTCATCGGCTACCTCATCTCAATCGCCGCCTTCGGTCTGTACCAGGCCATGTTCATGGCCAACGCCGGCGGCGCCTGGGACAACGCCAAGAAAATCGTGGAAGTGGACCTGAAGCAAAAGGGCACGCCGCTGCACGACGCCACCGTGATCGGTGACACCGTGGGCGATCCCTTCAAAGACACCTCGTCGGTTGCCATGAACCCGATCATCAAGTTCACCACCCTGTTCGGGTTGCTGGCGGTGGAGCTGGCAGTGCAATTGACCGCGACCCAGGGAGAGCGCTTCGCGCACATCCTGGCAACGGTGTTCTTCCTCATCTCCTTCGTATTCGTGTACCGGTCGTTCTACGGAATGCGCATCGTCAAGGCGAAAGCATAGAGCACCGCGCTTTCAAGGCCGACGCCATCCCGCCAAGGGATGGCGTCGGCCGTCAGCGACGCTTATCTTGTCAGGGTTGGGGAATCGTCTTAGAATTCGCCACAGCGTTGTGCGTACGTACAGGAGTCATCATTGATGAGTTATTCCCGTGTGGCCGGATGCGCTCTGGTCGCCAGTCTGCTGCTGTGTTCCTGCAAAGGCGGCAACCGCAAGCTTGACAACGATACTGCCTCCACCCTGCTGCAATCGGCATTGCAGCAGACGCTGCTGGACAGAGGTTTCTCCCCCGACACCCACGTTACCGTGACCAAGGTGGACATCGCGCCTGACGACAAGAACGCCAGCGGCGACTTCACCTTCACCAACGGCAGCCAGGCGCTTAAGATCGGCGAACGCGCGGTTTTGAATTGCAAGTATTACAGCGGAAAGGCCGCCTTTAAGCGCGCCGACGACGGCAACTGGATGGCGCTGAGTATGCACGACATCTCCAACAGCGATAACCTTTGCCTGTCATCCATTGATTTCACCACCGGCAAGTAGCCGGGACTGGGCGAAAGACTGGCGCAGTTTGCGGCGCGGAATTCCTCGCCGCCGTCACGGACCTTTCATCTTGTCCTTGACGCTCTTGGCCAGCTTCTCGATCTCTTCTGCCTTCTTCATCACATCCAACGAGAGCACGTTCTCGTTGGACTTGTCCACGTACTGCTTGAGCTGGGTGGCAAGTTCGAGCAGCTTGTCGGTGTCTTTCTTAAGCTCCTGCTGACGCTTGAGGTTCACCTGCTTGGCCAGCTCGTGTTGCTTCTCGCGCACCCAGGGCTCGTTGTCGCTGCCCTGAGGAGCGATGATCGGCTCGTGCGACGGGGACGGCGGTTCCTCAGCTTGCGCCTGCAGGCGCGCGGCAGACGTTGCCAGCAAGAATGCAATCAGCAGAGGATAGACAAAACGCATCATGGCAGTGAAAAGCTTGCGGTTATTCATACGCTTTGAGCTGATTATAAGCGCGCCTGGCGCGCGTGATGCAGCCCAGCCATCCTTCCCGCGCAGGCTCACATCTTTGCAGTGAAACCCATTGTTATAATCCGCCAGAAATGTTCTTTGCCCTGCTGACCCGCATTTACGACGCGACTATCAATCCGCATCCCGCCAAAGAGAGCCTCCGCCAGATGCTCGATGGCTGGCGCGACGACAGCTTCGAGTTCGTGCGCCATCAAGTGCCGCGCATCGTTGGCATCCTCATCATCGCCTTCATCCTGACGCGGCTGCTGAAGATTGTGTCGCGCAAACTGAGCAAGCTCAGCGAGAACGACGTCCTGCCCTCGGCGGTGCGCTCGCAGCAATTGCGCACCCTCTCCAGCGTCATCTACAGCGTTGGCCTGTTCATCATTCTGTTTCTGGCGGCGATGCAGGTCCTGCCGCTGCTGGGCATCAACATGGGCCCCCTGCTGGCCAGCGCCGGCATTGCGGGCCTTGCTGTGGGCTTCGGCGCGCAAACCCTGGTGCACGACTTCATCAACGGCTTCTTCATCCTGGTGGAGAACCAGTATGACATCGGAGACACGGTGAAGATCGCCGGCATAACCGGCGTGGTGGAAGCCATCACCCTGCGGCGGACGGTGTTGCGCGATGCCGATGGCGCCGTGAACACTATCCCCAGCAGCGAGATAAAAATTGTCAGCAACCTGACCCGCGACTGGACGCAACTGGCGCTGCACGTCTCCGTCGCCTATGGCGAGGCCAGCGACAAGGTGGTTGAGCTGTTGAAGCAGGTCAGCGCCGAGGTCGCTGCCGATCCGCAGTTCGCGAACATGGTGGTGGCTAAGCCCGAGGTGCCGGGTATCGAGAAGGTGAGCGGCAGCGAGGTGGATTACCTGGTGCTGATGAAGACCCGCCCGGGCACGCAGGACACGGTGCGCCGCGAGATGCGACGCCGCATCAAAGCCAGCTTCGAGAAGAACCATATCGAGCCGGGCAATCCCAACCGCTTTTACGTGGTGGAACCGCCCAAGCCCAGTTAAGCCTTAGCTGCGGTTCTGATTCAGACCGGCCCACTTTTCCAGCAGGCCGATGGTGGCGGCGTAATCCTGATCGCCCCAGCCTTCTTCGGCGGCCAGATCGTAAATTTCTTCCACGGTCTCCAGCGCCGGCAGCTTAACTCTATTCTCCTTAGCCATTTCCAGAAGAATGTGAATGTCTTTGTGCATCAGGCGCATGGGGAAGTTGGGTGTGTAATCGCGGCGCAGCACGAACGGCGCTTTGTAGTCGGTCACGCCCGAGCGCACCATGGAAGCCTGGATCAGTTCGATCAGTTTGTGGGGATCCACGCCCATCTTGGACGCCAGGGTATAAGCCTCAGCAAATCCTTCATAAATGAGCGCTATCATCAAGTTCATGCAGATCTTAGCGCTCTGCCCTTTGCCGGTCTCGCCGACGTGAATTACCTGCTTGCCCATGGCCTTGAACAGGGGCTGAAGATACTCGACCGCCTCGGTGGCGCCGCCCACGATGAAGATGAGCTGGGCGTTCTCCGCGCCGATTTTGGAACCTGTTACAGGAGCGTCCACCCAGTGCACCCCTTTTTCCGCCATGCGCTGGGCGAAGCGGACGGTGGCCTTGGGTGAGATGGTGCTGGAATCCACGATGATCATGCCTTCGTGGAGCGACTGTTCCACGCCGTCCTCGCCGAACATGACCCGCTCCACCGCGGCGGTATCGGCCACGCAGCTCCACACTACCTCGGCCTCACGCGCGGCGTCGGCCGGAGAGACGGCAGTACGTGCGCCCTCCACCGGCTTGCGCGCCGTGCGGTTCCATACGGAAACTTCATGTCCTGCTTTAACCAGGTTGGCGGCCATCGGCCGGCCCATGATGCCCAGCCCTAGAAAGGCGATTCGCATCCACTCTCTCCTTCAACTGTTGGTCGTGAAGATCGCCCGCGAAGGCGATCAGATGCAGTCTCGGGTTGACGACACGCGCAGCAATGAGGGCCGCGGCGCATTCGGCCCGATAGTTCATTTAAGCTGACCGCGCAACTAAGGTCAAGGAATAGCGCGGCAAAGATTCGGTTCCACCGATTCAACCTGGGACGTGACACCATAAGGCGAGGGCCGGTGCAGCATCGCCGAGCCGGCTCTGGTAGCTTCCCCGCAGTCGCAAGGCCGCGCCAGTGCGCTACTAGGGCGCAAAGTAGCTGGAGATATCCAGGATCAATTGCGTCGTGCCCGAGGCGTAGGCGTCAACCTTGCCATTGCTGGAGGGAACGATGGCCATGTTGGAGGTGATCGCGCCGTCCAACGCATTCAGCGTCGATACCAGCGGCTGATTGTCGCCATCCGGCCACAGCGTCAGATATCCCAAGGCTCCCTGCGGCACCACCGTCGCGTTGAAGACGTAGGCCTGCGCGGTACCTGGTATGCCGCACGGGCTGCCGACGACATCCACCGGCGGATTCAGTTCCCCGTTAAACGGCTGACCACCGCCAACCTTGCGCGTATCGAGCACGCGACACGGTGCTCCGGTATAAAGCGATAGTCCGCCGGCACCGGCCGGCGCGAAATAGCCGTTAATATCGCCGACCAGGTTGGTATCGTTGCTGGGATAGACAGAGATATTCCCGCCGGCGCCGGTGGGCACAATCGCCGCGTTGGCCACGATCGTTCCCGTCAAATCGTTCAAGGTTGATGCCAGCGGTTGCGACTGTCCTGTCGGCCACACCGTCAGGTATCCCAACGGTCCGCCATTCAGCGGAACAGCGGTGAAATTCAGCGAGTAGGCCTGCGCGCTGGAAGGAATGTTGCACGCCGTGGCTTCCAGTATCGGGATCTGACGCTCCATTTGGCTTGCAGGTAAGGACCGCCCAGATCTCCGTCGGCCTTGCGCGTATCGAATACGCGACACGGCGTCAGCGGATAAAACGCTAGGGTCGAGCCGCCGACCGGCGCGAAATAGCCATTGATGTCGAGGATCACGTCGGTAGTGTCTGACGCGTACACGTCAATTGCACCGTTGAAGCCATCGGTAACCACTGCCGCGTTAGCCTTGATTCTCCCGTCGAGAGAGTTCAGCGTTGAAACCGCAGGCTGGTGCTGAGCATCGGGCCAGAGGGTGAGGTACCCAAGTGGACCGTGAGGAACCACGGTAACATTCAGCGAAAAATTGGTGACGCCCTGAGGTATGTCGCACCCTCCACGCCAGAGGTAGAAGGGACGGTACGTACCTCCCTGAATCGGCGGTCCTCCGAAATCTCCATCCGGGTTGCGTGTATCCACGACACGACACGGCGTAAGTGGCACGAATTGCTGCGGAGAGTCGCCGGCTATAACAGAGACGGTATTGTCCGCATAATTCCCGACATAGATTCTGTTGGTCTCCGAATTCACGGCGACGTGATATGGCTGCGTACCAACCGCAACCCCATTCGTGTCATTCAACTCGTCAATAGTGCTAACGCTACCCGGCTCCTGGCATTGGTCGTACCAACCGCAGGTATTAGCGACGAAGAGCTTATTGGTAGCCGTGTCGAGCCCGGCGAACGGTGGATTTCGACCGACTTGCACAGTCGCCGTGTTATTCGTGGCACCGTCGATTACCGTCACTGTTCCAGATTGACAGCTGTAATCAACCCCGCAAAGGTTCATCACGTAGACTCTATTCAGCCTGGAATTAACCACAGCCGAATAGGGAGAGTTGCCGGCGGTTACGGTTGTCGTATTGTTTGTAACTCCATCAATCACCGTCACCGTGCCCTGGCTATAACAAAGGGGCGATGCGCAAGATGCATTCACCGCGTAAACCTTATTGGTGACGGAATTGACCTCGACGTCATATGTGTAGCTTCCGACGTTTACAGATGCAGTGCTGTTGTCTGCGCCGTCGATAACCGTAACTGCCCACGGACTGGCGCAGGTTGGATCGCTGCCGCACGTGGTTACATAAATCTTGTTCGTAACCGGATTGAGCGCAACTGCGTACGGGTGTCGCCCCACGGTAATTGGAGAAGGCTGATTGGTGGCACCGTCAATGACGGTCACGATGCCGGCGGAGCTGCAGCCTGAGCTGCTCGCGCAATTATTCGCGAGGTAGATTTTGTTAGTCGCGGGATTGATCGCTATAGCCTGCGGGTTGACTCCTACATTGACAGTTGCCGTGTCGTTCGTCCATCCATCGATCACCGTAACCGTGTTCGAGCCATAATTCGCGACATAAATCTTGTTTGTCGTGGAGTTAACCGCGACCGCTTGAGGATTCGTACCGACGCCGACTGTCGTCGGGTTGTTCGTGGCGCCATCAATGACCGTTACGGTGTTGGAACCGTAATTGGCCACGTAGATCTGGTTGGTAACGGCGTTGGCTGCGATCGCGTAGGGACTGGTTCCGGTAGGCACCGTCGCGATCACATACTGAGCGACGCAAAACCTGGTGCTGGCCGCCAGGCCGAACAGCAAAAGGGCTTTGCAGGCGCGAAGTGGGCGGGTCATTGACTACTCCTGCGGGTTGCGTTGTTGCCGTCCGCTTTTTCGGAATGACGGCCTGCCTACCAGCGCTTCGCAGAACGACGCAATCTGAGACGAAGCATAGCATCGGAGCTGCGTCGAGCAAACGTTTTTCGGTCTTCACAAGTGCCCGCCAATTACCACGGGGCAGAGTCCGGGACCGCAATGTCAAATCCTCGCCCCCGCCGTGATTTAATAGAGCCATTCATTCCCGGTCGGTGACCTGTAGTGCCGTCTCCCAAAAAGAAGCCGAAGCCCGCCAAGAAGAGAAAGCGCACGCTGCTGCGGCAGAAGCCCGGCGAGAAGCCGGTGTCGCAGGCCACGCTGAAGCTGCGCCTGCTGAAGCGGCTGAAGTGTACGCTGAAGTACGAGAAGCTGGCCTGGGCCACGGGCGCGCAACTGGTGGCCGGCGTGGACGAAGTCGGCCGCGGTTCCCTGTTCGGCCCAGTCGTCGCCGGCGCGGTGATTCTCGATCCCAACTACCGCATCAAGGGCCTGCGCGATTCCAAGCTGCTCGATCGCGAGACCCGCGAGAAGCTGGCCGTCCGCATTCGCCAGCACTGCATCGCCTGGGCGGTCGCGGCGGTGGACGTCGCCACCATTGACCAGATCAATATCTACTGGGCCTCGAAGCGCGCCATGGAAGAAGCGGTATCGAAGCTGACCGCCGCGCCCGATCATCTGCTGATTGACGCCTTGCGGCTGACCTGCGAGTGCGCTCAAACGCCGATCATCCACGGCGACGCGCTGTCGGCGTCCATCGCGGCGGCGTCCATCATCGCCAAGGTGGAGCGGGACGCCATGGTCAGCGCTTGGGACCCGGTCTTTCCCGAGTACCGGCTGGCGTCGAACAAGGGCTACAGCACGCCGCACCATCTGAAGGTGCTGCGCGAAAAAGGCCCGACACCACTGCATCGGCTGTCGTTCGCGCCGGTGTGGACTTCATCGGCGCCGCAGGAGGTACTGGAGTTCATGCTGGAGGAGCAGGCGCCGGCCGCGGACGAAGGTGCGGTTGCTGAAGCCGCGGAAGTTGCAACTGAAGTTGACGCCGAGGTGTAAGCCATCACCGCCGCGGCGCGACTGGTCACAAACTGTGCGCAGCACGCTTGTTCCCTGCCGCATTGGCGACGTAGAATCGCGAAAGCTTTACGGCTCTCCTCCTCCACGCCACGGGAGACCGGCGATCAGGCACATCCCGCGTCCATCCTCGCTCGAACAGGTTAACCCGGGTCACTTACTGCGCTGCACTCGCCTCACTGAGGGCTGCACCTTGCACGACAGTTCAGCACGACAAATCATGATCCCTATTGAGGAGATGTCACATACATGAAGCATGTTCAGAATCGCTGCCGAAAATTACTAATCGCTTCGGCAATTTTCCTGCTTGGACTCGCTGCCTTCGCCCTAGCGGCTTCGGCGCAAACCTACACCGTCATTCATAACTTCACCGGCGCGCAGGATGGCGGCTCGCCGCCTTATGGCCTGGCGGTGGATCGCTCGGGCAATTACTACGGCACCGCCGCTCTGGGCGGACAGAACGGCAACGGCATTGTGTACAAGCTGAGCAAGAGCGGCTCGCATTGGCTGCTGAACCCCGTTTACAACTTCGCCGACCAGGACGGCGAGCCCAACGCCGGGGTGACGATCGCGGCGGATGGCAGCATCTATGTCGGCGCTGGATATAACTCGGTAATGGGCGGCCCCTGCGGCAGCGCGCTGCATCTCCAGCCCTCGGCATCGCGTCCGGTTTCCATCCTCTCCAACTGGCACGAGACGCTGATGCACACCTTCCGCAAGAGCCAGGACGGCTGCAACTCCGGCAACCTGCTGCTCGACGCCCAGGGCAATGTGTATGGCACGACGCAGATCGGCGGCGCCGACGGCGGCGGCTCAGTCTATGAGCTCTCGCGTAACGGCGATAGCTGGACCGAGACCATCCTCTGGACCTTCACCGGCGGCAACGATGGCGCGACGCCCTACGATGGGCTGGTCGCCGACAGCGCCGGCAATCTCTACGGCACCGCCTACAACCGCGGCCAGTACAACTGGGGCGTGGTGTTTGAGCTGACGCCTTCGGGCTCGGGATGGACCGAGACCACGCTGTATAGCTTCAAGGGCGGCAGCGACGGCGCCTATCCCGCGGCTGGGGTGATCTTCGACAGCGCCGGCAATCTGTATGGCGCGACCACCGAGCGCGGCGCCAATGGCGGCGGCACGGTGTTCGAACTCAGCCCCTCGGGCGGCTCGTGGAACATCAATGTGCTGACCAGCCTTACCGGCGCCGATGGCCCGGTGGCGTCGCTCACCATGGACCCGAGCGGCAACCTCTACGGCACGACCTTCATGGATGACTCCTACGGTTACGGCTCGGTGTTCAAGCTGACCAAGTCGGGCGGATCGTGGACCTATAGCGACCTGCACGACTTCACCGGCGGCACCGATGGCGGCTATCCCGGCGGAAGCGTGAGCGTCGAATCCAACGGCAACATCCTGGGCACCGCGGTGCTGGGCGGAGCCAGCGGCAATGGCGTGATCTTCGAAGTCACGCCCTAAGCCGGAAGAGGAACGGCGCGGGAGCGGGCTCGAAAGGCCTGCTCCCGCGGCTTGGAACTTGGACTTCGACAGGCCGCAAACACCAAATAAAAAGGCGTGCATCGCATGATTAGAATCAACAGCTTAGCGCGCAATTTGGCTGCATCTGCTGATTCTGCAGGGTTTAAGGGTTAAGTCCTGATTCCATTGAAGTTAACCCTTGAATTTGAGGGGTGTGGAGGCATGCCTCTTTGCCTCTTTGCGTTTTTGCCAGTTTGTTGACATGTCACCAATACAGCAACTTCTCCTCGACGGGGGTCCAGGGAACGTTTATTTCTGTGGCGGGTGCATAGCGAATTTCTGCAGCTCGGGACATCCGCACTTCTGGCGTTTGTCCACCACCGAGCACGCCTGCCCGTAAATCAGCGACAGCTTGCCCTTGCGCAGCACGTAGTACTCGACCCCAATTCTGCTGACCGGATCGTCCTCATAGGCCACACCATCATCCGCCGGGTTGGCGATGAAGAGGCCGCTGTCCACCTGGTAGCTGGCGCCGCGATCGGTTGCCTCACGGGAGAAAGGGTCGAAGACAGCGCCGGTGCGCGCGTCAATGAGCATATGCGACTGGCAGTTGCTGCCGCAGCCCCACTCGGCAACGATGTAATGTCCGGCGAAGTCGGGACGTCCCTTGGCTGCCGCCGTCAGACGCGTGCGATACTCGCGCGCTTCAGGATTGCTGCGAAAATCCGGCGGCACCGACGCGCCGCTGTAGATCTGGGTCACCGGGAAATCGCTGAACTCGGGCGGACGCTCCCTCTGCCAGTCGTGCGGGCCGAGTCGCGCGCCGTGGTCCAGAAGCTCGCGCACCATGTCTTCATGGCAGCCCCACACCGCCATCGTCAGCGCAGTGTTGCCGTCGTTGTTCTCGGCGGAGATGGCGGCGCCGGCTTTCAGCAACGCCTGCGCGATGACAACGTCGCCGCGAGAGGAGGCGTACATCAGGGCGGTGCCACCGGAGGCATCAGTGAGATTCACGTCGGCGCCGGCATCGATTAGCAGGCTCACGATTGCATGGTGGCCCAACTGGGCCGCCCACATCAAAGGGCTGCGGCTGCCAGGCTTGGGGTTGATGCGGGCGCCGGCGTGAAGCAACGTCTCGACCGCCTCTAAGTGGCCACCCATCACCGCTGCATCAAGCGGCGTTCCATCCCCCCAGCCCAGCGCATTAGCATCGGCTCCCTTCCGAAGCTGGTACATCACGCTGGCAACGTCGCCCTGGCGCGCTGACGTCATTAACTCCGACTGCCTGTTCTTGAATTCTTTCTCTGCTGCTTGGGATGGGGTTTGTGCGGCAACAAAGACGACTGACAGCGTCACCAGTGCCAGCGGAGCAATGCACAACAGAAGCTGTCGCGAGAGTCGCATGGCCAGGACTTCGGTCGAACAATCTGAGTTTAGTAGCCAGCAAGAAACTGCGATAGGGCAATCAGCAGGCGGCACGAATAAGTATTACAGCGGCAACTCCGCGGAAGTAACTTCGAATCGCAACCTGGCTAATCGCAGCGCGGCGACATTGGTTCCCACTGTCAAAGATGTGCAGTTTAACGTCTGCTATTTGGTTGCAGGGTTTTGTGAAGTCAGCGTGGCCGGCGCCTTGCCCAGACCGGCGCTCATCAGGAAGTTGCCGGTGCGCGCGTCGAAGACCTCGGCGGCCACCGGATAGTGGATCACCCGCCGGTCGGGCATGGGAATGGCGAAGTCGCCGGTCTCGATCACGACGCACACCGCACGGTCAGGCTCCGTCTCGGTGGGCTCGTTGTCAAGCATCTGGCTGGCCTGGTCGGCGCGCAGGAAGCTCACCGACTGCACCGCATCAAGACGGCTCAACTTGGCCAGCGATCCCGGCAGCCCATGCGACTGCACGTACGCGCGAACATCGTTCTGAGAAAATGCCGGCGTCGAACCTGGGGTCTTGACCGGCACGGCGGGAATGCCGGCGATGGGCGTCGGTTTGGCGCCCTGGAAATGTTGCAGGCTGGTTCGCTTCGGGTAGAAGAAATTTGTCGGACCGCGTTCGCAACCGCACCACAGGCCGACAAGAAGAAGCACGCCGCTGAGCCAGAGCGCACGAAGTCTCATTGGCAGCACCGGGTGATGAAAGTTCCACCGGCGCCGGCGCTGGGCGAAAGTTGCCAGTAGCCAATGGGCGGCGAGTCGCTCTCGATGTTGCCGTCGGTCGTAACTTCCACGTTGTCCCACACTGTGGTACTGGTGCCGACGGCGGTGGCGTCGAAGTCCACGATGGGTGCGCTCGCGCCCGAGGTGCCGTAAAGCTCCTGACCAATCTGCACCCGGGTGGGAGGATTCATCGCGTTGTTCGTGGTCGCGATGTATTGATTGGCTGCCGTGGTCGCCGCGATGATCCAGCCGTCGCCGCTGACCGGCCGCGCGTCGCGGGTCATCACGTAGTCAACATGGTTGTTCAGTTCGTTGCCCGAGGGCGTGGCCAGCGGATGAAAGAAGAAGCCGCCGCTGTTGCCACTGGAGGCGGGACGGTTCTCCGCCCAGAACAGATGCGTGGCGTCATCGCTGAACCATGCCGGGCCGGCGAGCGCTCCCATCTCCAGCCAGCACATGCCGTAGTTGCTGCAATTGGCGTTGCCGGAATCCACCATCCACATCTCGTCGTCCACAAAGCCGTCGCCGCCATTCATGGGCATCAGCTTCACCGTGGCTTCCAGCGAAACCGCCGCCGGCCTCAGATTTTCCCAGTCCACGCGCCCGTAGCAGTGCGGGCTGCTGCAGTTGTAATTGCTTTTGCACGAGGTAAGCAGCGGAACCGCCGCGGCGAGAAGCAACATGGCCAGCGCGCGTTGCGGGCGCCGCCACAGCACGCCCCGCAGAAGTGAGGATATGAATATCGCCATGGGTTCGGGCGCAGACATCGGACGCACAGGTTTGCCTGGGTGCAAGCGATAATCGTCCGTCGTAAAAGGGTTTGTCAAGGGCGGCGCGCATTGCCCGCAAATGAGGAGTGCTTCAACCAGAGGCGAGTGTCGCCTGGCGGGGCGGCGCCTGCGCATTTCCACTCCGCTCAAACGCATACCGGCGCATCAGCAGAAAGTAGAGGGCAATGGCTGAAATCACCACCGTGGAAATCAGGCCCACCACCGTACCGAACATGTACTCTCGCGGTGCGCGGAGAGCATGAAGCGACGCTGAGATCCGCGGCGAGTTTAGAAACCGCAGGTCCCTCGGCTCCGCTTCGCTGCGCTCGGGATGACAAGTCGTAAAGGTGTAGTCGCTGCGCTCGGGATGACAGGATTTAAAGTTGCGCTGCGCTCGGGATAACAGATCGTTAGGTTGTACCCGCTGCGCTCGAGAGGAAAGTTCGTACAGTGAGCACTCGGGATGAAGAGGCCTGCAGTGGGTCGCTCGAACTATCCACTATCCACTACCCACTATCCACTGCCCTACATCCCCGGCATTTTCATTCCCGCCATGCGCCGGGCGAAGCTGGGCTTGCCCATGCTCTTGAACATCTTGCGCATCTGGGCGTACTGGCGCAGCAGGTGGTTCACTTCCTGCACGCTGGTGCCGGAGCCGCGCGCGATGCGCTTGCGGCGGCTGCCGTTGATGACCTCGTGATGCTCGCGCTCGTAGGCGGTCATGGAGTTGATGATGGCCTCGACGCGGGTGATCTGCTTCTCGTCCACCTTGTCGGCGGCCTGCTGCATGTTGGCGAAGGGGCCGATCTTGGGCATCATGCCCATGATGCATTGCAGCGAGCCCAGCTTCTTCACCTGGCGCAGCTGATCGCGGAAGTCTTCCAGCGAGAAGCCGTCGCCGCTGAGCGCCTTGCGCGCGAACTCTTCCGACTTTTTCTTGTCGAGCTTGGCTTCGGCTTTCTCGATGAGCGAAAGAATGTCGCCCATGCCGAGGATGCGGCCGACGATGCGGTCGGGATGGAAGGGCTCGAGGGCGTCGTACTTTTCGCCGATGCCGATGAACTTGATGGGCTGGCCGGTGACGTTGCGGATGGAGAGCGCCGCGCCGCCGCGGGCATCGCCGTCCATCTTGGTGAGCACCACGCCGGTGAGGGTGAGCTTGTCGTGGAATTCGTCGGCGGAGTTGACGGCGTCCTGGCCGGTCATGGAGTCGGCGACGAAGAGAATCTCCTGCGGATTCAGCAGCTTCTTCAGCGACTGCATCTCGTCCATCAACTGCTCGTCAATGTGCAGGCGGCCGGCGGTGTCAACGATGAGCACGTCGCAGCCGTTGTTGATGGCCTCGCGCCGCGCTTCTTTCGCCAGCCGCTCGACCGTGGCGGTGTTGGACTCGCTCACCGTGCCTTCGTAGAGCTGGGCCTTGATGGCCGCGGCGACAACCTTCAACTGCTCGCGCGCGGCCGGGCGATAGACGTCCACCGAAACCAGCATGGGACGATGGCCGCCCTTCTTGAGCCAGTGCGCCAGCTTGCCCGAGGTGGTGGTTTTGCCGGAACCCTGCAGGCCGGCCATCAGCACGACGGTAGGCGGCTGCGAGGCGAACTTGAGCTTGGCCGTGTCTTTGCCGAGCAAGTCGATCAGTTCGTCGCGAACGATCTTGACCACCTGTTCGGCGGGCGAGAGCGCGGTCATCACTTCCTGCCCAACGGCCTTCTCGCGAATGTGGTCGATCAGTTCCTTGACCACCTTGAAGTTGACGTCGGCTTCCAGCAGCGCCATGCGGATTTCGCGCAGCGCTTCGCCGATGTTCTCTTCGGTCAGCGTGCCCTGTCCGCGAAGGTTCTTGAAGGCGCGCTGCAGTTTGTCTGTAAGGTTCTCAAACATTGTCAGGAGTCCAAATCACAGGCTGGATGGGCGGAATTTGCGCTTCCGCCGTGACTTCAGAATATCACGCAGGCTCGATGATCCGCTTCCTTGCCGCGCTCATTACCTGGGCGGCCGCCGCTACAGTGTTGGCGTGGATGGTTACGGTGTCCTCGAGCTGCATGGCGTAACCGCCGGCGTAGGTCACCATCACCGGGATGCCGCGTGCCTGCGCGGCGCGGAACAGCAGCAAGTCGCGCCGCTTCAGTCCCTCGATGCTCAAATTGAGGCCGCCTAGCTGGTCCTCGCGATAGGGATCGGCGCCAGCGACATAACAGATCAGCTCCGGCTCAAACTGCCGCAGGCCGGAGCTGAGCGCGTTGTCTAGCCAGGCAAGATAGTCGGCGTCATTGCAGCCGTCAGGAAGGCCCACGTCAATGGACGACGCCGGCTTAACGTAAGGATAGTTGTCCTCCTGATGCAGCGAAATCGTGAAAACGTCCCTCACCCGACCTGGCCTGACGTTCGTGGCCGGCTGATGTCCCAGCACCGGCGCCGAGCCTGAGGGCAGCGGCGCCGCAGGACGCGCGGCGTTGCCAAAGATAACGGCAGTGCCGTTGCCCTGGTGAACGTCGCAATCCACCGTCATGGCGCGACGGATCAGCCCGCGCTTCTGCAGCGAGCGGATGGCGACGGCGAAATCGTTGATCATGCAGAAGCCTTCGCCGTGGTCGGGAAAGGCATGATGGAAGCCGCCGCCCATGTTGACCGCGACCCCGTCCTTCAGCGCCAGTTCGGCCGCCAGCACCGAGCCGCCGGTGTGCAGCATGAAAGCGTCCACCACCTGCGGCGAGTAGGGAATCTCCATCTGCAGCTCTTCGCGGGCGCTCAGGGTGCCTTCCATCAGCTTGCTCACGTAGTGCGGCGAGTGCACCAGCATCACGTCGGATTCGGCGGCCGGCTGCGGCTCGACGAAATCCGATTCGACCGCCAGGTGCTCGGCCAGCAGGCGCTCCCGAACCAGGCGGTATTTGTCGGCACGAAAGACGTGCTCGCCGATGGGAAGAAAATATTTCTCGCTATAGATCAGTTTGAAGGGCAGCATGGACCGAGCGTTCGAGGTACCAGACGAACCCTTGATTCTAGACCTCGCCGTCACGGCGGCGAACAGTTTTCTTCTTTGTGCCAGGCCGGAGACGCCAATCCGGGCGGGTTCCCGCCGATTTCATCGCCCCCGTGATTTACCATGCTGACGATGGCCTCTGCCGTTCAAATCGCCTCGCTGCGCCGCGTTGCCGGACATAACCTGCTGGCCACCGCGGGCGCGGTGATGGTGGTGCTGCTGGTGATCTGCGCAGTCTTCGCGCCCTGGCTGGCGCCGCAGGACCCGGCGCGCATTGACCTGCCGGCGCGGCTGCTTGGCCCGTCGGCCTCGCATTGGATGGGCACCGACGAACTCGGCCGCGACGTTCTGTCGCGCATCATTTTTGGCGCGCGCATCTCCATGCTGGTGGGCGGATGCGTGGTAGCTGCGTCGCTGACGCTGGGGCTGATCTTCGGCTCTATCGCCGGCTATTACGGCGGGCTCACCGACCGCCTGCTGAACGTGGTGGTGATGAACGCGTTCATGTCGTTCCCGGGAATCCTGCTGGCCATCGCCTTCGTCGCGTTTCTGGGGCCGGGCATTTTCAATCTGGTATTCGCGCTGTCGCTGGGCGGATGGGTGGGCTATGCGCGACTGGTGCGCGCCCAGGTGCTGGCGGTGCGCGAGCGCGAATTCGTGGAAGCCGCGCGGGCCTTGGGCGCTAGCGACCTGCGCATCGTGACCAGGCACATCCTGCCTAACATTATTCAGCCGGTTATTGTGCAGGCGGCCATCGGCATGGCGGGCGCGATTCTGGCCGAAGCCACCATGAGCTTCCTCGGGTTGGGCGTGCCGCCGCCGGCCGCAAGCTGGGGCACCATGCTGAACGATGGCCGCGCGCATCTGTTCGACTCGCCGCACCTGGTGGTGTTTCCTGCGATTGCGGTGATGCTGGCGGTGCTCTCGTTCAACTTCATCGGCGATGGGCTGAGGGATTATCTCGATCCGCGGTCGAGGATTGAGGTGGGAATATAGACGGTTGTCAGTTGTCCGTTGTCGGTTGGTCAGTTCCGATTCCCAAGCTAACTAGTCTTGAATGGATTCACAATCCGCACTGCGAAGTGCGCGAAATCGGCTTCATTTCTCGTGGCAATGATAAGGTCGTACACGCGGGCCGTGGCTGCAATCATTGCATCGCCAAAGAGGTCGGGGGACTTGCGGTCAAAAATCCGAGCCCATTCCCGAAAACAATGCGTATCCATCGGCAGCACCTGAGCCGACGCCACAACATGATCAATCCAATGCTCCAGTTCGCCAGCTTTTTCCGGATTCTGTCGCCGGGTCTTCTCCGCTCCCGCCTGCATTTCTCCTAGCGTAACGGCAGACAAGAAGAGCTGGTTTGCGTCTTGCTTGTCGAGCCAAGCGAGAACGGCCCCATGCGGCCGCGCCCGGCGCAGCTCAGAAATTATGTTGGTATCCAGGAGATATCGGTTCATTCGAATTCCGGGATTGGGCGACTCCGCCATTTACGCCTGTCGGGAAGAGGAATATCAAAACGGGGAGAGGGCGCCAAAAGCAGTTCCTTCATGTTCGGCCGGGCCGCTTGCTGCAGCCGGCGCCACTCCGCAATGGGAACGAGGACAGCCGTTTCGACACCTCTGCGAGTTACGATTTGGGGTCCTTTTTTAACACTGGCTTCCAGAAATTCGCTGAAGCGGGCCTTCGCATCCTGCACTGGCCAGGAACTCATTGGGACATCTCCTCCTGCTGCACCGTTTATTATACGCCTAGTCAGATGACTAGTCAGAATAAAACAGTCGTTTGGCGAACCGCTGCTTATGCAGATGTGCGCGCACGTCAGGGGCCGGATGGTCGCCGGTTGCAACGAACGGGATTCTCGCGCATCCTATCCGCATGACCAATGAGACTGCAATTCTCGGGGGCGGATGTTTCTGGTGTGTCGAGGCCGCGCTCGGCCAGTTGCAAGGCGTCGAGTCGGTGGTTTCCGGCTACATGGGCGGACGCACCGCCAATCCCACCTATCAGCAAGTGTGCTCGGGAAGCAGCGGGCACGTCGAGGTGGCGAAGATCACCTTCGACCCCGCGGTCATCAGCTTCAACGATCTGCTACACGTGTTCTTCTCCATGCACGATCCGACCACGCTCAATCGCCAGGGCAACGACGTCGGCGAGCAGTATCGTTCGGTCATCTTCTACCAAGGTGAAGAGCAACGGCGCACGGCCGAAGCGGTCATTCGCGAATTGACGGAGGAGAAGGCCTTCGACAAGCCGATCGTCACCGCCATCGAGCCGGCGACTACTTTTTATCCCGCCGAGGACTATCACCAGAATTATCTCGCCAACAATCCCATGCAGCCCTACTGCATGTTCGTGGTCACGCCCAAGGTGCAGAAGATCCGCGAGAAGTACGCCAAGCGGGTGAAGGCGTAGCTGTCAGCTGTCGGTTGTCAGTTGTCAGTTGTCCGTTGTCGGTTGTCAAGCCCCAATTCTTGACCTTGCAAGTGCTGCCCATCCCCAGGGCCGTTGGCTAAAAGCTAAGAGCTAAGAGCTAAGAGCTGACAACTGACGGCTGACGGCCTCCCGGCTATCCCCTTGATTCGACGCCAAATCAAATCCTTGACAATTGCTGATTGCAATATCATAATTGCAAATCGTAATATGAAACTGGGAGAGAAATTACGATACCTGCGGCTGGTCGAAGGCACCCTCCGCGGCCTGGACCGCGAGATGACCCAGCAGGACCTGGCCCGCGCACTGAAGAAGGAACTGGGCCGCGGCCTCAGCCAGTCTTACCTGTCGCAAATCGAGAACGGCTCGCGGCCGCACCTGACCAACGCCTCCCGCATGTTGCTGGCGCGTTTCTTCAAGGTGCATCCCGGTTACCTGGTGGACGATCCCGAGGGCTTCCACACTGAACTGACCAGCGACCTGAGGGCCACCGAGGACCGGCTGGACCTGTGGCTGATTGGCGGCGCCGAACAGTTCTCGCGCGACGCCGAGTTGAGCCGGGCCCTGCTGGAGTTGGCCAAGCATCATGACACTCGCAAGTGTTTGGTGCTGATGGGCGCCATCCTGGAGACGCCGGAGCTGGTGGAGCGGCTGGCCGAGGTGCTGAAACCCGGGCTGCGCGCGGCCGGAGGTGGGTTATGACGTGGGCGTTGTTTTACCTGGTGTGCTTTCTGGTGGGGGTAACGCTGAGCGTGCTGTCGTTTGTCGGCGGAAGCTGGCACCTGCCGCACTTCCACGTGCATCTGCCGCACGGAAATCTGCCACATGCGCATGTGCCGCACGGCGCAGGACATCCCGCGGGCGGCGGCCACGGCGCGGAGATGCCGTTCATCAACTTCGCCACCATCACCGCATTTCTGGCGTGGTTCGGCGGCTCGGGCTTTCTGCTGACGCGCTATTCCATGCTGGCAGTCACGGCGGTAATGCTGATCGCGATTGGCTGCGGACTGGTGGGCTCGACGGTGATCTTCTGGTTCGTCGCCAAGCTGCTGATGGAGCACGACCGCGAGTTGGATCCGGCGGACTACGACCGCATCGGCGTGCTGGGACGCATCAGCAGCCCCATCCGCCAGGGCGGCACCGGCGAGATGATTTTCTCGCAGCAAGGCACCCGCCACACCTGCGGCGTCCGCAGCGATACCGGCGAAGCCATGGCACGCGACGAGGAAGTCATCATCATGCGCTATGAGAAAGGGATTGCTTATGTACGGAAGTATGAAGAAATGGCGAAAGACAGGGGCTAGGGACTAGGGGCCAGGGACTAGGGGCTAGAGACTCGGGACTGGGACTCGCAGTCAGCTGTCAGCCGTCAGCCGCCCCGAGCTGAAGGCTGAGAGCTGAGAGCTAATAGCTAAGAGCTAATAGCTAAGAGCTAATGGCTGATGGCTAGTTGCTAATTGCAGCTTTTTCCAAGGAGGCACTATGGGTTTCCACATTCCAACCGAAGCACTGATCATTGCCTGGACGCGGTTGCCGCGCTCCTGCTGCTGATGGCGGTCTTCGCCAAACTGTATCGCAAGGCCGGACCCAACGAAGCGCTGGTGGTGTATGGCTTCCGCGGTCCTCGCATTATCAAGGGCCACGGCACCGTCATCATGCCCATGGTGGAGAACTGCCGCGAGCTCTCCCTGGAGCTGATGTCCTTCGACGTCGCGCCCCAGCAGGACCTCTACACCAAGCAGGGCGTGGCCGTGACCGTGGAAGCGGTCGCGCAGATCAAGGTCAAGTCAGACCCGGAATCGATCATGACGGCGGCCGAGCAGTTCCTGACCAAGACGCCGCCCGATCGCGAGGCCTTGATCCGCCTGGTGATGGAAGGCCATCTGCGCGGCATCATCGGCCAGCTTACGGTGGAAGAGATCGTCAAGCAGCCGGAGATGGTGGCCGACCGCATGCGCACCACCTGCGCCGACGACATGAACAAGATGGGCCTGGAGGTGATTTCGTTCACCATCAAGGAAGTGCGCGACAAGAACGAATACATCACCAACATGGGACGTCCGGACATTGCGCGCATCAAGCGCGACGCCGACGTGGCCACCGCGGAAGCCGATCGCGATACCGCCATCAAGCGCGCCATCGCGCTGCGCGAGTCGGCCACTGCCAAGGCGCAGGCCGACCAGGAACGCGTCGCTGCCGAAACCGCTTCCCTTGCCCGCCAGGCCGAGGCGCAACGTGACCTCGAAGTGAAGAGGGCCACCTACAACGAGATGGTGAAACGCCAGCAGGCGCAGGCCGACAAGGCGTACGAGATCCAGACCAACGTGATGCAGCAGCAGGTGACCGCCGAAGCGGTGAAGGTGCAGCAGGTGGAGAAGGAGGCGCAGGTCAAGGTGCAGGAAGCCGAGATCAATCGCCGCGAGAAGGAGCTGATCGCCACCGTGCTGAAGCAGGCGGAGATCGAGCGTCAGCGCATCGAGACGCTGGCCGACGCCGAGCGCCAGCGCACCATCGTGGAGGCCGAAGGCCGCGCCAGCGCCATCCGCGCGCAGGGCGAAGCCGAAGCCGAGATCATCTTCAAGAAGGGTGACGCTGAGGCCCGCGCCATGAACCTGAAGGCCGAGGCCTTCCAGGAGTACAACCAGGCCGCGGTGGTGGACAAGCTGACTCACCGGCCTGCCGGAAGTAGTGAAGGCGCTGGCCGCGCCGTTGGCCAACGTGGACAAGATCACCATCGTGTCCACCGGTAACGGCCATTCCGCCGGGATGAACAAGATTACCGGCGACATTGCCGAGATGGCGGCACAGGTGCCGGCGCTGTTCGAGGCGCTGTCGGGCATGCAGATGTCGGAGCTGCTGGGCAAGATCCGGACCATCGGCGACAAGAGCCCCAAGCCGGATCAACTGCCGCCAGGAGATGACGGCAAGTCGAAAGCGGCCGGCGCTGGGAAGTAGATGGCTTTGAAAGGGCACGGCTTCAGCCGTGCCGTTAGCGGCCCAGGAAGACTGGGCTTTAGCCCCTGCGGATTTGGAAAGGGCCTACGGCAAATGCCCCGCCCTAGCCAAAACCAGGCTAGAACGGGGCACCCAGGTGGTTTTCTCGCTGGCGAAGAGCGAATGGCGAATAGCGAAATCAAGCTGACGGCTGACAGCCGAGAGCTAAAAGGAGCTGGTTATGGCATTACTGGATCGAGTAGCAACCCTGGTACGAGCGAACCTGAATGACCTGGTGGATCGCGCCGAGAATCCGGAGAAGATGCTGAAGCAGGTCATCCTCGACATGGAAAACCAGTTCATGCAGGTGAAGACGCAGGTGGCCATCGCGCTGGCTGACCTGCACCTGCTGGAGAAGAAGCGCAAGGAAAATGCCGACAAGCACGCCGACTGGATGCGCAAGGCGGAGCTGGCGGTGGACAAGAAAGACGACGAACTGGCGCGCGCGGCGCTGGAGCGGGCAATGAGCTTTCAGCAGACGACTGAGAGCTTTGCGCAGCAGATTGCCGACCAGCAAGTGCAAGTGGAGTCGCTGAAGACGGCGCTGAAGAAGCTGGAGCTTAAGCTGGCTGAGGCGCGTGCCAAGAGCGATCTGCTGATTGCGCAGCATCGCCGCTCGCGCACCGCCAATCGCGCGGCCGCGGCGCAGGCGGGGCCGTCGGGCGAGAACCGCACCTTCGAACGCATGCGCACCAAGGTGCAGCGCGAACAGGCGCTGGGCGAAGCTCACAGCGAACTGATGGGCGACGACGTCGAAGGCCGGCTGCATGCCATGGAGCGCGAAGAGAAGATTGACGCGCTGCTGGAGGAGATCAAGTCGCGGAAGCGGCTGAGCGCGTGAGGCGGCAATTAGCAATTAGCCGTTAGCCGTCAGTAATTAGTACTTAACGCTGGGATGACCGGAAAGACGGCCTGTCATCCCGAGCGAAGCGCAGCGAAGTCGAGGGATTCTGCGGTTCGAGACGGCGAGCGCCCGTTGAGCGTCCCTCCCGCGCTACAATGCTTACAGTTTCACCAGAGGGATCGGAATGCTGTTTCACGTTACGTTGACCCACGCCGAAGACGGCTGGATCGTCGCCGAATGTCCTGCTCTACCAGGCTGCGTATCGCAGGGCCGCGATCAAAAAGAGGCCCTCGATAACATCAAGGAGGCCATCACTGCCTGGCTGTGGGCGGAGGACCAAAAAGCCCTGTTGGCCCGCCCTGACCAGGACACTTCGATCGTCGTGGCAGTGTGAACCTGCATGGGCAAACTGGCGAACGTATCGTGAAAGGAAGCCGCCAAAGCCTTTGAAAAGGCCAGCTGGCGAGCCATCGGACAAGTTGGAAGTCATCTTGTTTTGGTTAAGCCCGGCATCCGCGTGAACCTTTCCGTTCCCCAACATAGAGAGCTCTCCGTGGGAACGCTGCGGGCGCTGATTCGCCTTTCCGGCATGTCCGTGGACGAGTTTCTCGAACGACTCTAATGGGGACCGGGCGCTGATTGCCCGCGCGTTCCCACGCGCTACAATATTCCGATGGCGGATTCGCTCTATCTCAGCATCTGGTT
The DNA here is from genome assembly GCA_963763975.1 of uncultured Acidobacteriaceae bacterium. Taxonomy (GTDB): domain Bacteria; phylum Acidobacteriota; class Terriglobia; order Terriglobales; family Acidobacteriaceae; genus Bog-257. Next base: position 274,835 of record CAVXQR010000016.1, read on the forward strand.
TCCCAGCTTCCGCGAGGGCGAAATGCTGTCGCGAACGGCCGGCGTGCTGCGGCAGTTCCTGTACTCCAGCGTGCGCGAGGGCATCACCTACCTGTCGGTGCATCCGGTGGCGTGGACCGAGCCCACGGTGCTGGAACGCCGCTTCAATCCCGGCATCTCGCCGGAGGAAGCGGTGGACCTGGTGCGTGAATTTCAGCATGACGACTTCGCCTTCGTCTTCGAGGCCTTCTGGGACCTGTGGATGCCGAATGAAGACGAGCACGGCGAGCCCTGGACGGAGCGGCCGTCGGCGGTGAAGTTTCTGGTGCACGGGCTGCAATTCGACGAGGGCATCTACAGCGAAGACGGCCACATCGAGGTGGACTTCGGCCTGGACAGCGCCTTTCTGGCCGAGGGCCGCGAGCTCGCCCCCTTCACCGAGAAATACCTGCGCATCAATGTGGCCAAGCTGATCGCCTTCTCCACCGCCGTGGAGCGCTACTGCTCCATCAGCGGGCGCGTGCTGTGGTCGGAGAGCGACCAGAACCTGGCGCAAAAGCTGGTCGCCAAGCTGCAACAAACGCAGTGAGTTTGCTTACCATAACTATTTCCTGCTTCCGCCGGGATTCCGCTTCAATCCGCGGTGACTGCCAGCACCTGCGCGAGCCGCGTCGCGACATACGCAAACGCCGCCAGCCCTGCGCCCCACACCGCGAAGGCCACATTCACCGCCCATCGCGGGGCCACGCCCACCCGCCGCAGCAGGAATGGCAGGAAATTCCACGTATCCATGTGCACATAGTCCCAGGGATCGTACTTCATGGAATCATTGTCGAGGCCCCAGGCCTGCCGCTGGTTCAGCGCGAATGCCACGATATTCTTGAAGCGCAGCCACACGACGAAGGTCGGATGTCCGAGCGTGTCCTCCTGGTAAATTTCCAGCGGCAGCCAGAATGCCAACGACGCAAGTTGAACCGCCGTGCTGGCGATGATCAGCGCAACCCCGAGACTCCAGACAACTTTGCTTAGGTTGGCTCGCAGTTCCAGCAGCAGCGGCACTGAGATGAAAGCGACCATCTCCGCGGCGGTGGAGACGTAGCGGTCGCCCCAGGCGAAATCGCCGCTCCACACGGTGTAGCGCGCGTAGAAGCCGATGTAGAGGAAGAGCAGGATCGCCGCCGCGAGCACGTAGGCGCGCACTTCCGGACGGAAGCGCTCCCACGCCAACAGCACCAACACGATGGTCAGCAGCAGCAGCGGGTCGAAGAGGAAGATGGATTTCTCCGGCTTGAACAGCGCGCCGAAGAAGCCAACGTGGAACGGAATCTCCCAGGGATAGTTCGCCGGCAGCGACGGATTCAGCATGCGCTGCTCGTGCGCGAAGACGCTGACGTAGGTGTTGGTCCACGATCCGAAGCGGTAATACTGGTAGAGCCGATCCACGAACAGGAAGAAAAGATAGATGGGAGCGGCAGTCTTGGCGTACGCGAGCAGGTCGCTCCAGAACGCGCGGCCACGCTCGCGCCGCGCCCACAAGCACAGCAGCAGAAAAATTCCGCCGGCGATGAGATCGAGACCGGTGGTCAAGCGAGTGAGCAGGTTCAATCCGAAGGCCGCAGATCCAATCGCTAGCGCCCGCCTGCTGCCGGTTTCCAGCCACTCGTACTGAAACGACAAGCCGGTCAGCGTCAGCAGCAGGATGTAGTTGTTCTCCATCATGTTCTGCGTGTAGTGCAGATGCGTGGTGCAGAACAGCAGCGCCAGCACACCGGCGACGGAGTGGTTGGGACTGAATTTCAGTTGCCGCAGAAAACGGAAACACACCAGCGCGGTGAGCACATTCACCAGGATGTTGGTGCTGTAGCTGACAAAGATGGAGCGCACCGTGGGATCGGTGTCGTTGTAGTTGGCGAACAGCGGCAGCTTCGCCAGCGCGCTGCCGACGAGGTCGGCGGGAAACATCAGCAGCGACTGCCCCATGCCGTACCAGCTATAAATCCTGCCTCCCCTGCCGTGAATGCCGAACTCGGGATACTCGTAGGGAAAGACCTGGGGCTCGGAGGTCCAGAAGGAATGCGTGGTTTGCAGGCGATGCGTGGTGTCGGCGGTGCCGAGCTCGCCCGACTGGATGACGAAGGCGCTGAGCGCCGCCACCAGCAGCAGAAGCGGAAGGGGACGCCGATACCACGGGCGGGGAGCGGAAAGCATGTCGAGACAATACTAGACGAAGCATTGGATCGGCGCGCGATTCGAGGTAGAGCTGGCCTGCAGGCCAGCCGTCCGAAGGTCGTTTGATCTCTGATCTCCGGCGGCAGATCGCGCGCCAGTCGCGGCTTTCTCCCTCAAGCGCGCCCCGCGTGGGCAGGCAAGTGTCGCGTGCCAACGCTCGCCAAGTCGGTTTTGCGCGCGCAGGCGCGTCATTCAGCCATGGACGCACGAATCTGGTCGCGTCGGAAAAAATTTCAGCCCCTCCGGGGACGCAGGGCTAAAAGACCTCTTTTTATCGAATGCGGCGTAGTCGGCACGACCGGAGGTCGTGCCCTTACTCATACTCCGGCTGAACCCCGGCTCAGGATCAATTACAAGGGACGTCTGACGGCACAGCCGAAGCTGTGCCCTTTCAAACCCAGCAAGAAAGCCCCGGCCATGGACCGGGGCTTCTGATTGCATCATTCGCTAAAGCTACTTGGTCCTGCCGCCTTCCACCTTCAGCTCGGCGCTGGCGCCCGCCTGCGCCGCCGCCAACCGCGCGGTCAGCACGCGGTAGGGCGAGCAGGACACGTAGTTAAGCCCAGCATGGCGCAGAATTCCACCGACGACGGGTCGCCGCCATGCTCGCCGCAGATGCCGATCTTGATGTTGGGCCGCGTCTTGCGGCCCTTCTCCACGGCCAGCTTCACCAGTTGGCCCACGCCCTCGCGATCGAGCACGGCGAACGGGTCCTGCTTCAGAATGCCTTCGGCGAGATAGGCCGTCAGAATCTTGCCGCAGTCGTCGCGCGAGAAGCCGAAGGTGGTCTGCGTCAGGTCGTTGGTGCCGAAGCTGAAGAACTCGGCTTCCTTGGCGATCTCGTCTGCCGCCAGCGCGGCGCCGGCAACTCGATCATCGTGCCCACCAGATATTCGACTTTCTGCTCCTTCTTGGCGAATACTTCTTCGGCGACGCGGCGAACGATGGCAGCCTGATTGGCCATCTCCTTCACTCCGCTAGTCAGCGGGATCATCACCTCAGGCTTTACCTTCATGCCTTCCTTGCAACCTCGACGGCCGCTTCGAAGATGGCGCGCGCCTGCATCTCGGTGATCTCCGGATACGTGATGCCCAAGCGGCAGCCGCGCAGTCCGAGCATGGGGTTGAATTCATGCAATCCTCCACACGATTCAGCAGCGTGCGCAGCTCTTTCAGCTTCGGCGACTTTCTTCTTCGTGATTTCCAGCTTGGCGATTTCCACCATCAGCTCTTCGCGCCGCGGCAGGAATTCGTGCAGCGGCGGGTCGAGCGTGCGGATGGTGACCGGCAAACCGTCCATGGCGTTGAACAGGCCGAAAAAATCGTTGCGCTGCATGGGCAGCAGCTTGCGCAGCGCGGTGCGGCGGTCCTTCTCGTTGTTGGCCAGGATCATGGTGCGCACGTGCGGCAGGCGGTCCTTGGCGAAGAACATGTGCTCGGTGCGGCACAGCCCGATGCCTTCGGCGCCGAACGCGCGCGCCTGCAAGCGCATCGCGCGGGATGTCGGCATTGGCGCGAACGCCCATGTGGCGGAACGGCTCGGCCCAGCCCATGATCTTCGACAGCTCAGGATCGTCGGGCGAGGCCGCACGGTTTTCGGCCTTGCCTTCGATGACGCGGCCGGTGGTGCCGTCGAGCGAAATCCAGTCGCCTTCCTTCAGCGTCTTGCCGGCAGCGCGAATTTCGCGCGCTTTCTCGTCCACTTCAATGTCGCCGGCGCCGGCAACGCAGCACTTGCCCATGCCGCGCGTGACCACCGCCGCGTGGCTGGTCATGCCGCCGCGCGAGGTCAGAATGCCGGACGCCACTTCCATTCCGGCGATGTCCTCGGGCGTGGTTTCGCCGCGCACCAGGATCAGGCTGGCCGTTTTGTCCTTCGCAAACTTCTCCACCGCTTCTTCCGCGGTGAAAACGATCCGTCCCACGGCCGCGCCCGGCGAGGCAGGCAGGCCGGTGGCCAGAACTTCGATGTTCACGCCCTTCTCGTCGAGGCGCGGCACCAGGAAGTCGTAAAGCTGATTGGGCTCGACGCGGAAGATGGCCTCTTCCTTGGTGATCAGGCCTTCTTCCACCATCTGGATGGCGACCCGCACGGCGGCGCGACCGGTGCGCTTGCCGTTGCGCGTTTGCAGCATGTAGAGGCGGCCGTCCTGAATGGTGAACTCGAAGTCCTGCATGTCGCGATAATGCTTTTCCAGCCGCGTGGTGATTTCGCGAAGCTGGTTGTACACATCGGGCTGGATCTTCTCGAGCTCGGAGATGTGTACCGGCGTGCGGATGCCGGCGACCACGTCTTCGCCCTGCGCGTTCATCAGGAACTCGCCATAGAACTCTTTCGCGCCGGTAGCGGGATTGCGAGTAAAGCCCACGCCGGTGCCGCTGGTCTCGCCCAGATTGCCGAAGACCATGGCCTGCACGTTGACCGCGGTGCCCAGCATGTCGTCAATGTTGTTGATGCGGCGATAGGTCTTGGCGCGATCGTTCAGCCAGGAGCGGAACACGGCATCGCGCGCCATCACCAGTTGCTCGTGCGGGTCCTGCGGGAAGTCGCGCTTGGCGTGCTTCTTGATCACCTTCTTGTATTCGGCAATCACTTCCTGCAGCGCCTTGGCGTCAAGATCGGTGTCCAGCTTGGCTTTGCGCTGTTTCTTCTTGCCGTCGAAAACTTCCTCGAACGCGCTCTTGGGGATTTCCAGCACCACGCTGCCGAACATCTGGATAAGCCGGCGGTAGGAATCATAGGCGAAGCGCGGGTTGCCGGATGCGCTTGGCCAGGCCTTCCACCGACTGATCGTTCAGGCCGAGGTTGAGGATGGTGTCCATCATGCCGGGCATGGAAAACTTGGCGCCCGAGCGCACGCTGACCAGCATCGGATTATCGGCGCCGCCGAGTTTCTGCCCCTGCAATTGCTCCAGGTGCTTGAGGGCTTCGTCCATCTGGCGGTTCACTTCCGCCGAGACGCCGCCGGGTGCGCATGTATTCGCGGCAGGCTTCGGTCTGGATGGTGAAGCCCGGAGGCACGGGAAGCCCGGCGTTGGTCATCTCGGCCAGGCCGGCGCCTTTGCCGCCCAGATCGTCCTTCATCTTGCCGTGACCTTCGGCGTGTCCGTCGCCAAAGAAGTAAACGTACTTGGTGGCTTTGCCTGCGGGGGCCGCAGTGCGTTCCAACTCGGCTGTGCTAGTGGTCATGATAAGTCCTTTACATGTTGCGGGTCATGATTGCGGTTACAAATCGTGTTCACCACGGAGGCACGGAGAACACGGAGAAATTGTTGAAAGCCTTGGGTCAGGGCACGACTTCAGTGGTGCCGATAGCGATTCGCCTTTTGCTGGGCTTCAGCCCCTGCAAACCGGGCGCAGGGGCTGAAGCCCGATTTCTATCAAAGAGCTGTTACGGCACGTCTAAAGACGTGCCCTGACACAGAACAAATCTTTTGATGCTCCGTGCCTCTGTGTCTCTGTGGTGAGAATGCTTTTCCTTCAAACTTATTTTCCTTCGGTCACGATCTCGCTGAAATCGGCGATGGTGGAAAATTCGTTCAACAGATCGCGCAACAGCGCCAGGCGATTGGAGCGCACGCGTTCGTCGTCCACCATCACCATCACTTTGTCGAAGAACAGGTCCACCGGCTGGCGCAACCGGCTGATTTCGACCAGCGCCGCGGCGTAGTTCCCTGCCGCGCGGAAATCACGCACCCGCCCGGCGATCACCGGGATTTCCGCCGCTAGTTTCTTCTCCGGCTCTTCTGTCAGAGCGGCGGCGTCCAGATGCTCGGCCACGTTCTTCTTCGTTTCCGCCGCCTGGCGCAGGATGTTCTTGGTCCGCTTGAACGCCACCGCGATGGACGCGAAATCCTCCGAGCCACGCACTTCGCTCACGGCTTCGGCGCGCGCGATAGCATCCACCACATCGTCGCTGCCGGCGGCCAGCACCGCGTTCACTACGTCATAGGCAAAGCCGCGTGCGTCGCGCAGATAAAACTCCAGGCGCTCGCGCATGAAGTTCGCGACTGCCTCGTCGAAATTGATCTTGCGATTGAAGCGCCGCTCCGCTTCCGAGCCGTTGTACTCGGCGCGCGCATCGGCGAACAGCTTCGAGATGGGCAGCGGCAGCTTATGCTCGGCGATGATCTTCACAATGCCGTTGGCGGCGCGGCGCAGCGCGAAGGGATCCTTCGAGCCCGTCGGCTGCAGGCCCAGCGCGAACATGCCGGCAATGCTGTCGGCCTTGTCGGCAATGGCCAGCACGCCGCCTTCGATTGAGCGCGGCACGCTGTCGTCCATGGACTCGGGCTTGTAATGATCGTAGATGGCGTCGGCGATGGCCTCGTGGTTCGCCTCCGGCATGATCGGGTCCAGCTCCTGCACCCGCGCGTACAGGCCGCCGACGATGCCCTGCAGTTCGGTGAACTCCTTCACCAGCTCGGTGGTCAGGTCGGTCTTCGACAGCAGGCCGGCCTTGAAAACGATGCCCGGCCGCACCGTGCCGCCGGCGCTGCGAATGGTTTCGGCGAGCAGGCTGCCCAGCCTTTGCACGCGGATGGTTTTGTCAAAGTAGCTTCCAAGATCCTTCTGGAAGGTCACCGACTTCAGCATGTCCACGCGCGAGCGCAGCGGAATTTTCTGGTCGGTCTGCCAGAAGAAGCGCGCATCGTTGAAGCGGGCGCGCAGCACGCGCTCGTTGCCGTGGCGGATGAGGCCTTCGGGATCGCCCGAAGTGTTCAGCACCGCCAGGAAGTGCGGCAGCAGTTTGCCGCCGCCATCTTCCAGAGCGAAATATTTCTGATGGTCGCGCATCACCGTGACCAGCACTTCGTCGGCGAGCGAAAGAAATTCGGCATCGAAGCTGCCCAGCACTACCGAGGGCATTTCGGTGAGGTTGATCACGGTATCGAGCAGCGGCTTGTCGTCGCGCCAACGTGCGCCGGGGATGGTGCGGGCCGCGGCATCGAGCGCCTTGCGGATGCGCTGCTCGCGCTCTGCCGCGCTGGCCACCACCGAGCCCTTCGCCAGTGTCGCCGTGTAATCGGCAGGACGGCGGATTTCCAGCGCGCCCGACGAGAGAATGCGATGTCCCTGGGTGGTGTGACCGGCGCGAATGCCGGCGAATTCCACGTCCACCACGCGGTCGTCGAGCAGCGAGACCATCCAGCGCACCGGGCGCACGAAGCGCTCGGCGGACTTACCGCGCCAGTACATGTTCTTCGCCCAGTAGATGCCGGCGATTTCCTTGGGCAGCGCTTCGGCCAGAATCTCCGACGCCGGGCGTCCCTTCTTCTCCACCGTGGCCGCCAGATATTCGCCTTTGGGCGTAGTCACCTTTTCCAGCGACGCAACCGGCACGTTCACTTTGCGAGCGAAAGCTTCGGCTGCCGGAGTCGGCGCTCCATCTTTGTAGGCGACCTTGAGCGACGGGCCGGTCACCTGCTCGCGAACGTCGGGCTGCGCGTTGCTGACGCCGCTGGCCACCACAGCCAAGCGCCGCGGTGTCGAGAACGACTCCAGCGTGGGAGCGTCGGACAGGCGCTCGCGCTGCAGAAGTTCGCCAATGCGGCGCGCCAGTTCGTCGCGCGCGCTGTCAATCATACGGGCGGGAATTTCTTCGGTACCGATTTCGAGTAGGAAGTCAGGCATAAAGAGCTATTAGCAATTAGCTGTTAGCTATTAGCAAGCAAGCTGCCAGCCGTCAGCTATCAGCTATCAAACACTATTGCGCAACCTTCATTTTCAACGACGGACAGAAGCAGCGATGTGATTCGAGTCACAGTCACTTCGAACATCCGACTTGGGTGCCCCGTTCTGGCCCGCCTTTGGCCAGGGCGGGGCTTTCGTTCTGTCTATGCTTTGCTGGCTGCCAACTGCTCGGCTTTGGGCTCGGGCTGTTTCGGCGTCGAACTCTCCGCCTGCGCCTTCTGCTGGTCCACGTACGCCTTGGCAACGCCGACGGCCAGCGCACGAATACGTGCGATCACGCCGACGCGCTCGGTCACGCTGATGGCGCCGCGCGCGTCCAGAATGTTGAACAGGTGCGAGCACTTCAGGCATAGGTCGAAAGCGCCCAGCACCGGAAAGCGGCGGATCGCCGCGAGACGCTCTTCGCTATTCGCCATTCGCTGTTCGCCAGAGGATCGCTCTTCGCCGTTCGCTGTTCGCTTTTCGCCAGAATCCGTCGAAGGCGCAGGCGACGCCAGCGCGCGATATTCCTCCAGCAGCGCCTGGCATTCTGCTTCATAGAGCTCCAAATGTTTCCAGGCCTTGGCCACGTCGGCCATCTCGAAGTTGTACACCGAGAATTGCAGCTCATCCTGCAAGCGAATCTCGCCGTACTTCACCGCACGGCCGTCGGGGCCGACCACCCAGGTGATGTCGTAGATCGAGTCCACATCCTGCAAAAATGCGGCGATGCGCTCCAGCCCATAGGTCAGCTCAGCCGAAATCGGATCGAGATCAATGCCGCCGCACTGCTGGAAGTAGGTGAACTGCGTGATCTCCAGGCCGTCGAGCATCACCTGCCAGCCGATGCCCCACGCGCCCAGCGTCGGCGATTCCCAGTTGTCTTCCTCGAACTTGATGTCATGCTGGCGCAGGTCAATGCCGATGGCGGCCAGCGATTGCAGGTACAGTTCCTGCACATTCTCCGGCGGCGGTTTCAGGATGACCTGGTACTGCATGTGTTTGAACAGCCGGTTAGGATTCTCGCCATAGCGGCCGTCGGCCGGACGCCGCGAAGGCTGCACGTAGCCCACGCGATAGGGCCGCGGGCCCAGCACGCGCAGGAAAGTTTCCGGCGCCATGGTTCCGGCGCCCACTTCGACATCGTACGGCTGTTGCAGGACGCAGCCATTCTCAGCCCAGAAAGTTTGCAGGCGAAGCACCAACTGCTGGAAGGTCAACGGATTTTGCGAGGATGGCAAGTGAGTCGTCCCTTGTTAAGGTACAGTCCGATTCAGGGTTTTGCGGATTCACGTTTGTCTTTTCATCTGCCGTCTGTATATGTCGTGCATTTAATGCAGCCAGTGCCAGCCGCGCTTGAGGTACGCCTCCGCATCATCTTCGGACTGGAAAGAGTCATATCCAACATGACAGATCATCGCATCCTCGATGCAAGCGACCTCCGCATCGCGGACCACGACACAGTCTCTTACGCTGGCTCTATGAACGCTCTCGATAAATGTGGCCACTGCCCAAATTACGAATCCACCTGGCAACGACCATAATCCGCAAATCGCGAACCGTTCAGTGCGATGGCAAGCCCTCCTTCACCGTGCGGGACGACAGATTCATATCGGCAGCATGAAGTCCGGCCAATCTAGGCAGTCAGTCGCTTACAGCCGTGCGAGCATGGCCGCGGTGGTCAGCTTCTTATCAATGTGGCGCTCCAGGATTTGCACCAGGTAGCGCCGCAAGTCTGCGCCGTCTTTGGCCGACCACGGCTCAGCGGCAAAATCGTCCACCGGCGCACGAAACATCTGCATCGCCCGCAGCCGCGATTCCGCCGACAGCTCCGACGACGCCAGCCGCTTGTGCTGCGCGCACATCAGCCCATCGGCCAGCGCGTGATAAAACGTCCGGCTGCCATTCAGCGTGCCGCCGCACGCGGCGCACTCGGTCAGCTCCGGCAGAAATCCCGTCAGCCGCACCAGCCAAAGCTGGAAGTACGTCAGCGGCATCCAGATGGAACCCGAACGCAACTGATGCAGCACCGATACGGCCAGCCGGAAGATGGCGTCGTTGGCCTCGCGGTCGGGCAGCAGCTCGTCCAGCGATTCGGCCATGTGCTCCAGCGCCACTACCCGCGGATAATCCACCGTGTCCGACAGCGGTGACTCCAGGATGTCGCAGGAATCCAGCCGCGCCAGTTCCTGGCCTTCGCGATCTTCGTAATAGGCGCGCACCCAGGTCATGGGCTCCAGCGCGCCGCCGAAGCGCCGCTTGGACTTCTTGGCCGACCGCGCCACGCCCTTGACCTTGCCTTCCGCCCGGGTAAACAGCGTGACCAGTGCGTCGGCTTCGCGCAACGGATACGTCCGCAAAACGATCGCTTCCGACTGCTTCAGTGACATGGATTTCTACCGGCCACGCAGGTACATGCCGGAACTGCGCATCGGAGGCCGCGTCAGGGTATGCCAAATTGTGGAAGCTTGGCCGCACACTACCGCGAACTTTGATTTTACTGGCTGGGATTGCGATGTGCAAAGCCGAAGAAACCTTGCGATCCTCGAGTTCCGATATGAGCTTAAGTGCGGCCAAAACATGAGTACGGGCGCGACCTCTGGTCGTGCCGGCCATGGCCTTCTTCTACCATCGGGGCTTCAGCCCCAGTGCCTTGCGCCTGCGCAACTAAGTGAACTGTGTTGGAAGCTTCTGGACAGCGATTTTGCAGCCTCGCAGTGAAGGTCCGCTTCAGCCCCTTTCCGGGGCTCAGGGGCTAAAGCCGATTTATCTAATTAATCGGAATCGGCACGACCAAGGTCGTGCCCTTACTCATTATTTCGCCCGCCAGAATCTGTCCAATATCCAGCGCCCTAAGAAAAAAGCGCGGAAGCCCGTCACGGCTTCTTGAAGAGCTCTGCCCTGACTTGCTCCCAGGGGACTACATCAGAAAGGTTCTGCTCATGACGAGCGATACGGTCGTCCAGTTCGGTGCGTTGCGCTTCCGTCAGCAAAAGTGCATCGGCTTCGAGGCTCTCCCAGACGGCGTCCAGCAGTTCCGCCTTCTCCACAACCGACAGACTCGAAATCTGCCTTCGCAGATCACTCATCGGGTAAACGCTAGAGCGGCTTTTCCGCTCAGTCAAGCGCCGTGCACAAAAGGAATGCCCAGTTACTAGGGCAGATTTGCGCGAATCCCGAGCATCTCGGCGACGTTGCCGAGCCGTGCATCGGAGGTCCAGAGTAGCGTGCCGGGCGCCCCCAGGCAGGATGCAACCAGGTGAGCGCTCGGTCAGGCCGATGCCCTTCGAGTACAGACAGCGGGCCTCGATCATCCTTCGCACGTCGGGCAACGGCACCAGCCGGGCTTGACGCATGTTGTCGAGCCTGGCTAGTGTTGGAGCCCGCTCGCGCAACGATCCTAAGGCCAATTCCGCCACCACATGCGGATGCATGACCACCTGGTTGTTTTCGAGTAGTTCCCGCATGCCAGGCTTGCCGGACCGGAAAAAATCAATCCAGATGTTGGCATCGGCAAGGATCACAAGTCGTCCACCCTCAATCGCCGCACGTATTGCAGATCGGGCATGGTCCCTTCCAGAGCTGCGAGACTGCGTGCCGCCTCTCGCTCAATCAGCGCTCGCAAGGCTTCTCGAATGAGCGCCGTCCGTTCCGACAAGCCGCTGTATTCCTGCGCTTTTCGCAATAATTCATCGTCGAGAGACACGGTTGCCCTCATCTTTTCCCTCCCGAATCACCAATTATATCACCAGTTTGGTTGCATTATTGGTGATGACATCGGGGACCGACGCGTTCCCAAGCGGAGTTTTCAGCAGCCAGAAAAAATGCGAAAGCCACAGGGCTTCCGCATTCTCACCTCGATCTAAATGCCGAAGCCACCGAAACGGTATCGCTGATAGCTGCTGGCTTACGGCTTTACAAGGCCTACGGAGAACTTTCGCGCACAGCTTGCCACTGTTCTTCTAAACCCAGTTCGCGCACCCAGTGAGCGATATAGGCGACATCGAGGCTGCCGCCCTGGGTACTGAAAATGCCGGTTGCATCCTGCAGTTGCCGCTCGGAGCCGCCAAGCTTCGCCCACCGCAATTTGGCAATGAGTACGTCCTCGGCCGATGCGACATAGACGGCGTTACCAGCAATGTCGATCCGCATGCGGCGTGTCATCGCGGTACGGCCGTACTCAGACTCTTCGGCGATGATGAAGTCCACTTTCCAGCCGGAGGTATGGTCAATTACGTTGAACTGGCTGCGGTGTCGCGAGTGCTTCCAACGCCTGCTGTTCGTCAGCGTAATATTCGGAGGTTGAAAATTGGTTGACCAGCGCCAGCACTTGTGCCCGCGTCGGAGCGATAACGATGTCCACATCGCGAGTAGACCTGGAAGTCCCGTGCGCTGAGCTAGCCACCGACCCGGTCAGCATATAAGGAACGTTGGCGCGTTCTAGCACCACCACGACTCGCGTCAGCAGGCTTTCGAGGGTCACGATTGCGGCACAGGTCCGTACAGGAGGCGAATGAGCTCAGGCAACAATTGATCGTCGGGTAAGTCAGGCCGGCGGCTGCGCAGACCTGCTAACGCGATGTTGCGCACCGATTCGCTCATCTCTAACGCAAGGCGAAGCCGCTCTTCCGTGGTCATACGGCGGAAAATGTCCCGCTGGATTGCGGCCGCGGACGCACTGGTATCGGAAGGCATAGCTTTCCACCAATTTAGCCGCAGGATTACTAAAGCACAAGGCAGATGGCTTCGCTCTTGGCGTTAGTCCGGTGAGACGTGTCCGAACCACTGGGTTTGGACGTTGCCGTGCCCGACACCCCGCGTTCCAAAGCAGAGTTTTCAGCAGTCAGAAAAAATGCGGAAGCCACAGGGCTTCCGCATTCTCACCTCGATCCGCTCTACGCGGAAAATATTCTCGTCGAGCCGATGCCTACCTGAAAGCTGAATGCCAAAAGCTAAGAGCTAAAAGCTAAGAGCTATCAGCTTCCTACAGCGCGCTCATGTTCGACAGGAACTCGCCGTTCGACCGGGTCTTGCCCAGCTTATCAATCAGCAGTTCCATGGATTCCACCGGCGACAGCGGGTTCAGCACCTTGCGCAGTACCCAGATGCGCGCCAGATCTTCCTTGGGAATGATGAGCTCTTCCTTACGGGTGCCGGAGCGCTGAATATCAATGGCCGGGAAAGTGCGCTTGTCGCTCAGCTTGCGGTCCAAAATGATTTCGCAATTACCGGTGCCCTTGAACTCTTCGAAGATGACGTCGTCCATGCGCGATCCGGTTTCGATCAGCGCGGTGGCGATGATGGTCAGCGAGCCGCCTTCTTCGATATTGCGGGCGGCGCCGAAGAAGCGCTTGGGGCGTTGCAGCGCGTTGGAGTCCACGCCGCCGGAGAGCACCTTGCCCGAGGGCGGAACGATGGTGTTGTAAGCGCGCGCCAGTCGGGTGATCGAGTCCAGCAGGATCACCACGTCGCGCTTGTGTTCGACCAGGCGCTTGGCCTTCTCGATCACCATTTCGGCAACCTGCACGTGGCGGGCGGCCGGCTCGTCGAAAGTCGAGGAGATGACCTCGCCCTTCACCGAGCGCTGCATGTCGGTGACTTCTTCCGGGCGCTCGTCAATCAGCAGCACGATGAGCACGACTTCCGGATGATTGGCGGTGATGGAGTTGGCGATGTTCTGCAGGATCATGGTCTTGCCGGCGCGTGGCGGCGAGACGATGAGACCGCGCTGGCCTTTGCCCAGCGGCGTCAGCAGGTCCATCACCCGGGCGCTGATGTTGTCGCGCACGGTTTCCAGCTTCAGCCTTTCCTGGGGATACAGCGGCGTCAGGTTGTCGAAGAGGATCTTGTTGCGCGCCTCTTCCGGCGACTCGAAGTTGACCGCTTCAATCTTGACCAGGGCGAAATATTTTTCGCCTTCATGTGGAGGACGAACCTGGCCGCTGATGGTGTCGCCGGTCTTGAGATCGAACTTGCGGATCTGCGACGGCGAAACGTAAATGTCATCCGGTCCGGGAAGGTAGTTGTAGTCGGGGGAGCGCAGGAAGCCGTAGCCGTCGGGCAGGATTTCCAAAACGCCTTCGGCGAAAATGTGGCCTTCCTTTTCGCTCTGCGCTTGCAGAATCTTGAAGATCAGGTCCTGCTTGCGCATACCGCTGGCGCCTGGCAGCTCCAGCGTCCGAGCGATCCTAGTCAGCTCGGTAATGTTTTTTTCTTTTAACTCTGAGATTGTCATGTTCACCTACGGGGGATTTTGCGGAAGGGCGGGCCGGAGGAACTGCGGGAAGCGCCGAAGGGCGCGGCGCGTTAAGCAGCGCGCCGCTGCGCTTCGGAAGCCGTCTCCGGTTCGAGAATCACGTTCTGGCGCTCGGAATCGGCAATGCGGTGCAACACATTGTTGGTCGTGTCCTGGATGCGCGTGTTGGGCTTGTGGAACCTGCGCGTCGCCTTGGACGCCAGTTGGCACAGCATGTAGCGATTGCGCAGAGTCGTTACTGCGTCGAAAACCAGTTCGGATCGCATCAAATCGTATCTCCTTGTATCTATGAATGTTTAGTTCGGAGCCCGGGCCTTTCGCCACCGCTCCTGCGTGTCTATGATTTCAACGGCGGGAACCAATTTCGCGGAATCGTCCGGCAGGAGCTACCTGCGTTAGATGCCGCACCCTAGGTTCCGGTGCGATATTTCTTTTTACTGCCTAGTGACGCTGTATGGCGCAATTAAGGGTTTTAGTTGCAAGCACTTACGTCTTACGGCACCGGGCGCACACGTCACAGCCGCCGAGTGGTGCCTTCCTGATTCCTGGTGATGGCGTTCCGTGTGTGGCCGCTTGGGCAGGACGCCTTGGAAATGGTGCTTACAGGACGACGCGTTACTAAAAGCAGTAACTTAGCCGTCGCGCTCCATTCCGTCAAGCAAATTCGTCCAACGGCGATTTCCCAGCACTGAACGGTAATTTCCGACTTGCCGCTTAGACGCCACAATTATGAAAATGTTGCGTCAAAATATATAACACTCAAAAATTCAACAGGTTGCGCCAATTCTTGTGCCAGCTTTTCCACACCCCACGGACGAGCCATGGCTTTCGCCGTCGGCACCTGCGATTTCCCGTCTTAGGACCAGAAAGTTCGATCCAGCGTCCTATATTGAATTGCCTCGGCAATGTGGCCGGGCTCGATATTTTCCGCCCCGCTCAGGTCAGCAATCGTCCGCGAGACCTTTAATATCCGGTCGTGCGCCCGCGCGCTCAGTCCCTGCTTGGACATGGCGCGCTCCAGCAGATTTTCCGATTCCCCGCTCAGCTCGCAGTACTTGCGGATTTCCCGTGATCCCATCTGCGCGTTGGCATACAGCCGCACGCCCGGGGAAGCAAACCGCGCAAGCTGCACTCTCGCGCGCGAATCACCCGCGTGCGGATCGCCTGCGAATCTTCCACCACCGCGCCGCTGCGCAGCTCGCGGTAATTCACCGACGGCACATCAATATGGATATCAATGCGGTCCAGCAGCGGGCCGGAAATCTTGGCCACGTAGCGCTGGATCATCATGGGCGAGCAATGGCACTCGCGGCTACGATCGTTGAAATAACCGCAGGGACAAGGATTCATGGCCGCCACCAGCATGAAACGCGCCGGAAAACTGAGCGACATGGCGGCGCGCGCGATGGTCACCGTGCCGTCTTCCAGCGGCTGCCGCATCACCTCCAGCACATTGCGCGGGAATTCCGGCAGCTCGTCCAGGAACAGCACGCCATTATGGGCCAGCGACACTTCGCCCGGCCGCGGAATCATGCCGCCGCCAATCAGCCCGGCGTCGGAGATGGTGTGGTGCGGCGAGCGGAACGGCCGCGTGCCCACCAGGCCGCTGGTGGAATCCAGCACTCCGGCGACGCTGTGAATCTTGGTAGTCTCCAGCGCTTCGTCGAAAGTGAGCGGCGGCAGGATGGTGGCCATGCGCTTGGCCAGCATGGTTTTGCCGGAGCCGGGCGGCCCGATCATCAGCAGGTTATGGCCGCCGGCGGCGGAAATCTCGATGGCGCGCTTGGCCGTCTGCTGGCCGCGCACGTCGCGGAAATCCACGGCAAAGTTCTGCGAGGTCTCCAGCAGCGCGCGGGTATCAATCTTCACCGGCTGGATGCCGTTGCCGGTGTTCAGCAGCTTCACCACATCAATCAGCGAGCGCACCGGATAAACGTCAACGCCTTCCACCAGCGCGGCTTCGCGGGCGTTCACCTCGGGCACAATCAGCCTGCGAATTTTGCTGGCCCGTGCCGCCACCGCAATCGGCAACGCCCCACGAATGCCGCGCAGTCCGCCATCCAGCGAAAGCTCGCCCACAAACAGCGCGTCTTCCGGAGGGCTATTGTTGAGCCCGCCATACGCGCCCAGGATGCCGAGCGCCATGGGCAGGTCGAAGCCCGAGCCTTCCTTGCGAATGTCGGCCGGGGCAAGATTGATGGTGGTAGTGGTTGGGGGAACGTCGTAGCCACTGTTCTTGAGCGCGGCGCGAATGCGCTCGCGGCTCTCGCGCACCGTGGCGTCGGGAAGGCCTACGGTGGTGAAGGTATCTTTTTCGCCCTTGAGCGGAGCGACGTCAACCTCAACCTCGATGAGGCTGGCGTCAATGCCATAGACCGCGGCGCTTAATGTTTTGTAGAGCATGCGGGAGCCGCACGCCTACCACAGTGGTTACAAGTGTACAGATTCCGCGTGGACTCGATGTGACCGCTCTCACCAGGCCGCGTGACAAGGAAGATGAAGCCGTGCCGTTTAGAAACCCGGTGCGCGCGTTCGGCGGGCACCCGCGCCCAAGCCGACGTTGCGCCCATGTCGATGCCGTGCTCATGCCGATGCCGTGCTCATGCCGATGTTGCGCCGATGCCGAGGCCGTGCCGATGCGAGCGCCGGAGGCGCGACTTAGTTTAGCCCAGCGTGCAGCGCCCTCTTTTGGCGCGGAACGCTGGGTACGCTCGCCCTAGGAATTTCGGAGTGCCGTAGGCACGGTGCCTTTCACTCGATCTACCGGAGGCGATAAATTCACCATTTCGCGGGTAACCGGACTGCGTGGGAATGGTCCGGGTGCAGTCCGCAAAGCGGACGGCATATCTTAGCCCGCCGTTTCAACGGCGGGTGAGCGCCATTAAGATTTCGAGTCCCCCGGGGACGGCAGGAGTCGCGGCAGCGACGCCACGCCTTTCGCGGCGCAAACCCGGCCTGGATGGGGCACCCTCGGAACGGTAGCCTGAGCCACCCACCGATGGCATCGATTTATTTCTCGGCCTCGTCGGGTTGGTGTACTCGCTTGAACTCTCGGGCTACAACCTGCCAATCTTCGTCCGACAGTTTTTTGAATGACCGTTGTTTTACCGGCTTCGCTTTCCGCGCAGCGAGCAATGGCGGCAACATCCCGGCAGCCATCGCCGTAACCAAATATCCGCCACTCGTCGCCACAATAATCCAGTGCCAACGCAGTCCACCGGTCAAAGCGAGAACCATAGCCGCGAATCCGACCGTAGCGCCGAGGCGCATCGTGGCTTTCGCTAGAGCAAAGGCATCTTCATTTGAAATCACATCGTCATTTGGTGGGAGGGTTTCCCCAGTTGTTAACTCGGAGAATGTTTCCGGCTTGCGGTGTGGTAGGGACTGGCCGATTGCTCCAACTAGGAACCAGCAGATACTCATTGTTACGCCAGCGATCCAATGCGCGTAGGCGAGACAAGCGACAGCTAGGATGGGAAATGCGATGCTGAAAGGGCGAAGAATGAGCGCTTCGAACAGCCGCACCGTCCGGGATGGCCGCACTTTCACGCGGGGCACTATACACGCTTGGGCTGTCAGAAATCGTGCAGATAATCGCCCTAGTTTGCAGATTTGTGCGAGTTAATTAGCGCGGATTGCTGCAAACGTGCTAGATGTTCGAGATATGAGTAATTCATTTGTTCCTCGGTGGATTCAACAAGACGAGTCGGACCGCGAACAACGGACACTGAAAGCCGACGCTAATAATGCCAAGGAAGAATTAGCCCGCCTAAAGATCAAGGCGGACGCTCAAGAATTTATCAGGCGAATGGTCAAGGAGCTTCAGTTGGCCGCCGCTGGATTGGCAGAGCATCCCAACCTGCTTTGCCGCGTTATGTATCAGCCATCGGAGTTGGAGACTCACTGCCGCGTGTCAGTTCAAGCGTTTGGTGCAATTGCCAGACAGACCTACGTTGACGTATTCCACGCGGCAGGGAGCAACATAGTTCGCTTCCTCACAGTTGGCGGTAACGTGTACAACTTGAGCTTTTCTGTGTGCCCAGATGGAGACGACATCGGTTTGATCGGCGGGAACATTGCCGCCGTGATGAACCCGGAGGAAGCGGCTGAGTACATAGTCAAGCCAATGATGCAATGGGTTCTCGGTAACGCAAACGAACTGTACTGAGTCTCAGCTGCAGGACGCAATAATATAGGGAAGGGCCACATTTGGGGAACCAAACCCAAAAGCCGCTCGGTGCCCGGCACCTTCGTTCCTTTCGGATGTGTGGGAGGCTACAAGTCTCAAACGGTTCCGTCCCAACGTGCCCGTGACCAAGAAACAAAGGCCCCGCCCTAGCCAAAGGATGGCTAGAACGGGGCACCCACGTTTTCAGATCATCATGGCCAGAACGGGGCACCCTGGTTCACAGGAGAACTCCGGCATATCTTTGCGGATTCCTCTGTGTCTCTGTGGTTCAAACGCCTCATAGCCCGGCGGCCCATTTTGGGAACGCTTCCCTACCCCGCGAAGAAAATTCGAGACGAGCGGCTTGGCGCAAAAATAGACTGAATGCAGCGCAACACGCGTTCATTCTTCCCGCGTGCCGCGTGCTTGCATGGGAGTTTTGTGCCGATGTTGAGGTGCAAGCACGTACGCCGCTCGATTCTTCTTCTCCCGCTTACTCCGCGACCAGAGCCAAGCTTTGTTCAATCGTGTCCACTCTCTCTGCGGTCCAGTCCAATCTCTCTCCGATCACGGCCCATCTGTCTTCGCACCCGTCCAACCGCCTTGCCATCGCCGGGAATCCCAATCTGTCTCCGATCACGCCCATTCTGTCTCCAAACGCGGCAAATTCAGGCAAATTCGCTCCAGAACCAAGCACGAACGTTACTCTGTGACCCTCCTCACATTACCAGCGGCAAAATCGGGGCGTTTTCGCACCTACCCTGGCGCTCAAATCCGGCTATCTCACTGGAGACAGGACGGTTAGCTGTAAATCCGCTAACCGCTGTGTTATCTATGCATTGCCGAAATCCTCGCAAAGTATTGTATTTAGACGACTTTAACCCCTTTGTCCGCAATACTTTAGACGATTTTACCCGTAACCTCTTGCAAACAAAGATCGAGCCTTCCGGAACTCTCAGTTTCACCTTGTCTTCGCCCCCAAAAGACAAACGCCACTGCTTTCGCGCTGAACCCGTGCGCGCCCCTGGCGAAGGACGAAGGGCGTCTTTACCGCTCCCGTTCCAGCAGCGCGACCGGGCTCCCCTTGTACCCGGCGCGCCAATATTCGCGGAAGCCGCACTTCGCCGCCAGGCGCAGCGACGCCGTGTTGTCCACATGAATGATGCACACGGTGCGGCGGTCGGGCAGCGTGCGGTCGGCCCAAGCCAGTGCGCCGCGGACCATTTCCGTGGCGTACCCTTTGCCGTGCGCGTACAGGGAAGCTTGCACATCACGCCGTCTGCGCACCAACCCGCCCGTAGCCGCGCCAAGTCTTCTATCTTCAATCCATTACACCGTAATCTAAAATTAAGTTGCGCTGCCGACGGTGCGTGGTACGCTTGCGCCGATTTTTGGAGGTTCACCATGGCCTGGCAGCGGGTCTTAGCTTTGATTTCAGACATCCACCTGCGAGCGAAAACGGCGCGACTCCTCCCGTCACTCATTTTGGGGACAGTCCTCGCGACCGCCCCCGCCCCGGCCCAGACCTTCACCGTGCTCCACAATTTCACCGGCGGGTCTGACGGCGCCAATCCTTTCGGTGGCCTGACCATGGATGCCGCTGGCAATCTTTACGGTACCGCCTCGGCGGGCGGACGGAGGGCCTCCGGCTGCGAAAACTACGAGGGCAGCTACGGCTGCGGCACCGTCTTCGAAATGCAGCCCCACGGTTCAAGCTGGGTGATGAAGCTTATCTACCAATTTCCGGGCGGAGCCAACAACAGCAATCCTGCCTATGGCGTTGTCTTCGGACCGGACGGCGCACTCTACGGCACAGCCGACACCGGTTTATACCGTCTGGCGCCCCATCCAACGCATTGCCGCGACTTCATTTGTGTCTGGGAGGAAGAGCTGCTCTATACCTTCCAGGACCAGCCGGATGCGACGGCACCGACCAGTCCCTTGATCTTCGACCGCACAGGGAACATGTACGGAGTAAGTTATTTCGGCGGCGCGCTATGGCAACGGCGCCATCTTCCAGCTCAGCCACGGCAGCGGCGGCTGGACCGAGAGCGTCATCTACTCATTCAACTCAGCGGGCGGAGAAGGCCAGGGATTGCCGGAAGGCTCGCTGGTGGTGGATCACTCCGGCGATCTTTACGGAACCACGGACTGCAGCGCAACCCTCGGCTGTTTCTGGGGCGCGGTCTGGGAACTTCAGCCCTCGCCATCCGGCTGGAACCTCAGCAACCTCTACCAATGGGGCTACGGTACCGGCTACCAGCCTGTCGGCGTGATCAGCGATTCCTCAGGGAATTTGTACGGCGCCGACTTTGGTGACGGCGGCGACCGCTTCCCGGGCGGCGGCGGCGGCAGCATCCCCGGAGCCATCTACGAACTCAGCCCTTCGAGCGGCGGCTGGAACTACACCACGCTCCATGACTTCCAGCTCGGCGACCTGGCCAACGGCCTGGTGATGGATGCTGCCGGAAATCTTTATGGCGGCGATTACGAGTACGGCTATGGTTACATCTTCAAGCTCTCGAACTCGGGCAACGGCTGGACCTTCACCACGCTCCACACCTTTAACCAGTCCGACGGGGAGTTCCCCGAGGGTCCGATCGTCATTGACCGGAACGGCAACCTGTACGGCACCACCATCGAGGGCGGCTCGCATGGGTACGGTGTTGTCTGGGAGATCACGCCGTAAAGCGATCACTCTTCGCCAGAGGTTTTACGTGACCCGCGAAAATCTGGGTGCTCCACAGATCCCGCGGGTTTCGGATGTGTGGGAGACGGCAACGACCTGCAATGCAAGGCCCCGCCCTGGCCGAATGATGGCGAGAACGGGGCACCCATGTTCAGAGGGAGAAATCCGACATAGCTTTCCGATTCCTCTGTGTCTCTGTGTCTCTGTGGTTCAAAGATCTTCCGCCCGCCTAGGCCGGTTCCTGGGCGAACTGGCGGATTTCCTCCAGTTGCTGCTGGGCGCGCAGCAGGCTGCGGCCTACCACCGCCTGGTCCACGAAGCGGCGCACGCCCGCATGCACGGTGGTGCGCGAGTACCGATAGAACCACAGCATGGCCAGCAGCCCGACGATGCCGACGCCGGCGCCCAGCCAAATCACCGCCGGCGCGTGGGCGTACAGGTTCACATGGCCCAGGCCCAGCAGCACCATGAAGAACGGGATCCACAGGAACCACCAAGGCAGGCCGGCGATGATGCCGCTCAGCACGTAAGCGCGGCGCACGTGCGCCAGCCGGTCCTGCATCTCCAGCACCGAGCCGTCGTAGTCAATCCGGTGGATGCCGGCGAGCACCACTCCTGCGCCCACGATGCAGACGATGCCGTAAAGGTGGACGATCACTCCCGCCACGATCACCGCTGCGGCGGTCGGGTGGGTCATCCACAGCAGCGCCGCAAACAGCACCACCAGGATGCCGAAGAAGAGTTGCAGCATCTGGCCGACGATCAGCGGGCGCAAGGTGGAGCGCGTCCTGGCCAGCCGTTGATGGTTGTAGAGCGCCAGGTTGATGGCATTGCCGCGCTTCATCTGCTGCTCCAGCGTCTGCCAGGTGGCTTTCAGTTCATCCAGTTCCATGACGTGTCTTCTCCTATGAGTGCGTTAGATTTCTTTGCGCATGCGCTGTTTGAGGCGGTTGATCTTGGTGGAAACGTTGGTCGGCGTGATGCCGAGAATCTCGGCGATCTCCCGCTGGCTGCGGTCTTCCAGATACAGCAGCAGCAGAGCGCGATCCAGCGGCGCCTGCCGATCAATAAAACTTTGCAGACGCTGCACGCGATCGCCGGCAACGGGGTCGGGAGCGCTTCCCGCGGTGTCGTGCAAGCTCTCGTCAAACGGCACCGAGACCTGGCGACGGCGAACCTCCTGCCGGACAAAGCTGATGGCCACGTTCAGCGCAATGCGGTACATCCAGGTGGTGAAGGGGCGCGCCGCATCGTAACGCGGCCACGCCCGCCAAAGCTGCGCGGCGATCTCCTGCACCAGGTCGGCGCGGTCCTCGGCATGCCAGCAATAGGTGTTAGCCACCTTGAACACGATGCCCTGGTTCGTCTCCAGGAGCGTTTCGAACTGTTGCCGGCGCGGCTCGTCCATGGCGATCTCGGGATCCTCAATGCCGACCGAAGTAAGGGTTGCGTCCACTGTGCGTCACCTTTCAACCCAATGGTTCGCTGCGGGCGGAAAGATGTCACACGGCGGAGAGGATTTTTCCTGGATGAGGGTATATCAGGTAAAGAAGTTGTCGGTTGTCAGTTGTCGGTTGTCGGTAAGAAAAGTCCCCAGAGGGAAATGAGGGTGACCTATGGAGGTGCCAGTCGGGGCTGAGGGGAAATCGGGTGAAACACGACTGCAGGCGGAACCTACGTCAGAAAAGAAAAGTGGCGGAACTCTGTCCAGAAGCGCAGCGCCCAGTTGCACATCCAGAAGACCTTGCGGCCCAAGAATTCCGCCGACTCACGGACGACAGTGCGGTGGTTCGACCGGCACCTGCCTTCCTGCGCGCCGCTCTGCTGAAGCAGCGCTCAAACTTAATGAATGCATTCTTACATCGCGCCGCTGCGGCTGATATACCCCGTCCGCCGTATCCGGCCTACAACTTCGGTTGTAGAAGCGTCCGCCCCGACCCGAAGCGCGATCGGAGCGGACCATCCATGGACTGACTCGCGCTTACACCGTGGCCGCCACAGCTTTTGCCGCCTTGCCGGCCAGCGGCGCGCTGCATTCCTGCGCGTCGACAACGGCAATGGTGGTCATGTTGACGATGTCCTCGACCTCCACACCCTTCTGCAGCAGGTGTACCGGCTTGGCCATACCCGCCAGGATCGGGCCGACGGTTTCCGCCCCTGCCGATGGTCGCCAGCAGCTTGCAGGCGATGTTGGACGATTGCAGGTCGGGGAAAATCAGCACATTGGCTCCGCCCTTCAGCGCGGAGAACGGGAAAGCGGCTTCCAGACGCTGAGGATTGACGGCGATGTCGCCCTGGATTTCGCCGTCCACGATGAGCGAAGGATCGGCGTAGCGTGCCAGTTCGGCGGCGCGCCGCATCTTCTCGCACTGCGGATGCTTGGTGCTGCCGAAGCTGGAGAACGACAACATGGCCACGTGCGGTTCAACGTTGAAGCGGCGGGCTTCCTGCGCGGCGCACAAAGCGATCTCCGCCAGGTCTTCCGCCGTGGGCTCGATGTTCACCGTGGCATCGGCCAGGAAGTACAGGTCGCCCTTGCGGGTGATGACCAGGTACACGCCCGACACCTTGTGGATGCCTTCGCGGACGCCGATGACCTGCAATGCCGGACGAATGGTTTCGGGATAATTCTGGGTTACGCCAGCCACGATAGCGTCGGCATCGCCCATGCGGACCATCATGGAGCCGAAGATGTTGCGGTCGTTCATCATCTCGTCGGCTGCGCCCAGGGTGACCCCGCGGCGCTGACGGAGCCGGTAGAACTCGCGCACGTAATCCTGGCGGCGGGCCGCGGTTTCCGGCTCAACGATGATCGCCTGGTCGAGGCAGATGCCCAACTCGGCGGCGTTGCGCTGGATTTCGTTGGTCCGTCCCAACAGCACGGGAATGGCAATCTTCTCTTCGATCAGCACATGGCAGGCGCGCAGGATCTTCTGGTGCGAGCCTTCGGGAAAGACCACACGCTTGGGATCGGCCTGCGCCTTGTGGACCATCAGGCGCATCAACTCGTGGGCTTTGCCCAGCCGCGTCTCCAGTTGCTCGCGATACTCGTCGAGATTCACCGGGGTGCGGGCCACGCCGGTATCCATGGCGGCCTTGGCCACGGCCGCAGGCTTCCCACACCAGCACGCGCGGATCGAATGGCTTGGGGATGATGTAATCCACGCCGAACTTCAGGGTCTCGACGCCATAGGCGCGGCAGACCGAGTCGGGCACGTCTTCCTTGGCCAGCGCCGCCAGGGCGTAGGTAGCCGCCAGCTTCATCTCTTCGTTGATGCTGGTAGCATGCACGTCGAGCGCGCCGCGGAAGATGAAGGGGAATCCCAGCACGTTGTTCACCTGGTTGGGATAGTCGGAGCGGCCGGTCGCCATGATGATGTCGTCGCGCACCGCGCGGGCATCGTCGTAGGTAATCTCGGGATCGGGATTGGCCATGGCGAACACCACCGGCCGCGGCGC
Source organism: uncultured Acidobacteriaceae bacterium (assembly GCA_963763975.1). Classification (GTDB taxonomy): domain Bacteria; phylum Acidobacteriota; class Terriglobia; order Terriglobales; family Acidobacteriaceae; genus Bog-257. Next base: position 299,288 of record CAVXQR010000016.1, read on the forward strand.
CAGCGAGCGAATCATGTCCTGGGTGAACGCGCCCTTCTTGGAGAGGCCCAGCAGCACATCGGCGCCCGTGGCAGCGTCCGCCAGAGTACGCATGGTGGTCTCTTTGGCGAAGCGCTCCTTGTAGGGATTCATGCCTTCTTTGCGGCCTTTGTAAACCACGCCCTTGGTGTCGACCAGGGTGATGTTCTCGCGCTTCACGCCCATGCAGACGTAGTGCTCGGCACAGGCGATGCCGGACGCGCCGGCTCCGTTGACCACCACCTTGATCTGCTCCAGCTTCTTGCCGGTCAACTCAACCGAATTGGCCAGGGCAGCGCCCGAGATGATGGCGGTGCCGTGCTGATCGTCATGGAAGACCGGGATCTTCATGGTCTTCTTCAGGGTTTCCTCGATGTAGAAGCACTCGGGAGCCTTGATGTCTTCCAGGTTGATGCCGCCAAAGGTGGGTTCAAGCAACTGGCAGGCCCTGATGATTTCGTCGGGATTTTTGGTGTCGAGCTCGATGTCGAAGACGTCAATGTCGGCGAATCTCTTGAACAGGACGCCTTTGCCTTCCATCACCGGCTTGCCGGCGAGCGCGCCGATGTCGCCCAGTCCGAGCACCGCGGTCCCGTTGGTGACTACCGCTACCAGGTTCCCCTTGGCGGTGTACTTGAATGCGTCGTTGGGATTCTTTTCGATCTCCAGGCATGGGTCAGCAACGCCCGGCGTGTAGGCCAGGCTGAGATCGCGCTGCGTGCGACACGGCTTGGTGGACACGACTTCTATCTTGCCCGGCCGTTTCCCCTGGTGGTAGTCGAGTGCATCCTGCTTGGTGATAGACATTACGGCCTCCAGAATATGAATCGTCGAAATATGAGTGCGGCGAGAACGCTCCAGCGCGGCAGGTTAGCAAAAGGGATAGAGGTGCGACGTGAAAGTACCGTGAAATCGGAAATCCCCAGGAACACACCGCTGCCGGGCCGGAGTCGGCTCCGGTATTGAGCATGTGCTTCTTATTGCCGCAGCAATAGTGCGGGGGTCACAGGAGGGTGTGATGGAGGACACCGGAGTAGTGGATAGTGGGTAGTGGATAGTGGATAGAAAACGGGTGCAGAGGACCGAGACTTGTGACTAATGGCACAGTAAATAGTTATCGCGATCTGATTGCTTGGCAGAAAGCCGTGGATTCTGTGGTCAACGTTTATTCGGCGACCGAGTCGTTTCCTCGTGACGAGGTTTTCGGCCTAAGGAGCCAGATGCGACGCTGCGCCGTATCGGTGCCCAGCAACATTGCCGAAGGCCAAGGGCGCTCGACCAAAGGTGAGTTCATTCTGTTTCTCGGCCACGCGCGAGGGTCGCTGTTTGAATTGGAAACGCAGGCGCTCATTGCCGCGAGGCTGGGGTACATCCATGCGGACACAGTCCAAACTTTGACGGACGGCGCAGCAGAAGTTGCGCGCATCGTCAATGGGCTGCTGACCTCACTCGGGGTCTCGAGTCATGCAAGGTCCAAATGAGGCGCCCTTCGGCTCTATCCACTATCCACTACCCACTATCCACTACCCACTATCCACTGATGAGTATTCCCACGATCGCCGCCGAGAGCAGATTCGCCATGGTTCCGGCGATCATGGCGCGGAAGCCGAGCTTAGCCAGGTCATGGCGGCGGGTGGGCGCCAGGCTGCTAAGGCCGCCAATCACGATGCCAATGGAGGCAAGGTTGGCAAAGCCGCACAGCGCAAACGTCGCGATGGTGAACGAGCGCGGCTCCAGCGCAGCTTTCTGCCCGGTCAGCATGGTGTAGGCCACCAGTTCGTTCAGCACCATGCGCGTGCCCAGCAAATTGCCGATGGCCAGGCAGTCGTGCCACGGAATGCCGATGAGCAATGCCACCGGCGCGAAGATCACGCCGAAGATGGTCTCCAGCTTGGCGGGAAACCAGCGGAAGCCGTGCGCCGCCAGGAGATTGTGGGTGCCGCCAAGCACGCCGTCCATGAGGGCGATGATGGCGAGAAACGAAATCAGCATGGCGGCCACATTCAGAGCGAGAAACAAGCCGTCGGTGGTGCCTTTGGTGGCAGCGTCCAGCACATTGGCCGGCCGCTCTTCCAGTTCGGCGACGTTGATGTGCACCGCGCCGGCGGTCAGCGGCTTCTCCGTCTCCGGCACCAGCATTTTGGCGATGAGAATTGTCCCGGGCGCAGTCATGATCACCGCCGTCAGCAGGTGCCGCGCCTCGATACCGAGCAGGATGTACGCCCCCAGCATGGCGCCGGAGACATGTGCCATGCCGCTGGTCATGATGGTCATCAGCTCGGAGCGAGTGACCTTGGGCAGGAAAGGCCGGATGGTCAGCGGCGCTTCGGTGATGCCCATGAAGATGCTGGCGGCCACGTTCAGCGACTCCACGCCGCTGGCGCCCATGAACTTCATCATCACCTTCGCCAGTTGGCGAATGATGAATTGCATCACGCCGTAGTAATACAGGATGGAGAAAAACGCGGCGATAAAGATGATGATGGGCAGCACCTGAAAGGCGAAGACGATGCCGAACTTCGACGCCTTCGCGCCCAGCTCGCCGAAGACAAATTGCGAGCCGGCAAACGAGTAGCTAAGCAGCCGGTCCACGGCGTCGCCGGCTGCGGTCATCACCCGCACGCCCAGTCCCACGCGCAGCACCAGCACCGCAAACAGGAACTGCAGCGTCAGGCCGACCACGATGGTCTGCACCCGAATGGCTTTGCGATTGGTGGAGAAGATGTACGCGAGTAGCAGAATGACAGCGATGCCTAGCACGCCGGTCAGACGCGACATGCCGACTCCTGCCGCGGGGCTCGCACTAGCCGTTCTCCGCCGGCGCGCCCAGTTCGCGCACGATCTCGACGCCGGCGCTGGTGCCGATGCGATTGGCGCCCGCATCCACCATCTCCATGAACTGCGCCGCGGTTCGGATGCCGCCGGCGGCCTTCACGCCCAACTTGTGGCCGACTACGCCGCGCATCAGCGCCACGTCGGCTGCTTTGGCGCCGGAAGGGCCGAAGCCGGTGGAAGTCTTGACGAAGTCCACCCCGGCGTCCACCGCCAGCGCGCAAGCCAGAATTTTTTCCTCCTCGGTGAGCAGGCCGGTTTCCAGGATGACTTTGCAGATGGCTCCGGAAGCGTGACTCAGCCGAGCCAGGCTGCGCATCTCGTTCTGGATGAGCACGCGGTCGCGCGACTTGAGAGCGCCGATGTTCAGCACCATGTCGAGTTCGCGCGCGCCCTGCCGCAAGGCCGCTTCACCTTCCGTCAGCTTGGTGACGGTGAGATTAGCGCCCAGCGGAAAGCCGATCGCCGTGCCCACCACCACGTCGCTGCCATGCACCCGGCCCACGGCCAGAGCGACGTTGGCGGGATTCACGAAGATGGAATGAAAATGAAACTGCATCGCCTGCTCGCAGAACGCCAGTACCTGTTCGCGCGTTGCCTCAGGCTTCAGCAGAGTGTGATCAATGAGTTGAGCTGCGCTGGACCAGTCGCCCATCAGGCCAGCCGGAGCCCCCGCCAAAAGAAGCGAAGAATTCTGTGCCATGCGTTCCTGCGATTTTACGCCGGATTGCTACTGCTCAAAACACAAATGTCAGGCAAATTTCGGTAGCGCTCGGCGAAGTCCAATCCATAGCCGACCACGAACTCGTCGGGAATCTCGAATCCGACATAATCGGCCTGCACCGGCTGCACCCGCCGCGAAGTTTTATCCAGAAGCGCAGCCACGCGCAGCGTCTTCGGCCCGCGGCCGTCAAACTGCTGCTTCAGGAAGCTCAGGGTCACTCCGGTGTCGAGGATGTCCTCCACCAGGATGACATTCTTGCCCTCCAGGGGATGGTCCACGTCCTTCATCAGCCGCACGCTGCCGGTGCTCTCTTTGCCTTTGCCATAGCTGGATGCCGCCACAAAGTCGAAGCTGACGTCGAGCTGGATCTGCCGCGCCAGGTCGGCAAGGAAGATGGCCGCGCCCTTCAGCACGCCAATCAGCAGTACCGGCTCATCGCGGAAGTCGGCGGTGATACACGCGCCCATCTCCGCCACCTTGGCGGCGATCTCCTGGCGCGAGAGCAGCACCCTCAGCTTGTCCTCTGCATGCCCCATGGGAAGCCTAGCTTGATGAACCTGGATGGTAGAGGAAGCATGGCGGGAAACTCAACTGAACTGTTGACATCGGGAAAGGGTCTTATACCATCATGCAGATACCGGCAGTCGAGATTTGGCCAGACGTCAGGTCCACGGCACCGGACTGCCTGCTCGACGGGAAAGGCACCAGCATGGTTCGTGCATTGCGCCTGCAAGCTTTGGTAGCGGTCATGATGCTGGCGGCGACGCTGGCCACAGCGCAGCCTCCCGCCCCCGCAGGCATCAGTGACGAAGCCCGCACCGGTCGATATTTCGAGACTGTGCGCAAGAATCCCAATCTGCTGCTGGCCTTCCTGCGGGAGATGCCCAAGGGCGGCGACCTGCACAATCACCTTACCGGCTCCGTCTATGCCGAATCGCTGATCCGCTGGGCCGCTGAAGACGGCTCCTGTGTCACCCCGCAGATGGTGCTCACTCCGCCACCCTGCCGGGGCGCGAGCAACTCGCAGCCGGCGGTCAACGCGCTCACCAATCAGCCGCTTTATAACGACATGGTGGACGCCTTCTCCATGCGCAACTGGCAGTATTCGGGTCAGTCCGGCCACGATCATTTCTTCGCCAGCTTCGATAAGTTCCATTCGGTGACCAAAGCTAACCTGGGACGGGCGCTGGCGGAAACCGCGGCCCGCGCCGGCTCGCAGCACGAGGTGTATCAGGAGCTGATGTACCCCGCCGGCGGCGACGATCTGGACGAGTTGGTGAAGAAGAGCGACTGGACCGAAGCTTTCGCCAACCAGTCCACCTTTGAGGATGGCTTTGCGCGCTATCGCAAGAAGCTGATGGACAATGGCATGGCGCAGGTGGTGGCCGCGGCGCGCAAGGAGCTGGACGCCAACGAGACCACCCGCAACGCCACCCTGCGTTGCGGCACCCAGCAGGCCGACGCCGGCTGCCATGTGTTCCAGCGCTTCCTCTACCAGGTGGCGCGCGGCGTACCCAAGGAACTGGTCTTCGGACAGCTCCTGATGGCGTTCGAACTGGCAACCGTGGACCCACGCTTCGTCGGCCTGAACCTGGTGATGCCGGAAGACTGGTATGTGCCGCTGCGTGACTTTTCGTTGCAGATGCAAATGCTGCAATACCTGCACAAGCTCTATCCCAAGGTGCACATCGCGCTGCACGCCGGAGAACTGGTGGAGGGCCTGGTGGCGCCGGAGGATCTGCGCTTCCACATCCGTGACTCCATCGAAGTCGGGCATGCTGAGCGCATCGGCCATGGCGTGGACATCATGAACGAGGAGCATCCTCGCCAGTTGATGCAGGAGATGGCGGCGAAGAAAATCCTGGTGGAGATTTGCCTGACCAGCAACGATGTCATCCTGGGCGTGCGTGGCGACAAGCATCCCCTGCACGACTACATGCGGGCCGGCGTTCCGGTGGCGCTGGCCACCGATGACGAAGGCGTGGCCCGGTCGGACATGACCCACGAATACTTGAAAGGCGCGCAGGAGCAGGACTTGAGCTATGCGCAACTGAAGCGCATGGCGCGCACCAGCCTGGAATATGGATTCATGCAGGGACAGAGCTATTGGCGCAACACCAATACATTTCTGCCGGTGAAGGAATGCGCGCAGGACAAGCCCGGCTTGCAGGCACCATCGGGGCCGTGTCAGGAATTTCTCAGTGGCAGCGATAAGGCGCGACTACAATTCAGCCTGGAAGCCCTGTTCCGCGATTTTGAGTCCACGGTATGGAAGAACCCGCTGCCGGCTGCCGGAAAATAATTCTGCCGCTTAGACTCGTGCCAGATGCAGTCCAAACCACTGCTGCCGGTCCGCCCAGGTGTGCTCCAGCGTGAAGCCGCTCTCCTGCAGAATCGTCTCCACCATCACGCCGGTGTACTTGTAGCTGTTCTCGGTGTGGATGCGTTCGCCCTCGGCGAAATAGAAATCCATCTCCAGCTCCGGAATGAACACGGTTTGCCGCTCCAGGCTTTCGAGGTGCATCTCCATGCGGGAACAGCGGCGGTTCCACAGCGCCACATGCCCGAAGCGCTCGAGATCGAAATCGGCTTCCAGTTCGCGATTCAGATGGGCCAGGATGTTCTTGTTGAACGCAGCGGTCACGCCCTGCGCGTCGTCGTAGGCAGGCAGAAGAACTTTCGGGCTCTTGGCAAAATCGGTGCCCAGCAGCAGGCTATCGCCCGAGCGCAGCGAGTGGCGAATGCGGCGAAGGATGCGGACCGCCACGTCGGGCTCGAAATTTCCGATACTGGAGCCGATGTACAGCACCAGCTTGCGTCCGCTGATGCGCGACAGTGCCGGTACTCCGCCGGTGTAGTCGGCGACGATGGGATTCACCCGCAGCCCGGCGAACTTTGCTGCCAGGCGGCGGGTGGCTTCGTTCAGCGCCGAGGGCGACACGTCAATGGGATAGAACAGCGCGCGGCTCTGCAGGCGCAGCAGCTCTTCGATCAGGATGCAGGTCTTGGCCGCCGTGCCCGCGCCGAGTTCCACCAGCGTCAGCCCCGGTCCCGCCGCCTGGAGCATCTCGGCGGCGTAGGTTTCCATGATGGCGCGCTCGGTGCGCGTCAGGTAGTACTCCGGCAGTTCGGTGATTTGCTCGAACAGCTCCGAGCCTTCGGCGTCGTAGAACAGCTTCGACGGCAGCGTCTTGGGAAGAGCGCTCAATCCCTCGCGAACTTCCGAGGCGATAGGGTCACTGCGCAGTATCTGGAGTTGCTTGCTAGTCGCCATTGGCTAACCGGATCCCTGAGAATTGCCAACGCACGTGCGGCGGAAAGAAATTCCGGTACGTTGGCCGGATGTGCGATTGCGGAGTAGCACACGATCCGCCTCGCAACACCATCTGGTTGCACATGAACTTCCCGTTGTACTCACCCACCGCGCCTGCGGTCGGCTTGAAATTGGGATAGGGCAGATAAGCGCTGCCAGTCCACTCCCACACGTCGCCATACATCTGCGTCAAGTTGCTGTTACCCGCGGTCGCTCGCGGCTGAAGCATGCCGCTCTCCACCAGGTTTCCCTCAACCGGCAGATTGCCGGCGGCCACTTCCCACTCGAATTCGCTGGGCAATCGCGCACCCGCCCATCGGGCGTAAGCGTCAGCCTCGTAGAAACTGACGTGGCAGACGGGCTCGTTCTCGTCCAGCGGCCTCATGCCTTCGATGGTGTAGTACCACCAATCGCCGTCGCGCTGCTGCCAGTAGAGCGGCGCGGACCACTGACCGTTGCGCACCGCGTCCCATCCATCGGAGAGCCACAACTCCGGCTTGCCGTAGCCGTTGTCGCGCATGAACTGGAGATATTCGCCGTTGGTCACCAGCCGCGAAGCCAGGCGAAACGCATCCAGAAAAACCTGGTGGCGCGGGCCTTCATTGTCGAACGAGAAACCTGCGCCCTCGAAACCGATGCTGTGCAGCCCCTCGGGATGGCTCTGCCAACTCAGGGACGCAGCCGGATTCTCAGACCGCAGCAAATGTCCGTGCTCGGGATTGCGATAAGCCGGGCGCAGAGGGTTCGTCCACAGACCGTTCTTTACATCGGTGACGATCAACTCCTGATGCTGCTGTTCGTGGTTAATGCCGAGCGTGACCAGTTCCGTCGCAGCCGCCGGCAAATCACCGAGCAGCAGGTGGTCCATGGCGTGCGTCCACGTATTCGCGATAAGCATGGATCTCTTCCAGGCTGGGCCGCGACAGCACATGCCGTAACGCGCGCAGAGGACGATCGCCGATGGCGTTGTAATAGGAGTTGAAGAAATTGCGAAATGCCGGATTGAACGGCTGATACTCCTCGAGGTAATTGGAGAGCAGGAAGGTCTCAAAAAACCAGGTGGTATGTGCCAAGTGCCACTTCGCCGGACTTGCATCCGGCATGGGCTGAAGACTGTGGTCTTCGACCGAAAGCGGCGAACACAAATGCAGCGACATCTGCCGCAGCTTCAGGTAATGCTCCAGAAGGCTGGGCGGCGCGGATTCGGTTGCAGATGACATCGCCTGCGTGGAACTCATTCCGGGCATCATATTTGAATGCAGCGAGCTTGGAATTAGATGCAGAAATCGGGCTGTAGCCCCCGATTTATCGAAAAAGCGTCGCAGACGAGAGCCAGCCACCCGCCTGCCACTCAACAGCAGATGCTCGGCCCAGACGAAGGGTACAAAAATTCAACGCAACACTGAATCGAGAGAGGCCAGCCATCATACCCTAACGGCTGCGCTTTTACCTTACTTGTTGGGATTGTGCGGCAGGAGTGGCTGCGGGGCCCTGGGCGCGCCCTTCGATGACCGCCGGCGCAGGCTTCTGATATAAGCCCTTGATATCGTTCCAGCGGACCTTCAGCACTTCGACGCCCATCTTGAGGCCGTCGCGCAGCGGGTTGATCTTGGAGCGCTCATCGTGCGCCCATTCCACCGGCACCTCCGCGACACGCAGATGAAACTTCCGGGCCAGAAATAGCAGTTCGGGATCGAAACCCCAGCGCTCGATCTGCTGACGCGGAAAAATCACGTCCGCGGCCTCGCGCTTGAACGCCTTGAAGCCGCATTGGGTGTCGTGGAACTTAAGCCCCAGGACAATTCGCAGCGCCAGATTGAAAACCCGGCCAAATATCTGCCGGTGCCAGGGTTGGCGTTCGGTCTGCAACTCCGCTTGCAGCCAGCGCGATCCGATGGCCACGTCTGCACCGCCGGCGATGGCGGCGAAAAGTTTGTCGGCTTCGCCGATGGGCGAGGACAGGTCCGAATCGGTGAACAGCAGCACGTCGCCCTTGGCAGCAAGCATGCCGTGCCGCACGCTGTAACCTTTGCCGCGATTGCCGGGATTCTCCAGCAACCGCACTTCAGGATTCGCCGCCGCCAACAGGCGAACCATCTCCGCGGTATTGTCCCTGGAGCCGTCGTTGACCACCAGCACTTCTGCCGGCAACTGCCGCTGACGGATGTAGTCGAGCACCTTCGGCAGAGAGCTGCCGATCCGTTCGCTTTCGTTATATGCCGGAAGAATAATGCTGTAGGTGAGCGGCATCGTTCGCATTGTAAGCCAGGTCGGAACCGGCCTATATCCTTTTTGTAGATGGCAATTGTTACCACGGAGTTTGCTGGTAACTTGCCGAATGGCCGCAGGGCTGTGACCGCTTACCTTGCAGCCTCAGTCGCGTTGGCGCTAGCCTGCGGATAGAGATGCGCATTCTTTCTGTAGTCATCGCGGCTGTGTTGTGGTGCGGATCGGCGACAGCGGCCTCCAAACCGCATGTTGTGAGCCTTGGCAAGCAGATACCGGTGAAGCTGTTCGTTGGCCCTTCCGAAGACAAGAGCATGGACATCACCGTGCGCGCTCTGTATGTGGACACCAATCTGAAGGAGTTCACCACCGGCAAGACGCACGACATCACCGACCGGGATTTCGTGGTGCGGCGCGCCTTCCGGGTGAACGATTCCCTTCCGGGCGACTCCCGTAAGAACCCGAAATGGCTGTGGCAGCGTGGCGGATGGCTGCTGGTGAATCGCGTGTCGGGAAAAATCACCAGCCTGAGGCTGTCGGACTTCGATCCTTTCTATTCCGAGGTAAGCTGGTATCGCGATTATGCTGCCTATTGCGGCGTCACCGGCAATGGCGAGCGCGTCACCGCGATCGTGGCGCAGGTAGGCAATCGCAAGCCGCTCTACCGCAAGGAACTGGGCGCAGCCACCGTTTCTGATAAGCCGGAGGCCAACTGCGCGCCGCCGGGCTGGACTCGTCAGCCGGCGCGGGTAACCTTTCGGCCCGCAGGCGGAGAGGCCTTTACGGTGACGGTAAGCGGCCGGTTGGTGGACGAGAACGTGGATTCGTCGCCGGAAGATTGAGCGCGAAGCGTGGGATGAGATACGCATGAAAAATCTGGATGAACTGCTGCGCGACGCCGAAGTCGCGCATGGACATCTTTGCGCCGGACAGGTGCTGGGAGTGCGCATGGCCATGCATGGACTGCGGCTGCTGGGCATTGACGACCCATATGGCGCCGATCGCAAACGTCTGGTCACCTACGTTGAGATTGACCGCTGCGCCACCGATGCTGTGGGCGTAGTCACCGGCTGCCGCCTGGGCAAGCGCGCGCTGAAGTTCCGTGACTGGGGCAAGATGGCCGCGACCTTCGTGGACCTGAACTCCGGACACGCGGTGCGCGTGGCCGCGAAGGAAAGCTCCAAGGACCTGGCTCGCCAACTGCATCCGGAAATCCCGCAGAAGAACCAGCAGCAGATGCTCGCATATCGCGAGATGTCGGACGACGACCTCTTCAGCGTGCAGTGGGTAAAGGTCAGTGTGGCGCCGGAAGAACTGCCCGGCTACAAAGGCGAGCGCATCGTCTGCGCCGAGTGCGGCGAAGGTATCAACTTCCAGCGCCAAATTGAGAAGGATGGCCGCACACTTTGCCGTAGCTGCGCCGGCGAGCGCTACTACGAAGAAGCCTGAGCCGCCAGCGCGTGCTCGGCGACGTGCGCCACGCGTAGCAGGGTTGATTCGTCAAAGTGCTTCGCCAGTATCTGCATGCCGATCGGCAGCCCTTCGCGGCTCTTTCCGCAGGGAATGGAAATTGCCGGAACGCCCACCAAGTCAGCCGTAACTGTAAATATATCAGCTAGATACATGGCCAGCGGGTCGTCGGTCTTCTCGCCCAGCTTGAATGCCGGCGTCGGCGTGGTGGGAGTGACAAGAACGTCAACTTTGGCGAAGGCCTGGTCGAAATCGCGCGACAACAGTGCGCGCACCCGCTCACACTTCAAGTAATACGCATCGTAATACCCGGCGCTAAGCACGAAGGTGCCGAGCATGATGCGGCGCTTCACTTCCGCGCCAAAACCGGCTTCGCGCGTCCGGCGATACATCTCGCCTAACGTGCGGCCATCCTGGCGCTCGCCGTAGCGCACACCGTCGTAGCGCGCCAGGTTCGACGATGCCTCCGCCGTCGCCACCACGTAGTAAGTCGGAATCGCATATTCCGTGTGCGGCAGCGATACCGGCACCACTTCGCATCCCGATTCCGCCAGCAACTGAATCCCGTGTTCGACTGCGGCGCGTACTTCCGGGTCCAGACCTTCGCCGAAATATTCGCGCGGAATGCCGATGCGCAGTCCGCGCACCGGTCCGCCAATCTCTGCTGCGATAACCGGCACCGGCACATCGGCCGAAGTCGAATCCTTCGCATCGCGTCCCGCCATCACCCCAGCAGTAGCGCGACATCTTTCACGCTCTTGCCGAACGGCCCGACGTGGTCCAGCGACGAGGCGAAGGCAATCAGACCATAACGCGATACGCGTCCGTAGGTCGGCTTCAATCCCACCACGCCACAGAACGCCGCCGGCTGGCGGATGGAGCCGCCGGTATCCGAACCGATGGACGCCACCGCGGTGCTATTGGCCACCACCGCCGCCGATCCGCCGGACGAGCCGCCGGGGACGCGCGAGTGGTCATGCGGATTGCGCACCGGGAGATAGCCGGAGTTCTCATTAGACGAGCCCATGGCGAACTCATCGCAGTTGGTCTTGCCCAGGATCACCGCGCCCGCCTCCTCCAGCCGCGTTACCACGGTCGCGTCGTAAGGCGAGACAAAATGCTGCAGGATCCGCGAGCCCGCGGTGGTGCGCACATCGCGCGTCGCGAATACATCCTTCACCGCGATGGGAACGCCGGCCAGCGGTGGCAGCTCCGCGCCCGCATCCGCCACCTTCTGGATGCGCATGGCCTGCGCGTACGCGCGCTCCTTGCACAGCGTGAGATAGGCGCCAATCTCGCGGTCCTCGGCTTCAATGCGGCGATAGAAGGCGTCCACCAGTGCGGAGACGTCAATCTGGCGCTCCATCACCGCCATGCGCGTCGCTTCCACCGTGAGTGCAGTGATGTCCATCTAGCGCTCAATGACCTTGGGCACCTTGAAGAAGACGCCGTCGCTCTCCGGAGCATTGCGCAGCGCCTGCTCGCGCGGCAGGCAGGGACGCGGCTTGTCCGCGCGCATGGCCGACGCGTTGTCGCCGCTGCCGTAGCGGCTGGCCACCTGCGCCATGGGCTCGACGTTCGCTGGTGTCCAACTGGTTCAGGCGGTCAATGTAGTCAAGGATGGAGTTCAGGTCCTTCAGCATGCGCGCCTGCTCTTCTTCGCTGAATTCCAGATGCGCCAGTTCCGCGACGTAGCGAACATCTTTTTCCGTGACCATAAATTCTCTCGCGTTACTGCACGGCCGGACGCGGCTGCAAACGAAATGGATAGCGCTTACCGGCTGCGAGCTGAACTGGTTCAGTGCGCTGAGATATTGCGGGCAAAGCTGCTGCAATTGGTGCCGCCAGGTTTCGTCGGGCACCTCGACGGTGAGCACGCCATCGGTGAAACGCTGCGGCCGGTTTTCTCGCCGGTGCTGGCGCCGCAGGCCAGAGGCCACGCCAGCAGCGGAGCCTCCTCCGGCGCGGCCTGTCGCAAGGCGGCAGTCAGATATCTTTTTCAGGACTGGACGTGCGGAGTGCATGGTGAATGAAGCTTCGAATCTAGCACCGCGCAGATAGGGGCCTTCGACTCTGTGCGGTCGCTAGATTACGCCTGGAAACGACCGGAACTTCTCCGAGCACGAACTGCCCGAATGCCGCACATTCCAGCGCCTCTTCCCTGCTATGCAGCGAGCCTTCCAGTTGCGCATCTTCGACCGCCGAAAGAATTCGCGGAACTCCGGGCCGGGCGCGTAGCCCAGCTCGAATCAATCTTCGCCGGTCAACAACGGCCTCGGCCGAATCTCCTCTTCCGGCGTCTGCGCCAGCGGCTCGCGCACAAAATCGTAAAGCTGCAGGCTGCCGTGGCTGCTCAGGCAGTCCAGGCGATGCAGCTCCAGGTGCTCGTCAAATTTCGGCAGCCGCATGAAGCGCTTCAGCGTGGATTCCTTCATCCGCTGGGCGTCGGCAAAGCGCATGTGGTTGGCGACCAGCGCCGCGATCTGCTGGGTGTCGTCGTTGGAGAAGTGCAGGCGGCGGCAGATCTCCTCCGCCATGCGCACGCCCACCTCCACGTGTCCGTCAAAGCGGATGCGGTCGGGCGCGACGCGAAAAGTCGGCGGCTTGCCGACATCGTGCAGCAGCGCTCCCCAGGCCAGCGTGCGCGAGACAGTGCGGCGGCAGCTTCTCCAGCAGCAGCAGCGTGTGGATCCACACGTCGCCTTCGGGATGAAACTGCGGCGGCTGCTCCACGCCGTTCATGCGGTCGATCTCCGGCAGCACCTGCTGCAGCAGGCCGGCTGGCATCCAGCAGTTCGAACGCCTGCGCGCGCGTGGCCTTCGGTCAGCATCTTGGTCAGCTCGTCGCGCACGCGCTCGCGGCTGACCTGCTGAATCCGCGGCGCTAGCCGCTGAATGGCGGCGAAGGTCTCCGGCTCGATGGTGTAACCAAAGCGCGCGGCGAAGCGCACGGCGCGCAGCATGCGCAGCTTGTCTTCGGTGAAGCGGCGCTCGGGATCGCCGATGGCGCGAATGATGCCGCGCCTCGAGGTCTGCCCGGCCGCCGACGAAGTCGAGCACCTGCGTTGCTCCAGCGGATCGAGCAGCAGGCCGTTGATGGTGAAGTCGCGGCGCTGCACGTCTTCGCGCGGGTCTGTCGGAATAGCTCACCTGGTCGGGATGCCGGCCGTCGCTGTAGGTGCCGTCGTTGCGAAAGGTGGCCACCTCAACATAGTTGGGATGCTCCGAAGGCGTGTTCGTCAGACACGTCCGCTTCCGGCTAGCTCAGGATCGGCGGCCGGGTGCCCCATCCAAGCTTCTTTTGCTTGGGTGGGGAGTTCGCGGGCGGCTTCAGCGGCACCAGCACCACGCCGAACTGCGCTCCCACGGCATAGGTGTCGGGAAAAATGCGCATCACCTGCTGCGGCGTGGCGTCGGTGGCGACGTCGTAATCCACCGCTTCCACGCCCAGCAGCATGTCGCGCACGCAGCCTCCGGCAAAGTAAGCCTGGAAGCCGCGCTGCCGCAGTTCGCGAACGATATTGGTGGCGTGCTGCTTCATCGGCGTGCTGTTGATTGTAGTCGAGCGAAGCGCGCGGCAGGGCCGCTACAATGTTGATAGTGGCTGACACCTACATCCTCGGCATCGAGAGCTCGTGCGACGAAACCGCGGCGGCGGTGGTGCGCTCCGGGGAAGAAGTCGTCTCCAACGTGGTGTACTCGCAGGTTGCCACGCATCAGCCGTTTGGCGGCGTGGTGCCGGAACTGGCTTCCCGCGAGCATTTGCGCGCCATCGTGCCGGTCGTCCGTCAGGCGCTTGCCGACGCCGGCCAGAGCTATCAGAGCCTCGACGCCATCGCGGTCACGCGCGGCCCGGGACTGGCCGGAGCGCTGCTCGTCGGACTCAGTTTCGCCAAAGCGCTGGCCTACGCTGCGCAAAAGCCGCTGATCGCGGTGAACCATCTCGAAGGCCACATTCACGCGGTGCTGCTGGAGCAGCGGCGGAGCGGCGCCGGCGCGCTGCAATTTCCCGCTCTCGCGCTGGTGGTCAGCGGCGGGCACACGCATCTCTATCTAGCCGAGTCGCGCGCCGATGGCTGGGTGTACCACGATGTGGGACATACTCGCGACGACGCTGCCGGCGAGGCTTTCGACAAGGTCGCCAAGCTGCTCGAGCTCGGCTATCCCGGCGGCCCGGTGATTGATTTCCTGGCGCAGCACGGCAATCCCAAGGCCGTGCCGTTCCCCTTCGCGCAGATCAAGCACCGCGACCGTAATCCGGAGAACCGCCATTCGGCGGAAGACGAAGAAGCGTGGACTTCTCTTATAGCGGCATCAAGACCGCGGTCCTGCGCTATGTCGAAACCCACGGCATGCGGCCGCGCATCGAGCAGCGCCGCGCGCACCTGGCCGGGATCGCTTCGCCGTCGCGCGAGGACTATCTTGCCGCCTGCGATCCTGAGACGCTGGACCTGGTAGCGTCCTTTCAGCGCGCCGTGGTGAACGACCTGGTCAGCAAGACGCTGACAGCCGCCGCCGAGCACAACGTTGCCACCCTGCTGGTGACCGGCGGCGTGGCCGCCAACAGCGAATTGCGCCGCACCTTTGAGCAGCGCGCCGCCGAGCAAGGCGTGCCCGTGTACTTCCCCTCGCGACAGCTCTCCACCGACAACGCTGCGATGATCGCGGCAGCCGCCTACCCTCGTTATCTGGCGGGCGAATTTGCCGACGCCGAACTCTCCTCCGACGCGGCGCTGCGGTTGCGCTAGCGCAGTTCGTGGCCAAGTATCGCCGGCTGAAGCCGGCTAGTTGACTCGAAAATATGCGATTTAGACGCGAGCCTGAAGGCTCGCTCTACCTGAAGCGGGCGTCGCTAAGATTTCCGCAGCACAGCTAGCAACCAGGACGACTGCACCGCGCACACTTCGGCGCCAGCGTCGCACCTCAATGCAATTCGCCAATTATTCTTCTTCGGGTGGGATCTTGGATTCGATGTCCATGTCTTTGAATTCGCTCGACTCGAAAACCTCGCGGCATTCGAGGCACTCGACATATTCCGCGTCTTCGTCACGCGAAACGACCTGGACACGTGGATGCAAACAGGGTTTGTCCATCGCATTACTCTGGAGGATAAAAGGAGTGGGGTTCGCGGGCTGGCCGACATTCATACAAGTTGACCCAATTGCGTGGAGAATTGGGATGTGTCCGGTATTTTAGCTTCGCGCCTTGCCATGTCAAGGATTTCCAACACTACAACATGGTTACCGGCGACCTTGGTTAACGCCAGGTTACAACTGCGGCAAAAATGTCGTGGGTCTCATGCCGCCGCTTCGACTTCGCTAGTGAGATGCATCCGGCATCATTCGGCATATCGAACTGAGTGAAAAATATCTGCCGCCGCTTCGACGGAACCTTCTATCGTCCATCGGCAGCAATCGCCCGGCCGACGTCTTGAAGACGTCCAGTTTCCCCTTTCGCCCGCGCTCAGCGCCGCCCCGTGCGCGCACCAAAATCAACCGATCAAGCCCCTTCCCAACCGGAATATGCGACAAATTTTATCGTATATTGTTAAATATATTAGATTTAGTAGCTTACGGTCATACCAGGTGTTGTCCACCCCTTGCCACTCACCGCGCCGCAGTCGTAAAATCAATCTGCGACAAAAATAGTCGGATATTCATCTACATAGCTGAATGCTCAAGCTCACCAAGAAGGCGGACTACGGACTGATCGCCATGCGGCACCTGGCCGAGCACGCCGATTTGGGCGCTTGCAGCGCCAAGGACCTGGCGGAGATGTACAGCATTCCGCAGGAGGCGCTGGCCAAGATTTTGCAGCGGCTGACCAAGGCCGGCCTGCTGACGTCGCAGTACGGCACCAACGGCGGTTATACCCTGGCGCGCGATCCACGCAAGATCAGCGCCTTCGAGGTCATCCGGGCGATCGACGGCCCGCTGTTCATGACCTCGTGCAGCACCGCCAGCCGCGATTGCGACCAGAGCGACCGCTGCACGGTGCGCGAACCGCTGCGCAAGGTGAGCCGCAGTATTGAGGATGTACTCAGCCGGCTGACCATCTGGGAGATGACTGAGCCGGAACACGATGCTTCGCCCGAGCTGGTCACCCTGGGCTGGACGGCCAAGCACGCGGAAAAAGTTTAGGAGATGCCACACGCAATGAGCACGAATGTGATTTCAGGAAACGGCAACCAGGATGTGAAGCTGCCCATTTACATGGACAACCACGCCACGACGCGCACCGATCCGCGCGTGGTGGAAGAGATGCTTCCCTATTTCACGGAGAACTTTGGCAACGCTGCCAGCCGCAATCATGAATTTGGATGGGTCGCCGAGCAAGCGGTGGAACAGGCGCGCGAGCGCATCGCCAAGCTGATCGGCGCCACCTCGAAGGAAATCATCTTTACTTCCGGCGCCACCGAGAGCGACAACCTTGCCATCAAGGGCGTCGCCGAGATGTACAAGGAAAAGGGCAACCACATCATCACCCAGGCCACCGAGCACAAAGCCGTGCTCGACACCTGCAAGCGGCTGGAGAAGCATGGCTTCCGCGTCACCTATCTGCCGGTGCAGAAGGACGGCCGCATCGATCTCGAAGACCTGAAGCGCTCGATGGACGACAAGACCATCCTGGTCACCATCATGACCGCCAACAACGAAATCGGCGTGCTGCAGCCGATTCGCGAAATCGGCGCGCTGTGTCACGAGCGCGGCGTCATCTTCCACACCGATGCGGTGCAGGCGGTGGGCAAGGTGCCGTTCAACGTCATCAAGCGAAAACGTCGACCTGGCCTCGATTTCGGCGCACAAGTTTTACGGCCCCAAGGGCGTGGGCGCGCTGTATGTGCGGCGCAAGAATCCGCGGGTGCAACTGGTGGCGCAGATTGACGGCGGCGGCCACGAGCGCGGCATGCGCTCCGGCACGCTGAATGTTACCGGCATCGTCGGGCTGGGCAAGGCCTGCGAGATCGCCACCAACGAGATGGCTGAGGAAGGCCGCAAGCTGGCTGGCCTGCGTGATCGCCTGAAAGACGCGATCATGGGCAATCTCGACGAGGTGTACATCAACGGCTCCGTGGAGCATCGCCTGCCCAACAATCTGAACATCAGCTTTGCTTACGTGGAAGGCGAATCGCTGCTGATGGGCATCAACGATATTGCGGTTTCCAGCGGATCGGCGTGCACCTCCGCGACGCTGGAGCCATCTTATGTATTGAAGGCCCTGGGCGCGGGCGACGACCTGGCGCACAGCTCGATTCGTTTCGGCATCGGCCGCTTCAACACCGAAGCCGAGGTGGATTACGTGGCCGCGCGCGTGGTGGAGACGGTGAAGCGGCTGCGCGAACTGTCGCCGCTCTACGAGATGGCCAAAGAAGGCGTCGATTTAACCAAGGTACAGTGGGCGGCTGAGCCGTCGTCGCACTAAAGGCTTTGAAAGGGCACGGCTTCAGCCGTGCCGCTGCGAGGGGCAGGAATAAGGGCTTTAGCCCCTGAGGGAATTCGCACTTGGTGTCGAAAACGAAGTCCCTCGGCGGCTAAAGCCGTCAAGAGAACGGCAGGTTCCGGCACGGCTGAAGCCGTGCCCTTTCAAAACAGATTTTCGCAATTTAGGAGAGCAAAACATGGCATACAGTGACAAGGTCCTGGACCACTACACAAATCCGCGCAACGTCGGATCGATGGACAAGAACAGCGCCGAGGTCGGCACCGGGCTGGTGGGAGCGCCGGAATGCGGTGACGTGATGAAGCTGCAGATCAAGGTGAACCCGCAAACCAACATCATCGAGGACGCCAAGTTCAAGACCTTTGGCTGCGGTTCGGCCATTGCGTCGTCTTCGCTGGCCACCGAGTGGGTGAAGGGCAAGACCGTGGACGAAGCGCTCACCATCCGCAACACCGACATCGTGAAGGAGCTTTCGCTGCCGCCGGTGAAGATCCACTGCTCGGTGCTGGCGGAAGACGCCATCCGCGCCGCCATCGGCGACTGGAAGAAGAAGAACGGCCAGGAAGCCACCAAGGAATCGTCCTCGGTTCCGGTTGCGCAGTCGGCGTAAACTGAGATTGAGGCAGCGTGCGCTGCACGACCCGAGCGCACGCCTGAGGCCATCATGAGCACGGTAAACATCGAGAATCCGGCAGCAGCGCCGGCGGCTCCCGCCAAGGGCATTCAGGTGACGGAGAAGGCGCTGGAGCGCATTCGCCTAGCGATGGCGAAGGAAAACATTTCGCCCACCGAGGGCGGATTGCGCCTGGGCGTGCAGGGCGGCGGCTGTTCGGGTTTGAGTTACAACATCCGGTTCGACACCCAGCCGCGCGAGCGCGACCGCGTGTTTCAGTACGACGACGTGCGGGTGTTCGTCGATCCGAAATCGTTCATTTATCTGCACGGCATGGTTCTCGATTACGAGGAGAGCCTGATGCACCAGGGCTTCGTGTTCCAGAACCCGAACGCGAAGAAGTCCTGCGGCTGCGGCACTTCGTTTTCCTGAAGGCGCCCGGCGCAGTGGTCAGATTCCCATGATGCAGCGCGATCGGAGCTGGTGAGTCCGCTGCGGCGGAGCTCAACGCCACCCGCTCGCCCGCAGCGCAAGGAGCAAAATGGCAGGCACGGAACAGAAGAAGGCGGAAACCATCGGCGGCATCCTGGTCATCGGCCCGGACAAGCCGAAGACCGCGAATTGCTGGTCGTGCGGCGCCATGCGCGCGGCCCACTTCTGCCAGGAATGTGGCAAAGTGCAGCCTCCGGCGCCCGCCGATTACTTCACCTTCTTCGGTCTGCCACCCAAGCTCAACCTCGATCTTGCGCGCCTGGAGCGCGAGTTTTACGCGCTCAGCCGGCATCTGCATCCCGACATCAATGCCGTGCACAGCGATCGCGAACAGTCCTGGAGCCTGGAGAAAAGTTCGCAGCTCAACGACGCTTATCGCACGCTGAAAGATCCCATCAGCCGCACCGAATATCTTCTGCGGCTGGAGGGCGTGCATCTGGAAGAGCAGTCGAAGGCGGCGACGGAAGAGGCGCGCCGCACCGGCCAGACGAAAAAACAGATTGTGCCGCCCGACCTGCTGGAGCAGGTCTTCGAGCTGAACATGCAACTGGAAGAAGCTCGCATGAACAAGAAGATGGGCGAGCCCGACCGCAATCTGGAGCGCGAACTGCAGGTTTCGCATGCGCAGTTGCAGGCGAAGCATGAGGGTTTGCTGACAGACCTTCACGCGGCGTGGAACGATTGGGACGCGCTGGTGGACCGCGCTGCGAACGGCGGTACGGTGCTGGAAAGTGATCGCATGGCCGCGCGCGATCGCATGTTGGCGCTGCTGAATCGCCGGTCGTACCTGCGGAATCTGCTGCGGGATATTGACGAGGTTCTGGAGTGAGAGGGATCATAGCTTTTAGCTTTTAGCTTTTAGCTCTTAGCCAGAGAGCGAATAGCTGTTTTGTACCGGCTTGGAAGCTCCGGGCTTTGCAACGGTGGAAGCGGCGGGCTTTAGCCCGCCGAAAACAGCGGTAGATAAAGAAGCGGCTTTAGCCGTGGAAGGCTCTAGGGAAAGAACGCTCGCTTGTCGTCGGAGTTGCGCTGAAGCCGCGGAATCGTTCCGCAACTCTGGCGAAGAGCGAAAGGCGAATAGCGAATAGCGGGCTCCTCTGGCGAATAGCGAACAGCGATTATGTCCTCCGAACGCATTGTCGGCATTGATCTCGGCACCACCAACTCGCTGGTGGCCTATATGGACAGCGACCGTCCGGTGGTCATTCCCGGCGAAGACGGCCACAATCTGGTGCCTTCGGTGGTTGCGCTCGACGAGAACAACCACGTCGTGGTCGGGAATGCCGCACGCAAGTACCTGATCGAGACGCCAGAGCGCGCGGTGTACAGCGTCAAGCGCCTGATGGGCCGCGGCATTGAAGATGTTCGCGACGAACTAAAGCTCTTCCCTTTCCGCCTGGCCGAAGACCTTGCCGCCGGCGAAGTCCTGCGCATCAGGCTGGGCAAGGAGACCTTCACGCCGCCGGAAATCTCGGCCTTCATTCTGCGCCAGTTGAAGCGCAACGCCGAACGCTATTTCGGCGCGCCCGTCACCAAGGCCGTCATCACCGTGCCCGCCTACTTCAATGATGCGCAGCGGCAGGCCACCAAGGATGCGGGCCGCATCGCCGGCCTCGAAGTCCTGCGACTGGTGAATGAACCGACTGCGGCATCGCTCGCCTACGGCCTCGATAAGACGAATGACGGCGTGGTCGCTGTGTACGACCTGGGCGGCGGGACGTTCGACATCTCAGTGCTGAAGCTGCATGAGGGGATTTTCGAGGTGATGGCCACCAATGGCGACACTCATCTCGGCGGCGACGACATTGACAACCTGCTCATCACCATCGCGCTCGATGATATCCAGGGCGATCTGGCGATCGACGTACGCCGCAATGCCGAGATCGTGCAAGCGATTCGCAAGGCGGTGATTGACGCAAAGATTGCGCTCTCGTCGGCAGAGAAAACTGCGCTGGACATTGCGCTGCCCAACGGCAAGCGCTATCAGCGCGAGATCACCCGCGAACAGTTTGAGCAGCTCATTCAGCCGGTAATCGAGCGCACGGTGGGCCCGGTACGGCAGGCGATGAAAGATGCCGGCCTGACTCCACAGCAGATTGACGAAGCCGTGCTGGTTGGCGGCTCGACACGAATTCCGCGCGTGCGCCAGTTAGTCGAAGAGCTGTTCCAGCGCAAGCCGCACAGCGACCTGAATCCCGACGAAGTGGTCGCGCTGGGCGCGGCGGTGCAGGCCAACATTCTGGCCGGCGGCTCGGAAGCCACCAAGGAAATGCTGCTGCTGGATGTGACGCCGCTGTCGCTGGGCATCGAGGCGCTGGGCGGCGTGGTGGCGAAGATCATCCATCGCAACTCCACCATTCCGGCGTCGGCGACCGAGCAGTTCACCACCGGCGTGGAAGGCCAGACCAACGTCGCGATTCATGTGTTGCAGGGCGAGCGCGAACTGGCCAAGGATTGCCGCTCGCTGGCGCGCTTCGACCTGAAAGGCATTCCGCCCATGCCGGCGGGCCTGCCGCGCATCGAGGTGAAGTTCCTGATTGACGCCAACGGCATCCTGCACGTTTCCGCGCGCGAGCTGCGCAGCGGCAAGGAATCCGAGATCGCCGTGCAGCCCAGCTACGGCCTGACCGATGAGCAGGTCGAGAACATGATCCTCGAGTCGTTCGACTATGCCGAGGACGACTTCCGCCAGCGCCAGGTGATCGAGGCGCGCAACGAAGCCGAGACCATGCTGACCGCGCTGGGCAAAGGACGCAACAACGCGGCCTGGCAGCAGCTCACGCCCGAAGAGCGCGTCACCATCGACAAGATGGAAGCCGCGCTGCGTGCGGTGATGCAAGAGGACGATTACCAGGCCATCCGCACCGCCATTGACGCGCTGAATCAGGGCACCATGCGACTGGCCGAGCTGATGATGGATTCCGCGGTGGGCACGGCGTTGAAGGGCCAGAACATGGAGACCGCCGACGTTGGCGAAGGGCCGGCCTCGCCGCATCCCATCGCCAAAGCAGAAATTAAATAGCGGCTGATTCCGAAACGCACGGCGGGATTATCCGCCGGCAAACGTAAAGGATTTATGGCAGACGAAAAAACGCAAGACATGGGAGGAGGAACGGCAACCGCCGAAGAGCTCGGACCGAACACCGTCCGCGTCACCTTCCTTCCCGACAACAAGACCTTCGAGTTTGAGCATGGCAAGCTTCCCTACCGGGAGCATGGCAAGCGCGAATCCATTCTGGACGTGGCGCTGAATTGCGGCCTGCATCTGGAGCACGCCTGTGGCGGCAACTGCGCCTGCACCACCTGTCACGTGGTGGTGAAGAAAGGCAAAGAGCTGCTCAACCAGATGGACGACGACGAAGCCGATCGCCTGGACATGGCGGCCGATCTGCAACTCGAATCGCGCCTGGGTTGCCAACTGGTGATCGAGAAGCCGGGCGAGGTGGTGGTGGAGATTCCCGCCTGGAACCGCAACTACGTCTCGGAAGGCGCCGGACACTAAGGAGAGAGACGATGGCAGCTCAATTGACCTGGGATGACGCTGAAGATATCGGCATCGCGCTGGCGGAAAAGTTTCCCGAGCTGAATCCGCTGGAAGTGCGCTTCACCGACCTGCATCGCTACGTGACCGAGCTGCCCACCTTCACCGACGATCCCAAGCTCTCCACCGAAGGCAAGCTGGAAGCCATCCAGATGGCCTGGTACGAGGAGTTTCAGGACCACGCCTGAGCCTGCCTTTCCACGCAAAAGACAACGGGCTTCAGTCCTGGCCGCGCAGTAACGGCCGGACTGAAGCCCGAATTATTTATGCTCGCCGCAAAGCCTAACGGCGCAGGGCCGCAGTCTATTTCGGAGCGCCGCCGAAGGTGACCCCGACGCCGGTGGTTAGCACCAGATCGTTGTTCTTCAATCCGACCACCGGTACGCTGTTGTAAATGTCGCCGAAATTCACGTTCCAGGTCAGGTTCTTATAGAACTTGCTGGCAATGCCGAAATTGAAATTGCCGTGAAAATTTCCCAGATCGTTCAAGTAGGGGAAGACGTACAGGTTTTCGGTGATGGCCGTTTTGTCGTTGAAGTTGTGGGCAAACTCTTCGCCGACGGTGAGGTTGAGGAAATTGTTCACCAACCCAGTGGAGTAATTTTCGTAGGTGTAGCCGAGGCCGCCCAGGAAGTCGAGGGTAGTAGTCTTGGTGGCAATCGCATGGAAGCCAAGGCCGCCGCTGGGACTGAGGCGCTCATCCAGAAGCTGGAGGTGATCGTAGCCGCCGGCGAACAAGCCAAAGCCAAACAGCCGCTTGGTGATATTGCGGCTGTAGCGAATTGAGCCGAACAAGTTGTTAGCGCTGGGCGTGGTCACATTGTCCGCGGTGGCGGTTGAATACAGCATCGCCGTGGCAATGTTCCATTCGTCGTTGGTGGTTTTGCGGTCGGCACCGAAGCCCAGCGCGATGTTGGTGGTATCAGAATTGCCGCGGGCCAGCCCCAACCCGAAGCTGCCGCCTCCGATCCAACCTTCGAAGAATCCTGGATGCAGCGACTTCTCGTAGGCTGCCTGGTCGGCAGTGGAGCGCAGCGTCGCAACATCGGCCTTGGGAATCTGCTGCGCGCCTGAAGAGGTGCTGACCGTCACCTCAGACTCCTGGGTTGTAACCGGGCCCGATGACCACCTGCTTGTCGGCCTTGGTCACTACCATGGGCTGGCTGGAAGTGAACTGTGTGACCGCATCCCAATCAATGGTGATAACGCCGGCGTAATCGGTTTTGATGGTGAGCTTCTTGTCGGTCATGTTAACGATGGTGCCGGTCACGCGATCGCCATTCTTCAGCGTCACCTGCTCGGCAGCCAGCGTTCCGCAGAAACAGCAACTCAGCAATAAGACGAATACACGTCGGAACATGAGAGTGCTCTCTTTCTGAGATGGTCAATAGGATGAAGGCCAGAGTAAAGGGTGAAGGGCTGGCGCGCAACCCTTGCTGGTAGCACTTTTCGGGCGAACGATGGACGCTACCGGGGAACTCCCGATGGCGGATACAAGGCTTCGACTTAGACTTAACGCGCGCCCACCGGTTGCGGCGTTTCAATCTTGGCCTCGCGCAAATATTTCGCCGCCTCTTCCGGAGGCGTAGGGTTCTGATAGAAGCCGGTTCCCCACTCGAAGCCGGCAATCTTGGTCAGCCGCGGCATGAACTCCACATGCCAATGATAGTGGTCCATGTTGCCCTCCTGCACCGGAGCGGTATGGATCACCAGGTTGTAGGCGGGATTCTCCAGCACCTGGTCGGCGCGCTGCAACAGGTTCTTCAGGGCCTTGGCCAGTCCTTCATACACCTGCGAGGACGAATTCTCAAACGACGATTCGTGGCGCTTGGGAATGATCCAGGTTTCAAACGGGAAAGCGCGGCGCGTAGGGTGCCACCGTCAGAAAGCCGTCGTTATCGGCCACCACTCGCACGCCCGACTCGATCTCCTGCCGCACGATGTCGCAGAATACGCAGCGCTCCTTGTAGAGGAAATATTGCTTCGAACCTTCCAGTTCCTCCAGCACGTGCTTGGGCACGATAGGCAGCGCGATCAATTGTCCGTGCGAGTGCTCCAGGGTTGCTCCCGCCAGCGGCCCGTGGTTCTTGAAGATGAGAATGTATTTGAAGCGGCGGTCCTTCTTCAGGTCCACGATGCGATCACGATAGGCCCATAGCACATCCTCGATGCGCTTCTCCGGCAGCATCGCCAGCGTCTCGTCGTGATTCGGGGTTTCGATGACCACCTCGTGCGCGCCGATGCCGTTCATCTTGTCGAACATGCCTTCGGCCTGGCGATTCAGGCTGCCCTCGATGCCGAGCGCGGGAAACTTGTTGGGCACCACCCGCACCGTCCATCCGTCACTATCGCGGCCGCTGCCGTTAGGACGATAGGCCAGCACCTCGGAGGGCGTCTTAGCTTCGTTGCCGGCGCAAAAGGGACAAAACCCGCCCTTGTTGCGGACGGGTTCGCGGTTAAAGTCGGAAGGACGGCGGGCACGGTCGGTGGCGATAATCACCCAGCGGCCGATGATAGGGTCTTTGCGAAGCTCAGGCACGAGGAACGTCTCCAGTGGAACCTATATCTTACCGCGTCAATCCCTGCGCCACGGGGCCTGAGGCGGCGCCGGGGTTGCGCGACACAAAATTGGTAGGGACACAGCCCGGTGCCCCGCTCAAGCGAAGCTTGAACGGGAGTGTTTTCCGGTACACACAAAGCCCCCCACTCCAGCCCAAAAGATGGCCTGGAATGGGGCACCCGAAGTCACGAGCAAGAGAAAAAGCCCGGACCTTGCGATCCGGGCTTTAAGGCAAAGCAAACAATTAGGCTCCGGCGGACTTTCCGCCCTTGGCCTTGGAGTGATGCTCGCCGGCGACGATGCCAATGCACTCTTCCAGCACATCCATGGCAATGTCGGCCTGCTCTTTGGTCACGATCAGCGGCGGAGCGATGCGGATGGTGTTGGGCCCGCAGCCCAGCAGCAGCACGCCGCGCTCGAACGCCAGCTCGACGATGCGGTCGCGCTCGGCGGCGCCCGGCGTCTTGGCCTTCTTGTCGGTGACGATCTCGACGCCGATCATCAGGCCGCGTCCGCGAACGTCGCCCACCAGGTCCAGCCGCGTCGGCCACTCGGCAATGCGCGCCATGATGTGCTTGCCCACGGTCTCGGCATTGCGAATGCCTTCGCGTTCCAGTACGTCCATGGTCGCCAGCGCCGCGGCGATCGACACCGGATTGCCGCCAAACGTCGAAGCGTGCGAACCCGGCACCCAGTCCATGATCTCCGCCTTGGACATCATGATGCCCAGCGGCATGCCGCTGGCGATGCCTTTGGCGCTGCAGAGAATGTCAGGCTCGACGCCGGTGTGCTGGATGGCCCACCACTTGCCGGTGCGGCCCGCGCCCGACTGCACTTCGTCAGCAACGAGCAGGATGCCGTGGCGATCGCAAATCTTGCGCAGCTCCTGCATGAAGATGGTGGGCGCCACCACGTATCCGCCTTCGCCCTGGATGGGCTCGACGAAGATGGCCGCCACTTCCTCCGGTGGCAGCGTGGTCTTGAACAGCTTCTCTTCGATGAAGCGCGCGCAGCCCAGCGCGAAGGCTTCCGCCTCCTGGCCGCCGCCCACGCATCCGCGGTAGACATCGGGATAGCGCACGTGGGTCACGCCCGGAACCATCGGCGCGAAGCGACGCTTCTGCTGCGGCTTCGACGCCGTCAGCGACAGCGCGCCCATGGTGCGTCCGTGGAATGCGCCGTAGAAGGCGATCACGTTCTGCCGCTTGGTGTGATAGCGCGCCAGCTTCAGCGCGGCTTCAATCGCCTCGGCGCCGGAGTTGCCGTAGTAAATCTTGTGCGGCCCCTTCATGGGCGCAATCTTCGACAGCCGCTCGCCCAGGGTCACCATGCTCTCGTAGTAGAAATCCGTGCCCGACATGTGGATCAGCTCGGCCGCCTGCTTCTGGATGGCGGCAACCACTTCGGGATGGCAGTGACCGGTGGAGGTAACGGCGATGCCGGCGGAGAAATCGAGGAACTCGTTGCCGTCAACGTCTTCCACGATCACGCCGCGGCCGCGCTTGGCGACCATGGGATAGGAGCGGGTGTACGACGGCGAGATGTAGCGTTCGTCGCCTTCCAGAATGCGGCGCGCATTGGGACCGGGCAACGTGGTCTTGATCTTGGGACCGGCTACGGAAGTGAGAATTTCGGTGGTCATGGTGTCCTCCTCGAACGATGGCTTGCGGCTCGCCGTTAAGCGAAGCCGGAGCTGAGGTCGATCCGCGCGCAGTCTGGTTGAACCGCGATGCGGATCACGCGAGCCTGAAGGAGAAGAGTTAGTCGCCGGAGAAGAGGTTAGGACGCGCCATGCACGGGGCCAGCTTGACGTCGGCGCGCGAGGAGATGGGCCGCGACCAGGGATCGCGCGCACCACGGCCCTGCACCCGGCTGAAAACACCGATGAAGGCAAGCATGGAATGGCGGCTGCGGCTGGTCACGAGGCGGAACTCCTGTCGCTATTATAGGCGGCGCCACAGTCCGGCGTAACCCCCTAAAAGGCGTATTTCGCCGGCGTTTTGTGTAAGGGCACGGCTTCAGCCGTGCCGATAAGCCTTTTATTTTTTATCATCACGAGCGGGCTTTAGCCCGCGAGGGATCTGCTTTCCCGGCTTTACCCGCCAGCACGGCTCTTCCCTTCCATCTCGCCTGCCAGCGCCAGCAGCTTGGTCACGGTATTCAGGTTTCGCCCGGTGCCGGCCTTCTTCAGCGCCTTCTCGATTCCCGCAAAGATCCTCGACTGCCCCTGTCCGTTGGGGAAAAAGATGAACACCTCGCGGCCGATGACGTGTACCTCTTCGCCCGCGGTCTTGATGCGCCGAATTTCCTCTTGCGCCTCGGCACTCACCGGCTCCGCCAGGAAAACCACCAGCAGCTTGTTGGGCTCGACGTCCTTGCGCTTGGCGAAGGGATTGCGAGCGAGCACGCCCTCGAGGTCGGAAGCCTGCCGCAGGATCACCAGCGGACGAAATCCAAAGTTGTCCTCGATGGCCCGCTCGATCCGCTTGGCGACCGGAGCAATGTTTTTCGCGCTGGTGCGAAACACCAGGTTGCCGCTCTGTAACAGGGTTTTCGCATCCCGGAAACCGATGGAGCCGCATAGCTCGCGCAGCGCCTCCATCTTGATCATGTTGTTCCCGGTAACATTGACACCGCGCAGCAGGCAAATTACGACCGGCATAGGCCCAATAGCATATCGCGCCAGGCAAGAGATTCGTTGATCGACATCCCCGCGAGCTGAGAGCTGATGGCTGACAGCCGATAGCCCTTCCCCTTGCTACAATCGAACTTTCCGCACCGCCAGCAAACTTATGCCGCTTCAGCTCTTCAATACTCTGCCCTCCAAAGTCGAGGAGTTCCATCCGCTGGAAGACAACACCGTCCGCATGTACGCCTGCGGGCCCACGGTGTACGACTACGGCCACATCGGCAACTTCCGCACCTTCATCGTGGTGGACACGCTGCGGCGCTTCCTGCGGCAGAGCGGCTACAAGCTGAAGCACGTGATGAACATCACCGATGTGGATGACAAGATCATCCGCAACGCGGCGCGCGACGGCGTCAGCGTGCAGGAGTACACCAAAAAGTATCGCCAGGCCTTCCTGGAAGATTC
This sequence comes from uncultured Acidobacteriaceae bacterium, assembly GCA_963763975.1. Taxonomy (GTDB): domain Bacteria; phylum Acidobacteriota; class Terriglobia; order Terriglobales; family Acidobacteriaceae; genus Bog-257. Next base: position 327,611 of record CAVXQR010000016.1, read on the forward strand.
CGACACGCTCAACATCGAGCATCCCGAGCTGCTGGTGAACGCCACCGACCACATCCAGGAGATGGCGCACTTCATCGCCGTGCTGGAGCAGAAGGGCTTCGCCTATCGCACCGAGGACGGCTCGTATTACTTCCGCATCGCCAAGTTTCCCGACTACGGCAAGCTCTCGAAGAAGGATTTTGCCGGCATGACCGACGGCGCGCGCGTGGACGTGGACGAGTACGACAAGGACAACGCTCGCGACTTCGCGCTGTGGAAGGCGCCCAAACCGGGCGAAGCATTCTGGGAGACGGAGATCGGCCCCGGGCGTCCCGGCTGGCACATCGAGTGCTCCGAGATGTCCATGAAGTACCTGGGCGAGACCTTCGATCTGCACGCCGGCGGCGAAGACCTCATCTTCCCGCATCACGAAAATGAGATTGCGCAGTCGGAGGCCAAGACTGGCAAGCCCTTCGCGCGCTTCTGGCTGCACGCCCGCTTCCTGCTGGTTGAGGGCGAGAAGATGTCGAAGAGCGCGGGCAATTTCTTCACTGTCCGCGACCTCATCCTGATGGGGCACAAGCCGTCGTCCATCCGCTTCCTGCTGATGTCGGTGCCCTATCGCAAGCAGCTCAACTTCACCTTCGACGGGCTGACCCAGGCGGCCAACTCCGTCGAGCGGCTGCGCAACTTCAAGCTGCGCCTGGAGAGCTCGCAGTTCCCCGAGGGCGGCAATCCGGCGATTGCGCAACTGGCGGAGAAAACTTCCAGCGAGATGCGCGACGCGCTGAACGACGACCTGAACACCGCGCGCGCGCTGGGCGCCATCTTCGACCTGGTGCGCGACGTGAATGCCGCCGCCGATGCCGGCGAGGTGCGTCGCGACGATGTTCCCGCGCTGCTGAAGGTGCTGGAGCAGTTCGACGAGATCTTCGCGGTGCTGAAGGACGATGATGCCGCCAAGGTCCGCGGCATGGTGGAGTGGGCCAAGCAGGAAGGGCTGGAGGACAAGATTTCGCCGGCAACGTTGGAGCTGGCCAAGGCGGCCGCGTTGTCGGATGACGAGGTTGAGCGGCTGGTGGCGGAACATTCTGCCGCACGCAAGGCGCGCGACTTTGCGCGTTCGGACGCGATCCGCGCGCAGTTGGGCGAGAACGGCATCATCCTGGAGAACACCAAAGACGGCGTGCGGTGGAAGAGGAAGTGAGAGCAGTGGATAGTGGGTAGTGGGTAGTGGATAGTTCGGAGCACCTGGGTGCCCCGTTCTGGCCCGGGTTTGGCCAGGGCGGGGCATTGGTTTGTGTAACGGGAAAAACCAAGGCTCCTCCCTGACCAAAAGAAGGTCAGAACGGGCACCCGGGTTGAATCTTCCTGCGCTCACACTTCTACTTCACCACGATATTCACCAGCCGGCCCTTCACCACCAGGACCTTCACTACTTCCTTGTCGCCGATGGCGGCTTTCACCTTCTCGTCGGCCAGGGCGAGCTCGCGCACCGCGTCCTCGGCGGCATCGGCGGACACGAGGATGCGGCTGCGAATCTTGCCGTTCACCTGCACCGCAATCTCGACCTCTTCTTCCCTGGCCAGCGCGGCATCGTACTTCGGCCACGGATGCCGCAGCAATCCTGACGTTTCGCCGAGCGTCTCCCACATCTCACTGGAGAGATAAGGCGCGAACGGCGCCAGCAGCAGCACCAGCTTGCGCTGCGCATCGGCAATCAGTGCCGGAGCGTCAGGATGCCCGCCTTTCTGCACGCCATCTTCGAACGCGTACATCTCGTTCACCAATTCCATGATGGCGGCGATCGAGGTATTGAAGTGCCAGCGTCCGCCGAAATCCTCGGTGATGCGGCGGATGGTCTGATGCAGCTTGCGCTCCAGTTGCCGAGCGGCCGGCGACAACTGCGCTCCACCGCCATCGCCCGCGGCCTTGGCATTGCGCATCACGAAGCGATACACGCGCGACACGAAGCGGCTGATGCCCTCCACTCCGGCGTCCTGCCAATCCAGGTCGCGATCCGGAGGCGCGGCAAACAGCGTGTACATGCGCGTGGAATCGGCGCCGTAGCGCCCCACCATGTCGTCGGGCGAGACCACGTTGCCCAGGCTCTTCGACATCTTGGCGCCGTTCTTGATCACCATGCCCTGGGTGAACAGCCGCGTAGCCGGCTCGGAATTCTGCACCAGTCCCATGTCGCGCATCACCTTGGTCCAGAAGCGCGAATAAATCAGGTGCAGGATGGCGTGCTCCACCCCGCCGATGTACTGATCAATGGGGAACCAATATCCCACAGTGTCAGAGTCGAGAGGCTTGTCTGACAATGTGGGATCAGTGTAGCGATAGAAGTACCAGGACGAATCCACGAAGGTGTCCATGGTGTCGGTCTCGCGGCGCGCCGCTCCGCCGCACTTGGGACATTTCACGTTGGCGAACTCCGGCACCCGTCCCAGCGGCGAGCCTCCGGCCAGCGTGATGTTCACGTTATCGGGCAGCAGCACCGGCAGGTCTTTCTCCGGCACCGGCACCATGCCGCACTTCTCGCAGTAGATGACGGGGATGGGCGTGCCCCAATAGCGCTGGCGGCTGACGCCCCAATCCTTCAGGCGGAAGGTGACCGTCGCTTTGCCGAAGCCCTTCTCCTTGGCGTGTTCCGCCATCTTCTGCTGCGCTTCCTGGCAGGGCAGGCCGCTGAACTCGTCGCCCGAATTAATCACTAGGCTGTTGGACTCAACAAACGGCAGCACCGGCTCCGCGGGATCGCCATCGGGCGCATCACCTTCGCGCCGCGGCAGAATCACGATGCGGATATCCAGCCCATACTTCTTGGCGAACTCGTAATCGCGCTCGTCGTGCGCCGGAACCGACATGATGCCGCCGGTACCGTAGTCGAGCAGCACGTAGTTCGCCACCCAGATGGGCACACGCTCGCCGTTGAATGGATTTAGCGCATGGCGTTCGGTAAACACACCATGCTTCTCGATTGCGCCAATATCGCCAACTTCTTTGGCCTTGCGCTGCTCGGCCATCAGCTCGTCCACCTTGGCGCGCAGCTCGGCGTTGTCGGCGGTCAGGTCGGCCACCAGCGGATGCTCCGGCGCCAGTTGCAGCGAGGTCGCGCCGTAGATGGTGTCAATGCGCGTGGTGAAGACCGTTATCGTGTCGCCCGCCGCACCGGCCGCGCCGTCCAGCTTGAAGTCCACCAGCGCGCCTTCGCTGCGGCCGATCCAGTTGCGCTGCATGGTACGCACTTTTTCCGGCCAGCCCTCCAGCGTGTCCAGGTCGCGCAGCAGTTCGTCGGCGTAGTTGGTGATGCGCAGGAACCACTGCTCCAGCTCGCGCTCTTCCACCACCGTGTCTTCGTGACGCCAGCAGCGGCCGCTCACCACCTGCTCGTTGGCCAGCACGGTGGCGCACTTCGGACACCAGTTCACCTTGCTCTTCTTGCGATAGGCCAGCCCCTTCTCCAGGAACTTCAGGAAGAACCACTGGTTCCAGCGGTAATAATCGGGCAGGCAGGTGGTGACTTCCTTCGACCAGTCGTAGGCGAAGCCCAGGCGATTCATCTGGACTTTCATCTTGGCGATGTTGCCCAGCGTCCACTGGCGCGGCGGCGTCTGGTTCTGGATGGCCGCATTCTCCGCCGGCAGGCCGAAGGAATCCCAACCCATGGGATGCAGCACGTTATAGCCCTGCATCCACATGTAGCGCGCCAGCGCGTCGCCGATGGCGTAGTTGCGCACGTGTCCCATGTGCAGCGCGCCCGAGGGATAGGGCAGCATCTCCAGCACGTAATACTTTTTGCGCGCGCTGCTGGAAGGCTCGCTCTGGTACATGGCAGGATCGGCGGCCCAGCGCGCCGCCCACTTCTGCTCGATGGCCTGGGGCTCGTAGCGCTCCGGACGCGCCGCTGTGTCGCCGTTGGCGACTTCGGTTTGCGGCCCTGCGGCGGCTTGGCCGGGACCGGGTTGTTGCCTATTAGGGTCAGACATATCGCTTCAATTCCGTGGGGACAAACTTTGATTCTACAACCCAGGGCGGGGGATTCATGGGCAGGCGAGGCTTTTGCGTGACCTGCGAAAATCTGGGTGCCCCACTCATGCGCGGGTTTCGGATGAGTGGGAGACGAAGATCTTTCCCACCTGGTGCCCCCAGGTTCGCCGATCTTTTGGGCTAACCTGGGCGCAAAAATGTTTGCGCCGCTGAGGCCCCCATAGCCCTCAGGGGCTAAAGGCCCTTCGAGGCCGCGGCTTTTCGGCACGACTGAACCGGCTGCGGAAAAACTTCGGCGTCGTAGATCTAGGAAGGGCGCCTCCTTTCTCAATTTGAACCAGCTCGCCGGTGGCACGACGGTGATTTTGACTTTCTTGGCAGCCTCATCCGCCGCGCCGATAAGCGGTTGCTTTGGCGCTCGGTCATGCAGAGTCCAGGGAGCGAGCATTCGGTCAAGAGGCGCGGGCGTGGATGGGCGGCGGAGCGCCGATGAACATCTGCATGTGACTTGGGTCACCATGTTTTTCAGCGTTTTCTGCGGTCGAAGTATTGAAAACAAATGACTTAACGCCAATATCTCCGCACCTAATTGAAAATAAAGGGTTAACGAGGTCTGGCCGAAGGCCGGGTCATCCGACCATTTTCGTAGCCCTGCGAGTCTCCGGCCGCCGGTACCGGCGTCAGCCGTTGCACCAGATTTCACCCTGCCAGTTGGCGTGAAGTTCGGACTGCCCGCGATCGACTGATCGCGAGTTAGCCGGTAACTGAGAGAAGCTCGCACCGCGGAGAGCTGGCTTTGCGCCTGTATTGGCGGGGGTTCGGCGAGGTCGCGATGTCGGTCTTGCCCGAGCGATTGCGCCCGGTAATCGCAGCGCCGTCTGCTGCGAAACGCCGCAGAGTGGCAGGCGCTGGCTTCGCGTTTGCTGTACCGGCAGGTGCGGACGATCATCGGCGCTCCTGTATTCAGGTTAGGAGCGGCGCGAGGGCCCCGTCATGGGAAAAGCACATGCGTGGCGATAACGAAGGTACATGACCGTTGCATTTTGCCGCGATGCGCCGGCGGAGGCGGGTTCAGGCGTGGCGATTTGGAGAGGATTTGGAGACGATTTCGCCCTAAAATGGCGCGAAAAAGGCGGAACATGGCAGCCCACGTTGGTGGCGATTTTGGGCGCAAAAAGAACGCGCTGCTGACCACAGCCGGCTCCGGAAAATCAAGACTAAATGGCTTGGATGCGAGCCTGAAATCTCGCTCCACCGAAAGGCGGGCGTCGCACGAAGTTTTTCCGCAGCCCCTGAAGTCGTGCCCTTTCAAATCTGGGTGCCCCACTCATCCGCGGGTTTCGGATGAGTGGGAGACGATAGAACCTTAACCCGCCGCAGGAATTGAGTCGACGCGATTGAGGGACAAAGGCCCCGCCCTAGCCAAACCCAGGCTAGAACGGGGCACCCAAGTTTCAAACGTGGCCGGATCGACCGCGCAGAAAATTTAGACAGCCCGGTGCCCCAGGTTCGCCCATCTTTTAGGCTAACCTAGGCTCAAGAATGTTGGCGCCGCGGAGGTCCCAATGCCCTCAGGGGCTAAAGCCCCTTCAAGGTAGCGGCTTTTCGGCACGACTGAAGTCATGCCCTGATACAAACCTCCCCAACACGGGAGTTTTCCGCAGCCTCTGAAGTCGTGCCCTTTCAAAAACTCCACGGCGCTATTTCGGAGAATTCTTCTTCACCAGCGCTTTCAGCGCATTCACGTTGGTCAGATCATCGAGCGGCTCGTCAATCGGCGTCTCGGCGATGAAGGCCGCGTGCGCCGTCTTGGGATGATTCAGCAGCCGGCGAAACGGTTCCAGTCCAATGCTTCCCTTCCCGATGTGCTGATGGCGATCCAGCCGCGAACCGCGCGCCGCCTTGGCATCGTTGCAATGCCACACGTATACGTTCTTCAGCCCGACAGTGCGATCGAGTTGCTCCATGGTCTCGGCGAAGCCCTCGCGGCTCACAATATCGTAGCCCGAGACATGCGTGTGGCAGGTATCAATGCACGCGCCCGCCGGCACGGTCTTGCCCAGCAGGTAGAGCAGTTCCGCCACCTGCTCGAAGTTGCCGCCCAGCGAGAATTCCGAGCCCGCCGTGTTCTCGATCAGAATGCGCAGTCCGCCAGCTTCGAGGTCCAGGCCATCCGCCGCCTGCTCGATGGCCAGCGCGGCGCGTTGCAGGCCTTCTTCGCGACTGCTGCCGCGAAACGAGCCGGGATGCAGCACCAGGAAGTCCGCGCACAGCGCCAGCGCGCGCTCCACTTCGCCGCGGAAGGCCGCGATGGATTTGCTGTGGAAGACGGCGTTGCCGCCGGCAAGGTTGACCAGGTAATTGGCGTGGATCACCAGCGGCTTCAGGTCATAGCGCTGGCGCAGCGTGGTCATCTCGTCGCACTGCGAGCGCGCCAGTTCGTAGGGCTTCCACTGTCGCGGACTGGAAGAAAAAATCTGGAGCGCGTTGCAGCCCAGCCGATAGGCGCGCTCGGCGCCGTTCTCCACACCACCGGCGGTGGAGGTATGGATGCCGACGCGCCGCGCGGTCAGCTTCGGCGGCCGCTTGGGATGTGGCAGCAGCTTGAGTATGTCTTTTTCCTTGGTGGAGAGTTCAGCCATCGTGGTTTCGATTCTAATCGACTTGGATGCCGAACCTTTCGCCCGGTGCCGGGCATCTGTAATCCTTCAGCCTCCTAGTCGCACTATGGAATTTTCGCCCTCACAATTCGACGGCCGCCGGTTTCGCAACATCATCCCGCAGAAACACGGGTTGGCTTCGGTTTTGCGCTGGGTGATGACGCGCAAGCCCGGCTTCTGGCCGGAATGGATTCCCTCCGAACCCGGGCCGCCTCCGCCGAAAAGCTCCGATGTCCTGCGCATCACCTTCATCAATCACGCGACCTTCCTGCTGCAGGTGGACGGCCTGAACCTGCTCACCGATCCCATCTGGTCGTACCGCGTCGAGTCCGCTGTCGTGGATCGGCCCGCGCCGCCATCGCGCGCCCGGCATCCGCTTCGAAGACCTGCCGCCGATTGATGCCGTGCTGCTCAGCCATGACCACTACGATCATCTCGACCTGCCCACGCTGCGGCGCCTCAAAGAAACGCACGACCCTGCGGTGTTTACCTCGCTGGGCAATGCGCGCCGCCTGCACAAGATCGGCATGCGCAATGTGACCGAACTGGACTGGTGGCAAAGCACCGCGCTGAGCAACGGCGCGCGCGTGACGGCGGTCCCGGCGCAGCATTTCTCCGGGCGCAGCCCGTTCGATCGCAATCGCACGCTGTGGTGCGGACTGGTGCTGGAGAGTCCGTCGGCGGTGCTCTACTTCGCCGGCGATACCGGTCGGGGGCCGCACTTCGCGCAGATCGCCGCGCGCCTCCCGCGCATTGACGTTTCCATCCTTCCCATTGGCGCGTTCCGCCCGGAGTGGTTCATGGGCGAGGTGCATCTGGCGCCGCAACGAAGCGGTCGAAGCGCATCGGATTCTCGGCAGCCGCATCGGCATCGCCTGCCACTACGGATGCTTCCGGCTGGCGGACGATGGCGAGCGGGAGCCCAGCGAGCAATTGCAGCGCGCGCTGGCCGGGACCGATCTCGGCGGCACCGAGTTCTGGGAGATGGGGCACGGGGAAGGCCGCGACATCGGCGAACCGCAGATCCCTCACCGACTAAAGTCGGTTCGGGATGACAATTCAAATAAGGGCGCCTTCGGCACGACTGAAGTCGTGCCCTGACACAAGGCAGGCGAAAGCGGAGTTTTTCAGCGGCCTGTGAAGTCGTGCCCTGACACAAGGCAGGCGAAAGCGGAGTTTTCCGCAACCGCTTCAGCCGTGCCGTACAGCTCCTTGATTGAATTGTCATCACGAGCGGGCTTCAGCCCGTGAGGGATCTGCTTTTCCCCAACATCGCGCAGGTGTCGAAGAAAAGCAGATGCCTCGCTGCGCTCGTCATGACAAAACGCGTGGCATAAGCTACGCAGTCCACGAGTCCTCACCGAAATGCGCTCCGCATTGCCCCCGCAGCCGCCTAACGAATACACTATTCAGCTACAGAGGGGTCCCCATGCTGATCGTAATGAAGGCGAACGCCAGCGAAGAGCAGGTGCGCCAAGTCTGCCAGAAGGTCGAGAGTCTCGGATATCGCGCGCATTCCATGCCCGGCGCGCAGCGCACCGCCATCGGCATCACCGGCAACGAGACCGAGATCGATCCTGGCACCTTCGACGAAATGCTGGGGGTGCAGGAAGTCATCCGCGTCAGCAAGCCTTACAAGCTGGTGAGCCGCGACCTGAAGGAAGACAACACCGTCGTGCGCTTCGCCGGCTACGACGCCACCATCGGCGGCGATGAAGTCGCCATCATGGCCGGCCCCTGCGCCATCGAGAGCCGCGAGCAGGCCATGGCCACCGCCGAAGCCGTCGCCCGCTGCGGCGCCCGCTTCTTCCGCGGCGGCGCTTACAAGCCGCGCACCTCGCCGTACTCCTTTCAGGGGCTGGCCGAGGACGGCCTGAAGATTCTCGCCGAAATTCGCGACCGCTTCGGCTTGCTGATCGTCACCGAAGCCGTGGACAACGAATCGCTCGACCTGGTGGAGGAGTACGCCGACATGATCCAGATCGGCGCCCGCAACATGCAGAACTTCTCGCTGCTGAGGCGCGCCGGCCGGGCGCGCAAGCCGGTGCTGCTGAAGCGCGGCATGTCGGCCACGCTGGAAGAATTCCTGATGGCCGCCGAGTACATCATGAGCGAAGGCAACTACAACGTGGTGCTGTGCGAGCGCGGCGTGCGCACCTTCGCCGATCACACCCGCAACACGCTCGATCTCAGCGTGGTGCCGGCGGTGCAGCGCCTCAGCCACCTGCCCATCATCGTCGATCCCAGCCACGGCACCGGCAAGCGCAACAAGGTCACGCCGCTGTCGCGCGCGGCGGTCGCCGTCGGCGCCGACGGCCTGATCATCGAGGTGCATCCCGATCCCGATCGCGCCCTCAGCGACGGCAAGCAGTCGCTCTATCCCGACCAGTTCGCCCAGTTGATGAATGAAGTTCGGCAGATCGCCGCCGTGCTGCATCGCACCGTGGCCGGCGCTCCCAGCGTGGACTCGGTCGCCGCCCGCTGATGAATCCAGCCTCGCGCTTGCGCCGCCGGCAGCAAGAAGGGAGTGGCCGTCTCCCACACATCCGAAAATCGCGAATGTGTGGGGCGCCCAATGTCTTGCTGGCGATGCTGCTGCTCGCCGCCGACTCGTCGGCTGCCACCAGAGCAAGGCGGTTGACGCCGACTATCACGAGTACGCCTACGTCACCAACGGCAAGAGCAACTCGGTCAGCGTGCTCGACCTGCTGCAGTTCCGCAACGTGAAGACGATTCCCGTGGGCAGCGGTCCCACCGGCGTGGCCGCCAATCCGATGCGCAACGAGATCTACGTCGCCAACACCGACTCCGACAACATCAGCATCATCGACGCCACGAAGAACGCGATGGTGGGCGCCATCGGGGTGCATCGCGCGCCCTACTTCGTTTCTGTTTCGGCGGACGGCAAGCGCGCTTACGTAGCCAACTCAGGCTCGGCCAACGTTTCGGTGATCGATCTCGACAAGCGCGCCGTCATCGCTACCATCCGCGTGGGCGGCGCGCCCGGCGTTGCCAAGGTCTCGCCCGACGGCAAGCTGGTGCTGGCCACGCAACCGCGCCGACGATACCGTTTCCATCATCGATACCGCCAAACTGGCGGTCGAGCAGACCGTGCCCGTCTGCCACCAGCCGCAGGACATCGCCATCCTGCCCGATTCGAGCAAGGTCTTCATCGCCTGCCCGGGATCGAACCAGATTGCGTCGCTCGATCTGAAGACCGGCCGCGTGCTCGCCTATCTCGAGACCGGCAAAACGCCGGCGCAAATGGTGGTCAAGCCCGATGGCGGCGAGTTGTTCGTCTGCAATTTCAACGATGGCAGCTTCTCCATCGTCGAGACCGGCACCAACGAGGTCGAGGCCACTGACCTGATCGGCGACAATCCCTCGCGCGGCGTCGTCACCGCCGACAACAGCCTGCTCTACGTCAGCAATTTCGGCTCGAACATGGTGAGCACCTACTCGATTGACGACGGCCGCGCCATCGGCGCCGTGCAGGTGGGCGATCGTCCGGACGCCTTGGCGCTCACGCCCGATGAAGGGCATCTGCTGGTGGTGGATTCGCGCTCCGGCGACGTAGCCGTGGTGCGCACCGTCAAGACGCGCGACAATTCGAAGATCAGCGCCGACCGCGCGCTGGTGACGCTGATCCCCGTCGGCAACCAGCCCAACGACATCGTGATCAAGGCGTTCCACAGCGGCTCAGGCAAGTGACCTCATATTGTTTCGAATTGTCATGACGCGCGCAGCGAGCATCTGCTTTTCCTCAATCCCTGCGCGATGTTGGGGAACAGCAGATCCCTCGCGGGCTGAAGCCCGCTCGTGATGACAACTCTTACGGGTTTGTGAAGCGCGCGACGTCAGTGGTGCCGAAATCGGCATTGTCACAGACGCGACGCACCGCGACCGTTATCATGGACTTCCTCCGATGCTGATTCAGGAACACGTCGCGCTGGCACCGCTGACCACTCTGGGCGTGGGTGGGCCGGCCCGCTATTTCGCCGAGGCCAATGACGAAGCCGAGGTCTGCGAGGCCGTGGATTCGCGCGCACGCGCAGCCTGCCGCTGTTCGTACTCGGCGGCGGCAGCAACGTAGTCATCTCCGACGCCGGCTTTCCCGGGCTGGTGCTCAAACTAGCGATGCAGGAGTTCGCCGAAGAAGCCGGCGACGGCCGCGTCGCCGTCATCGCCCAGGCCGGCGCCGACTGGGACACCCTGGTCGCCTCCGCGGTGGAAAGCAACCTTGCTGGCATGGAGTGCCTGAGCGGAATTCCCGGCACTGTCGGGGGCACGCCCATCCAGAATGTCGGCGCCTACGGCCAGGAAGTTGCGCAGACCATTCGCGAGGTGCGCGCTCTCGATCTGCATTCGCTGGAAACGGTGACCTTCTCCAACACCGACTGTGGCTTCGGCTATCGCAGCAGCCGCTTCAACGCCACCGATAAAGGCCGCTACATCATCCTGCGCGTGACTTATCTGCTAACGCCCGGTGGCCGCCGCAACCATCGCCTATCCCGACCTGCAAAAGCGCTTCGCCGCGCGGGTTAAGCCGCCATCGCTGGCGGCGGTCCGCACCGCAGTGATGGAAATCCGCCACAGCAAGGCCATGCTTATCGTGCCCGGCGATGAGGACGCCCGCAGCGCCGGCTCGTTCTTCAAGAATCCGGTGGTGCCGGCCGCGGATTGCGCGCACTTGATTTCGCGACTCGCGCACGCGATTTGGAATTGCCCAGCTATCCGGCGGGCGAGGGTCATCGCAAACTGCCGGCGGCATGGCTGGTGGAGCAGGCCGGCTTCGCCAAAGGCTATCGCAAGGGAGCGGCCGGCATTTCGCGGCGACATGCGCTGGCGCTCATCAATCGCGGCGGCGCTACTGCTGCTGAAATCTTGGCGCTGCGCGACGAAATTCAGTCGCGCGTGGAGAAAGAGTTCGGCATCCGCCTGCAGCCGGAGCCGGTGATGGTCGGCTTCTAGCCCGCGACAATCTGGGTGCCCCACACATCCCATCTTTTGGGAGTGTGGGAAGCGACAAATCTCGTCCCGCCCCGCCAAACACTGTGACACTCGGGAGAAGGCCCCGCCCTAGCCAAAAGAAGGTGTCCAGTCCCAGGACATGCTTTACAGTTTGTCTCGGGACATCCTTTACAGGTTTTCCTTTTGTGAAATTCGACAACCAGCGATCGACGCGTCGATCGCTGGTTGTCGAGGTCGAGTTCCCGGATCAGGGTTCGGCAGTAGTAGACCTGGACCCTGTGTTCGATCTTCACCAACTGCACTATTCGCGGCGCCAGCGCACGGTTGATCTGCCAGTTGCGTCCGCCAACATCGAGTTTGCCCTCACATCGATCTTGCGCACCCAGGCCCCGCCGGATACTCCCAGGCCGGCGGCTGCGGATCGTAGCGCCGCGGGCTGGGATGCCAGCGCGTGGCCGGGGTCGCCATCCCCAGGGCCTCGTGGGGACGCACATAGTTATGTTCCCAGCGATAGCCGTCCAGCCAGGCCTGGCGGCTTCCCTTCCGCCGCGCCAGTCGCAGGGCCCGCTGCAACTCGCCGTGAAAGCGCTCCACCTTGCCCTGCGTTTGCGGATGCCGTACCCGGCTCCAGTGCAGCCCCATCCCCTGCCGCATCAGCCACAGCGACAGCACCGTCACCCCGCCCGCGGACTGGTGCTCCACCACGGTGTGCCGTGGTCCATCAGCATCGCCTCGGGCAGCCCCAGCGCTGGAATGCGCTCTCCAGGTGCTCGCGCACCAGTTCCCGCTGGTGCTGCCAGCTGCTCCAGCGCAATCACGTAGCGGCTGTGATCATCCAGCACCGACAGCGGCCCGATTTGCCGCGCTGTCATCTTGGCCCTTTGAAGTCCATCTGCCACAGCTCGTTGGGCGCGCGCGCTCAAAACGCTCTCCGCCTGGGGGTGGCGATCTGGCGGCCGGCACCAGACCGCGCCGCAGCAGAATGCGATGAATCGTGCTGCGCGTCAGCTCCACGCCGCGGCGGCGCAGCAGTTCCTGCAGCTTGCGCGCCCCCAATCGGGATAGCATGCCGCCAGCGCACCACTTGCTTTCCAGTGCCGCCACGGTGCTCCGGACTGCAATGGGGACGCCGGCTCCGTTCGGCAATGCCCGCTATCCCGTCCTGGCGATACCGCTCCAACCACAGATACCCGGTCGGACGCGTGATCCCAAACTCCTCGCATAAACTGCTGAAGGGCTTCTCCCGCCGAGAAGCAACGACCACAAACTGCACCCGCTGTTCCCTGAGATCCATCGTCTTCCATGGCATCCGGTTACACTCCGGTGCTCGCTACGCTCGCACCGGAGTGTAAAGGATGTCCCGGGACACTTTGTAAAGGATGTCATGGAACTGAACACCAAAAGAAGGCTAGAACGGGGCACCCAGCGTCTGTGAAGCGTGTTTGTGAAGCGCTGGGTGCACAGCAAATTTTCCGCAGGCTTTTAGGTGTCGGCGATGGGCGGCTTGCTCCGATGCCACTCGGTGCGCGCCTGATACGCGTTCGCCAGCCTCAACGTGGTTGCATCCGCGCCCGGCCGTGCGGAAATCTGCAACCCCACCGGCAATCCATCCGAGGTAAAGCCACACGGAACCACCGTACTCGGCCAGAACAGCACGCTGAACGGCGAGGTGTTGTGCAGCAGGTGCGCCACCTCGTAAGGACGCAGCTCGCCCAGCGGCAGCGCCTCCAGCTCCGCGATCTTCGGCGCCGCGATGGGCACCGCCGGCGTCACCACCACATCCACAGGTCGGCGAACACCTTCTCCATCTCCGCGCGCAAGGCCGCAAGCTCGGCCACCGCCGCGTCGTACGCCTCCTGCGTGATGCCGACGCAGCCGCGCACCCGTATCAGGGTTCGCGGATCGTACAGCTCCGGCGTGTGCTCCAGCATGGACTGGTGGTAATGGCAAATCTCGGCGTTGAAGATGGTGCGGAACGCCCCGGCCTGAACGCTGACCTCGCGGGCGCCGGCGGTCATGCTCTGCAGTTCGGCGAGCGCTTGCTCCACGCACGCGGCGACGTCGGGCTCCATCCCGTCGAAGAAGAACGCGCGCGGGATGCCGATGCGCATGCCGGAAACGTCGGCGTCCAAGTTAATCGGCTGCGCCAGCCCGGCCATTGCCTGCAACAGCAGCGCCGCATCTTCCACCGTCTGCGCCATCGGTCCGCAAGTGTCGAACGAATGCGACAGCGGCACCACGCCCTGGTTGCTGACCACGCCGTGGCTGGGGCGATGGCCGCTGATGCCGCACAGCGCCGAGGGACACCGGATGGAGCCGGCCGTATCGGTGCCGACCGCCGCAACGCACAGCCCGCCCGCCACCGCCGCCGCCGAGCCCGACGACGAGCCGCCAGTGGTCCGCTCCAGGTTCCATGGGTTTCGAGCCGGCCCAAAGGCGCTAACGATGCCGCTCATGCCAAACGCAAACTCGTGCAGATTGGTCTTGCCCAGCAGCACCGCGCCCGCCTGTTGCAGGTGCTCCACCACCTCGGCATTCGCGGACGGAACGCGCGCGCGATATTGATTGCTGGCCGCCGTGGTGAGAATGCCGGCGGTATCGAGCAAATCTTTCAGCGCGATGGGAATGCCGTGCAGCGGCCCGCGATAGTTGCCGGCGGCGATTTCAGCCTCCGCCTGCTCGGCCTGCGCCATCGCCAGCTCGCCGGTCACGGTGATGAAGGCGTTGAGCTGCGGATTCAGCCGCTCGATGCGAGCCAGGTAGTGGCGCGTCAACTCCAGCGGCGACAGTTTGCGGGTGCGAATCTGGGCGGCGGCCTCAGCAAGATTTAGCACGGAGAAATAGTAGCAGGCGAGGTTCAACGCGATTGAGACACTCCACGTTTGGGAATTGTCATCACGAGCGCAGCGAGGGATCTGCTTTCCTCTACCTTGGCGCGATGCGCAGGAACAGCAGATCCCTCACGGGCTGAAGCCCATTCGGGATGACAATTCAAAATGGGGTGTGCTGTTCGGCGCGACTGGGTCGCGCCCTGTTACGCCCGCGTCTGCTTTTTCCGGCAGAGATCGCAGATGCCGTAAATCTGGAAGGTATGGCGGGTAGGCGTGTACTTGTGCTTGCGCCCCACTTCCTGCTCGATGCGCTCGATGCCGGGCGAGAAGAACTCCACCGAGCTGCCGCACTCGGTGCAAACCATATGGTGATGGTTGCGGCGATTGTATTGGTGCTCGTAACGGGTCACGCCGTCGTTGAAGGCCACTTCGCTGGCCAGGCCGCACTCCGCCAGCAGCTTGAGGGTGCGATACACGGTGGTAAAGCCGATGCGGTCGTCCTGCTTCTTCACCAGCCGATAGAGCTCGTCGGTGGAAAGGTGGTCGCGAGTTTCGAGGAAGGCCCGCAGGATGGTGTCGCGCTGGCCGGTATGCTTCAGGCCGACGCGCTTCAGATGCCCGTGGAACAGCGATTCGGCTTCGCGCCGCATCTCGCGCGAAATCGTGGGCTGATCGTCAACTCGTTTCTGCAACATAGATCCCACCGCCTGGCGGCGCAGGGCAGACGTTCGCCTCGACCTCAGCATAACACCCGCCCGCTAACGGCCCGCGCGGCTCCTCTACCAACTTGGTTACAATCGAAGTTCCCATGAACCAGACGAAGATGGCAACCACTGCGCGCCTATCTAACAAAAAGTTCATCTTTCGCATCGTGGTCGCCCTGCTGGCGCTGCTGCTGATTGCCTTCCTGGGCTTCGATTACTGGTTCTATCGCGCGGTCAAGGCTTCCATGCCGGTGCGCAACGGCACCGTGCGCCTGGCCGGACTGAGCCAGTCCGGTGATCGTCACCTACGACGCACAGGGCGTTCCCCACATCGCGGCCGCCCAGATGCCGGACCTGTTCTTCGCCCAGGGCTACGTCACCGCGCAGGACCGACTGTGGCAGATGGACATGACCCGGCGCTATGCCTCCGGCGACCTGGCCGCCGTGCTGGGCGCCGACTACGTCAAGATTGATCGCGAGCAGCGCATCCTGGGGCTGCGACAGGTCGCGCAGCAGGCAGTCGCCAACATGGTGCCGGAAGTGAGGCTTACTTCGACGCCTATGCCGCCGGGGTCAACGCCTACATCGAGCAGCATCGCAAGACGTTGCCGCTGGAGTTCCGCTTCCTCACCTACTTCCCGCGTGCCTGGACGGCGGAAGATTCCGTGCTGGTCGGGCTTTCGATGACCGAGTTTCTGAACCACGGGCTGTACAAGCATGAACTGGCCAAGGAGAAGATCCTGGCGCAAGCTGGGCCCGGAGCTGACCGACCGAGCTCTTCGTTAACTCCTCGTGGCGCGATCATCCGCCGGGAACCGATCTCAATTCCATCGAGAACGAAATTCCCGGCGAGACGTCGCCCGACGAAGAAGACGAGAACAGCCGTCCGACCAGGCCGCCGCCCGCCGGCAAGGCGCAAGCCGGCCGGCCAGAGCCGGGCAGAAGCGTCGCAGCGTCCTCATGCCGCTGCCGCTGCCGCAGGACTTGCAGCCGGAGCGCTTCCGTCCCGGCTCCAACAACTGGGTGGTCTCCGGCGCGCACACCGCCTCGGGCAAGCCGCTGCTGTCGAACGACATGCATCTCGACCTGCGCACTGCCCGACACCTGGTACGAGGCGCAGCTCACTGCGGCGACTTCGACGTTGCCGGCGTGACCCTGCCCGGCGTGCCGTAGGTGATCGTCGGCCACAATCGCCGCATCGCGTGGGGCTTCACCAATCTCGGTCCCAACGTCGAAGACCTCTACATCGAGAAGTTCAACGACCAGGGCCAATACCTGACGCCGCAAGGCTGGATGCGCCGCAGCATCGCGAAGAGATCATCCAGGTGAAGGGCGCTCCCGAGGTCAAGCTGGATGTCGTCGTCACGCGCCACGGGCCCATCATCAGCGACGACATACCGGGCGAGAAGCGCCAGCTCGCGCTCAAGTGGACCATCTACGATCCGCAGGCGATGCGCGCACTCCCTTCTTCGCCCTCGACTCCGCGAAGAACTGGCAGGAATTCCGCAAGGCGTTCTCGCAGTTCGGCGCGCCCGGGCAGAACGTGGTCTATGCCGACGTGGACGGGAATATCGGCTACCAGGCCACCGGCTTGATCCCGATTCGCGCCGCCGGCGACGGCTCGTTGCCCGTGCCCGGCGAAGACGACAGCGCACGAGTGGACCGGCTACGTTCCCTTCGACAACTACCCAGCGTGTACAATCCGCCCTCGGGCATCATCGCCACCGCCAACGGCCGCATCACGCCCGACGGCTATCCGTACACTTTGAGCATCGAGTGGGACGTCGCCCTATCGCACCCAGCGCATCTACAAGCTGCTGAACGCCGGCAAGAAAATGACGCCCGCCAGACATGCTCGCCATCCAGACCGACGTCATCTCGGCGCTCGACCGCTATGTGGCCGAGCGGTTGGTGTACGCCGTGGACCACGCGCCCAGTCCTCCAGCCGCGCCAAGCCGCTGCCGACCTGCTGCGCAATTGGGATGGCCAGATGGCCATTGACTCCGTCGCCGCCACCATCGCGTACTTCTCGCGCGAGCAACTGGAGGAGATGCTGCTCAAGCCCAAGCTGGGCGACGACTGGAAGCAATACAGTGGTTCATGAAGCCGGTATGGCTGGAAGGCGTGCTCTCGCATCAGCCGGCGCGATGGCTGCCCCCGGGCTACGCCAACTACGACGAACTGCTGGCCGCCGCGGTGGAGAATGCCGTCAGCGATCCCACGGCGACGCGCGCGCTGGGCCTGTGGAAGTGGGGACGCGTGCATCGGCTGGCCATTCAGCATCCCTTCTGGAGCCACTTCCCTATCCTCAAGACCCATGCCGATCCCGGGCCGCAGCCGCTATCCGGCGACAGCCTCACGGTCAAGCAAGTGGGGCCGCACTTCGGGCCGTCGGAGCGCCTGACCGTGGACTTCGCCAACCTCGACCAGAGCACGCTCAACATCGTGAACGGCGAGTCCGGCGACATCTTCGACAGCCACTACAACGACCAGTGGGATGCGTATTACCACGGCAGCACCTTCACGCTTCCCTTCTCGCCGGAAGCGGTGCAGCAGGCGGGGGTGGATCATCTGCGGCTGGAGCCGCAATAGGCCACTAAGAGACCTGATAATGCGGTGCCCCAGGTTCGCGTCCCTCTTTTGGACGCTAACCTGGGATCAAGAATCTCCGCTTTGGCGCGCCACCGAGATCCAGTAATCCCAGGTTAGCCCAAAAGATGGGCGAACCTGGGGCACCGCAGGTAGCTTCGAGTTTCGAGTTTCAAAGTCAAAGGCCCCGCCCTAGCCAAAACCAGGCTAGAACGGGGCACCCAGATTTGTTTACGGAATCACCACAACACAACTCCCGGCGCCGTCCCACTCGAACGGCGCCAGGCAGCAAGGTTTACGGAGCGAAGTAGCCGGACAGGTCCAGCACCAGGTTGGTGGAATTGGCGGCGAAGGCGTCAATCGATCCATTACTCGTGGGAACAATGGCCATGTTCGACGCGATGGCGCCATCAATCGCATTCAGGGTAGATACGACCGGCTGGCTTCCGCCGTCGGCCCACAGGGTCAGATACGGCAGCGTCACCACCGGTACCACGGTGGCGTTGAACAGATAGCCCTGCGCCTCGGGCGGAGGAGCACAGACGCCGTCCATGATGTCCACCGTCAGTTCACCGTTGAAGGCGCCGCTCGCCGTGCGGGTATCCAGCGTGCGGCAAGGGTTGGTGAAATAGGCCTGCAAGCCGCCGGTGCCGGGACGGGCAAAGTAGCCGTTGATGTCCACCGCGATGTCGACATCATTGCTGGGTTTGACCGCAATGTCCGCGCCCGAGCCTGCCGGTACGATGGCGGCGTTGGCCACCATCGTTCCGGTCAGCGAGTTCAGCACCGAGGTGCTGGGCTCGGCCTGGCCGGCCTGCCATACCTTCAGCCAGCCCAGAATGCCATGCGGAATGGCGGTCACGTTGAGCGAATAGACCGCCACACCTTGCAGCGGAATGTTGCACTGCGTGGCACGCAGAATCGGGAAGTCGCGCTCCGTTCCGGCTACCAGCGACGGACCGCCGAGTTCTCCGGTTGCTCCCCGCGTATCAATCACCCGGCACGGCGTCAGCGGGTAGAACTCCAGCGTCTGCTCGGCAGCCGGCGTGAAGTAGCCGTTGATGTCAATCACGACATTGGTGGTGTTGCTGGCGTAAACGCTGATCGAGCCTTGCTGGTTGCCGGTCAGCACGATGTCCGCGTTGGCCTTGATGCGTCCATCCAGCGAGTTCATCAACGAGGTGGTGGGCTGGTCCTGTCCCGTCGGCCATACCGTCAAATATCCCAATCCACCCATGGGAACTACGGTGACGTTAATCGAGACCGCCTGCGCACCCAGGGGAACATGGCAACTGCTTCCTCCCATGGAAAACGAGCGGAAGCTACCGCCGGTGATGGGCGGACCGCCATAAGGACCGTCAGCGTTACGGGTGTCCACAACTCGGCAGGCGGCTAAGGGAACGAATTGCAGTGCGGTAGGGCTGGGAGTAGCTGCCTGCTCATCTGCGGCGACGGCAAACACGGACGCCACCAGCAGAAACATGAGCAGCAGTACCGCAATACGGCGAATGCTCGGCATGTGTTTTTCTCCGATGTTAGGGGTTAGCGCGATACTCACCGGTTTTCACCGGTGATGGCCAGTTGACGGAGGGGCACAATTTAAGTGGCATTCTACGACAAGCCTTGACCGGTGCAAAGCCAATGCACCAACTTTTCATCTCGCAGAATGCAATGTGAGCGCTTTAATCGGGCCGGACCGGCGTCACAGATACAGGATCATCAGTTCCTGATCGATGTATTGCTGCCCGATTTTCTGTGCGCGCTCTTCGCGGCCATAGTACTTGAACCCGATACTTTCGTACAGTTGCCTGGCTGGCCCCTGATCGGCGCTTACCACCAGCAAAATCTGCTCGATGCCGCCCTGCTCCCTCGCCCGGCGCAGGACTTCGGCTAGTAGGGCTCTGGCTATCCCGCGTCCGCGATAGTCAGGACTGACATACACTGCGTGCAGGCTGGCACGGTGCCGCCGGCGCAGCCGCCCGGAACGCTCGAAGCGCAGCGTCCCCACCAGCTTTCCATCCACGAACGCGCCCAGCCCGAACTGGTTCGGCTGCGGCTTCATCCGCGCGGCAAGCTGCTCGACAGTGATGGCCATGTGTTCTTCCGGCGAGTCGCCGAAGGCGGTGGGCTCCAATTGCAGCGACTCCAGCCGAATCTGCCACAACTGGGCGGCATCCGTCTCGTCAAGCACACGAATTTCCATTTCGGAACTCACGCTCCACAGTGTAGGCAGCACGGTCTCGAATTGTCATTACCAGCGCTTGGCGGCAGCACCGTCTCGAATTGTCATTACCAGCGCCCGGGTTTGGCGCGAGGAATCTGCTTTTCCTCGCGCCGCCGCGACGCAAGAGAAAAGCAGATCCCTCACGGCTGAAGCCGTTCGTGATGACAATTCCAGAGGACCCACTAGTCAGCGCGGCCGTTTCACTGCGTCAGGCGAAGCAGGATTTGCGCGGCGATGGTCTGGAACACCTGCTGCAACTCCTGGGTACAGGTTGACGAAGGACAACTGGAGGCAAATACCGCCATGCCCGTTGGCTGGCTCGAGTCATAGCTGGAGCTGGTGGGATCGTTGGCGATCTGCTTCAGGAAGGCGGTGTCCACGCTGGACCCCAAACCGATGGAATACACGTACATGCCTTCCGAGCGCATGGCATTGGTCACCGCGATGGCGCGGTACTGCGCGTCCGCGGTCACGTATAAGCGGCTGAACGACTTCTGCGTCCCCGTGCTCTGCGAGGTGAACTTGGTCACGCCGGTGCAGTCCGGCGTCGGCGAATGCTTGGGATATCCGTTCGAATCCAACGAGCCCCAGTCGGTGCCGTTGGTGGGATTATAGAAATCCACGCTGCTCCCGGTATCGTGTCCGCCGTAGTTGTACAGCGTCGGCCCCAGCGATGAGGTGCAGTTAAAGGTGTCCTGGATGGTGTTCACGTAACCATCGGTGAAGTACACCACCACCTTGATCACATTGTCGCCCGCGACTACGGGAACGCTGTCATTCTGCGCCTTCCCGAGCACCAGACCGCCCAAACCAAAGGTGCCTCCCCCGAAGCTCATGGCATTGACCGCGCTGGTGATCGGCGTAATGAAACCGGTGGCAATGTTGTAATCCACGCTGGCGTAGGAAGCAAAGCTCACCATCGCCACCTTGTCGTTGGCGTTGTCGAAGTAGTTGATGAACGAGATGGTGGCCGGCGGCAGCGCGGTCGAGCCGCCATTGCTGCTCATCGAGCCGGAGCGGTCCAGCACCACCGACATCACCAGCTTGCCGCGCGTGGCCTGCGCCGTGTCGTTCACCGAAAGCGTCTGGTCTTCCGGCAGAATCGCCATGAAATACGTCTTGATGGTCGCGGTGGCATTGACGGTCACCAGCGTCTGGCCATTGGCGCCGGTGCTGAAGGCCACGCTCACCACCGGCGGATTGACGTCAAATGCGGTGGAACCGTAGTTGGCGCTGAAGGAATTCAGCGCCAGCGCAGTGGCCTCCGTCTGTCCCTGCGACAGGTTGCGCATGGCGGTCAGGCAGGCGGCGTCCACCGCCTTCGACAGCTTGGCCTTGGTCACGAAGGCAAAGCCCAGGTCAATCGCCAGCCCCAGCGACAACAGCATCATGGGCAACGCGAACGCCAGCAGCACGATCACCTGGCCCCGCTGTCTCGCTCTTCGTCCGCTCGTCTTGCGCTCCGCCATCTCTCGAATCCTCAGTAAAAGGCCACGTCATAAACCTGCGAAGGAATGTTCAGCAACGTCCCAAAGGGGGTGATGGCGTGGTAGGTGTAGAACACTTCAGTGATGAACACCGTCTGGCCCACCTGCGGCCTCGCCGCCGTCGGCAGGCTGACCGTTCCGCCAACGGTGCTGCCGATGCGACTGGTCGCCGTCAGCCCGCCCAGCGCCGATTGTCCGGTGAGGGTCAGCACGTTGTTGTTGTTGTAAACCGAGGAGACGATCACCCGGCCATGTCCGGCAAAATCCAGAGGAGGAGTGGCCGCCGTCTCGACCGCTGCCGCCGTCGCCGACAGGCTGGTGCCGCGGGAGGCCAGGCTGGAGCCTTCGCCCGTCAAGTTGGTCACTACTTCGTCCACGTAGAGAATGCGGCTGAAGTCCACCATGCCGAAGATGATGGTCAGCAGCAGCATGGCCGAGACCGCGAACTCCACCAGCGACTGGCCGGAGTCGTTGCCCCAACCGCGCCGCCGCCGAGCCAGGCTCGGGTGTGACTGCATCTGCACCGCGCCCGTCATTGCGTGTTCCCCGGCGGAAACGGCTCGTTCTTGAAACTCACAGCGACGGTGGTATTGAAGTTGCCATTCTCGAAATATTGCGACACCAACGGCGTCAACACCGGCAGGCTGGCGGTCAGCGAGATGGTCACGGTATCGTCAGGCCCGCCGGCGCTGCCTAACCCGCCGGTTATGCTGGAAATCTGGATATTGGAGACGCTCAGGCCCATGGCCGCCTGCTGCGCCACCTGGGTGATGGAAGCCACCCGCGACAGCGTCTGCCCGGGATGCATCGGGTCAGGCTTGTGATTGCCGGTGATGGCGTAGCGGCCCGCCTGCCGCACCGCATTCTGCAAGGTCATCTGCGCTTCAAACAGGAAGGCAAATTCCAGAATGCTGCACACCAGCAGGAAGAACATCACCGAGGTGAGAGCAAACTCCACCAGCGTCCCGCCCCGCTCACAGCGAAGCGACCGCCGCCAACGCGCATAGGTTGACGCACGCATCTATGGTGGCTATCGGCGGAAAGCGGGCAAAGGTTTAGGGCCCGGGAAAAATCGTTAAACCACAGAGACACAGAGACACGGAGGTTTCGTGAAGGAAAACCCGGGTGCCCCCATGAGTGTTGGGTTCCGGGTGCCCCATTCAAGGCCCTCTTTTGGCCTTGAGTGGGGGGTTCACTTCATACGTCGAGTGGGAGGTTTTCTATAAGTCGAGTGGGAGGTTTTCTATAAGTCGAGTGGGAGGTTTTCTATAAGTCAAGAAAAACCCGGGTGCCCCATTCAAGGCCCTCTTTTGGCCTTGAGTGGGGGGGTTCCTATACGTCGAGAAAATCTGGGTTCGCGCGCCGGGTTTGGACGCTAACCTGGGCTCAAGAATCTCCGCTTCGACGCGACTCCGATATCCGTAATCCCAGGTTAGCCCAAAAGATGGGCGAACCTGGGGCACCGAATGCGATGTGGCAGATGCCGATGTGGCGCCCAATGCGAGCGCCGGAGGCGCGCCATAGTCTAGCCCGCTCGCCTCCGCGCGTCGCGCACCGTAGGTGCGCCGCCTTTCCTCGCCTGAAACCGCATATGCATACATGCATGCAAAATGTGCAAAGTAGCAAGCTAGTATGCAGTCAAGCAGGCACCAAAATGCGCCCGCAAGTGCTTGCGGGTCAAAGGAATGCATATAAGTCTTCTGGAATCATCAGACTACCGCCAGGCGCGCGGTAAACCGTTTGCTTGCAATGCGAACTACGGATCTACTTGTATCACGCCGTAGAGGGCGCCGGTGAAGCTGAGCTGGGTAGTCTGCAACTGATCGTTGTCAGTGTTGTAAATATGAAGCAAGCCGTTCTCGACCACGTACATCACGTTGCGGTTGGCGACGGACATCATGCCGGTGACCGGGCCGCGCGGCGGCAGCGGGTCGTCGGCGGCATTGGTGCTGACGTCGACCACTGACAGGCAGCCGGTGTTGATGTTGGCGCAGGTCTTGGCCCCAATGTAGAGCTTGTTGTTGTTGAGCGCCATGGTGGAGTGGTAGCCATCGCCGATAGCCACCGAGTTGGCGGTCTGGCGGGTCATGGTGCTGACGTCCACCGAGTCGAAGCTGCCGTTGGCGCCGGGCGTCCCCGCGACGTAGAGGGTGTTGCTGTCCAGGTAGCCGACGCTGGCGCCGCCCACTGGCACGGTAGCCTTTATGGTTTTGGAGGCGAGGTCCAGGCTCATCACCGACGGCGGATTGGCCGAGCCGCATTCCGGGCCGCAGTTCAGCACGTAGGCGGTGTTGCCGTCGCTGCTGAAGAAGGCGTTCACCGGCGCGGCGAAGCCGGCAATCGAGGTTTGGGTCACCGGGTTGGCGCCCAGGTTAATAAGCACGACGGAGTCGGAGTTGTCGCCGAAGACCAGCAGGTAGGTACCGCCCGGGCTGATGGCTACGTAGTGGGCCAAGGGAATACCGTAGTTGGAGGTAATGACGCCAGTGTTGACGTCCACTACCTGCACGCCGCCGTTACGCGAGCCGGTAATGGGCAGGTTGCGGACCGGCACATAGACGGTCGAGCCATCCTCCGAGAACACGGCCATGTCGGCGGAATTGGCCAGCAGCACCGAGGCGCTGACGGTCTCGGCGGCATTGTTCATGAAGATCAGGTTGTTGTCACCCCGATCGAAGATCATGGTCAGGGTGTTGCTGGGACCTTCGACCATCCAAGTCACGGAGACGCCGGCGGTGATCGTCACCGGCGTTCCCTGAACGACCTGGCCGGCGGAATTGACGCCCGAAGCCGTGTAGTTGGTGGTGTCGTTCTGCGAGTTCATTACTTGCAGGCTGCCGGTGTAGGTATTGCTGATAAAGGCACGGTTCTGGACCCCGCTGGTGGTCGCAGTGTTGGAACTGCTGCCGCCGCAAGAGGTGATAGTCAGGATGGCGACCAGCGTCAGGACAGGGAGAACCAACCGCTTCAAAGGCTTACCTCATACATCGCGATGATTTCAGATGATTTGCCGGGAACCGAGGCATTATAACAGAGCCTCCGATTGCGGCTGCGGCCCGCTCCGATAGCGGAAGTGCCGCGGTTTACGGTAAAGTTCAAACCAGCCCGTCTAGTAAGGGTTCCGAGTCATGCCAACTGAGCTCATTCCGCGCCTGCAAGCCGGCGCCGTCCTGTGCGACGGCGCGATGGGCACCTTGTTGTATTCCAAGGGCATCTTCATCAATCGCTGCTACGACGAACTGAACCTATCGCAGAGCGACCTGATTCGCGACATCCACCTTGAGTACCTGCATGCCGGCGCTGAGATCATTGAAACAAACACCTTTGGCGGCAATTCGTTTCGTTTGGCTCGGCACGGCTGCCTGGATCGACTGGTGGAGATCAACCGCCGGGGTGCGCGGCTGGCGCGCGAGGCGGCCAAGAGCTTCGACGCGCTGGTGGCCGGAGCGGTCGGGCCGCTGGGCGTCCGCATCGAGCCGCTGGGCAAGGTTTCGCTGGCCGAAGCGCGCGAGGCTTTTCGCGAGCAGATTGCCGCGCTGAATGAAGAAGGCGTGGACCTGTTGATTCTGGAGACCTTCGGCTATCTCGAGGAGCTGCACCAGGCCATCCTGGCGGCGCGCGACGTGAATCCCAAACTGCCTGTCGTCGCGCAGGTGACCATCGACGAGGAAGGCAACTGCCTCGACGGCTCGGCGCCGGAGCACTACGGACCGCAGATTGAAGACTGGGGCGCCGACGTGGTCGGCTGCAACTGCAGCGTCGGGCCGGTGGCCATGCTGGACGCACTGGAGCGAGTGCGCGCCGTGACCACAGCGCCGCTTTCCGCGCAGCCCAATGCCGGCATGCCGCGCTCGGTCGAGGGCCGCAACATTTATCTTTGCTCGCCGGAGTACATGGCCGAGTATGCCCGGCGCTTTGTGGACGTTGGCGTTCGCCTGGTCGGCGGCTGCTGCGGCACCACGCCCGACCACATTCACGTGATGAAGTCGTTCCTGCGCGCGGTTCCGGGAACGGCTGCCGGACGGCGTCACAATGTTCCGGCCAAAGCGCAGCCGGTGGAAGTTCCGCCCTTGCGCGAGCGCTCGCAGCTCGGTCGCAAGCTGGCCGACGGCGAGTTCGTCACGATGGTGGAGATCGTTCCGCCGCGCGGCACCGATGGCGGGCGCGAGATTGAAGGCGCGCGCTTCCTCAAGTCGGTGGGCGTGGACGCGGTCAACATTCCCGACAGCCCGCGGGCTTCGGCGCGCATGAGCAACCAGGCGCTGTGTCTGCTGGTTCAGCAGCAAGTCGGTATTGAGCCGGTGCTGCACTACACCTGCCGCGACCGCAACGTGCTGGGCATCCAGTCGGACCTGCTGGGCGCCAGCGCTATCGGCATTCGCAATCTGATCTGCATCACCGGCGACCCGCCGAAAATGGGCGACTACCCCGACGCTACCGCGGTCTTCGACGTGGATGCCATCGGGCTGGTGAACATTGTCCACAACCTCAATCGCGGACTGGACATTGGCGGCAATCCGACCGGGGCTTCGACCAGGTTCGTCGTCGCCGTGGGAGCCAATCCCGGCAGCCCGAACATCGAAGAGGAGCTGCGGCGCTTTGCCTACAAGGTGGAAGCCGGCGCGGAGCTGGCGGTGACGCAGCCGGTCTTCGATCTGCGCCTGCTGGAAGAGTTCATGCGCAAGACCGAGCAGTACCGGATTCCGATTGTGGCCGGCATATGGCCGCTGACCAGCACGCGCAATGCCGAGTTCATGAAGAACGAGCTGCGGGTCTCGATCCCGGACGAAGTTTTCGCCCGCATGGCCAAGGCGACCACCGCCGATACCGCCCGCGCCGAGGGCGTGGCCATCGCGCGCGACATGCTGGCTGCGGTCCGTCACATGGTGCAGGGCGCCCAGATCAGCGCGCCCTTTGGACGCTACTCGGCGGCCGTGGACGTGCTGGAAGCGTTAGGCGGCGGCCAGCGCAAAGCCGCGGTTTAAGTCGTGAATTTGAGCCGAAAATTCACATCCGGCTGTCTGAATCTGGACTAGAATTTATTTGGGAGTTCGAACTTGCCTAAGTTTGAAGAGTGTCTGGAGCGCCTGGAAAAAATTGTTAGCGAACTGGAAAAGGGCGATGTCTCGCTCGACCGCTCGCTGGAACTCTTCGACGAAGGCATGAAGCTCTCCGGCTCCTGCCGCAAGGAACTGGAAGAAGCCGAAGGCAAGGTGGAAATCCTGCTGAAGCGTAATGGCAAGCTGCAGGCCGAGCCTTTCGAAACCCAGGCCCCTCCTGGCGAGCTGGGCAAGTAAGCTCGTCAACTGCTCGTTCTCGATCCGGTCCGCATCATTCAGGTGTGATGCGGCGTGAATTTAGTTAGTAACCGGACTGGCACTGTCGTCCCTCAACTTTGAATCTGAGGTTTGGCCATGCGAGCTATCAATGCTGTTCTTGCACATCGCAGCCCCGGTTCAGCCGCCGGGTTGGTTGCTTCCCTGAATCGCGAATTCCGCAACATCGCCATCGCCGGCACCGCGCAGGAAGTTCGCTCCGCCGTGCAGCGACTGCGCGCGCCCTTTGCCGTGGTTGATCTGGAATTGATCAGCAAGACCGAGTTGCGCGCCTTGTGTATGGAGTTCCGCTCCACCGCTTTCGTCTGCATTCATCGGCTGGCCGATGATCAGATGTGGTCGGAAGCCCTGGCGGCCGGCGCCATGGACTGCTGCCGGGCCAACGATCTGCGCGGCATCCTGCTGGCCGCCGATCGCTACGTGGTGCTGAATCGCGCGCAAGCGCCTGCCGCAGCCTGACACGCGAGGCGGCCTTGAAAGGGCACGACTTCAGTCGTGCCGCTAGCGCCCCCTTTTTGATTTGTCATCACGAACCGACTTTAGTCGGTGAGGGATCTGCTGTTGGCCTGCACCTGCCCAATCGCGCAAATCGCGCCGATACAAGCGAAAAGCAGATCCCTCGTCGGCCTGAAGGCCTCCTCGGGATGACAACAATGGAGAGGGCTCATCGGCACGACTGAAGTCGTGCCCTTACTCATCGCCTAGCCTGAATAGGATTTTTCCGCGGCCTCCTGCGCCGCGCTCTCTGCGCCAATTATTTATACTTTCTTCTTCATGCTGAAAGAAGAACTGGAAAAGGGACGCCACCTCACCGACGAAACTCTGGAACGGCTGCTGCCCCAGGGCTCGCAGTTTCCGCCTTCCATTCACCAGGCGATGCGCCACAGTGTGTTTGCCGGCGGCAAGCGCCTGCGGCCCATCCTGTGCATGGAGGCCTCGCGCGTGATCGCCGGCTGCGTTCCCTCGGGCGTCGAGGAACTGGGCGCGGCGCTGGAGATGCTGCACACCTACTCGCTGATCCACGACGATCTGCCCGCGCTGGACAACGACGACCTGCGGCGCGGACGTCCCACGTGCCACAAGGCATTCGGCGAGGCGACTGCCATCCTTGCCGGCGATGCGCTGCAGACTTACGCCTACGAGGTGCTGGCCAAGCTGGAATGTTCGGCGGAAGCGCGCGTGGCCATCATCGCCGAGATTGCGCACGCCACCGGCACGCTGGGCGGCATGATCGGCGGACAGGTGATGGACCTGGAGGCCGAGCACAAGCATCCCGACGCGCGGACCCTGGAATACATTCATCGCTCCAAGACCGGCGCGCTGCTGACCGCGAGCGTCGTCACTGGCGGCCTGTATGCCAGCGGCGATGCGCGGCAGGTGCAGGCGCTGCGCGACTTCGGGCAGAACATCGGCCTGGCGTTCCAGATTGTGGATGACGTGCTCGACGTGACCCAGAGCTCGGAGCAACTCGGCAAGACCGCCGGCAAAGATACCGCGACGGAGAAGGCGACCTACCCGGCGCTGTTTGGGATTGAAGAATCCATCCGCATGGCGGACGAACTAACCGCGGCAGCGGGCCGCGCGTTGGACATGTTCGGCGAGCGCGCCGAGATGCTGCGGATGATTGCGGCGTATTTGGTCGAGCGCAAGAAGTAAGTCAGCACTCACGACTATAGCGACTGCACCGGAATGGCCAGCAGGTCGTCCACCAGCCCGACTTCCTTCTGCACGTAGGGCTCGGCGTAGCGCACGCCGGCCAGCAGTCCGTAGAATGCCGCCATGGCGGTGACGCGCTCGCGGATTTCCGCCTTCCTGGGGAACAGGCCGCTTCCCTGCTGCTGGTCTTCGTACTGCGAGCGATAGGACATCAGCGACTCGAAGCGCGTCTCAAACTGCTCGCTGATGTCCACCACAAAGCTGGGGCGAACATCGGCGTAGAGGCTGGCATAGACAATCTTGAACGGGCGATGCGGCGGCAGCGCCTGCAACGTGGCAATTTCATCTAGGGGAATGTCGGCGGTGGCCGCGGTTTCGCCGAGCTTCTTCAAACCCGCCAGAAATGCGGCCTCCGCGCCCAGCAAGCCGGCGGTGGCATGATCGGGATGCCGCGCCTGCCAGTACGGCACGATGAGCACGCGAGGACGAAGCCGGCGAATCACCGTCGCAACTTTCAGCCGGTTGCGATAGGTATTCTCGACGCGGCCGTCGGGGATATCGAGCGCCTCGCGCCAGCCGACGCGCAACAGGCGCGCTGCTTCCTGCGATTCCTGGGCGCGCTCGTCCACGCTGCCGCGCGTGCCCATCTCGCCCTGGGTCAGATCGAGGATGGCGGTGCGCTGTCCGCGCTCGGCCGCTTTCAGCAGCGTGCCGCCGCAGGTCTGCTCCACATCGTCGCGATGCGCCGCGACAGCCAGGATGTCAACGTTCGCTGGATTCATTGCGCGATTATATTCGCGCCCCCTACGATAGAATGCAGCCCGAGGCCACTGGATATGTCGAGAGTTGCGCTGTCGCTGTTCATGCTGATCACACTGACCACGTGCCTACTTGCGCAGTCCTCCCAAAGTACTTCTACCGCAAACAAGACCTACACCAGTCCCGACGGTGTCTTCCGCTTCAACTATCCTGCGAGCCTTGTCGTCTGCAGTCAGGATCCGGAGGATCAAAACACGTGGGAGCCTTCCGACTCGTGTGAGGCATATATTCCGATTTGCTCCTCCGATGGCCGCAATCCATCAAGCGTTTTAGCGTGTCTAGGGTTCAGGGCCAACTATCGCAAGAACACAACCTTTAGCGGCGCGTCATTCACGGTGATGGACTTGGGCAAAGCGGAAAGTAGGGACGCGTGTATGCGGCTATCGGATCCATCGGGCAGCAGCGGGAAGTGGCACAGCAAAACGATCAACGGAACCGAATTCTCCGTCACAGACTGGGGTGAAGCTCTAATGATGCAGTGGGCTGGAGGGCAGGTTTATCGAACGTTCCACCATGGAAGATGCTACGAACTGGGTACTCTGATTACCGGCATCAACGGACGGGTCGTTGAGCCGCCGGTCAAAGATTCCGATCCAGCGCCGTTGAAGAAGGCACTCGATCAGCCCGTTCTTACCTTCCGATTTCTGAAATAGCTGCCTAGAGCCTGAGAGCGACCGCCACGCCGTCGCGCAGCGGAATGATCGTCGTGAACCAGTCCGGCGACGAGTACAGCAGGCGATTGAACTCCACCACGCCTTCGGTTTCACGGCTGTGATCGGCATCCTTCGCCAGATCAGGATTGCCCGCAGCGTAAGCCACCTGGCCGCTCCACAAAGTATTGTCCGTCAGGAAAAGTCCGCCGCGGCGCACTCGCGGCGCCGCCATGCGGAAGACGCGCGGATAGTCGTGCTTGTCCACGTCGCTGAAGAGAATGTCGAACTCCTCCTTGCGCTCCGACAGCACTTCCAGCGCATCGCCGATGTGCACCTCGATGCGATCGGCGACGCCCGCCTGCTCGAAGTAGCGGCGCGCCTCGTCGGCATTCTTGCGGCTGCCGTCGGTGTAATGCACCTTGCCGCCTTCGCCCACGGCGCGCGCCCACCAGATGGTGGAGTAGCCGATGGCCGAGCCCATCTCGAAAACCGTGCGCGCGTTGATCAGCCGCGCGTACTGGTAAAACAGCCGGCCCACCGCGGGGCCGACAATCGGGATGTCGCGCTCTTTGGCCTGGCGCTCCATTTCTTGCAGCACGCCATCGCGCGCCGGCAGCATGGCATAGAGGTAGTTTTCGACGCGTTCGTCGGTGAAGCTTTTCATGTTGGCAGTCGTCCTCAGCCTAGAGTTTGCCCGGGCTTCATCTCTACCACTTCCGGCCCGCCCTTGCCCAGGTGCTGTCTCAGATGGTCGGGATGGCCCCGCAATATCGGGAAAGTTCCGAAGTGCATGGGGATGATGGTTTTCGGCTTGAGCAGATTGCACGCGTAAGCGGCCTCGCGCGGGCTCATGACGAAGTGATCGCCGATGGGCAGCATCGCGATCTCCGGGTTGTAGAGGTCGTGGATGATCTGCATGTCGCCGAAGACGGCGGTATCGCCGGCGTGGTAGAGCTTCACCCCGCCGGGCAGTTCCAGCACATAACCGCAGGCTTCGCCGCCGTAAATGATGTCGTCGCCGTCCTGAATGCCGCAGGAGTGCACCGCCTGCGTCATGGTGATGTTGATCCCTAGCACCGTTTGCGTGCCGCCCTTGTTCATGGGAGCGATGTGCTTGACGCCCTTCTTCTCCATCCAGGCGCAGAGTTCGAAGATGCCGACCACCGTCGAGTCGTGCTTCTTCGCAATTTCCACGGCGTCGCCGATGTGGTCGAAGTGGCCGTGGGTGCAGATGAGCGCGTCGGCCTTCTTCACCTTCTTCTCGCTCTCCGGGCAGGCAGGATTGCCCATCACCCAGGGATCGACGTAAACGGTCTTGCCTTCGCTGGTCTCGATGCGGAAGGTAGCGTGACCCAGCCAGGTCAGACGATTGCCTTTCAAATCCATGATGGCCTCATAGCGCGGTGCGTGCCGCAGTGAATTCTAGTGTTCCGGTGACTTGCGCCGCAACTACGCGCAGTGGACGTGCCGCCGCTCCGCGGCTCGGTCGTTTTTTCTAGCTAACCGCGGGCTCACGCCCGCGGCTAACGCAAATGCCGCCGCTGCGCGGCTGGTCCGATCCGCAATGCGATGATTTGTTCCACCGCACGCGTGAATTGCAGCTATGACACGGACACTGGTGGTACGATGCCAAATCGCGCCGCCGGGACAGGGTTTGCCGACCCAGCAGAGCAGCGCCAAGTGCCTGCTGCGAGCGGTTATCCACAAGTTGCCGGCTGTTATGATGAACAGCAAGAGTGCCACGCAAATGCCTTCTTCCAGTGCAAAAATCATGACGCCGCCACACCTCGACAGCTATTTGCTGGAGGTGGCGGATGCCGTGAATACGACGCTGGACCTGAACACCCTGCTGCAGCGCGTGGCTGAAATGCTGCGGCAGGTGATTGATTACGAAATCTTCGCCATCCTGCTGCTGAACGAAAAGACGCAGGAGCTGCGCATCCGCTTCCAGGTCGGGCATCCGCCGGAGGTGGCCGAGCGCATTCGCATCAAGGTGGGCCAGGGCGTCACCGGGCAGGCGGTGGAACGCCGCGAAACCCTGCTGGTGAACGACGTTTCCGCCGAGCAGAATTTCATCAACTCCGCGCCCGGCGTGCGTTCGGAGCTGGCGGCGCCGCTGATTGCCAAGAATAAGGTCATCGGCGTGATTGACGTGGAAGCCGCTCAGCCCGGGGCCTTCACCGAAGAGCACAAGCGGCTGCTGACGTTGTTTGCGTCGCGCATCGCCGCCGGCATCGAGAACGCGCGGCTGTACACGCGGGTGTCGCGGCAGGCGCGGCAACTGTCGCTGCTCACCGAGATCAGCCGCGAGATCACCTCCATCCTGAATCTCGATCAGCTCTTTCAGCGCATCGCCGACCTGGTGACGCGGATCATTGATTACCAGATGTTCTCCATCCTGCTGCTCGATCCTACCCGCAGCGTCTTGCAACATCGCTTCTCGCTGCGCTTCAAAGAGAGCGTGCAACTGAAGCACGAGATTCCGCTGGGCCGCGGGCTGGTCGGCTATGCCGCGGAGCATAAGCAGGCGGTGCTGGTCCCCGACGTCAGCAAGGATCCGCGCTACATCGAGGCCAATCCGGAGACGCGCTCGGAGCTGTGCATTCCGCTCATCTACAAGGGCGACGTGATCGGCGTGCTCGACATCGAGCACACCCGCCGCGACTACTTCACCGAAGATCACGTGCGCACCATGACCACGCTGGCGGCGCAGGTGGCCATCGCCATCGAGAATGCCACGCTCTACGAGCGCATCGCGCGACAGGAGAAGCGGCTGGAGCAGGACCTGGCGCTGGCGCGCGAGTTGCAGTTCCGGCTGCTGCCGCCGAAGCTGCCGACGTTTCGCCACGCCGAGGTAGCGTCGCGCTTCGTGCCGGCGCGGCAGATCGGTGGCGACCTCTACGACTTCCTGAAGTACAGCGGCGAGGGCGTTACCGGCATCACCGTGGGCGACGTCAGCGGCAAAGGCGCGCCGGCGGCGATTTACGCGGCGCTGGTCAGCGGCATCGTCCGCTCGCACGCCGGCGAGGAGCCCAGCGCAGCCGGCATGCTGGAGGCCATCAATTTGTCGCTCTCGGAGCGGCCCATCGAGGGCCAATACGTCTGCCATGATTTACGCCATCTGGGACGACAACCAGCAGCTGCTGCAGATCGCCAACTCCGGCCTGCCGCGTCCACTGTACTCTCACATGGCAAGCTGGAAGAGATCCAGGCGACCGGCCTGCCCATCGGACTGTTCAACACCGCGACTTACGACGAACTGAACATCGCGGCAAACGCGGCGATGTGTTTCTGTTCTTCAGCGACGGCATCCTTGACGCCACCAGTTCCAAGGGCTAGATGTTCGGCCGCCAGCGTCTGGAGAAGATTGCGCTGGCCAATGCGCATCGCAGCGCAGAAGAAATGGTGGACGCCATCTTCACCGCCGTCTCCGCCCACGCCGAAGGCGTCGAGGCCTTCGACGATCAGACCATCGTGGCGCTCAAGGTCAAGGGCCTTCGAGCGAAGAAGTGAAAGCCGACTGCCGGCTGAGCGGCCGCCCGGGTTCACCTATCGCCGCGCGTCAGGCATTGTTGCCGGGGCGTCTGCCGAATTGCAGGCCGACCAGGTGAAGCTCACGCGGCTCGCGCGCGAATACGGCACGCCGCTGTATGTCTATTCGGCATCGGCGATTCGCGAGCGCTACCGGCAATTCGATCGAGGCCTTCGCCGCGCTGCCGCACACCATCTGCTATTCGGTCAAGGCCAACTCCAATCTCTCCATCCTGAAGTTGCTGGCGGGGATGGGCGCGGGATTCGACATCGTCTCCGGCGGCGAGTTGCAGCGGGTTCTGCGGGCCGACCGCAAAGCCGCCACGCGAGTGGTTTTCTCCGGCGTCGGCAAGCAGGTGGACGAAATTGACCTGGCGCTGCGCTCCGGGATTCTGATGTTCAACGTTGAGAGCGCGGGAGAGCTGGAGCTGCTGTCGGCGCGGGCGACGCATCTGCGCAAGAATGCGCCGTTCGCCATCCGCGTTAATCCGCATGTCGCCGCCAAAACGCATCCCTATATTTCCACCGGGCTGCATGAGCACAAGTTCGGCGTGCCCTGGCGCGATGCTGCCGACGCTGTAACGCGCGGCCGCGCCAACCGCCGCATGCAAGCCGCCGGGGTCAGCGTGCATATCGGATCGCAGATTACCGATGTCGCGCCATTTCGTGAGGCCATGCAGCGCGTCGCCTCGCTGGTGAGTTCGCTACGAGCAGCAGGGACATGACATTCGCTGGGTGGACGCCGGCGGAGGACTGGGCATCTTCTATCGCGATGGCGAAACCGTCAGCCTTCGCCGACAAGCGCGGCAATATGCCGAGGCCGTGCTGGCACCGGCTGAAGGGACTGCGACGTTCATCTGCTGCTGGAGCCGGGACGCGCGATCATGGGCCCGGCCGGAGTTTTGCTCACCCGGGTCCTCTACCGCAAGCGAATGGCAAAAAGCAGTTCGTCATCGTCGACGCGGCCATGAACGATCTGCTCCGCCCATCGCTGTACGGCGCTATCACGAAATCGTTCCGGTCATCCTGACGAAATCTGCGCTCGGAGATCGTGGATATCGTGGGCCCGGTGTGCGAGACCGGGGATTTCCTGGCGCGGGAGCGGCGCATGCCGGCGATGAAGGAGGGCGACTTGCTGGCCGTGCTCGATACCGGGGCTTATGGCATGTCGCTGGCGTCGAACTACAATTCGCGTCCGCGGCCGGCCGAGGTGCTGGTGGACGGCCGGCGCTCCCAGCTCGTTCGCCGCCGAGAGAACGCTGCCGCGACCTGCTGGCAACCGAGCGGCACCTAGCTCCGCCACTTGCGTTTTTGGCGTTAACTACTTTTGTCCGGTACCGATTTTGCCGATTGCGTTTGCCGCGCAAGTTGTCCTATGCTCGCTCTCCGACTGGAGAGCTCATGCAACCAAACAAATACGACGCAGCCACTTCCACTGCGGTTTGCCTCTGGTGTTATTCGCCAATATCTGAAAAGCACAAGCCGGGCACGAGACGGCAAGACGTTCTGCTCCAAGAAATGCGAGCTTGAGGCCCGCGACTGGTTGCACGTAACCCTTAAACCTTCCGACGAATAACTCAATCCCGGGCGCGGCCGCGCGTCGCGCCCCCAAGCCCATCCAAATCAAGGTTTCCGCCAGCGGTTAGCGCTGTCCCCACTTCAGCTTGTTGCGCAGTACGTCGAAGAAGGTCCGCCGGACGCGCATCAGTTTCACGGTGTGTATCGGCGCGATGGCAGAGCACGCGGTCGCCCTGCTTCACCGGCATGCCGATCTGACCGTCAATGCTGAGGAAGGCCTCTTCCCCGCCGGTTTCGACGCGCAGTTCGATATGCGGCCTTGTCGGTCACCACCAGCGGACGATGGGTCAGCGAGTGCGGACATACCGGCGTGACCACGAAAGACTCCACCGAGGGCATCAGCACCGGGCCGCCGGCGGCCAGCGAATACGCGGTTGAGCCGGTGGGGGTGGCGATGATAACGCCGTCGGCCTTGTAGTTGAAGACGAAGACGCCGTCGATCAGCAGATCGAAATCCACCAGTCGGGAGATGGCGCTCTTGTTGACTACCACGTCGTTGAGCGCAAAGTGATGGGCCATGCTGCTGCCGCCGCGAAACAGCTTGCAGTCCAGCACCGAACGCTCTTCGACCGGACAATGCGCCGGCCAGCACCGCCTCCAGCGTAGGATACATTTCGCTGAGCGGAACTTCGGTGAGAAATCCGAGCGAGCCCAGGTTGACCGCCAGGATGGGCACACCTTCGTGGGCCACTGCGCGCGCCGCCGACAGCAGGGTACCGTCGCCGCCCAGCACCAGCGCAAAATCAGGATGCTTGCTGCCGATGGATTTGCGCGGCACGATTTCCGCGCCATCGGTGTATTGTCCGGTTTCCTGATCGAGGTAGAGGTGATAGCCATGGTCCTTGAACCACGAATCAGTTCAGGGAGGACCTTGACCAGCTCAGTCTTGTTCGGCTTGGAGATGATGGCGGCGGATTTCATGAGCTCAGAGAGGATTCTACGCGAGCGGTCACAGACTGCGGAAAAACTCCATTTTGCCAGGGCAATGGCTAAGGGCACGACTTTCAGTCGTGCCGATAAAGTTCGGCCCATAATTTCGGTTGCGGGCGGTCGCTTCAGCGATCGTCCGCAACCTCTTATATCGTAACGGGACACTGTCCGGCACGACCAGAGGTCGTGCCCTTACTCGTTGTGCTGCAAAAACAGCGTGCTCTACCCGTGGCTATTCACTCAGCCCAAACCGCGCGTGCAGCAGGAATTCGCGGTTGCCTTCGGCGCCGAGAATTGGCGAGTCAATCACCTCGATGTCGCGTCCGCCCAGATCGCGAACCGCGGAGATGATTTTGTCCACCGCGCCTTGCCGCGCGGCGTCGTCGCGCACGATTCCTCCCTTTCCCACCAGCTCGCGACCGACTTCGAATTGCGGCTTGATCAGCAGCACCAGATCGGGGGCGTTGCTGGCGGCGATTCGCGGCGGCCAGCACCGCCGGCAGCACCAGCGTTGCCGAGATAAACGAGACGTCCATCGCGATCAGCGTGATCGTCTCCGACGTCGCCGCATCCGGCCAAATCTGCTCAGCGGTCAGATAGCGGGCGTTGGTCTTCTCCAGCAATTGCACTCGCGGATCGCTGCGCAGCTTCAGCGTCCATCTGTCCATAGCCGGTATCCACGGCGATGACCTTGGCGGCGCCGCGTTGCAGCAGGCAATCGGTGAAGCCGCCGGTCGACGCGCCGATATCCATGCAGGCTTTGCCTGCCACATCGAGATGCCAGTGCTCCAGCGCACGCGCCAGCTTCTGCCCGCCGCGGCTCACAAATTCCGGCTGATCGCCCAGGATGCGCAGCACCGCGTCGTCGTCCACGCTGGCGCCCGCCTTTTCCACTTTCTGCTCGTTCACCAGTACGCGGCCGCCCAGGATGAGCGCTTGCGCGCGCTCGCGCGAAGGCGCCAGTCCACGTTGGAACAGCAGTTTGTCCAGGCGCGACTTCACCGCGCCAGACTAGCACGAGCTAGCGGGGAACTCCCTAAGTGGGACGGTGCCGAACTAGCACTCGCACCGGTGCACTCTGTTAAAGTTTGCGGAATGCGAACCACTTAACTGAGGCTGACGGCGCTTTTCCACAGCCTTATGCACACAGCGGTTGAAAACTGCCGTTCGTGCAATGTTGACGCGGCGAGCCGCGCGGGCGCAACCGCATTTGCCGCAGGAATGGTGAAAAATCGTTGCTGTAGAATGAGCCAGCTTCGCGAATGCAAGGTGGGGATGCAGGTAACATGGCAAGCAAGCACAACCATCGCAGGGTAACCGGCAAGACTGATTCATCTTCGGGCAACGCATCCATTGCGGCGGCGGCCGCGCCGCCCGCCGACAGCGGCTTCTCCCCGTCCAACCACGATGTGCTGCAGAGGCTCTACACCGCCATGCTGCGCTGCCGGATGCTGCAAGAGCATCTGGCTACCTATTCCGAAGCGGCGACTCCGGCTCTGGGCCGCGAGGCCATCGCTACCGGCGCGACCGCAACCCTGCGCCCGTCCGATACGGTCGCCACGGTTGCGCGAGATATCACTCCCTTTGTAGCGCTGGGTGTTCCCTTGCACGATGCGGTTCGCGATTGGCCGGGCTTCGCGGCGCAGCACGACGGCGAGAGCAACGGAACGACCTGCCATGTCGGCGATGCCGCAGATCGATTGCTGGTCCAGGCTGATCCCTTCCACGCCGGCACCGGCCACGCTCTGACTCGCAAGCTGGAGAAGAATCGCCGCGTGGTGGTCGCCTTCGCCGACGGCGAGATCGAAGACTTAAACCGCTGGGATGCCGCCTTCCAGGTTGCCTCCTCGCAGCGGCTGCCGATTGTGTACGTGGTCGCGCGCCGCGAGTGGGCCGGCAGCAAGAACGCCGCCAATCGCAAGCGCGAAGATTTTGCCGCCACCGCCGAGAAGCACGGCTTCCGCGGCATCCTGGTGGACGGCCACGACGTGGTCGCGGTGTATCGGGTGGCGCAGGAGAGCATTCATCTCGCGCGCCAGGGCACCGGCCCTACGCTGATCGAATGCAAGATGGGGCAGACCGAACACCTTCCCGCGGGCGTGGACGGCACCGACGCGCTGGCCCGCCTGGAGCGCTACATGTCGAAACATGGCGCCTGGAACGACTTCTGGAAGCAACAGATCGGCAGCCAGGTGCGCGCCGAACTCGAGCGCGCCACTGAGACTTACCGCCGCACCGCCGTGCGGGCCTGAGCGCACAAAAAAATACGGCCGCATCTCGGCGACGCGGCCGCTCATCAAACTCAAACTCAGCTATAGCTTTTCGTAAAATTCGCAGGCCGAGCATGAGATATACATGCCGCCGGCGATGTCGCGCTCGCGGTCTTTGACCCGCTTCACGACCCGGGTGGGCTTGCCGCACTTGGGGCAATCGGTGCTCTTGGTGGTGTCCATGACCTTCTTACGGTCAGCGGTCTTTGCGATCTTCGCCATTATTTCTCCTGAACAGAATCTTCCCGCAGCCGGCTGCGGTGCGTTGTCTACGATGGCGGGAATACAGGATGAGCGAAGCGAAGGGACTGGCAGCGGATGCACATGTCTCCAGCCCACGCTCCGTTGTGGGGAGCGGCTTCGACTGCAACCGTCCGGCCGCGCCTGACTGCACGCGACAGGTTGAGTTGGGAAGCGCCTCTTCGGCGCCGCGATTCACTCGCCGGGTAGCAGCCTTCATTTTACATGAGGTCGGCAGCTCGCGAGCCCCGGGCTCACGGGGTTCGAGACCCGGGAGCCGAGCACTCTAAATTTGGGTTCGGCGTCGGGATGGAAAATGCCCCGGACTCGAAGCCGGCCCAGGCGCTGAATTTGCGGCTGCGAAACGATGTTTCGCTGCGGCAAACAAAGGGCTTAGCGCACGACTGGCCACAATTGGATGATGGCAAAGGGTTTAAAGTCAGAATCAAGAAACGAAAGGGCTTATTGGCGCGGTGTAAGCCCTGATTGCCGACCCTAACCGCCCCTTCCGCCCGGTCGAAGCTCCGCGCGACCACTTGGTAACCGAGTGGAAGAGAAATCCGCCTAACTCATTGACTGCGAGGAGGCTAAGTTCATCAAGCCCGCGGATCTCGCCCCAGGCCCCTTGGACACGCTCATCCGGGCTTTTCCCGTGGCTTGTAAAGCCACGCCCCCAATCGAGGTGGGTTTCACGCGGCGCCAGACGAATCACGACTCACAGTTCGGCGCAGCCCGGGTCTCGCGCGGTTCGAGACCCGGCCAAACCGCTATCCCTATTTTGGGGTTACCGTGACCATTGCAGTCGCGCGGGAAGCTTCCTTTGCTTGGGTGGGCGTCTTGTCAGCACCTGGGGATGGCTGGAGATTCAGTCACACTCGACACCTGAGCACGACGACCGTTGCCCATGAAAACCGTTGAGACGGTGATGGGCTGGGGCCGCGGAGACAGAAATCCCCACCCAAGCAAACCCGGCTTGGGCGGGGCACCCGAACACTGGAGGATGGTGGGCTGGGCCACCCGCCTGAAACCGCCCCGTTGCCCTCCAACCGGTCTTGCACGTAAACTTGTGCTGCACGTGAACGCTATGAAGACCAATATCACCCTGAAAGTTGACGCCGAACTGATCCGTGAGGCGCGCATCCTGGCTGCCGAGCAAGGCAGCTCGATCAGCGCACTGTTGGCTGCGCAATTGGAAAAAGCGGTACGGGAGCGAAAGGACTACGCGCAAGCCAAGCGGAGAGCTCTGGCGCTGCTTCGCAAAGGCTTTGATTGGAACTATAAGCCGCCTTCGTCGCGCGACCGACTGCATGAGCGATAAGTGCTTCGTCGACACCAATGTACTGATCTACGCGCACGATAAATCGGCGGGACCGAAGCACGAGATCGCACAGCAACTCCTGGCGCGGCTCTGGGCCTCGGGGAAGGGTGTGTTGAGTACGCAAGTGCTGCAGGAGTTCTGCATCAGCTATCCGGCGGCGAACCGCCAGCAAGTCGCCCATCGATGACGCCAGACGCGTAATCGAGATTTATCTTGAATGGGAAGTGGTCATCAACACTCCGGTTTCCGTGCTGGAGGCGCTTCGCCTCGAACAGCGGTATCAGATTTCGTTCTGGGATGCTCTCATTGTGCAGGCTGCCGAACGTGGGCGGGCTGCGGTTCTCTTTTCCGAAGACCTGTCACACGGCCAGAAGTACGGCTCGGTGCGGGTAGTGAATCCGTTCGTTTCGCCAGCCTCTTCGTAGTGTCTCGGATTGACCCTTCTCTCGCCTGCCTGATAATCGAGTCCCAGATCTCGCGGGTTGGGGAGCCGGGAGCAATAACACGTGGCTACTCGGACAATCGGGCTCGAATTGGGTGCTTGTAGATGGTCAAGAGGTTGTACCGGCTCAAACCTGGCGAACTGACCGACCGCGGGGCACAGCTCGGTGCAAAAGACGGCGCGATAAGTCCTCGCCTTGCAAATCGATACGACTGATTTGCACTTTCTCACCGAGCCGGCGACCGCTGTCCTAGCAGGGACCGGAAAAGGGAGCAACGTGTTGAAAGATCACAGGTGCCCCGGGTCTCGCTGCTCGCTTCTTCCTCCCACGATTTTTTCTTTACCTACTCGGAACTCGGGTGCCCCGGGTCTCGCGGTTTTCGAGAACCGGGAGAGCCCGCTCCGCGAAGATTGGCGGCGGATGTAGCCCTGATTGCTGGAGTCGCAGATAAAAGCGGACCGGCGGCAAAAGATTGGCGGCAGGCGTCGGCCTAATAGCTGGAGTCATCGATAAAAGCAGGCCGGCGGCAAATCCAAGTCCCGCTCTGCGGGACGGCCGGCATGATAGCCCAGGACGCAGCGCCCGCTGTTGGCGCGGAGTCCTGGGTAGCGTCGCAACGAATCACCGAGTCCCGTCAGGGACGACACATGCCGACCGGGGCCCGGCTTCAGCCCCGGAGGCTTCTGCAAGCACACGCTTTCCAATGAACTTGAGGGTGCTTCATCCAACTTTCCTTTGGTTGGTGGGGTTGTTGACTGTCATCCGTTGGGTCGAACGCAGCATCTAGCTCGACGATCCCGGCACGTCAGAGGAAATCCCCACCCAAGCAAACCCGGCTTGGGTGGGGCACCCGCTTGATGTCTGGCCGGGCCACCTGCCCAAGAACTTCCCAGAAGATTATGAACTTTCTTAAAGCACAGTCCGAGAAACTGCCCCGGCGTGTCAGGTTGAGCGTGACAGGTTCTCGCGCCGCATGATCAGGATTGCAGGTGTTACAGCGACGGGAAAGGAAACATTGACATGGGATCGGGGCGGGCTAACGATCCTTCGCTACGAAGCTGAAAAAATACTGCGTCGGGGCTGTTCCCAGGCGATTACAAGGTTCCACGGCCCGTCGTACCGGATATTCGCTGACCTTTTATCTCTCACAGTTTTCCAGTGACGAGATAAAACTGCCGTCCAGGCTCCCTTCTCGGCTGAGTAGGTAGCGAAATCACTCTGTATGGGGTTCTCGTCGCGCAGAAGCGGCACGTTTCCACGACTTATCACATTCCATAAACTAAGCCGCTATCGCTGTAGGAGGCCAGAAAGCACATGACGCGATCCATCCTGCGGAATTCAATTTTGCTGGCGGTTCTGCTTTACGCGTTCACGACGTTCCTGTCGGCCCAAAGTCTGACCACGCTGTACAGCTTCGCCGGTAGTGACGGCTCAACCCTTAAGCCGGGTTAGTGCAAGGCAGCCGACGGCAACTTCTACGGGACAACCTCCGGTGGCGGGGCAAGACAGCTGACGGCACGGTCTTCAAAATCACCCCCGGCGGCACGCTGACCACGCTGCACAGCTTCGCCGGTACGGACGGCGCTCACCCTGACGCCGGGCTGGTGCAGGGCACCGATGGCAACTTCTACGGGACAACGCCTTTGGCGGGGCCGACGGCGTGGGCACGGTCTTCAAGATCACGCCCAGCGGCACGCTGACCACGCTGCACAGCTTCGCCGGCTACGGACGGCGCATACCCTTACGCGGGGCTGGTCCAGGCCACCGACGGCAACTTCTACGGGACAACCGTCGTTGGCGGGGCCAGTAACCTGCAGCGTGCGGCACGGTCTTCAAAATCACTTCCAGCGGCACGCTGACCACGCTGTACAGCTTCGCCGAGAACTGACGGCGCACGACCCTCATGCCGGCCTGGTCCAGGCCACCGACGGCAACTTCTACGGGACAACCGCTGGCGGGGCCAACGACGACGGCACGGTCTTCAAAATCACCCCAGCGGCACGCTGACCACGCTGTACAGCTTCTGCTCGCAAAGCGACTGCCCGGACGGCCATACCCTTACGCCGGCCTGGTCCAGGCCAGCGACGGCAACTTCTACGGGACAACCGCCGATGGCGGGGCCGACTGCGACGCTACGGCACGGTCTTCAAAATCACCCCCGGCGGCACGCTGACCACGCTGCTACAGCTTCTGCTCGGCAGTGACGGCGCGCATACCCCGGCCGGGCTGGTCCAGGCCACCGACGGGAACTTTTACGGGACAACCGACGGGGGCGGGGCCAACAACATCGGCACGGTCTTCAAAATCACCCCCGGCGGCACGCTGACCACGCTGCACAGCTTCGCCGATAGCTGACGGCGCTAACCTGCGCGGCGTTGGTCCAAGCCACCGACGGCAACTTCTACGGCACAACCGAATATGGCGGGGCAAACGGCGACGGGCACGGTCTTCCATCTCCGGACCTTTGCAGTTCACCGCCATCACTCCCTGCCGCCTGCTGGACACGCGTTCGCAGGGTAGCGGCGGTCCCATCCAGGGGGGCACCTCCCAGACTTACAATCTGCCGCAGTTGGCCCAGAGCGCGTGCAGCCTCAGTCTGTCGTCGGCTAAAACGTATTCGCTCAACGTGACCCTGGTGCCCATCGATAACGGCCCGGTGTCGTATCTCACCATCTGGCCTGCCGGCCAGACCCAGCCCGTAGTCTCGCTGATGAATTCGCTCGATGGCCGCATCAAAGCCAACGCCGCGATTGTTCCCGCGGGCACCAGTGGCGGGGTCAGCATCTACGTCACCAACACGACCAACGTTGTGGTCGACATCGACGGCTACTTCGCTCCCCCGAG
The DNA here is from genome assembly GCA_963763975.1 of uncultured Acidobacteriaceae bacterium. Taxonomy (GTDB): domain Bacteria; phylum Acidobacteriota; class Terriglobia; order Terriglobales; family Acidobacteriaceae; genus Bog-257. Next base: position 370,667 of record CAVXQR010000016.1, read on the forward strand.
CGGTTCCACGCTGCAGTTCTATCCGCTGACGCCCTGCCGCGTCGCCGACACGCGCAGCTCGAACTACCCGCAGGGACTGGGTACGCCGAATCTTTCTCGCGGGACGGCGCGCGACTTCCCGGTGCTGACCAGCCCATGTCTCAATCCATCAGCAACGCGGCGGCCTACTCCTTCAACCTGACCGCAGTGCCCTATCCAGGGATCCCCGCTGGCTTATCTTGAGGTGTGGCCAACCGGCGCGCAGCCGGCGAATCCGGTATCGACGCTCAACAATCCCACCGCGACCAACGTTGCCAATGCCGCGATCGTTCCCGCCGGCACGGGCGGCGACATCACCGCTTACCCCAGCGACAACACCGACCTGGTCATCGACATCAACGGCTACTTCGCTCCGGCGGGAACGGGCGGGCTTTCCCTGTATCCCGCAATTCCCTGCCGCGTGATCGATACCCGTAGGGTCGGCGGCGGCCAGCCCTTCACCGGCACGCTCGATCCGCCAGTCGATGTAGTCGATGGCGGCTGTGGCGTCCCCGATCGCGCCAAGGCTTACGTGTTCAATGCAACCGTGGTACCGTCTCCCACATTGGGGTACCTGACGCTTTGGCCCGATGGCGCCGACCAGCCCGTGGTATCGACGCTGAATGCCGGGGACGGCTGGATCACATCGAACATGGCGATCGTGCCCAACGCAACGGCGATATCGATGCCTATGCCTCCGGCGTGACACAACTGATTCTCGACATCTCGGCCTACTTCGCACCGTAACCGCGAATAAGAGCAAGACATCTCGCCGCGCCCGCTCGCCCCATCCCGGCGGCCCGCGCTCTCCGCCTGGGTTGGAGCCCTCCCTGCACCGCCTGATAGCCTCAGATGTTTGCCCTTCCCGCTAAATTTCATCTAGAGAGCACAGGTAGAGAGAGCACAGGCATGGCCATCAAATTTAAAGGTGTGGATTCCATCGAGTTCGATTCGCTGGGTGCCGCGGGTCTCGCGGTTTTCGAGACCCTGGTGTGCGGCAATCTATCACGGCGTCATCGTATCCAGAATCACAGCGGACGGTGTGGAAAGTAGTTGAGTCGGCGTGCATGCTTCGTGGGCCGGGGCGCTGGCACCGCGGACACGATCTGCACTTCAGGGCAGGGCCCGTCCGCTTGAAGGATTGGAGCAGATTCAAGTTGAAGCGGATCGAACTCACAGCTTCCAGGGTAGCGCGTTACCCGGGTCTCGGAAAAACGCCAACCCGGGGCACCCGAATTAGTGCAGGTAAAGGAAATCGTGGGAGGATGAATCGCGACGCGAGACCCGGGCCACCCGCCGCGATCCTGGTACTCCAATGAATCACCGAGTCCCTCAGAACGACACACGCCGACCGGCTCACCCCACTCTCTTTCCAATGAACTTGAGTGTGGCCATCCAATCTTTTGGTTGGGTGGGGCTTTTGACTTTCCTCCGTTGGGTCGAGAACACCAGAGTTAGCTCGACGATCCCGGCACGTCAGAGGGAAATCCCCACCCAAGCAAACCCGGCTTGGATGGGGCACCCTCGTATTCTCAGCCTGCGGTAGACAGGGCATTAGAATGAGGATTGAGCAAACTGACCCGCTACCTGTTTGCGGGAGGTCTAGATATGTTCGTCTCTTGCATCATGCCAACTTACGATCGTCAGCACCTGATTCCGGTCGCCCTGAGGTGCTACTTGGCGCAGGATTCGGCCTGATAAGGAACTAGTAGTGATTGACGACGGCTCTTGTAGCGTCGAAGCTTTGGTCAAGCAGTTCGTTTCCGATGCGATTTACATCTACACCGCGAGAAAACAGGTAATCGGCACCAAGCGAAATCTGGCATGCGAAGCTGCAAGTGGCGAGATAATCTGCCATTTCGACGATGACGACTGGTCCGCAGCTGGCAGGATACGTGATCAGGTAACTCGCCTCCTCCAATCCGACAAACAGATGACCGGGTATCACTCCATTTCATATTGGAACGGAACTAAAGCGTACCGCTATATATCCGCGGTTCAGCAGTACGCAGTAGGAACTTCTATGTGCTATCGGAAAAGCTTCTGGGACACGCACCGCTTCCCTCCGAAAGCCTACGCGGAAGACAACGCATTGGTTTACAGGGCCACCGCAGAGAAACAGTTGGTTGCCGTAGACGCCGACCAATTGATGGTTGTGAGATTCTCATGGGTTCTGCACAAGCAGCGCCGAACGGATGAGACAGGACGCTTGGCCGGAAGTCCCGCCCGGGACCTTGCCACCAGAATTCTTCGACGCGATTGCGTAGGAAGTATTTATCGTTGTTGAGTGCCAAGGCCGGAGGTTTCTACGACGCAATCGCCCTGGGATTCTCCTGTGCTTGGGTGAGTGCAGTTCGCGGAGATGTGTCAATGACCGCGCACAGATTGAGGAAAACTCTTCGGACGTTCCGGGTTTGTGAGCGTGAAATCCGAATAAACCCATACTCCGGCATCGTCATAAAGCCCCATGAGTTCAGGCCGTGGCTCACCTCGCTTCTGCCACGGCAACAGTCCCGAGTCCAGACTGCAAAAGTTTACGTCGGCTTCCCCACTTTCGCGCAGATGCCGGCCCTTGACCAGCACCGCCGCCAAAACTGCGCGATCAAATTCGCTTAGGTCGATTTCTTTAAAATGCAGTTCAAGGGACATATCTAGAATGGCGTCGTCCAACGGCACGGTGACAATGCCAGCGGTGGTCGTAATGTCACGAAGGGTATCGTTTAGGTGCGCGAGCTTCGAGGTGACACTGCCCACAAAGCTCGTCAGCACCCCCCTCGTTGATTCAGCGGCTTGTTCGTCTAAGACTTTTTGCTCAACGGCCCATTGAAGATATCCTCGCAACTTGTCCGCCTCTTTCGGTTGAAACTTTTGCCGAATAGTTTTTTTCGCTTCTCCGAAGCAGCAAGTTGGAATATGGATGCGAACATCTCCGTTCTTAGCCGCATCAAGCAATTCGAGCGCGGCGGGCGTTGGATTGCGGGCGGGAGCAGCAACAGTAACGAGCCAGTTAGTCTCAACGAATACGTGTCGCATTTCGTTCAGATTTGCAGCGTATTGGGGTGAGCAATGCGGACAAAACCGCCGCTAACAGCAGGAAGTATGTACTGATCAACCGCTGATTTGAGGCTAGGTTCAGCTACCTGCATTTGGCCCGTATTTGCAAGTTCATCTATCCATTGAATTAGCACGGACTTGACGGCCGCTTCTTCTCCCGTTCCGAATCGCCGTGACTTGAAAAGTACTCACTTGACGGAAAATCGCCTACTAGCTGGATGGAATCTTCCGATCTCCCAAGGAACAGATCTTTGTAAATGCGGAGAACCTTTGGCGTGAAAATGATCCCGACTGGACAGCTCATACGGAGCATGTAACGCTTCAAAGGAAGTGCGACTTCGTCGAGATTGTCAGTTGCCTCCTTTGCTTCCGCTACCAAAACGATGGTGGCGGGTGAATAGTCGGCCATTACGATCACGTCAGGGGCAAACGCCATGACCAAAAGCTTATCACTAAGCCTCCAGGTTTGACCGCCCCACCCCCGCCTGATAGCCTCAGATGTTTGCCCTTCCCGCTAAATTTCATCTAGAGAGCACAGATAGAGAGAGCACAGGCATGGCCATCAAATTCAAGGGTGTGGATTTCATCGAGTTCGATTCGCTGCTCACCGACGACGAACGGCTGGTGCGCGACAATACCCGCAAGTTCATCGAAGAGAACCTGGTCCCTATCATCGAGCAGTGCAACCGCGACGGCCGCTTCCCCAAAGAGCTGATCAAGCCCATGGGCGAGCTCGGCTTTTACGGCGCCAGTCTGCAGGGCTACGGCTGCGCCGGCATGTCGAACGTGGAGTATGGCCTGGTGGACCAGGAACTGGAGCGCGGCGATAGCGGCGTGCGCTCGTTCGTCAGCGTGCAGTCGGGGCTGTGCATGTATCCCATCTACGCCTTCGGCACGGAGGAGCAGAAGCAGAAGTACTTGCCCAAGATGGCGTTAGGGGAAATTATCGGATGCTTTGGTTTAACCGAGCCGGACTCCGGCTCTAACCCCGGCTCCATGCGCACTCGCGCCCGCAAGGATGGCGACAGCTACATCCTGAACGGCGAGAAGATGTGGATCACGTCGGGCTCCATCGCCGACATCGCCATCATCTGGGCGAAGGTGGAGAACGAGGACAACCTCATCCGCGGCTTTATCGTGGAGACCGACCGCGCCGGCTTCAAGGCCGCCGACGTGCACGGCAAGTGGTCGCTGCGCGCGTCGGTGACTTCAAGTCTTGCTTTACAGGATGTCCGTATCCCCGCGGGAAATCTGCTGGCCAAGACCGGCGGCCTGAAGTCGCCGCTGAGCTGCCTGAACCAGGCGCGCTACGGCATTGCCTGGGGCGCCATCGGCGCGGCCATGGCTTGCTACGACTGCGCGCTGCAGTATGCGCAATTCCGCAAGCAGTTCCGCGACCAGCCCATCGCCTCGCACCAACTGGTGCAGGAAAAGCTGGTGTGGATGATCAACGAGATCACCAAGGCGCAGCTATTGACGCTGCAGATCGGCCGCCTGAAAGATGCCGGCAAGGTGAAGCCGTGGCACATCTCCATGGGCAAGCGTAATAACGTGTGGATGGCGCTGGAGTGCGCCCGCATGGGCCGCGACATTCTCGGCGGCAACGGTATCGCCGACGAGTACCCCATCTTCCGCCACATGGCCAATCTGGAATCGGTGAAGACGTATGAAGGGACGCACGATATTCATACGCTGATCATTGGGGAGCACATTACCGGGCACGCCGCGTTTTAGAGGCAGTGGCCAGTGGCTAGTGGCCAGTGAAAGGCTGCGGCAAAAGTATGTTTTGCCGAGTTAAGGCTGATGGCTCCAGCAAGCTCAGTTTTGCCGCGTCAATGAGTAAGGGCACGACTTCTAGTCGTGCCGTAAAAGTTCGGTCCGCCCTTCCGGTTGGGGACGGTCGCTGAAAGCGACCGTCCCCAACCCATTCGTTTAGGCGAGCTTCTCGGCACGACCGGAGGTCGTGCCCTTACTCGTTATGTTGGCAAAACGGAATTTGGCAGCACTCCACAAGGAGCAAACGCAGACGGCCTTGTCTCAATCGTGCGCTCGTGATTTGTGTTTTCCACACGCACGGCGCACGCGCATCCGACTCCGCAACTGGTTACCCTGAAAAATTCGGCGCATCATGCGCTAAGGTTTGCGGATGCGATTTTTTCTGTGCGCCGCTTTCCTGGCTTTGTTGGCGATCCCATCCTCGGCCCAAACCTTCGTTTATACCGACAACAATCAGACACCCAACTCGGTCTCCGCATTTCGCGCCGGGCCCACCGGCACTCTGCTGCCGATTCCCGGCTCCCCCTATGCCACCGGAGGCAACGGCGGCGGCAGCGACCTCGACCCCGGACAGATCACCATCGCCATCGTGCATGCCAAGCGCTTCGTGTACGCGGCCAACAATGGCAGCGGAACGGTCGCCGCCTTCGGCATCAATCTGGTGACCGGGCAACTGACGCCGGTGGCGGGTTCGCCGTTCGCGGCGGGAACCGCCGGCGGAAACTTTTCCGTCGCGGCCACACCGAACGTGCAGTTCCTGTTTACCAGCGACGAAATTTCCACGGCGATTCATGTCTTCAGCGTGGACGGCGTCACCGGCGCGCTGAGCGAGGTCGCGGGCTCTCCCTTTCCCGCTGGCGGCACCGTCGAAGGCCTGAAGGTCACGCCCAACAGCAAATATCTGGTGGCGGGATTGAAGTCGGCCAATGCGGTGCAGGTGTTCCGCATTCCCGGCACCGGCCAGATCGCCTCGGTGGCAACGATTGCGGCCAGCGGCGCGCCCGACGCTATGGACGTGAATTGCGCCAGCACTCGCGTTTTCGTCGCTGACAGCAACACCAGCCTGATTGATGTGTATGCGCTGGCGGTGACCGGCGCCATCTCAGCGATTCATGGCTCGCCGTATTCGAACGGCAGCGGCGGCGACACCACCGATGTGAAGCTGAGCCCGAACGGTGAATATCTGTTCACCAGCGATGCGTATGCCAGCGCGATTTCGGCGCTGCAAGTTGCATCCAACGGAGCGCTCTCGCCGGTGGCGGGATCGCCGTTTACGGTCAGCAACTGGAATTCTTCCCTGTCCATTCCCAACACCGGCAACCTGCTGTATGACTCTCTGTTCAGTGCGGCAGAGATTGACGGGCGCGTGATTGGAGCGAGCGGCGCGCTGATGGCGGTGCCGGGAACGCCGTTCTCCACGCGGCAGCCTTCGGGCGGATATCCCGCACTGGTGGCGTATCCTCCGCCGGTGTGCGGCGGGTAGCCGTGAGTCGCGAGCGTCGTTTTGAAAGGGCGCGAATTCAAACGGGCTCCAGGTGTCGACGTTTTGAAAGGACGGCTTTAGCGTGCCGAGGGTTTCCACGTTTTGAAAGGGCACGGCTTTAGCCGTGCCGCACCGCAGCCAACTCAATGGGCTTCAGCCCCTGAGGGCTTTTCGAGCACGCACATTCATCCCGATGGTTTCGCTGAGACGTTCCGCAGCAAATTGCCCTCAGCGGCTAAAGCCGCTCGTTGAGGACATCCGTCCGGCACGGCTGAAGCCGTGCCCTTTCAAAGAGCCGCACTCGCAAAGCTCTCGAAGCCGCATGCGCAAAGCTCAAGACTTTGCTCGGCTTAGCGTGTATCCTTGATTTTCGTGCCGTGACTCATGGCGGGACGGTTCTTCCGTTGGCGCTCATTCCCCCCGCAGTGGGTCGCAATCATCCTTCCGGCACGAAGCCCTAATTCACGGAGACCGCCATGGCGACCAAAGCTGAACCTGAAGTTTCGCCCGCAAGACATAGTCCTACCGCAAATTTGGAAAGCGATCTGGCGCTGGAGTTCCTGCGCGTGGTGGAAGAAGCGGCCATCGCCTCGGCCAAAACCATGGGCCAGGGCGACCGCAAGCACGCCGACCACGTCGCCACCGAGGCCATGCGCGGCGTCATGGACTCCGTGCCCATGGACGGCACCATCGTCATTGGCGAAGGCGAGCGCGACGAAGCGCCCATGCTCTACATCGGCGAGAAAGTGGGCAAGCGCGACGACGGCGAAACCTACCAGGCGGTGGACATCGCGGTTGATCCGCTGGAGGGCACCAATCTTTGCGCTACCGGATCGCCGGGCGCCATCACCGTGCTGGCTGCGTCCGAACGCGGCGGTCTGCTGCACGCTCCCGACTGCTACATGGAGAAGATCGTGGTGGGGCCGTCGTGCCGCGGCATGGTGGACCTGGAAGCGCCGGTCTCGCACAACCTGAAGGTCATCGCCAAAGTTCTGGACCGCCGGGTGGAAGACCTGGTCATCATTATTCTGGACCGTCCGCGGCATGAAGGACTGATTGCCGACATTCGCAAAGCTGGCGCGCGCATTCGTCTCATCTCCGACGGCGATCTTTCGCCGGGCGTTGCCACCGCCATGCTGGGTTCGGGCGTCCACGCGGTGATGGGAACCGGCGGCGCTCCCGAGGGCGTAATTACCGCCGCCGCAATTCGCTGCCTGAACGGCTACATGGTCGGCCGCCTGGTGGGCTACACCCCGGAGCAGGCCGAGCGCATGCAGGGCATGGGCATCAGCGATCCCAAGCGCATCTATACCGCCGACGAACTGGCGCCGGGCAAGAACATCATCTTCGCCGCCACCGGCGTCACCGACGGCATGCTGCTGAAGGGCGTTCGCTTCTTCGGCGACGGCGTGCGGACTTCGTCGCTGGTGATGAAGAAGAACATCAGCAAAGTGCGCTTCATCGAGAGCATCCACGTGGATAAGCGGCCGGATGCCAAGGTGCGCATTCCGTAGGCAGTTTCGAGTTTCAAGTTTCGAGTTTCAAAAGCCCTGCATCGGGGATTCAACGAAAAAAGGCCTTCGCGCAAACGGAGGCCTTTCGTTTTTATTCCGGTTCAGTTCGCAGACGTCATCGTTGGCGGTCCTGATGAATTCCCGGATCAGGCGCCCACATGGGATCCCACCTGCGGCACCGGCAATTAATTATTTTGAATCCATCCGATGCCTCAGGACGCCAAATAGCTCGCCAGGCAGCGACACTCGAACTTGGAGACTCGAAACTGGTTTTGAAACTTGAAACTTAAAACTTAAAACTCGAAACTCGAAACTTGAAACTCGAAACTGCTTGAAAGAGGAGCCATGAGCAGCGTCCCCTCTTCCCTTCACCGTGAACCCGCGCTCCTCGGCCAGACCGTGGTCGCGATCGGTGGCAGCGCCGGCATCGGACTGGAAACCGCGCGGCGTGCCCGTGCCGAAGGCGCCAAGGTGATCCTCACCGGCCGGAATGCCGAGCGCCTCCAGCGGGCTGCCGGCGAGCTTGACGCGCTGAGCACCGCGGCCTTCGACGCCACCGATCCCGAGGCGCTGGAGCGGTTCTTCCGCGACTTGCCGGCCATCGACCACGTGATGGTGACCGCCGGCCGCCCGTACTACGGACGCCTTGCCGATATGGACTTCGCGAAGATTCGCGTTCTTATCGGCGAGCACCTGGTGCAGGCGCTTTGCGTCGCCCGCTATGCGGCCGGCAAAATGCGACCGGGAGGAACCCTGATCTTCATGGGCGGCACGGGTGCGAAACGCCCGGCCGTCGGTCTGAGCATCGCCAGCGCGGTCACCGCTGCGCTCCCCGCGCTCACCGCAAGCCTCGCGCTGGAGATCGCGCCGGTGCGCGTCAACCTTATCGCCGCCGGATTTGTAGACACGCCTTTGTCGGCGGAACTGCTGGGTGATCAACTCGAACAGCGTCGCGAGCAGCTTCGCAGCACGCTGCCCATCCGCCGCGTCGTTGGGCCGGAGGACGTTGCCGCGCTCGCCGTGCACCTCATGACCAACACCGCGCTCACCGGCGGAACCTACGACATTGACGGCGGGCAGCAATTGGTGCGCGCGTAGGCGGCGTCTCAGGTTTGCGTCGAAAATGCCCATTTTGGGGGTGCCTAGGGGCTCGTAATGCTCACAAAACTTGGCCCTTAGCCGAAATCCGGCTCTTATTGGGAAGTTCGCACCGCAGTTTAGACAACTCCGCATTTTGTGCTTGCTTCTGTAGCAGGAGGAGTAAAATTTCATTCAGGAAATGTAGCTGCGGACGGAACCGCTTCCGTCCGGAGAGGCTTCTGATGGACGTCCACATCAGCTACAAGATTTCGAAGACCGCCGCTGTTGAAAACCTGATCCAACAACAAATCCAAAAACTGGAACGTTACCTTCGCGTCTTTCGCGCCGACCTGGTGCGGCTGCGCGCCGTGGTCGAGGAGGCAACGCCCGCCGGCGTCGCAGTGACGTTGAACCTGCGCTTGCCTACAGGACAGATGGCCGCGACCGAGCGGGGCTCGACCCCATCGGCTGCCGTGAAGGCGGCATTCGAGCACCTGGTCGAGCAGTTGAAGAAACACAAAGGCCTGCTGCGCAATCAGCGGAGCTGGTCGCGGCGGCGCGCGGAACAGCCGCCGGTTGCGACCGTCCCGTTTGAAGAGACCATGGCTGCCATGAAGCCGGACACCGTCACCACCGGCGACGTTGCCGGCTACATTGACGTCAACCTGCCTCGGCTGCAACGCTTCATCGAGCGCGAACTGAATTATCGCGAGGCCCAGGGCCTGCTGGAAGCCGACCAGCTCACGGTGGATGACGTTGTGGACGAGGCCATCGCCGACGCGCTCGACGAGAAACACGATCCGCCGGAGCGCTTGCGCCTGGAAGCCTGGCTGTACCGGCTGGCGATGGATGCCATCGGCCGGCTAGCGGCGCAGCAATCCGATGACGGACATGTTCCGCTGGAGCGTTCGCACGGACAGCCCAACGTCGAGGGCAGCGACGAAAGCCATCTCCAGTTCCATCAGCCTGACGACATGCTTTCGGAAGAGGGCGTGATTTCCGACGGCTCGGCCAACCCGGAAGAACTGGCGGCGCAGGATGAGCTGATCGGCATCGTGGATTCGATCCTCGGCCAGCTCGGACATGCGCCGCGCGAGGCCTTCATTCTGTTTACCGTGGACGGCTTCACCGTGGAGGAAATCGCCGGCATCACCGGCGCCTCCGCCGAGGATGTCCGCGGCCACATCCGCGCCGCCCGCGAATATTTGAAAGGCGCACTGCCGATAAAATCCCCACTCTCGGAAAAACTCATTCGCCACTCCCGGAGCGCCTGATGATCTATTTACCGGGAAGCTCTTTTGTTCACCCACAACCGTGTGTTTAGGAGAAATCGGAATGATCACGCGCAATGACATCCGTGAACTCGCCAATTTTCATTCCCCAGAAGGTTGCGCTGTCACGTTTTACTTTCAACCCGACACTCCGCCGGACAAATCGCATCGCCAGGAATCGCTGCGGGTCAAGGACCTGATTCGCAACGCCCTGCATCAGAGCCAGCAAAATGGCGGCAAAGCCGCGCTCGGCGACGTGGAGCGCATCAGCAGCCTGATGGAGACGCCGTACACCAACGGTGGAAAAGCCAAAGCCATCTTCGCCTGCGGCAAGCAGGGATTCTGGCGCGAGTTCGATTTGCCGCCGCATCTGCCGGCCACCAAAATGATGCTGAATCAGCGCTTTCATCTCAAGCCGCTGGCCGCCATCCTGGACGGCATGCAGCACATCTGCGTGGTGCTGGTGGACCGCAGCAAAGCCCGCATCTTCGAGATCAAGGACAACGCCATCACCGAGAAGCAGGACTTTGTGAATGAGCTGACGCGGCGCGGCAAGAGCGAGGGATGGCACGGCTACGACGGCGGCCACGTCGAGCGCCGCCAACAGCACGAGTCCATGCAGCACTTCAAGACCGTGGCGGAATACATCGAGCCGCTCTTCGAGAATGACGCATGCGACCGCCTGCTGGTGGGCTGCCATGATGAGATCTGGCCGGAGATTGAAGCGCAATTGAAGTCCAGCGCCCGCGCGCGGCTGGTCGGGCACTTCCGCGTTGACCCCAAGGCGGCGAGCCCCGAGGAGGTGAAGGCCACGGCCCTGGAGGCGCTGGCGCGTCACGACACCAGCGAAAAGCAGAAGCTGATTACGGAGGTCATCGGCGAAGCGCGCAGCAACGGACGCGGCGCCGTCGGCCTGCGACGCGTGCTGCGGTCGCTGGAAGCTGGCGAGGTACAGACCCTGTTGCTGGGTTCGAACTTCCAGGCTGCCGGCGTGAAGTGTTATCACTGCGGACACATGGAACTGCACGTCACTCCGACGTGCGCGGTGTGCGGCAAGCCGAACACGCGAACTGGAGGACATCGGCGACGCCATCGTGGGCCACGCCATCCGCACCGGCGTCGAGGTGCAGTACATCGTGAGCGATGAGCAGTTCGACAACATCGGGCGGATCGGAGCGCTGCTGCGCTTCCGCGCCGACCAGAACACCCCCAGCAAAATGGCGAGCTGAGACCAATCTGCGCGTAAAAACAAAAAGGCACAGTCGCTGACTGTGCCTTTTTTTTCTGAAGCCGCCCCCACCTTGGCCGGTGCCGGACGTCACTGCATTCCGCAACGCAAATGTTGTAAATAACGTTCATGTCACGCCGCGCGCTGCGACGCCGCCAATCCGGGCAATCGCATTTCGTTCCGCGGCCTTGGCCTGCAGCGGGAAGAGGAACGCACCTCGGTCCCGGAGACGGCGCTCAAGCCCGGCTGATTTTTCGTCGATTCAGTGAACAGGGAGATCCATACGCCTGGCGGCAATGGCTGCGTGGATGCCTGCCGGCCGGCGGCGTGGCTTCGCCTGTCAGCCGAAATCTTGAGGGGCAAACCGATGAAACTAGCCGCTCGTATTTGCATGGTCCTTGGTCTCGCACTGTCGCTGGTCGCGGGCGCCTACGCCAATGAGGGAGCCGACCAGTATCCCAATGGCGCCGAGAACTGGCTGGTCGGCGCGGCCCCGCCTCCGGGTCTCTATTACGTGAACTATTTCGGCTACTACGCCGGCCAGATGAAGAATGGCTCGGGCAACAACGTCCGGATGAACGGCGGCGTGCCTGCCGTCCAGGCGGTGTTCAATGGCTTCCGCCTGGTGGAGTTCACCCGGTTCAAGATTCTCGGCGCCGACTACGGCATGCATGTCATCGTGCCGGTGGTCTATCAGTCCATGAATCTGAATGGCCGGAACAGCGCCACCGGCCTGGGCGACATTACCGTCGATCCCTTCGTCCTGGGATGGCACGGCAGCCGCTGGCACGCGGTGGCGGCGTTCGACATCAACCTGCCGACGGGCAGCTACGACCGCAGCGATCCGCGGCTGTGCATCAGCGCCCACTACTACAGCTTTGAGCCGCTGTTTGCGTTCAGCTTCCTGCCCAAATCCGGCTGGGAGCTCTCCGCCAAGCTGATGTACAACCTCAAGACCACCAATCCCGCAACCAACTATCACTCCGGTCAGGACTTCCACATGGACTACGTGGCGGGCAAGCATGTTGGCAACTGGATGTTCGGCGCCAGCGGCTATGCGCTGGAGCAGACCACCGACGACACCGTCAACGGCGCGACCGTTCCAGCCGTGCCGGGTTGGTGGAGCGCCGGCCGTCGCGGCCAGGTGCTGGCGGTGGGACCGAGTGCCGGCTACACCAACCAGCGTCACATGACCTTCATCGTGCAGTGGCAGCACGAGACGCTGGTGGCTAACCGCTTTGGCGGAAACAAGGCCTGGGTGAAGATGGTCATCCCCACCGCCGGCCTCTTTGGCGGCAGCAAGCACTAAAGACCGAATCGAAGGTACGCAGCGTTACGAGAGTTTCTTCCGCAGCACCCAGGTGGTCATGGAGCGTTGATGTTGCACGACCGTGGTCTTCAGCGGGTCAGCCAGTTCGCCGCCTAAGCGTTCGGCGAGCGAGTTGAGCAGCGCTTCGTCCACCAGAAAGCGCTCGGTCCCATCCGGCAAGCGAAAGCGGCGGCCCTCGATCGGTTGGAACTGGCCCTCCATGCCGATGGTCGAGGCCAGGCGGCAGAAGAAGAGTCCGCCCGGCTTAAGCACGCGCCACGATCCCAGCAGCATGGCGTCGAAGTGCGCCTGGTCGCGGGCGAAATGCAGGACCGCGCTGCTGAGGACCACATCCGCGCACCCTCTTCGAACGACATGGCTTCCACCGCTTCCACGCGGAAATTCGACGCGGCAAGAGCGGGCGAGAACATCCGCGCCAGCGCGCGAACGCTATTCACCGCCTGTGGATCGAAATCGGCGGCGTAAACTTCATAACCCTCCCGCAGGAAATACACCAGGTTTCGCCCGGAACCGCAGCCGGCATCGAGGATGCGCATCTCCGGCGAGATGCGGCCCTTCAGTAGCTGGTCGAAAAGGTAGATGTCGATCTGGCCAAACTGCTCCTGGAGCGTGGGCGTGGGCATCGCCAAAAACCTAGCCGCGCGGTGCGATGATGTCAACCTCGGTGCGCTCGCGGCTCCCGCTGGGATTTGGGTGCCCCGGGTCTCGCGGTTTTCGAGACCCGGGTAGGTGCGTCACCGTGACAAGCTTGCTTCTTCCGGATGAGTTCGAGGATCGCTGGCGGGTGGCCCGGGCTGCCATCCTGAGGGTGCCCCATCCAAGCCGGGTTTGCTTGGGTGGGGATTTTCCTGTGCCACGCGGAGATCGTCGAACCAGTTCTGCAACGCTGGTCGCGATAAGCGGTGAAAGTCAAAAGACCTACCCAAGCAAAGGAAGCTTGGGTGGGGCACCCGCACCCGCAAGATGTTAGGCTGGGCCACCCGCCCGAATGGAATTCCCCAAGGGTTGCCGACACACGAACCAGAACAATAGTATTGAATATGATCGTAAAGTGACACCCAGCGAACCGTTAGCTAAAGGACGGAATTGATAGTGCCGGCAAGTCCTGCTTTATTGATTATCGTCGGTATCGCACTCGAAGTGATCGCCTTCGTGAATAAACAATTCTATGCCTCCAAAGGATGCGGAGGGGCGACTGACAAAAAAGTCCCGAGATGGGCCGGGCGACTACTATTCGCCGGTGTTGGAGGTATGTTCATTATCGGCGGTATCGCAAAGTTGCTCGGTAAGTAATGATTACTGTCGGCCGTGACGAGAACGTATAGCCCTCTGGAGTCACACACCGTGCGGGTGGCCCGGGCTACCATCCTGAGGGTGCCGCATCCAAGCCGGGTTTGCTTGGGTGGGGAGTTTCCTGTGCTTGCGTGGGTCGTCGAACCAGTTCTACAACGCTAGTGGCGGCAGGCGATGAAAGTCAAAAGACCCACCCAAGCAAAGGAAGCTTGGGTGGGGCACCCGCAAGATGTTAGGCTGGGCCACCCGCCCATGCACACCCGGGTCTCGAAAACCGCGAGACCCGGGGCACCCAATTCCGAGCCGATCAAAGGAAAAAATCGTAGGAAGATGAATCGAGCAGCGGTGACCCAGGCCACCCGCCGACAGGGTGGGCTCCGGCTCTTCTCGAGGGTGCCAGCAATCACCTTTTGCTGGGGTGGGAATTTCCGGTTGCCACGCCGGGATTGGCGAATTAGCTTTACAAGGCTCGCTACGACCGATGAAAGTCAAAAGCCCCTCCAATCTGGAAGCGGTTCGATGGGGCGCCCGGTCGTATACCAACACTGAAAAGGGGATGGCAAGCCATGAAAAGGACGGCGGTTTGGAGTTTACTTCTTCTGTTTCTTCCGGTCATTGCCTCTGCGCAACAGACCATTTATGTGTACAAGCAGGGAACTCCGGGAAACTATACGGTGCAAATTCCAGCCAATACCGTCCTGACTACGTTCACTGCGGTTGGCGGAGGCGGTGGAGGCGCACGGAGTTCCGGCTCCGGAGGAGGCGGCGGCGGCGCCATCGTGAATTACTCGATTCCTGTTCCCGCGGGCGCAGTTATCAACATAACCGTTGGCGCAGGAGGTGCTCCGGGTATGGCGGGGCAAGACACCTACATTCAACTAGGAACACTGAATTTGAATTGTGGTCATGGATCCGCCGGCCCCGGCCTGGGCGTAGGAGGTACCGGAGGCACGGTTAATCTGACCTTCGCGACACTTCCAGGGGGAAACGGTGGATTCCAAGGGCAATCTGGCTCTAACGGAAATATTAATTACTTCGCCTATTCTGGAGCGGGCGGCGGTGGGCTTCAGGGTAATGGCGGCAACGTCCTGTTATTTAATGGCGGCGTAGGCAACGTGAATGGTGGCGGAGGAGGAGCATCTGCACTTGGCGCGGGTGGCAACAACGGTCAGAACGGGACCCTGGGATCGGGCGCAGGCTCGAACGGAACCGGGGGAAATGGATATGTAGAAATGGTTTTCTACGTTACTGGCGCTCCGGAGCAAGGGCAATAACGTAGCGAGTGGTTGATCTGGGAAGAATCTCGCGGCAATCGGCATAGGGGGGACGGTCACCCGTCCGCCCCTGCCACACCACCGGACATGCGGGTCCGCATCCGGCGGTTCGGTGGATTGAGCTACGTACCAGCGAACAAGCGTGGAAGTC
The DNA here is from genome assembly GCA_963763975.1 of uncultured Acidobacteriaceae bacterium. GTDB lineage: Bacteria > Acidobacteriota > Terriglobia > Terriglobales > Acidobacteriaceae > Bog-257. The sequence continues at coordinate 386,139 of CAVXQR010000016.1, forward strand.
CGAGCGAATCAAAGTAGGCGATAGGAAATGCGTAGCTCATGGCTGGGCTATTGGCTATGCGGAATGGACCGTGAGCGCTCCCAGCCGTTTGTGCGGCCAAGGTCTTGCTCACTCCCCGCTCACATAGCTTTCTGAACCGCAGCCTGCCGCCCTTCCATTGCTTCCAGATCACGGATCGCAGCCTACGCCGTATCCATTGATCTAGTGCCTGCAGCACTGAGGGCGTCTCACAGAAGCCGAAGTAGCCCCGCCAACCCCGTAAATAGCTGGCCAGCTCCTTCGTCATCCGTTCCAGACTGATGCCTCGCGTCCGTCCCGTAAGCTCTCGCACCTTCTGCTTGAAACGCACCACAGCCTTGGCGGCGATACGCCGCTTGGGCTCGCGTGCCTTCGTGAAGCTGAAGCCGAGGAACTTACGTTCTGCCGACCGCGCTACCGCACTCTTCTGCTCGTTGACCTTGAGCTTGAGCCGGCGTGTGATGAAGCCCGTGATACTCCGCTTCACCCGCTCGCCTGCCCGTTGGCTGCTGACGTAGATGTTGCAGTCGTCGGCATACCGCACGAAGCAATGCTTGCGCCGTTCCAGCTCTCGGTCTAGTTCATCGAGCACCAGGTTCGACAGGAGTGGCGAGAGCGGCCCACCTTGCGGCGTTCCCTCCTCCACCGGACCCACCAGCCCATTCTCCATCACGCCCGCCGTGAGGAATGCCCGCACCAACTTGAGCACCCTCTTGTCGGCGACCCGGCGCGCTACCGCCGCCATCAGCTTGTCGTGGTTGACCCGATCGAAAAACTTCTCCAAATCGAGATCCACCACCCAGCGGCGTCCCTCAGCCACGTACCCTTGGGCCTTGGCAACCGCCTGCTGCGCCGAACGCCCGGGCCGGAACCCGTGACTGTGTTCGGAAAACTCCGGGTCCCATCTGCGCTGCAAAACCTGCATCACCGCCTGCTGCACCATGCGGTCCAGCACCGTCGGGATGCCCAGCTGACGCACCCCTCCGTCCGGTTTGGGTATCTCTACCCGCTTCACCGGCTGCGGCTTGTAAGTCCCGTTGAGCAAGTGTTCCCGGATGGCTGGCCAGTGCTCCCGCAAGTGTCCGGACAACTCCTCGACCGTCATGCCGTCGATACCCGGACTTCCCTTGTTGGACTTCACTCGCTTCCAAGCCTGCAAGCAGTTCTCCCGCTCGCAAACTTCTTCCATCACTTGTTCCTCTATAGCCGAGCTTTCAGTCCCGCGCTTCGCCGTGGGCGATTCGGACCCTCTGCTAGCAGACTTCGGAGCTTCACTCCTGTTCTCCTCGCTAAAGGCCAGCCGAAGCTGGTTATTCTGCCGCTTGTCGCTCATCGAGTCGCGCCGCTTACTTGCCGCTTCCTTCCGTTTGGGCCTTCGCCACTTGCGCAGCTACTATGCCCGCTGCTGACTTCTGCCGCACGGTCAGAATGAATTGCTCCACTCTCAGTCCCGATTCCGGAACATGCAGCAGACCTCCCGAGGTAAGTTCGACCGCCTTCCACGCACAACCGCCAGATTTACAACCAGCGCCTTTGATGGATATGGACTTCGCGATCACTAGCCCGCTCGTCCGGCACCGTATGCCTCATATCTGGTTCTTGTTCATCGGCTCGCGTCTTTGCTCCGCGCTTCTTTCAGACCACGCCTCACAACGTCGCCCTTGCGCTTCGCTATCCCTTCTCCTCCATCAGGATGGGAAGAGGACTTTCACCTCCAAGCTGTCAAACATGCTCGGCACACGGAAAAAGGCACATCCGGCGAAGGATGTGCCTTTTGCTGTCGTACACGGCTGGCTGGTCGCTATTCCAGTGCCGCGCTGCTATTTTACCCGCATGGCGGACGGAGCATGATCGTCGTCCGCAAATCTTCAGTGTCGCGGCCGGACGTCGATCTTGCGGCGCGCCGACCGGACGGGGAATCTCTACCCTACATCCGCCGGCGCTTTACTTGCCGTAGTGCGCGGCGTTCTTGGCGATGAAGTCCTGCTTGTCGGCCGGCACCTCATCCACCACAAAAATCGAATTGGTGGGGCAGACCGGGACGCAAGCGCCGCAATCAATGCAGCCTTCCGGATCCACATAGAGCTGGGTCTCGGCTTCGAAGCCGTCTTCGTCCTTCTTGGGGTGGATACAGTCGGTCGGGCAAGCCTCGACGCAGAGCTCGTCTTTGGTGCAGGTATCGGTAATTACGTATGCCATGAGTGCATCTCCCATCTGGTATTTGCCGCCGGCGGCCCGGCAGTTGCGGCAGGGGTGTTGCCGAAACTTCACTGTACAAAGCGGGCGACCGCACCGGCGGTGACGAAGGTCACCGACCTGTTGTGAGCGAACGCACAACTGGTTTTCGGTGGCGGATTGGCGGGATTTGGCGCAGCCCTTGAGCTGGCCCGAACTCGCGGCGGGGCGAGGCTTGCAGCGAAATTGCACTTGCCGGACAGCAAATTGCGGCGAGCCCGCATCACATTCGTGTTTCCCTCTGGGAAATCCCGGCTTTTGGCTATAATCGGCGATTCGATTTCGATTCGGGGCAGGAGTGAACGGAATGCACAACGGCAGGAAGCGCAGAGTACTGGTAGTGGACGACGAGCACGTGATCGCCGATACGCTGGCGAAAATCCTGGATATCAACGGCTTTGAAGCTTCCGCCGTCTATACCGGGACCGCCGCGGTGGAGGCCGCCCGCACGCTGGAGCCGGACCTGATCATCAGCGACGTCATCATGCCGGACATGAACGGCATCCAGGCGGCGATCAACATTCGCGCCTTCCTGCCCGCCTGCAAAATCCTGCTCTTCTCCGGCCAGGCCGCCACCGCCGATCTGCTGGAGAGCGCGCGCGCCGACGGCCACGAGTTTGAGATCCTGGCCAAGCCGGTCCATCCCTCCGACCTGCTGGCCAAGCTGAAGGGCTGACGGCCGGCGCGGGCGAATCACCTCGGCTTCCCTGCTGGCTTTTCTGGCGTGGTCTGCTGGCGCGGCTTTAAATCGGGAAATCTCCGAAATCCAGCTAAGTTTCTTGATTGTTGTTTGGTAGTTTGGTACATTGTTACCAAGTTATGCGACGAGGCCCTGTAAAAAGTGACCGTGTCGTGGTCGAGCGCGTCCAGACCGGGCTGCGCATGGAGAAGCGTCTGCTGAAGGTCCTGAAGGCCTTGGCTGAGCTTAAAGACTTGACTCTAGGGGACTTGCTGGAGGGCATGGTGCTGCACGCCTTCGAGGGCAAGACACCCTTTTCCCACCAGACGCTGCGGGAGATCGAGCAACTGCGAAAAGTCTATGGACTGACGTTGCGGGCCGCCGACAGCCACAAGTTGGAAGAAAAATTGGAGGAGGAATCGTGAGATTTTTCGCGCTGATTTCGGCGCTGGGCTGCTTGCCGGCGCTGCTGGCGGTCGCGGCCGGCCGCGCAAACTTCCGCGCCGCTGCACGAGCGCACCGAGTTTTCGTTCTCGGTGGACGCGCCCTTCGCGCAGGTCGCGCCGCTGTTCGGCGCCGACGAAGAACGCAAGTGGGCCGCGGACTGGAATCCGCAATTCATTTATCCCAGTCCGGCGCACGATCAGCCCGGCATGGTGTTTCGCGTTGAACACGGCAGCCACTCCAGCATCTGGGTCAATACCGCCTTCGATCTCGCCGCCGGACATATTCAATACTCCTACGTGCTGAACGACGCCATGGTGACGCTGATTGATATTCACCTGACGCGCGAAGGCGAGAAGAAGACCAAGGTGGTCGTGGTGTACGAACGCACCGCGCTGATACCGGAAGCCAATGCGCACGTCGAGGATTTTGCGGAAGGCGACGCCAAGGCGAGCAAAGAGTGGAACGACTCCATCAACGGCTATTTCGCGAAGCTGCGCGACAGGTAGTAGAGGTGATAGTGATAGATGGATAGTGATAGATGGATAGTGATAGATCGGACAGTGATAGGCGGTAGCTGATAGCTGATAGCTGATAATTGCTAGTTGCTGATTGCTAAAGCTAAGAGCTAATAGCGAAGAGCTAACAGCTAGCTACTTCCTACAGCTCCCGTCGCCCTTCCATCGCCTTCTGCATGGTCACTTCGTCGGCGTACTCGATGTCGCTGCCGACGGGAACGCCGGTAGCGATGCGCGTCACCTTGACTCCCGATGATTTGAACAGCCGCGAAAGATAGGTTGCGGTCGCTTCGCCTTCCACCGTGGGATTGGTGGCCAGGATCAATTCGTCCACGCTCTCGGACTCGATGCGGCTCGCCAGGTTGGCAATTCGCAATTGGTCCGGGCCCAACGCCGTGCAGCGGCGACAGCGCTCCGTGCAGCACGTGGTAGACGCCGTTGTAGTGCTTGCGTCTTTTCTACTGCCGCGATGTTGGTCGGCTCTTCCACCACGCACACCAGTCGCTGATTGCGCGTGGCGCTGCTGCAATAGACGCACGGGATCCACATCGGTAATGTTGTTGCAGACGGAGCACAGCCGCAGCTTGGCTTTCACGTCGTGAACGGCGGCGGCCAGCAGGTCGGCATCCTCGTCGCTGGAGCGCAGGATGTGAAAGGCGAAGCGCTGGGCGGTCTTGCTGCCGACGCCCGGCAGCTTCTTCAGTTCGTCAATCAGTCGAGCCATGGGCTCGGCAAACTTCGACACAATTCCCCCGAAAAGCGATTAACCAAGGAGACACAGAGAATTCTTGTTTCGTTCTCTTGCGCTCCGTGGTACTCTGTTGCGAACTCATAGGTCCGTCCCACGCCTACCCAAAAGCTTTTTACCACGGAGGACACGGGGAGCACGGAGAAAATGAAAAACAATAATTCTCCGTGCGCTCCGTGTTCTCCGCGGTGAAAAGAAGTTTCCGTGGTGACAAAATCAAAGACCCGGCAGGCCCATGCCGCCGAGCATGCCGCCCAGGCTGGACTTCAGCGCCTCATCCACTTTGCGCGAAGCCTCGTTCACCGCCGCCATCACCAGGTCCTGCAGCATTTCCAGGTCGCCCGACTTCATCACTTCCGGCTCAATGGCGATACTGACCAGTTGCTTCTGGCCGGTCATTTTCACGGTAACGCTGCCGCCGCCGGAAGAGGCTTCGATGACGATCTCGCGCATCTTCTCCTGCAGCTTCTCGGCCTGTTGCCGCGCCTGCGACAGCATCTCCTGCAAGTTGAATCCACCCATGCCGTTCCCTCTGCGCGCCAAGCCTCGGCGCGAAAACCGTGTCGTCGTAGCTGTGCCGCCGCTCCGCGGCTGAATTATTTTTCCCGAAGCACCGCGGGTTG
>CAVXQR010000017.1:0-337569 GCA_963763975.1 uncultured Acidobacteriaceae bacterium
CAAGACGCTGACGGTGCGCGAAATTCGGCGCTGCCACTGGACGCCGCCTGCTCCGCTACCGGCTGTATCGCCACCCGCTGGTGATGTTCGGGCTCGGGCCCGCCTACCTGTTCATCTTGCGCCAGCGCCTGCCTGCGGGCTTCATGCAGCCGGGAAAACTGCCGCGCCTGAGCACCATGGCCACCAACGCCGCCATCGCGCTCGCCGTTGCCGCGATGGTCTGGGGCTGGTCGGAGTGGGCCCCTTCCTGCTCATCCAGCTGCCGATTACCCTGCTCGCAGCTCCGTTGGGCGTCTGGCTGTTCTACGTCCAGCACCAGTTCGAGGAGACGTTCTGGGCCGACGACGACAGCTGGAGCGTGCACGAGGCGGCGCTGCATGGCAGCTCGCACTACGCCTTGCCGCCGATCCTGCGCTGGTTCACCGCCAACATCGGCGTCCACCACGTGCATCATCTTTCGAGCCGCATTCCCTACTACCGTCTGCCGCGCGTGTTGCGCGACTACCCGCAGCTCGCCGCGGTCGGCCGCATCACGCTGATGCGAGCCTGCCTGCGCGCGTAACGCGCTGTGGGACGAGGACGGCCAGCGCCTGACGTCGTTTCGCGAGGCGCGGGAAGGCTTGTCGCCAATATAGAGAGCGCGCAATCGCGCTCGGCGGCGGAAGTGATGACCAGGGCAAGCCTGGTCATCAAGTCTTCTGGTCACGCCTTATTGGCCCTCGCTGAACGTTACGCGTCAGCGCGGATGCTTTGTGCCGAAATCTTCCTTGATCCGAAGCGACTGTGAGAAAATCGGTATCCGCTTTCATCGTGCGGATTCGGCATTCGCCTGCGTGGAACGGCTTAGGCCGCGAAGCGCACGCTGTGCGGGCCGACGACGCCGGCCTTCTCCATCGCGGCCTTCAGATCGGCTCCCTCCAAGCCAAGCGCGCGCCTTCGCCACGTCGGCCACATCCTGAAGGATCAGGGATATCGTTCGGGTCTTCGGCGCTGCGAAACACTTTGCCGTTCGTGACGCCTGCCGAATTGCGGCTCTTCTCATGCTCGTCGTAACCCTTGCGCCAGGTCGCATAGTCCTTGACTTTGTGGTGGATAGTAAGGTTTTCGGCCGAATGCTGTGCGTTCATCGCCATTCTCCAAAAAGAAAGCAAAATATAAATCCGAATGATTATCATTCGAATTACGGCGACACGTAGGACTTTTTCTTTCGATTACGAGGCTGCAATCCAACGCAACGTGTAATTTATTGCGAGCCAACTTTCTGATTATTATTGTTGATGGGAATTACGAATTACAAGCCGTCGGCCTGTGGCGGCACCGCCCCTTACCGCCCGCCGCCGCGCCCGTGTTGTTCTGGGCGTAGCTGATGAACTGTAAGGATTGGTCTCCTCGTAGTGGCCGGCCCAGACCTGGGAGGCCGTCGGCGACCAGGCGTTGACGTTCTCATTGGGGCTGCAGCCGGAGAGCGCGAGCGCCGCGACCGCCAGGATGATCGGAATTCCGGATCGCGTCCCTCTGTTTCAGTGAGGATAAGGCCGACGCGCAAGAGACTTGGTGCGCCCGCCGATCAGGTTCAAGTGTTGAGGACGATGCGGCTTGTTCAGCGGGGAGCGGCCGGACGCCCAGGATTATGGCATAACTCAGAAAAGACGACAATCGCTTGCGTAAAAACGGAATCCGCGCTATACCTTCCTCAAGTTGGATCGAGCCTGCGTCGGCGGCGCCCGCGAAGGAGAACAAGCATGGACAATGAGCGCTTGAGACGTTTCTTTTAGAGACTGAGACGCGACCCGGAACGTCTAAGTTTTCCGCTCATAACCCATTGAAAAGTCTCGATTCAAAAAAATAAACCAGTAAACGCTAGCAAATTTACTAGTACCTCTGCACAGGGATTATGACTCGTTGGTTGGGATTGGGTAGGCCTTGGCCATTTTGGCGCGGGCTTTTTCGGCTGTGAACATCCATTTTGTGCAGGGCCGGTCTTGTTTCGTTGACGCTCCCAGGCATTGATCTCCTTTTCCAGAAGCGATCGGCTTTCGATGCGGCGATCGAGACATTGGCTTCGCAGGACGCCGATTTCGATCTCGACCATGTTGAGCCAGCTCGCGTGCTTGGGGTGAAGTGGAACTCGAGCCGGCGCAGAGATGCGCCATGCCTCCGGGCGGGAAGGTCTGATAGAGCGCACCGGGGAGTGGGTGGACAGATTGTCCATCACGACGCGGATTTTCTCGGCTTTTGGGAAGTGGATATCGGTGAGATCGCGCATGCAATCGGCGAAGTCCTGGGCCGCCCGCCGGTCGGTGACTTTCACCTTGCGCCAGGATTTGTGTGCATCGAGGAAGACGAAGAGATTGGCGGTGCCGTTACGACGATACTCGCAGTCGAAGCGCTCCAGCTGTCCGGGCTTTGCCGGGATGGGCTCGCGCACCTCGCCGATAAGCTGGGTCGGGCTTTCATCGAAGCAGACCACCGGGCGCTTTGGGTCGGGCTCCTCGGCGTAAAGATCGAGCACATCCTCCATGCGGGCGACATATTCGGCATCCACCTCAGGAATGCACCACATATCCCTGCGCCAGGGCTTGAGATCGTTTTCGGCGAGCCTGCGGCGCACGGTTTCGCGCGACAGCTTTCGTGCTCGGTCAATTTGACAAATTCCCCGGCCAGCAGCTCCAACGTCCAACGCGCCCGCCCGGCCGGCGGCTTTGAGCAGGCGGTTGCGATCAAAAGCGCTTCTTCCTTGCCAGTGAGCTTGCGCTCGGCTCCCGGACGCGGCTCTTCGCTGAGGGCAGCCTCGAGGCTCACCTCCACAAAACGGCGCTTGGTGCGGTAGATCGTGGAGCCGCTGGCGCCGATCGTTCTTTCGATCTCCTCGTCACTGGCCCCGGCATCGGCCGCCAGAAGGATTTGCGCCCGCTTCAGCTTCCGCGCCGCACTTTCCAGCGCTCAAAAGCTTGCGAAGTTCGTCTCGTTCCTCCTCTGTCAGATCGACGCGGTAGCGGATATTCATCAGGGCCTCCTTGTGATTCGAGGCCCAGTTAAATCAATCTATGTGGCGTGGACTCCGCGATCCAAAAGCCGACTTTCACCGAAAAGCAGGGTCAGTATCTGGCCTTTATTCATGCCTATTCGCTTGCCCTCGGACTCGACGCAGTGATCCGTCCGCGCGATACCCGCCGCAAGCTGATTCAGGCGCTGGAGATGCTGGAGAACAAGCGCGACAAGAACCCGCCGAAGAAGCACGGGAATATACCGTTGTAAAGAAGCTATCAGCTATCAGCCGTCAGCTGAGAGCGCCGACGTGAGCCTACAGGGCACGTGCGAAACGCCGCACCGCGACGTGTTGCGGGCGAGAGGATCAGGAAAAACTCAAGCTGAATAGGTAAATGGCCAGGCGGGTTAGCTGACGGCTGGCAGCAAAACAAAGAATCCCGAGGGGATGTTGAACTGTTTTTCTCAACCAGCGGCTTGCGTTAGACCCTTGCCGACCTGTGGTCACCGGATGCTTGCGCACGCGATGGACGATCTAAACTCGGGCTCCGGGCTCGCTGCTAATCGGAAAAACCGTTCAACGCCTCGGGATCCTATCTTGCCTTTGCCAAATTTCCTGTTCTCTCAACCGGCGGTTCGCTATTGACCGTTGCCGTCCCTCCACTTTCCTGATGCGCTGCAGGCGCGGAAAGCAGTGAACTCGCTTCAGCCCCGGACTTGCCGCCAACCGGACAACCTTGAAAACTTGCCAAAGAACGAGTGTGTTTTTACTCCAACCGCCGGCGAAGTCAATGAAATTTTCGCGACTATAAGTAGCTTAATTTTCAGCCAAGTGCAGCCCATCCACAGGCGGGTGCCCGGTTGTGGTGCAGTTGGAAACTTCGGAATTTTCGGCGACGCAAATTTGCGCGAAAATGTCTGCGGCTCAGCGATTGCGATTCTTCGAACAGGACAAAATTTGCGGGCGACGCCAATGTGGGAAAGCCGGAAAAAATCGCGCACGATGCGGCGTTTCGCGTTGCGTGAATTCATCAGGAAATGACGAATGCCTTGATTTCGGCCTGTGGAAACTGTTGGAGTGAGAAAAAGGTACCGTCGGCTAAAGCCGACTCCGGAGGAAAAAGTAAATGGCTTATCGGCACGGCTGAAGCCGTGCCCTGATACAAGGCATTCGTGAAGCGGGGCTTTTTCCGCAGCCCGGAAAGTCGTGCCCCTTGCTGAGGGCTCAATAGGCCGTCGTACCTTCTGGCGAACGGCGAATAGCGAATGGCAAATAGCGTCCTCCGGTTTGATACCATCGCCCCATGCCGCTGCTGGTCGCAACCGGCCTGTCCAAGACTTACTCCTCCGGCGAGTCTCCGTTCGGCGGCAAGACCTCGACCCGGGTGCGCGCGGTCAGCGACGTCTCGCTTTCCATTGACGCCGGTGAAACCCTTGGCCTGGTCGGCGAATCCGGCTCCGGCAAGAGCACATTGGGCCGCCTGCTGCTGCGGCTCATCGAGCCCGACTCCGGCTCCGTCACCTTCGACGGCGCCGACGTGCTGGCCGCCAGTGGTTCGCAGTTGCGCCGCCTTCGCCGCGATATGCAGATCATCTTCCAGGACCCGTTCGGATCGCTCGATCCGCGGCTGACGGTGGAGCAGATTGTCTCCGAGCCCATGGCCATCCACGGCGGCGAGAGCCGGCAGGAATGCCGCCGCCGAACCGCCGAACTGATGCGCGCGGTCGGGATGGACGCCTCCGCGCTCGCCCGCTATCCGCACGAATTCAGCGGCGGCCAGCGGCAGCGCGTCGGCATCGCGCGGGCCCTGGCGTTGCGGCCGCGCTTCATCGTTGCCGACGAACCGGTGTCCGCGCTGGATGTCAGTGTGGGATCGCAGATCGTGAACCTGTTGCAGAAGTTGCAGCGCGAGTTCCAACTGACCTACCTGTTTATCTCGCACTCCATGCCGATGGTGCGCTACCTGGCGGACCGCATTGCAGTGATGAAGTCCGGCGAGCTGGTGGAGGTGGGCACGAGCGAAGACATCATCCTGCACCCGCAGCATCCCTACACTCGCAGCCTGGTGGCGGCGACGCCGGAGATCGAGCTTACGGCGCCATAAGGGCCATCTGCCGGTCCTCGGCCAGGTCGGCCTTTTCGCGGAAGCTCGCTCCTTCCAACTTCAGCAGCAGCGCCTTCAGCGGCAGGCCGCCGCCATAGCCGTTCAGCGTCTTGTCGGAGGCCAGCACGCGATGGCACGGGACGACGATGGCGATGGGGTTGTTGTGGTTCGCCTGGCCCACGGCGCGAAAGCTGGTGGGACGGCCGACGGCGCGCGCGATGTCGCCATAGGAGCGAGTTTCGCCGTACGGAATGCGCAGCAGCTCCTTCCAGCAGCTCTTGGAGAACTCGCTGCCGCGCAGGTCCAGCTTCAGGTCGAAATCTTTGCGCTTGCCGGCAAAGTACTCCTCCAATTGCCGGCGAACTTTGCGGGTGCGCGTCTCCGATTCCTCCCACTGCACCAGCTTGCCGGCCACGCGTTGCCGAATGCCGCGATCAAACTCCAGCAGCACCAGCGCGTCTTCCGACACGCCGATAAGCAGCGGTCCGGCGGGCGATTGCATGCGCGAGTAATACAGCGTTTCCATATTCGTTTCTCCGTTAAGTGCGAGACTAGCACCGGCCCGCGCCGCGGCGTTATCTGTTTCATGCGCGCAAACAAAATTTCGCTGCAAAAAGCGAAACCCCTCGCGCAATGCGAGGGGTCCCACCCTGTGTGGTGCGGTCGAGGAAAGAAGCTTTACTGCTGCGGCGGGTGGCTGGTACCCGTCGTGGGTTTCGGTCTGCGTGTTCGCCGACTGCGTGTTCTTTGAAGGAGCCGTGTAGCTGCCGCTCTGGTCGCTCATGCTCGTCTGGCCGCTCTGGTTCATAGCCAACTGGTCCACGTTGTTCTTCATCAGGCTTACTTCAACCCGGCTGGCATGGGTCGGCTTGGAACCATCGGCGTTAGGCAGATCGGCACGGCCCAGGCCCATCACGAAGATGCGATACACCGGGACGTCGCCTTTCTCCACCAGGTAGCGGACCACGGAGTTCGCCATGGCCTGCGAACTCTGCACGCCGGCCTGGCCGCGCGCCGCGGAGAAGCCCTGCACCTCGATGATGTAACCCTTCTGGTCCTTCAGGTTGGTGGTCATATCGTCCAGCGCCGACTTGGCTTTGGCGCTCAGCACAGTCTGACCGGCGCGATAGCGGATCTCGGTCTGGGTGGCCGGCTGATACTGATCAATGTTGCCGACAACCTGCTCGACGGTGTTCAGGCGAGTGCTCGCCATGGTCGCGGTCTGGTTGGCCTGCTGGGCGCGATTGCCGGCGTCAACAGCGTGCTGATCGGCTTCGTTAGCCTTGGCCTGTGCCTGGCGAATACCTTCCTGGGCGCGCGCGTCCACGTCCTTAATGGCGCGGGAATTGGCGGCGGTCAGGTCATCCAACTCGTTCACGCGGTCGCGGATCGGGCTAAGCTGGCGCTGCACATACTTCTTGCGCGCAAAAGGATTGACCTTGCCCCAGAAGCCTTCGCGGGTCTGCGGCTGCAGCGGCTGATGCGCTGACATGTTCTGATCGGAATTCATATCCTGCGTGGAAGTCGAGGACGACTGCGTGGCGGAAGGCTGTTGCTGCGAGTCCGCCGGCGCCTGTTGCGCGACGGCGGGCAGCGCCAACGCCGCCATCAACGGCACAGCCAAAAAGAAGCTTCGTTTCATTGCTCATTCCTCCGAAGGTTGCGTTTCGCGTGCCTGTCTCGGCTGGAGACCGCTGGGCAGAGTCGCTTGCGGGGCACGCCACAACGCTGCAACGGCCTCTAGTAACTACAGGTCAACTGCCAAATCAAAAGGTAGCTTAAGTCTCTTGTTTTCATGGTTCCATGAGGGGAGCCCAACGCGGGTGTGCGCGTAGGAAGGGCCTCAAGTAGGTAAATTTGTTATAGCGCGGGCTGCATGGCACCAAAGCCCGGATGTCCGCTTTTGATACAGCGACAGCGAGCACTGCTCTCTATCGTTCTGCCTTCACGGGGTCGGTAAGCCGATTTGGAATTTGCTTGCAGACTTCGGACATACGCGACGGCCTGCGACTCTTAACCTTTCCAACCGCGCACCGTCCAACTTCTTACCGTGTTCAAGCTGGATGTCCCGCAAGAACCAAACGTCGAACGCATTTTTCCCGCGATTCGTCCGGAGAGCGACTAAAATAAGAAGACTCCTGTCAGCAGCGAAGCATCCAATCGCTTGTGGTGGCTGGTTTACCCGATGATCCTGAACCGTCTTTATTTTCCCGCAATTCTGGTGCTCTCGCTGGGCGTCACAACCGCTGCTGTAGCACAGGAAAAACCGTCTGCCCTGCCGCCCGATACACCCGCAACTTCGGCGCCGGCGCAGTCTGCAACTCCCGCCACCAGCGACAGCACCGCTCCGAGCAAGCCGGTCACGCCTGACAAGGCCGCCGCCTACTATCATTTCACTCTCGCCCATACCTACGAAGAAATGGTCACCATGTATGGGCGCAGCGACTACGCCAACAAAGCGGTTGACGAGTACCGGCTGGCGATCGCCAACGATCCCACCTCCGATTACCTGAACGCCGGACTGGCCGAGCTCTATGCCAAGACCGGCCGCATCCGCGACGCAGTGACGGAGGCCCAGGACATCCTGAAGCGCGACGGCAACAACCTGGAAGCGCGACGCCTGCTGGGACGCATTTATCTGCGCTCGCTGGGCGATCTTCAGGACGGCGCGCAGTCGCAGGAAGTGCTGAAACTGGCGATTGAGCAGTATGAGCAGATTGTGAAGCTGGATCCCACCAGCGTCGAAGACCGTCTGCTGCTGGGCCGTCTCTATCGCGTTAATAACGATCTGCTGAAGGCCGAGCAGGAATTTAAGACTGCGGTCAAACTGCAGCCCGACTCGGAAGAGGCGGTCACCACCCTGGCCATCCTCTATAACGAGGAAGGCGACTCCGCGCACGCCCTGCAGGTTTTGAGCGCGATACCGGAAGCCGCCCGCACCGCCAAGATTTATTCGGCACTCGGCTACACCTACGAGCAGCAGAAGGACTACAAGAAGGCCATTGCCGCCTATCGCCGCTCGGTTGAGCTCGATAAAGACAATCTGGATTCGGTCCGCGGCCTGGCCCAGAACCTGATGAACGACGGCCAGACCGATGCCGCTCTCGATCAGTACAAGGTGATCGTGGATGCCGATCCCTCCGACGCGCAGACCTACATGCGCATCGCCGAGATTGACCGGCGCAACGGCAAAGTGGATCAGGCGATGGAAGCGCTGAAGAAGGCCGACGCCATCGTTCCCGACTCGCTGGAAGTGCAATACAACATTGCGGTGCTGGACGAGAGCCAGGGCAAATTCGACGATGCCATTCCCATCCTGAACGCGCTGCTGCAAAAGACCGAGCGCGCCGACGGGCAATATACCCAGGCCGACAAGAACAACCGCTCCGTCTTCCTGGAGCGGCTGGGGACGGTCTATCGCGAAGACAACAAGCATCAGTTGTCGGTGGATACCTTCCGCAAGATGCTGGCCCTGGGCGACGATAGCGCCGTCCGCGGCTACCAGCAGATGATCGAGACCTATCGCGACAACCGCCAGTGGGCGCAAGCCACCGACACGGCGGAAGAAGCGGCCAAGAAGTTCCCCTCGGATCGCAACCTGCAAATGGTAGCAGCCTCGCAGCAGGCCGACATGGGCAAGCAGGATGTCGCTCTTCAGCACGTGAAGGAACTGCTGAAAGGCACTCCCGAGGACCGCGACGTCTATATCGCGCTGGCCCAGATGTACAGCCGGTTGAAGGAGTGGGACCAAGCCGAGCAGGCCGTCAACAAGGCCATCGAGCTTTCCACCAAGCCGGAAGACAAAGATTATGCGCTGTTCGTGGCCGGCTCCATTTACGAGCGCCAGAAGAAGTACGATCTGGCGGAAGAGGCCTTCCACAAGGTGGTGGTTGACGATCCCCGGAACGCCATGGCGCTGAACTATCTGGGCTATATGCTGGCCGATCGCGGTACGCGTCTGGATGAAGCGCTGGGCTACATTCGCCGTGCCGTCGCCCTCGACCCGCAGAACGGCGCCTACCTCGACTCGCTGGGTTGGGTGTACTTCAAGATGGGCAGCTTCGACATGGCGGAGGAGAACTTGCGCCGCGCCTCGGAGCGCATCGGCACCGATCCTACGGTGCAAGGCCACCTCGCCGAGCTTTACCAGAAGACCGGTCGCCTGAAACTGGCAGCCGCGCACTGGGAGCGCGCTCTGGATGAGTGGAGCAAGACCATTCCCGCTGAAGTGGACAACGAGAGCGTGGCCAAAGCGCAGAAGCAACTGGAAAACACCAGGGTGAAGCTGGCCCGACAGAACGCCGGCACTACCAAGGAATAACAACCGCCATTCGCTCGTCGCTATTCGCCGGAAGCAGAAGAACACACACGCCTCGCTGGGCGCTGAACCCATATCCAGGCGTGGCTTCAGCCACGCCGAACAACGCCCATCCATGTTGATTTGTCATCACCAACGGGCTTTATTAATAGCCCTACGGCTCAGGGGCTAAGCCGTTTAACGAAACTTCGCGTTCGGCACGACCGGAGAGCCTGCCCCGAGCGTAGTCGAAGGGTCGTGCCCTTACTCATGTTCTGGGAAAATATGTTTCCTCGCAGCCTTTGAATCACCGGCCGCGATTTGGGGTCGCTTATGTGCAGAAATATCAAAACGCTCTTCAATTTTGAGCCGCCGGTAACGCCCGACGAAATCCAGGCGGCGTCGCTGCAATTCGTCAGGAAGATCAGCGGCTTCACTCATCCGTCGAAGGCCAACGAAGAGGCCTTTGATGCCGCGGTGGAGGAGATTGCCAAAATTTCTAGCCGCCTGTTGCGGTCGCTGGAGACCACTGCGCCAGCGAAGAATCGCGAGCAAGAAGCCGCCAAGGCGAAAGCCCGCGCAGCCGAGCGCTTCGGCACCTGATTCGCTCCCTCGAAAAAAATTGCCGGTCTGTCGAATTCGTCCTACCTGGTTCGACGAGGTAATAGAGGCGGAAATCAGCCTCGTGGGAGGACGATATGGCGCGACAGACTTATTTCGGCTCATGGCAATCTTTTGCTGGGGCGGCGCTCATCGCAGCCGGGGTGCTGGGCCTGTATGGCGAACTTCACACTGCGGCAGTGCATCTGAGTGTGGTACCCGCAAGTCTTCACAGCAAACAGTCGGCATTGCTGCCGGCCGCGCTGTTCGCCATTTCCAAGCTTTCGATGGGCTGTATCTTCGGCCACTTCCACGTCATGGCGGCGTTGGCTCGTCACCTGGCGCTCTCGTCCTGGCCATTGCTGCTGGTGATCACCGGAGCTCTGCTGCCGGATGGCCGAAGCGGTCGGCGAGAGCGATCAAAAAAACTTTTGGTCCACTGTCGATCTGGCGCCACTCCGTTCGACGTACAGGTGGAGACCCGCTGCCGCTGAGTGCCGCGGCAGAGCGACATGAACTCTTAACGTCAACAAGGAGAGAACGATGCGATTCATGATGATGCTGCCGGCGCCGGCCGGAGGTTTGGAGAAGGCGGTCGCCGCACCCAGCAAAGAGTTGGTATCGGCCATGCGCCAATACAGCGACGAGATGCGCAAAGCCGGCATACTGCTGGCGTCGGAAGGACTGCACGGCACCTCGAAGGGCGCGCGGCTGCGGATAACCGCGGGCAAGCCGGTGATCACCGACGGTCCCTTTGCCGAGTCCAAGGAAGTTATTGCCGGCTACTGGATGATTCGCGTGGACTCACGCGAGCAGGCGCTGGAGTGGGCGAAACGGTGTCCGCTGCCGGAAGGGGCGGAGATGGAAATCCGTCAGGTATACGAGAATGAGGATTTTCCGCCGGAGTTGCGGACGAGCAAATAGCTTTTAGCTTTCTCTTAGCCTTTAGCTTTTAGCAAGATTGCAATCGCGCAGCGCTGAGCGCAGGGGCTAAGGCAAGCAGGATTACCGGCCGCGAGCCAAGAGCTAAGAGCTAAGAGCTAAGAGCTAAGAGCTAAAAGCTAAGAGCTAAAAGCTAAAAGCTAAAAGGAGCGATTATGCAGAAGATCACGACCTTCTTGTGGTTCAACGACCACGCGGAAGAAGCGGCCAACTTTTATGTCTCGCTGTTCAAAAACTCGAAGATGGTCCAGGTTAGCCGGTACGGCGATGCCGGCCCCGGACCGAAGGGGCAGGTCATGGTGGTGCGCTTCCAACTGGAGGGACAGGAATTCCTGGCGCTGAACGGCGGCCCGCATTTCCAGTTCACGCCTGCCATCTCGTTGATGGTGAATTGCGAGAACCAGGCTGAAGTGGACGACCTGTGGGAGAAGCTTTCGGCCGGCGGCAGGACCGACCACTGCGGCTGGGTGGTGGACAAGTACGGCCTGTCGTGGCAGATTACGCCGATTGTGCTGATGCAGTTGCAAAGTGATCCCGATCCCGCCAAATCGGCGCGCGTGATGAAGGCTATGTTGCAGATGGACAAGCTTGACATCGCGCGCCTGCAACAGGCTGCCGATCAGGGATAGGCTCGGGGCCGAACGGGAAATCGCGCGTCGTCACAGAATCCGAATCGGCAATGCGCTGCGAGTTTTCGCAGGAAATATTTCCGGCGCGGCTGTCGAATTCGCTGGCGCTCATTCGACGTCAATGTAGAGAGACCAGGAAACAGCGGCACCACCGCCGCACAATTCCAAGGAGAGATGCAATGCGAGTTCTAGTGCTGGTGAAAGCTACGAAAGAATCCGAAGCCGGAGCCCCGCCCTCCGCGGAGCTGTTGGCGGCCATGGGGAAGTTCAACGACGAACTGGTAAAGAACGGCATTATGCTGGCCGCCGAGGGGCTGCGGCCCAGCTCCAAAGGTGCGCGCGTCCATTTCTCCGGCGACAAGCGGACGGTGATCGACGGCCCGTTCACCGAGACCAAGGAGTTGGTCGCGGGCTTCTGGATCTGGGAGGTCAAGTCCATGGCCGAGGCCATCGAGTGGGTGAAGCGCTGCCCCAACCCCATGCTGTCGGAGTCGGACATCGACATCCGGCCGGTAGCGTCGCTGGAGGATTTCGGGCCGGAACTGATGGGGAAGTTGCGGGAGCTGTCCGGGGCGGAGAAGAAGCTTCGCGAGCCCACCGGCAACTGACGCAAAAATTCCTGGCGAAAAAAATAATCGTCAGAGTCTGTCGATTCGGCGATGCGCCGTTCGACGTCATCCCAGAGAGCGGTTCAGCCGGCTGTTCCGGGAGCCTGACTCTCACCGAAATAAAAGAGGAGCGAAGAAATGAAGTACATGATGATCGTGAAGCATGCTGAGACTTCCGGACGTCCGCCGCAGGCGATGATGGACGCAATTATGAAAGTTGCCGACGAGGCCACCAAGTCAGGCTCGATGCTGGGCAACGGCGGTCTGGCGCCTACCGCACTGGGTGCGCGCGTGGTGCTCTCCGGCGGCAAGATCAACGTGGTGGACGGGCCGTTCACCGAGGCCAAGGAGATTATCGGCGGCTACGCGCAGTTCGAGATGGACTCCAAGGAAGAAGCCGTGAAGCAGGCGGTGGAGTTCATGGAGCTGCACAAGAAGTACTGGCCGGGATGGGAAGGCGAGACCGAAGTCCGCCAGATGATGGACCCGAACGACTGCAAGTAAACCGAATCGGGCTGGCCGGGCTGCTCAGCTTGCGCCGGCCCGTTTGAACATGATGTGATGGCTGGCGGTGACGGCGCCCGACATCCATCACGCGATTGACGCCGTATGGCGTATCGAATCGGCGAGGCTGATCGCCGGGCTGGTGCGCATGGTGCGCGACGTGGGCCTGGCCGAAGACCTGGCGCAGGACGCGCTGGTCGCCGCTTTGCAGCAATGGCCCGAGTCGGGCATTCCGGACAATCCCGGGGCATGGCTGATGACCGCCGCCAAGCATCGCGCCATTGATATGTTCCGCCGCAACCAACTGCTGGAGCGCAAGCACGAAGAGCTGGGACGGGAAGTGGAGGCGCGGGAGATGCAGGTTCCAGATTTCAACGCCGCGCTCGACGATCCTATCGGCGACGATCTGCTGCGGCTGGTGTTCATCTCCTGCCATCCCGTCGTCCCGACCGAAGGCCGCGTTGCTCTAACTTTGCGCTTGCTGGGCGGACTAACCACCGACGAGATTGCGCGCGCCTTCCTGGTTTCCGAACCGACGGTTGCGCAACGCATTGTGCGCGCCAAGCGCACGCTGGCGGAAGCGCAGGTGCCGTTCGAAGTGCCGCGCGGCGACGAACTGGAGCGCCGGCTGGCGTCGGTGCTGCAAGTGCTGTATCTCATCTTCAACGAAGGCTATTCCGCCACGGCCGGCGATGACTGGCTGCGGCCGGGGTTATGCGAAGACGCGCTGCGGTTGGGACGTATGGTGGCTGAGTTGGCGCCGCAGGAGCCGGAAGTGCATGGACTGGTGGCGCTGATGGAGATCCAGGCGTCGCGGGCGCGTGCGCGTGTGGGTCCCGGCGGCGAGCCGGTGCTGCTGCTCGATCAGAACCGCGCGCAATGGGACCAGCTTCTGATTCGCCGCGGCCTGGCGGCATTGGAACGGGCGCAACGGCTCGGCGGCGCCAGCGGAAAAGGGCCGGCTCTCGAACCCCGCGAGGCCTGGGGTACCCAAGGTCCCTATGTGCTGCAAGCGGCCATTGCGGCATGTCATGCTCGCGCACGCTCGGCGGACGAGACCGACTGGCCGCGCATTGCCGCGCTGTACCAGGAACTGATGCAGGTGACGCCGTCGGCGGTGGTGGAGTTGAATCGCGCGGTCGCGGTGGGCATGGCTTACGGGCCGCAAGCTGCGCTGGACATTGTGGACAGCCTGGCGAGCGAAAAGTCGCTGCAGAACTATCACCTGCTGCCCAGCGTGCGCGGTGACCTGCTCTACAAGCTGGAGCGGCGCGACGAAGCGCGGCGGGAGTTCGAGCGCGCGGCTGCGATGACGCGCAACGCCCGCGAGCGCAAGCTGCTGCTGGACCGCGCGGCGGCGTGCTTCGCCGGGCGGAGCCGAGTGCTGACCTGCCAATCATGGAAAGTGGCGCAAGGCCGTCCTTGCGCCATCTCGTAGCTCGCCGGCTTAGCGGCGGGAACGCTTCTTGGACTTGGCTTGGCTTTCGCCCGCGGCTTGGCTTTGCTCTTCGACCGCGCCTTCGACTTCGCCGGAGCGCGCTTCTTCGCCGGCTTCTTCTTTGCGGGAGCCTTTTTCTTCAGCGGGCGCCTTCTTCTTGGCGGGCGCTTTTTTCTTCGCGGTCTTCTTTCCGCCGCTCTTCGGCTTCGCCTTGCTCTTGGCCGGCTGCCGCGCCGCCATCACTGAGCCGCCCATACTCGATCCGGTATGGATGGTCTTGACGGCATCGGCCGGACCCGTCGTCGAACACGGCGTGCCGATCGAAGTGTTGTAAGGCAAGCTGGCTACGGCCACCGAGGGCACGGGATAAGAGGGATTCGCGTCGACACCCCAGTTGAAGGTCTTGTTCTCGAGATCAGGGAAGCTGCCGGCCGGATTGGCGGTGCCAAAGCAGACGGTGCAGGACTCGGAAACGATGAAGGTGAAATTGGGTCCGTTGGCGGAGGAGATACCTTTGTTCTCTGCCGGCGGAATGTTGATGTTGTTGTCTGCCATGCGATTCTCCTGGGTTGCGCGTAGTGGCGCGGATTAACTTCTACTGCCGAAACTTGGGATCGGCCACCAGAGCGGCCATTTCCGGGTCGGTCTTCAATTGTTCGACGCCGTACCCTTTCTGGATGGCCTTGTGCATCGCGGCGATAGCCTCGCTGCGCTTGCCCATGAGTTCATAGGCGGAAGCAACATCCGCCAGAACGTTGGGATCATCCGGCGCCAGCGCCAGGGCGGTCTGGACTCGCGCCGCGGCTTCAAAGCCGCGTCGATAATGCGCATAGAGATACGCCAAGGTGGCTTCGGCTTCCGCATCCTGCGGCTCCAGCCGGACCCTCTCTTCCACCAGCGCCAGCATGTGTTTGCGCACATCCTCGGCCTTGTCGGTCTGCTTCAGCCACTCGTAAGCCAGCAGCAGGTTACTCCACACTGCGTAGTCGTGATCACTGAGCTTAAGCGCCTTCTCGGTGACGCCAGCCGACTCGGCATAGCGCTGCTGGGTAAGGTAAAGAGCGCCGAGGTTGGCATACGCCGGATAGTTGGGAGACAGCTCGACAGACTTCTTGAGCGCGGCTTCGGCGTCGCCCAGCTTCTTGGGGTCGCCGGAGTTTATGTAGGTTGCGCCCAGGTTGGCATAAACCTGCGCATTGTCGGGGGTGAGCTGCAACGCGTGCCGATATTGCTGCACTGCCTGGTCGTACTTGCTCTGGCGATCGTAGAAATTGCCCAGCTCGTCGTAACCGTCCCAGGAATCAGGTCGCAGCGCAGCAGCCTTTTGGAATGCTGCCTCGGCGTCGGCAACGCGGCCGGAATCCTCGTAGGCGCGGGCCAGACCATTCAGCGCGTCGGGGTCGCGGGGATTAATCTCCAGGGCGCGCTGAAATTCCTGCAAGGCGAGATCGTGCTGCCCCATGGAATCGTGAATGCGCGCTAGTGTCACGTGGACGGCGGGGATGCGGTTGTCAATCTCGGCTGCCTTCTTGCAATTGGCCTGGGCTTCCACCAGCCAGTTGGGATTGCGGTCCACCCGATTCTTCAGCCGGTAGGCCTCGCCGAGTTGGGCATAGCCGAGCGCAAAGCGCGGGTCGGTCTTCACCGAATCTTCCAGCGCCTGGATGGCCAGGTCGAGATTGCCCGGCTTGTCGTAGCGATGCATGTAACCGAGCGCGGTGAGGTAGCTCTCGTAGGCGGTGGGATTGACCGAGCCGCCAGTGTTGTTCAGCATGTCGGCGGTGACGGTGATGTTCATCAGCCGCGCCAGCTTGGCCACGGCATCGTCCTGCAAGGTGGCCAGGTCGCCGGCCTGGTCTTCCAGGTCCACGGAGCCGATTTGCCGCAGGTTCTTGGTGTCAATCAGATCCATGTTCATGCGCACCAGTTGACCTTGGCGGGTGATGCTGCCTTTGACCACCAGGGTGGCGCCGAGATCGCGCAGGGCGGTGCTGGGATCGCTCACTTTCAGCCGCCGGACTTCGCTGCTGGGAATCACCCACAGCGACTGCTTGCCGACTTCCAGGTTGGAAAGTTTGCCGGAGAGCGAATCCATGATGCCTTCCACCAGAGCTTCGTTCTGCGGATTGTTACCGATGTTGTCGAAGGGCAGCACGGCAACGTGCTTCTGAGCGGAGCCGGCGAAGACGGTCTGCAGGCGATCGCGCACCGACGGCACCAGCAGAGCGCCTGCCAGCACCAGCAGCACCGCAAAGGCAGCAATCGCCGCGCCTCTCCAGATTCCGTGCGGACGCGCGGCCAGCGGCCAGGCCGAGCGCGAAGCTTCCTGCCGCGATTCGCGCAGCGCTTTAGCATGCCAGCTTCGGCGCGATTCGGCAGACGCGCCAAATTGGCCGGACTGCACCAGCGCCGTCTTGGCGGCCTCCAGATCGTGCAGCAGTTCCGGGCAGGACTGATAGCGCTTGAGCGGATCCTTGCTGAGGCAGCGATAGACCACGTGCTGCACTTCCAGCGGAATACCTTCCATGGCGGGCGGCGCTTCGTTGACGATGGCCATGAAGGTGGCCGCCATGTTGTCGTGCTGAAAGGGATTGGCGCCGGTGAGGGCTTCCATCAGGGTCACGCCCAGCGCCCAGATGTCACAGCGCTGATCGGGAGTTTTGCCGGTGGCCTGCTCCGGCGAAATGTAGGTCAGCGTGCCGGCTGCGCCGTGGGTCAGGGTGGCGGTGGCTTCGTTCACGTGCGCCAGGCCGAAGTCAACAATCTTCACCGAGCCCTGGCTGGTAAGCATCACGTTGGAAGGCTTCACGTCGCGGTGCACGATGTTGTGGGCGTGCGCCTCGGCCAGTCCCTTCGCCATCTGGATGCCGATCTCTACCACTTCCAGAACACTGAGCGGCTTGGAGCCGGAGTAGATGCGATGCGCCAGCGACTGGCCCTCATAGAACGCCATCACGATGAAGGTGCGGCCGTCGGGCGTTTCCTCGATGCCGTGAATGACGCCGATGTTGGGATGATCGAGCGACGAGGCGATGCGCGCTTCCTTCAGGAAGCGGCCTTTCTCGAGGTCGCTGGCGTTGATTCCGGGAGGGAGAAACTTGAGCGCAACCGTGCGTTCCAGCTTGAGGTCGCGCGCCTTGTAAACCACGCCCATGGCGCCGGCGCCGACACGATCAACGATCTCGTAAGTGGTTCCGACCAGCTCGCCAACCGACAGCGGGCTTCGGGATGCGGCCATTTCCATCATCCTGTCTGGAACTGGCGCAAGTCTGATGCGACAGGAGCTTGGCGCCGATTTGGTAAACGATGATACGGCCTTGCCATGGCTGGTAGCAAGAAAGTCTTTGATTGCTTGCGTTTCGAGGGAAGCACACGATCGTAGGGGAAGCAGCGGAGGGCTTCGGATTCCCGTCTTGGGCTGCGGGCAGCGGCCCTGTCTTTTGCGAGTTTCCTGACCTCTCACTGGCGTGTGACCCGGTTGGCCGAGAACCGAGCTATCTGGCTCAGCGGCCAATAATTAGGGGCCGTCGGGAAGCGGATTCAGGGTATCCGCGGATGTCCGGCGGGTAGCCAATTTGCGCATGAAAATTTTGTAAACATGTGCAAAATCTAGGCTTCTGGCTTGGTGCGAGATTCGCAAAGCACCGCCTCGGCATTACAATGAAGCCGCCGGCCGATTCAGTCGAGTTATGGCTTCCACCGCAAAATCTGTGCCCCGTAAAACACGTCGCAAGAGTAGTCGTGCGGCTTCGTCCGGCAACGGAACGGGCCGGGCGGTTACACCGGCACTGCTGCCGCTGGACGACCCTTCGCTCTACATCAATCGCGAACTGAGCCTGCTGGAGTTCCAGCGCCGGGTGCTGGAGGAAGCCCAGGACGCCGGCAATCCCGTGCTCGAGCGCTTGATGTTCCTGTCCTTTGTGGGCTCCAACGTGGACGAGTTTTTCATGGTGCGGGTGGCGGGGCTGAAGCGGCAGATTGAGAAGGGCGTGATTGACACCGGTCCCGACGGCATGCCCGCGGCGGAGCAACTGCGGGCCATTCGCGCGTCGGTAATTCGGCTGTATCGTAGCGCCCACGAGTGCTGGAGCAAGCAACTATTACCGGCGCTGGACGAAGGTGGCCTGCACATTGTGAATTACATCGACCTGAGCGAAGAGCAGCGGACGATGGCCGATGCGTATTTCCTGGAGACCATTTTTCCGACGCTGACGCCCCTGGCCTTCGATCCCGGCAGGCCATTCCCGCACATCTCCAACCTCAGCCTGAACCTGGCGGTGATGTTGTTGGGGCGCGATGGCGAGGAGCATTTCGCCCGCGTCAAAATACCCGACAGTTTGCCGCAGTTGGTTCCGGTAACGGCTACGCCCAAGCTCAAGCGACGCAGCGGCAAAGCCGCGGTGAAGGAACAAACCTTCGTCTGGCTGGAACAACTGATCACCGCCAATCTGGGCAGTTTGTTTCCGGGAATGAAGATCCTGGAAGCGCATCCCTTTCATGTCACCCGCGACGCCGATTCCGCCATTCAGGACCTGGAAGCGGGCGATCTGCTGGAGTCGGTGGAAGAGGGCGTATGGCAGCGGCGGTTTGCCGACGTGGTCAAGGTGGAAATCACCGACGCCATGCCCTCGACGGTGCTCGAGATCCTGGTGGAGAACCTGGAACTGGATCGCGACGACATCTACAAGCTCGGCGATCCACTTTCCCTGGTGCGGGTGCGGCAACTCAGCAAGATCGACCGGCCCGATCTGAAATTCGCACCCTTCGTCCCGGCCATGCCGGCAGGATTGCTCAACGAGAACGAGGACGAAGATGTCTTCGCCAGCATTCGTCGTGGCGATGTGCTGCTGCATCATCCCTTCGACTCCTTCCAGCCGGTGGTGGGATTGCTGCAGAAGGCTGCGCGCGATCCTAACGTGCTGGCCATCAAGATGACCCTCTATCGCGTGGGGCGCAACGCTCCCGTGGTGGACGCCCTGCTGGAGGCGGTGGAGAACGGCAAGCAGGTGGCCGTGCTGCTGGAGTTGAAGGCGCGCTTCGACGAAGAGAGCAACATCGAGTGGGCGCGCAAGCTGGAAGAATACGGCGTGCACGTGGTCTATGGCCTGGTCGGGCTGAAGGTGCACTGCAAGGTGCTGCTGATTGTGCGCAAGGAAGGCGACATGATTCGCCGCTACGTGCATCTGTCCACCGGCAACTACAATCGCGTGACCGCGCAGCTTTACACCGACATCGGAATGCTGACCTGCGATCCGGCCATTGGCGCCGATTGCACCGACCTGTTCAACTTCCTTACCGGCTACTCGGCCAAGACCTCGTACCGCAAGCTGCTGGTGGCGCCGGTGAACCTGCGCGAAAATCTCGCGGCGCTGATCGAGCGCGAAATTGAGCACCAGGAGAGTGGCCGCGGCGGTCACATGATTTTGAAGATGAATGCGCTGGTGGACCGCACCATGATCCAGTTGCTGTATCGCGCTTCCCGCGCAGGCGTGAAGGTGGACCTGTTTGTGCGCGGCATCTGCTGCCTGCGGCCCGGCATTCCCCGAACCAGCGACAACATCCAGGTGACCAGCATCGTGGGACGCTTCCTGGAACACAGCCGCATCTACTATTTCCGCAATGGCGGCCACGACGAAGTCTATCTGGGCAGCGCCGACCTGATGCCACGAAACTTGAACCGCCGGGTGGAAGTGGATTTCCCGGTGAAGGACAAGAGCCTGGTCGCCTTGATTCGCGACGAGATCCTGGGCACCTACTTCAAGGAAGAGGCCAAGGCCCGTTACATGCAGCCGGACGGAAAATATTTGCGCAACCCCAATTACGACAAGAAGAACGCCTTCAACGCGCAGGAAGCCTTCATTGCCCGGGCTTCGAAGCGGCAGATCAGCTAGCGTCCGCTTCGACGCAGGGCCCTTTCTTCCCTATCGCCCGCCTCGCCCTCTAAGCCGTGGGAACTTGTCGCAACCCGCCGGCGTCGAACTTTGGCAGGGTTGCGAGTTACCATGAATGCTGCCGGGTTTATACGGCATGGAATCGCCCACCTCCCACATGAGCGCTGCTAAAAGTCGCGTAGCACGGTTGATCTGGCGGAGCTTCCGGCGAAACTCGCTCCTAGGAAGCCTTGCTCTAGTGCTGGCCGTGTACGCTTGTCCCCTGGCAGCTCAATCCGGTACGGCGTCCTCTGCCGGCGAACAAAAATTCTCCGTAAGCGGCACCGTCGTGAACTCCGCCACCGGCGAGCCCGTGGGCCGGGCGCTGGTGCGGATACTGGGACCGCAACCTCAGAGCTGCTTCACCGATGGCGATGGACACTTCCAGATGGACGGTCTGTTTGCAGGCCGGTTTCCAGTGTTTGCTCAGAAGCCCGGGTTCCTCGGCAACCAGAGCAGACCGCAGATGATGACCATCGGCGCAAACAGCGACAGTGTGGTCCTGCAACTGATACCCCAGAGCGCGATTTCCGGCCGCGTGCTCGATGTCAACGAGCAGCCCATCGAACACATGCAACTGCGGTTGATCTACCTGGACATGCGCGACGGGCACAAGCGCCTGGAGTCCCGGGGCTACGCGGAAACCGGCGATGACGGGCGCTATCGTTTTGCCAACCTCGAGCCCGGAACCTATTACCTGGCGGCCGGTCCGGGCGAAGATCACACTCGCCTGCTGGCCGCCGATGAGAGACCCAAGAGCGGCTATCCCCTTGTCTTTTATCCGGGAGTGCCGGACCGCTCCTCGGCCGCGCCCTTGCAGTTATCTGGCGGGCAGCAGATGCACGCCGACTTCGCCATGGCGCTGCAGCCCAACTACCAGGTGTCAGGTACGGTCAGCGGCCTTCAGTCGGCACAGGGAGTGGCGGTCCAGTTCTTCGACACCTCGGGCGACGACCTGGCGATTCCGGTCAAGTTCAATGCCGCCACCGGGCGGTTCACCGCTGAAAGCGTAACCGCCGGGAGCTACGTGGTGAAGGCATTCGCGCAACTGCCCAACCAGCAGTCGCTGCACGCGGAGGCGCACGTCACCGTGGGCGCCAACAGCGAGAGCCTGCATCTGGCGCTCGAACCGGTCAGCTCAATTCCGGTGCAGGTGCGGATGGAATCGCATAACTCCACCCAGCAACCGGCAAACGCCGGACCGCCGCCGGTTTCGGTGCGCTTGCTGCCGGAAGATGTCGCCAGTCCCGAAGCCTATGGCAGCCTGTTGCAGCCACGGCCGGGCCAGTTTCAATTCGTGGTGCAAAACGTGGAGCCCGGCCGATACGAGGCGGTCATCAGCCCGCACGGTGGCTGGTATGTAGCTTCGGCAACCTACGGCCAGGCCAACGTGCTGACGGAATTGCTCAACGTGCTTCCCGGAGGCGCGGTCTCACCTCTGGATATCGTGCTCCGTGATGACGCCGCGACGCTCAGCGGCAACGTGAAGAGCTTCAGCAATGTCCCATTGAGCGCCACCATCATCGCGCTGGCGGACGGCGCCCGAACGCCATACATCGCACAAGCTCCGTCCGGCGACTTCACCCTCAGCGGACTTCCACCCGGCGATTACCTGGTGTTTGCCTTCGACAAGATTGCCGGCCTGGAATACGGCAACCTGGATGCGCTCGAGCCTTACAGTTCGCACGCCGCCAAAGTGACGCTGGCGCCCAATCAGAAAACGCAGATTACGCTGGACCTGATTTCCACGGGAGAGCGCTGAGCATGCGGAGACGTGCGTTACTCGCGTTGCTGCCGGCACTCATCAGTGTGGTGCTGGTGCATGCGGCCACGGCCGCTGCGCCGCAACACTTTCGCATCGCCGGCATGGTGGTGAATTCCCTCACCAATCAGCCCATCGCATCCGCCTCGGTAGCCATTGCGCCGGTCGAGCAAGGCTCGGAGCGCGAGATTGCCCGCAGCGTCCTCACCGGCAGCGATGGCCGCTTCGCGTTCGAAGGCCTGCCGCGCGGCAAATATTCCCTGATGGCGCAGGCCCGCGGATTCACCTTGCAGGCCTTCAATCACCATGACGTTTATGCCAGTGCGATCGTCGCCGGCCCCGGCCTGGATTCCGAGTCGCTCATCTTTCGTCTCGATCCCGACGCCAGCCTGGAAGGACATGTCACCGACGACAACAATGAACCGGTGCAAGGCGCCATGGTGCGCCTGTTCCAGAAGACCATCCAGGACGGCCGGCAAAAAATCGTACCCATGGACCAAGGCCAGACCGACGACCAGGGCTACTATCGCTTGGGACATGTCTCGCCGGGGACATACTTCATCGTGTTCTCCGCCCGTCCGTGGTACGCACAAAATTCCCGCGATGTGGTGCGACACAGGCGGCCCTCCGCGGAAGATGGCGGCGAAGCCGCGACGGATACGAATCTCGACGTAACCTATCCGCTGACGTTTTATCCCGATGCCTTCGATTCAGCGGGCGCCAGTCCTCTGATAATCCATCCCGGCGATCACCTGACCGCCGACGCGGTGATGCACGCTGTGCCGGCGCTTCATCTTCGCATCAGAACCGGCGGAGCGGGAAGCGCCAGCCCGGGTTTCGAGAATACTTATCCGCACGTTTCGCAGCGGCTGTTCGATGGCTACCTCGATCCGGCGTTCAACGCGCCGGTCACTTGGCCCGAGCCGGGAGTGATTGAGATTGCCGGTCTCGCTCCCGGGCGCTACGTCGTCGAAATGCCGGCGGGCAGCGGACCCGGCCACAAGCAGAGTCGCGGCTGGTTCCAGGAAGTGGAACTAACGGGCGATACTGAGATCACCGTCGCCGACAGCCCGGCCTTCGCGGCGGTGGACGGACTGATCTGGTTCGAGGGCGCCGCCCGCATACCTCCGGGGGCGGAGATCGGCCTCGTTAATCGCGACACCCAGGAGATGTTCAACAGCCCGATTTCCGAACGCGGCGAGTTCAGCTTCCACAGCGACCAGGTGCGTCCCGGCCGCTACCTGGTGGTGCTGTCCACTTCAGGAGGCTACCTGCTGACCAAGCTGGCAGCCAGCGGCGCCAAGATCAGTGGTCGAACTTTGCAGATCGCCGGCTCCGAGAAGGTGCGAATCTCGGGCATGGCTTCGCGTGCGGTGGCCCATGTTACCGGCACCGCCATGCGCGACGGCAAGCCCTTCGCCGGCGCCATGATCGTTCTGGTGCCCGACGATCCGGAAGCAAACCTGCCGCTGTTCCGGCGCGACCAGAGCGACAGCGACGGCACCTTCAGCCTGGCCAACGTCGCCCCCGGCCACTATGTCCTGATCGCCATCAACGATGGCTGGGACCTGCAATGGTCCGACCCGACGGTGCTGGCGCCTTACCGGAAAGCTGGAACGCCGGTCGAAATCACCGGCGATGGCGAGGTCGAGAAACAGGTGCAGGTGCAGGCCGCGATACAACCTTGACTGTGGCGCGAGTCGAAACGGAACAGAGCTGATGTTCACACGACTGTAACCTTGCGGGCCGCCGCCAGTTGCCCTGTTACACTGCTTGCGGCCAATGACACCTCTCATCCTTCGCGTGCTTGGTGCGGTTGCCGGATTGGGCAGCGCCATCCTGTGCTGGTTTCTGGGACACGCGCTGGGACCGCCGCTGAAGCAGGGCAATCTCTTCCATCAGGACGGTTCGCACTGGGCGTTACTGGCCTTCCTTTTCGTCCCCGCACTAATCCTCGCCAGCGTGGCGCTGTTCTGGGTCCCGCCCCGGGTTTCCGGACAAGGATCGCTGCCGGAAGGCCGGCTGTGGCGCACCATACTGGTCTTGATTTTCCTGCTGGCTTTCCTGGGTGGAATCTTCCGCTGAGGATTTACGCGAGTGATGTAGTCCGGCCTGACACCGTTCTGCTTCGGCCGCACTCAAGCGGAGGAAACGGTAAAAACCCGCGCCACCACCCGCTGCATCCATCCTGAAGGAGCCAGGATGGACTTCGGCTACCCAAATTTGGATTCAGCCTGCGGGCCCGGAGATGTGCGAAATTTTTTCGGCCAGGGCGGCTATTGCGCGGCTTCGGATTTGGTCAGCTTCCACGGCCGGGGCTTGGGCATCCCCGGGGGCATCGTCATTTCGCTCATCTTGAGTTCAGCCGTGTTCGGGCTGATCAACCGCATCACATAGTGCTCGGTCTTCTGGGTGTCGTCATCCTTCACCGTCAGCAGCAATCCGTCACCGGACATCTCGGCCTTAGTGATGGTTGCTTTGGCTTGCGTCTCACCGATGCTTTTGATCTCGCCCTGGTCGTTGAACTTGTAATCCTTGGCGTGCTGCATCCAGCCGACCAGATTGTCACCTTCAAATCCCAGGCCGATCATGAGCCAGGGCTTGCCTTCAAACATGCAGTTCCAGGTACCGGCGTACCCCTCGATGGGAAGCTTGCGGACGGCAGGTTGCTGGCCGGTTGCAGGTGCGGAAGTTTGCGCCCAGGCGCTCAGGCACACCAGCAGAAGAAAAGCAATCATCGCGGTAGTGCGTCGCATGAAGCCTCCGCCGTACGGCTTGCATTTTACTCTTGTGCGGGTTCACGCACGTTGACCCTGGTTTCGATTTGTCATGACGAGCGCAGCGAGGCATCTGCTTTTCCTTGACGCTGTCGCCATGTTTGGGAGAAGCAGATCCCTCACGGGCTGAAGCCCGTTCGTGATGACAAAATCAAAGAGACACATTATCGGTACGGCTGAACACTCCCACCGGCACGCTCCCGTCCGCGAAGCGGACAGCACATCACAGCCCAGCGCTTCAGCGCTGGGAACGCCTTACGGGCTCAGATTCGGGGGTCAAAAAAAGCCGAGGTGGGCGGGAGCGCGACCACCTCGGTGCATGAAGTAGACGAAGCGACGTCGAGTCCGGCGCGGTCGAGATGCGCCGGCCTACCACTTCAAGCCGCTAAGCCAGAGCCGCATCCCGGTGCCGGTCCCCCTTGCGCGGGGCCGGCGGCTTCGCCTGGCGCTCGCGTTCCTGGAGGTGGCACGTCCAGCACAACGGCTTGTTGCCTTGCAATTCCTGCTGCAGATTCGGCAGCTCGATGTCGTGGAGCTCGATGAGCTTTTGCTTTTCGTCCAGCCAACCGACGCGGCTGAAGGCCCAGTCGCTGGCTCGCAAGGCGCGGTCGCAAAGGCCGCAGACCTTTCCCGAGCAAAACTTGCTCAACAGGCGCTCGAT
The DNA here is from genome assembly GCA_963763975.1 of uncultured Acidobacteriaceae bacterium. GTDB lineage: Bacteria > Acidobacteriota > Terriglobia > Terriglobales > Acidobacteriaceae > Bog-257. The sequence continues at coordinate 25,242 of CAVXQR010000017.1, forward strand.
GTTCTCCGGCGACGGGTTGACCTGGGCCAGGCACTCCTGGTCGCATTCGTCCTTTTCCGGCCAGCGCGAGCACGACGCGATGCGCGAATGCTCGTAGTTATGAGTGGCGGTCTGCATGGCATAACGGCCATCGAGCTCGATGTCGGCTGGGTTGCGAGTCTCCGGGCAGATGATGCCGTGGCGGCCACGGTTCTGTTTGCGGATGGACCACATGCTGGCCAGCGGCAGGCAAAGCACCAGATAGGCTCCGGCGAAGAACAGCAGGAAAGGGAAGATAGCAAAAGTCAACATCGCGCACCCCGGCAAATAGTTAGCTATCGTCTTTGTACCCTCGAGATGACCAACGGTCTGTGATGTCAGTCACGGGGTATTGTGACGTGGCCGGAAAGGCGACGAGACTCACATTCGCGCCTGCGCTCTAGGTGGGAGCGGATATCCCGCGCCATCTATAATGTGGAAGTTAGCTGCTGGGCCGGACGGTCGCTGTCCGCCGGCGGACGCTGGCTTTGGCCAGGCTGCGCCGGAGGATGGAGGAAAGTCCGAACTCCACAGAGCGGTGTGCCGGATAACGTCCGGGCGGCGGCGCTGAAAGCGCCGTTGACGGAAAGTGCCACAGAAAATATACCGCCCGGCGCAAGCCGGGTAAGGGTGAAATGGTGCGGTAAGAGCGCACCGCGCCGCCAGTAATGGCGGTGGCAGGGCAAACCCCACACGGAGCAAGACCAAATAGGGGAGGAGCGGCGCTTCGGCGCTGCACGTGCCGGCTCGGTGCGTCACAACTTCCGGGTAGGTCGCTAGAGCCGCGCAGTAATGCGCGGCCCAGAGGAATGACCGTCGCGCCGCCCGTTGTTTTCGTCGCGACCCCGCCCTGGTGCTCCCGGCGGAAAGAACGGGCGGCAGACAAAATTCGGCTTACAGGCCCGGCAGCTATCTTTTCTTCCGGACGTTTAAACCGAGCGCAGTCGTGGCTCGGTGTAAGCGCTCAGCTTGCCTTTCTTACCTTTCCGAATTGACTGATCTGTACTGTCCCATGGTCCGGAAATGTGGCCTCGATGCGGAGTACTCCCCCCATTGCCCTGACCATGGAGTCGAGAGTGCTGACATACATATCAGCGCGCCGCTCCATCTTCGAAATGGACGATTGTCTGACGTGCAAAGTCTTCGCCAGGTGTTCCTGGGTTAGATTCAGCGCTACCCGGAGTTCGTCGAGGGCCATGTCTTTCTTGTAGAGTTCCGCCCTTTGGTGGGAGCGCTCGCGTGACTCGTCAGACATTTTCGCGCGTAGCTCAGAAAATTTATGTGCCATCTCCCTCTTCCTTCCTCAATTCTTCAAGGTGTTGGTCAAATATCCTGTCAGCGATAGGGACGAACTCGTCATACCAGGCGGGCTTGCCACTCTTGTCGCCGCCAATTAACAACACAGCCGTGCGCTTTTGGATTAAACACGTACAACACCCGTAGCTGAGCTTCACCCGCGCGCCCGCGAAGTTCCTTCATGTTCGAATGTTTCGAAATAACAATCACATCGGAGTGTGGACGGGGCAAAGTTGGGCCGTGTTCCCAAGAAACTCGACCTTGGCGGCGGCTTCCTGCTCTTCCGTGGTCAGCGAGTCCCACCAGGCGCCGAAATCGTCTGTGAATTCAACCTGCCATGCCACAGAAGGAATATAGCCTGTATGGAATATCGATGTCGAGGCAGATGAATTCGGCTTACCGGCCCGGCAGCTATCTGGATTTCTTGCCGCACCCCAAAGGCCTGGGCGTGGGGCGGAATCCGCGCCATTGTATGCATGCCAACGTTGCGCATTTGCGCAATGCATGCTCAAAATCCGCCCCGCAACTCCTTTGTTTTCAAGATTTAACGTGTAACTTATTTGGAATCATCAGGTTACACACGTTTAGCGCGCCAACCCCAACCCCTGCAACACATTTTTTTCTTTTTTTCGGGCAAAGCGCGTCAGGCCCGCCGCCCTACCTGGCCATGTTCTCCGCCAGCTCGCCCGCCAGCGGCAGCATGAACTTCTGCCCCTGCGAGGCCTTCACCATGCAGACAATCCAGAGGACGAAGGTGAACAGGCTGAAGGCCGCCAGCAGCGCCAGTCCGACGCCGATCCCTCCCAGCGCCCCGTAGCCGTAGTGGTGATGACGCAGGCCGCCGAATAGGAAGCCCACCCCGAAGATCATGGCCAGCACGATGCGGATGATGTGCAGCCCGCCGAAGGTCACGATGGACTGCGCCGCGTGGAAGCGAACGTAGGGCCGCTTATCAATGAGGTAGAAGACGATGCCGGTGATCCAGCCGACGGCATAGCAGAGCGTGGCAGCCGCGTTCTCGGAGAGTCCGGAATGAGCTGCGGGTGCGTTCGAGACCGCCGGCGCCATGCCTTGCGGCTGACCACAGCTTGGGCAGAATTGAATGTTGGCGGCGACCTCGGTCCCGCACCGGGTGCAATGCGGCATGCCGGCTCCTCCTGAAGTTGCCGCCATGCTACATCAAAACCAGCTTCAGGTCGCGCTGGAACTTGCTGGCGTGGACGGCTGGTCAAGGCGCACGGCGGAGCTCCAAACCGGCGGCTCGACGCGATGCAGACGAAGCATGCGATACAGGAAGTAGAGCGCACCGACCAGACATACGGCGACCGCTACGATGGAAGCCTCGGGCCCGAAGGCGCCGCCGGTCAGCAGCCGCGAGCCTTGCAACGAGCCCTGGATCAGTCCGGTCACCTTGTTTAGCCCGGAGACGCTCATGCCGAAGACTGAGCCCTCGGTGAAGTTCCAGGCGATGTGCATGCCGATGGGCACCCACAGCCGCTCGGTGGCGGCATAGGCCGCGCCCAGCAAAATGCCCGCTTCCAGGGCGATGGCCAGCGCGCTGGTCTTGGTCGCTCCGGGATTGGCCATGTGGGCCAGACCAAACAGTCCGGCGGTGAGCAGCAGCGCGCCCCAGGTGCCGATGATCTTCGAGCTCAGCCGGAAGAGCAGGCCGCGGAAGAGAATTTCTTCGGTGATGCCCGCCAGCGTAGCGAACAGCAGTCCGGCAGCAAGATGTCCGGCGGAGCCCCAGCCTGCGGGATGATAGACGCCCATCGCCTGCAGGATTGCCATGACCGTCATAAACAGCGCGAAACCGAAGGCGAATCCGAAGGCCAGTTCGGGCGCGGCGCGATTGGCGGCAAGCTCGGTTGGCCGGCGGCGTTCGATCCATCGGCATCCGGCAACGTAGGCGAGGAAAACCGCGATAGCCAAGATGGCGCCGCCGGCGACGGGAGGCGGGGTGCTGCGATCGTGAGGGTACAGCTTGAACAGGATGCCTTGCGCCGCCGCAATCATGGCAACCACCAGCAGCAGATTCAGCAGGCCAAGACTTACTTCTTTCCATCTCTTTCGCATTAGGGAAGTCGCTCTCGGAAGATGATACGGCGGTTTGTGCGGCGAAGTTCCGGCCGTGATGTTTGATTAAGCGACGCAGGCAGGAGCGGTGCCGGTATCGGAGCGCGCGGGCTCGTGCACTTTGCCGTTCAGCAGCGCGTCGAAGAAGGTGTCCACCGCAGCCAGGATCTCCGGGCCGGTCTTGGCTTCGTACACGGCCTTGCGCAGTTGCGCGCCACCCGGCACTCCGTGGGTGAACCAGGAGACGAACTGCTTCATCTTGCCTTCCGCGCCGCCAACCTTCTCCTCCAGCAGCATGCCGAAATACATGCGGATCATGTCGTAACGGTCGGCGTCGCTGGGATGTCCGTAGCTGCCGGTGCGGGTATATTGCTCAATCTGGCGGAAGATCCAGGGATTCGACGCAGCGCTGCGGCCGATCATCACGGCGTCGCATCCGGTATGCGCCACCATGGCGGCGGCGTCCTCGGGCGTGCGCACGTCGCCATTGCCGATGACCGGAATTTTGACTGCATCCTTCACCGCGGCGATCCAGTCCCAATTGGCGTGTCCGCTGTAGCCCTGCTCGCGAGTGCGGGCGTGCAGCGCGACGCCGGCCAGGCCGCATTCCTCGGCCAGCTTCGCCAGTTGCACGTGGACAATCTCCTTGTCGCTCCAGCCGGCGCGGAACTTCACGGTGAACGGAATGGTTACCGCCGAGCGAATGGACTTGAAGATGTTCTCGATGAGCGGCAGATCGCGCAGCAGTCCCGAACCGCCATTGCACTTTACGACCTTCTTCGCCGGGCACCCCAGGTTCAAGTCCACCAGGTCGAAGCCGAGTTCTTGGACGAAGCGCGCCGCCTCGGCCAGGGTCACGGGATCGCTGCCGAAGAGCTGCGCCGAAATCGGATGCTCATTGCCGTAGAAGGTCAGGTATTGCTTGGCCTTCTTGTCTTTGCGGCGAATGATGCCGTCAGCGGAGGTGAACTCGGTCATCATCAGGCCGCAGCCGCCCAGGTTGCGGATGAAGCGGCGAAAGACCGTATCGGTGATGCCGGCCATGGGGGCCAGCACGGTTGCCGGACCAACCTCGACGCCGCCGAGGGAGACGGAGGCCGGTACCCGCGCTGCGCCAGGGGCGACCCGTTCCGCCGGACTTTCGAAGAACTTGTGCATCGAGCTTCCAGGATTCAAATTCGCACTTCGATCCGATCTCTATCCATTTTACTGTCGTATGCAAAAGCCTCCGCCGCAGCGGAGGCTTTGGTGCAACCGGATTCGGTTATTGCTTGGCGGTCTCCGCAGCAGCCTTGGCGGCTTCGGCTTTGCCGGCGTCGCTCTTGGCGTACTTGCGGCGGAAGCGCTCCACACGACCGGCAGTGTCCATCAGCTTCTGCTTGCCGGTGAAGAACGGGTGGCAATTGGAACAGATTTCAACGCTGATATCGCCCTTATGGGTGGAACGCGTCATAAAAGTGTTGCCGCAGGCGCAATGGACGCGCACTGCGTCGTAAGTCGGATGGATGGCTGCCTTCATAGAACTCCCTATCTCGCTGGTCGCAAACCTTGATTATATTGGAAACACAGCGTTTACTGCAATTTTAAGGTTCTGTGGCCGGGGTGATTGGATTCCTGAGGGCGGGAAAGGATTCAGCCCCGCCTGCACCGATGCTACGCTTACCAAAATTCTGGGTCGCCGTCTTCTCCCTATTCCGGAGGGTTGACATGAAAACAGCGTACCGGGCCCCTCTCGCTATCTGCAGTCTGCTCGTCGTCGCAGTGCTGGCCGCCGTTCCTGTCATGACCCACGCCTTTCCCTTTAAGCCCACCGATTCCGTTGGACGCGTCACCGCGACCGGCAAGCTGGGCACGCGCCGCTTCTCGCAGACCGCGACCTTGCTGCCGAACGGTAAAGTGCTAGTGACCGGCGGCATGGAAGCCAATGGCGAATACATAAACACGGCCGAGTTATTCGACCCGCATAATGGCAGCTTCACGCCCGCCGGCAAGTTGGAGATCGCCCGCTCCTGCCACACCGCGACCTTGCTACCCGGCGGTAAAGTGCTGATCGCCGGCGGCGCCGATGGCTCCGGACGAAATCTGTCGTCGGCTGAGCTCTATGATCCGGCAACGCAGACCTTTCATGCCACTGGCAACATGACCGGCCCGCGCTGCGGTGCGGTCGCCCTGCTTTTGAAGAACGGCAAAGTCGTATTCATCGGTGGCGACGGAGAGCGGGAATATGACCAACTCGCCAGCGCTGAACTCTACGACCCGGCAACCGGCCGCTTCACTGCCACCGGAAGCATGCGCGTTCCACGCGACGGCCACACCGCTGTCATGCTCAAGGACGGCCGCGTCCTGGTTATCGGAGGCTCCAGCGCCGGCCGCTATCCCGGTGTGCAAATCGAAGCTAGCGCCGAGACGTATGATCCCTCAACCGGACGTTTCACCACGACCGGGAGCATGCAGACCGGACGCCACAAGCTGGCTGCGGCGCTACTGCCGGATGGCCGCGTCCTGGTGGTCGGCGGCTCGGATAATCGCGACTGGCGCGGTCAGTATGCGTCGGCGGAAATTTACAATCCGGCGAGCGGCAAGTTCGCGCCAGCCAGTGATATGAACTTCAAGCGCTATAAGCTGATGCATTCGGCGGTGGCACTTCCCAATGGCCGCATCCTGATTGCCGGTGGCGCCGAACATCCGGAGGTCTATGATCCCGCGACCAATCGATTCCAGCCAGTGACCGGATCGGTGGGAGGAGGACGTTACTTTTCTTCGGCAACGGTGCTGGCGGATGGGCGGGTGTTGATTGCCGGGGGCTATGGCGAAGACCCCATGGCCGGCGGAGTCACCGACGCCTGGATTTACCAGCCGTGAAACGCAAGTAAAAGCGGCAGAGCACGCGCTCTGCCGCTGAATCCTGGGTTGCCGGCTACTTCTTGTTGACGGCCTTTTTCAACTCCACTCCCGGTGTGAACTTGGCAACCCGGCGGGCGGCAATCTTGATGACACCGCCTGTCTGCGGATTGCGCCCGTTGCGCGCCTTGCGCTGCGACACCGAGAATGTTCCGAATCCCACCAGCGTCACCCGATCACCCTTTTTCAGCGAGCTCGTCACCGCGCTGACAATGGTGTCGATGGCGCCTGCCGCGGCGGTTTTGGTGATGCCATTGCCCGCGGCAATCTTCTCGACCAGATCCCCTTTGTTCATACACGCTCCTCGCAGGTGGGTACCTGTGTGCGCGAGTATTTAGCTGCGAATAGGAGCCTATGTCAAGCAAATCCGCATCGGCAGGCGTTTTTCCTATAGAGCAGGGAGACGGGTAGCTTGTACAGGGGCGCGCGTCGCAAGGTCAGGATTTGACGGCAACCATGCGCAGACGCTTGTAGTCGGCCACCCAGGTGCCTTCGCGAAACAGGGCCGGACGCGCCAGCTCTTCTACCCGCCGTACGAACTCGGCTTTCTGGTTTGCTGTGAGGTTGCCGGTGGCATAGCCGCCGAACATCTCAATCCATTTCGCCAGGCCTTGTTCGCCGCCGTCGAGCGGCGTCGGACGGTCAAACAGCACCGCAAACGTCACGGCGAGTCCTGACGATTCCAGCAGCCCCGCGTACTCGCCAATGGACGGGAAATACCAGGGAAACAGGCGTTCCGGCTGCGGGACGTTTATGTCGGAGAGCGCCTGCATCACTGCCGTGGTAACCGTCTGCACGTTACCGTGGCCGCCCATCTCGAAGACCAAGCGGCCGCCAGGCTTAAGTGCGCGTGCGATGCCGGCGATGGCGGCGGCCTGGTCGTGCACCCAGTGCATGGCGGCATTCGAGAACACGGCGTCGAACTCGGCCTCGAAGGACAGCGCCGCGGCGTCAGCAACTTCGAAGACAACGCCTGGGAAGTTAGTGCGGGCAGCAGCAATCATCTCCGGTGAGCGGTCAACACCGACGACCTCCGCGCCCGACTGTTCTATCTCCGCCGCCAGTTGTCCGGTGCCGCAGCCAACGTCCAGAATGCGCTCGCCCGCCTTAGGCGCCAGCAGTTCCAGCACGCCCTTGCCGTAGTTCCACACCCAGGCATGATGGGATTGATAGAGGTCGGCGTTCCAGGATGAGGCAGCTTCCGACATGGGCAATATTGTAAGCGGACGGAAGGCTCAGTTGGCGTCATCGCCGGTCCCGGCGCGCGCATCTTATACAATCAAAGATTCGTCATGAACCGGATGATTCTTGCCAACCTGGTGTATCGGCCCTTCCGCACCTTTATCAGTGTGCTGGCAGTGGCCATCGAAGTAACTCTGATTCTGCTGATCGTGGGCATCATGCTGGGCATGCTGAACGACAGCAAGAACCGCCAGGTTGGTATCGGCGCCGACATCATGGTGCAGCCGCCGGGCTCGTCGCTGCTGATGGGTGTCAGCGGCGCGCCGGTCTCCGTCAAAGTCGCGGACAAGATCGCCAAGTTGCCGCATGTGATCGCGGTGGCGCCGGTGGTCACGCAGCTCACCATCTCGGTGCATACCGAAGTGCTCGACGGCATTGACCTGGATTCGTTCAACGCGGTTACCGGCGGGTTCCACTATCTCTCCGGCGGTCCATTCCAGGGCCCGTACGACATGATTATTGACGACCTGCAGGCGGCCGCCGATCACGTCAAAGTGGGCGCGACCATCCAGGCGCTGAATCATCCCTTCCGCATCTGCGGCATCGTGGAACACGGCAAGGGCGCGCGCAAGTTCGTGCCTATCACCACCCTGCAAGACCTGATTGGCGCCATCGGCAAGGCCACCATCTTCTACGTCAAGCTGGACGATCCCAACGCTGCTGACGCAGTGGTCGCGGACATCAAAAACATTCCCGGCATGCAGCAGTACGGGGTGCACTCCATTAAGGAGTACATGAGCCTGATGACCTCGGCCAGCCTTCCTGGCCTGAACATCGTGATTGACGTGGTCATCGGCATCTCGATGATTATCGGCTTCATCGTCATCTTCCAGGCGATGTATGCCGCGGTGATGGAGCGCACGCGCGAGATCGGCATCCTGAAATCGCTGGGCGCCAGCAAGCTTTACATCGTGAACGCGGTGCTGCGGGAGACCGCCATCATTGCCGTTGCCGGCGTGATCCTTGGAATCGGCATCAGTTATGCCTCGCGCGCCGGTTTGCGCGGTACGCTTTCAGACGCTGCCGGTGCTGATCACCTCGGAATGGCTGCTGCGCGCGGCCATCATCGCGCTGGTGGGCTCACTGCTGGGAGCGCTCTATCCGGCGCTGAAGGCGGCGCAGAAAGACCCCATCGACGCGCTCGCCTACGAATAAAGCACAATTTGATTGTCTCGCTCGAATGCGCACGCGATAATGGCGCACCGGTTCGACCATTCTCAACACTACAGGTCAGGTGAAACATGGCGCTGGATGCCACGGCGGCTGTCATAGGTGCGATTCTGGGTCCGATCGCCGGGGTCATCGGCTCCAAGGTCAAAGTCTGGCTGGCCACGCGCGACGCTCGCGGCCGGGCGAGACAGTTGATGAAGGAAGCCGGCGAACTGCTGGAATTCTCCGACAAGCTGCAGCAATCGGCGAACTCCGGGGGCACCGTGACCAGGATCCCGCCACAGTCTCTGGAAAATCTGCAACTGGCGGTCAAAGAGAAGATCGAAGAGGTGACCGAGGCATTGTCACCGGCGGCGCTGGCGCAAGCGCGCCGCCAGAATCTTACCCAGGGCATTCTGGGCCGGTTGTTCGTCGCCCAGCGGCCGCGCGCTTGGTGGGGATGGATTCTACACGCGGTTTACTACGCTTTTCTCGGCATCACTGTGTTATTTGCCGGACTGCTGCCCTACGATTTTCACACCCCGGGCACGGACCGCGAAGGCGCCATCGCCGCTGTCGGTATTTTCGCGGTTGCTACGCTCATCCTGAATTGGATGGCCTCGGCATCCAGCCAGTGCGCGCCGCCGGAAGTACCGCCTCCGCCGAAGGACCTGGCCGCCTCGCAAAAGCTCGGCGCGTAAATGCAATCTTGACGAAGCGATGCCTTTCCGGGGCGCGTGGCGATGACCGTTGAACTCCTCGTCCATCTAAGACCTGAAATCACGAACGAGGGAAAAGCATGAGATTGGCTGTCGTTCTATTGCTGTCGTTTTTCGCCACGCCGCTCTTCGCGCAGAATTGTTCCACCGTCCTCGGCAAGCAATCGCCCGATGCAGCTTCTCTCAGGCACGTGGAAGCGGAGTGGAATCGCGCCTTCACCCAGGGCGATGCGAATTATCTGCAGTGCCTGCTCTCAGCCGATTACGCCAGCGTTTCGCCCAAGGGCGTTCATGGGAAGGATTGGGAGTTGGAGCACGCGCGTAAGAACCACGGCAGCACCGCGGCGGTGCCGACGGTTCCAGGCGAAACTTATGAGGTCCACGGCGCCACCGGCATCATGCGACTGCTCAAACCGGCCTCGGCGGACAGTAAGTTTCCCGCGCAGTACATGGCCGACGTCTTCGCTTTTCAGGACGGCGCCTGGCACGCGGTTTACTCCCAGCACACGGATGTGGCGGAGGCTAAGTAAATCGGATCGCGGGGTCCCACAATGTGGGACTCTACCCTTTGAATGTAGCACTCGGCTTTCGATCAGGCCCTCGATCGCCGTTGCGCAAGGAAGGCGGGACGCGCAATCTATTCGGTCGCCGGGCCGATCCAGTCCAGTTCGAGCTCGCTAATCGCGCGCAGTTCTGGATCGCCGGTCACCAGAGGGCAGCGGTGTTTCTGCGCCAACGCCGCGGCGAAGGCATCCGCATACGCGATTGGATATTTTGCTTTGAGGAGAGCTGCGTCCCAGATTTCATTGAGCGTCGGCACTTCGATGGTGATAGGTAGCGTTCGCGATGATGCACGCCACGACTCGGCAAGTGCTTCGCTGCCATACTTGCGAACGTAGTAATAGACCTCGCCGACATTGATGGCGCTCATGAAAAGATGAACCGTGCCGGCCCCGGCCTCGAGGAGAAATTCTCTCATTATGGCCGCCGCTGGTTGTCGGTCCTTGATCCATTCGATGACGGGCCAGCTATCAAGAACGCGAGTCTTCAAGTTCGCGCTCCTCTTTCCGGAACTCCGCGAAGTCCTTCATGATGTCGCGGCCAGCGCCCTGCAGCTTTTTCCACTCATCGCCTTTGGAGAGCACAATTTCCTGCCCCCGCACTTCCAGCGTCAGCTTGGTGCCCTCCGTGAGATTGAGAGCGTCCCGCACCTGCTTCGGAATGGCGATTTGGCCTTTGGACGAAACTGTAACCTTTTCCATAAAATAATCTTACCACAGGTAAGTCCTGCCTGCCACGTCAGCAGGAGGCTGACGGGAATCTCGGTGCACCAGGCGGATTCTCGAAGTCAACTCCACATTCCGCCTACTTCGACCCGGCGTCTTTGTCCTTTGGCACCTGAAGATAGACCAGAGCGAAGCGGGTGGACTTGGACTCGGCCTTGTCGATGCCGACGATGCGGAAATCGTGCGGATTGCCGGAGCGCAGCTCGTGATCGTTGGCGTCGCTGTGACCGTTCACCTGGACGTGTCCGTCCTGCTGGTCGGCGCAGGTCAGCCCGCTGTGGGTGCGGGTGAGACTGCCGACCGGCTTGCCGCCGTTACACTCCAGCACCTCGCCGTAACGGGAGAGCGGCTTGCGATAGAAGTCGAGCACCTTGGCCGGCAAGTCGCTGGTCACGTAGCTGGCAACCATCAGGCGGAAGTGAGTGTCGCCGAAGCTGTAACCCAGATCGATGGCGCCGTCGTTGTCGGGGTCCTTGTAGATAGAAGCGCCGGGATAGCCGGGCAGGCCGATCTCGGCCGCGGTGGCGTGACCGTTGGCATGCAGCGACAGATTGAAGCCGGAGTCCTGGGCAAATAAAGCGCCGCTGAAAATAATGGTGGCAACGAAAACGAAAATTGAGAAGACAAGCAGGTGTCGGGTTCGCACGAATCTCTACTCCTTGGTCATACCATCCAGGGAGATGTACGAGCCGGCGCACGCACAAGTTCCGTTCGAGGCTTTTCATTCGGTCACAGGATCGACAACCTCGAGAAAGGGAAACCGATGGAAGTCGGTGTCGCGGGTACAGATTCGACGAATACCATGTTCGCGCATGAGGATTGCGGTGTGAGTGTCATGCAGGAGGTTGCCGGCCAGGTAGGGCAGCTCCGCAAAGACTTGTCCGGCGATCTCGGTGTGCCGGGAGGTGGGGACCAGCACACTGATTCCCGGCGAGTCGAGCAGGCTCGACACGAACTCCCACGACTTCTGTACGCTCCAGGGCTGTCTCATGACCCGAGGATGAGTCGTCACTCGCAGAAATTCGTATACGACCGGCCATGTCGTGTACCACGCCTCCGGCCTGCGCCGTTGGTGCTCAAGCCAGGAGCGCGCAGCGGCATGGTGTGGAGAATCAGCGTCGGCGGCATAAACCAGGACATTGGTATCGACGAGGACCAATGCCTATCGGCCTTCCATCGCCTGGTACAACGCGTCGCGATCAGCAATATCAACCAGCGCGCCGCCGCTGTGGAAGACCGGCAGGGGCGGTAGCTCGGCGACCTTCTTCTGCGCCCGGAACAGATTACGCAGCGCCGTCTCCACCAGTTCCGACATGGTTCGTCCTTGGCGGGCCGCCTCGCGCTTGAGCTGGGCCATGACGGTGTCGTCAACGTTGAGCGTGGTCTTCATATGGAAAACCATACCAGCGGTATGGGTAGATGGTCAACGGACGTACCGGGCCGCTCGGCGTGGGGATTAACCCAGGTAGCGCCTAAAGGAGCAGAAATCGCGGAGGGTGCCCCAGGCTCGCGGTTTTCCAGACCTGGGATGGCGACAACCTGCGGCAATCGTCTCGGATTGGACGGTCTCTGTACTGATGAAAACCTTGGACAAGGGTTGTGTTTATAGAAATTCCGGGCAGACGAAAGATATCGGGACGGTAATTTGGAGCTCTGTGGACGGGATGCTACCGTGAGTTTGAAAGAGAGGTTGCTAATGAGTACCGAAGGTCATTGGGAAGCCAAGCGTGCGCTTTTTGAACGACGACTGCGGATAGAGCACCCTGAGTGGACGGTGACCCTTGCTCGAGTTGCCGAACTACCGCCTTATAGATATGCGGTTTGGGTATCCGATCTGAAACCCGTACACGTCTCATTCAGGGCGGATGAAATCGTAGCCATGGGCACGGCATCGGACGATGAGTGGTTCTCGACTTTTAGCCGTAAGTTGGAACAGGAGCTGGCGAGCGTGGTACTTGCGAAATAGCTGATTTGCCCCCGGGCCCCGTTTCCGAGTTGCAGTCCTTAACGGGTTGCGGCAAGCCCTACAGCGTAGAACTCTTGCTCTCAATCAGCCCCTTCACCCGCTCCACGAAGGCCTCCGCCTTCACCGAGCCTTCCGCGCGCTCCTGGCCGCGGACGCGGACGTTGACTTCGCCGGCTTCCATCTCTTTGTCGCCGACGACCAACTGGAACGGCACCTTCTGCATGGCGTGCTCGCGGATCTTGGCATTCATCTTTTCGGGACGCAGATCCACGTGCACGCGCACTCCGGCAGCTTTCAGCTTTTCGCCGACTTCGCTGGCGTAGGCATGATGCTTCTCGCCGATGGGGATGACCACCACCTGCGTCGGCGACAGCCACACCGGAAACGCTCCGGCATAGTGCTCGATCAGCACACCGAAGAAGCGCTCGATGGAGCCGTAGAGCGCGCGGTGCACCATCAGCGGCTGATGCCGTTTGCCGTCTTCGCCCACGTACTCCAGGTCGAAGCGCTGCGGCAGGTTCCAGTCGAACTGCACGGTGCAGAGCTGCCACAGGCGGCCGATGGCATCCACCAACTTGATATCAATCTTCGGCCCGTAAAACGCGGCTTCGCCGGGAATCAGCTTGTAGGGAATGCCGCGGCGCTCCAGCACATTCTTCAGCGAAGCTTCGGACGAGATCCACTGCTCGTCGCTGCCAATGAAGGTCTTGCGATCGTTCGGGTCCCAGGTCGAAAGCTCCACCTGATACTGATCGAAGCCGTAGGTCTTCAGCACGGCCAGCGCAAAATCGATGCAGCCGCTGACCTCGTCCTCAATCTGCTCGGGCGTGCAGAAGATGTGCGCGTCGTCCTGGGTGAAGCCGCGCACGCGCAGCAGGCCATGCATCACGCCCGAACGCTCGTAGCGATAGACGGTGCCCATTTCGCCCAGGCGCACCGGCAGATCGCGATACGACTTCAGCGAGTCCTTGATAGATCAAAATATGGAACGGACAATTCATCGGCTTCATGCGATAGTCCGCATCGTCCAGTTCCATGGGGGTAAACATGTTCTGCGCGTAGTAGCCTTCGTGGCCGCTGGTCTTCCACAGGTCCACGCGCGCCACGTGCGGGGTGTTCACCAGCGCGTAGCCGCGCCGCAGGTACTCCTCGCGCATCCAGTCTTCCATCTCCTTGCGGATGATGCCGCCCTTGGGATGCCAGAAGATCAGGCCCGGCCCGGCCAGCTCCTGGATGGAGAACAGGTCGAGCTGCTTGCCCAGCACGCGATGGTCGCGCTTCTTCGCCTCCTCCAGCTTGTGCAGGTAGTCGTCGAGGTCCTTCTTGCTGAAGAACGAGGTGCCGTAGATGCGCTGAAGCTGCGGATTTTTCTCGTCGCCCAGCCAGTAAGCGCCGGCGATGCTGAGCACCTTGAACGCCTTGATGCGGCCGGTGGACGGGATGTGCGGCCCGCGGCAGAAGTCGGTGAACTTGCCGGTCTTGTAGATGGAAATCTTCTCGTCGGGCGCGGTGAACTGCTCGATGAAGTGGCACTTCATGAAGTCGCCTTCCGACTTGAAGCGCTCCAGTCCTTCGGTGCGCGGCAGAAATTCGCGCGCGTAAGGCAGGTCCTGCTTCACCAGCTCCTGCATCTTCTTCTCGATGGCCTCGAGGTCCTCGGGCGTGAACGGCTTCTCGCGATGGAAGTCGTAGAAGAATCCGCTCTCGGTCGCCGGGCCGTGGCCCAGCTTGGTCTCGGGAAAAGTTCCAGCACCGCCGCCGCCATCAGATGGGCGGACGAATGGCGATACACTTCCAGCGCTTCGGGATCGCGATCGGTGAGCAGGCGCAGCTCGACGTCCTCTTCCAGCGGACGCGCCAGATCGATCAGGCGCGGTCCGTCGGCGGCAGGCGCATGGGACGAAGCCGGCGCGGTAGGTTGTCCGCTTGCCGCCGCGACGTCGGCGGAAGCCGGAGGATGGCCGTTGCCGCCGCTGCCGTTCAGCGGTTTGACCTGAGCGGCCAATGCCGCATCGGCCAGGCGCGGGCTGATACTTTTGGCGATGTCGAGTGCGGAGGTGCCGCGCGGCACTTCGCGAACGCTGCCGTCGGGCAATTTCACATGAATGTTTTCAGCCATGATGAGTTCCGTCTGTGTGCCGTCTCTGGCACGATACTTAAAACCTATAGTGACAATGGCAGACCGCTTTGCGCTCAGCCTTCTGCGTCCAGACCAACCTTCCGGCGCAACTGGTCCAGGGACATCCTTCTGCCTTTACCTTGTCGAGCCTTTTGAATCGAGGCCGTCAAGCGTTCTGCGTTTCGCGGCGAACGCAGCAAATGTGCTGTCTCCAGCAATCCGGCCAGTTCGTCAGCGGAAATCAAAGCGACAGGCTTGGCCCCGCGACGGCGGACGATCACCACTTCGTGCTCGTTGGTCACCCGGTCGAGGACCGATGCCAGCCGCTCACGCAAGCTGCTATATGTGGTTTCAACCGCCATATTTAGTCCTCCTAAGAAGCGTACGGGATACCTGTACGTTGGGCAAATTGCTTCGCTGTAGCGGAAGCCTGACAGCCAGCCAATCAAAGAGAATGGAAAGGGTGGTGCGGCCTGCTCGCTCGGGATTTAGCGGGATGTTCGACGGCTGCGGGCGCGGACTTCCAGCACGATCGCGCCGACCAGCGCTATGGAGCCGGTCACGGCGGCAATCGGTATGGCGACATGTCGGTAGGCGTTGGTCATGTCAATGGGCCCGCCCTTCATCATGCCATAAACGATGGTCCCGACGATACCCAGGAACAGCCCCGCTCCCATGCCGGCGGCGGTAAACAGCAACGCGGTGAACAGCACGCGTACCGTCGTGGTAAAAGCGATCGAAAATCTGCTGCGGCTGGGAGCTATGGCAAACGACTGCATGAAAAGATTTTACCGCCACAGCGGCTTGTGTGTCGCGGGCAGAAGGCGCGTACAGGTCTCTCAAACGCCCTCGCTCTGCGGCGCCGGCTCGACGGCGGACTCAACCATGTGGCTGACGACGACGGTCGTCTTCATGGCCCGCTTCGACATTCGCAGCCGGATCAGCGAGGCATCGTGCAACTTCAGCACATCCTGAAGATACTCGCGCAGCGCCATCAGGATGAAGGCTGCCTCGGCCGTAAGAAACATTCCCAGATAGCAGGCCGTCAACTGCACGCTGTCGGGAATTTCCCGTGCATCCACCGTTTTTAGCAAATCCGCGTTACGGTTAATCACCCCTACCTGGTCGAAAAACTGGAACGACTGCTCCAGGTAATGGTGATACAGCACCACCAGGCCGAGCGACGATAGGATGAGCAGAAAGGGAATCCACGCCAGCATGGTACGAAATCTGACATTCCCATCGGCCGAGGTATAGAACATCAGCCGTCCCAGCCAGTGCCGGATATAGAACAGATACGCCAGCATCAGAAAGCAGAACATCGAAGTGTAGGTGGAAAGATATTTTTCCTGCGCCGCGTAGGTGGGGATCAGGTGCAGGGCGGCCACCGGAATGGGCAAGGCCGCAGTCACCACCGACGCGGTTCCCATGTACGCCTTGAAGAACTGCGCGAAGGCGGCGAAGCGTGCGGGCTGCTGGGTTTCCGGTTTGCCGGCCGCCGGCTCTACGGCACCTGGATGTCGCATTTCACCTTCTGATTGTGATACGCCGACACGTTAATCGGCGTGGTCTTCTTCAGGGTGTCGCCCACCTGCTTTTGCGCATAGATGGAGTACACTCCCGGCGGCACCGAGGTCGAGGTCGGGGTGCTGACCTGCGGGAAAGGCCAGGTCGAGCGAATTCAGCCCGCTCACTGATACCCACTTGTACATCACCGTCCAGCCGGGATCGGGCTGGCCGTTCTTGAGCGTGCTGGCGATCACGGTGATCAGGCGGCCGGCTCCCCACACGCGACAGTCCTCGGCCTTGATGCGCAGGTCTTCGGCGATGCTGGCCAGCACCTTTTCCGCCGCGTCTTTCTTTGCCGCGTCGGTGTTGAGGATATGCGCCACCTCCAGGCACCAGCGGGCCTCATGCGACAGGTCGGCGACATACTCCTTGGGAGGCGCGCACCAGCAACCAGTCGCCCTCGCGCTCGTAATCGCTGTTTCGTCCGTAGCCGCTACCCGCCGCGTTGTTCACGTAGCCGCCCTTCAGCAGGCCGGAAAATAGTTTGTCGTGCTCCTCCAGGATTTGTTCCGAGATCTTCGAAGCTTTGTGCTCGATGTCCTTCCCGCACTGATGTATCTCCTCCAGGGCGATCGCCGTCGGCTCCAGGCGAGGCGGGGGCGATAGGACCTGGGCGGGCAAAATGGGCGACAGAAGCAGTATCAGCGCCGGCAGGCCGCCAGTGCGGAGACGACGCGCAAGTTTCCCCGCTGCAGGCTTGCCGCCGGAGACGAAGTCGTCGGTCATCTTTGAACTCCAACCCTGGAAGAGGGAGTTTATGGTCTGCAAGATATAGCACAAAATCGTGCCGCAACTGATGGATCTGGGGTGAAAAGGAAGGCACCTTTCGGGAAGCCTCAGGTTCTGAAACCGCGGCCTGTAGCCGAACAACACATTCCGTTGCGCTACAATCAAGGTTTCATGGCTTCCACCACTCACGCCATCACCCGCACACCCGCCGAGGTGGTGCGTACTTCCCCGGTTTCGCAGGCGGCTAACGGCATTTGCTACGCCGTCACCGGAGAGATGTCCACCGGCCTGCCTGATTTGGAACGCATGGTGCTGGCGGTGCCGCGCACCATTGCCGCGGCCCTGGATCGCAAGGCCTACTACTTTGTGCCGCTCACCCTGAACATGGGCGAGGACGGCACCATGATCGCCGACCGTTACGACGTGCAGCTGGCCGACAGCGCGGTGTGCCATCGCAACCAAAGTCTTGGCGATTCGCAGTACGTCTTCATCTCCACCCGCCTGATGGAAGACAGCTTCGCCATCGCCTTCGAGTTCTTCATCAATGTGGGACACAACTTTGTGGAGCGCGCGGGAGTTTCGCAGGCCTTCGCCGACGTGGCGTGGAAGCAGGTAGAGGACAAGGTGCGGGGCGAGACTTCGCTGGACGCGCAAGAGTTGCGCAAGCTGGCCAACAGCAACGGCCCGGAGGCGGAGAAGGCGCGGCACGAGTACCTGATGGCCACTTTTGCCGATGCCATCGCGGTGTACTGCTTGTCGCTGTATCTGGATGTGGATTACCAGGACTTGCGCGAGCGCGATTATCCGCTGCTGGCGCCGGCGGCGCTGGCTGACCGCCTGCGCAAGATAAACGAACTGTTTCCGCCGAACCCGGGCTTCGAGTTTGCCATCTACCATCGGAGACGGCCGCAGTAAGACAGTGGATAGGGGTTAGTGGATAGTGGATAGATACAGAATGACTGAGCCGCATCCTGTAGTTGGTCCTTTCTCGATCCCTCTTGTTGTGAACTATCCACTATCCACCATCCACTATCCACTGCCTTTATGATTGCTCACCTGCGCGGACGGCTGATCGCCAAACATCCCAACCAGGCCATTGTTGAGGCCGGCGGCGTCGGCTACGACGTTGTCATTACAGTGCCTACTTTTTCCGATCTGCCGGCGACTGGCTCCGAAGTCGCCCTGCACATCCATACCCATGTGCGCGAGGATGCGCTGGCTTTGTACGGATTTCTGCGGCCGGAAGAAAAGCAGCTCTTCGAGAAGCTGATCACCGTGAGCGGCATCGGTCCCAAGCTGGCGATTACCATCCTGAGCGGCATGGCCGCGGCGGAGATGGTGGGTGCGATTCGTGCCAACGACTTCGCGCGCCTGACCAGGATTCCCGGCATCGGACGCAAGACCGCCGAGCGCATGTGCGTCGAGCTGCGCGACAAACTGGAAGGCTTCGGCGCGCCGCAAGCCGTGGTGACCCATTCGCAGGTGGAAGAGGACGTGATCTCCGCGCTGACCAACCTTGGTTATCAGCGGGCGGTGGGCGAGAAAGCGGTGGAGCGCGCGGTGGCTACCGCCGGTCGCGAAAATTTCGACGCCATCTTCCGCGCTGCGCTGGGCGCGCTCTCCAAGTAACGCGGGCCGTGCGACAATTCCGTTGCTGCTAACGCCGGTTGTCGCGTTGCCCTTCTAATTGCTCCAGACCAAAGTCGGCGCGGGCGGCAACCGTTGCGCGCGCTAACTCGATCAGTTCGTAACCGCAGTCGCGGTAAGTCTCCACCATGGTCTCGTGCGCCGCGACAGCTTCCTCCCATGTCTGCTTCCGCTCGGTGTCGGTGGCATAGATCTCGCGCCACGGCGGCGCCATAAAGACTCGCTGGTGGTAGCGATAGCGCTCGCAGGCCTCCCGGATGTCGCGAGTGTCAGCCAGTTGAATCAGGCGCGCATAGCACAGCACATCAGGGATGCCGCGATCCACGAAGGCAGGGCCGGGCACGGAATGCTGCAGGAAAGATTCGACGGAGCCTCGCAGTATCAGGGCAGCATAGCGGGTGGTATCGCCCCAAGGAACGGCATTGCCGCCGCTATCAGCCTGCTCGCGGATAATCTGGCGCGCAACTTCGCGCAGGCAGACGTACCCGCGTCGCATGAACTCCGTCAGCAGGGTGGTCTTGCCAGCGCCCGGCCCTCCGGTGACGACAATCAGGTTGGGGCGATGCACGGTTTCCGCCGGTTGCCGCTCGACCCTCTCCTCTGCCTTGACGCTTTGTCTTGTCTGGTTGGCCATGTCAGTTAAACTACGATGTGCGCATCGCCATCGACATTCGTCGCATTGGAGAATACGGTGTCGGGACTTACACCCGTAATGCGATTCGCACCCTGGCGCGTCTCGATCAGCAAAACGAATACTTCCTGATCGGCATTCCAGGAAAGCTGCCGGCGATTGATCCCCTGCCCGCCAACTTCGTTACGGTGCCGGCGCAGCCCAACGAATTTTCCATCGCCAGTTATTTCGAGCTCCACCGCATCCTGAAGGACAATCGCTGCGACCTGCTGCACGTGCCCCACCTGTTCTGGAAGCCGCAGGGCATTCCCTGTCCCTACGTGGTGACGGTGCACGATCTGTTCGATCATCTCTACCGAGTGAACAGCCACTCCACCATGAAGCGCCGGTTGCACTTTGAGTTCACCCGGCGCGTATTGCATCGTGCGGCGCGAATTTTTGCGGTGTCGAAGTTCTCCAAGCGCGATACCGAAGGGCTGTTTCGCGTGCCTGCGGAAAAGATCGAGGTCATCTACAACGCCATCGATGAAGGCTTCCGCCAGGGCCACGCCTCGCAGCAGGAGCGCGATTTCATCGCTGAACGCTACCAGGTGAACTATCCCTTTCTGCTGTATGCAGGGCGCATCAGCCCGCACAAGAACGTCGTGCGCATCATTGAAGCGTTCGCGGCGCTGAAGACCGAACTGGAGAAAGAGGGCGCTACGAAGACCTGAAGCTGATCATTATTGGCGACGAGGTGTCGCGGCATCCCGACTTGCGCCGCGCCTGCATCAAGGGCCGGGTGCAGAACGACGTGCGCTTCCTCGGCTTTGTGCCGCTGAACGTGCTGCGCATTTTCTATGACGAGGCCAAGATCTTCGTGTTCCCGTCGCTGTATGAAGGCTTCGGGCTGCCGCCGCTGGAAGCCATGGCGCACGGCACGCCGGTGGTGACCAGCAACACTTCCTCGATTCCCGAGGTGGTTGGGAACGCGGCGGTGATGGTGAATCCGGAGAACGTCTTCGAGATCATGCGCGCCCTGCGGCGCGTGCTGCTGGACCAGGCGCTGCGCGAAACCCTGAAGGCGCGCGGCTTGCAGCAGGCCCTGAAGTTTTCCTGGGACGACAGCGTGCAGCGCATGCTGGAGGTTTACCGCGAAGTTGCCGGCAAGTGAGTGCCGCCGCTTCATGAGTGTGGGGTCCGTGCTTTCTCCCGCGGCTGATTTTTCTCCTGCTGGCGGCGCTGTTCTTCGCGCATGATCTGTTGGCGCATATCGCGGATCAGGATGGTCCACATGCGCCCATTGGTGTTCAGCAGGATTTGCAGGTTCTGGTCGCGCAGGAAGGTGATCTCGCTGCTCATGTTGTTCAGCAGCGAATCCATGGTGTTGAGATCGGTCTTCAGTTGCGCCAGGTCGTCGTCGGGCGCGGGGTTTTGCGCCTGCGCGGCGCTGGGCGGAACGGCTTGTGGGGCGGGCGTTTCAGGCGATTGGGCCCAGGTTGCGGAGCTGGTCAGAAGCAACAGGACTAGCAGAAGATGACAGGCTTTCATAATTCCTCCACGGCCGCAGTTGCGGCAGTCGAAGCATTCAGTATCATCGGAGTCGAAATTTTCCAAGGAGCGGCGACGTGTACCGAACCACGCTGGGTGATTTTGAGCTGACCATTCTTTCTGACGGCATTTATCGCATGGACGGCGGCGCCATGTTTGGCGTGGTGCCCAAGCCCATGTGGGAGAAGCGCATTCCAGCCGACGAGCGCAACACCATACCTCTGGCCATGAATTCGCTGCTGGTGCGCACCGGCGAGAAAAACATCCTGATCGAAACCGGCATGGGCAACAAGCTGAACGACAAGGCCCGCTCGATCTATAAGAACCAGCCACAACTGCTGGAGAACCTTGCGGGAACCGGGGTCTCGCCGGAAGACATTGACATCGTCATCAATACTCATCTGCACTTCGACCACTGCGGATGGAACACGGTTTACTCCGGCGGCAAGGCGATACCGGCCTTTCCCCGGGCGCGTTATTACGTGCAGGAAGGCGAGTGGCAGCACGCCCGCGAGCAGCATGAGCGCGATCGCGTCAGCTACATGACCGACAACTATGACCCGCTGGTCGAAAGCGGCCAGATGCAGTTGCTGAAGGGCGATGCGGAAGTAGCGCCCGGCGTCTCGGTCAAGGTATTTCGCGGGCACACCCGCGACTTGCAGGCGGTGATGGTGCGCAGCGGCAATCGCGTCGCTTGCTATCCCAGCGACCTGGTTCCGGACTCCGCCCATCTCGACCCCACCTGGGTGCTGGGCTATGATCTTTACCCGCTGGACAGCATTGATAACAAGCACCGCTTCTACGATGTTGCCATTCCAGAAGAATGGCTGATCGTTTTTACTCACGGCGTGGACCGGCCGTGGGGATATCTGGAGCTGGGAGACAAAGGACGTCCGGTGGTGCGGGCCGAACCTTAAATCAACGAGGATAGCTACGACAGTGTAGGATATGCCACAGTGTGAGACATCATCATGAGCAAGAAGAAGAAAAAGGACAAGAAGAAGCACAAGCATGAGCGGAGCGAAGCCCATCCGGTCGCCAGCGGGAACTCCAGTGGCTTTGATCTGCGGACGGCAAAATTGCCGGCGCGTCCCAAGCCGCTGAAGCCGGCGGAAATCCGCGAGCTGCGCGAGAGCCTCAATGCCAGCCAGGCGCTGTTTGCGCGGCTGCTGAACGTCAGCTCCAATGCCGTTGAGAGCTGGGAGCAAGGCTTGCGCGAACCGCGCCAGGCCACGTTGAAGCTGCTGCACGTGGCCCGCAAGAATCCCGGCGCGCTGCTCGGCTGAGCGGCGTTTCGCATGAGCCGGACGCCGCAGTTCCCTTCCATACTCAGCACGGCAGAGGTGCGCCGGGCGCCTGCGCTGGAACAGGCATTCTTCAATCGCGAGCCTGCAATCGTGGCGCGCGAGCTGCTTGGCAAGCTGCTGATTCGCCGCCAGGGACGCCGCCTTCTTGCCGGGCGCATCGTGGAAGATGAAGCTTACCTGGGCGCGGAGGATCCGGCGGCGCACGCTTTTGCCGGCCGGACGGCGCGCAATGCCGTGCTTTTCGGTCCGCCCGGCTTTGCCTACGTTTACTTCATCTACGGCAATCACTACTGCCTCAATGTTTCCTGCATGCCCGAAGGCAAGGGCGAAGGCGTGCTGCTGCGCGCGATGGAGCCGGTTACGGGTTTGGCTGAAATGGCGGCTGCCCGCGATCTGGAATTGCCGCCGGCGCCATCCGTTGTCCAGTTGCGCGCGATTGCCAGCGGCCCGGGGCGAATGGCGGAAGCGCTGGGCATCACCCGCGAGCGCGACAACGGCAAAGACCTCGCATCTTCGCGCTCCGATTTGTATTTCGCCGACGACGGCTTTCGTCCCCAGCGCATGGCGGCCACGCCTCGCATCGGTATCACCAAGGCTGCCGATAAGCTGCTGCGCTTCGTCATCGCCGGCAATCCTTTCGTCTCGGCCACGCGCGTCGCCTGAGGCTACGTAGGGTCGTGCCAGCCTCCAATGTCCGCTGCCAGTTCGCGCGCATCCTGCGGCCCCCAGGTGCCCGGCTCGTACAACTCCGTCGGACAGCACTCGCCAAGGATGGGATTGACGATCGCCCACGCGGCCTCCACCGCGTCCTGGCGCACGAACAGCAGTTGGTCGCCCTTCATGGCATCGGTCAGCAGCCGCTGGTAGGCGTCCATCTCGTCGTTGCTGGTGTACTTCACCGCCGAGAGCTCGACCGGCATGGGCACCATCAGCGGGCCGGGGCGTTTGACGCGGGCGCCCAGGCTCAGCTCGATGTCGGGCCCCAGGCGGAAGCGGAAGTAATTGCGGCCGTCGGTGCCCATCTTGCTGAGCGGTGGCTTGCGCAGCTTGACGAACACTTCGGTGGCGGTGGTCGGCATGCGCTTGCCGGCGCGAATCAGGAACGGCACGCCCGCCCAGCGCCAGGAATCAATTTCCAGTCGCACGGCGGCGAAGGTCTCGACGTCGGAGCGCGGCGACACGCCCGCCTCCTGGCGATAGCCGACGAACTGGCCGCGCACAATTTCGCGCGGGCTGAGCGGAGGAATGGTGCGGAAAATCTTCACCTGCTCGTCGCGCACCGAGTCCACATACATCATGGTGGGCGGCTCCATGGCGAGAAACGCCACCACCTGCAGCAGGTGGTTCTGCACCACGTCGCGAATGGCGCCGGCTTCCTCGTAAAATTTGCCGCGCCCCTCCACGCCGAACTTCTCGGCCATGGTGATCTGCACGCTGTGGATGTAGTTGCGGTTCCAGATGGGCTCCAGGAAGCTGTTGGCGAAGCGGAAGACCAGCAGGTTCTCCACCGCCTCTTTGCCCAGGTAATGATCAATGCGGAAGATGTGGTCTTCGGCGAAAGCCTCGTGCAGCGTGTCGTTCAGCTTGCGCGCGGAAACCAGATCGCGCCCGAAAGGCTTCTCCAGGATGACGCGGGCGTTGGTGGCGCATCCCGACTTGGCCAGCCCTCGGACCACCACCGAGAACATGCTGGGCGGAATCGCCAGGTAGTGCGTGGGACACTGCGCCGTGCCCAGCGCCGCACGCAAAGCGTTGTAGGTCTTGTCGTCCTTGTAATCGCCGTCAATGTAGCTCAGCAGCGAGCACAGCTTGGGGAAGGCTTCTTCATCCACCCCTCCGCCGTACTCGGTTACGCTGGCGCGGGCGCGCTGGCGCAGTTGTTCCACCGTCCAGCCGGACTTGGCCACGCCGATGACGGGAACATCCAGGGTTCCGTCTTTCACCATGCTTTGCAGGGCAGGAAAAATCTTTTTGTACGCCAGGTCGCCGGTGGCGCCGAAGAAGACGAAAGCATCGGAGGTACGATTCAGCATGAATTTCCCCTTATCGCGAATGACAAGGTTGTGATGAAGCTCGAGGCCGGCAGGATACATGCCGCCACGCGAACCAACAGTTTATCTGCTGCAAACCTGCGACGGTAGTGTGGCAGGCGTTGCTGCATGTGAAATCCCGATGAATCGCAGCCGGCGGTTTTCCATGCCTGCCGCCGTCCGGCGAAGCGGTTTTTCTCCTGTACCATAGAACAGCCATGACGGTTCCGGGCCCTCTTCGCCACAGCAGCCAGCGTGTTCTGGAGTTCGAGCAACTGCGCGAACTGCTGGCGATCTACACCGCTTCGCCGCTGGGGCGCAATCGCGTGATGCAGCTCGCGCCCTCGCAGGAGCGCGCCTGGATTGAGCAGCAGCAGCAACTGACCGAAGAAATCCGCGGCTACCTGCGCGAGGGTGGCAGCTTCGACTTTCACGGCCTTGCCGATCCCGGTCCGCTGCTGAGCAAAACGCGCATCCGCGGCGCCGCGCTGGAAATCAGCGAGATCCGCGACCTGGTGAACCTTGCCGATCGCGCCGCCGAATGGCGCGAAGTCGTGCTGCACCCACCGGCAAGCATCGCGCAGAACTGGCAGGCGGTGCATGGCTTGTCGGAGTCGCTCGCCGATTTCACTCCGCTGCTGCGCTTCTTCCGCAACAAAATTCTTCCCGACGGCACCCTGGACGACCGGGCTTCTCCGGAACTGGCGCGCATTCGCCGCGAAGTGGAGAAGCAGAAGCGCACCATTCAGGAGTCGCTGCGCTCGTACCTGCGCCGGTTGTCTGAAGGCGGCACGGTGCAGGAAGAGCTGATCACCATTCGCGGCGAGCGCTTCGTAATTCCGGTGAAGATGGAGCAGCGCCGCCGGGTGCAGGGCGTGGCCCACGGCGCTTCGTCGAGCGGGCAAACCGTATTTGTGGAGCCGCTGGAAACCATCGAGCAGAACAACGAGTTGGTGCGACTGCTGGAAGACGAGCAGGCGGAAATCCATCGCATCCTGCTGGAGATGACGGCGCGCCTGGGCGAGCACGCCGATGCGCTGCAAGCCGCGCTGGACGTGCTTTCCGAGCTGGAGCTGCAATTCGCCAAGGCACGCTTCGCCGAGCAGTATCAGTGCACCGCGGTGAAGTTGCTGAACGGCGACGAGCCCGATGCGATGGTGCTGCGCAATGCGCGGCATCCGCTGCTTGAGCGCACGCTGAAGCCCAGGGGCGTGGCGGTGATTCCGCTGACGGTGGAGCTGGACAGCGAGCATCGGCAGCTCATCATCAGCGGCCCGAATACCGGCGGAAAGACCGTGGCGCTGAAGACTATCGGGCTGCTGGCGCTGATGGCGCAATCGGGAGTGCCGGTGCCGGCCGAACGCGCCGAGCTGCCGGTGTTCGACGACATCTTCGCCGACATCGGCGATTACCAGTCCATCGAGCAGAACCTCTCGACGTTTTCGGCGCACGTCACCAACATTGACTTCATCTCGCACCATGCGACCGCGGCGTCGCTGGTGATGCTGGACGAACTGGGCTCGGCCACCGATCCGGAAGAGGGCGCGGCGCTGGCGGTGGCCATTGCCGACTTCTTTCGACGCGCGCGCTGCCTCAGCATCATCTCCACCCATCACACCGCACTGAAGGTGTATGCCGCCAATTCCACCGGCGTGCTGAATGCCGCCGTCGGCTTCGACGAGCACACGCTGGCTCCGACGTACGAGCTGCGCGTGGGCGTGCCGGGCGCGTCCGCGGGCATCAACATTGCGCAGCGACTGGGACTGAATGCGGAGATCATCGAGGCCTCGCGCCGCCAGATGACCTCGCAGGCGCAGGACATTGCGCGCTTTCTGGATCAGTTGCACTCCGATCTTCGGCAGGTGGACACCGAGCGCACGGCGTTGCGCACGCGCGAGCAGGAGTTGGTGCGGGAGCGCAATCACCTGGCCAATGAGGGCCGCAAGGAGCAGCGCGAGAAGATCCGCGAGCTGGAGAAGAAGCTGGACAGCCTGATGCGCGATTTCGAATATCACGCGCGCGAAGCGGTGAATGCGGTGCAGGACCGGGCGCAGGCTTCGAAGCTCTCCAAGGATGCCGAGCGGCGCATCGCCAAGATGCGGCGCGAATTTCGCGAGCAGTTCGATTCCACCGTGGTGGCGCATGCCACCGGCGCCGACGCCGGCGATCCGCACGCCCAGCAGCACGTGGTGCAGCAGGTTTCGGTGGGCGACACGGTGCGGCTGAAATCGCTGGGGCGCGACGGCAAAGTGTTGCGCTATTTCGACGATGACAGCTTCGAGATCGCCGTGGGCCCGATGAAGATGAAGGTGCCGCGCGACGATATCGCCGAGGTGGTGGCGCGCGCCGGAGCCAATCCGGTGGCAGCCGCGCGCTCCAAGGGGATCAACGTCTCGCTGGCGCGCGAGGATGACAGCGTGCCCACGGAGATCAACGTCATCGGGCAGACGGTGGATGAAGCCACGCGCGCGGTGGAGAAGTTCGTGGATCGCGCCTTCCTGGCGGGGGCGTTGCGCTTGCGCGTGGTGCACGGCAGCGGCATGGGCATCCTGCGCAAGGCACTGCGGCAGTACCTGAAGAGCCATCCGCACGTGGCGCAGGTGAGCGAGCCTCCGCAGAACGAAGGCGGCGGCGGCGCCACGGTGGTGGAGCTGCGGAGCGTAAGAACGGACGCTGTTCGCTCTTCGCCGTTCGTTCTTCGCCAGAAGCCTAAGTACATCGAATACGCCTCTGGCGAACAGCGAAAGGCGAACAGCGAAGAGCGAATGGCGCATCGCGAACGGCGGCTTTCTTGCGCTCGGCGTTTCCGCTCTCTAAACTGGAAGCTGGCATGAGCCGAGTCTCCCAAACTCTTCGCGGCTATTTCTGGTGGACCTATGCCCGCGGCACCGTGCATTACGACGTCATGGTCACGCTCATTCTGGCCTTTATTTTCCTCACGCCATTGTGGGTAAATTTCCGCGACAAACCGCAGCCGCGGCCTCCGCATCAGACTGAGGTTGTGGTGCAGCAGACCGGCAGTGGCTTGCTTTACAAGGTGGATGCTTCGGCGGTGAACAGTAGCAGCGACAGTGAGATTCGCGAGTCTCTGCTGCGCATTATCGAGCCCATTTCCGGCGGCGATGTCAGTATTGACCGCTATGAACCGCTGCGCGACACCAAGCATCAGATCGTCGCTTACCAGGTTTGGGCCCATCGCTAGGCCGCCATTGCTTACGCCTGCCGGGCCGGTGCGTCGGACTAGAGACCCATGAAAATTACTTGCCTTGCTGTGCTGTTCGCTCTGCTGTGTGTAGCGTCGGTGCCGGTCGCGGCGCAAGACCTCGAGTCGGTGCTGAATTCCATGGACCGCGCGGCCGACAACTTCCACACCGCCCAGAGCCGATTTCGTTTCCGACCAGTATCAGAAAGTCGTGGACGACCATGACATCCAGAAAGGCGTGATGTATTTCCGCCGCCAGGGCAACGAGGTGGAGATGGTCGTCGGAGTTCACTTCGCCCGAGAAGAAGTACGTGCTGTTCACCAACGGCATAGTCAGCCTGTACGAGCCCAACATCGATCAGGTGACGGAATACAACGCCGGGCAAGAACAAGGCCGACTTCGAGAGCTTCCTGGTGCTGGGCTTCGGCGGCCGCGGCCACGACCTGGCCAAGTCGTTCGAGGTGAAGTTCGCCGGCATGGAGCAGATACAGGGCGTGAATGCCGCCAAACTGGAGCTTACGCCCAAGTCGCCCAAGGTCCGGAGCATGTTCCAGACCATCACGCTGTGGATTGATCCGGCGCGCGGCGTCAGCGTGCAGCAGGAGTTTCTGGAGCCCTCCGGCGATTACCGGCTGGCCAAGTACAGCAACATCCAGATCAACCACAAGCTTCCCAACGACGTGTTCAAATCGCACGTGAAGGGCAACACCAAAGTCGTTCGGCCCAACGGCTAGCAGGCTTTTCTTCGCCGCCGCCGAGTTGGACCCGTGTCTCATCTCATTTCTTCGGCGCAGTAGCGGCCGGCGCTGGCGCGCGTAGTGCCGTTGTCTTTCATCTGGTTGGAATTCTTGATGAACACCAGCGTCTTCCAGATGTCGTCGTCGGAGAGCACGCCGTTCCAGCCCGGCATGGCGGTATAGCGCACGCCGTACTTGATGATGTAGAAAAAGTTGCTGTCGGGATCGTCGGGGATGTGCGCCACCAACTGCGGCACATAAGGATAGAAATTGTGGTGCAGCGGCGAGATGGGCTGCTTCAAACTGCCGTGGCACATGGCGCAGTTCTTGTCATAGGTCATGGAGCCGTCCATGATGTTGTCCATGGTGGCGGGAAAGGGATTGGCCTGCTTGGGAGCGTTCTTGTCGATCCAGGCGTCAACCGAGCGGCCGGCGGTACGGCGCTCGAAGCTGCTGGGGGTATTGCCTACGGCGCGGATGTCGAAATGTCCGGTGGTAGTGTAGAGGTAGGCGCCGCCAAAGATGACGACCAGCGTCAGAATTACTCCCAGGATGAATCCCCGCATATCTCTCCTTGCAAATGTATAGCTGGCCAGCCTTTCGCCAGGGAATCCATCATCGTACTACGCAGGCAGGGCGCATTTGCGTGGCTTAACAAATCGTAATGTCGAAAAGCCACCTCCAGTGATCGGGTGATTTTGGCGCGGATGGCGACGGCCTGCATCTTCAGTAGCTCCTCAGTCTGCGGGCTTCACGCACCACGTCTTCCACTTTGGGCAGGAAGGCTTCCTCCAGCGGCGGCGAGAACGGTACCGGACTGTCGGCCGAGGCAATGCGCACGATGGGCGCGTCCAGCGAATCGAAACACTCCTCGTTGATGATGGCCGCCACCTCGCCGGCAATGCCGCCGGTCTTGACGTCCTCGTGCAGCACGATCACGCGATTGGTCTTCTCTACCGTCTGGCGAATGGCTTCGCGGTCCAGCGGCAGCACCGTGCGCAGGTCCACAATCTCCAGCTCGATGCCGTCCTTGGCCAGTATTTCCGCGGCCTCCAGCGCTACATACACCATGGCCGCGTAGGTGATCACGCTGACGTCGCGGCCCGGGCGCACCACCCGCGCCTTGCCGATGGGCACGGTGTACTCTTCGGCGGGCAGCTCTTCCTTGATGCGGCGGTAGAGATACTTGTGCTCGAAGAACAGCACGGGATTGTTATCGCGGATGGCCGACTTGATCAGCCCCTTGGCGTCGTAGGCGCTGGCCGGGCAAATCACCTTCAGTCCCGGCGTGTGCGTGAAGTAGGTCTCCGGATTCTGCGAGTGAAACGGTCCGCCATGCACGCCGCCGCCCGAGGGTCCGCGCACCACGACCGGCACCGGCGCGCCCCAGCGGAAATGCGCCTTGGCCAGCATGTTGGTGATCTGGTTGAAGGCGCAACTGATGAAGTCCATGAACTGGAACTCGGCCACCGGACGCATCCCGGTGAGGGCCGCGCCAAAGCTGGCGTTGATGATGGCCATCTCGGAGATGGGCGTGTCCACCACGCGCTCCGGGCCGAAGCGGTCAATCAGGCCTTCGGTGACCTTGAAGGCGCCGCCATAAATGCCGATGTCTTCGCCAATGCAGAACACCGAGGGATCGCGCTCCATCTCCTCAAAGATGCCCTGCCGAATTGCTTCCAGGTACGTAACTGCAGCCATGGGAGGCAATTTTAAATCACTCCGAGCCATGGCTCTTTGCAACCGTGCAACATATCATCGCGTGACCTTCTTTCATGCCGACGGCAAACACACGCAACCTTCGTCTCCAATCCGTTCCATCTTCCTCCGCTCGAACTTCAAGCGACGTTGACATACCTCTCCTCTAGCCGGCGACGCTGGGAGCGACCCCGGCTCCGCTCGTAACCGGCTTGCCGCAATAGGGACAGCAGACGTAGCCAGGCTTGATGGCGTGTCCGCAATGCTGGCAGGACGGCGTGATCGCGTAGCCGCATTTCTGGCAGTAGCGGAAGTCAGATGCCATCAGCGTGCCGCATTGCGGACAAGGCGCCAGCAACGGTTTGCGCATCAGGAAATACAGCAGGAACCCTAGCGCTTTAGGGACGAAGATGACGACCAGCGTCCACAGCAGCGAGTTCATGCCGCGGCGCTTGGAGTCGGCATTCACATAGCCGACCATCAGCACGATGACCGCAAAAACCGCGCCTCCCATCAAGCAGATGAGCGCCCACCACGGCATGGGCGGCAAGTCGGAGCCGGCGTAGTGCGGCAGCACGCCCAACAGGCCAATCTCAGTCGCGGCAAACAACACCCCCGCGATCACTCGTGCCACGTTGGGGATAATCGCAACCTCTTCGCTAAAACGAGACTTACGCGGACTCATCGCTTTTCTCCTTCTTGCTCCCTCACCAGGGCCTGCAACAGCGAGCCCTCCAGCAGCGAATGCGGATACGCCAGCATCAACACCGCGACCAGCACCGCCGGCAACAGCCACAACAGAAACGCTCCCGGAACCACGATGGCTTCCGGCAATCCCAGCCTGGCGACTACCCAGCCGCCGACGCGCCACCACAGCAGGCCCGACGCCGCCGAGGCCAGCACGCCAATGCAAAACGAAAGCGCAATCAGGAACAGCCGGTTCTGCTGATCGCGCAACTGTCCGGCGCGCACCCGCAGCCGCAACTGCGTGCTGCTCACCAGCGATGAGCTGGCGGTAACGGCCACAGCCTGCAACACCCGCCCTGCGCCAGCGAAATTGTCGGCAAACCCGCTGCATTCCGCGCACTGGTCGAGATGCGCGTGCAGCCAGCTCACGTCGGGGGCGGCCAGCTCTTCGGTGCCGCGCCGCATAATCAGCTCCTGCGCGCGTTCATGATCGCGCGTCATAACGTCCCTCCCTGCAACAGCGGGCGCAGTGCCTGCACTCCGCGATAGATTCGGGTCTTCACCGTGGCCACCGGAATGTGGACCAGTTGCGCAATCTCCTCCAGCTTCATCTGCTCCTGAAAGCGCAACACCAGCACCTCGCGAAACAGCGGCGGCACTTTCTGCAGCGCGTCGGCGAAGCGGTCCTGCTGCTGTTGGGTGACGGCCAGCTCAAACGGCGACGGTGCCTCGGCGGGCGGCTCGAAGGGAGCGCCGTCTTCGGGATCGCGCATTTCGTCCAGGCTGGCGGGATGGCGCTTGCGCAGGTAATCAATGGCGGCGTTGTGGGCGATGCTCAGCAGCCAGGTGACGAAGCGATTGCGGCCGTCGTACTGATGGCCCTTCTCCAGCACCCGCAGCCAGGTTTCCTGGAACAGGTCCTCGGCGACGGCGCGGTTGCCAGTCACATGCAGCAGGTAGCGCAGCAGCCGGTGCTGATACTGCAGCACCAGCGCATCCAGCAGGTCGGGGTCGCGCTGCCGGAGCCCGCGCGCGATTTGCGACTCTTCCGTCTCCATGGTGAGCCAGCGCACTGAAAGCCGAGGCAAGCATACTAGCGAGATATACGAGCCAGGGCTGGAAAAAGACTCGCGCGGCGGGGAGGCCATTGTTTGGAGGGGTTTGTTCCGACCCTGGGTGCCCCGTTTTGTCATCCCGTGCGCAGCGAAGCGGAGTCGAGAGACCTGCATTATTCCAATTACTTTGGCTAGGGCGGGGCCTTCCCGTTTTGGGGCCGAAGAAAGGGCGAAACCCGAACCCCCCGGGAGCTCGATCTTTGTTTCCAAGGAGTTGGAGGTCGAAATCAGGCAAGTAATTGCGGAGAAAGGAGTTAGAGGGAGGGGTGAATTGGGGCGTAAGTTCTTGGCCGAGAGCGGGTTGCGCGGATTCCAGGCAAAGTCTTGCAACCAGAGGCTTTAGACTAGGAGGGTCTAAGCCTCCGCTTTGCAGTGAGATAGCGGGATCAAAATTTCCGTGTCCGCCCAAACGTGCCCAAATATGCGCGAAAAAGCGGGGGTTGATGTGAAACAGGTCACAGCGCCATGTTTGTGCCGGAACGCCGGCCGTGCTGCGAGACCCATGAGCCGCGCGGACCTGGCGCGAACTTGCCCGAATCTGCCGCGTTTGGAGACGAATTAGGCTGGTTTGAAGACAAATCGGGCGGGTCGGAAGAGAAGTCGGCAGGGGGTGAGTCGGAAGCCAAATTGGCTGCGGCTGCGGCGTCGATGAGGGAGCCAGTCCTGGCGTAGGCGGGAGAGGAACAATCGAGCGGCGTGCGTGCTTGCACCTGAACATCGGCACAAAAAACTCCCATGCAAGCACGCCACACGCGAGATGAATGAAACGTGTTGCGCTGCTTTCAGTCTAGTTTTGCGCCAAGACGCTCGTCTCGAATTTTCTTGGAGATGTTGTCATCGTTCCCGAAATGGCACGCGGGATTACAAGGCGTCTAACCACAGAGGCACAGAGACACAGGAATCGGAAAGCTTCGTTAGATTTCTCACCCCCGTTCCCGAGTTTCACTCGAACGATTTTGGCGGTTTTCGCGCGGCGTGTCGCAGGTGGAGTACTTCGATCAGACGTTTGCGCTCATCCACGCGGTAATAGGCCAGGAGTGGGCTGTGAAATAACTTGCGAACATTCGTGCGCTTCGGGACGTTATTGCCCATGTGCGGGAATCGGGCAAGCAATTCCAGATGATCGAGCAAGCTGTTACCGAAGCGGGAGGCTGCTTCCGCGTCCTCCTCAGCAATATAGCCAATGATTTCAGCCAGGTCGCTTATCGCTTTTTGCGTGTACCGGAGGCGGTAATCCACTGCGGCACTAGCTTTCTTACCGCTTCAGAAGAAACGGTGTTGCCAACCGCGGCATCGCGAATGCCCTCGTCAATGGCAGCGAGGGTCTGCTTGTCCTCGTCGTCAGTAACGACGGGAACCGCGTCCTCGAGCCCGAACTTTTTCAGCTTGGCCACGTCGTAATCGTAGCCCCAGGGAATTGTGGATGCAAACGGATTATGAGTTCGCTTGCGGCATGACACTCTCGGCACGCAACAAACTTCCCGGAACCGACGGCAAAAACCGCAGGGGCTGAAGCCCATTCAATTTTGTGGGGTGTTGCGGCGCGGCTGAAGCCGCGCCCTGATACGGGTGCGGTACTCCATCAACCTTCGGTGCCCGTTCGAGCGATCGTTTGGCGCTAGACCGGGGCCTGAGCGGCGCGAAGATTCTTGAACCCAGGTTAGCCCAAAAGATGGGCGAACCTGGGGCACCCGGGCGGGCCTTCAGCGGCGCGAAGATTCTTGAGCCCAGAAATATCGCCCGGCCCGGCGTTAGGGTGTGAGTTCATAGACGACGCCACCGCTGTCAATGTAGCCCAGCGCTCCACCGTATGCAGTCGCTCCATAGAGATGACCGGCGTTATCCATAAGCATCCCGCCTACCGGATTCAGGCTGGCTCCATATCCGCCGAACCCGAATAGATACAGGTAGGTGATTGTCCAGGGACCCATGGAGGAGGGAGAGAGCTCTGCCGCCTCCCCGTAGTTTGTCGGGCGGCCGAAGGTCTCCACATAGAGATTGCCGCGTGGGTCGAAGATGAGCGGACCGTTCGGATCAGCTCCATCGCCGGCCCCGAACGCGTAGAGCACGCTCTCGCTCCAGGTGCCATTCGCGTTGGGAGTCAGCTCGAACGCCGTGCCACAGCCGCAACCGCCGCCTTGTCCTTCGCCACCGAATTGCGTTGTCCCGTAGAGGTTGCCGTTGGCGCCGAAGATCACGCCGCCGTTGGGATTGGCTCCGTCGGCGCTGGTGCCGAAGGGCGTGCCCTGAAAGGAATACAACACGGTTTCGGTCCAGCCCCTGGTCAGATGGTTCGGCGATAGCTTATAGACCACGCCGGCGCCATGCGTGCCGCCGTTGAAGGCGGTGCCATAGATATTGCCATTGGCATCGAAGGTCAACGGACCGATGGGCCCGCCTCCGTCGTTACCTCCGGTGAAGGGATACACGACCAGCTCGCTCCAGCCGAGTGCGGAAGCGCGAGTCAGGCTGAAGACCAGGCCGTTGTTGAATTCGCCTCCGAGATAGGTCGTTCCATAGAGCTGGTTGGGATTGGCTACCGCAATGCCCGCATCGGGTAGCGAGCCGTCCATGCCGCCGGTAAACGAATGCAGCACGGAATATCGCCAGGTGCCGTTGAGGCCCGGCAACAGGGCGAACACCACGCCATAGCCATTCGCGCCGCCGGTTCCAGCGGTGCCGTACAAGTTTCCCAGCCTGTCGAAGGCCACCGGCGCGTACGGATTAGCGCCATCAGTGCCGCGAAAATTGTGCAGGATGCTTTCACGCCAACTGCCGTCGGCGTTGGGCGTCAACTCGAAAACCACGCCACAACCCGGAAGCACGCAGCCGGAGCCGCCCTCGAGCGTGGTGCCATAGAGACTCCCCTGGCCGTCGAAAATCAGGCCGGCCATCGGGATGTTCCCGTCTCCCGGAGCGCCGAAATTGTGCAGTGTGGCGCCGTTGTAGTACGGGGCCTGGGCGCAGGCGACGCGCGCCCACAATGCGAGCCAACAGAGAATCGCGAGCGCACAGCCCGGCGCGAGTAACCGCGTTTTATCTTTTTGGTTCGCCATTACCCGCTCCTTGCTGCTTTGTCCCGCAGCACCGTTAATCGCCGAGTCCGGAGTTTACCCCCGAGGTCCGTGATAATCACAATTGAATCGCATCCGAAAATCGCCCATGTTTGTGGTATTCATCGATCATGCGAAAGGCCCCGCCCTAGCCAAAAGAATTGGAATAACGCAGGTCCCTCGACTCCGCTTCGCTGCGCTCGGGATGACAGAACGGGGCACCCATGTTTTTGGCAGAGCAGGAACAAGCTCTCTGGCTAAAAGCTAAGAGCTTAGAGCTAAAAGCCAAGAGCTGAGGGCTGACGGCTGAGAGCTGACGGCTCCTCAGTACAGCCGGAAATTTACTTCCACGTTGATCATGACCGGCACAGGATGGCCGTCTTTTTTGGCGGGTTCAAACTTCCAGGTCTTCACGGCTTCGATCGCTTTCTCATCCAGACCCATGCCCAGCGCGCGCTGCACACGAATCTGCTCCGGACGCCCATTGGCGTCCACGACCAGCCATAAAACCACGGTTCCCTGATACTTGGCTTTGCGGGCTTCCTCGGAATACTCCGGGTCTGGCTCGTACAGAACCTTGGGGGCACTGACGCCACCGCCTACGCGATATGGTCCACCGCCGTAGCCGCCGCCGCTGCCAGGGCCGACTCCCGGTCCACTTCCCGAGCCAACGCCGCCTCCATTACCGCTTCCTATCCCACCGCCGTAGCCAGTGCCATTCGACGGCGGCCCCATGACCCTCGACAGCGGATCGCCCAGCTCGCCCACCGTGGGCAGCTTGATATTCGGCGGAAGCACCACGGTTGGGGTAACCGGCAGCTTGGGATTGTCGTTGCGGACGACAATGGCCGGTGGGGTTATCTGGTCTTTGGCCGACTTAGGCAGGGCGCCCTTGGGAGCATTCAGCTTATCGCGATCGCCGCCGCCGCCGCCGCCGCCCGCCTTGGTCTTGGAAACCGGCAGTGGCATATATTCGCTGATATCGGTGGCCAGCGAAACTACGCCTTGCTTGAGCTGGTCCTTGTGCTCAAAAGCCCAATGTCCTGACCAAATCACCAGCCCAATCACCACCATGTGGATGGCGAAAGAATAGAGGAACGTGTCTTTGCGCTGCGGATAAAGGCCTTCGCCTTCGCCGAAGAGCGCGGGGATAACCTGGTCCTGCAAGGGGACAGCAGGCTGCGCCGACAACGGCTTTCCAGATACTGCAGGGCTAGACATGGAATCCCTATCAGTATAGACCCGGTCGCTGGCAATAAGGTGCGAAAAGATACCGGGAAAGCGGTCCGCCCTCCGCCGCATCTCATTCCAAGGCTTACGTTTCAGACGGGGAGGAGCAGCGGAAGTCAACAAAATTTCCGCTCAACTCATCCGCCTAAAGGGAACAATCACTCGGAGGGCGTCGGCGCGAACGCCTATCTCCACCGGCGTCCGGCAAACATATTCGCCGTCGGCGAAGACCTCACCCGGTGGATCGGTGGCGATGCGCACCCGCGGCGCTTTGAAATATTCCACCTCTTTCATCCCGATATGGGCGCCCTTATACACCGACCGAAACAGGCGCAGTAGCCGCAGCTTGCTGAGGGTGCGGACGAAGCAGAGATCCAGCAGGCCGTCGTCCATGTTGGCCTCATGGGCGAGCCGCATGCCGTGTCCGTACTGCGGACCATTGCCGGCGGCAATCAGGAAGCCGGGCTCGTGCACCCGCCGCGTCCATTGGCCGTCGAACTCGAGGTCCACGGTGATCATGGGAGGATGAAAGCCGCCCAGCACTTCCAGCAACGCCAGCACATAGCCGCCGTGGCCGCGCAGCCAGCGCGATTGCTGGAGCGTGAGGCGATTGACTGCGGCATCCAGTCCAGTGCCGGCGATACAGCCGAAGAAGTTGGCGGCCTTCATCTCGTGCTCGGCCTGGGTGCGATGGCGGAGTTGCGACGCCATGATGCGCCCGCCCACCTGCGGCAGATCGAGGCGCGGTCCGTCAGGAACGAAGTGCAACGATTCCAGCGATTCGCCCTGCCAGCCTTCGTGGGCTGCCTGCGCAGGGAGATTCTCCGGCAGCTCTCTCAGCGTTGCGATAGTGCCCAGGTCCACGGGACGCAGGTTGTCGCCGAGAGTGCAATAGCGATGCCACGCCGCCTGCGCCTGGTTCACGCTCTTGATGCCGATGGAGCTGGCGAAATCGTTGGCGCTGCCCAGCGGCACCACCAGGGTAGGAATGCGCTTCAGCACCAGCGGCGAGAGATGGCGATGGACGGTGCCGTCGCCGCCAAAAATGAGAGCGGCATCGGGCTGGTCGGTGGGATCGAGCTCGTTTCCGGAGAAGACGTTCACGCCGTCCGCGGCGAAGCGCCGGACGTCGTTCTCGCGAGCGTGGGGTCCCAGCAAAGCGACTGCGCGCACGGCCTACTGTCGCATAGCTCTGCGGAAAATCAAAGATAACTCTTAACTGTCAGCTGTCAGCTGTCAGCTCTTAGCTCTTAGCTCTTAGCTTTGTGTCCCACCCATCCTTTCTTTTCGGATGAGTGGGAAGCCCGGCCTCTGAAAGCATGCCCTATCGCTTACCGATCGATGACGCCAGGCTCTCCAGGTTTTGCGGATGCACGCGAATGACGCCGTGACGCGGACTCTCAATGTCGGCGATGAGGAAGAAGGCCACCGAGACGATGAAGGGCATTATCGCGAACAGAATCTTACTGCGGCGGTGCGAGCCAAAGCCGACCAGCAGACAACAGCACACGGCCAGCGCGGCCATCAGGCACCAGGCGCCGGTGGGAATACGGTTGTCCCAGGCGGCCTCGGTATAACCCTGCGAATCCAGCATGTTGTTCATGCCGGAGACCGTCAGCGCTACCGTTGGCGTAGGCTGCGTCATGGCATCGCGCTGCACCGCGGTCCACATCTGGTTTTGCAGCAGCGCGGTGTTGTCGGCAATCTTCGCCAACTGTTCCTGATCACGCACGGTGTAGAACAGGATGCGTTGGTCCAGGTACTGCCTCAGCAGCGGCCGCAGGGCGTCGGCGTCGTTGCCCGGCAGCAGGTCCAGCCGCAGGTATTCGGTGCCGATGGAGTTGGCTTCCTCTTCCTCGAAGTTCTTGCGCTGGTCATAGCGGCTGATGGCCATGGAGAAGCTGAAGCCGATGATCAGCGCCAGCAGAGTAAGGCTGGCGTTGATGACCAGGCCGAGATCGGCCTCATCCTGCGAGTCGGCCCGCAACCCACGCCGCTTTACGGCCGCTCCGATTTGCACCGACAACCAGAGCACCAGCAGCGAGAGCAGGAAGATGACCAGGGGATGATTAAGCAGCGCATCCATCACGACCACCTTATACCACGCCGGGCTTTTGGCTCTTGGCTCTTAGCTGTTAGCTCTTAGCCCTTAGCTCCCAGCCAGACGTCGGGCAAGGTTTTCGAACGTGTCGGAAGCACGAAAATCTGGGTGTGCCTCACACATCCGCGGGTTTCGGATGTGTGAGAAGCGGCAATCCCGCAAAGGCGGAACGGCAGGACCGGGGCTCAAGCCCGTGGAGTTGATGGACGCTGTCTTTCCGCAACACTGAAGCGTTGCTCCCCCGCATAAATGCGGGGGTTCCCACCCTCTCGCCGCACCCGACCGCCCCGATTCCTGTGTCTCTGTGATTCCGTCGCCTCTGGCGAACAGCGGCCTTTCAGCGTCCTTTCAGCGGCCTTACTGCGGCACCGTCCAGCCCACCTTCTTTCCCTTGTTCTGTTCGTCGAGCCACGTCTTCAGCGGCGCGAAGTACTCCATCATGGCGCCGGCATCCATCTCGCGCTGGCCGGTGAGGGCGTACAGCGCGTCCGGCCAGGGCTTGCTCTGGCCCATCTCCAGCATCTTGTTCAATTTCTCGCCCGCCGCCTTGTTGCCGTAGAACGAGCAGCGATAGAGCGGCCCGCTGAAGCCGGCCTCGCGGCACATGGCGCGATAGAACTGGAACTGCAGAATCGCCGCCAGGAAGTAGCGAGTGTAGGGAACGTTGGCGGCCACGTGATACTTGGCGCCGGGATCGAAGTCGGCTTCGCTGCGCGCTACCGGCGGCGCGATGCCCTGATACTTCTCGCGCATCTGCCACCAGGCCTGGTTGTAGTCGCCGGGCTTGATCTCGCCGCTGAAGCACCTTCCAGCGCCACTGGTCAATCAGCAGGCCGAAGGGCAGGAACGCCACCTTGTCCAGCGCCTTGTTCAGCAGGTAGCCGGTGTCGTCGGTCTGCGGAATGGTGGAGAGCAGGCCGACCTTGTTCAGATATTCCGGGGTGATGGACAGCGCGATGGTGTCGCCGATGGCCTCGTGGAAGCCGTCGTTGGCGCCGTTCTTGAACAGGAAGGGCTGATGCTCGTAGGCGCGCTGGTACATGTTGTGGCCCAGCTCGTGGTGGACGGTGACGAAGTCTTCGCCGTTCACCTCGATGCACATCTTCAGGCGCACGTCCTCGAAGTTGTCAATGTCCCAGGCGCTGGCGTGGCACACCACGTCGCGGTCGCGCGGCTTGACGAACAGCGAGCGCTCCCAGAAGGTCTTGGGCAGCGGCGCGAAGCCCAGCGAGTTGAAGAAGCCTTCGCCGTAGTGCACCATGCCGAGCGCATCCACGTTCTTGGCCTTCAGCAGCTCGGTCACGTTGTACGGCTGCTTCTGCGCCGGCGGCGCGACCAGCGGAAAGATGTTGCCCCACTCCTGCGCCCAGGGATTGCCCAGCAGGTCGGCGCGAATCATGCCGTTGGCATCCACCGCGGTGGGCCCGTACTTCTCCACCAGCTTGGCGCGGACGTAGGCGTGCAGCGAATCGTAGAGCGGCTTCACCTGCTGCCACAGGCGCTCGATCTCGGCGCTGAACTGCTCCGGCGTCATGTCGTAGCCGGCGCGCCACATGGCGCCCAGATCGCTGAAGCCCATTTCCTTCGCGCCCTTGTTGCCCAGCTCCACCCAGCGCGAGTAGCGATCGCGCATCGGCGGGCCGATGGTGCGCCAGCCCACCCACAGGTCCTTCAGCTCGTCGGGATCGGTGCTGGTGGCCATGATGCGCTCAATGCTGTTGATGTCGATGCATTCGCCGGCGTGCTTGCCGGTCTTGGCACAATACTGGCCCTTGCCGTAATCGGCTTCCAGCGAGGTGCCGATGCGCGCCAGCTCGGCCAGCTCTTTGGGATCGGTGGGCGCGGGCGCGGGCACCGCGGCGGAAAGCTTCAGCAGCAGCATCTTGCGCTTCAGCTCGTCGGAGAGCGGCAGATTGTCGTAGCGCGTGGCCTGCTTGGCCAGGTCGGTGGTGACGCCGATCAGCACCTCGTTGGCGTCGGCGGCCATCTGCTCGGTGTCGTCGGTGATGAAGTTCGATTGCACCCACGAGGCGCGGCTGGCCTTGACGCTGAGGTCATTGAGGCGCGTCTCGGCGTTGCGCATGAACTCTTCCGCCTCGGCAACGGTGGGCGGATTCTGCTGCGCGGCGGGAGAAGATGCGGTTTGAGCATTCATAGGAGCACCGGAAAATGTCATGAGAAATAGGATGGCGATGAGAGCGGTAGAAATCCGGAAAGCTTGGCGCATGCGGTTGCAGCCTCCGGGAGAACATTGTATATGGCGGGAGAAACAAAAGCGTTTTCACCACGGAGGCACGGAGGTCACGGAGCAATCAGGGGTCATCGGATCGTCCCATGGATACATGGGTGGCCCGTTCTGTCATCCCGAGCGCAGCGGAGCCGAAGGACGGCCCGGTGAAAATGTGGGGAAGAACAAAAAGGCCCCGCACTAGCCAAAAGATGGCTAGAACGGGGCACCCAGGTTTTTATGGCGGGACCCGATGGAGTCCTGATTCATTTCCATCGGCAGAATCCGAAGGACCCCGATTCCTCCGTGCCCTCCGTGCCTCCGTGGTGAAAATTGCTTTTATAATCGTCAGCGATCTCAGGAGCGCCCATGCCCACACTGATCGCGCAGGCCACTCGCATTGCCGCCGCCGGCACCAAGCCCAAGCTGATTGACGAATACATTGGCCGGGTGAACTCCCGCGACAGCGCGGTGAGCGTGGCCCACATGCGCAGCCCGCAAGGCTGGCTGGAGCCGGGACAGACGCCGGAGTTCGACGAGTTCACCGTGGTGCTGAAAGGCCTGCTGCGCGTGACTTCCAAGAGCGGCGAGCTCGATGTCCGCGCGGGCCAGGCAGTGGTGACGCACGCCGGCGAATGGGTGCAATATTCCACTCCCGACCCGGAAGGCGCGGAGTACATCGCCGTGTGCCTGCCGGCGTTTTCCATGGACACGGTGCACCGTGACCGGTGAGCACGGTCAAGCTGCGGGCTGCCCGCGCTCCGTCGGTTGGCAGCCTGGTAGAGCCAGCCTTCAGGCTGGCGTCCGCAGCATGCAGTGAACGGCTAAACTCGGGGGCACAACCCAGACGCGGACCTGAAGGTCCGCTCTACCGGCATCCAACTTCGCGAATCTTATGCAATCTCTGGCCGAGCTGTGCGAGCGCGTCGGCGCCACCACCAAGAAGAGCGAGAAGACCGCGCTGCTGGCGGAATATTTCCGCTCGCGCCCGCTGAACGACTCCGCCATCTCCGCCGTATTCCTCTCCGGACGGGCCTTTCCGGCATTTGACGAGCGCACCTTGCAAATCGGCGGGACGTTGCTGTGGAAGCTCGTCGTGGAACTCACCGGCGAGCGGGGCGCGGCCCTGACCTCCGCTTATCGCAAGCGTGGCGACCTGGGCGCAGCCGCCGCGGATGTGCTGGCGGACAGCGCTCCTGCCATCGCCACCATCACCTTGGACGAAGTGCGCGGCATCTTCGACGGCATCGCCGGCACGCGCACCGCCGCCGCAAAAATCGCCGTGCTGCGCATGCTGCTGGAGCGCGCCACCGCCCTCGAAGCCAAGTACATCCTGAAGATCATCAGCGGCGAACTGCGCATCGGGCTGAAGGAGAGCCTGGTGGAGGAGGCCATCGCCAAGGCCTACGACGAGCCACTGGCGCAGGTGCAGCGCGCCAACATGCTGCTGGGCGATATCGGC
Organism: uncultured Acidobacteriaceae bacterium; assembly: GCA_963763975.1. Classification (GTDB taxonomy): domain Bacteria; phylum Acidobacteriota; class Terriglobia; order Terriglobales; family Acidobacteriaceae; genus Bog-257. The sequence continues at coordinate 66,970 of CAVXQR010000017.1, forward strand.
GAGACCCTGCGGTTGGCGGCGTCGCACACGCTCGAGCAGGCGCGCATGCGGCTGTTCCATCCTATCGGCTTCATGCTGGCCAGCCCGGCGGCGGATGCGGCTGAGGCCTTCGAATATTTCGAGCACGCGCTGGTGGAGGACAAGTACGACGGCATTCGCGCGCAGGCGCATTGCGGCGACGGACAGGTGCGGCTGTTCTCGCGCACGCTGGATGAGGTGACGGCGTCGTTTCCCGAGCTGGCTGGCCCGCTCAGTGAGTTGCCGGGCGATGTCATCCTCGACGGCGAGATTGTGGCGTGGAAAGATACCGACGATGGCGGCCATGCTGCGCCCTTCTCGGAGATCCAGAAGCGGCTCGGGCGCAAGCGCGTGGCCGCTGCCATGATCGCCGAAGTGCCGGTGGCGTATGTGGTTTTCGACGTGATTTATGCCGGTGGCAGGCTGACGCTCGATCTGCCGCTGAGCGAACGCGGCGCGATTCTGGATGGCGTCTTCGGCGGCGCAACACGACTGGCGCCTCGTCCGCTGATCAACGCGCAGGGCAGCCTCGTCTTTGAGGGCGCGGTCGAGAACGAAGCTAAATCAGGATGGATCCTGCGCGCGCCCGCTCGTCGCGCCGACTCGACCGAACAGTTGCAGAGCTACTTCGAGGAAGCCATGGCGCGCGGCAACGAAGGCTTGATGATCAAGGACGTGCAGTCGCCGTACATGCCCGGCCGGCGCGGGCGCTGGTGGCTGAAGCTGAAGCGCGAGCTGGCCACGCTGGACGTGGTCATCACCGCCGCCGAGTTCGGCCACGGCAAGCGCATTCACGTGCTCAGCGATTACACCTTTGCGGTGCGCAAGGGCGAAGAGCTGGTCAATATCGGCAAGGCGTATTCCGGCCTGACGGACAAAGAAATTGCCGAGCTCACCGAGTGGCTGCTGGCGCACACCACCGCCGACCACGGCCATCTACGCGAGGTCGAACCGCAGATGGTGCTGGAGGTGGCGTTCAACGCCATCATGCGCTCCGACCGGCATGACAGCGGCTACGCCCTGCGCTTCCCCCGCATCGTGCGCGTGCGGGAGGACAAGCTGCCCAAGGACATTGACACGGTCGAGGAAGTGGAGAGGATTTATCGACGGCAGCACGGGCGGGGTAGCGAGTAGCGAGTGATGAGTCGCGAGTCTTGTCATGACGAGCGCAGCGACGCGTCTGCTTTTCCCGACAGCAGCGCGATGCGTGGTAAAAGCAGATCCCTCGTCGGGCTGACGCCCTCCTCGTGATGACAACGTCATAAAAGGGGGCGCGATGATTGGCGGCCTAATCCCCCACGTTGATCTCAAAGGCGTGCTTCGCGCTGGCGCCGCCCTGGGAAGCCTCGACCGCCAGGCTCCACGGCCCGGACATATCCACGGCCTTCAGCGTCGCCTGATAATCGCCGTTGCCCCGGCTGGCGAAGGGCACGGCTGTGGTACCCATGTCCATGGTCTTCATGGTGAGAGTGCCGGTCACGGTCGCGCCGTTCACCGGCTGCCCCCGCTGGTCGGAGAGATGAAGCGTCAGCGCGATGGGCTTGGTCATGCTGGGATTGTCGGGAGCAGTCTTCAGCTCCATGCGAAACGCGCCGGCGTCAACGGCACTCGGCTCGTTGCTTGAGCTGCGATGGCAGCCAACCACGGCGATCAGCGCTATAACCGCGAGCGCATATAGAGGAGCGTGTCGGAACGAATTGCGGTATCCAGGCAATGGAATGTCCTCAGTGCGAATGACCATGCTCGTGGCTATGGCCGGGGCTCATGGGAATGACGCAGCCGTCGGCCACCTCGCACACCGCCAGCTCGAACTGGATGGTGGTGTGATGGATGTGAAAGTCGTTGGCCAGGCATTCGCGGATGGCGCGCAGGATGTTCTCGCTCTCCGCGGCCGGCACATCGCCCACCGCCACGTGGCAGGAGAGCGAATGGGTGTCGCTGCCGAGACTCCACACGTGCAGGTCGTGCACCTGGTTGACCCCGGGAATGGCGCTGATGGCGCGTTCGATGCGCTCCAGTTCCATGCCGCTGGGCGTGCCTTCCAGAAGGATGTTCAGGCTCTCGCGCACAATGCCCAGCGACGACCACAGAATCATGACCCCGATGCCGACCGAGAGCGCGGGGTCAATCCAGTGCTGCCCGGTCATGGCGATGGCGATGCCGCCCACCAGCACCGCGGCGGTGGACAGCGTGTCGCCCACTTCGTGCAGCAGCGCGCTGCGCAGGTTGATGTCACGATGGCCGCGCATCAGCAGCAGTGCGATGGCGCCGTTCATAACTACGCCGGCGGCCGCCACCCAGATCATGATGCGCGGCTGCACTTCGACCGGGCTGTGCAGTCGCAGCGCCGACTCATAAAAGATGTAGAAGGCGATCAGGATGAGCGACAGGCCGTTGACGAAGGCCACCAGCACCCCGGCGCGTTTGTAGCCGAAGGTCCTGCGCGGGCTCGCCGGGCGCGATTGCAGGTAGACCGCGACCCACGACATCAGCAGCGCCAGGAAGTCGGAGAGATTGTGGCCGGCTTCCGAGAGGAGCGCCAGGCTATGCGAGCTGATGCCGGCAACGACCAGCAGGGCAATGTAGGCCAGCGTCAGCAGCAGAGAAATCTGCAGCATCCGCGAAGTCTTGTCGCCTCCACCGGCGTGAACGTGCATAGCTTCTAGTTTAAGAGGCGGGCGGAGGGGCAGCAACCGGGGCTAGGGGCCCGAGCTATTAGGGGCCTGTTCGGGGCGGCTGAAGCCACGTGGAGTCGATTTGAAAGGGCACGCCTTCAGGCGTGCCGAAGAGGCCAGATCAATCGACCGGCTTCAGCCGTTGAGGTTCCGTAAACGCTAGCCTTCAGCCGATCCGATTTGCAGTGTCTCTGCGGGTCAACCATGAATCGCCCTCTGCGGCTGGAGCCGCCTCTTTATCGCTCCGGTCGGCACGGCTGAAGCCGTGCCCTTTCAAAACGTGTTTGGCGAAAATCACACCGGTTCGGGATTGGCCCCTCCCACACATCCGAAACCCGCGGATGTGTGAGGCACCCCGCATAGAAAACCCCCCACTCAAGGCCAAAAGAGGGCCTTGAATGGGGCACCCGACGGTGCGCGACTGATGCGTGCCCGATGCAAACCTTCGGGTGGTACAATCACGCCGCATTCAATCCTTAATCTGAGCGGATGGGTCCGTCCCCGCGACCGCCGCCGCTTTCGAGGAGCGTGCTTATGAGCACCGTCCCCGCTGTGCCTTCCGACAAGCCGCTGTCCCAGGGCGAACGCATCCTTGATACCTTCGTCGCTCCCAGCAAGACCTTCCTCGACCTGCGCCGCAGCGCCAACTGGCTGTGGCCGTTCGTGCTCATGATCATCGCCCACACCTTGCTGGTGGCGGTAGCCGACCAGAAGGTGGGCATGCGCAAAATGGTGGAGAACGGGTTACGCCTGGCGCCCAAGCAGGCGGAAAAGCTGGACCAGCTTTCCCCCGATCAGCGCGAAAAGCAGATGGACATCGCGGTCAAGTTCAACCAGATCTTCTGGTATGCCTTTCCTGTGCTCATGCTGATCGGCGCCTGCATCGTTGGCGGCGTGATGCTGGGGACAATGAACTTCGGCTTCGGCGCCACCCTGACCTTCAACCAATGCCTGGCCATCACCATGTTTGCCTCGCTCCCGGTGATCATCAAGGATCTGCTGGCGGTCGTGGTACTCAACCTGGGGGCGGGGAGTGACAACTTCATCCTGCAAAATCCCCTGACCAGCAATCTGTCGCCGCTGGTCGATCCCAGCTCGCATTTCCTCTACGGCGTGCTGATGGCGGTGGACCTGTTCACCATCTGGACGCTGGTCCTGGCGGGGATCGGCTACGCCTGCCTGACCAAGGTGAAGCAGGGAACGTGCATGGCTGTGGTCTTTGGCTGGTGGGCGCTGCTGGTGCTGACCAGTGCCGGACTGGGCGCCGCGTTCTCCTAAAGGCTGGCAAAGGCGGTCCGGCCGGCGGTGCGCTTTTGGGAATAGTGACGGACTTGTTACGGTAGTTCGTGCAAACTGGTATATACTTCCGCTACTCTGGTTGCTGTAAGCCCCGCGTTTAGGCGGGCAGGGGCGGATTCCACATTTACTACTGCCCCAAGATCATTATTTTTAGCGACGGCAAGGGCGATCGAGTCGTGGTCTCTCCCAGCGTCAGCGGTACGGCAGCGGGTCGCCGGCTTCCTCTCATAAACCCCGGGATCTGTACAATCCGACCGTCGATGCCAGGACAGGCTGCAGGAGGTGTCGCTTGGACCTGGTACTTATACGCGTACTCTTCGTAGTCGTTACTGCACTGGCCAGTTATGAACTTCAACCGCTTGGCCTGGCCAAGTGGCCGGCCGCAGCCGCCGGAATTGTAGTGGGACTGGCCGTCATCCTGTTCGAGGTTCGCCTGCGCCAGGTGTCGCTGAAGCGGCTTATCGGCGGCGTCATCGGCAGCATTCTCGGCATCGTCGGCGCTTACCTCTTCAGCCTGGTCATCCGCAACAGCCTGGCGCCCAGCCCCACGCAAAGCTTCTTACAGCTTTTCGTCATGCTGCTGATGGCCTATGTGGGCCTGATCGTCGGCGCCGGCAAGGGCGACCTGCTGAACCTGGCCGCGCTAGGTGGACTGTTCGGCGGCGAAAAGCAGTCCAAGCGCAGCTACAAAATTCTAGATACCAGCGTCATCATTGACGGCCGCATTGCCGACATTGCGGAAACCGGGTTCCTCGATGGCGTCATCGTGATCCCGCAGTTCGTGCTGCGCGAGCTGCAACTGGTGGCCGATTCCGCCGACTCCATGAAGCGCAACCGCGGCCGCCGCGGTCTCGATATCCTGCAGCGCATCCAGAAAATCGCCACCCTCACGGTGCAGATCGTGGAAGACGACTTTCCGGCGGTGCGCGAAGTGGATCTGAAGCTGATCGAGCTGGCCAAGGTTTACGAAGGCAAGATCGTCACCAACGACTTCAACCTGAACAAGGTGGCGCAGTTGCAGGGCGTGGAAGTGCTGAACATCAATGAACTGGCCAACTCGCTGAAGCCGATTGTGCTGCCCGGCGAAGTGATGAAGGTGTTCATCCTGAAGGAAGGCAAGGAGTACAACCAGGGCGTCGCCTATCTGGATGACGGGACCATGGTGGTGGTGGACAACGCCCGCAAGATGATCGGCAAGAACGTGGACATCTCGGTGACGTCGGTGTTGCAGACCACCGCCGGCAAGATGATCTTCGGCAAGTTCGACGAGCGCGGCTCAACCATGCCGGCACGGCCGGAGCCGCGGCAGGACCTGCGCAAGTCGCCGCCTGCGCCTTCACCGGGGCCGACGACGGCGGTGGCGGTGGCGGAAACGCCCAAGTCCGAATAACGCTCCACTTTTTCGCCGGTGAACGGCGCGCCGGGTCGAGGTTCCTTGAAGGCTGCCGTTCGCGGCATATATACTGCGCTCCCCGATATGAAAGTGATTGTTGTCATTCCCGCTGCCGGTTTAGGCACTCGCATGTCGCCCGCTGCCGGCGCCATGAAGAGCAAGAGCAAGCAGTTCCTGGAACTGCAAGGCACGCCCATCCTGGTGCATACCTTGCGTAAGTTCGCGCGCTGCGCCGAAGTCAGCGAGATTGTCGTCGCCCTGCGCGCCAACGAGACCGCGGCCTTCCAGAAGCAGGTCGAGCGGGAAAATTTCCGCAAGCCGATTCGTGTGGTGGAGGGCGGCGAGCATCGCCAGAACTCCGTGGCCAATGCGCTGGCTGCGCTGCAGGCCGATAGCGACGACATCGTGCTGGTGCATGACGCGGTGCGGCCGTTCGTGGACCAGGACACTATCGCCGGGGTGATTGCGGCGGTGAAGAAATATGGCGCCGCCATCGCCGGGGTTCCGGCCATTGATACGGTGAAGCAGGTGGACCGCACCGCCGACGGCGCAGTGGTGCTGGCCACGGTGCCGCGCGAGCGCATGGTGCTGGCGCAAACCCCGCAGGGCTTCCGCTTCGGGCTGCTGAAGCAGGCCTTCGACGAGGCTACCGCCGACGGCTTCATGAGCACCGACGAAGCTTCGCTGATCGAGCGCGCCGGCGGCGAGGTACACGTGGTGATGGGCTCGCCCCGCAACATGAAGATCACCACCCCTGCGGACCTGGAGCTGGCGGAATTTTTCCTGGCCCAGGAAAACCGCGAAGCCAGCCTGGCGGGGTAGGCAACGATTCGGCCGCCGTAATGCGAGTCGCGCGATTTTACGGCCTGCGAAAAATTTTGGTTTGCGAATGATTCGTATCAGGACACTTAGGGGCTGCCGAAAACTCTGCTTTGCCTCGGCAATGAGTAAGGGCACGACTTCAGTCGTGCCGATAAGCTCTATATTTTTTATCCGGAGCCGGCTTTAGCCGGCGGCAGGGCTTTTGCCTTGCCACAAGGCAGCAGGGGCTAAAGCCCATCCTTAAATGCAGCGTTGCGGCACGGCTGAAGCCGTGCCCTGATACAAGGCAGCCGAAAGCGGATTTTTCAGCGGCCTGTTCAGTCGTGCCGATAGCGCCTTTTTTTTGAACTGTCATCCCGAACCGACTTTAGTCGGTGAGGGATCTGCGGTTTTCTTCACCCACGCAATTTTGAAAGGCAGAGCCATTGGCCAGAACCCACGAATCCCGCACCCCCCGCATCGGCTTTGGCTGGGACTCGCACGAGTTCGCTCCCGGCGTGCCGCTGAAGATTGGCGGCGTGCTGCTGCCGCATCCCAGCGGCCTGGCCGGACATTCCGACGGCGACGTGCTGCTGCATGCGCTCACCGACGCTCTGCTCGGTGGCGTGGCCGCCGGCGACATCGGCGCCTTCTTTCCGCCAAGCGATCCCCAGTGGAAGGGCGCTGACTCGGCGGTGTTCGTGCGCGAAGCCCTGAAGCAGATAGATGCCGCCGGCTACCTCGTGGGCAACGTGGACTGCACCCTGATCCTGGCCGCTCCCAAGATCGGCCCGCACGCCGCAGCCATCCAGAAGAACGTGGCCGAACTGCTGGGCGTCGAGCCCAATCGCGTCAGCATCAAAGCCAAAACGCCGGAAGGCATGGGCACCGACAATGCCGCCATTGCGCACGTCGCGGTCATGCTGATCGAAATCGAGTGGCCGTAGAACCCCGCTGTTCGCTGATTCGCTTTTCGCTATTCGCCATTCGCCAGACGGCGATTAGAACCACGGGACGCACGGAGAAAATCCGGGAGCGGTTCGTCTCCCGTCGAGATCTTTCCCAATCCATGTTTCGAAGCAAGTTTTAAAAAAACTCCGTGCCCTCCGTGCCTCCGTGGTGAACCGGTTTTTCTGCGCATTCTTCCAATGCGCACCGCCGCGCCTCTTCGCCGTCGCGAATGTTGTAATCTGAAATCGCTGTCATGAGCTACCAACGCACCGTGGAGCAGCTATACGCGCTCGGCCACGAGCTGGCGGGCACGCCCTCGCACAAGTTCGACCTGGCCTACGTGCGCGAGATGCTGGAGGCGCTCGGCCATCCCGAGCGGCGCTTTGCCAGCGTGCTCATCGCCGGCACCAACGGCAAAGGTTCCACCTCGGCCACGCTGGCCGCCATTCTGTGCGTCGCCGGCTACAAGACCGGGCTGTACACTTCCCCCCACCTGGTGCGCCTCAACGAGCGCATTCGCGTCAACGGCGAGGCCATCGCCGACCCCGAGTTCGGCGAAATTTATGACCGCGTGGAGCGCACCGCGCAGCAGCTTCTGCACTCCGGCAAACTACCGTGGCATCCCAGCTTCTTCGAGATGCTGACGGTGATGGCCTTCGAGTACTTCGCCAGCATGGGCGTGGAAGTTGCCGTGCTGGAAGTCGGCATGGGCGGGCGCCTCGATGCGACTAACGTTGTCGATCCGGTGATTTCGGTCATCGCCGACATCGCTCTTGATCACCAAAAATATCTGGGCAACACCCTGGCGGAGATTGCCGTGGAGAAGGCCGGCATCATTCGCCCGCACGGCGTGGTGATTACGCTGCCGCAACACCCGCAGGCCAACGACGCGCTCGGCCATGCCATTGAGGAGAAAGACGCGCGCGCCGTGAGTGCGGCAAAATATGTGCCGCCGGTTTCGCCGGGAGCGGCGGCGTATCTGGCGGGACACACCGCGCCGGTGCCGGGACGCAATCGCTATCCGCTGTTGGTGATGGGTGAAGAAATTCTGGTGGATTCGCCGCTCGCCGGACGGCATCAACTTCGCAACATCGCGCTGGCCATCAGTGCCGCTGAAGAGCTGGCCGCGTTCGGCTTCAAGATTACGCCCAAGCAGATCGAGCAGGGCATTCGCAAGACGCACTGGCCCGGCCGCTTCCAGGTGCTGCCGCCGTCGGAAGCAACCGGCGGCCACGAGATGGTGCTCGACGTCGCGCACAATCCTGCGGGGATCTGGGCGCTGCGCTCGGCGCTGTCGGAGAATTTTCCCGGCCGCTCCATTACCCTGATGTTTGCCGCCATGAGCGACAAGGCGGTGCAGGAGATGGCCGATATTTTGTTTCCCATCGCCGAGCAGGTGGTGGTGACGCGGGTGAACAATCCGCGCGCCGCCACCACCGCCGAATTGCTGCAGGCAGGCGCGCGCACCGGCACGCCGCTGCATGCGCCGAGGAGACGGTGGCCGCGGCGCTGGCGCGTGCGCAGGAGTTGACTGCATTGGGTGGATTGATTGTGGTGACAGGATCGATCTTCCTGGTAGGCGAAGCGATGAGTCAGGGGCTAGAGGTTAGGGGCTAGGGGCTAGGAGGTCGGGACTCGGGACTGGGGACTCGGGAATGGGGACTCGGGACTCGGGAATGGGCCCTCGGGAAGAATGTAAGATGTGCGAACAGTCAGCCTGCGCCAAATGGAAAGCGGCAAGCCGCGCACAAAGGAGCCTTTGAGATGCTGCCAGTGCAATGCCGTGCACCACGAATTTCAACATTCCTAGCCCCGAATCCCGAGTCCCCAGTCCCGAGTCTCCAGTCCCGAGTCCCTAGCCCCTAGTCCCTGCTTATTATGTCGAACGACGCACAACTCGAAACGACCACACGCCGCGGCGATTCTCTCGCCAGCCGCCTGCGCTCGTACTGCGTCTTTGTGCCGCTGGTCTATCTCTACACCCTGGTCCTGGGCTCGCTGGCGCTGGTGGCGTCGTTGTTCGATTCCGACGGCCGCGTACAACACTGGTTCGCGCGCACCTGGTCGCGCGCCATCCTCAAGACGCTTGGCATTCACGTCGAGATGGAAGGCCTCGAGCATCTGCCGAACGTGCCCACGGCGGTGTACGCCGCCAACCATCTTTCCGCCGCCGACATTCCCGTGCTCTACGGCTCGCTGCCCATGGCCTTCCGCATCATGGCCAAGAAGGAGCTCTTCCGCTATCCCTTCCTCGGCTGGTACCTGAAGCGCTCGGGGCAGATTCCCATCGTCTATGGCGATGCCAACGCTTCGCTGCGCAGCCTGAATCGCGCCAGCGACGCGGTGCGCAAAGGCACGTCGCTGGTGGTCTTCCCCGAAGGCGGACGCGCCGAGGACGGACACCTGCAGCCGTTCATGGCGGGCGCGTTCTATGTGGCCATTCGCGCCAAGGTTCCCGTGGTGCCCATGGCGCTGGTTGGTACCTACGAAATTGTGCCGATGAATAGCTTCCACGTGCATCCCGGGCGAGTGCAGCTCATTATCGGCGAGCCCATCCCCACCGACGGCATGCGGGTGCGCGACGTGGAGAAACTTTCCGACATGGTGCGGCAGGCCATCGGCGACATCTATTACGCGCGCTCGGCCAAGCAGCCCAAGGCGGCGAAAACCAAGCCGGTGTTGGCGCCCGGGTCGAAGGGTTCTCCTGATGCGCTGTCGTCTTAAAGCCAGTGGTCAGTGGCTAGTGGTCAGTATTCGGTCGAGCATTCTGCGTTTGAGTTTTGAATGAAGCCTCGCATCGCCATCCCGATTCCGAATTCGCGCCGCATGCTTTACGTGCGCGCGGCGCTGCCGCAATATCAGCATGCCATCCGCGCCGCCGGCGGAGAGCCCGTGGTCATCGAGGTACGCTCCTCGCCCAGCGAGATCGCCAACAAGGTGAAGCAGTGCGACGGCGTGCTGCTGCCCGGCAGTCCCGCCGACGTCGATCCGGAGAAATACGGCGCCGAGCGTCATGCCGCCACCGCCGCCGCCGATCCCTATCGCGACAACACCGACGAGCTGCTGTTGCAGGATGCCTACAACATGCGCAAGCCGGTGTTCGGCATCTGCTACGGGCTGCAATCGCTGAACGTGTGGCGCACCGGCACGCTGGTGCAGGACCTGGCCACGCCCATCAAGCACAATGCCGGACGCAGCGTAAGCGAAGCGCATCGCGTGCACGTCGAGCCGCAATCGCGGCTGGCGGCGATTTTGCAGGAGTCGGGATCGTTCGAGCCGGGCGGCGATTTGCCGGTGAACTCCAGCCATCATCAGTCGGCGGAAACCGTGGGCGATGGCCTGCGCGTGGTGGCCTGGTGCGCCGAAGACGGCGTGAAAGAGGCCGTCGAAGGTACCAGCCCGGAGCAGTTCGTGCTGGCAGTGCAGTGGCATCCCGAGCGCACGTATGACGACGATGCGGCATCGCGAGCGCTGTTCCACGCCTTCATCCAAGCCGCCGCCGATTGGCATCGGCGCGCGGCCGATAGCCAGCAGGACTTTGAATCGGTGCGGTAAAGGCAGCCCTTAGCTCTTAGCTATTAGCCCTTAGCAAGCGGACATGAGTTTTCGCCTGCCGCAGAAAATCTTGCAAGTGCCGTTTGCTAAAAGCTAAAGGCTAAGAGCTAATAGCCTTTGCCACCAGCCCGTTCTTTGTGCTGCGCCTCCCCATCAATTACCCTGATCTCCTATGCTCGATCTAGCCTTCGTCCGCGACCACCTGCCGCTGGTGGAAGAAAAGCTGCGCCAGCGCGGCATGGATCCCGCCGCCGTCCTGAAGGATTTCCACGCCATTGACGTCGAACGCCGCGCCGCCATCACCGAGGCGGAGACCCTGAAGGCGCGCCGCAACAAGGCGTCCGAAGAGATTGCCCAGCTCAAGAAGAACAAGCAGGACGCCACCGCGCAGATCAACGAGACCAAAGATCTGCGCGAGAAAATCTCTGCCGCGGAAAAGCTCGCCGAAGAGGCGGACGCCCGCCTGCGCAACATTCTGCTCGGTATTCCCAACCTGCCCGACGACAGCGTGCCGGTGGGCAAGAGCGAGGCCGACAACGTCGAAGTGCGCCGCTGGGGCGCGCCGCCGCAACTCGACTTCGCTCCCAAGCCGCATTGGGAGCTGGGCGAGGAGCTGGGTGCGCTCGACCTGGAGCGTGCTGCCAAGCTGACCGGCGCGCGCTTTGCCGTCTATTGGGACCTGGGCGCGCGGCTGGAACGCGCGCTGATGAACTTCATGCTCGACCTGCATACCCGCGAGCACGGCTATACCGAGGTGCTGCCGCCGTTCCTGGTGAACGCCGACTCGATGTACGGTACCGGCCAGCTGCCGAAGTTCGAGGCCGACCTGTTCAAGGTGCCGCACGGCGAAAAAAATCTCTACCTGATCCCCACGGCGGAAGTCCCGGTCACCAACCTCTATCGCGACGAGACGCTGGAGGGCGCGCGGCTGCCGATTTCGCTCACGGCTTATACGCCGTGCTTCCGCAGCGAGGCCGGCTCCTACGGCAAGGATGTGCGCGGCATCATCCGCCAGCATCAGTTCCAGAAGGTGGAGCTGGTGAAGTTCACCAAGCCGGAGCAGTCGTGGGAAGAGCATGAGAAGCTGACGCGCGATGCCGAGAGCGTGCTGCAAAAACTGGGCCTGCACTATCGCGTGATGGCCTTGAGCACCGGCGACATGGGATGGTCATCGGCCAAGACCTATGACATCGAGGTGTGGCTGCCGGGGCAGCAGGTGTTCCGCGAGATTTCTTCGTGCTCCAACTTCCTGGACTACCAGTCGCGGCGCGCGAACATCCGCTATCGTCCCGAGGGCGGCAAGAAAACCGACTTCGTCCACACCATCAACGGCAGCGGGCTGGCCATCGGCCGCACATGGGTTGCGGTGGTGGAGAATTATCAGCAGGCCGACGGCAGCGTGCTGATTCCCGGAAGTGCTGCGGCCGTACGTCGGCGCCGAGCGGATCACGGCGAAGAAGTTCTAGGGCCGCTATTCGCTTTTCGCCAGAGGGTTTTTGCGTGACGGGCGAAAGTCTTAGGTGCCCAGGTTCGCCCATCTTTTGGGCTAACCTGGGTTCAAGAATATTCGCGCCGCTCGATGCGGACCCGGGGCTAAAGCCCCTGAAGTTTATGGGCGCTGTCTTCCGCAACGCTGAAGCGTTGCTCCCCCGCATAAATGCGGGGGCTCCCACCCTCTATGCGGGGACTCCCGTCCTCTATGCGGGGGCTCCCACCCTCTATGCGGGGACTCCCGTCCTCTATGCGGGGGCTCCCACCCTCTATGCGGGGACTCCCGTCCTCTTTGCGGGGACTACCACCCTCAGCGGCTGAAGGCGCGCCCTGCAGTCGCTTTTCGGCGCGGCTGAAGCCGTGCCCTTTCAAAACATCCGCTAGACTTAACAATTGCGACCTATGGCTGAATCCACTATCCCCCGCTTACGATTTGCGCCCTCGCCCACCGGGTATCTGCATGTGGGCGGCGCGCGCACGGCGCTGTTCAACTGGCTGTTTGCGCGCCACTACCGCGGCAAGCTCATCCTGCGCATTGAAGACACCGACCTGGAGCGCTCCACGCCGGAGATGGTCGAGGGCATCCTGACCGGCCTGCGCTGGCTGGGCATTGACTGGGATGAAGGCCCGTACTTCCAGACGCAGCGCATGTCGCTTTACCGCGATGCCGCGCAACGCCTGGTCGCCTCCGGTCATGCCTACTACTGCTTCTGCACCGCGGAAGAGTTGGAGCGAGCGCGGGTTCAGGCCGTCGCCGAGGGGCGCGTGCCTCGAGACGAAGGTACCTGCCGCAAGCTTGCGCCGGAAGAAGCGCGCCGACGTCGCGATGCAGGGGAAGCCGCGGCGGTTCGCTTTGCGGTTCCGGAAGGCGGCGCCACGGCATTCGACGACGCCGTCTATGGCCGCCTGGAATTTCCAACTCCGAGATTGAAGACTTCGTGCTGCTGCGCTCCGACGGCGTGCCCACCTATCACCTGAGCGTGGTGGTGGACGACGTGGACATGCGCATGACCCACGTGCTTCGCGGCGCTGACCACATCTCCAACACGCCCAAGCAGGTGCTGCTGTACGCCGCCATGGGCGCGGCTTTGCCGGTATTCGCGCACGTGCCGCTCATCCTGGGGCCGGACAAGACGCGGCTGAGCAAGCGCCACGGCGCCACCAGCGTGATCGCCTACAGGGACGAAGGCATCGTGCCCGAGGCTTTCCGCAATTTCCTGGCGCTGCTGGGCTGGAGCCCGCCCGACTCGACCCAAGAAATCATGGGCGACCGCGAGCTGATTGATCTGTTCGAGCTGAGCGCCATCTCGCGCTCCGACGCCGTCTTCGATCGCAGCAAGCTGGACTGGTTCAACACGGAATACATTCGCGCTTACACCGCGGAAGAGTTGCTGCCGCTGATCGAAGGGGAGTGGAAGAAGGCCGACTGATTCCCATGCAGAGCAGCCGTGAAGCCATGGCTCGCGACCATTGACCTGGTGAAGCCACGGGCGCGCAGCCTGCGCGATTTCGCCACTGTCTTCCGCGCCTACTTCAGCGACGAGTTCGCGGTGGATCCGGCGGCGGCGGAGAAGTTCCTCAAGGATCCCGCTGTCCGCACCATGCTGGTAGAGCTGGCGGAACGCTACGCCAAGGCCGAGGTCTTCAGCGAAGCCAGCACGGAACAGATCCTGCGCGAGTTCGCGGCGGAGAAGAACGTCAAGGCTGGGGCGCTGATCAACGGCGCGCGCGTGGCGCTGACCGGACAAGGCGTTGCGCCCAGTTTGTTCGCGGTGATGGCCAACCTGGGCGAGGTGCGAACGGTGGCACGGCTGCGCGGGGCGGAGAGGATATGAGGCTAAACAGGCCGGTGGAAAGGGGTAAATCGGCGCAGTGCCGCCGGCTGAAGCCGGCTCCGGATGGGCAAAGTAAGAAGGCTTATCGGCACGGCTGAAGCCGTGCCCTGATACAAAACGCTCGAAAGCGGCCTTTTTCAGCGGCCTGCGAAAACTGGCCCTGAGCGAAGTCGAAGGGCCGTGTCCTTACAAAGCGCCCGCAACCAGGGTTTTTTAGCAACCTGTAAAAGCGATGCTCAAGCCGTCTCTACTTCTTGACCACGGTGACCTGGAACTCCACGGGAATGGAATGCGGCGGATAACAGGCGCTGTGATCGCAGGCCTGATACTTCAACTCGCCCTTCACCGGATAAACTCCGGGAGCGGTCTTCGCCGGCGCGCTCAGCGCAAGGTTGATGCTGAAATCGCCGCTGTACACATTCAGCTTGTCGTTGGGCGCGAAGGAGAAGGTCAGGTCCTCGCCCTGGGGATATTTGACCTCGGCCACGTTCACCTTGGCCGGAGGCTCCAGCGCCAGCACGGTAGGAATCAGGTAGTCCTGGCGCGGGTGGTGCGAGTTGATGTGAAAGTCAGGAATCACCCGGAAGGCCAGTTCGAGATTGGCGGAACCGCCCGCAGCGAGCTGCACTTTGCCCGCCGGCGCCATGGAGACGCTGGGTTTGGCATTGTTTTGCGCCAGCAGAACGCCGCAGAGCGCCAGCACGATCGCCAGGCGAAGGGCAGTTTTCATTGCTCCGCCTTTTCCTGCGCCGTAGGAACGGCGGCCGCCGCGGCGGAAGTATTGGACTGCACTTCACTGATGGTGGCCAGGGCCTTGCGGACGTCGTCTTCCACGTCCTTGCGGCCTAGCAAGCCATCCATTTTGGCGACGATGCGGCCATCACGGCCAATATAAAACGTCGTCGGGAGGTATTGAACATTGCCGTAATCGTCGGAAACCTGGTCCGTACCGAGCAGCACGGGATAGTTGACGCCCATCTCGCTGGCGAAGGCGGCAATCTTTTGCGGAGTGGTGTCGTCCATGGCGATTCCCAGCACTACCAGGCCGTCATTGCCATACTGCTTTTGCAGGTCCACAAACCAGGGCATCTCCACCTTGCACGGTGGACACCAGGTGGCCCAGAAATTCAGCAGTACGGCTTTGCCGCGATAATCGGAAAGCTTCACCTTGCGACCGTCGAGAGTCGGCAACTCGAAATCCGGGGCCATGATTCCGTTGACATCCCCCACCAGCTTGGACGGGTTATGCTTGCGGGTCCGATCCAGGTACCTGCCCGCAGACAGCATCCCTAGGATCAGTACCGCAAGAAAAACGAAAACCAGGGCATTGCGTTTCAAAGGATTCCTCGTTACAGCGAAAACCGGTTCAAGAACGAAAAATAGCCCGACAGCACGCGCAGGTTATTCAGGAAAATCAGTACCCCTACAGCAATGAGCAGAATCCCACTAATAACTTCGACGGTGTGCAGGTGCCGGCGGAAGCGGCCATAAAACGACAAAAATCGATCCACCCCCAGCGAGGTCAGCAGGAACGGAACCGCCAGCCCCAGGGAATAGACGGCCAGCAGCAGGGTCCCCTTCAGCACCGTGTTCTGGGTCTCTGCCAGCAGCAGGATGCCTGCCAGGATAGGGCCGATACACGGCGTCCAGCCGAAGGCGAAAGCAAAGCCGACAAAGAACGAGCCGATGGCGCTGGCGCCGCCCTTCACATTGTGCATCCTCTTGTCGGCATACAGCGCTTTGATCTTGAAGATGCCGGTCAGGTGCAGGCCGAAGATGATGACGATAATGCCGGCAATCCGGGTCAGGATGGGACGGTAGGCGTTGGCGTATTGCCCCACGGTGGTGGCCAGGGCTCCCAGGGCGATGAACACCACGCTGAAGCCCAGGATGAAGGTAACGGAATGCAGCATCACCGTGCCCAGCACCCGGCGTTCGGAAGTCTGCAACTCTTCCACGCTGGCCCCAGAGATCAGCGAGACGTAGCCCGGCACCAGCGGCAAGACGCACGGCGAAAGGAACGAGAGCAATCCAGCCAGGAAAGCGGCGAGGGGCAGCGGCAAGCTGTGCATGCTAGATATTCTAAATCCAAGGCGGAACTTGGCGTTCGGCTGGACCCGCCAAAGGTTAGCCTGGCCTTTCACCCTCAGTGGGGAAAGGACAAGAGGTTGGGGCGCTTAATGAATTTAAACCATGGTGCCGGACTTCGCCAAGTTCTTGATTGGCTTAAAGATGGGCGATTTGCGCAGTCCCGACCAGTTCTCCGAGATCAGAATCGAATCTCCCGGATTGTGCGGGTCATAACGAACCGAGGCGGGCAGGCCCAGCCGGCAGGAATACAAGTCAATGAACTGGCGCAAGTGAGTCACATCCTGCGAAGCTTCGTAGGTCACCCCGGCCACGTCGTACTTGTAGATGAGCAGGATCATTTGGTGACCGGTCTCAGTCTCCTCCAGTTCCTGGACATCAATCACGTTGCCGTCAATGATGCGGCCTTCCTGCGTCAGTCTGGTGCGCCGCAACCGCTCCAGTTGCTCAGGAGATTTCTTTTCGCCGCGGGAAAGCAGCAGATAGCCGATGCCGGCTGCCACAACGCTTCCGGCAAGTATGGGATACAGACGCAAGGAAGTCATGGGTCACCGGCCGTGTCTCCAAGATTAACCCATGGTTTTGGCGTGACAATGAAAAATTGCTGTGGCAGGCTGTGCAAAAGCCGAAACGGCAGAGATTAGCCGTACGCCGTTGCCTGGTCCCGGTCCACTACGGGATTGCTGAGGGTTCCAACGCCCTCGACGGTGACTTCGACGCGATCGCCGGCAAATACGGAGCCGACGCCGGCCGGAGTTCCGGTGGCCACCACATCTCCCGGCAGCAGCGTCATCACCTGACAGATGTGGCGCAGCAGGCGATCCAGCGGGAACAGGAAGTCCCTGGTGGTTCCATCCTGCCGCAGTTCGCCATTCACTCGCGTCTGGACACGCACCCCGTTCCAGGGATCGAGGCCGTCAGCCACTACCGGTCCGACGGGGCAGAAAGTGTCGAAGCCCTTGGCTCGACTCCATTGCCCGTCCTTGTTTTGCAGGTCGCGCGCCGTCACATCATTCACGCAGGTATAGCCGAGAATGTACGGCCGGACGTCTTCATCTTCCCGCAGCACATAACAAGGCTTGCCGATCACCACGCCCAGTTCGCCTTCATAATCCACGCGCTGCGAGAGCGATCCCGGCCGACGAATCTGGTCGCCGGTGGCAATCACGGACGATGGCGGCTTGAGGAAGAACAGCGGCTCGGTGGGAATGGGATGATTCAGTTCCTTGGCGTGCTCGCGATAGTTGCGGCCGATACAGACCACCTTGGATGGCTCGGTCGGCGCCAGCAGTCGCACTCGGTCAACCGGGAGCTCCGTAGATTCGCCGCGCTCAAAGTCGGCGAACGACCGCGGCAGCGTAGTCAGCCTGCGCACGATGGTCGGCACGCCACGGTCATCCTCGATCAGGCCGTAGCTCGTAGTCTCGTTGCTCTGGTAACGGCAGAAGCGCATGACAAAATTCTAAGCCGGTTTTCGCTGCCTACGCCCGCCAAATGGCTACCACTTGTCGGGGACGGTCTCGCGCGCCTCGGTGGAGCGCGGACTTTCGTTGCCGCGAGCATCCACCGCGCTCACGCAATAGATGTAAGTCTTGCCGGGCTCAACCTGGCTGTCGCGATAGGACGCCGTCTGAATCGGCTTGTCGTTTACCTTCTGGAACTCTCCGCCTTCGGTGCGCCGGAAGAGGTTGTAGCCGCCAAGGTCGCTCTCCATATTGGGCGCCCAGGTCAGGTCAACGAACGGCTTCTGGCCGACGCTGGAAAACACCGCCTGCAGCCCAACCGGCTGGCTTGGCGGATAAATGTCGTGGGTAAACACCTCGACCGGCTTCGAGTCAGCGCCTTCCACCGAGGTCTCGGCGCCGTTCCTCTGGACCACGGTAACGGTGGTGATGCGGTATTCGTACTTGCTTTCCCAGGCGAAGGTCTTGTCGAGATAGGATCCCGACGCAGATGGCTCAACCTCGCCGATGACCACGTAGGCAGGCGCTCCGGCTGGCCGCCGCAGAACGCGATACTGGAAAGTAATG
Organism: uncultured Acidobacteriaceae bacterium; assembly: GCA_963763975.1. Taxonomy (GTDB): domain Bacteria; phylum Acidobacteriota; class Terriglobia; order Terriglobales; family Acidobacteriaceae; genus Bog-257. Next base: position 85,106 of record CAVXQR010000017.1, read on the forward strand.
CCGGAAGGAGCCTCCGGAGGCGCTGGGCCATTCCACGAAATTTGGACGCCTGCGGCACTGACCTCGGCGGAAAGTTGCTCAGGTGCAGAAATGGTGGGAGCGACCGGAACCTGTGCCTGGTTCGACAGGCCGGCGCTTCGGTCCTGCGCGTTCATCACTTCCACGGCATAGGTTACGAATCCGTCCGGAGCGGCTTGCTCGATTTCCGCCGGCAACGTATCGGTGTAATGCATGTGGATGGGCGGCGGCACCTCGTCTTTCTTCAGCTTGATGGCCTTCTCAATAGGCGGGGCCTTGGCCAAGGCAACCTGGTCGCAGGTGCTGGTCAGCGTGGTTCCCAGGTGGCGGCAGATGCGCACACTCACCATGTGGGTGGCGTTGGTGTGGTCGGTATTCTTGCGCGGCAGCGACCACTCCAGGTCCACCTCGTTGCCTTTGCGCGCGGCGGTCAGGTCCTCGACCGGGCGGGCGAGGTTCAGCGAAGGGACGCTAGGCGCGCCGGGCATGCCGCACCCGGTGAGCGCGGCAAGTCCAGCCATTCCGGCCAAAAACCATGCAAGGCGCAATCTCATGGAACTCAACAGAGTAGCAAATCGCCCTGCCGGGAAGGAGCAGGGCGAGGAAAAGCGGCTTGGAGAGGCTTACTTCAGGGTGGTGTTCAACACCGCCGCCAGCCGCGCACCTGCCTTGGCAATCTGCATTTCCACGTCGCTCTGCACCGCCGTGATGTACGCCTGCTGGATGGTTTCGTTCTTCTTGGCCAGCTTGTGCGAGGTGTTGTTATCCAGGCAGGTGGTCACCGGCGCGACCTTGCTGGCCGCTTTAATGGACTTGGGCAGCTTCTTGTAGGGATCTTTGCGGGCAACGGCATGCGATTCCAGCCCCCAGGCCACGATGTCCACCGGCTGGGCGACCCATTGGTCAATCTGCGCGGAGTCCGTGCTCAGCACACGATTGGCGAAGTCTTGGATTTGCTGCGCACCTTCCGCGGAATGACGACTCACTCCGCCGATGTTTTCCACCAACTGGGTGTCCCAGATGGCGTGCAGGTTGGGCGAGTAATTTCCCGTGCCCTGGTGGGTCGTCGAATCCTTCGACTCGGAGGTGTTATCGGCGAGAAATCCGGAAGGCACGCAATTGCCGCCGCGATCGTTGTTGTCCTCGGCGTGCAAAGGCTGGTGCAGGTCGCCGACAAAATGAATGACGAACAGCAGCGCTGTACTGCGATCGGCATCGCTCTTGGTCTTGTCGCCAAGGATGGCCATCTGCTGCTGCAAGGCCTGTACCACGCAGCCTGAGTCGCAATAGTCGGTCGCGGTGGCCGTCTTCAGCTTCAGCGGGATGTCCCAGAAATGCCAGGGTGCGGTGGACGCATCCACGGCGCGATGATCGTCAGCCCAGGTAGCGAAATAGGCGATGGGCGGCAGGGAGAGATCGCTGCAAAACCGTCCGTGGTAGTCGTGCGTCTGCAGCGCCAGCAGGTTCTGCACCTGGGTGGCTACCGCGGGATCGAGCTTCTGCAACGCAATCAGCGCCACCACTTCATGCCCGGTACAACCCCACCCCCAGGCCAGCGGCGACGACAGCAGTGGAACAATCAGAAGTCCAAGCAACAGAATGCGCTTCATGCGATGCCCCCACGGGAAGCCTGGGGCGCGCTGGTGGCGCGGCGTATCACCATGAAATCCTGGATGAGTACGCTCGACTCAGCGCGCCAGTAAAAATGTTGATCCGGATCAATCGCCCTTCTTGCTGTCATATTGTGCTGGCACCGGTCGGATCGTTTCATTCCCGAGAATTTTTCTTGAATTTACCTTGCCGGGCCCGATTTCACGACGGCCCATCCAGCTTGCGGGCCAGCAGTTCGTTGACCAGCGCCGGATTGGCCTGACCCTTGGAAGCCCGCATAACCTGCCCCACAAAATAAGCCATCACCGTCTTCTTGCCGCCGCGATACTGCTCCAATTGCTTGGGACTGGCGGCGATGACCTCGTCAATCAGCTTTTCGATCGCCGCCGTGTCGGTAATCTGCTGCGGCTTTTCCTTCTCATAGACGGCAACAAAATCTTCGCCGCGCTCGAAAGCCAGGTCGTACAACTCCTTCAGCATCTTGCCGCTGATGGCGCCGCTCTCCACCAGTTCCGCCGACAATACTACGCCCTGCATGGAAATCGGCGACTGCTCGATTTCCAGCCCGCGAGCGTTCAGCCGGCCCAGCAACTCGCTCTGCACCAGGTTGGCGATGCGCTTGGGATTCTTCGCCGTGGCCGCCGCCAACTCGAACTGGTCGGCGAGCGCGCGGCTCATGCTCAAGGTCGCGGCGTCGCCCTCGGTGATGCCGTACTGCGCCACCATGCGCGCGCGACGGGCCTGCGGCAACTCCGGCAGGCGCGCCGCAATTTCCTCGCGCCACTTCGCATGCACCACCAGCGGCAGCAGGTCAGGCTCGGGAAAGTAGCGGTAGTCGTGCGCCTGTTCCTTGGAGCGCATGCCGTAGGTCTTGCCCTCAGCCGCGTTGTACAGCCGCGTCTCCTGCTCGATTCGTCCGCCCGACTCCAGCACCTGCTCATGGCGCTCGATCTCGTACTCCAGCGCGTGGCGGATGAAGCGGAAGGAATTGACGTTCTTGACCTCGGTCTTGGTGCCGAATTCCCGCTGCCCGCGCGGGCGAATGCTGATGTTGGCATCGCAGCGCAGCGAGCCTTCCTCCATGTTGCAATCGCTGACCCCGGTGTACAGGATGATTTCCTTCAGCCGGGTCAGGTATTCCCAAGCTTCGTCGGGCGACGAGATATCGGGCTCGCTGACGATTTCAATCAGCGGCACGCCGCTGCGGTTCAGGTCAATCGAAGTCCAGCGGGCGCTGTCCGGCAGCCCGTCGTGCAGGCTCTTGCCGGCGTCTTCTTCCAGGTGAACGCGGGTGATGCCGATGCGCTTGGGACCGGCCGGCGGTCTTGATCTCGATGTGGCCGTGCTCGGCCAGCGGCTTGTCGTACTGCGAAATCTGGTAGCCCTTGGGAAGGTCGGGATAGAAATAATTTTTGCGGGCGAAGATCGAGGTTTCGCGGACCTGGCAGTTCAGCGCCATGGCCGCCAGCACTGCGAACTCGACTGCCTTGCCGGTTCAGCACCGGCAACGGGCCGGGAAGTCCCAGGCACACCGGGCAGACGTTGGTATTCGGGGGATCGCCAAAGCGCGTCGAGCAGCCGCAGAAAATCTTGGTCTGCGTCAGCAGTTGGACATGGACTTCCAGTCCGATCACGGGCTCGTAACTGGAGCCGGCGGCTTTGCTGGACGCAGATGGCATGACGCGATTATAGAGCGCGATTCGAGTGCCCTAGTTGCCGACTTGCGGAGCGATAGGAATATCGAAGAACATGAGCTCATTGCCGCCGGCGTCGCGCAGGCCGGTCAGGTAAATGTGCGCGCCATCCACCGGCTGCTTGACGTCCTGAACATCGAAGAACACGAATCCGGCGCGGGTGGTGTGTGGCTCAACCGCCTCGGCCAGGAATCGCGCGCTCACGATCTCGCTGTATTGCTGCTGCGCTTTCTTGTTCTTGTTGCCGCCCGGCAGGGTGATGGGCCCGACGTTGCGCGGACTGCTATGGCCCTGGATATGCGCCACGCGCCGGAAAATGTCGTCGGTCTCCAGCGCGTCCAGCTTGGCATTGTGAGCCGTGACCAATTGCGTGCGCATGTTGTTCACCGAGATAGGCTGGTCACGGTCGTTGGTGATCACCAGGAACACCGGCAGGATGCCCTCCTCCACAAAGTGCGACACGAAGATGTTGTCTTTGGGCGCGGTGTTATAGACGTCCACTGCGGCCGCGACCTTCTCCATCGGATGCGCGTCCTTCGACGCATAGCTGGCGGCCGGCGAAGCCTTGGGCATGACGAAATCTTTGGCGGCCCACAGCAAGGTGGAACCCAGGAGAACGGCCGCAGCCATCCAGCAATACGTGCGCACTTGGCGAAGCATGGAGAAATTATCCGCCTTCGCCCCGCCCTCGCTCAACTCGCCAGGTTTGGAGCGCTCTGGCGGCGCAAGTACAATCGCCTCGTGTACTCGCTCTACAGCCTGGTGCTGTTTGTCGCCATCATCGTCACTTCGCCGTGGTGGCTGCTGGAGATGCTGCGCCACGGCAAGTATCGCGCCGGCTGGAAAGAGCGCTGGGGCACGGTTCCTGACCGCCTGTTTCAGCAGGTCTCGCCCGATACCATCTGGATTCACGCGGTCTCAGTCGGCGAAGTACTGGCCATGTCGCGCGTGATTGGGGAATTGAAGGCGCGGCTGCCGGGATGGCGAATCGTGGTTTCCACCACTACCGACACCGGTCAGAAACTAGCGCGCGAGCGCTTCGGCGCGCAGGATGTCTTCTATCTCCCGCTCGATCTGCCCTTTGCCGTTCGCGCGTACATGCAGGCGCTGCAACCCAAGATGGTGGTGCTGGCGGAGAGCGAATTCTGGCCCAACCTTCTACGCTGGTCGCGCCGCTCCGGGGCTGCGGTGGCGGTGGTGAATGCGCGCGTTTCGGACCGCTCACTTCCCGGCTATCGGCGCTTTCGCCTGCTGCTGCGGCCGGTGTTGCGCAACGTGCAGTTGTTTCTGGCGCAGAGCGAGGAAGATGCGCGCCGGTTGATCGAAATTGGCGCGCCAGGCGAGCGCGTTCAGGTCAGCGGCAACCTGAAGTTTGAAGTGCGTCCGCCGGCGGTGTCGCCATTGCTGGCGCAATTGCAGCCCGCGGTCCAGCGCGAAGAGATCGGCCCGGCCATCATTGCCGGCAGCACTCTGCAAGGTGAAGAGGCGATGCTGCTGGACGCCTTCCGGAGTCGTGGTTGCGAAATATCCCGGAGCGCTGCTGGTGCTGGCCCCGCGACATCCCGAGCGCTTTCCCGAGGTGGCGGCACTGCTGGCGTCGTCGGGCCTGCGGGTGCAGAAGCGTTCGGAGTGGGACGGCCAGCGCGGCATCGCCGGCGGCGTGTTCCTGCTGGACAGCATCGGCGAACTGGCCAGCCTCTACCAACTGGCGGACCTGGCATTCATCGGCGGCAGCCTGGTGCCGCGCGGAGGCCACAACGTTCTGGAGGCGGCGCTGTACGGCGCGCCCATCGTGGTTGGCCCGTACACCGAAAATTTTCGCGACATTGTCGAGGTGTTCCGGCTGGCGAATGCGCTGTGCGTGGTCACGCCGCAAGCCTTCGCTGCTACCGTGCTGCGGTTGCTGGAGGACTATCCCACGCGCGAGGCCATGGGACGGCGCGCCTTGGAGATCATGAACGCCCAGCAGGGCGCGACGGAACGCACGGTCACGGCGCTGCTCGAGCTTCTGCCGCAACGGCAAGCGGAGGTTGCCGCGTCGGGATCGCCGGGGAGCCGCGCGTGAAGCCGCTTTCGGCGCTCTACGGCACCGCGGTAGACTGCGTAACAGCCTTTATAATCACGGCACAATCCCAGCCCGATGGCTGCACGGCCCGGTGGTAAGCGTGGGCAACCTCGCCGTCGGCGGCTCCGGAAAAACGCCGTTTCTCATTCTGCTGGGTGGCCTGCTCAAGCAACGCGGCATTCCCTTCGACGTGCTCTCTCGCGGCTATGGACGGGCTACCAAGGGCGTGGCTGAGGTTGACCCCACCGGCTCGCCGCGCGACTTTGGCGACGAACCTGTGCTGATTGCGCGCAAGCTGCAAGTGCCGGTGATTGTCGCCGAAAACCGCTATGCCGCCGGTCAATGGGCGGAAGAGAAGTTCGGCCCGCAACTGCACCTGCTCGACGACGGCTTCCAGCATCGCCAACTGGGCCGCGACTTCGACATCGTGCTGGTACGCGACCGCGATGCCGCCGACACTCTGCTGCCCGCGGGAAGATTGCGCGAGCCGCTCGCGTCGCTGCGCGCGCGCCAATGTCGTCGTCCTGACCAACGACACGACCGCTGCGGGACTTGGGTCTGGAACGGTACGCCGATCTGGCGCATGCGCCGCGGCATTGCGCCCATCGCGACCACGGCGCCGTGCTTCGCGTTCTGCGGCATCGCCCGCCCGGCAGAAGTTCTTCGAGCAGCTCAAGGCCGCCGGAGTCGCCGTCGGCGGCACGCAGAGTTTTCGCGATCATCATGCTTACACCGATGCCGACGTCGCGCCGCTACTGGAGCTGCGCCGGCAAAATGCGGCGCGACGGCGTTCGTCACCACGGAAAAGGATGCCATCAATCTGGGCCCGGCATCGAGCGGCTCCAGCCGCTGCATGTGGCGCCGGTGACCATGGAACTGGAGGACGCCGAGGCTGCCATGGCAACTGCTGTTACACGCGATCGCGAAGCGAAAATTCGCGGCACCGTGAGACAATCGAAGGTTGCCTGGCGCCCGGTGCTCGCAGTCGTGCTCCGGGCTTTCCTTTAGCGCATGAACAAAGCCTCCCAAAGACATCGAGCGCCTGCGAGAAGATTGTGCAGTCGTTTCCGCGACGTCTCGATCACAGTGCTGGCCGACCTGGTGGCCGACGAGTTTGTCTTCGGCGAGATCGCCCGCGTCTCGCGCGAGGCCCCGGTGCTGATCCTGAAGCATCGCGAGCGCACCGTGGTGCCCGGCGGCGGCGCCAACGCCATCATGAACCTGGCCGCGCTGGGGGTCAACGTCTTGCCGGTGGGCGTGGTGGGCGACGACGAAGCCGGCAGCCTGCTGCTGGAGCGCTTCCGCGAAAAGAAGATTTCCGTCAGCGGCATCCAGCGCCTGAAGGCCCATACCACCACCACCAAGACGCGCATCCTGGCCGGCATGTCGCACACCAGCCGGCAGCAGGTGGTGCGCGTGGACCGCGAGCCGGAGCCGCTGGACGAGACGCATCCCGCGCTGCTCGAAGCTGGTGAATGCGGCGCGCGAATACGCGACCGCCTCGGACGCGTTGCTGATCTCCGATTACGGTTATGGCGCGGCCACGCCGCGCCTGCTCGAACTTCATCAAGTCGAATGGCTGCCTGCGAGCAACAAGCCGGTCACGCTGGATTCGCGCTACCGCATGCTGGAGTACGAAGGCGTGACGGCGGCCACGCCCAATGAGCCCGAGGTGGAAGAGGCGCTGGGCATCAAGATCGGACACGATGACGCCAGAAGCTGTTCTGACGCCGGCGCGCGCGTGATGAAGGAGATGGGGCTGGAGTCGCTGGTCATCACTCGCGGCCGCGACGGCATGGTGGCCTTCGAGAGGAGCGCGAGCCGCTGGTGATTCCGATCCACGGCTCCGACCAGGTGGTGGACGTCACCGGCGCCGGCGACACCGTGATCGCGACTTTCACCGCCGCGCTGGCCGCGGGCGCCGACACGGCATCGGCGGCGCGGCTGGCCAACTTCGCCGGCGGCATCGTGGTGATGAAGCGCGGCACCGCCACCGTCTCCAGCAAGGAGTTGCTGGCCGCCATCGATCAGTATTCGCGGCAACGGCATCAGCGTGAACCAGAGCAACGATAAAATTCTTTCGCGCGACGCGTTGCGCGACCGCGTGGCAGAGTGGCGCGCGGCAGGGCGAGACGATCGTCCTGGCCAACGGCTGCTTCGACCTGCTGCACGTGGGACACGTCCGCTACTTGCACGGCGCCAAGGCGCTGGGCGGCAAGCTGGTCGTCGCCATCAACTCCGAGCGAGCGTACGCGCGGCTGAAGGGCGAGGGCCGGCCGCTCATGCCGGCGGCGGAGCGCGCCGAGATTGTCGCCGCCCTGGCCGACGTGGATGCGGTGGTGATCTTCGACGAGCCGGACGTGCGCGCCTGATCCGCGAGATTCGTCCCGACATGCAGGCCAAGGGCACCGACTACACCCGCGAGAACGTGCCCGAGCGCGACGAAGTGCTGGCCTACGGCGGCCGCGTCGAGATTGTCGGCGACCCAAAGGACCACTCCACCACCGAATTCCTGGCGCATTTACAGCCCGGCAGTAAGGACCCGAAGCAACGGTGAGCAGCGTTACCTCGCAAAGCGCTGCGCCGGCAGCCGCAGACCGTTCCGCCGATGCGGCCGGTAACTTCCGCCCTGCCGGAGCGGATGCTGGTGGTGCGCTTGAGCGCCATGGGCGACATCATCCACGCTATGCCGGCGATGGCGGCGCTGCGGCAGGCCAGGCCGGAGATCAAGATTGGCTGGCTGATCGAGGAGCGCTGGGCGGAACTGCTGTGCTCGCGTCCGGCTGAACGCCTGGCCGCGCGCTCGGTGCTGAAGCCGCTGGCCGACTGGGTGCATGTCGCTAATTTTTACGCCTGGCGCAAGGCGCTGCTCTCGGGCGAATCCTGGGGCGAGATACGAAGCTGCGTGCGCGAAGTTCGCGGCATGCACTACGAGCTGACACTCGACTTGCAGGGGGCGGTGCGCTCGGCGCTGGTGGCGCGCGCCACCGGAGCGAAGACACGGGTCGGCCCGTCGCAGCCTCGCGAAGGCCCTGCGCGCATGTTCTACACCAAAGCGGTAGAGATGCAGGGCGCGCACGTCATCGAGCAGGCGTTGTCGGTCGACCTGGGCGCTGGCGGGGCAGCAGCTCGCTTACCAGGAGCCGCCATTTCCCGCCGATCCCGAAATTGAGGCCTGGGCAGCGACCACGCACAAGCAGGAGTTCGGCGGGAAGCCACTGGCCATCCTCAACCCCGGCGCGGGTTGGGGCGCGAAGTGCTGGCCGGCGGAATCATTCGCGAGGGTCGCGCGCCACCTGTCGCAGCGCGGCATGTCGGTCGCCATCAACCATGGGCCGGGAGAAGAGGGCTTGGCGAATTCTGTCGCTCAGGCCAGCGGCGGCGCTGCCGTCAGCTTGAAATGTTCGGTGGGAGAACTGATCGCATTCACCCGCCGCGCCAGCCTTTTCGTGGGCGGCGACACCGGCCCCATGCACCTGGCAGCGGCATTGCGCGTTCCGGTCGTGGCGTTGTTCGGGCCGACCTTGCCGCAACGCAATGGTCCCTTCGGAACGCGGACCGTGGTGCTTCGCAGTCCGCAAAGCGTGCACAACACGGCGCACACCGATCGCCCCGATGAAGGCCTGGTCTCCATCGAACCGCAGGCTGTAATCGCCGCCGCCGACCAACTGCTGGGCCAGTCCCATGGCTGAGGCCACGAATCGCAGCCGCTGGGGCGACGTTGCCCGCAGGATTCGCGTGCCTCTGGGCTTCGCCTTTGCGGCATTTTATTTGTGGCGGGCCCGGCCGACGTGGCAATCGCTGGTCGCCGGCACTTGCATCGTTTTGCTGGGAATTCTCATTCGCGCGGTTGCCTCCGGCACGGTGAAGAAGAATCGCGAGCTCACCATGCACGGCCCTTACGCCTACGTGCGCAATCCGCTTTATCTCGGCTCCATCATCCTGGCGGTGGGATTCGCGGTGGCGGCGCGCGACCTGTGGGTGGCAGTCGCCATCGTGCTGCTGTTTGTGCTCATCTATATGCCTGTCATCCGCTCCGAAGAAAGATTTCTGCGCGGGCAATTTCCCGAATTCGAGGAGTACAAGCAGCGTGTCCCGGCGCTGCTTCCCCGCACTCTTCTGCTTCGTCAAATCGGTAACGGGTTTTCGCGCGACCAATATCTTCATCATCGCGAGTACAATGCCGTGCTGGGCGCCGCTGCGATGCTGGTGGCTCTCGTAGTGAAAGTCCTCTGGCTTCGTGGGTGAATGTGAACCGGACCCTCCGCCGTTTTCTGATCGCCGCAGCCGTCGTTGTTTTGGCCGCCATGCCTGGCTTCCCCGACGGACGGCCGGTTCGCGCTGCCGCGCCGCAGACTGCCGCGAAGCCGCAAAGCCCTGCCAAGCCGCAGTCGCCGGGCGAAGCTCAGATCGGATCGGCCTCGCACATCCAACCGCTGCGCAAAGGTTTCGAATTTCCCCACGGCAAGGCCCTGCACTACGAAGGCGAATGGCGCTTCTGGACCGCCGGCATTGCCACCGTGCGCATCGAGCGCAGCGGCTCGCAGGAGCATCTTTCCGCCGAGGCCGACTCCAGCGGCGTGGTGGCCATGCTCTACCGCGTGCAGGACCGCTTCAACGCCTACTTCGACGCGCAGACGCTGTGCACACAGAAGCTCATCAAGCACACCGAGGAAGGCTCGCGCCGCAAGGAGCGCAGTATTACTTACGACTACCATCGCGGCAAAGCGCTGGTGGAAGAGCGTAACTTGAAAGACGGCCAGAGCAATCACTGGGACATGGACATCCCCGGCTGTGTGACCGACGTGCTCTCCGGGATCTTCTACGTTTCCAGCCTGCCGTTGCAGGTGGGCGCCACTTACACCTTCCCGCTGAATGACGGCGGCAAGACTGTGACCGTGCAGGCGCACGTGGAAGGCAAGGAGCAGGTGAAGACGCCGGCCGGCACTTACCAGACCATTCGCGTCGGGCCGGAAGGCGACGCCGGCATTCTGAAAAATCACGGCCGCATCTGGATCTGGTACACCGATGACGCGCAGCACTTGCCGGTGCAGATGAGGGCCAAGTTGTTTTGGGGAACGCTGACCGTTTACCTCACCAGCATCTCGAAGTAAGGCCGGCTATTGCAGCCGGAAGCGCTCGGCCATCAGGCGCTGGAAGCGCGGCTTGTAGAGCAGGTCGTAAGCCAGCTCCTTGTCGGGAAACATGCTGAGCGCCGCGCGCTTGGCGTTGGCCACCAACTCGGAGGCCTCTTCCACCGTCAGCTCCGGGTCCTGGCCGATCACCGACATCACCATGTTCATCATGATTTGCAGGCGGCGCAGCTTGCGGCGTTCGTCCTCCTGCTCCTGCTGGTCACGGCTCAGTTGAGGTTGGTTCGGTTCGGCATTTGGTTGTGCAGGCCCCATATGTTTCCCTCGCTCGCGCCGGAGAGCGCGCGATTGGCTACAATGTTGGATGTCCGCCGCTTCCCCACCGTTGCGCCTGTTGCGGTGAGCGGCATCATACACCCAAATCCGTTGCCAGAAAGCGACGGGCATCAACAACGGCACGTACCGATTTTTGCATCGAAGCAGTGGAGGAAACGAATGGCAGAGCCACAGTTTGAGCACGGGGAACTGGTCAAGGTGTTTGATACCGAGCAGGAATCGGAAGCCATGGTGGTGCGCGGGTTGCTGGAGTCGGCCGGCATCGAGGCCATCATCCAGAACATCGACGCGCCCCAGGATGTGCTGCCCGGCGTAGGCGGCGTGGTGGTGCTGGTTCGTCCCGACCAGGCCGAGGACGCCCGCGAGACCATTCAGGCCTACAGCCAGAATCCGACCACCGATGCGGACGAGGCGGTCACCGAGAACCCGGCAGAACCGTGATCCTGCTGCCGTCCAGCAGAAAGCTCACTGCTCCCGTCAGATCTGTGCGATAGGTGCGAATGCCGGCGCCGGCATAGCGTTGCATTACGTCCGCCCGCGGATGGCGGAACGGGTTGTACAGTCCCACCGAAACCACCGCGTAGCGCGGCTTCACCGCCGCCAGAAATTCGGGCGTGCTTGAGGTCGCGCTGCCGTGATGTCCAACCTTCAGTAAGTCCGCCTGCGGGGACTCGTCCACCAGATACTTTTCGATGCGGCGATGAGCGTCGCCCACCAGCAGCGCCGATGTCTGGCCGTACTGCAGGCGCAGAACCAGTGACTCATCGTCGTCCGCAGGATCGCGCGCCTGCCATCCCGGCTGAGGATTCAGCACCCGAACCTGCACACCGTCGAAAGCAAAGCTGTCGTCGCGCTGCAAACGACGTAGCGACACGCCGTAATCGCGTGCCGTCTTCTCCACCTCGACAAAAAGGGGCGTCGGCGACTCCAAGTCCGTACCAGAATTCCCTCGGCCGGAAATTGGCGATCACGCTGGGCATTCCGCCGAGATGATCCTCATGCGGATGCGAGCTGGCAACCGCGTCGAGATGCGTGATGCCGCGCGACCAGAGGTAGGTGACTGACCACTTCTTCGCCAACGTCGAAGTCTGAGTGCAGATACGCCGGCATGCCGCCTGAATCCAGCAGCAGGGTTTTGCCTCGGGGCGTGACGATCAGCAGAGAGTCGCCCTGGCCAACGTCAATCGCCGTCACCTCCAGCACTCCCGGATGCCACTGCATCTTCGGTGGCAGCACAACGATTGCAATCGCCGATGCCAGCAATCCCGCCAGCCCCATGGCGGCGAGCCAGGCTCGCCGACGCGCCAGCAGCAGTGCCGCGGCGATGGCGACGACCGCGAGAATGCTGGCCATCAGGCTGGGATTAGCAACGCGAACATCGGCAATGCGCCAGTGTCCTACCAGGCGGATGGAGCCCGTCAGCCAGTCGAGCAAATGCGCGGTGAACAAGGCCAGCAGACGTGCCGGCGCCCACCACAGATAGGAACACGCGACCGTCAGTGCGGCCGAGGGCAGCAGAAACCCGGCTACCGGTAGAGCCAGAGCATTGGCCGGTAGCGCCATACTGGTGGCGCGATGGAAATACCACGCCATGGGCAACGCCATCGCCAACTGGATCACGACCGACACGAACAGCAATTCGGCCGCAGCCAGCGGCAGCCGCGCTACCCGCATCAGCAGGTTGGCCACGCGCTTGCCAGTCATCATGGCGAGATAGTCGCGGACCAGCGCCAGTTCTACGCGACAGGCTGCCAGCCACGGCGGCTCCTCAAAATCGAGCCTCGGGGAATCCAGGCTTCTGAGCGCAATCTGCACCGGTTGCAGCGTGCGCATGAGAATGGGCGCGGCCACGCCCGCCACCGCAATCACCGCGAGAAAGGTGAGTTGAAAGCCGGCCTCGAACAGGCATCGCGGATTGACCAGCAACATGCCTAGCGCGGCGATGCCCAAGGCGTTCAGCGTCGCCCCCTCGCGGTACAGCAGGCGTGCCAGCAGATACACGTTCACCGTGACCGTGGCGCGCACTACCGGCGAACCCAGGTCGGCGAGGAAGGCATAGCCCCACGTCGCAACGATGGTCAGGACGGTCGCCCAAGCGTCGCTGAGGGGAAGCTGGCGCAAGCCCCAGAACAGCGCGAGCGCCAGAATGCCAACACTGAGCCCGGAGATGACCAGGAAGTGATACGTCCCGGTGCGCTGGAATTGGGTGCGAGTGTCGCGTGCCACCATGGCCCGTTCGCCGATGAGCATGGCTTCGAGCAAAGCGCCGCGCTCGTCCGGCCATAGCCGCTGGATGTGCTCCAGCACGCTGCGCCGCGCGTTGCTGCGCCAGCGTCCCAGGCGAGTTCCGGCGAAGCCTGGTAGCACGGTTACGCTGGCCGCATCCGCGGATCCCGTGAGGCGAATGCCCTGCGAAGCGAAATATCCCACCATGTCCCATGCGCCGGGATTGCGGTAGTTGTGAGGCAAGCGCAGCCGCGCGTTGAATTGCAGGCGCTCGCCGTAACCATAGACGCGCGGCGTGGCATTGCCATCACTGGCCTTGCTGAAGATGCTCAGGCGGATGCCAACTGGCGCGGTCAACGTGCCGTTATCGCTGCGCAGTTGCTCGGTTTCGACGTCGAGCGACTGCTGCTTGCCGCCGTAAGGGCTGTCGCGCAGCAGGCCTTCGCGGACGACGTGCGCGGTGACTTCGGTGGTGTCCTCACCGCTGCCGAAGATGGCCAGATCGTATTGGATCGTGGTGGTGGCCGCGTCACGCGCCTGCAGGTAGAAGGCGCCCAGCGGCAATATGGCGAGAAGCAGCAACAGCCAGGCGGCTTGCGGTGCGCGCCGGAAACAGAGGCCCGCAGTAAGTGCGGCAAGTGCAAAAGCGCCCAGCCAGACCAAGGGTGCGCGCCACAGGTAGTTTGCGATGAGGATGCCGGCGGAGAAGGCAAGCGCCGCCAGGAACAGCGGCTCGTGTCCGCCGCAGTAAAACGCGGCTGCGCGCACGCTGGCGCGCGATGCATCCGGCGAAGCAGTTTGATCAGGCACGGCCGCCACCACACTCCGCTGCGCGATCGAAGCGCAGCCGAGCGGCTACAGGCGGTCCAGGTCCTCCGCGCCAAAGGCAGGGGCCCAGGGCCACACTTCGTATTGCGCGACTCCGAAACGAGCGTAGGGATCGTTGTCGCGAATACTGTCAAGCGTCGCCTGAGGGTCATCATCCGGAACTCGCAGCAGCATGGCGCCACCGGTACGAGGCACCAGGGGACCGGAAGCCAGCAGCAGGCCTTCCTGCTTCAGTCCCTGGCAGTAGGCGCGATGCGCGTCCACGTGCTTCTGCACCTCTTCCAGCGGCTTGCGATAACGGATGATGGCGAGCGCGTACATCGAACCTCCAACCAAGAGCTAGCGCGCCAGGTGCAGCACCGTTTCCATGTGATAGGTCTGGGGAAACAGGTCCACCAGGTGCGTTTGCTCCACTCTAAACCCCGATTCTAGCAGCACGCGAAGGTCGCGGGACAGAGTTGCCGGATCACATGAGACGTACGTCACATGGGAGGCGGACATGCCTCCCAGCATGCGAGCGGCCTTCTCGCCCAGTCCGGCGCGCGGGGGATCGAGCAGGACCAGGTCCGGAGCCAGTTTCGCCCCGCGCTCGGCCAGGAAGCGCTCGGTTGTGGCGCGCACCGTCTTTACATTGCGCGGAACATTCTTTTCCAGGTCGGCGAAGGCGTGCGGCGAGATTTCCACGGCGATGACCTGATCGAAATTTTTGGCCAGCGCCTGGGTGAACAGCCCGGCCCCGGCGTAAAGCTCGAGTGCGCTGCGGCCGGTTCGTCCCAGGATGGCGGTCTGGACCAATTCGTCGATCAGGAAGCGATTGGTCTGGAAGAACGAGCCGGCGCTGACCTGGGAGTCGTATCCCACACTGTGGTACATGAGCGATGACGCGCCGGTCACCGCGCCCTGCTCTTCGTGCAGTGAGGCCAGCGGCGCCCGTTGCCGGCTCTCGTCTTCGGCTGGCGAACTGGCGAAGGTCACTAACCCTTGAAGCTGCGGCAATTCCTGGCGCAAGGCGTCGGCAAAGGCGTCGCAGTCCTGCGGCGGACTTTCCGGACGTACATAGGCCTCGATCAGCAGCGCCGCGTCTTGCGCGTCGGCGAAGAACTGCACTCCGTGCAGGCTGGCGGGGGCTTTGCCGGCACGGCCAACCGTCCAGACCGCAGCGATCGCCCGCTGAATCAGCTCGGAACTGATGGGACAGGTTTCCACCGGCAGGACGTCATGCGAGGTCTGACGATAGTAGCCGAGAGAAAATTGCGGCTCGTGCCTCACCTGCATGCGAGTGCGGTTGCGATATCTCCACGGCGGCGACGGATGTACCACAATGTCAGACTCCAGCTTGACCTTGGCGGTGCGCTGCAGGGTTTCGCGCAGAATTTCCGCCTTGTAGTCGAGCTGGGCCTTGTATGCGATGTGCTGGTAATGGCAGCCACCGCATTGCCCGAAGTACGGGCACTCCGGAGCGACTCGCTCCAGTGACGGGGTAATGACTTTCTCCAGTTTGCCGCGAGCGAAGCCCGGCTTGCTCTCGACCACCGCAACTTCCACTTGCTCACCCGGCAACACGAACGGCACGAACATGGCCTTGCCGCGGCCATGCTCATCGGCGGGAAGCCGCGCCAGTCCATCGCCTCCGTAAATTAGCTTTTCAATCTCGACTCGCAAAATTGTCCCTCGGAATTCTGCCTACATGTAGAACAGGCTTAAGCGCGGTACGTGGTACTGCTCCAGCAGACGCTTGTGGATGTACTGCTTCTGCAATTGTTCAATCTGCGGGGCGCTCATCTTGCGGCGATAGGGCGCCAGATCGCGATCGGCTTCGGTCCTGACTTGCAACACGGCCTCATCCGGCGTCGCCGCCAGCAGTGCGGCAAACAACTTCTCCTCGCTCACCGTCAGACGCCGCTCCAGGTCTTCCATCTGCGCCGCCGTAGTCTGTTGCGTGAGCGACGCGACCAGACCGCGTAAGGCCGTCGCAGTCTCTCGCGCCAGGTCGCGGCGGTTGCCGGAAGCTCAAGCCGCTCCAGTTGCGCGGCGTTGCGCTCCAGATAGGCGCCGATCTCGCTCGCGTCCAAACCCGCGCTGGTTGCGGCTTTCGGCGAAGCACCGACCGACGCTTCCTGCATCTCCTCAGCCGTCGCCAGCACCTCCTGCGAGCAAAACGCCAGGCCGTTCACTTTTCGCGAGCGATGCGGCTTGCGCTCCCACTTCTCGAAAGTCGCATCAATGCCGCGCAGCACCGCCTCCAGCGGAATGCCCGCGTCCTTCCAAGTCTCCATCAGCGCCCAGTCGAGCGGCGACAGCAGCAGCAGCGTCCCCCGCCGCCGCTGGAAGTGTTCCTCAATTTCGGTGAAGTAGTTGAAGTAGTTTTCCACGGGACACGGTGCAGCAGGATTCGCCGGCTACAGGGCTCAATTGCGTTTGCGGGTCGCGGCAGCCGCCCGTTCGGAATTGCCGTCGCCTTCCGCCGGCTCGCTGCGACGGCGGCTATGCGCCAGGTTGCGTTCATAGACGATGCGCAGCCCTTCCAGCGTCAGCATCTCGTCCACCTGATGAATGTAGCGCGATTCCGAAGCCATCAGCGCCGCCAGTCCTCCGGTCGCTACCACGCCCGATTTTCCGCCCAGCTCGGCGATCAACCGCTCCAGCAGTGCCGTCAATCAGGCCGATGTAGCCGTAATACAGGCCCGCCTGCACGCTGTTCACGGTGTTGGTGGCCAGCACGCGCGCGGGCTTGCGAATGTCCACCCGCGGCAGCCGCGCCGTTCGCTGGAAGAGCGCTTCCGCCGAGATGCCGATGCCGGGCGCAATCACGCCGCCCAGAAATTCGCCCTTGGCGGAAACGATGTCGAAGTTGGTCGTCGTGCCGAAATCCACCACGATGCACGGACCGCCATACTTCTCGAACGCGGCGACGCTGTTGACGATGCGATCTGCGCCGACTTCCGCAGGGTTGTCGTAATGCACCGGCATGCCGGTCTTCACGCCGGGCTCAATGAACAGCGGGCGTATCTGGAAGTAGCGCTCGCACACTTCGCGCAGGGTGGAGTCGAGCGGCGGCACCACCGACGAGATCACGATGCCCTCGACCGAGCTGACGTCCAGCCCGTTCATGGCGAACAGATTGCGGAAGAGCACGCCGTACTCATCCACCGTCTGCGACTTGGCCGTGGTCACGCGCCAGTTGGCGATGAGCCGCCCGTAGTGCAGCACCGCGCCGTTCTCCGCCGGCTTGGGCTCGAAGACCCCCAGCACCGTGTTGGTATTGCCGACATCCAGAACCAAAAGCATGCTTACTTTCCATCCAGGGCGCGAACTCCGCCCGAAAGCACCGTGCGCAGACCGGTCGCGGTGCGCAATCGCAGGAAACCGCGCTCGTCCAGCCCTTCGGTCACGCCTTCGTAGCCTTTGCCATCGTCGTCCACGTGAACGCGCTGCGACACCGCGGAGGACGAACGCGCTTGGAACCTCTCGAGGATGGCAGGACGCGCATGTTCGGGATCGCGCGTGAACTGGCGGTATTCGCTGTCCAGCGATTTTAGCAGAGCCGCGACCAGCTCCACCCGCCACCATTCGCGGCCACTTTCCATGCGCAGCGAGGTTGCGATGTCGGCGATCTCCGCGGGAAATTCGGATTGATTCACGTTGATGCCGATTCCGACCACCACATGGCGCACCCGCGTCGGCTCGGCATTCATCTCGGTCAGGATGCCGCAGAATTTGCGGCCGCCGAGCAGCACATCGTTGGGCCAGCGCAGGTCAGGATGCAGGCCGGTCGCGGCTTCCACGGCTTCCGCGACCGCGATTCCGGCGATCAGCGACAGCAGCAGCGAGTCGCCGGGCGAAATCGCCGGCCGCAGGATGACTGAGCAATAGATGCCCGCCGATTGCGCCGACTCCCAGGTGTGACCACCGCGGCCGCGACCGGCCGTCTGCTCCTCAGCCAGAAATACCGCGCCCTCAGGCTCGCCCTCCGCCGCCGCCTGCATCGCAGCCGAATTGGTGGATCCGACGCGGAAATGGTGATGAATATGCCCCGCAAAGATGGTTCCTTGTATCAGCGGGTCCAGGATGTCGGGTAGCAGGAGATCAGGCATAGCTTCCATTTGGTATCCGGTGGCGGGATGTCCGGCGATACGCACACCCAGCTCGCGCAGGTGCTGCACCGCGCGCCAGATTTCCGAGCGACTAGTGCCCAGCTCTTCGGCGATGCGGGTGCCGCTGACCACCACCGTGGCGTTATCGCTGAGCAGGCGCACGATGCGGCTGAGCCGTTCGCCGGTGGCGCCGTCGGGCTGGGTGTCGGCGCGAGTTGGAAGTTTGTGCGCGATACGAAGATTATGCGGGAACGGGGAGAGATTGGGTAGGATCACTTGTGAAATGGCGATTTCTCGCCCGCCATCCCATTGATCGACTATCTTATGAGCCCAAAGGCAACTCCGCCGCTACGCAGTCGCAGGAAGTCCGCTTTGAGCGGGTGCCATCACGGAATTCTTCACTCCTTCGCAGTGCCCGTGCCCTCCAACGCCACTTTGCAGGCCTGGCGGAAGTCGTCGGCGGGAGAAGGACCCGTGGTGGGCGTCCCTGGCGGCCGCATCGCCGACAAGCGGGCGGCGCGCATCTCGACATATTCGGGGTCAGCGCACAGTGATTTGGACAGCCCGGCGTAGGTTATCTCGCTTTTCGGGCCGAGATAGAGCACAGCATCGAACTGTTCCTGCATTTCTCCGCCGATCGCCTCACCCAGATCGACCATGATCGGCCCGTTCGGGCCAGGGCGCATCGTCATGTCCGAGTCCTTCGGGAGGTAGAAGGTGAAAGGCGCCGTCCCGAGCGGTGTGTTTTTGATCAGCGTAAGGCTCGGCTTCTTCCAGGTCGTGATGTCGGGTTGCAGGGTGGAAAGATCCGCTCCGAGCGCTGTGAAAGTCCAAACTGAGAAGACCTTTACACCTGCCGTTTCAAGCAGGCCGACAATTGTTCCGGCAGGTTGGTTAGGCATCGGCGGCGGGATCCTGCGCAGAAAATGCATCTGGCCATACACGATCAGTGCCTTGCGCTTCTTCGCGATCACTTCGCGCTCGATCAGCTCGGCAGGAAAAGTGTCGCTGCGCCCCTTCCGGACCCCCGGGTTGGCGGGATCGGACGGATAAGGCGTGTCCCCAAGCAGCACACGGAGTTGTTTTTCCTTAGGCAGTTTCTGGTTGATCTCGCGGATGGTGCGGAACATGTCGGCGTAGATATCGCTGTCCCAGACCTCGGTGGGCTGGGTCGTCTCCAGCCACGCCATACGAAGTTCCTTCTCGGGAACGGCCTCGCCGGAGATGTAGTGATCCATCATCGCTTGATAGCGCCCGTTGCCGCTCTCGACGACAATGTCGTTAACGACAGCCTGAAAGCGAGGATCGCGATAGAGTTTCGTGCGGAATGCTGCGCCCTGTTCGTTGCCATGATCGCCTTCGCCGAGCGCAACGATAACGTGCGTTTTGAACGCATCGATAATGCCACTTACCGGATCTAGCGGCTTCGCCGCCTGAGCGGAGACGGCCGAAGGTAAAACAAACAGCAAAACTAGCAGCGCAGCCGGCAAGATCGAGAGTGCCTTGAGCCAGTTCGGCGGGCGCTCTACAACTCCGGTTGCAAGCAGACGGTCCGCTTGACCGTTCTCGTCCGTGTCTTCCTCGAAAGCGGTGACCGTCATTCCTTCAATGACAACTGCATCTTCACCACTCGTGCCCACACATGTCTCCCTGAGCGACAAGCAAAGAAAGGCATCAAAAAGGCCGTTGAAATCTGCGCGGACACGAGTTTCGGTTATGTCGTTCAAGGCAGTACCAATCCTAGCTGTTGTAAACAGGCATTATCGTAACCGATCCTTCGACTTGCCGAGCGGACTCGCCCAGGATGAGAACATTGGCTAGCTGATAGCTGACGGCTGAGAGCTGACAGCTCTCTACGCCGGTGCGATTCGCATGCTCAAATCCACCGCGCGGGCCGAGTGCGTCAGCGCGCCGACGGAGATGAAGTTCACGCCGGCCTCGGCGTAGGCGCGCACGTTCTCCAGGGTGATGCCGCCGGAGGATTCCAGCGGCACGCGGCGATCCGCTTGGCGCACCCGCTCCACCGCCATGCGCGCCTGCTCCGGGCGTCATGTTGTCCAGCAGCACGGCTTCGGCGCCGTATTTCAGCGCCTGCTCCAATTCCTCCATGCGAGCGCACTTCCACCTCGACCGTTGCTCGCCCTGCCGGTTGCGCAAGCGCGCGCTCCAGCGCCGGCACGCACGCCGCCGGCCAGGTCGATGTGGTTGTTCTTGATCAGCATGCCATCGCGAGAGATCGAGGCGATGGTTGGTGCCGCCGCCGCAGCGCACCGCATACTTTTCCAGCAGCGCAGGCCGGGCACGGTCTTGCGCGTGTCCAGGATGCGGCGCCTGGTGCCGGCGATGGCGTCCACGTAGCGGCGCGTCAGCGGTGGCGATGCCGCTCAGTTGCTGCAGCAGGTTCAGGATCACGCGCTCGCAGCTCAGCATCACGCGCGCGTTGTGCCGGATGACGGCGACGGACTGCCCTTATGCAGTCGCACGCCGTCGAAAATCTCGGTGTGGATGATGACCTCGGGATGCGAGGTCACGGTGCCCTCCAGCTGCGGCGAAGACCTCAAAGATGCGCTGCAACGCAGCCCGATGCCGGCGAGCACGCAATCCTCTTTGGCCAGGATGGTGGCCGATCGCGCGCTGCTCCGGATCAATGCAGGCGTAGCGAAGTGGCGTCGCGCGTGGCCTGGTCTTCCACCAACGCGTTCTCCAGAATGGCGGTGATCCGACGGCTTTCCAGTTCACGACGCTCCCCTGTCCCGCTTACAGCTATTGCTTCGCCAGATCCAGTTCGTCAAGCGCGTTGCGGATTTCTCGATCAGCGACTCCAACTCGGCTCTGCGCGTCTTCAATCCTTCCACCACCTTGGCCGGAGCCTTGGCCAGGAACGCGTCATTGCCCAACTGTCCCGTGGCGCGCTGACAACTCGCCGTCCAGCTTGTCCAGCTCTTTGTTCAGGCGCTCGCGCTCGGCGGCGACGTCGATCTTCTGTTCGTACACCACACGAACGTCGAAGCGCGCCGTGCTGCGGGCGCTGGCGGCCTTGGCCAGCGACTGTTCCGACAAAGCTGAGGCCCTCGACGTTGGCCAGCCGCTCCACGGCCGCCGCGATTGCGCTCCACCAGCGAGCGAACCTCGGCATCGGCGAAAACCTCGATCGGCAGCCGCTTCTTTTGGCTCAACCTTCAGTTCGGCGCGAATGTTGCGCACGCCGACGATCAGGTCCTGCAGGATCGCCATCTCGGCTCTCGGCCGTCGGGGTCCAGCTGCGCCGGGTCGCACTGCGGATAGGCGGCCAGCGCAATGGATTGCAGCGGCGGCTTGCCGTCGTACACCGCGTGCCAAATCTCCTCGGTGATGAACGGCATGAACGGCGCCAGCATGCGCAGCGCGCCCTCGAAGATCGCCGCACCAGGTTGGCGAAGGCTGCCCGCGCCTCCTCGCGATCTTCGGTCGAGCAGGCGCGGCTTGATCAGCTCGACGTACCAGTCGCAGTACTCGCCCCAGAAGAAGTGATAGACGACGTGCGCCGCCTCGTGGAAGCGATACTCGTCAGCGCCGCGTCGACTTCGCCGGCCACGCGATTGAAGCGCGAGAGAATCCAGCGGTCTTCCAGCGTCGCCGCCTCGAAGCCCTGCGAGCCCTGGTCCCACGCTGCCCTTCGGCAAGGGTTGGCCATCTGCCGGCGTCGCAAATTCGCTGAGCGACCAGAGCCCTGCTGCTCGCGCGCGGTCCACGTTCATGAAGAGGAAGCGGGCGGCATTCCAGATTTTGTTGGCAAAGGCGCGATAGCTCTCGGTGCGGCTCTCGCTGAAGGCGATGTCGGTGCCGGGCGCGGCCATGGCGGCCAGCGTGAAGCGCACCGCGTCGGTGCCGAACTTTTCGATGACCTCGATGGGATCGACCACGTTGCCCTTGGTCTTGGACATCTTCTGGCGGTCGGCGTCGCGCACCAGCCGTGAATGTACACCTCGCGGAAGGGCACATGTCGCCTTGTCGGGCTTTGCTCGCCCATGAAGTGGCAGCCCAGCATGATCATGCGCGCGACCCAGAAGAACAGAATGTCGAAGCCGGTGATCAGCAGTCGAAGTCGGATAGAACGCATCGCAATCGGGCGTCTTCTCCGGCCAACCCAAGCGCCGAGAACGGCAGCAGGCCGGAGCTGAACCAGGTGTCGAGCACGTCGGTGTCCTGCTCAATGCGCGCTGCCGCACTTGCAGCTGCGTCGGGCGTTGCGCGCGCCACGATGATCTCGCCGCACTGCGGCGCAGTGCCAGGCCGGAATGCGATGGCCCCACCAGAACTGGCGCGAGATGCACCAGTCGTGAATGTTGTCCATCCAGTGCAGGTAGGTCTTCGTGTAATTCTCGGGCATGAACTTGATGTCGCCCGTCGTCGACCACATCGCATGGCGCGAGTCGGCCAGCGGGCTGCATCTTGCGACGAGACCACTGGGTCGAGAGCCGCGGCTCGACCACGGTCTTGCAGCGGTCGCACTTGCCCAGCGGCACCATGTAGTCCTTCATGCTGACCAGGGAGCCGCCGGTCTCCAGATCGTCGCAGCACGCGCTCGCGCGCCTCGAAACGGTCGAGACCCGTGTAGGGCCCGGCGTTCTCGTTCATGTGCGCCGATCTCGTTCATCACTACGATCTGCGCAGATCGTGGCGCAGGCCGGCCTCGAAGTCGTTGGGATCGTGCGCGGGCGTGACCTTGACGGCGCCGGTGCCGAACTCGGGCTGGGCCAGGAGTTCGTCGAGGATGATCGGGATCTCGCGACTCACCAGCGGCAGCATCACCTTCTTGCCGTGGAGATGGGGGTAGCGCTCGTCGCGCGGATTGACGGCAACCGCGGTGTCGCCCAGCATGGTCTCCGGGCGGGTGGTGGCCACGACAATGGATTCGTTCCCGGCAGCCGACGACGGGATAGCGGATCTCCCAGAGCTTGCCCTGGGTCTCCTCGTGCACCACTTCCAGATCGCTGAGCGCGGTGATGCAGCGCGGACACCAGTTCACGATGTAGTTGCCGCGATAGATCAGCCCTTCTTCATAGAGCCGCACGAAAGCTTCGCGCACCGCGCGCGAGAGCTGCTCGTCCATGGTGAAGTACTCGCGCGACCAGTCGACCGAATCGCCCAGCCGCTTCATCTGCTCGAGGATGTAGCCGCCGTAGTGCTGCTTCCACTCCCAGACGCGCTCGAGGAAGGCTTCGCGGCCCATGTCGCGGCGGTTTTTGCCTTCGCTGGCAAGCTGGCGCTCCACCATCATCTGGGTGGCGATGCCGGCGTGGTCGGTGCCGGGCAGCCACATGCGTCCATGCCGCGCATGCGCTGCCAGCGGACGATGATGTCGATCTCCGTGTGGTTGAGCATGTGGCCCATGTGCAGGCGGCCGGTGACGTTGGGCGGCGGCAGCAGGATGGTGAAGGTTTCCCGCGCAGTGGTGGGCGTTTCGGCGTGGAAAGATTTTCGTGGACCCAATATTCGGCCCAGCGCGGTTCAATCGCACCTGGATCGTAAGCCTTGGGAAGTTCGTGCGGCATGGCTTTCAGCTCGCGGAGCTGATCTTCGATATTACAGGCAAGTGCGGGTTAGCGTCAGCAGGCCGGGGCCAAACAACGAGGGCCGGGATCGCTCCCGGCCCGCATGGATTGCGATAGGCTCGATATTACTTTCTAGAACGGAAGCAGCTTCCGCTTCTTCTTTTTCTTGGACGAGCTCTCGGTATCGGGATTAACCGCCGGCGGCTTCGAGGCTGAGTCGCCAGTTGCCGGCGTGCTGCTGGCACTGGACGAGCTTTGCGCATCGGCGTTGGTGTTGGCCGCGGGCGCGTCATTCACCTGGGTGGGCGGCGGCATCGGCGCCTGGTCGGTTGCCGCAGCCGGGGCCGCGTTGGAGGCCGGCAGGTCGTTCTTCATCTCAGTACCAGCGGCACTGCCGCTCCCCGGGGTACTGGGAGCATTGGTCGGCTCGCCGACCACCGGCGCCGCGGTCGCTTCTCCGCTCGCCGGCGGATTGTCAGAGCGCGGCACGGCATCGCTGACCGGAGGCGTGCTGCCGGGAGCAATCTGCTCCACCGAGACTTTCTTCGAGCCGCTCAGGCTCTCCACAATGCTGGTATTCGCCGCGCGCACCATCTCCGGAGCGCTGCTCTGCTTAGGATCCACCAGTGTGGGCTCGCCGACCTTGGTGGCCTCGCTCACGTCGGGAGCGTGCTTGAAGTTCTCCATCATCTTGCCAACGTGGCCAACCGATCCGCGACTGGCGATTTCCGCCTTGTCCTCAGCGATGGCCTGCGGCGTTGCCTGCGGGATGGGCTGCTTCAGCGCCTGCAGCCGCTTCTTGGCGTCAGCGGCGCGGTCTTCCAGCGGATAGCGGGTCAGAATCTTGTCGTAGGCGGAGATGGCGTCTGCCGTGTATTCCTTGATGAAGTTGCCCTTTATCGTCTCCGGCAGCTTCGATTTGCGAATAGCCTCGGCTTCTCTTTCATACGAACTGCCCAGCTCATATAGCGCCATATCGGCGTCGCTGAAGAGCGGGTAGGTGTCAATCACCGACTTATAGCGCGCGATGGCCGCCGGGTAGCTTTCGCGCATGAAATAGAAGTGCGCAATCATGAATTCACGCCGGGCCAAAACTTCCTGTACTTCCAGCAGCCGCTGCTTGGCCTCCGGCACCAGCTTGCTGTCGGGAAATTGCTGGATGAGCTGCCGGTATTCGTCTTCCGCGCGCTTGGCGTGGGTAAAATCGCGGTCCGCCTTCTCCATCTCCTTGTAATGGATGTTGGCGATCTTCAACTGGGCTTCCGCCGCTTCCGGCATGTTGGGGAAGAAGGTGATGAAGTCCTTGTATTCGCTCTCCGCCTGCGCCCACGCCGCCGAGCCGCCCTCGGCGTACCAGGAATCGCCAATCGCCAGCTTGGCGCGGGCAATGTATTCGGAGTCGGGATAGGTATTAATCAGGGTCTGCAGGCTCAGCCGGGCCACGTCGTACTTGCCGTGCTTCATGGCATCCGTGGCGCGGTCGAACAGCACCTTGTCCGGCTGCTTGGAATTGACGTTGGCAATGCGGGTTCTGGACCTTCTTGTTGGTGCAGCCGAGGGCCAGCAACAGCAGACCGCTGAGAAGCACAATGAGTACGCGACGATACATCCTTACCACCTCTGGGAACTGCTCTGAGTTATGCGCGCAAGAGCGTGGCTTCCTGCGCCGCCCGCAGCAGCGCCTCCACGTTACGCGCGGGGTCTCCGTGCCCGAAGACATGGCTGCCCGCGACCAGGATCTCCGCTCCTGCCCGCACCGCCGGCCCCACCGTCTCCAGGTCAATCCCGCCGTCAATCTCGATACGGAAATCGACGTTCCGGGCCGCCCGCATGGTAGCCAGCTTGCGAACTTTTTCCAGCGTGCTGGGAATAAACCGCTGGCCGCCGAAGCCGGGATTCACCGACATCACCAGCACATGGTCCACGATATCCAGCACTTCGCCGAGGGTCTGCACCGGAGTCGCCGGATTGATCACCACCCCTACCTTGGCCCCCAGGCTGCGAATCAGCTCCAGGGAGCGATTCAGGTGCCGGGTGGCCTCCTGGTGGACTGAAATCCAGTTGGCTCCAGCATCCACGAACGCCGGGATGAAGAAGTCTGGATTCTCGATCATCAGGTGGCAATCCAGGGGAACGTCCACCGCTTTGCGCAGGGAGGCGACGACCGGCGGACCGATGGTGATGTTGGGCACGAAATGTCCGTCCATCACGTCCACGTGCAGCAGGGACGCTCCCCCTCGCAGAGCAGCATGCGCTTGCTCAGCCAGACGGGAAAAATCGGCCGACAGAATGGACGGCGCTATTTCAACCAAACCAGGACTCTCGAGAGCGTTTTGTCTGATTTTAGCACGCTGCCTATGCCTATTTCCCCGGCAAATACCCGGTCTTTCAGGTTTTAACCCGAGGTGGCAGGCAGGGTTTTGCGGCGGTGATACAGCGTCAGAAACAAGATCAGCAGCGGCGTCAGGATTTCCATGTACAGGAAGATGCCGGCGTTGTTCTGGGCTTGATCGTGATAGACCACGACCTGGCGGATATGGCCCAAGGCATCGCCCTCCAGCCAGACCAGATTGGCGACGGCCGTCGCCAGCCAGAAATTTCCCCGGAACCAGACACACAGAACTCCCAGCACTCCTATCGTCAGGTCCGCTATGCCCACCTCATATTCGTAAGGACTGGTCGCCCAGCCAATAGAAGCCGAGGTTTGCAGGGGACGGAACACATGGGCGTAAGCGG
The DNA here is from genome assembly GCA_963763975.1 of uncultured Acidobacteriaceae bacterium. Lineage (GTDB taxonomy): Bacteria > Acidobacteriota > Terriglobia > Terriglobales > Acidobacteriaceae > Bog-257. Next base: position 111,341 of record CAVXQR010000017.1, read on the forward strand.
TCAGCAGTCCCATCAGGCCGACATAGATCACGAACAGGTACAGCAGGAAAGTCCCGGCGATTGCGGCGCCATGGCTACGGCGCGCCGGCGACAGGCCCAGGTGGATGGACGCGAGAACCACGGCCGCGGCTGCAAAGAAGAGCTGGAACATTGGGTGCCTCGTGAGGGATCGGGTTGAGTTTAGCCGATTCGGTCCCAACTTAGGGTTCTGCTAGCCTACTTCTCATGAAGCCGAAGACACTCTACCTGGCGCTGTGTGTTCTGGGGTTGCTGCTGCCCTACTGGCAGTTTGTGCCCTGGGTCGCCGTCCATGGACTCAATCTGGTCGAATTCGCGCGCGAGCTGTTCGCCAATCGCATCAGCGCCTTCTTCGGAATGGATGTTCTGGTTTCGGCCGTGGCGGTGATCGTGTTCATGCGCGTCGAGAGTCGGCGGGTCGCGGTGCCCAGGCGATGGCTGGCGATACCGGCGCTGCTGCTGGTGGGCGTCTCGCTGGCGCTGCCGCTGTATCTCTACCTGCGGGAGCAGGCGATTGAAGCTGCCTCGCCGAAGGCTGCAGCGGCAGCCTGAGAAGGTTAGCCGCCGCACATCGCGTGCGCCTGCAACCGGGTGGATGTCGCGCCGATCAGAGCGCCGGAGGCGCGACTCCGTCTAGCTCAGCATGGAGAGCCTGCTTTTGGCGCGGAATGCCGGGTAAGCTCCCTGGAGAATTTCTTAGCCCCCTCAGCCTCAGGGGCGGCATATGTCGTCTCGCACGGAACTCCCATTCACAATAAAAAACTCTCCTGATTCGGTGCGACTGACGCCATGCCTTCTCAATTCCCGCGACCCTTACCCCAAACGAAAAAGGGACGGATTTAACTCCGTCCCTGCTCACAACTCGATCGCAGTATTTCAGCCCACCTTGACGGTAGACCGTTCCACCTGTGGCCCCACCAGCTTGCGCTGGCCGAAGCCGGTATAGATCTGGCGAGGCCGCGCGATCTTCTGCTCCGGGTCCTCCACCAGTTCCTTCCACTGCGCCAGCCAGCCGGCGGCGCGGGGAATGGCGAACAGCACGGTAAACATGTCCGGCTGGAAGCCCATGGACTGGTAGATGATGCCGGAGTAGAAATCCACGTTGGGATACAGCTTGCGCTGACGAAGTAGTCGTCCTGCAGCGCAATGCGCTCCAGTTCCAGCGCGATCTCCAGGCTGTCGTTGCGGCCGGTGACCTCGAACACCTCGTCGGCCACCGACTTGATGATGCGGGCGCGGGGATCGTAGTTCTTGTACACGCGATGCCCAAAGCCCATCAGCTTGAGCTCGCCCTCCTTGACCCGCTTGACGTAGGCGGGAATGTTCTTCAGCGAGCCGATCTCGTCCAGCATGCGCAGCACTTCTTCGTTGGCGCCGCCATGCAGCGGTCCGGACAGCGCCGAAGCCGCAGCCGGCCATGGACAGGTAAGGATCGGCCTGCGCGCTGCCCACCACCCGCATGGTGGTGGAGCTGCAATTCTGCTCGTGGTCGGCGTGCAGGATGAACAGGATGTCGAGCGCGCGCGCAATCACCGGGCTGGCCGCGTACTTCGGCTCCACCATCCTCCACAGCATGTTCATGAAGTTTTCGGTGTAGCTGAGGTCGTTGTCGGGATACACGTAAGGATGGCCGCGGCGATGGCGGTAGGAATAGGCCGCCAGGGTGGGCATCTTGGCGATCAGGCGCACGATCTGGCGCTGCCGGTTCTCGGGGTCATGGATGTGCTTGGCTTCGGGATATACCGTGGACAGCGCCGCCAGCGTGCTCACCAGGATGCCCATGGGATGGGCGTCGTAGCGGAAACCATCGATGAAGTGCTTGGTGGTTTCATGCACCATGGTGTGATGGGTGATCTCCCAGCGCCACTGCTTCTCCTGCTCAGGGGTGGGCAGCTCGCCGTAAAGCAGCAGATAAGCCACCTGCAGGAAGTTGCACTTTTCCGCCAGCGCTTCGATGTCGTAGCCGCGGTAGCGAAGGATGCCCTTGTCGCCGTCAATGAAGGTGATGCTGCTCTTGCAGCAGGCGGTATTCATGAAGGCAGGGTCGTAAGTCATCAGGCCGAAGTCTTCAGGGTCCGTCTTGATCTTGCGAAGGTCCATGGCACGGATGGTGCCGTGCTCGATGGGCGACTCGTAGGTTTTGTCATTCCGTTGATCAGTGAGGGTCAAAGCGCTCTTCGGCATGACCGGTGTACCTCCATTAAGAAAGTCAGCGATAAGAATGCTGGGCCGAGAACTTCGAACGAGCGTTCAGGTCGTCTATTGCGATTTTAATCCGCTCCCCCTGATTCGATGCCGGAAATCCGGGCGTACGAACATACACCTGCGACGCAGCTCACACCCGCCTGTGATGTGAAGGTCCTCGCCCGCTTCCGACAGCCGCCGCGGCTATTTCTTTTTCTTGCCGCCGTCTTTGGCGCCGCCGCTGTCCGGCTTGGACGACCCGCTGCCCGAACTTTCCGAACTGCTGGGAGAAGTGGAACCGTCGCTGCCGCTAGAGCCGCCGGAGCTGGAAGAGCCGCTCTTCGACGATTCGCCCGACGATTTCTTGGCGTAATCGGTAACGTACCAGCCGGTGCCCTTGAACTGCACTGCCGGGGCGGAGATCAATTTCTCCAGCTCGCCGCCGCAGTGCGGACAGACCTTCAGCGGTTCATCGGAAAATTTCTGGATGCGCTCGGTCAGGCTGTGGCACTTCTTGCACTGGTATTCGTAAAGTGGCAAATGGCTCCCCGCGGGACGTCTAAGTTATTGATTCTATTTTTAGATAGCGGATTCGGTCAATTTTGGCAAAACCGGCGTTCAAGCTGCCGCTTGCCTTTGCCATGCCGGCTGGCGAAACTAGCCGGGTGAGAGCCATCGCCATTATTCCCGCGCGGCTTGCATCCACGCGGCTGCCGCGCAAGATACTTCGCTCCATCGCCGGACGTCCCATGCTGGCGCACGTGTATGAAGCAGCGCGCGCCTGCCGCCGGCTGGATGACGTCATCGTCGCCACCGACGCGGACGAGGTCGCGCAGCTCTGCCGCCAGAACGGCTGGAGCGTTCGCCTGACCTCGCCCGAGCATCGCAGCGGCACCGATCGCGTGCACGAAGTGGCGCAGACGGTCGAGGCTGAGGTTTACGTCAATGTGCAGGGCGATGAGCCGCTGGCACGCCGTGAACATCTGGATGTGCTGCTCGACCTGATGCAAGGTGACGGCGTGGAGGTGGGCACGTTGAAGACGCCCTGCGCCGCCGCCGACGTGGACAATCCCAACGCGGTAAAAGTAGTGACGGCGCTGGATGGACGGGCGCTTTATTTCTCTCGCGCCACGATTCCGTTTGATCGCGATCGCAGCGGTGCGGTGCGCTACTTCAAGCATCTCGGCTTCTATGCCTATCGCAAAGCGGCGCTGGATGCCTTTTGCACCTGGCCGGAGAGCGAGTTGGAACGCAGCGAGCGCCTGGAGCAATTGCGATTCTTAGATCATGGCGTGGCCATTCACGTCGCCGAGACGCCCTTCGACACCGTGGGCGTGGATACCGAAGACGACCTGCGGCGGGTGGAAGAGATTCTGCGCGCGAGAAGATGACGCCAAGCGGAAATGTTCGGTGCCCCAGGTTCGCCCATCTTTTGGCTAACCTGGGCTCAAGAATATTCGCGCGGTTGAGGCCCCGGCCCCGCCCTAGCCAAACGATGGCTGGAACGGGGCACCCGGGTTCGAGGAGCCAGCGCCAGGGCACGGCTTCAGCGCGGGCTCAGGTCATCGCCTGCCTTCGCGTCGCGCGCCATTCTTGAGTAGAATCGAAAATTCGTGATTCCCGGCCGCCGGACGCCCTCGAGGTCAACCGTTCCCTTGGCGAATTCGAAGCAGGTCAACTTCTATCCCGTCATTCTTGCCGGCGGACGCGGCACCCGCTTCTGGCCGCTCAGCCGCAAGCGCATGGCCAAGCAACTGCTCCCGCTCAACAGCGACAAAAGCATGCTGCAGGAGACGGTGGAGCGTCTGCTGCCGCTGGCCAAGCCCAAGCGCTTCTGGATCATCGCCAACGACGATCTGCGGCAGGCCATCGTCCGCCAGACGAAAAAACTGGACAAGCAACAGATTCTGGCCGAGCCCGTGGGCCGCAACACCGCGCCCGCCGTCGGCCTGGCCGCCTTCCTGCTGGCGCGCCACGATCCCGGCGCGGTGCTCGGCATGTTTCCCTCCGACCACGTCATCTTCGACGAGAAGAAATTCCGTGCCGACCTGGAGCGCGGCATCGCCATCGCTGCAGCCGGCGAGAACATCGTGGTCATCGGCATTCCGCCCACGCGCGCCGAAACCGGCTACGGCTACATCGAGGCCGGCAAAGCCTCGCCGAAGAAGGCGCTGCACGTGCGGCGGTTCACCGAGAAGCCCAAGCCCGAAGTCGCTGAGCAATTCCTGAAAGCCGGCAACTATTTCTGGAACAGCGGCATGTTTATTTGGGGCGCGCGTACCCTGGCCAACGCGCTGAAGGAGCACCTGCCCAAGACCGCACCGCTGCTCGACGAAATCGCCGCCAGCTACGGCACCGGCAAGTTCGAGAAGACCTTCGCCCGCCTCTATCCGCAATGCGAGAACATCAGCGTTGACTATGCGGTGCTGGAGCCGCGCTCCAATAAGGGCGAGAGCAAGTCGCATCTCTATTGCATTCCCGCCAGCTTCGGATGGAACGACCTGGGCTCGTGGACCGCGCTGTACGAACATCGCAGCGCCGGACTGAGCGAGCAGGCCAACGTCATCGCCGCCGGGCAGAGCTTCACCCTCGACGCCGCCGGCAACTTCATTCACTCTGAGGGCAAGTTCGTCGCCGCTGTAGGCGTCAGCAACCTGGTGGTGGTCGAGACCGCCGACGCGCTGCTCATCACCACCCGCGAGCATTCGCAGGATGTAGGCAAAGTGGTGAAGTACCTGGACGAGAAGAAGCTGAAGAAGCTGGTGTAAAAACGGCAATTAGTAGTTAGCAACTAGAAACTTAATCTTGATGACCACACCCATCAAATTCGGGACCGACGGCTGGCGCGGCGTCATCGCCGACGATTTCACCTTTGACAACGTGCGCCGCGTCGGCAACGCCATCGCCCACTATGTGCACCAGCATGAGGACGCAAGCAAGGGACTGGTCGTCGGCTACGACACGCGCTTCGCTTCGCCACGCGCGGCCGAAATCATCGCCGACATTCTGGCTTCGGCCGGCATCGCCGTGAAACTGGCGGATGACTTCACCCCCACGCCGGCGCTCTCTTATGCGGTCAAGAATCTCGGCGCCACCGGCGGCGTCATGGTCACCTCCAGTCACAATCCCTTCAACTGGAATGGCGTGAAGTACAAAGCCGGCTATGGCGGCTCGGGCACGCCCGCCATCATGAAGTCCATCGAGGGCGAGCTGGATTCGCCGCGGCTGGAGCGGCCGGGCGGTTCGGTCACCCGCACCGACTTCAAGACGCCTTACATTGCGGCCATTGAAAATTTTGTGGACCTGCCCGCGATTCGCCAAGCCGGCTTCAAGTTCGCCATTGACGTGATGTACGGCGCCGGCCGCGGCGTGCTGAAGGGTATCTTCGATCGCAACGGCGTGAGCAATTTGGAAATTCGCGGACAACTCGACCCGCTCTTCCCGGGCATCAATCCCGAACCCATCGCGCCGCACATTGCCATGCTGCAGGAGACCGTAGTGCGCGAGCGCTGCCAGGCCGGCCTAGCTACCGACGGCGACGCCGATCGCCTGGGTGCGGTCGCCGAAGACGGCAGCTTCGTGGATTCGCACAAGATTTATTCCGTCATCCTGGAATGGATCCTGAAGCGCAAGCAGTGGCCGGGCGAAATTGTGCGCGCCTTCAACACCACGCGCATGCTCGACCGCATCGCCGCGAAATACGGCCGCAAGCTGCACGAATGCGGTATCGGCTTCAAGTACATCTGCGACCTCATGTTGGAGCGCGACATCCTGATCGGCGGCGAAGAATCGGGCGGCATCGGCATTCGGCGCCATCTGCCGGAACGCGACGGCATTCTGAATTCGCTGCTGCTGGCCAACATCATGGCCGAGGAAGGCAAGCCGCTGGGCGAGCTGGTACGCGACCTGCAAAAGGAATACGGCGAGCATCATTACGGCCGTCTCGACTTGCATCTCGACAACCAGGTGAAGGACGAAGCCATGCGCCGCGCCAGCTCCCGGCCGGCGGCCATCGGCAGCTACCGGGTGCAGAAGAGCGGCACGCTCGACGGCGTGAAGTTTTATCTCGACGCTCCCACCAACGGCAACGGCGCCGAGGCCTGGGTGCTGGTGCGCGCTTCCGGCACCGAGCCGCTGCTGCGCATCTATTGCGAAGCGTCGTCGCCGGAACTGGTCAGCCAGATTCTGAAGCAGACGAAAGCCTTCGTCACCGCCGCGTAAGAATCGCCGGGTGCGATTCAGGCTTCGGCGCAGTTCGCGCTTTCTGGCATACTGGAAGCACACGAACCGGGCGCACGGCCCGGGTTCTCTTCGACAGATGGCTACCGCCGCTCACCAATCCGTTGATTCGCCCGAGGTGCGCCGTTACAACCGCATCTCCCGCTGGCTGGGCATGGCCGATCTGTTCATCGGCCTGGCGCTGCTGGTGGTGCTGCTGGTCACCGGTTGGACCGGCAAGATGCGCGACTGGGCCTACCTGGGTGCGCGCCAGGAATATTTCCTCGCCGTCTTCCTCTACGTACTGATGTTCTCCCTGGTCGCCAAGGGGCTGACGGCACCGCTCGACTTCTTCGGCTTCCGCCTGGAGCACCAATACAACTTGTCGAAGCAGAAGATGCGCTCGTGGCTGTGGGACGAGTGCAAGGGCTGGTTACTGAACCTGGCCATCGGCGGCATCATGGCGGAAATCGTTTACGGCATCATCCGCATTGCGCCGCAGCGCTGGTGGCTGATCGCCTGGGCCATCTTCATCGGCCTGTTCCTGCTGATGGCGCAACTGGCGCCGGTGGTGCTGTTGCCCATCTTCTACAAATTCAAGCCGCTGGAAAACGACGCCCTGCGTGATCGCCTTACCCGCCTGGGCGAGCGCGCCGGAGCGCGCGTGCGCGGCGTCTATGAATGGAAGCTGTCGGAGAAAACGGAGAAGGCCAACGCCGCGCTCACCGGTATGGGCACCACTCGCCGCATCATTCTGTCCGACACGCTGCTGTCGAAATATTCCGACGACGAGATTGAAGCGGTCTTGGCGCACGAGCTCGGGCACCACGTGCATCGCCACATCCTGAAGAGCATTTTCATGCAGGTGGTCATCACCTTCTTCGGGTTCTGGCTCACCAACGAAGTGCTGCGCTTCACCATCGCGCACAACTGGTTCCCAGTGCTCAATCCGCGGCTCTACGATTTCGCCAACCTGCCGCTGATCGTGCTGGTGGCCTCGGTGCTGGGCTTCCTGCTGATGCCGGCGATGAATGCGGTCTCGCGACATCATGAGCGCCAGGCCGATCGCTACGCTTGGGAGAGCATTCCCAACGTCTCGCCGTTCATTACCTCGATGCAGAAGCTCGCCGACCAGAACCTGGCCGAACGCGAGCCCTCGAAGTTCGTGGAGTGGTTCTTCCACTCGCATCCTTCCATTGGCAAGCGCGTGGCTGCAGCCGAGCAGTGGGCGGAGCAGCAACCGCAAACCGCGAGCGTGAAATAACCACGCTCATTTCCCGAGTTGTTTTGAAGGAGCAGGTCGAGATTTGCCGCTTCCCACTCATCCGAAAAGAACGGATAGTGGGGCCGCCGCAACCTGCGTACACGCATCCGAAAATCCGGAGGTGGGGCACTCACATTCTCTGTCGTACTCCCCGTGCTCTCGGTGGCGAAAACCTCACCCCAAAACTCGCGCCAATTCCGGCATTTTTGCCGAAAATCGCCGCAAAACCGCTCGGCCACCATCACGTTGATGCTTATTTAACCTATTGATTCCGCGAAGGTTATCACGCATCTCCCAATCCCACTCAGTGCTATAATAATAAGTGCTCATCAGGCTCAAAATCTGCTGACAACGCAAGCTTCCATTGCGATTCAGGAGGACGGCTCCAGCGCCTGTCCTCTGCCTGCGAGCCCAGTTCCAACATCGCCCGACGCCGACCGCTGAGGGCTGAAAGCAATCATGGCAGACGATCCGAACCAGCAGCTTCCACTCGATAACATCGGCCCCGGCGCCGCCAACATCCAGCCCGTCAACATTGAAGAGGAGATGAAGCGCTCCTATCTCGACTATTCAATGTCGGTCATCATCGGACGCGCGCTGCCCGACATGCGCGACGGCCTGAAGCCGGTGCATCGCCGCATTCTGTACACCATGCAGCAGATGGGGCTGCAACCCAACCGCCCCACGCGCAAGTGCGCCCGCATCGTCGGCGACGTGATGGGCAAGTACCATCCTCACGGCAACCTCGCGGTGTACGACGCGCTGGTTCGCCTGGCGCAGGACTGGTCCATGCGCTATCCGCCCATCTTCGGCCAGGGAAATTTCGGCTCCATTGATGGCGATCCGCCCGCGGCCGACCGTTACACCGAAGCCAAGCTGGCGCAGGTGGCGATGCCGATGCTCGAGCGACCTCGACAAGGAAACCGTCGACTTCCATCCCAACTACGATGACAGCGAAGTCGAGCCCGACGTTCTGCCCACCAAGATTCCCAACCTCATCATCAACGGCTCTGACGGCATTGCCGTCGGCATGGCCACCAAGATTCCGCCGCACAATCTGAACGAGGTTGTGGACGCCTGCATCACGCTGATCAACAATCCGCACGCGACCCTGGCCGACATCCTGAAGCACGTGCAGGGACCGGACTTCCCCACCGGCGGCTTCATTCACGGCCGCAGCGGCATCAGGAGGCCTACCGCACCGGACGTGGCCGCTTCATGATGCGCGCCAAGGCGGCCATCGAGCACCTGACCAAGGACAAGGACGCCATCGTCGTCACCGAAATTCCCTACCAGGTGAACAAGGCGCGGCTGATCGAGCGCATCGCCGAACTGGTGAACAACAAGGTGATTGACGAAATCAGCGACATTCGCGACGAGAGCGACCGCGAAGGCATGCGCATCGTCATCGAGCTGAAGCGCGCCGCCGAGCCGCAGATCGTGCTCAACCAGCTCTTCAAGCACACCTCCATGCAGGAAGGCTTCAGCATGATCTTCCTGGCGGTGGTCAACGGCCAGCCCAAGGAAATGGGCCTGGTGCAGGCCATCCAGCACTTCGTCGATCACCGCATCGACGTGGTGCGCCGCCGCACCGCCTACCTGCTGCAAAAGGCGCGTGATCGCGAGCACATCCTAGAGGGCTACCAGGCAGCGCTGGACCGCGTGGACGACGTCATCCGCATCATTCGCGGCAGCGAGAACCGCGCCGACGCCCGCACCAACCTGGTCGAATACTTCAGCGGCAAGACCATCAGCGTGGCGGAAGGCAAGTCCGGCAAGACGGCTTCGCTGAAGGGCATTTCGCCGAAGACCCTGACCAAGCCATTCGACGCGGTGCAGGCCGACGCCATCCTGGAATTGCAGTTGCACCGCCTCACCCGGCTTTCCATTGATGAAATTCTGAAGGAACTGACCGAGGTGCGCGAGCGCATCGCCGAGTACGAATCCATCCTGGGCAGCGAGAAGAAGCTGCGCAATGTGATCATCAAAGAACTGGAAGAGGTCAAGAAGAATTACGGCGACGCCCGCCGCACCGTCATCCAGGACGAAGCCGCCGAGATCAGTCTGGAAGACCTGATCGCCGACGAGCAGGTTGCGGTCACGGTCAGCCACGCCGGCTACCTGAAGCGCACGCCGATTTCCACCTACCGGCAGCAGCGCCGCGGCGGCACGGGCCGCAAGGGCATGAGCACGCGCGAGGAGGATTTCGTCGAGCATCTGTTCGTCGCCTCCACGCACGATTACATCCTGGTGTTCACCAACACCGGCCGCGTGTACTGGCTGAAGGTGTACGAGGTTCCCGAGCTGAGCGCGGCGGGCAAGGGCAAGGCCATCGCCAACCTGGTTGCGCTGCAACCCGGCGAGAGCGTGCGCGCCTGGCTCACGGTGCGGGATCTGGAAGAGGAGGGCAAGTTCGTCTTCTTCGCCACCCGCAGCGGCACGGTGAAGAAGACGCACCTGAAGGACTTCAGCAACGTGATGTCGCGCGGCATCATCGCCATCGGCATCGAGAAGGAAGACGAGCTGGTGGCGGCGCGCTGCACCGACGGCAACCAGATTGTCTTCCTGGCCAGCCACGACGGTAAGGCGATTCGTTTCGGCGAAGAACATGTGCGGCCCATGGGACGGCCGGCGTACGGCGTGCGCGGTATGGACCTGGAGCGCGGCGACTACATTGTCGGCATGGCGGTGACGCCGAAGGAGCGCAAGAAAACCAAGAACGGCGAGCAGCAGGAATCCAGCCTGATTCTCTCCGTCACCGAACAGGGTTACGGAAAGCGCACCGACGTGGATGAATATCGTCTGACCTCGCGCGGCGGCAAGGGCGTGATCAACGTCAAGACCACGGCGCGAAACGGCAAGGTGGTTTCCATCATGCTGGTGAACGAGCAGTCGGAGCTGATGGTGATCAGCCAGTTCGGCAAGATCATCCGCATTGACAGCAAGAACATTCGCGAGTCGGGACGCGTCAGCGCAAGGCGTGCGTCTGCTGAATCTGGAAGAAGGCGACCGCCTGGCGGCAGCCTCGGTGATTCCGCCGGAAGAGGCTGCGGAGAACGGCGCCGGCGAAACCGGGATCTTGGTGCAGTAAGTGGGAAGGCCCCGCCCTAGCCAAACGATGGCTAGAACGGGGCACCCAGGTTTCGTTGGGAGTCGGCAGACATCGGGTGCTCCACACACACCATCGCTTGGGATGTGTGGGAAGCGATAAATCTTAATCTGCAAAAACTGCTACTGACTGTTCTTCGCCTGCCAGGCTTTCATCTCGTCGGCGGAGGGACCGTACACGCCGGGAATCTCGATGTCATTCAGCCGCAGGTACACGCCCAACTGCGCGCGATGATGAATCATGTGACTCATCACCATGCCACGCAGCACCGCTGCGCGCGGCATGGTGAAGATGGTGTGGCCGTCTTTGGTTTTCAGCGACCACATCACCCCCAGGTTCTCGTCGGTGATGCTCTCCAGGGCTTTGCGGCCGGCGCTGACGTTCTGGTCGAACTTCGCCAGCAGCTCCTGGCGAGTCTTCGGCAGGAAGGGTTGGTAGGTCGCCGGATCTAGTACCAGCACTTCCTGAGTCATGGTTTCCTTGGCCCAGCCGGGCAGTTCGGCGACGTGTCCGGCAAGCTGGTTGAGGGCCATGGATTTTTCGTGCGGCTTGTAGTCGGGAATCTTTTCCGGTACGCGCTCCAGCATCTTGCGGGTGCCGGCCATTTCCTGGTCGAACTCGGGGAGGATCATTTCACGCATGGGCATGGGAAAACTCCTGCCGCAAATGGCGGCGAACCGAACCAGCATAATACGAAGAAAAAGCGAAAGTCAATGCCGGGATGTGGGTCGTCTTATTGGTTAAGGCCGCAGTTCGCTGTTCGCCATTCGCTTTTCGCCAGAAAAAGCGAATTGAGGCCGGCGGCAACTCTGTACCCCTCTACTTGTGACGGGCGACAGCCCATCTACGGTGAATTCTGCCTTGAGCGGTTAGCTCCGCGGTGTCACCGCGCCTCTGGCGAATGGCGAATGGCGAAAAGCGGCTCCTCCCGTGAATCCGCCCTCCGGCGCGCGAATCTGATACACCGAGCGCATCGGAGGAGGGGCCGATGGACAAGATCAATCTGGCGCAGAAGTTTTCGCTGTTTCGCGAGCACTACCAACCCAAAATCGTCGGCGAGCTCAACGACTCCTACGTGAAGCTGGCCAAGCTGCAGGGAGATTTCCTGTGGCACCATCACGACAATGAAGACGAACTGTTCCTGGTGGTGAAAGGCGAGCTGCGCATGAAGGTGCGCGAGAACGGCGGCGAGCGCGAGTTCCGCATTCAGCCGGGCGAGTTCATCATCATCCCTCGCGGCGTGGAGCATCTGCCTTCTGCCGATGAGGAAGCACACATCCTGCTGCTGGAGCCGAAGAGCACGCTCAACACCGGCAACGTGAGCAACGAGCGCACCGTGGCTGAATTGGAGCGGATCTCAGCCGGTCAAGCGGAGCAGGCTCCGCTTCTCCCGCATGTGGTTTGGCAGGGCTCCTACCGGGTCCCTAGGGTGCAGTAATCTCCCACACCACGCCGCAGTTGCCGCAGGTACCGCCGACGGACGCGGTTCCATAGAGGTTGCCATTGGCGTCGAGAGCCACGCCGCCGGTGGGATTTCCGCCATCGGCACCACCGCTGAAGTCGTGCAGATCGGTGTAGGTCCAGCTACCATTTCCCGGCGTCAGCGTGAAGATAGAGCCGTACCCGAAAGCTCCTTCGCCGAAGGTGGCGCCGTAGAGATTTCCGGCAGTGTCCATGGCCAAGTTGCCGAAGGGTCCATTATGGCCGCTGAAAGCGTACACCATCCCCAGGTTCCAGCTTCCGCCGGAGCGCACCAGTTGAAATACGGTGCCGCCACCGGCTGTGCCTCCGGCTAACGTGGTGCCGTAAAGATTGCCGGCGGGATCGAACATCACCGGGCCTACCGGGTTGTCGCCCGCTATGCCGTTGCTGAACGGATAGATATTGGCGAAAGTCCAGCCCGTTCCCGAAGGCGTCAGGCTGTACACATTACCGTAATTCGAGGAGCCGCCATAAATCGTGGTTCCATACAGTGCGCCGGTGCTGTCAAACACCACTCCGCTTTCCGGCGACCAGCCATCCGTACCATCGAAGCTGTAGAGAACGTTTTCCACCCAACTGCCGCCGGAATGGGTCATCTCGAACACTACGCCGTAGTAGCCATTGGCGCCGCCCTGGGTTGCGGTTCCGTAAATGTTGCCGGCCGCGTCGTAGGCCAGATCGACATAGTTTGGCACGCCTCCGTCGCTACCGCCGGTGAAGTTGTGGAGCACCGTCGGGACCCAAGGGCATAGCGTACTTCGGCAAACCGTCCGTCCCGGCCGGAGGTTAAAGACCACGCCGCAGCCCTCATCGCCACAGCCGATTCCCCCGTTTCCGTATTCGCTGGTAGTGCCGTACAGCGTGCCGTTGGGCGCGAAGGTCACTCCTCCCTGGGGAACGCCTCCATTGAAATTATCGAAGGTCAACAGGGTGTGGAGCACCCAGCCGCTTTGCGATTTCTTCATCTCGAAAACCGTGCCCGGTCCGGTGTATTCGCTGGTGGTGCCGTAAAGATTGCCGGCGCGATCCACGGTGATGTGGGAGAAGGGCTGGTAGCCGTCGCCGCCTCCGCTGAAGCTGTGGATGACGCTGAAGCTCTGGGCTGGCGCAGGCAGGCAGGCCAAAACGGCGAACACAAGGGCCGCCGCGAACGACTGGATCCACTGCATGGGATGCTCCTGGGGCGGGCTGCAAAGTGGCGCAACTTTATCGCTAGAGGTGCAATCCCGTCAAATGAATTTGCGATGCGCGGTACGAGTCGATGAATTGTCAGGCGTTGCCGGAGAACTTCTTTACCTGTCCCACATTGTGGGGGAGGGCCTGCAGCAACTCGCGGGCGGTGCGCTTGAGCACGGGATGGCGGACCTCAGGCGCGATCTCGGCCAGCGGCTCGAGCACGAAGCGGCGCTGGTGCATGGCGGGATGGGGAATGGTGAGTTCGGCGGTGTCCACCACGGCGTTGCCGAAGAGCAGGATGTCGAGATCAATGGTGCGCGGGCCTTTGGGCTGGATGCGACGGCGGCCCATCTCCTGCTCGATGGCCAGCATGCGCGAAAGAAATTGCTTCGGCATCCGTTCGGTGCGCAGCGCCACCACCGCGTTCAGGAACCACGGCTGGGCGGTAAATTCCATGGGCTCGGTCTCGTAGAGCGAGGACACGGCCGTGACCTGCCCGAGCGCTCCCAGCTTTTCGATGGCAGTGCGCAGATTGGCCTCGCGGTCGCCAACGTTCGAGCCCAGCGAGAGATAGACCGTCTTCTCCACCCCGACATGGTAATGGATTGGGAGTTTGAACGAACCTTGGGTGCGCTGTTCTAGCCATCCTTTGGCTCGGGCGGGGCCTTCGTTTTTCGGGCCGAGTGTTGTCGCACGCGGGAAACAGCAGATCCCTCACGGGCTGAAAGCCCGTTCGTGATGACAAATCAAGAATGAGCGCGCCTTTTCGGCACGGCTGAACAGGCCGCTGAAAAGCTTTGTTTTGCCGAGGCATGAGCAAGGGCACAACGTTAGTTGCGCCGACAAGCCCTTTACCTTTGTCATCACGAACCGACTTTAGTCGGTGAGGGATCTGCTTCTCCGACTTTTCGGCGGCCGGTGAAGCCGTGCCCTTTCAAACCAGAAAAAGCCGGGACCCGAAAGATCCCGGCTTTGACGAAGTACAGGAGCGAAGCTCTTACAGGTTGATCTTGCGACGCAGCAGACCGAGGCCGCCGAGCAGGCCCGATCCCATCAGCAGGAGCGAAGACGGCTCAGGAGTGGTGCCGCTGCCGGTGCCGCCAACGATCTGGAAAGCGCCCAGGGTCTGGGTCCCGTTCGAGTTCCAGCTGTCGCCACCGTCGGTGGAATACAGGTCAGTTCCCATCGCGCCCTGGTTGTTCAGGTTCCAGGCTTCCCAGGAAGTGTCATTGATGTTCATCGGTCCAAGCACCAGCCAGTAATTATCGCCGGCGGTCAGATTGATGCCGGTGATGCCGGTGATGGAGACGATGCCACAGCACTGACCGAAGGTGGTGCTGCTGGACAGGTTGCCCCAGTAACCCAACTGGGTTCCGGGTTGGCCACCGTTGTCCTGATCCAGAGCAACGTAGAAGGAGTTGACGCCGGTCACGTAGCCGACCGCAACGTCAATCTCGGAAACGCTGCCGCTCATGCTGGGCGAAAACTCGTTGGCAGCGGTGAAGCTGGTTCCGACGGTGCCGGTACCGGAAATGGTCCAGCCGGAGCAGCAGTTGTACACGTCACCGGTAGGACCGAAGTTCGAGTAGAGGTTTTGCGATCCTGCCATGGCCGGAAGACTGGCTACACACAGAGCGAGAAGCAGCAAGCCGAGCGTCCAGGCAAATTTTGTTTTCAAGGGGCTTTCCTCCGTGGTTCAAAAGTCTCTGCAACCGCCCACCTTTAGGGTGGTACTGCCAAGGGCCCAACGACCGAAGGAGGAGTTCGTCCTACCGCTTGGAACGAGCACCCAACCTTCCCCCAACACTTTTGACCACTGCCGCGAAACAGCAGAGGCAGAAGTTGTCAAAGGCTACGTTGCAATTTTGTGTCCGTTGCAACTTGTTGAAAGCAGGGGCAATCCCAAGTTGGTAACTGCAACTTGTTGCACCAAAGTGCCCGACGGGTTCCTTGCCGCACCTGAGATAAGCTACCGAAAACAGAGAGGTTAGCTGCCGCTTGGCGATACTCCCTCCACCGAACCTTAGATGCAGGCAACCCTTTTGGAAACCGGGTGAGACTTTTTGTTTCCGCCGGGCAACACCTTAGCCTAGCTTGCATTCTCACGGGGCATTCTCCAGTCGGCCCCCACCGATTGGCATTCTCGTGGCGCTTCAGCCCACATGAGGTATCTCCATGATGTGCTGCACCCGCAAGTTTGCAATCGCAAGCCTTCTTCGCGATCCTGTTGCTCAGTCTTCCCGCTGCGGCCCAGTTCAATGCCGCCATTCAAGGCACGGTCACCGATCCCACCGGAGCCATCATTCCCGGAGCTACCGTCACCGTCACCAACCAGGCCACGGGCGTCAGCAAGACGGTGCAGTCCAGCGGCAACGGTTTTTATCGCGTTAGCGAACTGCCGCCGGGCAGCTATAAAGTGCACGCTGAAATGTCGGGCTTCGCCAGCAGCGACACCGAAAATGTTCAGGTCGCTGCCGAGCAGCCGCGCGGCTTCAACATCCAGCTCAAGACCGGAGCAGTAACCCAGACGGTGCAGGTCACGGCGCAGTCCTCGCCGGAGTTGCAGACCGAGAACGCCAACGTGCAGGGACAGATCACCTCGCAGCAGTTGCAATCCCTGCCCGCCTTCGGGCGCGATCCGTATTCCGACCTGCGGCTGGCGCCGGGCGTCTTCGGCAATGGGGCCATCAGTGGCACCGGCGGCACAGTGAATCTGCCCAACACCACCGGACCGGGCGGCAGCAGCCAGGGCATCTTCCAGACTGAGAACCAGATTCCGATTTCCGCCAACGGGCAGCGGCTGTCGTCGAACAGCTACCTGATTGACGGCGTCAGCGTGAACAGCCAGACCTGGGGCGGAGCCGCGGTGGTTACGCCCAACATTGACGCGGTGCAGGACATCAGCGTGACCAGCAGCACCTACTCGGCGGAAGACAGCCGCAACTCCGGCGCCATCGTGAAGGTAGTGACCAAGAGCGGCAGCAACCGTTTCCACGGCGACGGCTGGTTCCAATATCAGGACCCCAATCTGAACGCCTACAACACCTATGGCGGTCCAGTGGTGGGCGAACCGACCACCCGTGTCACCAATAACTGGAAGCAGTTCGGCGGCTCCGTCGGTGGGCCCATCATCAAGAACAAGCTGTTCTTCTTCTTCTCGTATGAAGGACTGCGCAGCATCTCCGACACCTTCTCGGCACCGACCTGGATTGAGACTTCGCAGTATCGCGACATGGTGCATGCGTTGTATCCCGGCTCCTTCGCCGACCAGGAGGTCAACGCTCCCGGCATGGCGCCGCGCATCAACGCCGTGCTCGCGCCGTCCTGCGGGATCTTTACTGCCGCCGCGTGGCCCTGCCAGGTGGTGGGCAATGGCCTTGATATCGGCTCGCCCATCGGCGCGGTCGGCCAGTACACCAGCAACGTAGCGGGCGGCGGGCTCGACGGCGTTCCCGACCTCCAGTACGTGCAGTTGATTAATCCCGGCTCGGCGAGTCCCAACCAATACAACGGCCGCGTGGATTATCACTTCGGACAGCAGCAGATTTCCGCCAGCGGCTTCCTCAGCAAAGGCAACATTCTCACCACCGACGCATATTCGCGTCCGTCCGGCGACATCCAGTTTTATCCGACCAACGAGTCGCTGATGCTGGCCTGGATTGCGCCCATCGGCTCCAGCCTGCTGAACGAGTTGCGCTTCAACGTCACTCGCTGGGCTTACGACACCGTGACCGGCTCCGGCAACGACTGGGGCATTCCTGGCGTGGATGCCGAACAGTTTCCCACCGGCTTTCGCATTCAGTGGGGACAGCCGGGCAATAACGTGGGCACGCCCGCCATCTTCGCCGAGAACACCTACTCGATGAGCGACTCGGTGACCAAGATCCACGGCAATCACGCCTTCAAGTTCGGCTTCCAGTACAACTGGGAGCAGAACAACGACACCCCGGCGGGCCAGGCGCGTCCGCAATACGCCTTCAGCTTCTGGAACCTGGCGACGTCAGCGCCGCTGTTTGAGGCCATCACCGCCGATCCCACTACCGGGCAGATCACTACCGGCCACGCCAACTTCCGCACTCACTATTACGGCGCCTTCATCCAGGATGACTGGAAGGTGAAGCCCAACCTGACGGTGAACCTTGGTCTGCGCTACGAGTTCTACAGCCCGCTGTCGAACTTGCAGAACACCATGACCAACCTGTTCCCGGGCTCGGACTACGACACCGGACTGCTGGATGCCAGCGTGCAGACGGTGTCGCAGTATTACAAGCCTGACCGCAACAACTTTGCGCCGCGCATCGGCTTTGCCTGGTCGCCCTCGCGCTACGACAACAAGATTGTGCTGCGCGGCGGCTTCGGCATCTCCTACGACCGCATTCCGGAGACCTTGCTGCTGAACTCGCGCGCCAATCCGCCCTATCAGGCCAACTTCGGCTTCTGCTGCGGCGGCGCTACGAATCCATTTGATGGTGGCTTGATCGTGTTGGGTACCAGCAACAACTCCATCTACGGCTATCCCATCACTCCGCTCATCGGCACCCAGTATGTGCTGGGACCGAATAACCTGCCCATCGGCACGGGCGTGGAGGTCTGGGGCACGCCCCAAGACATGCCCAATCCTTATGTGTACGTGTACTCGCTGGAAATGGAGAATCAGTTGCCGGGCAACATGGTCTTCACCTACGGCTATCAGGGCAGCAATACCCGCAAGGAGACGCGCATCCTGAACCTGAACTACGCCTACGGAATGGTCAATCCCTCGATCAACGCGGCGTACACGATCCAGCCTGATGTGACCGGCAACTTCAATTCGCTGAACCTGCGGCTGGCGCGCAATTTCGCCAATGGAGTGCAGTTCGCCGCCAATTATCGCTGGAGCAAGAGCCTGGATACGCTGTCCTACGGCGGTCCGGGATTCGTCACCAACCAGACTTATCCGCAGAACCAGCACTTCGAGTACGGCCCCTCCGACTTTGACGCCACCCACTTCTTCAACTTCTCCGGCATCTGGCGGCTGCCGTTCTCCGGCCGCAAAGATTTGCTGGGCACGGTGCTGGGTGGCTTCGAGCTCAGCGGCATCTTTACCTACAACTCCGGCCTGCCGTGGACGCCGGTCACCTACCAGTACTGCCTGCCGGTGGCCAGCCAGTGCTTGAGCCCGTACCGGCCGAGCGGCATTTTGCAGACGCCGATTTACAGCAACTCCAATAGCGCGCTCACCACCCAGGGAGCCAACTTCCCCGGTGGCGGCGCGCTTTACTACAACACTCAGCCGGGAATTCCGGCGGTGGGACGCAACAGCTTCCGCGGTCCCAGCTTCAAGCAGATTGATATGAGCATTGCTAAGAGCTTCCGCCTGGATACCGTGGGCCTGCCGGAAGGAACGCTGATCGAGTTCCGCATGAACGCCTACAACGTGTTCAACATGCTGAACCTGGCAGCCGTTCCAGTTCGGCGCTGCCAACACCAACATCGGGATCCACGTTCGGCCAGGCGCATGGCCGCCGACGCCGGACGCGTGCTGGAACTGCAAGCGCGCTTCCAGTTCTAACCGCCGGTTGCGCTGGACGGCCGCAAACCCGGCCGTCCAGCGACTGCTCTCTCGCGGCCTTGTGGCCCGGATTCGCTTCCCGGTAAACTCAAACTGTTTCCGGCATGTGCATTGTTGACACCAGGCGGAGGTACGTTGGCTAGAGCAATCGGCCGCCTCACGCGCCGTGAAATGCTGTCGCTGATGGCGAAGGGCGCCATCGCCTGGCCGCTGTCCAGAGTCGGCCTGTTGAACGCCGCCGCCTCGCAATCGTCGCGCACCTCGCCCGAACTGCTACCCCTTACCGACGACGAGTTGCTGGAAGAAATCGTCAGTCGTGCCTTTCTGTTTTTCTGGAACGAAGCCGGCCGCCGCAGCGGCCTGGTGCGCGATCGCGCGCTGGCCGATGGCGGGCCCGACCATCGCCGCACCGCTAGCATTGCCGCCACCGGCTTCGGACTGGCGGCGATGTGTATTGGCCACCAGCGCGGCTATCTGCCGGTGCACAACATCGGCACCCGCGTGGTCAACACCCTCAGCTTCCTGGCCAACCATGTGCAGCAGGAGAACGGCTTCTTCTACCACTTCATCGACATCAATACCGGGCAGCGGGTGAACTACTCCGAAGTTTCGCCCATCGATACCACCATCCTGCTGTGCGGCGTGCTGACCGCGCGCGCCTATTTCCACGATCCCTACGTCACCCATCTGGCCGACATCATTTACCGGCGCGTGAACTGGCGCTGGATGCTGAATGGCGGCAAGACGCTGGCAATGGGATGGACGCCGGAATATAAGTTCATCGGCGCCCGCTGGGACACCTATTGCGAACTGATGATGATGTACCTGCTGGCCATGGCGGCGCCGACTTTCAACCTGCCGCCATCGAGCTGGGACGCCTTCTCGCGGCCGGTGATGCAGTACAGCGGCTACAGCTACATCAGCGGCAACGATCCGCTGTTTGTACATCAGTACTCGCATGCCTGGTTCGATTTCCGCAACCAGCGCGATGCCTACGCCGACTACTTCCGCAATTCCGCTATCGCGACCTACGTGCACAAGCAATTCTGCAATTCGCTGCGCTGGCGCTTTCCCGACTACGACGCCAACTCCTGGGGCATTACCGCGTCGGATTCGCGTATCGGCTATCAGGCCTGGGGCGGGCCGCCGGAGATCGGCTATCTCGACGGTTCCATCGTCCCCTGCGCCGCCGGTGGCTCGGTTCCGTTTATGCCGACGGACACCATCGCCTGCCTGGCGAATCTGTATCGCCTATACGGCGCGACGGCGTTCAAGGCTTACGGCTTCGTGGATGCCTTCAATCCGCTGAACGGCTGGACCGATACCGACGTGCTCGGCATTGATCAGGGCATCATGATGTTGATGGCGGAGAACTATCGCACCGGCTTTGTGTGGGACCACTTCATGAAGAATCCTGAGGCGCAGCGGGGAATGAAGCTGGCGGGATTCAAGTCGACGGCCCAGGCGGCCGAAGCGACGCAGTAGGGAGTGGACAAAATCAGGGTGCCCCACACATCCCGTCTTTTGGGATGTGTGGGAGGCGCCAAATCTCGACCTGGAAAGAAAAGGCCCCGCCCTAGCCAAACGATGGCCAGAACGGGGCACCCAAGATTGTTCTTAACTATCCACTAGCCACTAGCCACTGACCACTGTCTTACTGCACCCCTCCCGTCGAATAGAACGTCAGGCTGGGAGTGCCGGCGTTGGGATTGTCGGCGTTTCCGCCCGCAGGCAGCAGCACAAACTTCTTCGACGACACCGCATACCCGATGGCAAACTCCCCGTTGTTGTCGGAGATCACCATCCGTCCGGTAGCGTCAATCTGGCCGCTCAGGGTGTAGCTGTTCGAAGTCGAGCCGCCCGGACCGCTGCCCTTCTCGGTGACGTTTACATTGCCGGCCGAGTCGGCGGTCAGGTAGTTCACGGTGTCCGTCACCGGCGCGAACGCCGGCGTGCTGGTGCCGCCGAGAAACGAGCCCACCGCGGTATAAGGCGGAGTCGCCTGCGCCGCGGCCATGCCTGAGGTCACCGCACTATCGGTGCCCACTACAAAGCCGATGAAGCCGACGCCCGAGGGATTGGTGTTGGGCGTGGTGATATACACCACCGGCGAGTTGGCGCCGAAGTTGCCGAAGGTGGCGCGCCCGTTGTTGGCCACGGTATAGGTGACGTAGTACGCCGGCTGCGACATGGTGCCGCCGTGGTTCTCATCGCTGGTGAAGCCAGCGGTGCCGTCGCCGGGACTGGTGAACAGGCCCACGGTGGTCTGCGCCAGCGGACTGCCGCCGTTGGGGTCGAGGCCGTTCATCTCGAAGACGGTGACGCCCTTCAGCGACGTTAAGGTGAAGACGCCGCCCACCTGCGGCAGCATGCTGCCCACCGAGAGCGGCATGTTGGCGCCCAGCGGATCAACTCCCACGAACAGGAACTGCGCCGCCGACACCGCGTAGTAGCTGTAGTTCAGGGTGCCGCCGCCGGCAGAGGTCAGCGCGAAGGTGCCGCGGCCGGCGCCATCGGGAGCCTGGAAGGCGCCGCTGGCATAATGCTGCGCCGCCGTCACCGTGCCGTTATCGTTGGAATCCTGGAGGCCGTTGATGACGGCGCCACTGCTATTCACGATGAACTGGCCCGCCACCGCGTAGCGTCCGCCGCCGGCGTCCGCACCCGAGCCGCCGAAGGCATAGGGGCCGGCCTTGGGCAGCACGAAGCTCGTGGGATCCTGCACATAGATGGCGCCCGAACCGCGGGTGTTGGGATCGCTGTTGTCCTGGATCAGCTTGCCGTTGCCGGTGGCCGAGACCAGCACCGAGAAGTTGAACGTGCCCTGGCTGCTGATCATGGTCAGGGTGCCAATGCCGTTGGGGGTGATGTTGTAGACCGAGCCGGCTTCCAGCGGCACATCCACGGCGTTGTTGCCGGTGCCGTTGAGGTCGAACTCGCCGCTGGTGAGGTTGCCGTTGCCGTCAGCCACGAAGCTGCCCGCCATGACCACGGCATTGCCGCTGTTGAATCCGCTAAAGGAGAAAGCGTAGTTGCCGTTCAGCGAGGTGTTGCCGGCGCTGCTGCCGACCACAATGTTCATCGGCTTGCTGACGCTCTTGGGTGGGTTCTCCGAGTCCGTCACTTTGGCGGTGAAGGGCACGTTGCCGGTGGCGGTGGGCGTGCCGCTGATCTGGCCGGTGTTGGCGTTGATGGTCAGCCCCGCCGGCAGACTGCCTACGCTGATGACCCAGCCATACGGGCCGGTGCCGCCGGTAGCCTGCAAGGCGGCGTTGAAGGGCACATTCACGGTGGCGTTGGGCAACAGTGAAGTCACCATCGCCAGGTTGCCGGCATTCACGTTAATGCCGAGGCTGGCCTGCGCCGTGGTGTTCTGCGAGTCTGTAACCTCCACGGTGAAGGGGAAGTTGCCGGAGTTGCCGATAGGCGTGCCGCTGATGATGCCGCCGGTAGCGCTGAGCGTCAGGCCGGTCGGCAGGCTGCCGCTGGCGATGCTCCAGGTGTAAGGCGGAATGCCCCCGGTAGCGCTGACATGCGAGGTATACGACGCGCCCTGGGTGCCGTCTGGCAGCGAGGTGGTGGTGATGCTGAGCGTCGGCGCCGCCGCGATGGTAAGCGTCAGCGAACTGGAAAGCGCGCTGTTGTGCTGCGCGTCCGTCACCTTGAAGACCAGGCCGGAGAACGTGCCCGATTGCGTGGGCGTGCCGGTGATGGTGCCGGAAGTGGGATTCAAGTTCAGGCCCGGTGGCAGCGTGCCGGCGGTCTGTGACCACACATAAGGCGACTTGCCGCCGGTGGCGGTCAAGGTCGCGCTGTAGGCCACACCCGCTTGCCCGTCAGGCAGCGAGGCGGTGGTCACCAGCAGCGTGGCGTAGCTCACCGTGATGCTGAGCGGGGCAGTGCCGTTGGCAGGAATCGTCTCCGAATCCGTCACCTTCACGGTGAAGTTGCAGGTGGGGAAGCACGTCCCGCTACCGCTAGGCGTGCCGGAGATGGTGCCGGAGCCGGCATCGATGCTCAGACCATCGGGCAGCGTGCCGCTGCTGATGCTCCAGGTATACGGCGTGACCCCGCCGGTCGCGGCTAGAGTGGTGCTGTAGGGCGTGCCGATCACGCCGTTGGGCAGCGAAGTGGTGGTGATGAACACCGCACCCTGAATAAACATGCTGAGGTCGCCAGAGACAGCAATCGTGTTGTTGGCGTCGGTGATTTGTACCTTGATATGAAAGGTGCCCGACTGGGTGGGGGTTCCGGTGATGGTGCCGACGTTGTTCAGAACCAGGCCGGTGGGCAGGGTGCCGCCCGCCAGGCTCCACTCATAGAGCGGCTTACCGCCGCTGCCGAACAGGTTCGCCTGGTAAGGCACGCCTATGGCGCCATTGGGCAGCGTGGTGACATCACCATCAGTGGCGCCGTGGTGCTGCCGGAGCCGCCGCCGCCACATGCCAGCAGCAGCGCACAACCAACCATGGCAAGTATGAAGGCAATACCCTTGGCAAACCTCATCGAAGCTTCCTCCCCCGGAATCTTGAAAACTCACAACTGACGGTATCGAGGCACACTAACGCGAAGCATGATGTCGAAAACGATGTAGAGAGAATAGCGCAATTGCCACGCAAAGCGGCACAACCGGCTCCCGGACCGGGCGCGGCAGGAATTTCCCCGCGAACGCCAAAGGAGCGGTTATCCAACAGGATTGCTGGATATCGTAACCCGAAACCCTGCCTCTTGGCTGCACAAACTGCGTGTCTTTTTCGTTAGAGAGCCCGGCTGTAGTTCCAAAGTGGGGCGCGGCAGCAGGGTGCGCCAAATCTCTGCGTAGGCCGGTTTGTATCAGGGCACCGCTTCAGGCGTGCCGACAGGCGCATGCCCCCCAAAGAAACTTTGTTCTGCCGAGACATGAGTAAGGGCACGACTTCAGTCGTGCCGACAGGCGCTTTATGTTGTCATCCCGACGAGGCCTTCAGGCCGAGGAGGGATCTGCTTTTGATTTTTCCCGCAAGAACCTGTCGCCGGCTGAAGCCGGCTCTGGATGGAAAAGAAAAGGCTTATCGGCACGACTAAAGTCGTGCCCTTACTCATTGTCTCGGCGAAGGAGGATTTTTCCGCAGTGGGTGAAGCCGTGCCCTTTCAAGGCGGCGCCGCTAGGTGAACATGAATTCCTTGGTGCGCAGGTCGCGGATGGTATCGCGCAGCTTGGCCGCCTTCTCGAACTCGAAGCGCTTGGCGGCTTCGCGCATGTCGCTTTCCAGCTTGCGCGATGTAAGGCGTCCAGTTCTTCCTGCGACTTGAACTCCGGCATGCCTTCGGCCTCGGTGGTCAGGTCGGCGTAGTCGGCGTCGACCACTGCGCCAGCGACATGTCGAGCGGCCGCACGATGCTCTCCGGCGTGATGCCGTGCTCTTCGTTGTAGGCCTCTGGATGGCGCGGCGGCGATCGGTCTCGTCGATCGCCTTCTTCATCGAGTCCGTCATGCGGTCGGCGTAGAGAATCGCGCGGCCTTCGACGTTGCGCGCGCAGCGGCCGATGGTCTGGATCAGCGATCCCGCCGAGCGCAGGAAGCCTTCCTTGTCGGCATCGAGAATGGCCACCAGCGAAACTTCCGGCAGGTCGAGCCCTTCGCGCAGCAGGTTGATGCCGATCAGCACGTCGAACTCGCCCTTGCGCAGGTCGCGCAGAATCTTGATGCGCTCCAGGGTCTCGATCTCCGAGTGCATGTAGCGGCAGCGCACGCCGACTTCGCTGTAGTACTCGGCCAGGTCCTCGGCCATGCGCTTGGTCAGCGTGGTCACCAGCACGCGCTCGTTGCGCTTGCGCGCGCTCGCGGATCTCGTGCAGCAGGTCGTCGATCTGCCCCTTCACCGGACGCACTTCGACCTCGGGATCGACCAGCCCGGTCGGGCGGATGATCTGCTCGACGACCACGCCGGCGGATTTGGTCAGCTCGTAAGGCCCGGGCGTGGCCGAGACGTAGACCGCCTGGTTCACGCGGTTCTCGAACTCCTCGAAGGTCAGCGGACGGTTGTCCAGCGCGCTGGGCAGGCGGAAGCCGTACTCGATCAGGTTCTGCTTGCGCGAGCGGTCGCCGTGCCACATGCCGTGCAGCTGCGGAACGGTCTGGTGCGACTCGTCGATGAACAGCAGGTAGTCGCGCGGCACGTAATCGAGCAGCGTCGGCGGCGGCTCGCCCGGCAGGCGTCCGGTGAAGTGGCGCGAGTAGTTCTCGATGCCGTGGCAGTAGCCCATCTCCTTGATCATCTCCAGGTCGAAGCGCGTGCGCTGATGCACGCGCTGCGCCTCGACCATGCGGCCCTGCTTTTCCAGTTCGGCCTCCCACCACGCCAGCTCTTCCAGGATGGATCGCACCGCGCCGTTCTTGCGCTCCGGCTTCATCACGTAGTGCGTCTTGGGATAGATGGGCAGGCGCAGCATACTTCTGCTTGACGGTGCCGAACAGCGGATCGATCTGCGCCAGCGATTCGACCTCGTCGCCCCACAGCTCGATGCGATAGGCGTTGTCGTCGTAGGTGGGAAAGACCTCGATGACGTCGCCGCGCACGCGGAAGGTGCCGCGGCGGAAGTCGCCGTCGGTGCGCTCGTAGAGAATTTCGACCAGCTTGCGGGTGATGTCCTCGCGCTTGATCTTCTGTCCCTTTTCCAGGAACAGCAGCATGCCGTAATAGGCTTCCGGCGAGCCCAGGCCGTAGATGCAGCTCACCGAGGCGACGATGATGCAGTCGCGGCGCTCGAACAGCGACTTGGTGGCCGACAGCCGCAGCTTGTCGAGCTCGTCGTTGACCGTCGCTTCCTTCTCGATGTAAACGTCGCCGGCGGGAATGTAGGCCTCGGGCTGGTAGTAGTCGTAATAGGAGACGAAATATTCGACCGCGTTGTGCGGGAAGAAGGACTTGAACTCGTGATAGAGCTGCGCCGCCAGCGTCTTGTTGTGCGCCAGGATCAGCGCCGGGCGGTTGGCCTGCTCGATGACCTTGGCCATGGTGAAGGTCTTGCCGGAGCCGGTGACGCCGAGCAGCACCTGGTGCTTTTCGCCGTCGAAGATGCCGCGGGTCAGCGCTCGATGGCCTTGCCCTGATCGCCCTGCGGCTTGTAGGAACTGACAAGCTTGAAATCCATAGTGACCTGGCCCACTTATTTCGGCTGAACCTGCGAAGATTGTTTCGAGGGCTTACAGAAGCGAATTTCGTCGAGTGGGTATCTCTTGATTATACGACGGGCGGGAGGGGCGGCTTCTCGCCATTCGCCATTCGCTTTTCGCCAGAGCAAGTTCAACCACAGAGACACGGAGACACAGAGAATTTCCTGCCGGAGCCCGTCCCGGCAGGGGTTTTGCATGAGAGGCCAAAAATCAGGGTGCCCAAGTCTCGCGCTCTTCGAGACCTGGGAGGAGCCAAACCGGATTACGAACCCGAAAAGCTTCCGATGACGGTCCCGAGTGGCCGCACCCGGCGGCCGATCTCAATGCTGTTTGATTCGCGCCGAGCCCGTATCAGGGCGCGGCTTCAGCCGCGCCGATTGGCGCGCCTTTGAAGTGGGGCTTTAGCCCCTGTAGGCCCTATCCAGATATTGGGGCGCCGGCTGCCAGTCGTGATCGTCGTCTCCCGGGTCTCGAACACCGCGAGACCCGGGGCACCCAGATCTTTCTCTGGCGAAGAGCGAAGAGCGTCTGTTGTTGTACGATTCCCTTTGGCCCGCGCCGGCGCACCTAACCTGGCGCGGCCACATTCTTTTTCCGGGAGCGCCGTTTGACTTTCCTGAATCGCCTGCAACCTCTGGGTCTGCTGTTTCTGCGACTGGCCATGGGCGCGGTCATGATCGTGCATGGCTACGCCAAAGTTTTCGGCGGCATGCATCACTTCACCGGCACCGTCGCCGGCCTCGGCCTGCCGGGCTGGATGGCCTATCTCTCGGCGGCTGCGGAATTCGGTGGCGGCATCCTGGTGGTGCTGGGCTTCTTCACCCGCTGCGCTTCGATCGCCATTCTGATTGACATGGTGGTCGCCATCCTGAAGGTGCATCTCAAGAACGGCTTCATCCACGAAGGCAACTATCAGTTCCCGCTGACGCTGGCAGCGGTAGCTTTCGCGCTGATGGTTTTCGGCGCGGGCCCCATCTCGATTGACGGCGCTCTGGGCAAGTCGCGCTAGCCGGCGCCGAAAAGACAATCGAAGAAGGTCATTTCACGATCAACAGAGTTGCCGCTCCCGGGTCTCGAACCCCGCGAGACCCGGGGCACCCGGCTTCTTTCCGCCCGATGGGAAAAGCAGATCCCTCACCGACTGAAGTCGGCTCGTGATGACAAATCTATAAGGATGCCTGGACGCGAACCTGAAGGTTCGCTCTACCAGTGCAGTCCGCTAGGCCGTGCCCAGCCTTCCCAGCAGCTTCTGCGCGGCCTCGCCTGGATCCTGGTTCATGAAGTTGTCGTCGAGCACCAGCAGGCTCACCGCGGGATCAATCTCCTGCAACAGGCGCAGCGTGGACTGGCCGTGCGTGGTCTCCAGATGCGAGGAGATCACCACCAGCCTGGCCTTGGTGGCCCGCATCAGGATGCGCGCATCGCTGACGTTTCCGGCGGTCAGCGCGTTGTAGCCGGCGGCGCACAGCACCTCGCGCAGGAAGGTACAGACATCGGTCGAGTCATAAATGCACAGCACGGTGCGGACGCTGCCGTCCTTGCCGCGGCAATAGCGGGAGCCCAGGTACGCCGCGGTGATGGCCTGCTCGATGGAATCGTAGGTCTCAAACTGCGAGATCAGGTTGGTGGTGACCAGCGCCTTGCGGATGGGCTCAGGCAGCCCGCTCAGCTTGACGTCGCCGCCCTTGGCGCGCGCCGCCTGCACCAGCCGCACCATGGCGCCGAGGCCGCTGCTGTCCACGAACTGCACCTGGTCCAGCGCCAGCACGATGTCGCCATACTTGTTCAGCGATTCGCCGACGAAGTGGTGCAGGGCCAGCACTTCGTTGCCGACCACGATCTTGCCGTGGCACTGAACGATGAGGATATCGCCCACCGGGCGGCTTTCCAGACGCATCTGCATCATGACGGTACCTCCATTGCAAGCACTAGGCGGCGCGGCGAAGGCTGGTTGCCCGCCGGCCGGCGTTTTCTGTTGCTCCCAGATTTTCACGGGTCGCGCAAAAATCCGTATCAGGGGAGTGCTCCAGCCATGTCGTGGGTCGCTCGAAACCCGTATCAGGGCGTGGCTTCAGCCACGCCGAATCGTGGCCACTTCTAAGCTGAGAGTCGGCTTCAGCCGACGACAGAAAACCTCAGGGGCTGAAGCCCGTTCGATTGGGTCGGCATTGCGGCGCGGCTGAAGCCGCGCCCTGATACGGGTTCGGTCGACGATCCGAATATCCGTCATGCCCCGGCATCGGCTGAGATAAATCTTTACCTCAGCGGCTAAAGCCGAGACATTCAGCCCACTTGAACTGCACGGCTGAAGCCGTGCTCGACCCAGCCGCACTCCCGGGTCTCGAACAGCGCGAGACTCGGGGCGCCCTGCATCGTCTATTTGTAAGTCGCGTTGGTGCGGCTCAGGTAATCGCGGTGGGCTGAGTAGTCCACCATCGATCCAAAGGCCTTGCCGTTCAGCGGGTTCGCCTTGAGGGTCTCGCGCAGCGCCGCGCCCACCTTGTCGAGCGAGTCGGCGTTCGAGGCGATATAGAACAGCCAGAACGTGCCCGGCGCCTGGCTGTGATAGGCCTCGGTGTCCACTTCATATTCGTGGATAGTGCCGTCGGCCAGCATCTTCTCCATCAGCGGCACGATCATCTGCTCGCTCAGCAGGTCAACCGCGTTGTCGGGAGCGTCCTCCTTCAGCTTGTAGGAGGAGCCGTGAGTGTAGACGTCCTTCCACGAGCCCGCATGCCAGTTGTAATGGCGGCTGACGAAGATGTTGTCCCAGTGTTTGGTCGCGGTTTCCAGCACCGGCGAAGTTGAGCTGCCGTTCTTATAGAACTGGTCCAGCACATTGAGCAGCCCGCCGACGGACATCGAGGACCACCAGTCATCGTGGGTAGCGCCGTCGGGATCGTGAATCATGTTGACGTCGTTGCCATAAGCGACGATGGCGCCGCTGGCCATGGCCTGATCCAGGGTCTTGGCGTCGGCCGCATCGGCCTTTTCCATGTCCGCCCAATGGGCGCGCGGAATGTTCCAGAAGCCGACATAGCTGTACATCGGCGGTTTGTCCTTCATGTCACCGGACTGCGCTTTTGCCGGCACAGCCGTGAGCGCGGCCACCGCCAGCAGCAAAATTCCTGACCAAAACATCCAGCCTTTGTTATTCACATTGCCTCCATGGTTGGTTTAATGCCGATTTTGTCGAATAAAGAAGTTGCTGCGCCGGACGTACCCCGGCGGCGTCGGCGTGGTGCGCTGCAGCCGAGGACGTCAGTCAATTCGTGTTCGAAGGAATGCTTTACAACGAGACGGCAGAGCCAGGGTTGGTTGGCGCAAAGCTGAAAGGTCTCCTCAATCCCTAAGGGCCCACATTGGAAAGATGACGCAGTATGGGGCCGATACATTGTGAATGCAATCGGGCAAGGGTGCCGAATTTGGCGCCACCTCGATGGTGCTGTCTGGGTTGGGCTTCCACCTCGGTGCCGGAGAGGATGGAAGGTGATACGGACGCAACCCGCGCCGGAAGAGCGGTTTGCGGGGTGGCGGGACAGATAGGTTTCCACCTGAGCCGCGAAACAGCGGAAAAAACATTCAACGCATCGCACCCTGGAGGAGAAGACGGCCTCGCCGCCGGAGTTAAACCAAGGTTTCAAAACCCAAAACACGGACCAAATGTGTAAAGTATGTCCCCGGTCTGAAATGTAAAACATGTCCCCGGCGGGACGACAAAGGCTGACGAAAAACGGACGTTTCAGCAGCTTCCGAAGACGTGCTTCACCCGAGACGACCACCGCTGCCAATCGCCGCGTCTACCCATTCCTCCGGCAAAGTGCTACAGTGGCAACCCGCCGCTTCGCCTGTATCGACTTTCAGGATCGCCACTTTCTAAGCAGGAGACTTCCCAATGCCGGCTCCTTCCGTCCGTTTTCTTTCCACTTGCATCGTCCTCGTTGCCCTTTTTTTCACCGCTACCGCATTCGGCAGCGAGCGCGTGCTTTACAACTTCGCCGGTGGAGTCGATGGCGGGAATCCCACATCGTCGCTGACCTTCGATCACAGCGGCAACGCTTACGGCAGCACCAATGTCGGCGGCGCCTACGGCTGCGGCGTGGTGTACAAGCTGACGCAATCCGGCGGCAACTGGAGCCAGAGCGTGCTCTACAGCTTCACCTGCTTCGACGACGGCAAGAATCCTTATGGCGGCGTCACTCTTGATGCCTCCGGCAATCTCTACGGGACGACCGTTGCCGGTGGCTCGGGCGGGACCTGCGCCGGCGATGGTTGCGGCGTGGTGTACAAGCTGACGCAGTCCGGCGGCAACTGGACAGAGAGCGTGCTTTACAACTTCACCGGCGGCAATGACGGCTACGGGCCGGGCGGTGCCGTGGTCTTTGACAATGCCGGCAATCTCTACGGCACCACGCCCGACGGCGGCATGTATGGGGTGGGCGTGGTGTATCAGCTATCGCTCAGTGGCGGGCACTGGACGCAGAAGGTGCTGCACGCCTTCACCGGGGGTGACGACGGCGGCGTCGGCTCGCTGGGAGCTTTGCTGCTCGACAACGCGGGAAGTCTTTACGGCGTGACCGAAATTGGCGGCGCCTACAGCGCCGGCACGGCGTTCAAGCTCTCGCCCGGCACCGGCGGCACCTGGACGCTGACCACGCTCTATGCCTTCCAAGGCCAGCCGGACGCGGCTTTCCCGTATGGCGGATTGATCGCCGATTCCAGCGGCGCGCTCTATGGCACCACCTACTTTGGCGGCACGGCGGGTTCCGGTACGGTCTTCGAGCTGCGGCCGACGCCCAACATCGGCGGCTGGAAGGAGGTTGTGCTCTACAGCTTCCGTGGCGGCAGCGACGGCGGCTATCCTACCAGCACGTTGCTGTTCGATGCGGTGCGCAATCTCTACGGCACCACCTCCAATGGTGGCGACTCCGGATGCGGTTGCGGGGTGGTGTTCCAGCTTCAGCCCACGGGCTCGCTGGGCTGGCGTGAAGTAGTGCTCCACACCTTCATGAATTCCGATGGAGCCTACCCGTCGTATGGCGTGACCGGTGACAGCTCCGGCAATCTGTACGGAGCGACGCCGCTGGGCGGAACGCACGGACAGGGCGTCGCGTTCGAAGTTTCGCCGTGAGGACGGCGTCGTGGAAGTGGCCGGCCGGTATTCAAGCCACGACGTTGGGATCAACTTTGCCGACCAGGCGCACCAGGGTCTTGCGCTCACTTTTGCTCAGGTCCTGCATCACCCGGGCTATCCAGGTGAAGTGCGAGGGCAGCATATTGTCGAGGAAGCGCCTACCTTTTTTGGTAATGCGAATCTGCGCCGCGCGCCGGTCGCGCAGGTCGGCTTCCCGCCGCACCATGCCCGATTTTTCCAGCCCGGCAATGAGCCCGCTGATGGAGGCGCGGCTGACCCCGCTCATCTCGGCCAGCGAAGAAGGGCTGAGGTCGGTCTCTTTGCAGTTTTCCAGCAGCATGAGGGCGGTGAAGCGGCCCTGCGAAATGCCGTGTCCCGCCAACTCCGCATCGCTGGCGGCGATCAGGTCGGAGGCGACGCGCATCAGGGTGAGCGAGGTGTGAACCGCTGTCGGATCCAGCTCCGGATAACGGCGGGCACACTCCTGCATGGTGTCGAACTTGGGCACCTTCTTGAGTAGCAGCATGGCGGTTGCGTAGCGCGGGACTACACGCTCTCCTTTTGCGAGAGGTTCCAAACATATAGACCAGCACATGGATAGTGTTGGCTGGGGCTGAAGCGTTACAGTGGTGTGTGGACTCGCGATTCCGGGTGACCTCTAGTGTCCGGACGAGTCCATTTACGGAGTCTTTTCCGGAACGCAGCCTTGACCAGCGGAAGACCGGAACCCGTAATTGGCGCTATATCGTTGAACCTTTAGGCACATTCGTGCGTATTACATCAGAGCAGCAATCATCAACAGTCAGGACCAGAAGAAGTGGAACCGCGCGTTTCAGGAGAATGAGGAAATGTTTGTTCGCAACCTGGTAGCATCCGCAATCGGCAGGACGCTTTTGCTCGGGATCACGGTGGCGCTGGCGGCATCCGCTATCGCCCAGACTGCAACGCCTCCACCGGCTTCCTCCAGCGTGCTGCCCGACACGCCGATGCCGCAGGCCCAGCCTCGCCATCACAACCAGCACCTGTATTCGGACCAGGATTATTCCAAGCCGAAATCGGCCTTCCCCAACGTGATTGCGCCTTACACGGTGCGCGACGTTCCGCCGCCCAACTTCACCAATTCCGCGCGCATTGACCAGTTGATTAAGGACGGCAAGATGTACCTGTCGCTGGACGATGCCGTGGCCATGGCGTTGGAGAACAATCTCGATCTCACCATTCAGCGCTATAACCTGTCCATCGCCGACGTTGATCTGCTGCGCACCAAGTCAGGCGCCAGCTACCTCGGCGTGAATACCGGACTGGTGAGTGGAACGCCAGGCGGAGCGGGCGGTTCCACCTCCTCGGGAGGCACAGGCAGTGGATCGACGGGCGCGTCGGGAACCGGAGCCGGCGGCACCACCCTGGGCGTAGGCGGCGCCGGCGCGGGCGTTGGCGGCATCGTCTCCTCCACCGCCGGCGAAGGCCCGGCCATCGACAGCTTCGACCCGATACTCTCCGGCAACATCGCGGGCGAACATTCCACCGCGCAGCAGGCCAGCACGGTGTTTACCGGAACCACCACCCTGGTGCAGAACACCAATACCTATAACTTCAACTACTCCCAAGGTTTCGCCACCGGGACGCTGGCTACGGTGAGTTTCAATAACAACCGTACCAACAATAATTCCTTGTTCAGCTTTGTGAATCCGCAGTTGAATTCCAGCTTCCGCTTCCAGTTGCGGCAGCATCTGCTGCAGGGATTCGGCACCGATCCCAACCTGCGGTTCATCCACATCGCTCGCAACAATCGCGAAATCGAAGACGTCACCTTCCGCAACCAGATCATCAGCACGGTCTCGCAGATTGAGAACATCTACTGGGACCTGGTCACCGCCTATGAAGCGGTGAAAGTGAACCAGCGCGCCCTGCAACTGGCGGAGAAGACGCAGTCCGACGATGAGGAGGAGATCCGCATCGGCACGCTGGCGCCCATCACCCTGGTGCAGGCGCAGAGCGGAGTGGCCACTGCCAAGCAGAACCTGATCGTGTCGCAGACCAATCTTCAGTTGGAGCAGTTGTTCATGAAGAATGCCATCACCAGGAACATGGGCGATCCCATTCTGGCGGTGGCGCCGGTCATTCCCACCGACACCCTGCAACTGAAAGAGCAACTGGAAGTGCGGCCGGTGGAGGACCTGATCCAGGAGGCCTTGCAGGCGCGGCCGGAGATGACGATTGCGCGCATTGACCTCACCAATCGGCAAATCGGTAAGCGGGCCATCCGCAGCCTGCTGCGACCGACGGTGGACTTGTACGCGTTTTATGGAGCTTCCAGCCTGGGCGGCCCGCAGAATCCGCTGTTCCCCAGTTGTTCCGATCCCAACTCCATTCCCGGCGAGTGCTATACCCCGGGCATCATTCCGGTTGGCTACAACACCACCTTCACCAACCTGTTCAACAGCACCGCACCCGACAAGGGCATCGGCGTGAACATCAACATCCCGCTGCGCAATCGCCAGGTGCAGGCCGACCAGGTGCGATCGGAGCTGGAATATCGCCAGGCCGAGGTCAACCTGCAACAGATCCAGAACAATATCGCCATCCAGGTGCGGCAGGCGCAGTTCGCGCTGCAGCAGAATTACGCCGCCCTGCAGGCCGCTACCGCCGCGCGCGACTATGCCCAGGAGAGCCTGACCGCCGAGCAGAAGAAGTTCGGCTACGGCGCGTCCACGCCGACGCTGGTGTTGCAGGCGTCCAGCAACTTGACGCTGTCGGAGTCGAACCTGCTGAATGCCGCCGCTAATTACGAGAAGTCGAAGGTGACGCTCGATCAGGTCACCGGCGAGACGCTCAGCAAACTGGGCGTTGACATGGCTGACGCCGAGTCCGGGCAGGTGAAGCACGAGCCCAGGGTCCCGGGCATTATTCCGGGTGATGTGCAGGAGTCGAATCCTGCGCAAACCACGGCGCCGCCACCGGCAACGCCTCCGGCAACAACGCCGGAGCAGCCGCACCAGTAACCTCAAGTCGTAGGAAACAGGCCGCTCGCATGGGCGGCCTTTTTTTTATGGTGAAAGGAAATTTAGTCGGCGACGGCGAGATGTTCGGCGGGCCAGTCGGCGACGGTGGCTTCGTCCAGCGTGATCTCCTCGGCGTAGCTCTGGTCGCGAAGAATGCGGCTGACGATGGCGGTGTGCATGGCGTGTCCGGCGCGGTCGGCCTTCACGTAGCCGAGAATGCGCTTGCCGAACAGCGCCAGATCGCCGATCAGGTCCAGCACCTTGTGGCGGACGAATTCGTCGGGATAGCGCAGCGGAGGATTGTCAATGCCGGTGGGGGTGAG
This sequence comes from uncultured Acidobacteriaceae bacterium, assembly GCA_963763975.1. GTDB lineage: Bacteria > Acidobacteriota > Terriglobia > Terriglobales > Acidobacteriaceae > Bog-257. The sequence continues at coordinate 145,958 of CAVXQR010000017.1, forward strand.
CACGATGCAGTTCTCGCGGCCGGCGCCGCGGATCAGGCCCTGGTTCAGCATGGCCCGCTGCTGCTCCAGGAAGCCGAAGGTGCGGGCGCGGGCAATCTGCTTCACATAGCTGCCGTTGGAGAGCTCGACCTCGAAGCGCTCGTTGCCGATCAGCGGATGCGGAAAGTTGATGGCGTAGCTGACGGAATAGCGCTCGCCAGGATAGACGCCGATGAACTTGTCGCCTTCGTGCATCTCGTAGGGGCGCAGGATCTTCAGGTACACGCGCTTGCGGCGCTGCTGACGAAGCCCGGCGTCGGTCAGCATCTCGATGAAGGGCTGCGCGCTGCCGTCCAGAATGGGAAGCTCGAGGTTATCGAGTTCCACAATGGCGTTGTCCACGCCCATGCCGATGAAGGCCGACAGCAGGTGCTCGGTGGTGGAGATGAGCACGCCCTGCTTCATCAGACTGGTGGCGTAGCTGACCTTGGCGACGTTGCGGCTGACCGCTTCGACCTCGAAGCCATCCAGGTCGGTCCGGCGGAAAACAATGCCGGTTCCAGCGGGAGCGGGAAGGATGCGGAGATGGACGGGCGCTCCGCTGTGAAGCCCGACGCCACTGCACTCGGCAGCTTTTCGAATTGTACGTTCGTAGATCAAATAAGCAGGATGTAACAGGGGCGCATGTAATAGATTACAGGCCAGCTACAGGCTCCTACTGTGGTATTTCTGCAACAACAGGTGGTATCCGAACCTCTCGCGAAATGGCTTCCGGAGTCCCGGATTCGCATAAGATTTGTAGGGTGAATAGCTTACAGGCACCGTGGTGGTATTACGGGAAGGCCCCCGGCAGTTACCAACCAGGTGCAATTTTCCGGATTTACCCCCTCAATACCGATTCCCACGGCAAAGAGGTGGACTTTCAACCGCCTGCAAGTAGAATGGCAGCTTTGCCGAGAGCATTGACGGTCGGTATTCGGCGCGGGTTCGCGTTCTACGGCCAAGGAGGCTTCATGATCGTTGGGGTTCCCCGGGAAATCTTCCCGGGGGAGCGTCGTGTAGCACTAGTACCAGCAGTCATTCCCAATCTCACCAAGTCCGGTCTGGAAGTCCTGATCGAAGCGGGAGCCGGCGCAGAAGCCGGCTATCCGGATGCCGACTACCTGGCCAAGGGTGGCAAGGTTGCCGCCAGCCGCGAAGAGGTCTTCGCCTCCGCCGACATCATCGTGCAGGTGCTGTGTTACGGCTCCAACGATAAGACCGGCGCGCGCGACCTTCCGCTGCTGCGACGCGGACAGGCGCTGATCGGCTTCCTGCGTCCCCTCGGCGGTAGCAGCTCAATGCAGGAAATCGCCGCCACCGGTGCGGTCGCATTGGCGGTGGAGTTGATGCCGCGCATCACCCGCGCCCAGAGCATGGACGCGCTTTCCACCATGGCCAGCATTGCCGGCTATAAGGCGGTGCTGCTGTCGGCGGACACTCTCCCCAAGATCTTTCCCATGATGACTACCGCGGCGGGCACCATTACTCCGGCGCGGGTGCTGATAATCGGCGCGGGTGTGGCTGGCTTGCAGGCGATAGCCACGGCCAAACGTCTGGGTGCGGTCGTCTCAGCCTACGATCTGCGGCCGGCGGTGAAAGAGCAGGTGCAGAGCCTGGGCGGGCGATTTGTCGAGTTGCCGTTGGAGGTGGCCGACGCGCAAGACGCCGGCGGCTATGCCAAGGCGCAGGACGAGTCGTTCTATCAGAAGCAGCGCGAGCTATTGGGCAAGGTGATCGCCGAAAGCGACGTAGTCATCACCACCGCGGTAGTGCCGGGCAAGAAATCGCCGATATTGGTGACCGCCGCAATGGTGGCGGGAATGGCGCCGGGCTCGGTGATCGTGGACCTGGCCTCGGAACGCGGCGGCAACTGCGAGCTCACGAAGATGGGCGAAGTGATTGTCGAGAAGGGCGTCACCATCGTCGGCAACATCAACCTGGCGGGGGCGATCCCGTTCCACGCCAGCCAGCTTTACGCCCGCAACCTGACCAACTTCCTGCAGCACCTGGTCAAGGACGGCAAGCTGCAACTCAACATGGAAGACGAGATTACCCGCAGCACCGTCACCACCCAGAATGGCGAAGTGGTGAATCCGCGGGTGCGAGAAGCTTTGGGAATGCCGGCGCCGGCCGGGCAGTGATCGGTAACCTTGGCGGGTCCAGGAGCCGAGAAATGCAGAGGAGCCAAAATGCCACCAGATTTCATTTCTAACCTGTACGTCTTCATCCTTGCCGGGTTTGTGGGGTTTGGAGTGATCCGGACCGTTTCCCCGCTGCTGCACACGCCCCTGATGTCGCTGACCAATGCTCTCGACGCGATTGTGGTGGTGGCCGCCATCATCATCGCCGGCCGGCATGAGACACCGCTCACCGCCGTGCTGGGCGCCATCGCGGTGGTGGCGTCCTTCAGCAATATGGTTGGCGGATTCCTGATCACCGACCGCATGCTGCGCATGTTCAAGTCCCGCAGGTCGAAAGAATCATGAACATGCTCGCGTTGCAGCAGTATCTCGATTTCGCCTATATCGTCGCGGTCGTTCTCTTCATTCTTTCGCTCAAGTTCCTGAGCTCGCCGGTGACCGCGCGCTGGGGCGTTCTGGCGGGAGAAATCGGCGCCGCCCTGGCGGTCGTGGTTACGCTTTTCAACCCCGAGGTGGCCCACTACAAGTGGGTGCTCATCCCGCTGATCATCGGCGCGGGAGTTGGCATCCCTCTGGGCCTGGTGCAGATGACAGCGGTGCCGCAGCGGACCGCTCTGAGCCACGCGTTCGGCGCGCTTTCGGCTGCCATGATCGGCATCGCCGAGTTCTATGTGGGCACGGCCCCGGTCACGCGCTTTGCCATGGGCGAGATCGCGCTGGAAGTCATTATCGGCTCGCTGACCTTTACCGGCAGCCTGATCGCCGCCGGCAAGTTGCAGGAGATTCTGCCGCAGCGGCCGATCGTCTATCGCGGGCAGAATATCGTCAGCCTCTCGGTCCTGGCGGGAGCGCTGGGCCTGGCCGTGGCGCTGGTGGTGCATCCCGGCAACGTCATCCTGTTCCCCATCATGGTGATTGTGGCGCTGGTTTTCGGCGTGCTGCTGGTCACTCCCATCGGCGGCGCTGACATGCCTACGGTCATCTCACTGCTGAATTCCTACGCCGGCATTTCCGCCGCGCTGCTGGGATTTGTTCTGAACAGTAAGGTGCTGGTGGTGGCCGGAGCGCTCGACGGATCGTCCGGCTTCATCCTCTCGGTCATCATGTGCAAGGCCATGAATCGCTCCTTCACCAACGTGATGTTTGGAGCCTTCGGCCAGGTACAGGTGTCGGCGGCGGCGGCGAAAGAAGACCGAGTTGTGCGCAGCGCCACGGCCGAAGATGCGGCCTCGATTCTTGCCTCGGCCAACACGGTGGTGATCGCGCCCGGGTATGGCATGGCAGTCGCGCAGGCCCAGCACAAGGTTCGCGAACTCTATGACCTGCTCACCAAGAAGGGAATCGATGTCCGCTTTGCCATCCATCCGGTGGCCGGCCGCATGCCCGGCCACATGAACGTGCTGCTGGCCGAAGCCGACATTCCTTACGATCGGCTGATCGAAATGGACGAGATCAACGGCGACTTTCCGCAGACCGACGTGGCGCTGATCATCGGCGCCAACGACGTCACCAATCCCGCCGCGCGCAGCGATACCACCAGCCCGATCTATGGCATGCCGATTCTGGATGTGGACAAGGCGCGCACCGTGATGGTGATCAAGCGCAGCATGAATCCGGGATTCGCCGGCATTGATAATCCGCTCTACTACCTCGACAACACGCTGATGCTGTTTGGCGATGCCAAGGCTTTTGTCGGCTCGGTGGTGCGCGAACTCAGCGGCGGAGGCGGCCACGGCTAGAAGGCCGCTGAAGAAGTCTGCTTGCGAACGCTTTGTATCAGGGCACGACCTCACAGGACGCTGAAAAACTCCGTTTTGCCCAGGCATGAGTAAGGGCACGACTTCAGTCGTGCCGAACGGGCCATTTTATTTTTTGTCATCCCGAACCGACTTTAGTCGGTGAGGGATCTGCTTTTTCTTTCTCAGCGGCCACGGCTAGAGCAGGGAACATTTTGCGGACCAGCGGCGTACCATAAGTTGGGAGAACCCGTATGATCGGCTTCCTGCTTTGGTTAATCCTGCTCTTCTTCTGCTGGCCCCTGGCCCTGGCAGTCCTGGTCCTCTATCCCATCGTGTGGCTGCTCCTGCTGCCGTTCCGCATTCTCGGCATCGCCGTGGAAGGGGTGCTGGAATTGCTGAAGTCCATCATCCTGCTGCCGGCGCGATTGCTGCGCGGCCCACGTCGCGCCTGGTAGGCAGCGGCGGATCGACTGACGTCTGAGGGCAACCTGCGCTTCGCGTCATCGGACTAGATTTTGATCAGCGTGCCGCGGCGGTACAGCCATAGCAGCGGCAGGTAACACAGCACCACGATGATGAGCGAATAGAGCAGCGACTGCATGGGCGCATTGCCAAGGTGCGAGAGCCAGCGCTCCAGCGGGAGGTGCGACCAGTTGAGCAGCAGCCCCAGCCATTCGCCCAGAACATAAGCCAGGATGGCGTTGGAGCCGAAGACCAGGAACGGCTTGGTCCAGGCCCCGCGAGAGAGCCTGACGTCGGCGATCCAGTAGCACGCCGCCAGCGCCAGCAACGCCAGTCCCGAAGAAAGCAGCACGTAGGAGCTGGTCCAGAGGTTCTTGTTGATGGGAAACCACTGGGCCCAGGTGAGTCCGGCACACACGCCCCCAAATCCAAATGCCAGCATGCCCAGCACCTTGTCGCGGTGGGGGTAGAGACGAGTGAGCCACTGGCCGGTGAGCACGCCGACCAGGACGCTGGCGACCGACGGAAAGGTGCTCAGCAGACCTTCGGGATCGCGCATCGGCCGATAAAGATGGCCGCGCATCAGCAGGCGATCCAGATGCGCCACCAAGTTGCCGTTGGGATCGAGGAAGGGAACCTCACGCGCCGGCACGCCATAGCCGGGAACCGGGACATAACGCAGCAGCAACCAGTATCCGGCAAGCAAAATCACCAGCCACGCCACCCGCGCCGAGGTCCGGCAGTAAAGCGTGATCAGCGTCGCCAGGAAGTAGGCCACGGCGATGCGTTGCAGAACGCCGGGAATGCGCCAGGTGGCAAGCTGGAAGTGCGGGACTCCGTTGAACAGCAGCCCCAGCGCGAAAAGAACGACGCTGCGACGGAAGGCGTGCAGCAGCAACTTCGCCCGCGAATCACCACGCGCCAGGCGAGAGTCGAAAGAGAACACCATGGACACGCCAACGATGAACAGAAAGAAGGGGAAGATCAGATCGGTCGGCGTCCAGCCATTCCATTCGGCATGCTTCAGTGGCGCGTAGGCCTGCGAGTTGCCGGGGTTGTTGACCAGGATCATGGCCGCGATGGTGATGCCGCGGAACAAATCCAGCGACACCAGACGTCGCGCGGCCGGACGCGAGGCGGGCTCGTGCGCAAGGATGAGTCGTCGGGCTGGGAGAACCGGCGGCATTGCTGCCGATTGTACAGAACTCAGCTAGAAAGCCGAGGCGGAGAGAAGCGCTAAAGCTGGGAAAGACTAGCGCAACTGCGGTACGGCGGCCTTGGCCTTGGCAACCTCGAGGGAGCGGTTGCGCCGGCGCGACCACAGGAAGAACGGCAGGCCCGCCGCGATCAGGACAATGCCTCTGAGCGCCGTGCTCGGAGCTTGTAGCACGGCGCTGACCATCATGGCGGCACAGGCGATCACAAAAATTCCCGGCGCCAGCATGGTCTTCCACAGCGCCAGATCCTGCGCTAACTCCCGCCGCTGCACCCAGAACAGCCCGGCCACTGCCGCGCCCGACGACAGCACCACGGCGAAGCCGGTGTACATCAGGATCTGTTCGAAGCCGCCCACCGCCACCAGCACGATGCACCACAGTGCCTGTAGCACAATGGCCAGCGAGGGAGTGCCGAAGCGCGGGCTGATCCTGCGAAACACCGACACGAATGCGCCGTCGCGCGCCATGGCGAAATACACCCGCGGCCCGGCGATGGTCATGGCGCTGATCGCGCCCAGCAGCGCCAGGATCAGGACCGGCGTAATGAAATGGCGGCCCGCTCCGAATAGGGCATGGGCGGTGACGTCACCGACATTGACCGCGCCTTGCAGCGCCGGCAGCGGCACCGCGTACACGTAGAGCACGTTCAGCAGCGCGTACAGGCCGAGGATGATGCAAGTGCCGGTCACCAGCGCCCGCCCGATGGTGCGCCTGGTGTCGTACATCTCCTCGGAGATGTAGCAGGCTGCATTCCAGCCGCTGTAGGTGAACATCACCGGAATCAGCGCCAGCAGCCAGTTCAGCGGACGCACCGATGCTCCCGGCGCGGCCTGGAAGTGCGACCAGGAGCCGTGTCCGCTGGCGAAACCGGCGATGCAGAAGATCACGATGATGGCCAGGATGAGAAACGCCAGCGCGTCCTGGGTCAGCTTGCCGGCGCCAAGATTGCAGGCGTGCAGCACGGCAAACACGACGATGATGCCGGCGGCGGTCAGCGCCCGCGGCGAGAGGGTGATGCTCCCGACATAAAAATTCAGCGACCACAGCGCGTGATCGGAAGCCAGGCGGGGAAAATATTCGCCGAGATAGATGACCGCGCCGACCGCGCTGGCCGCCACCGCTCCGGAGAAGCCGGCGATCAGCGACGTCCATCCCGAAAGAAATCCGGCGGTCGGTCCGTAGGCCTTGGCGAGATAGATGTATTCGCCACCGGCAGCGGGCCATCGCCGCCCCAGCCGCGCATAGGAGAGCGCTCCCGCAAGCGCCAGGCATCCGCCCACGAACCACAGAGCCAGCATGGCCAGGGGTCGCGGTGCCAGACGTGCCACGATGGCCGGGACGGTGAAGATGCCCACGCCGATGACGTTGGAGACAATCAGGGCAACGCCGTCGCGTACCTGGAAAGAGTGACGAAGCTGATTCGGCGCCGATGCCGCGTTCGGGGGGTGGAGTTCGACTGGAGCCACAGAGCCTTGACCTGGAGGAATGGGACTGCTGGTTGCGCCTTCCTGCAATGCCAGTCAACTTACCATTATTTATCTGATTCAGGAAGTTCTTTGTCGCGGCCCGTCGGGAGCCACCAGCGCAATAGGGGCTGGTTTTGGACAGTCAGTCGTCGTAAATTGATTAGCATGAGCTCCAGGTTTCTGCGCCTCGTTTTTCTGACGTCGATCTTCGTCATTCTTCTGTCTCCCGCTTTCGCACAAGCGCCACAATTCGTCACCCTTGCCGATGTGCAACCGGTATTGTCGGCGATGCCCAAGGCCGCGCCCGATGATCTAAAGAAGCTGCAGCCGCTGACCGCAGCGGAATGGGACAAGTGGGTGCGAACCCAGGACAAGGACATTCGCAGCCGGCTGGAAGCGGGCGAGGAAAACACACTGACCAATCTCTTGCGACTGGGAGTGACCTACACCAAGCAGCCCCGCATTACCTACGAGGGCGGTGAACTGGACCGCTACGGCAGCGATAAATTTATAGACAGTGTCGCCAATCGCCGCGCCGACGATCTCATCAAGGCGCTGGCTGCCCCTCATCCCAACGAAGGCATGCTGGAGATGCGGCAGTTCCTGGAGAAAAAAGGCTACACCCTGAAGACCGCTGAGGGTCGCGCCAAGGTAAAGACCTACCTGCTGGACAATCTGGCCCGCCTGCGTGACGACGTGCGGCGCGCCCACCAGGAGGCCAAAGCCAATCGCTACCAGGCCTTCAAGGACCGCGGCATTTCCACCGACAGCAACCTGTTTCCCGATTTCATGATCGAGCTGCAGCTTCGCAACATGGTCAGTCAGGGTCTGCTAAAGCCGGGAAGCGTGCATCGCATCGCCATCATCGGGCCGGGCCTCGACTTCGTGAACAAAAAATCGGGATCGGATTTCTATCCGCCGCAGACGACGCAACCCTTCGCCGTCATCGATTCGCTGGTGCGGCTCGGACTTGCCGACCCTAATTCCATCGAGCTGTACACCCTGGACATCAGCCCGCGAGTGAATTCCTATATCGAGCGCGCCCGCAAGAACGCGATTGCGGGAAAGCCCTACACCATTCAACTGCTGGCCGCTCCCTCCGATCAGTGGGATGGCAAGTACCACGCTAATTTCCTCGACTACTGGCACAAGCTGGGCAGCCGCGTGGGCAGGGAAGTGAAGCCGATTCCGGTGCCGCAGGAAGCTTCCGAAATATGGAATCGCGCCGTCAGCGTGAATCCCGACATCGTGAAGCGGATCACGCCGGTGGACATGAACATCGTCTTCGAGCGCATGGCGTTGCCTGCCGACAAGCAGTTTGACCTGATGTTCGCCACCAATATTTTTGTGTATTACGACAGCTTCGAGCAGGCGCTGGCCCGCGCCAATATCGGCACCATGATCAAGCCCGGGGGCTTCCTTATCACCAATGAAGCCCTGCCCAACACCGCTCCTTCCAAGCTGAAGGATTCGCTGCAGACTACCGCGGTGATCGAGAGCGACCCGGTGTTGAAGGATTACGTGTACAGCTATCAGCGGCTGCCGTGATCCGGCGGCTTAGGTTTATGCGCCTCGCTTCTGGGGGAGCGTGCGGCCGTTTCTCGCGCGCAGCCTTTCCTTGCCAAGCCCGTAGCGGTCAACTAACCTAGAATTCTCCGCGATTTCCCTACGCCGGGATGGCGGAACTGGCAGACGCAGCGGACTCAAAATCCGCCGACCTCACGGTCATGGGGGTTCGATTCCCCCTCCCGGCACCAGCGTCATAAACGCATAGCGGTATTCTGCTTGACGCTCTGTGCTGTGGGAATCTTCCCTGACGCGCTGGGGATACTTTGCCCGGTTTATAGCCGGGAACCCGAATCGTCACCGGAATCGGCGTCAGCCCAAGCTACTACCCATGATCGCCAGAGAACATCGGTAATCTGGGCCATCGAGTCCCACTTCTCGCGGACCAACGCGCGGAGTGGGACACGGTTGCATCTGGAATTACCAGGCGGCGTGCTGGCCACCTTGGGAGTTCCGGTTCTGTTCGATTTTACGGGGTGCTTTCTTCGGCGCCCGTTTTTGGCGAGGTGGAATTTACCGCCTCCGCGAATGCCTCTGGGGCGGCCCTCTTGCCGGGCTTCACAACCTCCTGCCATCCATCGGCGCTGCCCCTCCCTCATCACACTGGCCTGGGAGCAAGATCACAGCATTGGTATTTCATGCCGATCATACTGATACTGTGGCCCGTAGACCGCGACCAGCAGGATGAGCGCTGGCGATGTGTGCACATCGGTTAAGAGCGGAACGATCCACTCGGGAGGCTATGCAATGAACTCCAATACAGGATTGGGATCCTATCTTCGCTATGGTCGAAGCCTGGCCGAATCAGGAGCCACCGGAATGCGTAGCGGTCGCGAATCCTATCTGCATGGGCAGCCTCTTTCAGAAGCCCTGACCGGGTCCGCGCGTGCCTCACTAGGGATGGCCGCAGTGGGCGCTTGTGCCGGCTTGTTGCAGTTGTACCTCACCCGGCGCCGCGGCACCGTTCCCAGAACGGTCGCCTCGGGCATGTTCGGCGGGGCAATCGGTTTTTGCGTTGGCTTTACCTGGAGAAATAGAGGACTCACCGCCAGCATGGCGCGGTCCGCACTTAGGCAGGTCGGGCTGGTACGCGACCAGCATTGGCTCCAGCGTCATCCGATCGACTACGCATAGAGCGCTCGAACCGCCACCCAATCCAAAACGCTGTCCTGTCCTTTGTATATCGCTGCGCCCGCGGCACTCCGCTGATTCCCACTTTTTCAGCAGTCCTGTTGAGCCATGGCGGGATTCGTCGCTTCCCGCTTATCCGAAACCTGCGGATGAGTGGCGCACCCAGAGTTATTCCCGGTATAGCAGAGCAGATTGAGATTTGTCGCACCCAGAGTTTGTGCTCGTTGGGCGAGTTGAAAACCACGGAGGCACGGAGCACACGGAGTTGTCGGACGGGAAAACCTGGGTGCCCCGTTCTAGCCTGGGTTTGGCTAGGGCGGGGCCTTTTTTGTCCTTCCCGCATTTCACGGTTCCCGCCGCGCCCGTATCAGGGCGTGGCTGGAGTCTGCAGCCTGAAACGTCAGCACCTACCAGACCATTGGAGCGGTTTGAACGACGAATGCCCCGCCCTAGCCAAAGGAAGGCTAGAACGGGGCACCCAAGGTTCCTGCGCGATCGAACCTAGTATTCCTGCTGCTGATGAAATTCCTGCATCTGCTTTTCCAGGTCCTGTTTCTGCTGTTCGACCTGCTGGCGCATCTCGTCCATCTGCTGCTGCAGTTGCGGCATGACGCTCTGCATCTGCTTCTGCATTTCTTCCTGGCTGGGCATGGAATCGCGGATCTGCTTTTGCAACTCGTCCACGTTGATCTTCTGCGCCGCCACTGCCGCGTCCTGCGCCTGCCTGGTCATGGCCTGGACCTGTTCCTGCGTCGGCAAGGACTTCTGGATTTCCTGCTGCATCCGCTCCATGTCCTGCCGGCTGAGCTGCGACGATTTGCGGATCTGCTCCTGGATCACCGGCATCTGCTTCTGGATTTCCAGTTGCTGCTTTTCCATCTCCGGCCGCAGCTTCTCCATCTCCTGCTGCACCGACTTCATCTGCTGTTCGAATTCCGGCCAGCGCAGCTCAGAAGTATCGGCCGGGCCGGGCATGGTGATTTCGACGTTCTGGGCACGCTTTTCGCGGACGATGCCGAGGGTGACCTTGCCGCCGCGCATGCCGCGCCGCCAGTCGGCCACGTCGTGCACCGCGTCGTTATTCACCTTGACGATAATGTCGCCGGCGCGCAGGCCAGCAGATGCCGCGGGAGTGCCGTTCTCCACCGAGCGCACCAGCACACCGTTGCCCCGGGGCACGCCAAAGAAGTCCGCCAGTTGCGGGGTCAGCGATTCCACTACCAGTCCATTCTTCGATGACAGCGCCGCGAACGCCGGGAAATCCATATCGGGCACATGCATCGCCGCCGGCGGCATGGATGCCAGGAAGTTGTTGCCATTCACCACCGCGTGCGACGGAATTTTCGGCCAGGCGCCCAGGGCTACCTTGATGTCCTTCTTCTGGCCGTCGCGCAGCACCGTCATGGTGACCGTCTTGCCCGGCGTAGCCGAGTGAATGAACTCACCGAGCTGGTCCGGGGTTGCGACATTCGATCCGTTGAAGGCGATCACTACATCTTTGCTCTTCAGTCCGGCGTGGCAGGCGGGACCATCCTGGTCCACGTAGGCGATGAGCGCGCCGCCGGGCCGCGGCAGTTTCAGCGAAGCGGCCACCTCGGGCGTGACCTCTTCAATGCGGACGCCGAGATAAGCGCCGCTGTTCGCATCCGGCCACCCTGTGGGCTGCAGCGCCGCCAGCGCCGGCCAGGCGCAGACTGTCACCAGCACTGCCAGGAACGAAACGTGCAGTACCTGCTTGCGTGTCTTCATACGTACCAACCCCGATCTATTGCGATCTCCGAAATTCAATTTGACCCATGGTGGTGCGGACCCGCAGGGTTGGCCCTCCACCGTTTAACGTTCCCTCGGCATACATCGCCGTGGGGCCCATCCGATTACCTTCCGACGATACCTTCAACCCGGGGAAATCCTGTGCCACAATTCCGTGTCCGTTGGCCATGTCCGCCGAGGCGTGCACCGTGACCGGCATGCCGCCGGGCATGATCACCGTGATGTTCCCCGACCCGGTCCGCAGAAACGAATCGCTGAATGCGCTGGCGTTCAAAAATTCCACCGCGATCGGGCCGACGCCGGTCTCGACCTGAGCGCCGCTGTTCAGGCGAAACAACTGCACGCTGCCGCCGCCGCTCGCCACCTGCACCCGTCCGCCGGCGCTGCCCAACCGCACGCTGCCGCCGGTGGTGTCGGCCGTCACCGCGCCGCCCACATCACCGAGGATGACATTGCCGCCGCCGGTCGAGACCCGCAGGTCGCCAAAACACTTGCGCACTTCCACGCCACCGGCGCCGGTTTGCACATCCACGCTCTTGGCCGAGCCGATGAACACCGAGCCGCCATCAATATGCACCTTGGCCACGCCCGCCAGGCTGTTGACGTGCACAATGCTGCCGCCGCCGATAATGGTCAGGTCCGATCCCAGATTGCCGGCTTCAATATTGCCGCCGCCGCTGGTAATCTTCACCGGACCGCGCAGGTCGTCGAGCTTCACCAGTCCGCCAGTGGTGCTGCCCAGGATGGAGCCGGCCAGCGCCAGAAAGCTCAAGCCGCCGCTGCGCGTCTCCACCTTCACCAACTGCACGTCCTGCGGCACCTTCAGAAAAAAATCGGTGTTGAAGCGGATCAGGTTGCGATGCGCCAACCTGCCGCCGATCACCGCAATCTCGCCGTTCTTCACCGCGCTGATGCGCATGCGCGCGAAATCCTTGCGCGCCGCCGCTTCCGTGGGCGCATAGGAACGCTTGCGCACCACCCAGATCACCCGCGGCGCATTGCCCTCCACCGACACATTGCCGGTGTCGGTGGTGACGTGCAACTGGCGGCAGGCGGGCAAGGTGCCGCTCACCTCTTCCACCCAGGCGTTGCCGTCGCGATACACCCGCGACTGCTGCGCCCACAGCGGAATGGTCAGCGCCATTCCCGCCAGGACGATGCCTATCTGCCAGCGGCGCGCCTGGCGCCACGCGCGCAGTTTCCGGCTCGCCCTCTTTACCCTCTCGATCTCGTGCCTCAACCGTTCCTCGTCTCCGGGAGCGAATCTATTTTCCTCATCCTTTCGCCTCTAGTACAGGGTCGGCATCGAGTTCAACTGTTGCTGGGAGGCGTTGCGAATGTAGGGACTGGGGTCTTGCTTGGCAAGCTCCTGCAGCGCCATGCGCACGCTGCTGTCAGCCCGCACCGGTTCCAGCGCCTTCAGCGCTCCGCTGCGCACCCCCAGATTGCTGTCGTTCAGCAGCGCATCCAGCACCGCATTGCGCACCCGGATGTCATCTTTCACGTAGGGACCCACGCCGTCCAGCGCCTTCAACCGCACCCCGGGATTGCTATCGTAACGCAGCGCGTAGATCAGCGCCTCGCGCGCCTGGGGATCGTCGGGATGGCTGTTCAGCGCATCCACCGAATTCAGCCGCACCCCGGAGTTCACGTTGCTCTTGGCGGCGAAGGTGAGGAAATTCTGGATCTGGGGATCGCCGATGCTGCCTTCCACGGTGGCGGGCTGCACTCGGTCGTAATGGATTTGGATTCTGTCGGAGCCGGGCTGGCGATCAATCGAGGTAATGCCGCCGATGGAGGATTCCTGCACTGCGGCCGATGTGCCCGGCAGCGGGCTTGTGCCGTGCGGCAGCGCCCGGTACATCACGCCCAGACCGCCGCCGAAGCCCACCAGGAAAATCACCGAAGCCAGCGCCGGCGAATAGCGCACCTGCCGCAGCCATGCCATGGGATCGAAGGCCAGCTTGTGATACCAGGCGCGGTTCTGCTCGGCCTGCTCCAGCGACTCCTGCAAGCGCATGCGCGACGCGGTGAGGAAGCTGGGAGACGGCTCGATCACCGGCAGAGCGCTCATCTCGGTCTGGAAGGCGCGCTGCTCTTGCATCTCGGCGGTGCAGCCGGTGCAGCGGAGCAGATGCTGCTCCAGTTCATGCCGCGCGTCGTCGCCCAATTCCCCGTACAGGTACAGGGTGATGTTCTCTTGAACCCATTCGCAATTCATGGTGCCTCACTTCGCTCGGCGCTATTAGCTACTTAGCTATTAGCTCTTAGCATCCAGGCTATGAGCTACGAGTCATGAGCTATGAGCCAAAAACCAAACCCTGATCTTCGAATCCCCGGGTGCCCCATTCAAGGCCATCTTTTGGCCTTGAGTGGGGGGTTTTCTTAACTAGCCACTATCCACTAACCACTACTTCCAGGGGTTTCTATCCCTGTCTCATATCCTTCAGCGCCGCTCGTAACTTCTGCGTCCCGCGGAACAGCGTGTTCTTCGCTGTCTCTTCCGTGGTATTCAAAATCTCGCCGATGGTGCGTAGCTTCAGTCCCTGGTAATGCTTCATCTCGAACACCATGCGCTCGCGCGGCGTCAGCTTGGTGAGCGCCTTGGCAATGCGCGCGCCCAGTTCGCGCCGCATCAGGTCGCGCTCCGGACTGGCGCCTGACCGCTGGTCCGCCACCTGGTCCAGCATGTCGTAGGTGCCGCCCTCGGAATCGGTGGCGATGCCCGAGTCCTCCTTGCGCACCTGCCGCTTGCGCAGCAGGTCAAGGCACAAGTTGGTGACGATGCGATAAATCCAGGTGTAGAACGAGCACTCGAAGCGGAAATTGCCGATGTTCCGCCAGGCCTTGAGAAAGGCGTCCTGGTAAATGTCCTGCGCGTCCTGCTCGGAGCGCGTCAGGTGATACGCGAGGCGAAGTACGGCGCCGTCATATTGGCGCACCAGATCCTCGAACGCGGCGCGGTTGCCACGCTGCGCTTCCCGGATCAGCTCCGTATCGTTCATGCGGCTCTGGGACTGCCCAAAGTGCCCCCGGTCAGAGGGAGTTGCGGAACACGTTGTGTCCGCCTCCCGCCACGTCTGAGGAGAGCGGAGCCCCGGGCCAACCGTGAGAGGAACTGCTGCCACCGCTTCGGCCGGCATGCTGGTCTCTACCTGTATGTAATTTCAGGCCCAATTCTTGTGCCTGCAACTACATAGACGGACGCTGGCAGAAACCGTGAGCGAATTATAGCCGCTCCTGGAGTGGGATACGCCGGGAATGGGCGACTGGTTCCGGGGGACGGGCGCGTGGCGGCTAGGCGGTTGTAACTGGATGGTTTTAAAGGCGGGAGAGGATTAGGGCCGGTGCCGGCTCGGAATGGCGGCATCCGAGGCTAACCGACCTGCACGCAAAGAGGTGTCGAATTGCGACAGGACTTAGCTGGAAGCGCCGCGCTGCGCGGGCAAACGACGCGTTTCGTAGCAGGTGTAGGCGGCGATGCACTCCAGCGGAAACAGCACTCCGCTAGGGCCTTGCATGGCCACCACTTCGGCGTCCTCGTTCAGCAATGGCGACCACGCCGGATGCAACTCCAGAAACCGCGCTTGTTCTTCGAAGGTAAGTATCGTCATGGCTTGTGTGGCGGCCGCCTCGAGATCAGCGGCCATCTCCCACCTTTCCTTGCTAGTCGAATAGCTGTACCACTGCGCCGCCTCCGCGGTCCTGCTGGATTTATCGGCAGAGCCGTCGTGCGACCTGATAGCGATTGTGTTTTCACTGACTTTGGGCGGCTGCCCATGCTGATTGCCCGGCGGTAATCCATTACCTGTCATGACTTCGCCTCGCCTTCTAGGATTACCTCGGCATCCGCCGCCGCTGTCTTCAGTCTGAGGGCATAAGCCACCTGTTCGCCGCCGCCGTTGTAGTAATGCGCGAAGCTGGTAAAGTCCCCGCGCTCGAGATACGCCAGCAGATCGCCGCGATGTGGCGCCGGCTGGCGCAGGCAGAAGTCAAAAAATCCCAGCACCTGCGCCACCTCGCCCTGCTGGAAAGCGTCATACATTGCCACAGCGCTGGCGTATCCCAGCTCGGCGAAGTTGCAGCCCAGCAACTGGCAGCCACCCAGGCTGATGCATCGCCGCGGCGCCTCCGCACCCGCCAGTTGCGAAGCCAGCTCGAGCGCGGCGTATTCGTTGGCCTGGTCCAGATGGACCAGCGAGAATTCGGCCTCGCCGTCGCGGCGAAATCCATGCTGCTCCCAGGGATGCCCGGGCAAGCCGTTATGTCCGCCAAAGCGAAAGTGCGAATCGAAGCTGGCGCCGTGCGTCACTCCCCAATCCCGCCAGAAGTGATGCACCTCGAAGCGCAGCGCCGCGCGTCCCGGCACCAGCGGCGTTCCCGAGCTTTCCAGGAACCACAGCGCCAGCATCAGGTTCAGCGGAGTGCGCAGCAAGGCGGCCATCTGCGCCAGCAAGCCGCCCAGGCGGTTGTATTCGCGGGCGATGGCCGACTGAATCAGGCTGTACTGGTTTGGCGCGGTTACGGACGCAGCCGGCGCGGGATTCGCGTTCAGCAAATCCGCACGCTGGCTGAAAAATGCGGAAGGCGCGCAGGCAGACGCCGGCGTGCCCGCGGGTACCGTGGACGATGCCATAAAATTTTCCTTGGGAAAGAAATCGGTGCTTAATCCACTCGCGAGCGCGAATGTTCGACAGGCAGCCGCGGCCGACCAAGCCCGCTTGCTGCCTGACTTTCAGCAGCAAAAGCAAAAGGCGGAAGCCGCGTGGCTCCCGCCTTGTTTACTTTCTACTTCGATTTTAGCGCGCTGGAAGGGTAATCGTCCGGTCACGGCGAAGAATATAAATCGTTCGCCGACTGCGACTTAACCCCGACCGCGACACCTTGGTGGTCTTGACGACGACTTCCCGAAGCGGGAATTCGCCCTAAAACCGAACTAGGCCTCCGCTTCGGCTGGCTCGGCCGCCGGCGGTTCCGCCACGGCTTCCTTCTGCACCGTCACCTTGATCGGCACTACGACTTCCTTGTGCAGCTTGATGGGGACGTTGAAGTCGCCAACGTGCTTCAGCGGCTCGTCGAGCTGAATCTTGCGGCGATCGATGTTCAGGCCCCGGCCTTCGAGCTCGCGCGCGATATCGGCGGAGGTGACCGAGCCGAACAACTGATCGTGTTCGCCCGACTTGCGAGTGAAGGTCAGCTCTACGCCGGCGAACTGCTTGGCCAGCGCTTCGGCATCGCCCTTTTCGCGCGCCAGGCGGCGCACCGCGGCGGCCTTCATCTGCTCGATCACAGCGCGATTGGCGGTCGTGGCTTCAATCGCCAGCTTGTGCGGCAGCAGGTAATTGCGGCCGTATCCTTCGGCGACCTTGACCACGTCGCCACGCGATCCCAGCTTGGCTACATCTTCCTTCAGAATGACTTCCATGGAGAACTCCGTCGTGGCTCGGGCTGAAGCCCTCACCGTAATGTGTCGTCCCTACGGGACTCGATGTTCGTAAATCCTGCCAACCCAGGGCTTCCGCCCTGGGCTACGTTTGTTTCGCCCTGCGGGCTGGCGCCTGGAGCACTGAAGATGTGCGCTTCGCTCACCCTTCGCTCGCCCGGCGGTTTGCTGCTGACGGCTGACGGCTAACCAGCCACTGACCACTAGCTACCACTAGCCACTAGCCACTGCTTTACCTTCCCCCGAACGGAATGAGCGCGATGTTGCGAGCCTGCTTGATGGCTTCCGACAGCCGGCGCTGGTGCGGCGTGCACACCCCGGTCAGGCGGCGAGGAACGATCTTGCCGGCTTCGGAAACGAATCCCGCGAGCAGGCGAACGTCCTTGTAGTTGATGCCGTCAATCTTCTCGACGCAGAACTTGCAAACTTTCTTGCGGCGGAAAAACTTGCGTCCGCCCTCGCGCGGTCCGCCACCGGGACGTCCGGCGGGACGAGGGCCGCGCGGCCCATCGGGACGCGAGCCGCCTTCACGCGGCGCCGGTGCCGACGTTTCCGAACGCGGAGCGGGCGTTTCCGAGCGCGGCGCAGGTGCTTCCGAGCGGGCTGCCGCGGGTGCTTCTGCGGTAGCGGCGCCCGCCTCGGGAGCCGCCGTCTTGCTGCTTTCGTCTGCCATGATTCTCCTTAAAAATCGCCGTCAGCTGTCAGCTCTCGGCTGTCAGCTTTTGAACTCGTAGCTGATGGCTCTTAGCTCTTAGCCAACAACTTCCGATGCTGGCGTCATGCCGTATGAGTTTCAGCCTTTGAAACTCGAAACTTGAAACTGCCGTTCAGAAACTCGAAACTGTTTGCTGGCCACTGGCCACTGGCCACTGGCCACTAGCCACCAGCCACGGTCTCCGCACCGGCAGCCGGCGCCGCGATGGCATCGCCTTCGCCCTCGGGCGTAATGACGGCAGCCGCAGCAGCGGCGGCGGCGGCAGCAGCGGCCTGCCGGCCTTTGCCGCGGACCTTGGTGTCGCGCAGGGCCTTGATCTTGGCCAGGCGCTTCTGCTCTTCGTCCACCCGCACGGTGATGAACTTGATCACCGGCTCGTTGACGCGCAGGCGGCGCTCCACTTCCTTCACCATGGCGCCTTCGCCTTCCAGCACCATGAGGACGTAAATGCCGTCCTGAAACTTGCGTACGGTGTAAGCCAGGCGGCGCTTGCCCATGCGTTCCACGCTCTTCACCGTGCCGCCGGCGGTGCCCACCTGGTTTTCCAGGTTGGAGATCAGTTTGTCCTGTTCCTCTTCCGGCATATCCGGCCGGACGATGAACATTAATTCGTAAGTACGTTGCATTCGTTTCTCCTGAGCGGCCAGCCGTAGGCAGGTTCGCTCTTTTTCGCTCTTCGCTTTTCGCCGTTCGCTCTTCGCCAGAGAAAACAGCGTGGAATCTCAACTCTTGCCATCGCTCCGAGTCTCAGATTTTGAAACTCGAAACTTGAAACTCGAAACTTTCCTATTCCTTGTCCGCTTCCTCTGCTTTCCGATTGAACCGGTTCATCGCCGCCTGCACGCCTTCGCTCAGCATCACCTTTACCGCTTCGGCGGCGGCGTCCAGCACCTGGTCCACCATCGGGTACTGCGCCTTCTTGATCTGGGACAGCACATACCGCGCGCCGTCGCCCACCGGATGATCGGGCGCGACGCCCATGCGTACGCGCGCAATCTCCTGCGTTCCCAGCGCGGCCATCACCGATTCCGCGCCGTTGTGTCCGGCTGACCGTCCCCGGGGCCTGACGCGAATCGTGCCCCAGGGCAGGTCCATCTCGTCGTACAGCAGCACCAAGTCCTGCTCCGGCACTACCTCGTACTTGCGAACCAGCTCGGCCACGGACACGCCGCTCAGGTTCATGAAGGTTTCCGGCTTGGCCAGCAGGACCTCGTGTCCGGCCAGCGAAGTGCGCGCGGTTTGCGCGCGACAATGACGATTGTCCACGCGCACGCCACACTGTTCGGCGATGCGGTCCACCGCCAGGAAACCCATATTGTGCGGGGTGAACTGATATTCGATGCCCGGATTGCCAAGCCCGACGATCAGCTTCACCGCGCTTACTTCTTCTTTTCGGCCTTTTCGGCCTTCTCGGGCTTCTTGTCGGCTTCGGCACCTTCGCCTTCGGCTTCCTGCTTGCCCTTCTTGATGACCTCGGGCTCGGCCGGAGTTGCGGCAGCACCCTCGACGGCTTCCGCCGCAGGAGTCGCTTCCACCACTTCCTTCACCGCTACCACGTGCGCCACCGGCTGGTTCTCGTCGCTGATGAACTTCAGCTTGGCGTCGTGCGGCAGTTGGGAGACGCGGATGACTTCGCCGAAATTCAGGTTGCTGACATCCACGTCAAGGTGTCCGGGAATATCGGCCGGCAAGCACTCGATTTCCACTTCGCGCAGCAGTTGCTCCAGAATGCCGCCCTGCACCTTCACGCCCGGGGCTTCGCCCTTCAGGGTGATGGGGACCTTGACTCGCAGCGCCTTGTCCATGGCGATGCGCTTCAGGTCAACGTGCAGCAGCGCGCTCTTGATGGGCTCGAACTGCCAGTCCACGATCATCACCTTGGCGGAGTTGCCGTCCACGCTGAGATCGAAGATGGAGTTGTGGCCCGTTTCCGAGTGCAGGATGCGCAGCATCTGCTTGGGATCCACGGCCACGGGCTGCGATTGCTGGCCGGCGCCGTACAGCACGCCGGGGATGAGCCCGTTCTTGCGCAGGCGGCGGGCATCGTTCTTGCCGCCGGTCTGCCGGGGTTTGGCTTCTACATTTTTGTCTGCGGTTGCTGTAGCCATAATTCCTGTTCCTTTACAAAAACAATTTGCTGACCGAAGTCTCTTCGTGAATCGACTGAATGGTGCGCCCAATCAGCCCGGCGATCGACAGCACTTTGATCTTGGGCTCCTTGCGCGCCGCCTCGGTGAGCGGGATGGTGTTGGTGACCACAACTTCGGTCAAACCTGATTGGGAAAGCCGTTCCACCGCCGGCCCGGAGAGCACGGCGTGGGTGGCGCAGGCGTGCACTTCCCGCGCGCCCGCATCCAGCAGCGCCTGCGTGGTCTTCACCAGCGTGCCCGCGGTATCGATGATGTCGTCGAGAATGACGCAGGTGCGGCCTCTTACATCGCCGATCACGTGCATCACCTCGGTCACGTCCATTTCCACGCGGCGTTTGTCCACGATGGCCAGCGCTGAATCCATTTTCTTGGCGAAGAAGCGCGCGCGCTCCACGCCGCCGGCGTCCGGCGAAACCACCGTCAACTCCGGCAACTGCTTCTTACGGAAGTAATCCACCAGCACCGGCGAAGCGAATACGTGGTCCACCGGGATGTTGAAAAAGCCCTGAATCTGCGGGGCGTGCAAGTCCACCACTAGAGCGCGATCGGCGCCCGCGGTAGTCAGCAGGTCGGCCACCAGCTTCGACGATATCGGCACTCGCGGCTTGTCCTTGCGGTCCTGCCGGGCATAGCCGTAATACGGAATCACCACCGTGATGCGGCGTGCCGAGGCGCGCTTCAGCGCATCAATCAGCAGCAGCAGTTGCATCAGGTGCAGGTCCACGGGATCGCAGGTCGGCTGCACCATGAAGACATCGGCGCCGCGCACGTTCTCCTCGATCTGCACGTAAGTCTCGCCGTCGGAGAAGCGTGAGATGCACGCCTGCCCCAGCGGCAGTCCCAGGAAATCGCAGATCTCGCGCGCCAGAGCGTCGTTGGCGGTGCCGGAAAAAATTTTCCAGCGTCCATCTTCGCGCGAGCGCACCGCCTTGGCCTTGGCATCGGCGCCGGCTTGCGGCTGCTTCTTGTCGGACTGCTGCGGCTGCTGCGGCTGCTGTGTCTGCGTTGCCGTTACCGTCGCCGTGCCGTCGCCGGATACGGTGGTAGTAGGAACCGCGCTGGTTTTCGCTGCCGTTTCCATTGCGTCAAATACCCCGCTTCACCTGGTTGAGTTACTGCCGGGTCTTGATTGAGCTGTCAGCTATCAGCCGTCAGCTCTCAGCCTTTGGCTATTAGCTCTTAGCTACTGGCTTTTCGAAGCTTGAAACTTGAGCCTTTAACTCTAACTGGCTACTGGCTGCTGACTACTGGCAACTGTTTATCTGGCTGGGCGGCCAGGATTCGAACCTGGACAAAGTGCTCCAAAGGCACTTGACCTACCATTAGTCGACCGCCCAGTGGTTTGAGCTATCAGCTATCAGCCGTCAGCTCTCAGCCTTCGGATCGCCGCTCGCTTTTGGCTCTTGGCTTTTAGCTCTTAGCCTTTAGCTCTTAGCCTCGAAAGTGCCGTTCAGCCTTTGGAACTCGAAACTGGAAACTGCTGCTTCGCCTTTGAAACTTGAAACTCGAAACTTGCCTTTACCAGCCACTGGCCACTAGCCACCAGCCACTGCCTTCCAGTACTGCTCCCGCGTCAACGTGGTCGTCGCCACTGCCGCATGTCCGGCGGCGCTCATGCGCACCGCCGCCTGCTGCGCTTCGTCCTCGGAATCGAAGACGCCATACAACGTGGAGCCGGAGCCGGAAAGCGACGCCACACGCGCGCCTTCGTACTCCAGGAGACGTTTCACCTCAAGCAACTCGGGATACTCGGGAAAGACGACCTGTTCAAAGTCGTTTTCAATCCCGGTTCGGACGAGGTCGAGAAGAGGTGTCTCGGCCCGGTCCCCGCCCAAGGCGGGAACACCGGATGCAGGCTGACCCTGCGTGATATCTTGCCCACGCCACTCAACTGCGTGCTGGCGTAGTGCTTTTATAGTACTAACATTCGCCGAAGCGGTCAATTTGCCGCTGGCCGACAGGCGGTCCCAGTCGGCGAAAGCCTGCGGCGTCGAAACTCCGACTGCCGGAATCACCACCACCAGCGGCAACGCAGGCAGGTCCGGCAGAGCGTACACCTCTTCGCCGCGGCCCAGCCCCAGCACCGTCCCGCCGATCAAGAACAGCGGCAGGTCGCTGCCCACTTCGGCGGCCAGCCGCAGCTTGTCAGCCTGCGGAATCTCGACCCCGAGCGCGCGCTCCAAGCCCAGCAAGGTCGCCACGGCGTTCGACGACGCCGCTCCCATGCCACCCTGCACTGGCAACTGCTTCTCGATGGTGATGATGACCTTGTTTTGAAAGGGCACGGCTTCAGCCGTGCCGGCCGGCCTCCCCTTTTTATTGTCATCACGAGCGGGCTTCAGCCCGCGAGGGGATCTGCTTTTCCCTTGGCTCCGGCGCAGACTCAACCGCGTTCGACACCCGACCGCTAGCCACTAGCCACTGGCCACCAGCCACTGCCTTCAGCACTGCTTCCGCCATCCTGTAGCACGTATTGGTCGCATCGCACGGCACCCGTGGATTGGCACAGCGAATCTCGATGCCCGCGCCCGGCGCCAGTTCCACGCGCACCACGTCGCCCAGCGCGATGGTCTGGTAGATGGTGTAGAGCTGGTGGAAGCCATCCGGCCGCAGCGGCCCAATCTTCAGCCCGAAATTGATCTTGGCGAACGAGCGAATGGCAATAGGCATGGAGGATCAATGGCCAGTCGAGTCACTGGCAGACAGTCGCTGGACGGCGCTGTTTACCGCCTCTGATAAAGAATAGTACGGGCTGTTTTTCCCCAGCCGCTGCTGCAAGGACTTATAGGCCGACAACGCCTCCGCGGACTGGCCTGCGGCTTCCAGGGAAAATGCCGCAATGAACTCGCGTCGCAGGGCCAGACCGCCATCGCTCCGTCCACTAGCCAACCAGTCGAAGGTGCTCACCACGTCTGCGGGCTTCACGCTTCCAAGGTTTCGGGCGAACTCTGCCTGCTCAGCGGAACCTAGCAGTCCCCACCCGAAGAGCTCATCAAAAACTCTGCTGCGTTCCTCCTGCCCAAGAGGCTCGCCTTGCTGGCGCATGTCGTTGGCGATGTGCAGCAACTCTGCCCGGTCAGCGGCTCCGGAATTTCCGTATGAGGCCAGTTGCAGCGTGCGAACAAAAGGCCGGGCGCGCCCGCTGTTGAGCGCCGCGGCAAAGTGCTGCTTTGCCTCCTGCGGACTTCCATTCCGCCACAGGATCCAGTGCGCCCACATGGCGTGAGCGTAGACATTGTTGGGATCAAGCTTCAGCGCGTCCTGGTAGCTCTTGGCTACCAGCTCTGCTGCTTCTCCCGAACCGTCTCGTGAGCGAAGGAAGTTGGCCCACCCGATATGGGCGAGCAGGTCAGCCGCGTCTTGTCCCTGCGAATTGCTGAGCGACTTGTCCAGCACCGGCAAAAGCTGATTGGCGATTTCCGTGAAGCTCTGGTTCTGCGCGTGCACATTTTCCAGCCACAGCATGGCGGCCTGGGCTTCGCGCTCTTGCGCTCGGCGATCAACCGGGTCGAGTTCCACCGCATGCTTGAAGCTTTCGAAGGCTGCGGGATAATCGCCGCGCGCTTGTTGCTGCTCGGCCGCCTTCATGGTCTCGGTGAACTCTTGGTGATGCACGCGAAACTTTTGCAGCAGGCCGGTGACCTGGTTCAGTCCCAGCAGCAGGGAAATCACGGCGGCGACCGCGCCAATCCACTTCAGCGCTGTGGCCAGCGCATTTTTTCCTGACGCGGGTGCGCTCTTAGCAGCTTGGCCGGCACCGGGTTGAGTATCCGCAGCCATGCCGGATCAGCGCTCGCGGCCCTTGCCCAGCAGCCGCAAAACTTCCAGGTACAGCCAGATCAGCGTGACCATCAGCGCGAAGGCGCTGTACCACTCCATGTATTTGGGCAGGCCAGCGGCCGCGGCGTTGTCGATGAAATCGAAGTCCAGCACCAGATTGAAGGCGGCGATGATGACCACCAGCACGCTGAAACCGATGCCGATGGGCGAGGCGCCGTTGACGGCCGTGAAGTGCACGCCGAAAAATCCCATCACAAACTGCGCCATGTAGAACACGAAGATGCCGCCGGTCGCGGCCACAATGCCCATGCGCAGCCGTTCGGTCACGCGAATGATGTGGAAGCGATAAAGCAGCAACATCACCAGCAACACGCCGAAGGTGAGCGCCACCGCCTGCTGGGCGATGCCGTGGAAGCGCGACTCATACATCGCCGAGATGCCGCCCAGCACCACGCCTTCCACCAACGCGTACAGCGGCGCGGTCACCGCCGACCATTGCTTCTTGAACACGGTTACGACCGCCAGGATCAGCCCGGCGAATACGCCGATGCCGAGAAAGGGCGCCACCGCCGCTACGCCGTCCTGCACCGTGGGCGCGCCGAAGTAGCGGTTCCAGGTCCAGGCCGCGCCGGCCACGCACAGAATCAGCAGCACGCCGGCCTTGTTGACTGCGCCGGAAATGGTCATGGTCTCGCCGGTGCCGGCGTAGGCGGACGGATTCAACGCGTCACCGGCCAGCGCCGGGTTGGATGTCCTCATCAGGGCCATGCGGAAATTCTCCTTAGACAGACTAGATTACGCGGGCGGCTGTGCGCGCGCCAGTAGGGTAGAGCTGTCAGCTGTCAGCTATCAGCTCCGAGCTTTTAGCTTTTAGCTCTTAGCTCTTAGCCAGATCTGCCACCCCGTGGAGAGAGGGCGCGACAGCCGCCGAACGAAGCCAAGCAATCTGTGGACCGAGCCACCTACTATCCACTGACCACTGACAACCACTGACCACTGACCACTGGCTACTGGTTACTGTTCCTCGCTCTGCGCCTGGAAGCGTGCCAGCACTTTGTCGCCGCGGCGCAACTCCAGCCGGTCGCCGTCGATCTTGAAGCTGTCGGCCAGCGCCAGCGCGTCGAGAAACTCCTTCTCCTGCGACATCGCCGGCCCGGCGCAGGCCATCCTGGTCGTGGTAACGCCTTCGAAGAACAGGTTGCTGCCTTCGGTGGAGTAAGCGCCGGTCAGCCGGTTGCAGCCGCCCGAGCCGCTCACCCGCATGGCGCCGGCATCGAGCAGCAGCGACGCTGCGCCGCTCTCCGCCTCCGATTCCTCCACCGGCCTGCCATCAAGCTCAACCAGTTCCCATCGCGGGCCAGCCAGCGTGACCGGCCGCGGGGGACCGGCAGCCTTCGGCACCGGCTGAAGTTCCAGCTCAACTTCGCTGTGCGCGCCGCGCGTCAGCACGGGATAAGATCCGGTGCTGGTGAACAGTAGCTTGCCGCCCGCCTTGATGGTGGCGCGCACGGCGTAGTGATTGGCCGCGACGATCTTCGCCTTGTCGTATTGCACGGCGAAGGCGATGGGCGGCCGCTTGCCCTTCAGCCCAATACGCGCTTCGCCGATGACGGTGGCCGGTGCGCCGGCGCGCGAGACGTCCAGAAGCTGCACGTCGAGGACGGCCTTCTTCGGCAGCGATCCGCGCTCGTCGTTGGAATTGGAATAGGAAACGGAGCCCGTCACCTGCGACCCGGCGTGTGGGCCGGCCGGAGTCTGCGCGACGGCAGAGGCGAAAGCGAGAGAGAGAAGCGCGGCGACGATGCATCCATGGCGCGGTGACATGACGTTCTCGGCTGGCAATTATTGTTTCACGAAAGGCCGGTCCGCCCGCGCTAAAACAACGTCTCTTGGCTGCGGTCGCTGCGCGGACGCTTGATGTTGAAGTGCTCGTACGCCAGATGCGTGGCCACGCGGCCGCGCGGCGTCCGATCGAGGAAGCCGATCTGGATGAGGAAGGGCTCGTAGATTTCTTCGATGGCGTCGGCTTCTTCCGCCAGCGACGCCGCCAGCGTATTCACGCCCACCGGCCCGCCCTGGTACTTCTCGATGATGGTCAGCAGCAGCTTGCGATCAATCTCGTCGAAGCCGTAGCGATCCACTTCCAGCATCTTCAGCGCCTTTTGCGCCGTGGCCTTGTCGATTTTGCCCGTCGCCGCGCACCTGGGCGTAGTCGCGCACCCGCCGCAGCAGGCGGTTGGCGATGCGCGGTGTGCCGCGGCAGCGGGTGGCAATCTCCATCGCGCCCTCGCGGTCAATCTCGACGCCCAGAATTTCCGCCGAGCGCTCCAGGATGATGCGCAGGTCTTCGTGGGTATAGAACTCCAGCCGCAGCACGATGCCGAAGCGGGAGCGCAGCGGCGACGACAGCAGTCCCGCCCGCGTGGTGGCGCCGATGAAGGTGAACGGCTTCACGTCCATGGTGTGGGTGCGCGCCGCCGGCCCCTGCCCGATGATGATGTCGAGCTTGTAGTCCTCCAGCGCCGAGTACAGCAGTTCTTCCAGCGCCGGTTGCAGGCGATGCACTTCGTCAATAAACAGCACCTGCTTGTCGCGCAGGTTGGTGAGGATGGCCGTGAGGTCGCCCTTGATTTGCAGCGTCGGCCCGGAAGTCTGCTGAAACGCCGCGCCCAGTTCGTTGGCGATGATGTTGGCCAGCGTGGTTTTGCCCAGCCCCGGCGGGCCGTAGAGCAGCACGTGGTCCAGCGCTTCGCCGCGCGATACGGCCGCCTGGATGGCGACCTCGAGATTTTCTTTGACCTTGTTCTGGCCGATGAATTCGCGCAGCCGCTGCGGCCGCAGCTTCAGCTCATACGACGAATCGTCATCCACCGGCACGGCAGAAACAATGCGCTGGCGGTCAAGGTCGGAGTTGTTGCCGGGTGCGTGCACGCAAGGCGATGGTAAAGCGAAAGCGGAGGCGAAGCAAACAACTCATGGGCGGGCTTCTCGCAGGCAGTGCGATCAATCCTTCTGCAGCATGACCTCGGTGGACTTGACCACCACTTTGACCGTGTCGCCGACCGTCAGGCCCATCTCTTCGGCGCTGCGCCGGGTGATGACGCTTTCAATCAGGTTATCGCCGACGCGCACGGTGACATGCGCCATCACGCCGCCAAGCTGAATTTCTTCCACCGTTCCGGGAAGCTGGTTGCGGGCTGAGAGTGTCATGCGGAGAGTTTACCGCAGCCCGGTGGCCCTCGCATTCACGCCGACCAGGGATCCACCAACCGAACGCCGCAGTTTTCAAAGTCGCGCGTATCGCACGTAGCCAGCGTTGCATTGTGCATCTGGACTATGGCGGCGATCTGAGCATCGGGATGGCTGATCGGCCTGCCTAGCGATCGGCGTCGAGCCGCAATAGTCGCGAATGCCAGTGCCGCAGCGCTGTCAAAAACCAGGACGCGGCCGGCGAGCTCGACAGCAAAAATGGTTTCCACCGCTTGCATCAGCGATTGCCGCCGCCTTCCCGCGGGCATAAGCTCTATGCCATAAAGTATCTCTGCCTGGTTAATCGCGGTGGTGAAGACTTCCGGCCGCGGCTGTCGTTTCATCCAGGCTGCGACGGCTGCCTCAGGAGCTGGACGCAGCAGCTCGGAGAGAACATTGGTGTCGAGGATGATCATTCCTCAAAATCCGGCAGCTGCCGAATGGGATCACGAGGCGGAAGTTCGAGTTCAACCCCGCCCAAGGGTTCGATGCGTCGGCGAATGGCTTGGAAGAGACCCTCTTCCGAGGAAGCGCGAGCTTTGCTTAAGGCCGCGCGCAGGATCTCGCGTGCTTCCTGCTCCATCGAGCGGCCATGACGTGCGGCCTGAACGCGCAACCGCGCCTTTATCTTGTCATCCAATTGCCGGATGGTTAGAGTACCCATGACTGCAATGCTATCATTGCTGGCAACGAAAGCAAATCCATCATGAAGAACCTGGGCATACTGCTTTCCGGACGCGGCTCCAACTTCGAGGCCATCGCCGACCATGTCGCCGCCGGCACACTCGAGGCCCGCATCGCGGTGGTCATCTCCAACCGACCGGAGGCGCCGGGCATCGAGTCGGCGCGCCGTCGCGGGCTGAACGCGCTGGTCATTCCCTCCAAGGGCAAGCAGCGCGAGGAGCACGATCGCGCGGTGGTGAACGCGCTGCGCGAGCACAAGGTGGACCTCATCTGCCTGGCTGGATATATGCGGCTGCTATCGCCGTGGTTCGTCGAGCAGTTCGCCAACCGCATCTTGAACATTCATCCTTCGCTGCTGCCCGCCTTCCCCGGCCTCGACGCCCAGATGCAGGCGTTCAACTACGGCGTCAAGGTTTCCGGCTGCACCGTGCATTTTGTGGATGCCGATCTCGATCACGGCGCCATCATCCTGCAAAAGACGGTGCCGGTGCTGGACAGCGACAACGAGCACACGCTGGCGGCGCGCATCCTGGAGCAGGAGCACATCGCTTACAGCGAGGCCATTCGCATTGTGCTGGAAGGCAAGTACCACATTGTGGGACGTAGCGTGAAGGCAGTGGCCAGTGGCTAGTGGTCGGTGGCTAGAATAGACTTCCGCGGCCCTGAGCCCGTCCCTCCGGAGACACCATGGATTCCTACGATGACGCGCCGCTGCCGGATCGCCCCGACCGACCGCTGCCGGCGAATCTGGAACTCGCGCGCCAATACCTGACCGCCATCGAGAACGGCGCCACCGGCGATGCCCTGGGACATTTCTTCGCGCCGGAAGTGGAGCACCGCGAGTATCCCAACCGACCGAACCCCAAAGGATCGGTGAGCGGACTGGGCGCAATTCTGGACGCCGCCGAGCGCGACCGCCAAACGGTGAGCAATCAGCGCTTCGAGATTCGCCACGCCGTCGTGGACGGCGATAACGTCGCCATGGAAGTGCACTGGACAGGCACGCTGATGAAGGAACTAGGCACGCTGCCTATCGGCGGCGAGATGCGCGCGCACTTCGCCGTGTTCCTCGAGTTCCGCCACGGCAAGATCGTGCGCCAGGCGAATTACGATTGCTTCGAGGAAGGCTAGAAACAGTGGCTGGTGGCTAGTGGCCAGTGGCTAGTCAGTTTCGAGTTTCAAAACCTAAAGGCTGCCGGGTGAAGGTTGAGCTGGCCACAGGCCGCTAGCCACTGCTAAACTATCAATGGTCATCTGGAGGTGACCATATGGCGCTAGGTGCTGTTACGAAGAAAAGGCAGCGGGTGAGAACCAGCCACCTGATCAATGCCAAGCAGATCGCTGCCGGCGAGTTCAAGGCCAAGTGTCTGTCCATCCTTGACGAGGTGAATAGAACTGGCCTGGAAGTGATCATCACTAAGCGCGGCAAGCCGACAGCGAAACTCGTTCCCATCGAAGAGACCAGCGTCGATTCTCTATTCGGTAGATTGAAGGGGATTGTCAGGATTGTTGGCGACCCGAATGATCTTGTAAACCCGATCATTCCACTCGAAGACTGGGATATGCTGAAGTGATTTTGCTCGATACGCACATCCTGGTGTGGATCGAGACTGACGAACGAAAGCTCTCGCGGGTTGCGGAGGCCGCCGTTAGGCGATCTCGTCACGCAAGCGGATTAGCCATTTCCGCAATTAGCCTGATAGAAATCGCCAGCTTGGTCCGCCGTGGAAGGCTGGACATTCAAAGTACGGTGGAAAGCACGATCGACCGCCTGACCGCCGGGCTGACCGTTCTTCCCATCACTCGTGAGATCGCAGCGCTTACCACTTATTTCCCGGACGATTTCCCGAACGACCCTTCCGATCGCATCATCGCCGCGACCGCGCGCTCGGAAAACCTCACCCTGATCACCGCTGACGAGAAAATCCGGGGCTGTCCGCTGGTGAAGACCATCTGGTGAAGCAGTTTCAAGTGTCGAGTTTCAAAAGCTAAAAGCTTAAGAGCTAAAAGCCAAAAGCCAAAAGCTAAGAGCCAGCTTAAGAGCTGAGGGCTGAGAGCTGACGGCTGAGAGCCGCCTTCAGTAGTGCAGCAGCGAGAACACGTCATACTCCGTCAGTTTGTCGCGGCCCTTCAGGCCATCCAGTTCCACCACAAAGCCCAGGCCGCAGATATCGGCGCCCAGCGACTTTGCCATTTCGGCCGTTGCCTTGGCGGTGCCACCGGTGGCCAGCAGGTCGTCGCAGATAACGATGCGCTGCCCCGGCCGGATGGCGTCGCGATGGATCTCCAGCGTGTCCTGCCCGTACTCCAGATCGTACTTCCACTGCAGCACTTCCGAAGGCAGCTTTTTGGGCTTGCGCACGGGAATGAAGCCGGCGTTCAGGCGATAGGCCAGCGCCGGTCCGAAGATGAAGCCGCGCGCCTCGATGCCCAGCACCAGATCCACATTGCAACCGAGGTAGTGCTCGGTGAGCGCGTCAATCAGGCGCGCGAAGCCTAGTCGGTCCTTCAGCAGCGTGGTGATGTCGTAGAACAGGATTCCGGGCTTGGGGAAGTCGGGAACTTCGCGAATCAGTTTCTTGAGGTCGTCGCAGTTGTGCGCCGCTGTCGCCATGCGTTACCACACTCCTTCGATGCGAAACGATTTTTCCTGCACCAGCGGCGCCGGCGATTCCGCTACCTGGTCCACGCGCGCGGCGCGCGGGCCCTGCTGCAAGTGGGCGCGGAGCGAGATGTGCTGCTCGCGTGTGCCTGTGGCCATCACCTCGACGTCGCCATTCTCACAGTTGCGCACCCAGCCGGTGATGCCGAGGGTCGCGGCTTCGCGCTCGACAAACCAGCGGAAGCCCACGCCTTGCACGCGGCCGGAAACGAGATAGCGGCGAGTTTCGAGGTCAGGCATAAGAGAGCTGTTAGCGATTAGCCGTTAGCAGCCGTTAGCAATTAGCAAAATCATTTCTGCCGTCGAGCTTTGGCGTGCCGTGCCGTTGTCCTTTCGTTTGCGCGCGGCGGTCTTTACCGGGAGAATCAGCACGCCCTCAGGCACTTCCTCGACGATAAACTCATCTCCCGGCTCCCAGCCGTGTGCGACTCGCAGCGGCTTCGGGATCACGATACGACCCCTGGTTGAAACTCTTGCCGAATACTTCATAGATAAAACAGATCGGCCACGTTCCAACTTTCCGTTACGCCCGCGACAGATACGCGCCTTCGCGAGGTATCCACGCGGATCTTTTCGCCCTCGTTGATGAACGGCGGCACCTGCACTACCAGTCCGGTTTCGGTCTTGGCGGGCTTGGTCACGCTGCTGGCGGTGGCCGACTTCAGTCCCGGCTCGGTCTCGACCACCGTCAGCTCCACCGTCTGCGGCAGTTCGATGCCCACCGGCTTGCCGTCGAAGAACTCGACTTTGATCTGCAGGTTGGCGATCAGGTAATCGACCGCGTCGCCCAGAATGTCGCGGGTCGAGATGCAGTTGCTCGTAATTCTCGGTGTTCATGAAGTAGTAGTCGTCGCCGTCGGCGTAGAGGAACTCCATCTGCACTTCGTCCACGGTGATCTTCTCGATGGCATCGCCGGAGCGGAAGCGGTGCTCGAACATGGCGCCGGTGCGCAGGTTGCGCAGCTTGGCCTGGATGAAGGCGCGCAGGTTGCCGGGGGTGCGGTGCTCCACGCTGAACACCGAATGCAGATCGTTGTTGTGCTTGATGACCATGCCGGGACGCATTTGTGTGGCTGGAATCGCCATGCCGATAACTCCTTGATGTGTTTCGGGAGAGCCGCCTGCCGGAATCAGCACCCGCTCGCGGGTTGAGGCTTCCGCGTGGAAACGCGGCTCAGGGGATAAACACTTGATTTTACATGCCGCGGCGCGGGATTTGGGAAATCGCGGGCGCGGACGAAACGTTGGCAACTGCGCGTCGCCTCGCGTTTTCTAACTATATGAGCCGTGAAATCTTGTGCCGGTCGCCGGGGCCGAACGTGCGTGGCAGCCTGATCGCGGTACTATTCTGAACATAGAGATTGCGAGGACCAAACCATGACCGATGAAAACGATTTTGAAAGTTACGGTGAGTACCGCTCTTCGGAAGGCTCCAACGTCGGGCTGGGCCTGACGCTGTTGTTCATGGGCCTGGCGATGGGCGCGGTGGCCGCGCTGATGCTGGCGCCGAAGACCGGCAAGCAGATGCGCCGTTCCCTGCGCCGCAAATACGAAGACGCCCGCGAACTGATGGACGATCTCGGCGAAACTGCCGGCGACTGGATGGAGAAGGGCTCGGAGTGGGCCGACAAAGCCAAGAGCGCGTCGCTCCGCTAGGCAACCGCTTCCGCAAGTAGTCGCGCCGTACGCCGTCGAGCCGCGCAGCGGCGGCAGCGCATTGAGCCCGGGGCGTAAGCCCCGGGTGCGGTGTTCCCTTCGGACCTGAGCCGGCTTCAGCCGGCGGCAGGCTTGTGCGCGCCCCATGCGAAAAGCAGATCCCTCGCGGGCTGAAGCCCGTTCGGGATGACAAAAAATTAGGGCCTGTTTGGCACGACTGAAGTCGTGCCCTTTCAAACAACACTCTTCGCCCCTTCTGCGATAGAATTCTGCTCGACCCCCGTTCGTCTTCATCCCAACGCCGGCATCGTGCGCCCTCAACGCAAACTCGTGGTCTGCCTGCTGCTGCTGGTGGTCGCCTCGTGCTGCGCCTGGGCGGAAAAAATCGCCGACATTCGCGCGCAGGGCTATGTCACCGACCTGGCGCACGTCATCGATCCCAGCACCAAGGCAAGATGAAGCGCTGTGCACCGAGGTCGAGCAGAAAACCGGCGCGCAGATTGCCGTGGTCACCGTCAACTCTCTGGAAGGCGAGACCAGTGAAGATTACGCGGTCGATCTCTACAAGCATCTCGGCATGGGCTCGAAGAAAAACAATCGCGGCGTGCTGCTGCTGATCGCGCCCACCGAGCGGCAATACCGGATCGAGGTCGGCTATGGGCTGGAGCCGGTAATCAATGACGCGCGCGCCGGCGACATCGGCCGCGCCATGCTGCCCAGCCTGCGCAGCCGGCGATTACAGCACGCCGCCATCCTGAGCGGCGTCACCCAGCTGGCCAATTTAATCGCCGCCGACAAAGGCGTGACAACTGACCGGCCTTCCCCGGCAACAGCGGCAGCGCGAGCCTTCCAGCCCGGCCTGGCCGTGGTGGGTGCGCTGCTGGCTCGGCATCATTTATCGTCTTCCGATTATCCGCTGGGTCGTCAGCCGCTCGGCGCGCGTGGCGGCGGCGGGGGACGCGGCTATCGCGGTGGTCGCGGATCGGCCAGGCATGGCTGTCCTGCCTGCTGATGGGTGGATGGGGCGGCGTCATGGCGGCGGCTTCGGCGGCAGCTCCGGCGGCTTCTCCGGCGGAGGCGGATTTCGGCGGCTTCGGCGGCGGCATGAGCGGCGGCGGCGGCGCCGGAGGAAGCTGGTAACGCGATGCGGAAGTGAACGGGCATGAAAAAGCCCGAAGGCAAGCTTCAAGAGCTGGTCAGCCGTCTGCAACAGGCCTGCGGCGACAACCTGCTGTCGGTGGTGCTGTATGGCTCGGCGGCGCGCGAGGAATTCCACGAGCAGATATTCCGACGTCAACCTGCTGGTCGTCTTCGCAGAACTGGATGCCGCGGCGCTGCGCCGCGATCGCGCCGGTGATGCGCTGGTGGACGCACGAGACAAGCTCTCGCCGCCGCTCATCATGACCGCCGAAGAGCTGCGCGAGTCGGCCGACGTCTTCGCCATCGAGCTGCTCGACATCCAGCATCGCCACCGCACGCTCTTCGGCGAAGACATGGTCAGCTGCGCTCGACGGTGCCCATGAACCTGCATCGCGTGGAAGTGGAGCACGAGCTGCGCACCACGCTGCTGCGGCTGCGCCAGCATCTGCCTGCTGGCCGTCCGATAAGCCGGACGAGCTGCAGCTGGGTGCTGGCCAAGTCGGTGAGCAGCGTGCTGACGCTTGTTTCGGCACGCGCTGATCGCGCTGGGCGAAGACCCCGCCGCACGGCAAGCCGGAGTTGCTGGAACATGCGGCGCAAGTCTTCGGCTTCGAGCCGGCGCCGCTGCGCGCGGTGCTGGAATTGCGGCGCGATGCCCAGCATCCGCTCGACGTGCCGGAGACTTATCACGCTTACATGAACGCGGTGGCGCGCGTGGCCCACGAGCTGGACCGCCGCGCTCCCAAACAGCAGCTGGCAGAAGCTGTCTAACGCCGTTAACTGAATCTGTGAAAGCGAGACTGCAATGAAAAAAGGATTGATCGTTATCCTTGTGCTGGTGCTGCTGGTCATCTGGTTTGCGCGGCACCTTTGTCAGCCATCGCAACGAGATGGTGCGCAAGCGCGAAGCGGTGAACGCGCAATGGTCGCAGGTGGACGTGGTGCTGCAACGCCGCGCCGACCTGATCCCCAACCTGGTGGAGACCGTGAAGGGCTACGCCGCGCAGGAAGAGAAGGTCTTCGGCGACATCGCCGCCGCGCGCGCCGCACTGATCGGCGCCAAGACGCCCGCAGGACAAGATTGCCGCCAACGGCCAACTGGACTCCGCCCTGGGACGCCTGCTGGTGGTGGTGGAGAACTATCCGCAGCTGCGCTCGAATGAGAATTTCCTGCGCCTGCAGGACGAGCTGGCGGGCACGGAAAATCGCATCGCCGTCGAGCGCCGCCGCTACAACGAGACGGTGCAGGACTACAACACTTACATCGCCCTGTTCCCCAACAACATTGTGGCCTAGCATGTCGGGCTTCACCCGCAACGACGCCTACTTCAAGACCGACGAAGGCGCGCGCGCAGGCTCCCAAGGTAAACTTCGGCACGCCCGCGCAACAGCCGGCACAGCAGCCCGCGCACTGAGCCGCCACTGGTTTTGCGTGATTCGTGAAAATGGGCGTGCAGCGCCATCTTTTGGCGCGGAACGCAGAACGGGCAGCGGCCGCTTCCCACTCATCCGAAACCCGCGGATGAGTGGGGCACCCAGAGTTGTTCCCGGTGTAGTAAGACCAACGCTGGCTGAACGGGAACCCAAAGTTACGGCGCGATCCCATCGGCCCCGACGTCCGCACCCGAGTGGTCGCCGCTCATCGGGATAATCCTTGTTAGAATTGATGCATGCGGGGTGATGTCCGGCCGGATGTGGGCCGATGTAACTCATTGAAACGATTCATTCGCTCCGGCATCTTTATATAGAAGGCTCTTAAACCCAGAATTGCCGGGCGCTCGCCCGGCCCAGCGGTCCAAGAAGTTTGAGGTAAAAGTGGCTACATACGAAGTCGATGGTCGAGTCCTTGAGTTCCCCTCCAGTCCGGAGATGGATTCGGAAGAAGAGATCGCGGAATGGTTGGAAGCGTTTGACGAGGTCGTGGACGAAGAAGGCGGCATCGCGGATGCGAACTGCTGGATGCGCTGATCAAGCGCGCCCACGAATCGGGCGTCGAAGTTCCGGTGCAGCTTGAATACCCCGTACGTCAATACCATTCCGGTGGAGGAGGAAGTTCCTTATCCCGGCGACCGCCAGCTGGAACGGCGCATCAAGAGCCTGATCCGCTGGAACGCCATGGCCATGGTGCACCGGCAGAACAAGAAGGATCCCGGCATCGGCGGCCACATCTCGACTTACTCATCGCTGGCCACGCTGCTGGAAGTCGGATTCAATCATTTCTTCCATGCCCGCTATGGCGACCAGCCCGGCGATCTTCATTTACTTCCAGGGACACTCCTCGCCCGGCGTCTACGCGCGCGCTTATCTGGAAGGCCGGCTGAGCGAAGAGCAGGTGAAGAACTTCCGTCACGAGCTGCGCGGCGCGCCCGGGCTTGCCCTCGTATCCGCATCCCTGGCTGATGCCCGATTTCTGGCGCTTCCCCACGGTCTCGATGGGCATCGGCCCGCTGAATGCGATTTACCAGGCGCGCTTCATGCGCTACCTGGAGAATCGCGGCATCATCCCGGCGACGCCGCGCAAGGTGTGGGCGTTCGTCGGCGATGGCGAGACGGACGAGCCCGAGTCCATGGGCTCGCTCGACGCTGGGCTGCGCGCGAGAAACTCGACAACCTGATCTTCGTGGTCAACTGCAACCTGCAGCGTCTGGATGGTCCGGTGCGCGGCAACGGCAAGATCATCAACGAACTGGAAGCCGCTTTCCGCGGCGCCGGCTGGAACGTCATCAAGCTGGTCTGGGGCTCGGATTGGGACAAGCTGTTCGCCCGCGACAAGACCGGCCTCCTCCTCAAGCGCATGGAAGAAGCCGTGGATGGCGAGTACCAGAGCTACAAGGCCAAGGGCGGCGAATACATTCGCAAGGAGTTCTTCGGCAAGTATCCCGAGCTGCTCGAACTGGTCGCGGACATGAGCGACGACGAACTGCATCGTCTCAGCCGCGGCGGCCACGATCCGCAGAAGGTTTACAACGCCTACAAGCGCGCGGTGGAGCATCGCGGCTCGCCTACGGTGATTCTGGCGCACACGGTGAAGGGCTACGGCCTGGGTTCGGCCGAGGCGCGCAACGCCACGCACCAGGAGAAGAAGCTGGCCGATCAGGCCCTGACCGCGTTCCGTACGCGTTTCGAGATTCCGATTCCGGAGGAGGCCGCGCGCGATGGCTCGCTCTATCGGCCCGCCCGACGACAGTCCGGAGATCGCTTACATGCGGCGAGCGTCGCAAGCGAGCTGGGCGGCTTCATGCCTGCACCGCGAGGTGCCGCCGCCGACATTCAAGGCGCCGCCGCTGGAGCACTTTGCCGAGTCGCTGGCGGGGTCGAAGGGCCGCGCCGTATCCACCACGATGGGCTTCGTCAGCATGCTGCGGCACACTGCTGAAAGATCCGCAAGATCGGCAAGCTGATCGTGCCCATCATTCCCGGACGAAGGCCGCACCTTCGGCATGGAATCCATCATCCGGCAGGTGGGCATTTACGCCAGCCAGGGACAGCTCTACAAGCCGCACGACCAGGACATGCTGCTGTACTACCGCGAAGAGAAGAGCGGACAGATTCTGGAAGAGGGCATCACCGAAGCGGGATCGATGGCGTCGTTCACCGCCGCGGGAACCGCCTACGCCAACTACAAAGTGCCGATGATTCCGTTCTTCACCTACTACTCGATGTTCGGCTTCCAGCGCATCGGCGACATGATCTGGGCCTTTGCCGACGCCCGCGGCAAGGGCTTCCTGATGGGCGGCACCGCCGGACGCACCACGCTGGCCGGCGAAGGCTTGCAGCATCAGGACGGTCACAGCCTGGTGCTCTCCAGCACCGTTCCCACCTGCCACAGCTACGATCCGGCTTACGTGTACGAGATCGCGGTGATCGTGCAGGACGGCATGCGGCGCATGCACGAGCAAGGCGAAGACCGCTTCTACTACATCACGCTCGTACAACGAAGACTATGCGCATGCCGCAGATGCCCGCGGGCGCGGAAGAAGGCATTCTGCGCGGCCTCTACAAGTTCAGGCCGGCTGCGCGAAGGCAAAGCCGCGGTGCAGTTGTTCGGCAGCGGGCCGATCCTGAACGAAGCGTTACGCGCGCAG
Organism: uncultured Acidobacteriaceae bacterium; assembly: GCA_963763975.1. Classification (GTDB taxonomy): domain Bacteria; phylum Acidobacteriota; class Terriglobia; order Terriglobales; family Acidobacteriaceae; genus Bog-257. The sequence continues at coordinate 183,035 of CAVXQR010000017.1, forward strand.
CAGATTCTGGCGGAGAAGTACGGCGTCGCCGCCGACGTCTGGAGCGTGACCAGCTACAACGAACTGCGGCGCGACGCGCTGGCGATCGAGCGCTGGAACCGGCTGCATCCGGCCGAACCGGAGAAGCGGCCGTACATTCTCGAGCGCGCTGGACGGCGCCGAAGGGTCCGATCGTCGCCGCTACCGACTACATGAAGGCCGTGCCCGACCAGCTTGCGCCGTGGCTGCCGCGCACTGGTGACGCTGGGCACCGACGGCTTCGGCCGCAGCGATAATCGCCAGCATCTGCGGCGCACTTCGAAGTGAATGCCGAGTCGATCGCCGCGGCGGCGCTGTCGCGGCTGGCGCGCGAGGGCAAGTTCGACGCTCAGCGCGCGCAGCAGGCCTTCGCGGAACTGGGCGTGGATACCGAGAAGGTCGATCCGGCCATCGCGTAGAGGCCGCTGTAAGCTCTTAGCTTTCAGGTCGAGCCCTCAAAACTCTGGGGTCCCCCACATCCGCGATTTTCGGACGTGTGGGAAGCGGCTAATCCCAACCCCGCCAGCCTTTTCACCACAGAGACACAGAGGCACAGAGTTTTCGTAAGGGAAACCTGGGTGCCCGGTTCTAGCCCGGGTTTGGCTAGGGCGGGGCCTTCTCGCGAAGAGCGAACGGCGAAAATCTGGGTGCCAACACCTCCACGGCTTTCGGATGTGTGGGAGACGAAACATCTCCACCGGGCGATGAACCGCCGCGGATGCCTCCGTGCGCTCCGTGGGCTCCGTGGTTCCAAATCGCCTTTGGCAAACTCCGGCCACGTTATTATTCTGCAAGGTGAAGCCACGGCCCTACCGCCGGCCCAAGACACAGCGTCGGAAAGGCCTTTTCCGATCCTTGCTTCGATGGCTGATTGTCGCCGTGCTGCTGCTGTGGGCGGCTGCCGCACTGCTGCTGGTTGCCTTGCGATGGATCGACCCGCCGACGACCGCGTTGCACATGGAGCGCCGCTTTCAGTCCTGGATACACCACCGCCCCTATCAGGAACGCTACAAATTCATTCCGCTGGCGCAAATTTCGCCCGAGTTGCAGCACGCTGTCATCGCTGCGGAAGACGCGCGCTTCTACCAGCATCATGGGTTTGATTGGCACGAAATCCAGATCGCTGCGCAGCAGGACTTGGAAGGCGACCGTACTCGCGGAGCCTCCACGCTTTCGCAGCAACTGGTGAAGAACCTGTTCTTCGGGACTGGCCGATCGATCTTCCGCAAAGCAGCAGAGGCCACGCTGGTACCGGTGGCCGAACTGGTTCTGGGCAAGCGGCGCATTCTGGAGATCTATTTGAACGTGGTGGAATGGGGCCCGGCGATTTATGGCGCCGACGCCGCGTGCCGTTACTACTACAAAACCCCGCCGCGGAGTGTTGACCGGCAGCAGGCAGCACGGCTGGCCGCGGTCCTGCCCGGCCCCCTGAGGCGTCGCCCCGAGCGCATGAACCAGTACAGCGCCATCATCTTGACCAGGATGCGGCAGATGGGATGGTAAGCGGGCCGCTGTTCGCTCTTCGCCAGAGGCGAGGGAACCACAGAGACATAGAGAAGCCTAAGAAACTCCGTTCGCTCCGTGGCCTCCGTGGTGAATCCTTATTCCAATCGCGTCGAAGATCGTCGTCTCCCACACATGCAAATGTGTGGAGCGCCCAGACGTTCACCGGATCGCGCAGAACCCGTATCAGGGCGTGGCTTCAGCAACGCCGCGAATAATCGAATGGGCTTTAGCCCCTGAGGTTTTGTGCCGTCGGCTGAAGCCGACTCCGGATAAAAAAATCAACGCCTGATCGGCACGGCTGAAGCCGTGCCCTGATACGGGTTTCGCACGAATTAAACCGGTCGAGTGTTGCCGCCTCCCACACATCCGAAACCCGCGGATGTGTGGGGCACCCAGATTTTTGCAGGTCACGCGAGCTAAGAGCTAAGAGCTAAGAGCTAAGAGCTAAGAGCTAAGAGCTGGTTCACCTCGGGGCGGTCAGCACGGTGTGGTACGGATCCACCTCAAGCTTCTTCACTTCGGCGGGAACTGGCAGGCTGAAATGCGTCTCGTCGCCTTCGGCGAAGAGGCGGCCGAGGTACACCTTGTGATCGCCGGCATCGCCGTAAATCGGGAGGCTGGAGACCAGATCAGGCGGCGAATTGAACTGACGCAACACGCCGCTGGCGGTGCCGTGGCCAACGCCGCGCGCAATCTTCACCCCCTCAAGCTCGAACTGCGGGAAGGCGGTGCCATTCACCCAGCCGTCGAAGAACCAGTCGAGCGACTGGCGATTTTCGAACCATAGCGAGCGCGGCAGCACAGCTTCCACGGCGCTCTCGAAATCGTCGTTGGTAATTTGCTTGCCCTGGTAGCGGTCCACCAGCGAGCGCAGCAGGCCGAGGAACACAGTATCGTCGCCTTCGGGATTTTCCGGCGTCCGTGCAGCATCGCGCAGCATGTTGCGCAGCATGTGCAGCAACCAAGTGCCGCGGGCGTAGGTGATGATCTCGTAGCCGTCAGGATAATGCGACGACGACAGGCGCACGCCTAGCGTCACCGGACCGGCATCCACATTGGGATTGCCTTCGCGCGACTTGGCCGCCAGTAGCGAGCGATAAGCTTCCAGCGTAATCTGCACGTCCGCCGGACGAGTGCGCTCCAGCAGCAGCAGCGAGGTGTAATTGGCCAGCGCCTCCAGCAACCACTGCTCGTGATAGCTGGCCCAGGAGACGTCGTCGCCGAACCACTGATGCACCAGCTCGTGCGGCATCATGACTTCGCTGTAGATGATCTGGTCCGACGGCGGCAGGTTTAGCGACATCAGGTGCTCGGCGTCGAGATAGGCGTAGCGCGAGAGGAAGATGAGCGTGGGCCAGCCCTGGCTGTCGGCGCCGGGACGCTCGGTGAGCGACAGCGTGCTGAAGGGATACGGCCCCAGCAGTTGCTCCAGCGAGGTCAGGGTCTGGGCGGCGTGGTCGGCAAGCTCCTGGCCGGCGACCGCCGGATCGGTGATGGCCGCTCCCGCGGGCGTGGCTGAGCGGCTGGCCAGCAGCGATTCCTCGGGCGGTGAAACCTGCGCCGAGCCGGAAGGCGCAATCTGGTTCTCGCTGCCGATGGCGGCGTAAGCCTCGACGCTGACGCTGGCCGCGTTGGCCGCGCTGTGCACGTACTCGCCAAGATTGAAGCCGGCTATGGGAATGGGCCTCTCGCTGACCCAGCGGCCGACGAAGGTGTCGTCGTTTTCGCGCGTCAGCGACACCCGCTTGCCGGTGGCCACCAGCGAAAACGGCCGCGGAAAGCGGAAGGTCAGATCGTAATCGGCCATGGCCATGCCGCGATTGGGATACCAGGTTCCACGCGCGCCCACGTAGAACAGGCCGCCGCCGGCGTCGGAGAGTACCGGGCCGGCATAGGTGAATTTCATCGAAAGCTGCGCGCCCGATTCCAGCGGAGCGGGGAAGATGACCGCCACAATGTCGTTGCCGCGCCGCGACATTTCGCTGCCCTGGATGGCTTCGTTCTGCAGAAACTCCAGCGGCTTGCCTTCGAACATCACCTGCTTCACTTGCAGGTAGCGCGAAAGCTCGAAGAGCACGATGCGGGTGCCGCCCTGCTTGACCTTGGCTTCGAGTGTGGCGTCGGCCGCCAGCTCATGCGGCGGATCGAAGCGCGCGTTGATGGTGTACTTGCTGATGGACATCACGTCCGGCGTCCACAGCGGGCCGGTGGGTCCGCCAAAGCGGCTGTCGGAGAGCGGCGCCTTGCGCAGCGAGCGCATGGGAAAGCTCATCCACAGGTCGTAGAAAATCTGGTCCTGCTGCGACGACAGCTTGCCCACCACTACCTGCTCGGGGCTGCGAGTGTCGAAGTAAATGTCGAAGACGCCGTACTGCTCGCCGACGACGCGCACATGCAGCAAGCGATCGGGCAGCGGCGGATTCTCGCCCGGCAACGAGCTGGCCGGCCCGCTGGTCAGCGAGATGCACAGCCGCAGCGCGTCCATCTGCGCCAGCGTGACTGCCTTGTTGTTGTTGGCGGCGACGAAGGCGGCGGCATCTTCCGGCGCGCGCAGATACGGCTCCAGCTCCTTCACGGTGTCGTCGTTGAAGCGCAGATAAGCCGAGGCGATCTTTTCTTCCAGCACGCCGGCGCCGATGAAGCGGCCCAGCGAAGCGCGCTCGCGACGGTCCGGCGGACGCACCAGCACTTCGCCTTCGCCCTCGAAGTAGGCGCCGGTGATGTGGCCGTCCACCGATTTGGTGAAGGCGATGGTGCCGTCGTTGAGCCAGACATGCAGGTCTTCGCGGTCGAGCTCGGCTTCGCGAATCTTGAAGACGTTTTTGGGATCGAGTCCGACGGTGCGCAGCGCGCGATAGAGCGGCAGCACTGGCGCGGAAGTCAGAGGATTGGCGGGCGCGGTCTGCGCCGTGGCGGGCGGCGTTTGCGCGATGGCGGCCAGCGCGCTGAGCGAAATTGTCAGCAGTGCGAAAATTCTGAACTTCGACATGAACCGCCGTGCCATGACACAAGCATGCACCAGCGCATGCCGCTTGTCATCCTGTTCGGGGTACGGGAAAAGGCCAGTTACTGGGACAGGGCGACAGCAACCTCATTTGGTCTGACTTACTGGCCGGGAAAAGTTGGACTGAGGCACGACATGAGTAAGGGCAGGACCCTTCGACTACGTTCAGGGCAGGCTCTCCGGTCGTGCCAATGAGTCCGAAATTTCCATCCAGAGGCGGCTCTAGCCGGCGGCACATTGACGAGACGACATTCGCCACACTTATTACAAGCCCGTCCGCTCCGGGGCTCAGGGGCGAAAGCCCATCTGTACAAAGGCTCGCACTTCGGCACGACGAAAACAGGCTGCTGAAAAAGTCAAAAACAAGAGCTGCCGCCCGCTGAAGCGGGCTCCGGAGAAGAGAAATAAACGGGCTTATCGGCACGACTAAGTCGTCCCCTGATACAAGGTCGCGAAAACAGACTTTTTCAGCGGCCTGTAGAGTCGTGCCCTTACTCATTGCGTGCGAGGTTTTCAGTGCCTGCTTTTCGCCGGCGGCGCCAACTTGTCGGCGGTGACGAAGATCGGCTCGATGTCCACCGGGATGCCGTTCAGCTTGTCCAGCGCGAGCTGGAACTGCGGCCGGATGACGCCCAGCGTGTCCAGCATTTTCTTCGCGCCGGCGTAATCGCCTTCGGCCTCGAGGGTCAGCAGGTCGTGGGTCATGTCGCGCACCGCGTCCTTCACCTTGGCGTAATCCACGGCGAAGGTTCCGTCGGGACGAACCACGATTGCGCCTTTATCCATCAGGTAATTCACCTGCATCGCCATGCCCTTCCCGTGAGCGTCGCCCAGGCCGAAGCGCAGCGTACGAAAGGTTGACGCTAGATACGTGGTGTAGAGGCGCCGCTCGGAATTGGCATCCGGCTTCAGGATCGGCGCCAGGCCCATTTCCTGCACGTGGTCCAGCATGTATTGCAGCGCGTACAGGCCGGTGATGTCGGCCTTGGCCTCTTCGATGGCGCTGTAAAGTTCCTTCAGTTCCTCGCGCGGCGTGGTGGCGCGGCCGTTCAGCGTGATCTGGTGCGGTCCCAAGCCGTGGCACAGTTCGTGCGTCAGGATGTGAGTGAAGAACGAATTGAAGTTCACGTCGCCTTGCTCATCGGCGGCCAGCACGCGCTGCGAAATCGGCATCAGCGTTTGCTTGAACTTCGCCTCCGAGACGTTCTTCAGCATCACCCGCTTGCTGCCCTTCTGCTGAATCACCCTTTCGTCGTTGGGCAGATTGTAGGCAGCGGTCTGCACGCCGTGCGCGCCGTCGCCGGCGGTCATTACTTCGTTGACCACGCGAATGGGCGCCTGCCCGCCGATTTTGGGATTGCGATACTTGGGATCGATGGGCAGGTGATCTTCGATCTCCTGCAAATGCCGCGCAAACGCGCCGAGCTTGGCGCTCTCCTGCTCGTCGCGCAGGTTGACGTACGCCTCATACGACGCCTTGTAGCCGAAAATCTCGTCGTTGTAGGTTTCGTAGGGGCCAATGGTGATGTCGAGCGGCGCATCCAGGTCCATCCACGCCAGGTCGCTCTCGTAGTAGTCGTTGGAGAGGAAGGCGTCGGCGCGCGCAGTTGAGGAAATGTTTGAGCGTGGCGTTGTCGGTGAGCGCGGCGGCTTCCTTCAGCAGCGTGGCGGCACGCTGCAGGTCAGCGCGGTAGGATTCGCTATAGGGAACTATATTGAAGTCCGCCCTTGCCGTCGTCGGCGATCACGGTGAAGAATCCTTTGGCCTGCCGCTGCTGCTCTTCCGGCAGTTTCGCCACCCAGCTCTCGAACTGCTCCTTGGTCATGCTCTCGGGATAGAAGTTCGCGCCCGGCAGCTTGTGCGCAGGCACGTCCGGCAGAAAAGCCTGGTCGCCGTCGAGCGACGACCACGGGCCCTTGTTGAGCCAGAAATAATGCAGCCGCGCCTTGCCCAGCGGGGTGTGGTCTTTCTGCAGCGAAGCATACAGCGCGTGATTGCCGCTCCAATATTGGGTGAGAAAGATGTCGTCGATCAGGCGGGCGGCCTCGATCAGCTTCACCAGCGCGCGGCGGTCGCCCACGGAGAGACCGCTGATGTCCACGTTCAGCTCGGTCGGAGCGAAGCGGGCAGTCATCTGCTGCAGTTGCGCAAGATCCGGCGCGTTGGTTGACATGGCCTGGGCGGGAGCCGCGGTCTGGGTGGGAACCGCAGTCGATGCCGGCGATGCGTCGCTGGAAGCGTTGGATGGGTTGGAGGCGTTGGCGATGGTGGAACTCATGACGATGACTATAAGCGCAAGGAAGCCGAGACTGCGCATGATGGATTCTCCCGTGCGCTCGCGGTTGTGTGCCGCAAGCGCCGAACCGGCCATGATAGCGCAGGGGGATACCGCTTTTCGCCTTTCGCTGTTCGCTCTTCGCCAGTGCGTGTCGAACTCACGGCGGTACGGCCCGGAAGAAACGCATGCACCTGCATGCCATGCCCGGTTCGCCCGGCGCTCGTATTCGCGCGAACTCCACATCTGCGCAGGAGCTAGGACGGGGTCGAGATTTGTCGCCTCCCGCACATTTCAAACCCGCGGATGTGTGGGGCACCCAGATTTCTGCGGGTCGCGCTAAGAGCTAATGGCTAAGAGCTAACAGCTAATCGCCGCTCTTTTACCCGGCACAAAAGCGTTAGACGCGGTAAAATATCCCGAAGGACAACCCTCGTCACGATCCAGGTGCTCTCTGCATTGGGCGGCCGGATCAGGTTTTATGGCATGAAGAAATTCGCTTTCTTGATTTTTCCTACTCTGTTCTGCGCTTCCCTGCTGGCACAACAGTTGACTTCGACCACGGTACCCGCGTCGTTGCCGACGCAAGCGCCGGCGTCCGCCACCGGCGATTCCACGGTGGTGGAAGAAATCGTCGCCCGCATCAACAACAGCATCATCACCCGCGCTGACCTGCGCAAGAGCCGCGATGCCATGGTCTCCGAGGTGCGCCAGCAGAACACCACCGGCGCCGACCAGGAAATCAAGGACCGCGACAAGGACGTGCTGCGCGACCTGATTGACCAGCAGTTGCTGGTGCAGAAGGCTGCCGAACTCGACATCAATGCCGATACCGAAGTTATCAAGCGGCTGGACGAAATCCGCAAGCAGATGCACGCCGAGTCCATGGAAGACGTGGAGAAGGCGGCGGTGGCGCAGGGCGTGTCGTTCGAGGAATTCAAGCAGAACCTGAAGAACAGCATCCTGACGCAACGCGTGATCAGCCAGGAAGTGGGCGGCCACATCAACGTGACCCAGCAGGAAATGCAGCAGTACTACGACAGCCACAAGGCGCAGATGGACCGCCCGGAGCAGGTACGGCTGAGCGAAATCCTGATTGCCACTTCGAAGACGCCGCCGATCAAGACCGAGAAGGGTGAGACCGCACTGCCCGAGGCGCCTGATCCGGAGGACGTGGCCAAGGCGCAGGCCAAGGCCGAGCAGGTCTATGCCATGCTCAAAAAGGGCAGCAAGTTCGACGACCTGGCCAAACAGTATTCCGACGGTCCCACCGCCAGCTTGGGCGGCGACCTGGAATACTTCAAGCGCGGCACCCTCTCCAAGCAGCTTGAGGACCAGACCTTCGGCATGAAGGCCGGCGATTTCACCGAACCCGTCCGCACCAACCAGGGCTTCGTGATCCTGAAGGTCACCGAGCACCAGAACGCCGGCATCCCGCCAGAGAAGGAAATCGAAGGCCAGATCCAGGAACAGATTTACATGCAGAAGATGCAGCCGGCCTTGCGCGATTACCTGACCAAGCTGCGCGACGAAGCCTACATTGACATCCGTCCCGGCTACATTGATACCGGCGAAAGTCCCAACGAGACCAAGCCGATCTACACCACCGCCGACGCGGAAAACGCCAAGAAGCTGAAGAAGAAGAAAAAGCTGGGCCTGTTCTAGAGCGGGCGGCGTAACCCACGACGGAGATCACCCAGCGCAGGGAGGAGTTTGAGTTTTGAAGTCCGCGCGCGCCGCCGAGCCCTTTACAAACCTCGCGCTCACATGGCAGTTACAGCATAGTGGACGAGCCGGCTTCGCAGTCGTGCCCGCTTTCCCATCTTTCCAGTGAGCCGTCGGTTTCCGATGCCAGCCGCGAGGCTCCGCAGAGCGTGCAGGTTGAGCGGATCAGCGAACCGTTTTCCTTGGTTCGCACAAAGTGACGAGGAGATTTAGGTGTGTCTGAATTTGACATGGCTCCGATTTGGGCGACCCTGGGAGCCAGCCGAAACCAACGTACGGCCCGGCCCTTTCACGGTCAAAACAAAGTATTGACCACCTGTTTGACGGTAAAAAATTAGATGCCATGCGTTGCTTGTCCCGCAAGCGAAAAACGGTGTCTGGAACAAATTTAATTAGCTGGCGAAGTATTTTTTTCCACCCCATACCCGGCGGCCCCGAGAATGCCCAGCCGGCAGTGCGATACCATAGGGAATCGCCCGTCCCAAGCCGCTTATGAAGGATTTCTACATCTCCGATTGCGCCCGCCACGAGAACCTGACTATTACTACCTCGTTTGTAGTGGCCAATAAGCAGGTCCGCTCCAAAAAGAGCGGCGAAATGTATCTCTCGGTCATCCTCTGCGACCGCAGCGGCCAGATCCAGGGCAACATGTGGGACAACGTGGCCGAGGCCGTCGAGGCCTTCGAGCAGGACGACTTCGTCAAGGTGAAGGGGCTGCTGCACAAGTACAACGGCCGCTGGCAGATCACCATCCACAAAGTCCGCCGCCTGCACGACAACGAAATCGACTACGCCGACTACCTGCCCAAGACCACCAAGGACATCGAGCAGCTCTGGCAGCAGTTGCGCAACTATGTGGAAAGCTTCCAGAACCCCTGGCTGAAGCGGCTGATCACCGACTTCATGAACGACGCGGCCATCGCCGCGGCCTACAAGAACGCGCCTGCGGCCAAGACCCTGCATCACGCCTTCATCGGCGGCCTGCTGGACCACGTGCTCTCGCTGTTCAAAATCTGCGACCTGGCGGCGCAGAATTATCCGCAGGTGAACCGCGACCTGCTGCTCAGCGGCGCCTTTCTGCACGATATCGGCAAGCTGCACGAGCTCGCCTATCAGCGCTCCATCTCCTACACCACCAAGGGCCAGTTGCTGGGCCACATGATCATCGAGCTGGAGATGCTGCACGCCAAGCTGGTGCACATTCCCGGTTTCCCCGATGAGCTGAAGATCCTGATCGAGCACATGATCATCAGCCATCATGGGCAATACGAATTCGGCTCGCCCAAGCTGCCCATGTTCCCCGAGGCGCTGATGCTGCACTACCTCGATGACCTCGATTCCAAGATGGAGAGCATGCGGGCGCAGTTTGAGCGCGAAGCCGAAACCGAGTCGGCGTGGACCAGCTACAACCCGTCGCTGGCGCGGCCCCTGCTGAATTCGCGGAAATTTCTCGAGAAGGGATTCTCTGGAACGCACACCGTGGAAGCGCCGCGTCCGCCAGTCACCGCGGCCATACCGGCCGCCGAGGCCGGCCCCGACGCGCAGGAGAAGACCGGCGCAACGGAACCGGCCAGCGGCGCGGAATCGAATCTTTCCGCCGGCGAGTCGCATTCCGGCCAGCCGGGATCCACGCCGGATTCGGGCGAGCCGAATTTTGCGTCAGCGACAGCCAAGCCAGATTCCGGCCTCGACGCCCTGGAGCGCAAATTCGCCGCCCACAAAGTCACCACCATCGGCGAGAAGAGCAGCTAGCCCGGCGGATCATTCACCCCGAACTTCGTTTCACCGCAGAGACACAGCTTTTTGTGAAGGAAAACCTGGGTGCCCCGTTCTAGCTTTTCGTGAAGAAAACCTGGGTGCCCGGTTCTAGCCATCTTCTGGCCAGGGCGGGGCCTTACCCTTGGCCGACGACAATCTGGGCGCCCCACCCATCCCATCTTTTGGGATGTGTGGGAAGCGGCCACGGTCCGTCCTGCCAAACGTTTCCGTTCATCGCGCCCGCAACCGTATCAGGTCGCGGCTTCAGCCGCGCCGTAACGCCGACCCAATCGAATGGGGTTCAGCCCCCGAGGTTTTCTGTCGCCGGCTCAAGCCGGCTCGGGAAGGCGAATGGGGCTGGTTCGGCGTGGCTGAAGCCACGCCCCGATACGGGTTCTGCGCGCACCATGCCGATGCGCCCGGTCAAGAAACAGCAGATCCCTCGCGGGCTGAAACCCGTTCGTGATGACAAATCAATAATGGCGGCGCCGGGCACGAAGGCTCCGCCCTAGCCAAAAGACGGCTGGAACGCGGCACTCGAGTTGAAGAGTGAGGAATTTGACGAAGCTTTCCGACTCCTCTGTGTCTCTGCGCCTCTGTGGTGAATGAAGTGTCTTTGGGATTTGGCGTCTCCCACACATCCGAAACCGCGGATGTGTGGGGAACTGGGCTAAACTAAGTCGCGCCTCCGGCGCTCTGATGCTCGCGAACCCGACACCGGCACAGGAGCATGGGTTAGACCGACAACACTACATTGGCGCGACATCGGTATCTCCAGGGGCCTTCCGTTACCGTTGCGAAGTACAATGCGTTCGTTCCGCCACCCGAATGGGACTCGGTCCAAACGGTATGTCACTCAACTTGAAGACAAACAGTTGGGAAGGGGGCGGCTTAGCGCGAGACGAAGGTGGCGGAGTTGGCAATAGCTCGCTGGCGCGCACTATTTCGGGAGGGCATAGTTTGAGAGGGACGGTTCGCCGCGGTCACGCTGGCGCGTTGCAGGTCGACGTACCGGGAAGTGAGCACATGCTCTCCCAGCAGGCGCACATTGGCGACGGCGCGGGTTTCGGTCTGCATCCAGATGCCCTGGACCTCGCCGAAGCTGACGGTAAAGTGCACGTTTTTCAGCCAGAAGGACGGGCTCTTGGCGGGCTCGCCGTCAATCTTGCGAATGACATACTGGTTCGCGTCCACCCAGATTCTGCCGCGCATCAGGTCGGAACTGTCGCGCTTGGGATGGAGTTCGAGGACGTAGCAATTGCGTCCGTTGAGGCTGTCCGTTCCGATCAGTGAAAAATCATAGTTGCGGGCGCTGACGGCGTAATCGCCGGGGTGGATTTCGATCTGGGTCTCGTGGTCCAGTACCTTGCGAACAATTTTCTCGCCGCGATCGCTGCCAGCGGTTTGGCTGATGACATATTCCTCTTCCGACGGCGCGATCGCGCTCACTTCCGCTACGACGCTGGAGGTCGGCCTTTCGGCTCCGGCCGATCCAAGCTGATACTGGCGGGTCACGGTGTAAGGCACGAAACGCTCGCGGTTCTGTCGCTGCGCTTCCGCCATGCGGTCCACAATGTCGTTAACCGAAATTGTCCGTTGGGCCCAGGTAAGCGATGCGAAGGAGATGGCTATCACACCCAGAATCAGTGCAAACCGTGTTGGAGAGAAAGCCCGCATCGCATACCCCATTGCCTTGCACGGATACATAAAGCATCTGGCCTTCCAACACGGGCTGGGCGACAATAAATTTTTCCGAGGACGGAAGATCAACAACTTGCTGACAACATTGTGCTGAGGCGAGTAATTCTGCTCGTTTGGGCTTCCGGCTTCGGTTCCTTTCTACCCAGCGGCCAGCTTTGACGAGTGGTATCGAGATACTCACCTGGGGTGCCCGGATTCCCATTCGGGGCAAACTGTCGGTTCAGCCGCTTGCCCGCTACCCTAGCCGCAAAACTTACCCTGCAGGGCAACCCCTTGCGTGTGCTACCACAGCAGACCCGCCACCTAAGCGCTCAAAAGCAATTCATGTTCTTTGCGCAGGCGTCCGATGAATCTGGCAGATGAGCCTGCCAGGGAACGCCATGGCATGGCCGCTTTGTGCTTTCGCCATAAGCCAGGGTCACCTGGAGGTCTGGGAGATTGCCCATGAGCCGCAATGAAGCGAATGTACTGCTGATCGAAGACAACCCCGGCGACGTGAAACTGACTTCCATTCTGCTTGCCGGCGCCGCCAACACCACTTTTCACCTGGAAACCTGTGAACGGCTGGGACCCGGGCTGCAGCGCCTGGCGCAGGGCGGCATTGACGCCCTGCTGCTGGACCTATCACTGCCCGACAGCCAAGGGTTGGCGACCTTTGAACGCGCCCACGCCGCCTCTCCCACTCTGCCGGTCGTGGTGATGAGCAATCTGGATGACGAGCAGATTGCCATGCAGGCGGTCGAGATTGGAGCGCAGGATTACCTGGTCAAAGGCAGGGTGGACAGCGTCACTCTGACGCGCGCCCTGCTGTTTGCGGTCGAACGCCAGAAACAACAGAAGGCCCGGACCGAGCAGCGCACCGGGAAGGTGCTGCTGTTCGTGGGCGCCAAGGGCGGAGTGGGCACAACCACCGTGGCGCTGAACATCGCCTCGGCTATCGCCCACACCAAACACAGGGTAATTGCGGTCGAGTTGCGCTCCGATTTTGGGACGTTTGCTCCCTATTTGGGAAGCGTTCCGGTCAATCACCTCGGCTCCCTGGGCAAGCTCCCGCTGGAGGGCATCAACGAGCGCGAGATTCTTGCGTCACTGACCGAGTTTCCCTCCGGCATGAAGGTGCTTTTCGGGCCCCAAACCAACCAGGACTTCGGGCCCATCGAGTTGCAGAAAGCCGAGGTGCTGCTGAGAACGCTCAGCAAGATGGCCGACTACGTGGTGGTTGACCTGCCGGATGCGACTTCGGAAGCCAGCCGCGCTGCCGCGCGTGTGTCCAAGTTCGGGGGCGTGGTGCTGGCCAACGATCCGGTGAGCGTGCTCTGTGCCAGCCGCATTCTGGGACAACTGGCCGCTGCCGGCATGTCCAAGCCGCTGATGCGAGCCATCGCGGTCAACCGTTCCGCCGCCTTTGACGGCATGCGACTGGACGACATTGCCGGCCAACTGGGGAGCGAAGTGGTGGGATTGGTGGTCCCGGCCGGGGACCTGTGCGCGCGTGCGGAAAAAGCGGGCGTTCCGTTCGTGCTATTGAAGCCGAACCATCTGGCGTCGGAAACCATTCTTGCGATGGTGCAAAAGTTGCTTGCAGAAGATGGCATCGCAGTAAACGCATTTGCTCCGTGGAACTGATTCGGAGCCGGCACCGTTTCGGAAATTGAGCGAAACGGTCCTTCTTGAGTTCCTAAGTTGCGGTGCGACATGGAATTAGTGCTGCAACGGTGGATAACGCGGCCCGACCGGGTCGGCTTCGGTCGGAGCCCGCTCGGGAGATTCGGCTGTGGCCACATTAGGAATTACCAATGAAACAGAGCGGTTCAGCCGCTGTAGCAACCCGGAAGACCTGCCCGAGAGTGTATGCCTGTTCTGCCGGCATACCTTTGTGGCGCCAACTATAGAAGCGCTGGAAGAGCTGGAACACAACCACGTCTGTCCTCAGCGGCGAAATCCGGTCCCGGCGGTGACGCCGGCACGTGTGGCCTTGCCCGCGCTGGCGGCTGCGCCGGGGCTGGCCCAGCCGGCGGCGGCGCCGTTCCGCTTCAGCGACATGGTCCCTCCCGGCCTCGGCCGCGCCAAGGCCAAGCTGCGGGTGCTGATGCTGGAGGACGATCCCGACGATGTGGAGCTGGTGTCGCTGGCCCTGGAGCAGGAAGGTTTCGAGATTGACCGCGACGTGGCGGAGACCGAGGCAGCTTTTTCCGAGCGGCTGCGCAGCGGGGAATACGACATCATCCTGGCCGACTACAACCTGCCGCAATGGACGGGCATGGATGCCATCCGGCTGCTGCAAAAAAAAGAGATGGACATCCCGGTGGTCCTGGTGACGGGATCGCTGGGTGAACTGCTGGCGGTGGATTGCATCAAAGGGGGCGCCGCCGACTACGTGCTGAAGGACCAACTGGCGCGGCTGCCTTCGGTGGTGTGGCGGGCGCTGCAGGAAAAGCGCCTGCGGGAGGAGTTCAAACAGGCGCAGCAGGAACTGGTGCGCTCCAACCGCGACCTGGAGCAGTTCGCGTACGTGGCCTCCCATGATTTGCAGGAGCCCCTGCGCATGGTCGCGACCTTCACCCAGTTGCTGGCCGAACGCTATCGCGAAAAACTGGACGACGAAGGCCTGCGCTTTATCGAGTACGCTTCCGATGGCGCTACCCGGATGCAAAGCCTGATCAAAGATCTGCTGGCCTTCGCGCGGGTGGGCCGGGAAGGGCTGAATGCCGCCGACGTTGACTGTAACGAGCTGGTAACTCATGCCGTGCAGAACCTGGAAGCGGCCATCCACGAGAGCGGCGCGGTGATTACCTGCCACTCGCTTCCGGTGGTGAAGGCTGACGGGCCCTTACTGTTGCAGGTTTTTCAGAACCTGATTGGCAACGCCATCAAGTTCCGTGGCTCGGAGAGGCCGGCGATCCAGGTGAACGCGGCGGAGTTGCCGGCAGAATGGGTGTTTTCCGTGGCCGACAATGGCATCGGAATCTCGTCCGAATATGCCGATACCATCTTCGTCATCTTCAAGCGCCTGCATACCCAGTCCGAGCATCCCGGCAATGGCCTGGGCCTGGCCATCTGCAAGAAGATCATCGAGCAGCATGGCGGCAGGATCTGGATTGAATCGGAGCTGGGAGCGGGCTCAACCTTCAAATTCTCGCTGCCGAAAATGCCGCCTGCGGGCCGCTCCTGACGAGCGGATGGCAATGGTGCGGCATGTGCTGTTAGTCGAAGATAACGAGGGCGACGCGTACCTTATCCGCGATGTGCTGTCGCGGGCCCGCTGCTCCGACCACGTCACCGCGGTGACCGACGGCGCCAAGGCCATCGCTTTCCTGCGCGAGTCCGCTGGCAGCGGTCATTGTCCCAACTTGATCCTCCTGGACTTGAATTTGCCGCGAAAAGACGGCCGAGCAGTGCTGGCTGAAATCAAGGCCATGCCCAGATTGCAGAACATCCCTGTAGTGGTCTTTACCACTTCGCAGGCGGCTTCCGACATGGCCTCGTGCTATCGGCTGGGAGCCAATAGTTACGTGCAGAAGCCGGGAAGCCTGGCCGACTTCGTGAAAGTGGTACAGGCAATTTCGCGCTTCTGGTTAGGTATGGCGAAGCTTCCGGGGGAATGCGAGCTGCCGCATCGTTCCACGGCGGTGTAGGAGCGAACGAATCAGGGCGGGCAGGTGGTGC
Organism: uncultured Acidobacteriaceae bacterium; assembly: GCA_963763975.1. Taxonomy (GTDB): domain Bacteria; phylum Acidobacteriota; class Terriglobia; order Terriglobales; family Acidobacteriaceae; genus Bog-257. The sequence goes on from CAVXQR010000017.1 coordinate 198,689, forward strand.
TGCGGGAGAAAGAGTTTCAGTTGACCTCTTCGGGAGCGTATTGATGTAGGGCTTTGCGCAGGGCGAATAGCAGTTCGGTCGTCTTGACCGGCTTTTGCAGAAAGGCCAGCACTCCCAGCTTCATGGCTTCGCGCTTGTTGGTCTCAGGAGGCCGGGCGGTGACCACGATGACCGGAGTTCCGATGGAATGGCTCATGGAACGCAGGCGCTCCAGAACCACAAAGCCGTCTCCTCCGGGCAGGCCCAGGTCCAGCAGGATGGCGTCCGGATCTTCGCGCTTCACCACGCTGATAGCGGTAACGCCGTCGGCGGCGGAAACCACTTCGTAGCCATGGGTCTTCAACTTGATGCTCAGGGCCATCAAGTGCTCGCGGTTGTCTTCAATGACTAACACTTTGTGCCGTTCTGCGTTCATCCCGCTCTCCCGTCTCCTGCCCGATTTGGAGGGCCTGTTCGATCCGGGCGGTCAGCCGTCCGCTAATGCCCGCGATATCGTCGATTGCACCGCCCGGAAGAGCCCAGATCTGGCTGTTGATCTCGAACTGCCCTTCCAACGGCTGCAACTCCAGCGAGGAAGCCAGCTCCTCGCGGATGCGCGCCAGCATACGCGGCACGCCATCCGGCTTGCTGAAGCCGACCACGTGAATCCGCGGCCGCCCTCCTCTGTACATTAACGGCAAAATCAGGTCGGAACTTTGGTGAATACAGCGGCCGATGGTCTCGCGCACCGAGCGCAGGTAGCGGTCCAGGTCCACGGCGGTACAGTTGGGCATTTCGGGAATGGTGACGGTGAGGACCGCTATCGCTCCCGCGGACAGGTTACGGCCAGTCATCAGCGGAGCCAGAATGCGTCTCCAGCCGGAAGACCGGCACGGTGAAGTGGAAGGCACAGCCAGGGCCGGCATCCTCCAGCCACAGGGTTCCGCCGTGCGCCCGGACAATCTCGCGGCTGATGAACAGGCCCAGGCCCAGGCCGCCGGGATGGCTGTCCGGCACCTCCGAGACCCGGAAGAAGCGTTCGAACACCCTCCCCTGGTACTTGGGGTCAATGCCCGGTCCGTTGTCGCGCACCTGAATATCGAGGAAGTCAGGCGCATCGCCGGTGCTGGTCGCCGCCACTTCCACCCACGAGCCTTCCGGGCTGTACTTGATGGCGTTCTCGATGAGGTTGGTGAGGACTTCGACGATGCGGGACGAGTCGGCGAAGGCCGACGGCAGCGGTCCGCGAGTGGAGTTCCGCAACTGGATTCTCTTGCCTTGAGCGCTGGCGCGAAAGTTCTGGCACACCTGCGCGATCAACTCCTCCATGGCCACGCAGCCCTGCATCACCGGCAGGCGGCGCCAGTCGCTGCGGGTGAGGTCCAGCAGGCTGTTGACCATGACCCCCAACTGGTTTGAGGCACGCAAAATGATTTCCAGGTACTCCTTCTGGTCGGGCAGCAAGGGGCCGGCCGTGCCTTCCTCCAGCAGTGAGCTGAAGTCCACGATAGTGGTCAGCGGGGTGCGCAGCTCATGCGAGATGTGGGAGAGAAAGCGCTCCTGTAGCCGCGCCCGTTCCTGGCGGGTCCGCTCCCGCTCCTGCAGGCTCAGCCGCCGTTCGGTGATGTCGTGGGTGATGACCGCGAAGACGTTGATACCGGGCAGCGGGGTGAGCACCACTTCGCCCCAGAAGCACTCGCCGCCTTTGCGCACCTGCCAGATTTCCTGCTGCGCCCGGCCTTGCTCCTCCGCCGACCGTAGCAGGCGCTCGTAGCAGTGATCGTTCAGGTCGGTCTGGCGAAAGAACTGCCGTACCGGGGATCCAATCGCTTCGCTGGCCGCATAACCGAAGATGCGCTCAGCCCCGCCATTCCAGCTCACCACCACGCCCTCCAGATTCACGGAATAGATGGCGTAATCGCGAATGCCCTGTACCAGCAGGCGGAAGCGCTCTTCACTCTTGAACAGCGCGGTCTGCGTCTCGTGCAGGCGTCGCCGCTCCTCGGCTTCCTGCAGAGCACGTCGAACCGCCGGCGCCAGCCGCTCCAGCCGGCTCTTGAGCACGCAGTCGGTGGCCCCGCTCTTCAGGGTTTCCACCGCCCGCTCTTCGCCGATCACGCCGCTGACGAACAGGAACGGGACCTGCGGAGCCAATTGCCGCGCCAGCTTGAGCGCGGAGAAGCCATCGAAGTCGGGCAGGGCGAAATCCGACAGGATGAGCTGCCAGTCTTCCTGCTGAAGTGCGCCCAGGAACTCGTCCCGGGTCTCGACGGCAGTGATCGCGCAATCCAGTCCGGACGAGTGCAGCAACCGCGCAATCAGCTCGCGGTCGCCAGCCTCGTCTTCCAGGTGCAGGATGCGAATCGGAGATACTGCCGTCTCGTTCTGTACTGCCGTGACCTGCTCTTCCATTGCGGCTCTCGGCGGGCGAAGCCCTGCAAACAATTTCGGTCAGTGAGATTTTCAGCAACCGGCCAGCCGCTTCCGATTAGAGAAAGCACAAAGTCGACATCTCCCGCCAGATGTCCATGTTCGGACACGGAAATCGAGCTATCCCCTTCGCCTTCTGCAATTTTCGTCCCGCATCCCTCGGCGACCGCCTCGGTTTGATATAGAGTGTTGTGTCTAATTCTGGAGGAGCCGCGTGGCATTTTGTGTCCTGTCTAAAAACTCTGCACTAGCCCTACTGCTCTCAATTTTCACTCTCATTCCGGCAGCATTTGCCCAGAAGTCCGTGGCCCAGAAGTCGGCCGGCCCTCAGCCCGTACCGCTGCCGCCGCCCATCGTGGCTCCCGTGGACACGCCCTATCCCGGCACTATCTCGCTTGATGGTGGACATCACCAACGTCAATGACCGGATCTTCAACGTGCACGAAACCATTCCGGTGAAGGCCGGCAAGATGACGCTGCTCTATCCCGAGTGGCTGCCGGGCACGCATTCGCCGTCGAATCCGGTGGAGAGCCTGGCCGGGCTGGTCATCACCGCCAACGGCAAGCGCGGTGGCCTGGGTCCGCGACCGCGTCGACATGTCACGCCTTCCACGTGGATGTGCCGCCGGGCGCGAGCGCGCTCGACCTGAACTTCCAGTATCTCGGCCCCATGAAGCCGCAGCGGGGACGCATCTCGTCAAAGTTCGCCGACGTCACATGGAACAGCGCGCTGTTCTACCCGGCGGGATATTTTTCGCGGCGCATCAATTTCTCCACCTCCATCCGGCTGCCGGAAGGATGGAAGTACGCCTGCGCCCTGGAGACCGAAGTCGCAGGACGGCAACCTGGTGGCTTTCAAAGACACCACCCTCAACACGCTGGTTGATTCGCCGCTCTACGCCGGCGTCAACTTCAAGCGCGTGGACATTTCGTCGGGGCCCGACAATCCGGTGTACCTCGATGTCTTTGCCGACAAGCCGGAGCAGTTGGAGATCACGCCCGACGAACTGCAATTTCACAAGAACCTGGTCATCCAGGCGCAGAAGCTCTTCGCCTCGCACCACTATGACCATTACGACTTCCTGTTCTCGCTGAGCGATACCGTGGGCGGCAAAGGTCTGGAGCATCACCAGTCCAGCGAAGACGGCTCGCGCGCCAACTACTTCACCGACTGGGCCGCGGGCGTGGGCGGACGCGCGCTGCTGCCCCACGAGTACACGCATTCCTGGAACGGCAAGTTTCGCCGTCCCGCCGATCTGTGGACGCCGAACTTCAATGTGCCCATGCAGAACGATCTGCTCTGGGTGTACGAAGGTCTGACCGACTACTACGGCAACGTGCTGACGGCGCGCTCCGGAATGCGTACCGCCGAGCAGGCGCGCGACAACATCGCGCGGCATCGCCGCCAACTTCGAGATCAGCCCGGGCCGCACCTGGCGCTCGCTGGTGGACACCACCAATCAGCCCATCATCTCGTCGCACGGCGCGTCGCAGGAAGTGTGGCCAAGCTGGCAGCGAGCGTTACGACTATTACCCCGAGTCGGACCTGATCTGGCTGGATGCCGACACCAAAATTCGCGAGCTCAGCGGCGGCAAGAAGTCGCTGGACGATTTCGCCAAGCTGTTTTATGGCATGGACAACGGCAGCTACATCACCAAGACCTATACCCTCGACGACATCGTGGCCGCGCTGAATACCGTGCAGCCCTTCGACTGGGCGGGCTTCCTGCGCGAGCGGGTGTATGAAGTGGCGCCGCAGGTGCCGGAGGGCGGCATCACTCGCGGCGGCTACAAGCTGGTGTACAACGACACCGAGCCGGATTCGATGAAACACGCTGACCACACCCGCGGCACCAACTTTGCCACGTCACTGGGTTTCTCCGTGAGTGGAGAAGGCAGCCTGCTAGGGGTGGTATGGGACAGTCCGGCGTTCAAGGCAGGCCTGACGCCTGACATGCAACTGGAAGCGGTGAATGACCAGAAGTTCAGCGCCGCCACACTGCGCGAGGCAATTCTGGCGGCCGAGAAGAACCAGCAGCCGATCAAGCTGCTGCTCAAACGCGATGACGACTTCCTGACCGTGAATCTCGACTATCACCAGGGCCTGCGCTATCCGCACCTGGAAAAGGTGGAAGGAGCGCCGGACCTGCTGGACGCGGTCCTCGCGCCGGTGCAATAGCGCAGCCTTGCCAACGTACGAGTAAGGGCGCGACCTCCGGTCGTGCCGGTGCAGTAGGGCGGGTCTCCGTGCTTTGAAAGGGCACGGCTTTAGCCGTGCCGTCAAGAGGGCCAGGAATTGGGCCTTCAGGCCCTGAGGGCAATTGCCCTCAGCGGCTGAAACGGGCGCTTCGGGGACGTGTACGGCACGCCTGAAAGGCGTGCCCTTTCAAGGCAGCTCCCACACGTCTCACGGCACGCCACATCAGCTACGAGCCCGCGTTCGGCACCGCCTGGCACTGCGGGCACCAGAATGTGGTGCGGGCGTCTATTCCCTGCTTGCGCGATTCAATCGGCGTGCCGCATTTGCGGCAGGGCTCGCCGCGCCGCCCGTACACCCACAGACGCTCCTCGCGGTTGGAGCGGCCTGTGGTTCGCCGCAAGCCGCTGTAGGTCGCCATTTGCCGGCCGGAAGTTTCGCTGACATTGGCCAGCAGAAACTTCCGCGCGGTCTGCATCAGGCAGATGAGATCTTGCTGCGCGAGGCTGGCGATGCGGCGAAAGGGATGGACGCCGCAAGCGAAGCAGACTTCCGACTTATAGACATTGCCCAATCCGGCCACGATGGACTGGCTCAGCAACGCTACGCCGACTTCGAGGTCGCCATTCGCCGCCAGTGTGGCGGCCGATTGCGCGGCATCGAAATTCTCTCCCAACACATCCTGGCCGAGACTGGCGAAGCCGCGGCGGCGGCGCAGCGAGTCGGCGGTGTGGAATTCGGCGATGGGCACTTTAAAGGCGACTGCCCAAATCTTCTCCGTCTTGATGACGATGCGCATGTCGGCCGTTGGCCGCTGCCAGCGCTCGCCCGGCCGGTAAATGTGCCAGCTTCCGCTCATCAGCATGTGGGTGAGCAGGATGAGGCCGCCGGAAAAATGCATTTGCATCCACTTGCCGTTGGCTTCCACTTTCACGACCGACCGGCCGACGATGGCGGAGTCAACCTCCACGCGGGCCAGCGCGGGAAGCTGAGTTTCAAAGCCGGTCACCGCTTGTCCGGCCAGCGCCTTGTCCAGCGTTCGCGCCGCCCGGAAGATGGTGTCGCCCTCGGGCATCAGGCAGTCTCGCTCACGTCAGGATCGTCGTCACTGTCGTCCTCGGTTTCGGCGTTGTGGTCGGAGGGCAACGCCACCGGCGCAACTCTGCGCATCTGAAATCCGGCGGCGGTATTCACAAAGCCGGCTTCTTCCAGGAAGCGTCCCACGAAGTGCTGACGCGCCGCTTCGCCATTGATGGTTCCGACCAGCAGGCCGGTCTTGCGGCCCTGGCGACGAATCGCCAGCTCGGCCAGCTTCTTCGCCAATTCGCGCGCATAACGCGTGCGCTCAGGCTCGGATTCCGGCAGGAAGACCTGGACCTCCACGCTGCGCCGCCGCAGGAAGGCAGTCAGGCTGCCATTCACCAGGATCACGCCGGCGCCGCTGGTGCGCGACATGCCATGCGAGCCGCGCGGCGCTGGCCGACGTTTGCTCGGCGGCGTCGCAGGGCGACGGATTCGTCTGCCGCCGCGTCTCGCTTCGGCCATGGCAACAGCGCGCCGTACGGATTGGCCGGATCGGTGGCCGCCAGGAACTGCACATCCATCGTGTCCGGCCTGGTCACGCAGGCTGCGCAGCATGTCCACGGCCGACGGAATGGCGAACTGGGCGGCGCCCAAACCGGCAACAAACATCCCGCGACGCACCAGGCCGCTGTCTTCCATGGTCTTCAGCGCCGGATAAATGGTGGGATAGCCGCCGGGAACGCCTTCGGCGATCGCCGTTTCGCGCAGAACAATGCCATGCCGCACCAGCAACTGATGCGCAAGGTTCGCGCTCCATTCGGTTACACTGATGGGCGAAATCAGTTGCTGGCGGAGCAGCGACCATCGTCCTTCCGCCGAGCCGCCCATGCGCGTGCGGAAACGCCGAACAAAGTCAGGCGAGCCCGGCGGCGGATCGCCGCTGCTCCTGTCGCTTTCGCTGCGCGTCGCTTCGTCCCAGCAGCTCACGCAGCGGATGGAAGGTGTCATTGGTGACCTGTCCGGCCCAAACCAGCTCCCACAGAGCATCGCGCGTTTCGCCGGGAAATCCGCCGCCAGTCGCGGCCATGGATCGCCGCGAAGAACGATGCGCCGCTTTGCGCCAGAAACTCCGCGATTCGCACCAGCTCGCTCAGAGAGCGCGGGCGGCTCGCTTCGCAAGTTCCCGTGGAGGCAGCAGCAAAGGCAGCGCCTCACTGAGATAGAGAGCGACTCTTCCGTCGCGGTTGCCGACCTGCTCCACTCCCACCCACACCACGCGGCCCGCCGCCATCACGGTATCCAGATCGCCCGGCCGATAGTCGGCAATACGCGCGGGCAGAATCTCGCGCTCCAGATCGGAAACCAGCAGCGCCGCGCCTTGCAGGCTCTCGACGGTATCGAGCAGCGCATCCATTCCGCGGCGGCGAACCGCCGTCCCCTGCCAGCGGGTGGCGAAGCGAGCGAAGGTGGTTTCTTCCACCGGCTCAATTTCGCGCCGCAGCCGTGCCAGGCTCTTGCGCCGCACCTGGCGCATCACTTCCGGATCGCACCACTCGGAATGCGTTCCGCCCGGGCGGAATTCGCCTTCCAGCAATTTCCCCAGGCCGTGAAGCTGATGCAGCGCCGCGTCAACCGTGGCCGCCGGCAAGCCGTAGCGACGCGCCACGTCCGCAGAAGTAAACGGCCCATGGGTTCGCGCGTAGCGCCGCAGAATTTCCAGCAGCGGCTCGTCTTCCTCTTCCAGAAAAATCTCGGCCAGGCCGGGCGGCAGCGGCGTTCCCAGCGCATCGCGATAGCGCGAAGCGTATTCCGCTGGGATGTATCGCGAGTCGCCGGCGATGCGCACCCGGACCGCACGCCGCGCATCCGTCAGCGTCTTGATGGTGGCGGAGACTTCCGCGCTCTCGCATCGCGCCAGCAGCTCGGCGTCGGACAGATCGCCCAGCTTCAGCAGCAGGTCGTGGACGCCATCGGCGTGACGCGCGCGATACTCGGGGTCCAGCGATTGCAGGCGGGCTTCGACTTCATCCAGTGCGGTGGGATCCAGCAGCTCGCGCAAGTCAACGTCACCCAGTAGCTCTTCCAGTTGCGACTGATCAATGGAGAGCGCCTGCGCACGACGTTCGGCCAGCGGAGCGTCGCCGTCATAGATGTAATTCGCAACATAGGAAAAAAGCAGCGACGCGGCGAATGGAGAAGGCCGGTTCGACTCGATGCTGGTAACGCGAATGCTCCCGCGCTGCACGCCACTCAGAATGGAAGCCAGCGCCGGCAGATCGAAAACATCGCGAATGCACTCGCGGTAGGCTTCCAGCAGAATCGGGAACGAGGGATAGCGCGCCGCCACCGCCAACAGATCCGCTGAGCGCTTGCGCTGCTGCCACAAGCGGCGCACGCAAGCCGGGACGCCGCCTCGGCAGCAACAGCGCGCGGCCGGCAGCCTCGCGAAATTTTGCCGCGAACAGCGACGTGCTGCCCAGTTGACGCAGCACCAGGTCTTTCACTTCCACCGGCGACGGCAGCAGATCCTCCGCCGACAAAACCTCGTCGCTGTCAGGAACTCGCAGCACGAAGCCGTCGTTCGACCACATGGTTTCGACTTCCAGGCCGCGCTCGGCGCGAAGTTTGGAGGCCACCGCCATGCACCACGGGGCATGGACGGCGCTGCCGAAGGGCGTCAGCACGCACACCCGGCGATCGCCCATTTCATCGCGACAGGTTTCGATCAGGATGTCTTCGTCGCTGGGAATGCGTCCGGTCGCGGTCACCTGGTCTTCCAGATATTTCAGCAGGTTCTCGGCGGCCATCGCGTCCAGGCTGTGCTGCTCCACCAATTGGGTAAAGGCCACGGGCCGCGGCAGGCGCAAGAGCTCGCGGCTCATGGCGCCGATCTTCTGCCCGAACTCAACCGGGCGGGCGGCGGAATCGCCTCTCCAGAACGGCATCTTGCCGGGCTCTCCGGGCGCCGGAGATACCACAACCTTGTTATAGGAAATCTCTTCAATGCGCCAGGCGGAAGCGCCGAGGACGATGGTGTCGCCAGTGCGACTTTCGAAGACCATCTCTTCGTCGAGCTCGCCAACGCGCGCGCCCTTGGTGGCGCCTGCCAGGAAAACGCCATAGAGGCCGCGATCGGGAATGGTGCCGGCATTGATGATGGCGACTCGCTGCGAGCCCTGGCGGCTGGTCAGCGTTTTGGCGATGCGGTCCCAGGTGATGCGCGGACGCAGCTCCGCGAATTCATCCGACGGATAGCGCCCGGAAAGCATGTCGAGCACGCCGTCGAAAGTTGAACGCGTGAGCGCCGCAAATGGCGCGGCCGATCGCACCAGGCGGAAGAGATCATCCACGACCCAGTCCTCGACGGCGACGGCGGCGACCACCTGCTGCGCCAGCACGTCGAGCGGATTGCGCGGATAGCGGACCGACTCCACCTTGCCCTCATACATGGCGCGCGCGATGGCAGCGCAGGCCACCAGGTCGCCACGATACTTGGGGAAAATCACCGCGTTGCTGACGGCATCCACGCGATGGCTGGCGCGCCCCACACGCTGCATGCCGCTGGCCACCGAAGGCGGCGACTCGATCTGGATGACCAGATCAATTGCGCCCATATCAATGCCGAGTTCCAGCGACGAAGTGGCGACCAGTCCGCGCAAGCTACCGAGCTTCAGCTTGTCTTCGATTTCCTTCCGCTGCGATAACGCGACGCTGCCGTGGTGCGCGCGCACCAGGTCTTCGCCGGCAAGCTCGTTGATGGCGCCGGAGATTCGCTCTGCCAGGCGGCGGCTGTTCACGAAAATCAGCGTCGAGGTGTGCGCGCGCACCAGCTCAAGAAGCTGCGGATGGATGGCGCTCCAGATCGAATTGCGCTTCGGCCCCTGCGCAGCCGGCCCGCTCGGCAACAGATCAACGTCGTCGAGGCCGGCCATGTCCTCAACCGGGACCTCGACGCGAAGATCCAGCCGCTTGGGAGCGCTGGCGTCCACGACGGTGACCGGGCGATAGACCGGCGCGAACGACGCAGACTCGAACTCTGAAACGGCTTCTTCCGGGATATCGGGAGACGAGCCGTCACCTACGGCGGGATTCGCTCGCTTTCTCTGCGCCGGCTTCGCTTTCGACGCTGCGGATTCAGTGCTTGCGGAGGTATCGGCTCCGCCGAGAAAGCGCGCGACTTCCTCCAGCGGCCGCTGCGTCGCCGAAAGACCGAGGCGCTGAATGGGCCGCCCAGCAAGGTGCTGCAGGCGTTCCAGCGAGAGGGAAAGATGCGAGCCGCGCTTGCCAGGCACCAGCGCGTGAATCTCGTCCACCACAACCACTTCGATGGAGCGTAGAACTTGGCGGGCGTTGGAGGTCAGTAGAAGATAGATGGATTCCGGCGTAGTAATAAGGATGTCGGCGGGATGGCGCGAGAAGCGCGCGCGTTCGGCTTGCGGGGTGTCGCCGGTACGGATGGCGACGGAAGGCTGATGGAAGGCGGTGCCGCCGCGCTGTGCAGCCTGCGCGATTCCCACCAGTGGCGCGCGCAGGTTGCGCTCCACGTCCACCGCCAGCGCTTTGATGGGCGAGATGTACAACACCCGGCAGCGCTCGGCCGGCGGCGGCACCGGGCTAAACATCATCTGGTTGATGCACCACAGGAACGCGGCCAGCGTCTTGCCGCTGCCGGTGGGAGCCAGGATCAGGGTGGACTCGCCGCGTGCAATGGCCGGCCAGCCCTCGATCTGCGGGCGGGTGGGCGACGGGAAGACCGCCTCGAACCAGTCGCGCACGGCAGGATGAAAAATCTCCAGCGGCCTTTCCGGAGGCGCGTCCGCTGCGGATTGTTTTTTCTTGGCCAAGCTTTATTTGGATGCATCACGCCGGACTTGGCATCGCGAATCACGAACCGCCAGCCCGCGAGGCGTCGCACGCACAAGTCTGTGCTGCCTGCACCTCGACTATACTGGCGAGGTGTTCAAGACGCTCGCGCCACTTATCTATATTTTGGTGCTGGCGGCCCACTTTGTTACCGCGCAGAATCCCCCGGGCACCGCGAATCAGCCGCCGCTGCCGGTCGGGAAGCTGATCCCTCACCAGGTATGCCAGGCCGACGCCGAGCAGAGCTACGCGCTCTACCTGCCTTCTAACTACACTCCCCGAAAAAGCTGGCCTATCATTTATGTGTTCGACCCTGACGCTCGTGGAGGCGTGCCGCTCGAAATCATGAAAGACGCCGCCGAGCGCTACGGCTACATCCTGGCGGGCTCCAACAACTCGCGTAACGGCTCGTGGCAGTTGGAAACCAGCTCGGCGCAGGCGATGTCTGTAGATACTCACGCGCGACTGGCCATTGATAACCAGCGCGTGTACTTCGCGGGATTTTCCGGCGGTGCGCGGGTCGCGTCCTTGCTGGCGCAGCGATGTAAATGCGCTGCCGGAGTACTGCTCAATGGCGCCGGATTCGCCGGTACGCCTCCTTCGCACGATGCCATGTTTGCGGTGTTTGCCGCTGTCGGCAACTACGACTTCAACTATCCCGAACTCTCCGAACTCGACAAGCAGTTGCAGCAGGCCGGCTTTCCTCACGTTCTCCGCCACTTTGACGGTTCGCACCAGTGGGCCCCGGCTGAGGTGATGGATGAGGCGCTCGCCTGGTTCAAGCTGATGGCCATGAAGGAGAAGCGCGGACCGTTGGACCCGGCGTTCGTCGCGGCGCAGAAGGCGAAGACGGAAAACCGCGCTCAGGACCTGGAACGATCTGGCGCCTTATATGAGGCATGGCGCGAATATCAGCAGGCCATTGCTACCTTCGATGGCCTTGCCGATACGGCCTCGCTGCGACAATCGGCGAGCGCGCTGGAAAAACAGAAGGATGTTCGCGAGGGCGCGAAGCGCGAGGCGCAGGAAATCCGCGAGCAGAATCAGCTCACCGGAGAGATCTTTGCCGGGCTGCAGCAACTTGGCAGCAATCCAGCCAGCCGCTCGAACATCTTCCAGCAGACGCAGCAGCAAATTGCAGCTTTGCGCCGGCGAACGGCTGCGGAAACGCATCCCGATAAACTACGCGTTCTCCGCCGAGCCTTGGCTGGCGTCATCGTCAGCGCTGCCGAAGCCGGCGACGAGAACCTCGCCGGCAAGCAATATGTCCTGGCGGAAGATTATTTTCAGCTCGCGATGGCTGCTGATCTGGACTCGGGCTGGGCGCTGCAGGGACTCGCGCAGGCATATGCGTTCAACAACGACCGGAAGGCCGCCATTGAAGCGCTGCGCCGGGCCAAAGAGAAGTCCAAAGATCCCGCCGCCTTTGCGGAATGGCTTAAGAACGAACCCGCATTCGCGAAGCTACAGAGTGATCCGCAGTTTCGTTCCTTGCTCTAGCCACGCAGTTGGTGCTCGATATCTCGCTACTTTGCTCCGTGAGCACGGCCCTACTTCGGCGGTTGCCCCCTGCCGAAGATAACGAAGTGCGTGGTAGGCATCGGCTCCATACCGTATCCGAAGGCGTCGAAGCGCTCGGGGTTTTTCTGGTCCTGGTGAATGGTCACGTAATCGCCAAATCGCGTGAGCCCGACGCTACTGTTGGTGGTGCGGTGCAAAGACTGATCGCCCTGGAATCCGACTACGTGGTTCTCAAAGGTCCCTCCTCCGCCGGCTTCCAGCGACATGCCGAGTTCGCCACGCGCATTGGTGGCCAGCGCCGGCAGAGCGAAGGCGAAATCATCGTTGAAGACATTGCCCTGCTTCAGGATCTTGAAGTTGTGTCCCGGATCCAGCTTGATCCAGTGCACGTGCGCCTGCTTGAAGGAATTGCCGCGAGAGGCTGTCCAGGCAAACCAGACTTCGTCGGTCTTCGAATTCTTGAAGCGGGCCGCTCCGCGGATTCGGCCTGGTGACGTGGACGACAGCCAGTCTTTGCCGTCCGGCGTCTTTGAGGTCAGCTTGCTGGGATCGTTCGGCCAGCTCGCGATATCAACGTCGCGAAAGCGAAAATCATCGCTATTTTCAGCCCAGTTGAAGACCCGCACCTGACTGTTGCTGTTGTTCTGCGCCCAGAAAACTTCATCGCCCGGATTTTCCGTGACGTGGCCAAGTTCCGCTCCCGGACTGTCCGTCGGGTCGGTGAAGCGAAAGTGCAGTGTGCCGCCGGCTTTGATTTCGCTCAGCAGGATGCGGCATACCAGGAAGCCGCCAAACCCGTCGAAGTTGAGATAAAGGACCTTGTCCCCCACCGCCAAGCCGGGAAAGTCAAACGACCCCGGCCCCTTGAAGCCGAAGATATCGGGGGTGAATTCCCAGATGGTCCAGCCGCTTTGGCCGCCCGATTTTCGCAGGTCCTCCGGGCTGGCCGCCATCAGGCGCACGGTCACTCGTCCGGATTGCCCCGGGATATTCCGCATCAGCATGGTCCAGACGAAGCGGTTGATCTTGGGTACGAAGACGGCCACCTGATCGCAACAGATCGAGCCGGTGAATCCCGGAATTCCGCTGAAACTCATCTGCGTAAACGTAGCGCCGTCGTCCTTCGACAGAGCGGCGAAAGTATTCGCTGTGGCGAACACGGTGCGCGCATCCTTACCGCCTTTGCCGCATCCGGAATTCGCATTGTCGCCGCTATCGCTGACGGCTCCGCTCGGCTCGTTGGTCGGGCCACCATGGATCGGCCCACCGCTACTGGCAACTACGCAATGACGGAAGATTCCAGGTCCGCCGGGTCCTCGAGCGGAGGCGGCGATTCCTTCAGCTGCGTGGGAGCTCCCGGTCTGCCGGGACGAAGATTACCCATGGGGATTGCCGGGGCATTGTCCTCGTTATCCAACTCCGGGATGGGTTCTCCCGCCCCGCCGACGGCCGATGGAGGATTTGCAGCCAGCGTGACCGCCCCTGTCTTCGACGTTCCCGGCGCTGCCGGCGGAACAAACAAAATTCCTTCCAGAGAGAACGCTTGCTTCTCTCCAGAACGCAGGTAACTGCCCTCCACCTGCATGCGGTAAGGCTGGTGGGCTTGGAATGTCTTTCCGTTGAAGATGGCGAAGATGGCCGCTGTGTGCCCCGCAGGAATTGTTCCCAACTGAATGGGCAGCTTGACAGGCTTGGCGAGCGAGCCTTCTTCGATGGAAATCGCAGTGACTTCAACCCGGTCGAAATCCACGCTGCTGCGATTCAACAGCGGGAAAGCGGTCGTCAGCGTATTGGGTTTCAGTAACGATCCGCCGGGACGGCCCGCCCTGAGCGCAACTGCGTCTTCCTGCGTCTGAGCAAGCGGAGAGACCAACAGGACTCCAACTAGAACAACGCGCCGCAGAAAAGTCGGGTTCATACTTAAGCTCCAGGGACGAAGCGGCATGAACCGGGGCTGTGCTGAAGCCCCGTTAGCAATGGGCGAGATTCTACACCGTTGCAACGGACTTGGAGGGGGAAACCGCTTTTGGCCGGAGAGCAAGGGCGCCGAGTCTGCCCCTGTACTTTCCCGAATTGCTGTCGCTCATGACAAAACTTTGACGACTCTGTGACAAGCGGCGGGCTGAGCGGGCGTAGCATTCTGCCGAAAGCTTGCCCGGGCAAGAAATTCCCTCAATTCATTTATGGAGACAACTCATGTGCCACGCGTCAAACCGGCCCGCCTTCTTACGCTTTGCGGTGAATTTCATTCTCGTGGCCGTTGCTCTGGCACTCATGCTCGGAGTACGCACTCCGGCCTTTTGCCAGACCGACCAGGCGAATCCGGCTGGCCCGACCGGGGTTATCGTCCACAGCCAGTTCGGCGGACAGATCTTTGGCTTCGACATTGATCAGAACGGCAGCGAAGGTCTGCTGGCCGAAGCCAAAACTCTTGCCAATGGAAATGTTCTGGCTGCGGTCGAAACCTTTGATCAGACCACCGGCCATATTCTCAACGTGGTGCAGTTAGCGCAGCCAATACATGCGCAGGATGACTTCGTCACCTTGGGCGTAGTGGGCAACAGTGTAGGGCTCTTCGAGCACGAGCACGTAACCCACATTACCGTCACCAGTCGCACTTTCGGCACGCTCAACCCGCTCGGCTCGAACCGTGTTAACGGCGCCTGGACGCCGCCCATCGGAGCGCAGCATCTCATCATGCCGGCGGGCGTCAGCCGGAATCAGGGAGTTCCCAACGTCGCCGTCTTCGCCTATGACAACAGTGGGCAATTTATCCCGTGGGTGTTCAGTTCGAACGTGGCCAGCAACACCTTTGGCCCGGTGGTGCACATTACTGATTCAAACGATTTCGGCAGCGTGCCGCCGGCCCTGGCCTACGACAGCGCCACCAACCAGGCGCTGCTGGGCGGAGGCCCGGGATGCTTCGGCTGCCGTCCAGTCTTCGCCGAGGTTGACCTGACTGCGGGCAATTACACGGAGTTCACTGGCGTCGGCTATGGTTTCGTGAACGGCTTGGCTGTTGACGCCGCCGATGGCATCGCCTGCAGCACTACCGAGGACGACGCGAACCTGGAGTTCTACGATCTCAGCAACCACCATGGCTTCACCGTGGTGCTTCCTGGATCAGGCCAGCAGCAGTACTACAGCGGAGCCGATGTCGAATTCGACGCGATGCATAAGCTTTTTCTGGTGGCGCAACCTAATTCCAGTTCGTCTGGCAGCGGCAGCACCATCTACGTTTACGACATCAACGGCAATCTGCAGGAAATCCTCAACGGATTTAACTTTTCGAACACCTTCAATGTGGTTCCGGCGCACATCGCGGTGCATCCCAGTCTTCGCTCAGGATATGTGGACGGACCGAACTCCGGCGTAAGCGAGATTCAGGCATTCACCTACTAGCGCCTTGGTCGCTTCGAAGGCACGAGCTCGCGGCGGATTGGAAACCGCATCGCGCTGAGTTGCCCGGATTCTCACGTGCCCGAGTCCAGGCATGCACTCCTCCAAGGAGCCTCTGCGGTGGATAAAAACAAGCCCGCAAAGGAATCGGAAGCCGGATTGCATCAAGTTGCTTCGGATTCTCGAGTGACCCGAATTCACTAGCCACAATGCGGGCGTGATTGATTTCGGCGGGACGTAAATCGCCTTTGCCGACATACCTAAGCCTGCGCCGCAGAGCGGCCATCTGGCATGGCGGACGGTCCCGTCGGGCACTTACTCACCAGAAGCCTCTGCGGCGGGTAAGCGCAGGCACGCTCTTGCTGGTAGATCGGTACGGCGGAGTCGATGCAGGTCAGTGCAGAATCGGAATCTGTACCCCACTTGGCCCTGCTCAGGGTTCTTGCGTAACCAATTCAGGCATTCACTCCCGGGAAGCTCTGTACAGCGGACCGATGCAAGGCCGATGCAGAACTGGAGCCTGTGCCGAGCTGGGGGACTGCCCCGGGTTCTCGCAGCGGCAAGGTCCGCTCGGCGGAGCGGCCGCCCGGTCGGGCTGCTATAATCAAAACGCTCACAAACGAGCGGCCTGCGATGGCAGGTTCCCGCCCAAGTCGGAGAGGTGGCCGAGTGGCTGAAGGCGGCGGTTTGCTAAACCGTTATACGGTCAAAAGCTGTATCGGGGGTTCGAATCCCCCCCTCTCCGCCAGTCATTTCAAGGGCCTGCAACCCGCAGAAATCAAGCAAATTCCTCGTGCCAGCCACGCGGGATGCAGGCAGCGGAGATTCACTGCTTATCATCGGACATCATCCGATTTGACCGCTTCATAGTGACAATTTAGTGACAGTGGGCGTTCACCCTGCCGTTCCCAACCCTACTGTCACTGTTTGACTGCAACCTGCCACCCGAAGGCGTTCGAGCGAGTGGCACGCTGTGGTATTTGAGTAACGGATTTAGAAGCGGCTAGGGAAGGTCAGCCTGACGAAGCGTTCGTTGCGCGGCGCGGAATACTTCGTCGAACTCCGGCAGGATTGTCATCTGATACGCCAGGCGGTTTGACCACAGAGCTCTGAGGCGAGCCTCTTTCTCGCGGATGGCTTCTGCGATGCCCTCAAAAGGCCTGCCGCGAAATTCCAGTTTCTGCCTCACGGCGTCCACCAGAGCGCCAAGCTCGACCCCTTCGTTCGACGTGAGATACCACAGGTCATACAGGTCTCGGGGTTCATTGCGTGCCCGGGCCCAAGAAGCTATACAGCGTTGTCAGTGTGCCCGCGGGAGTGATTTTGAAAACCGTACCAACTCCGCCAGTCCCGCCATTGCTGGTTGTGCCGTAGAAGTTGCCGTCGCTGGCTTGCACCAAGCCGCTGGTTGGGGACCAGCCGTCGAAACACTGATTCTGAGAGCAAAAGCTGTACAGGGTGGTCAGGCCGCCGCTGGCAGTCATTTTGAAGACCGTGCCGCAGCCGCGAGGGTCGTTACAGTTGCCGTTGTTGATCCCGCCCTTCGCGGTTGTTCCGTAAAAGTTGCCGTCGCGCGCTTGTATAAATCGGCCGTCGGGGCCCTGACCGTCACGGCCAGCGAAGTTGTGCAACGTTTGTGCCGGCGACGGAATGCCCGTCGCAGCACAAAACACAAGAACCATGCAGACGGTTATGAACGGGCCTGATCGGGCCACACCGACTCCTCTTTCCGCGCACTGCTTGCGGACAAGCCTCCGAAAATACCGAAACAATCTTACTGTCTTACGGTGGTGTGTTGCCTGGAATTTCCATTTCGGCATTCCAGAACGCCAATAGCATGTGACAAGGTGACACCTGAAACCGTGACGGGCGGCACAGTTCGTTGTGCCCCGTTCTAGCCTTCGTTTGGCTAGGGCGGGGCCTTCGTTTTCCAGATCGAGTGTTGTCGCTTCCCACACATCCCAAAAGATGGGATGTGTGGGGCACCCGCCTTGCGTTCGGCACGACCAAAGGTCGTGCCCTTACTCATGCTCTGCCCGAAGGCCCCGATTTGCCTTCACCGTTCGCGCGTGGGCGTGACCTGCAGCTCGAACTGATGGCGGCTGGCCGGGTCGTCCGAGGTGAACACCACAGTCGGCTTGCCGATGGGCGCCAGCACCGCGGAATGTACTTTCACCTCCCGGATGGTCGGCGAGCCTGAATTTGCGGTCTCAGCAGCGACCGAGGAGATCGCCGTGGTTACCTCCAACTGGAGCGCGCCGGATTCGGATTCTCTGGCCCAGGTATCAATGTTCACGCCGACGTCAATGTAATTCAACTCCTTGCCGGTATTCACCGGAAACTTCGTTCCGGTGCGCAGGTTCCAGCTGGTGTGTTCGCGGCCCTCGACCGGGTCGGCGCTCACGTTCATGGTGAACTCGCGCTGGTTGAGGGTCTTGCCGTCGTCGCTCTCACGCAGCACATAGTTGAGCCGGTAATAATGCCGCTGCGCCGGCTGCGCCACGTTCACCACGGCGGCATTTTTCTCGCCCGCCTTCACTACCTCCGAGCTCGAACTTTCCTGCGCGAGCACGAAGCCCGGCAGAGTTACCAGGACCGCCAGCAGCGCGACGAAACAAAGCAATTTCGCTTTCATCGGTTATCTCCTTGGACGCCGTCTTGTTCCGCCAGCGACGTAATGGCAATGGGAGGAATGGCGATCTCCTGGTCGTTATCGGCGCGATTGATCTGGCGCAATACGTCGGGACGGCTCTGGGCCAGCGCCAGCAAAGCGCGCTCCTCGCGATTGAGGGGCGCGGGCTCGGGAAACTGCTTATGCTCTCGATCCACGGCTGCCGATTGCGTCTCGGGATTTTTGCGGTGGTGCGGTGAGAGCTTTGCGCTCGGCGGCTTCACCGTCTTCGCCTCGGCAACCTCTGGAACGACCGCAATCGGCGCGACCGGACGGCGCTGCTGCCGCGCGATTGGCGCTGGTGAATCCTGGCGCGAGATGCGATTCGAGCGGCCGATCCACACTGCGACCAGCAGCACGGCAATCGCCGCCGCCGCGCCTGTCCAATACCACCAGCGACGCGATGGCGCGCTTTGCCGGCGGATGCGCTCGAGAATTCGCTCTTCCATGCCGGCGAGCGGCTCGGCCTGGCGATACTCCGTCAGCGCATGGTCGAGCAGGGTATCGAATTCGTTGTCATGGCTCATGATTTTCCTGCCGTAACGCTCTGCAATTTTTCTCTCAGCAATTGCCGGGCGCGAAAGATGCGGCCTCGCACCGCCGCCTCCGAGATGCCCAGCACTTCGGCGATCTGGGGCGAGTTCAGTTCCTGCAACGCTGACAGCACCAGCGGATAGCGCAAGTCTTCCGGCAACGCCGCAATCAGCTTCTGCACCTGCTGCATGCGCTGGCGATGGATGGACACCGCTTCGGCATCCGGCTCCTCGCTGGCGCGGTCGAGGTCGCCCAGTTCCTCTGACTGCGGCCGGCGGCGGCGATCCACCGCCAGGCGAAAGGCGATGCGTGCCAGCCACGCCGGCAGGTCGAGCACATCCTTGATGCCTGCGCGATGCACGCGCAGGAAAACCTCCTGCACCACCTCTTCGGCGTCATGCGAATTGCGCAACACCCCGTACGCCACCTTGAAGAGAAAGCGGGAATGGTCGCGCACCAGCGCTTCCAGTCCCGTCCACTGGTCAGCGGCGTCGCGCAACGCGCGGCTCTCCGGTAAGGCCAGGGGAAAAGTTGTAGCTGTGTGCCGGCATCGTGGGTGGCGTCCGTCCCAGTCACTTCACCAGCTAAGACGGGCGGGCGGCAAGGAGTGTTTGGAATTATTTCGGGAATGTCCCGCCCGTTCGCGGAGGTTGGCGCGGATGCGAGCGCCGGAGGCGCGGTCTAGTTGAGCCCAGGGCGGAGCGGACCGGGGTCCCCAAATCGCGCTGCTTTTGCGCGATTTGGGGCGGGAAGAGGAACGCTGGGTGCGCGCCACAAGAAGCCAGGAGTGCCGTAGGCACGACGCTGTTCTAAGCCGTGAGCCATGCCAAAAGGCGGCGCCCCTCCGGGGCGCGGGCTCGCGGGGCGGTGCGTACCCAGCGTGCAGCGCCCAACCACCCCAACGAGCACAACACCGGTGCTCGCCGGGGGCCCCGGTCAGGCGCTGCACGCTGGTCTAGACTATGTCGCGCCTCCGGCGCTCTGATTCGCGCGAAGCGGACATCAGCGCAGGTGCATCTATTCGGCAGGCTGGTGCATTCAGCAGACGTGTGCATTCGGCTGGAGCGTGTATTCGGCAGGAGCCTGCATTGGTCGGCGCGTGTATTCGGCAGGAGCGTGCATTCGGTCGCGACTCCGGCGCTCTGATTCGCGCGAGTTCTACACCGGCGCAGGCGTGCGATTGCTAAGAGCTAAAAGCTAATGGCAAAGGGCTAATGGCTGCTTCCATCATCTGCGGAATGGTCACGAACTGATAGCCCTCGCCGCGGTAGCGCGTCAGAATGCGGTCGCTGGCTTCGATGCTGCGGCTGCGGTCGGTGCCCATGGCGCGATGCCGTCCATCGTGCAACAGGATGACGTTGCCGCCGCGGATCTGGCGCTCGGCGTGGCCGACAATCTCGTCCGCCGACTTCGCCTTCCAGTCATAGCAGGTCACGTTCCACAGAATGGGCTCGAGGCCGAAGGCGCGCACGGCGCGCAGCGTCGCCGGACGGCGTCCGCCGAACGGCGGCCGAAACAGCCGCACGTTCACCCCGGTGGCTTCCAGGATGGCGCGCTGCGTCTGCTCCAGTTCGCCGCGCACCTGCTCGCGGCTGCGGAAGATGAGGTTGGGATGGTCCCAGGTATGGCTGCCGATGGCGTGCCCGGCGGCCACCAGCGCGCGCGCAATCTCCGGCTTCTGCTGCACGAAGCGGCCCACCAGAAAGAAGGTGGCCTTCACCTGGTGACGGTCGAGCACCTCCATCAGCCGCCAGGTGTAGGGATCGTTGGGGCCGTCGTCGTAGGTGAGCGCCAGCAGCCGCGAGCCCGCGCGCAGGCCGGTGAAGGTGCGGCCGTAAAGCTGCGAGGTCGGCGACATGGTGTTGTAGCCGGCGACGACCGCCGCCAGCCCGCCCAGCGTGACGCCCGATAGCAGCTCGCGAATCATGCTGGCTGAATTGTAGCGGAGGAAGCGTGGCGCCGCGGATCAGAGCGACCGCGGATTGGCGCTGCTGCCTCCGTGATTTAGGGCTGCCGGGCTCAGGCGATGCACGACAGGTTGGCGACAAAAGCCTCTATGGCGGGCGATTGGCCGACGCGGCGGCGGCCCATTGTGGACTCGGTGGAAAACTTCCTTCGCCTACCCGCTGCGAACCATTGCCACGGACGCGCGAGCAAGTTATGCTGCGAACCGTAGCCCTTTTTTCGCCGCCATGGCAAACCTTTTTGAACCACCCCGGTATATCGCAGTCGAAGGCCCTATTCGAGTCGGCAAGAGCACCCTCTGCCAGGTCATCGCGGAAACTCTGCACGCGCAGCGGGTCAGCGAGCCGGAGACCAACGCCTTCCTCAAGCCGT
Organism: uncultured Acidobacteriaceae bacterium; assembly: GCA_963763975.1. Lineage (GTDB taxonomy): Bacteria > Acidobacteriota > Terriglobia > Terriglobales > Acidobacteriaceae > Bog-257. The sequence goes on from CAVXQR010000017.1 coordinate 219,643, forward strand.
TTTACCAGGGCGAGCCGGGCGCGGCCTTCCAGGCGCAGTTTGCGTTCCTCATCCAGCGCTATGAGCAGTTGGCCAGCCTGGACATTCGCCGCAATCCCAACAAGACCTACGTCTCCGACTACATCTTCGAGAAGGACAAGCTGTTCGCTTGCCTCAACCTGAACGACGCCGAGCTGGAGGTTTACAACCGCTATTACAACCTCTTCCGCCAGAACATCCCGATTCCCGACCTGGTGATTTACCTGCAAGCCACGCCCGAGGTGCTGAAGAAGCGGCTGCGCAAGAAGGGCGCGGCCGGCGAGAAGGCCATCAGCGACGCGTATCTGGAGGAAGTGGTGAAGGCCTACGAGCACTTCTTCTTCCACTACAGCTCGTCGGACCTGCTGATCGTGAATACCTCGGAGATTGACTTCGTGGAGCGCAGCGACGATTTGCAGGCGCTGTTGCGGCGCGTCAGCGAGCCCATCCGCGGCACCCAGTACTTCCTGCCACTGGGCCCGGACGAGCAGGCCGCCGGGGCGTAGCTGGTGGCTAGTGGCCAGTGGCTACCAGTGGCTAGTGGCTAGTGGATCAGACCTTTTGAATTGTCATCACGAACCGACTTCAGTCGGCGAGGGATCTGCTTTTCCGGATCGTGTCCGGTGCCCCAGGTTCGCCCATCTTTTGGGCTAACCTGGGAGGTCACTGCACTCGGCGACTGAAAAATCCAGTTTTCTATCGAAGGCGGATGATCTCGGACCCGCGCCCGGCTCTCCCTCCGCCCAGGTTAGGGTCCAAAACCGGGGGCGAACAAGGGCACCTTTTGCTTTATACTGAACCGCCATGATTCGTGACCGACTCATTTGCGGGCTTAGGCGTGTGATTGGGATCTTGGGCCTTGCGGCGGCCACGATGATCTCAGCTCAGATCGGAAGTGCACAGACAGCACAGACAACACAGACAACCAGCCCTGCACAGAATGCACCGGCGCCTGCGGCCGCGCCGGCCGATACCGTTTCGGATCTCGTCAACCGCCTGGCTCCAGCGCAGAAGATGCAATTTACTAGCGCTGTGGAGGCTTTCAAATCGCAACGCTATCCCGAAGCGCTTGCCACTTTCAAACTGCTCCTCAACCAGCTCCCCGGCGACGCTATCCTCTCAAAATTTGCCACTGAAGCGGCGCTCAACGGCGGAGACACCGCCTACGCACTGCAAACCATCAGGCCTGTCGCAGCAGTTCGCCCCGACGACTTCCAGGCCATCGCCCTGTTGACCCGAGCCTGCGCCGAGTCCGGTGACACCTCGTGCCGCGACGCGGGTATGGAGCGAATGGCCGATCTGCATCGCCGAGGCCTCACTCCACAACGCATGAAGGACTACGTGGTGGAACACGTCAAAATCCAGGCGAACACGATGGTGATCTATGCGTCATTCGAACCCTGGGGACCTTATAACGTGTACGACTACGGGAAGGTTGCGGACGGTCAGGGCAAGCTCTTTCTCGCCATCACGGTGGAAAGTGATGATGGCGATCAGCCAGGGTTCGCTCAGGAGTATCCCAAGGAAGCTGCGGCGGGACTGCGCCGCTTCTCGCTTGACGCTTACCGGGAGACCGGACTGAACGGCCAGGGACAACGCACTCAGGCCCACTATACCTACGAGTTCTTCGTGGGTCAGCCAGCGTATGACAAGGTCCGGGAAACGTTCATCAACGTTGTAAACGAAAAAATTAAGCCCATCAGCAGCCGCACGGGCCTGACGGTTCAATGAGCGCGGGCGCGACTGTCCTCGCTCTTCCAAACCGCGATGATCGTGGACATTCCGATTCGACAATCGCCCATGTGCCGCCGGCTGAAGCCGGCTCCGGACAAAAGAAATAAAGCGCCTATCGGCCCGACTGAAGTCGGGCCCTGATACAAGGCACGCGAAAACGGAGTCTTTCAGCGTCCTGTGAAGGCGTGCCCCAACCATCCGGATCCCAGGTTAGCTTCCAAACCCGGGACGCGACCCTAGGGCACCGCTGTATCCATCCTCGGCCACGACGTACTGACAACGGACAACCGACAACTGACAACCGACAACTGCCTTACAGATCCAGTACCAGATTTTCCTTCGGCTGCGAGCAGCACACCAGCACATTCCCTGCGGACGGCCTCTCCAGAGGTTCGGGCTGGTAGGAAACCGAGCCACCAATCAACCCGGTCATGCAGGTGTGACATACGCCGGTGCGGCACGACCATCGCACCGGAACGTCGCAAGCCTCCGCCAGTTCCAGCAGGCTGGCAAACTTGGAATCCCACGGAACCGTAAGACCGCTGCGTGCAAATGCAACCGACGGGCCGCTTCCCGGCGGCCCGGATGGCGCATGCGGCGTGTGTTCGACGGCCGCTACGCCTGGCGTGATGGCGTCCAGCGTGCCGAAGATTTCCATGTGTACGCGGTCGCCGGACACGCCCCAGTCAGGAAGGCCCGCGCGCATGCTTTGCAGAAATGGCGACGGGCCGCACAGGTAGAAATCGGCATCGCGCGGCACGCCAATCTTTTCGAGCAGCGCTACGTCGAGGTGCCCGGAAGCATCGAAGTCCACCCCCGGCTGGTCTCCGGCTGAGGGCTGGCTGTACACCACGTAGCTTCGTCCGCCGACAGTTCCTTCAGCGCAGTACGCGCTTCCTCCGCGAAGGGATGACTGGCGCGGTTACGTGCGCCATAAATCCACCAGACCTGGCGTTGCGACTTTTCCGCGGCGAGCGCGTGCAGCATCGCCAGCACCGGAGTTGCGCCCACGCCCGCGCTCAGCAGCACAACCGGGCCATCGCCGGAACGCACGATAAAGATTCCCCGCGGCGCGCTGACGTCCAGCACATCACCTTCGCGCGCGCGATTGCAGAGGAAGCCGCTGCCAATCCCGTTCACCTCCGCTTTCACGCTGATGCGAAGGTGATCGGCTGCCGGCAGGTCCGACAGCGAGTAGCTGCGAAGAATCGGCGGCTGCGGCGGATTTACCGGCAGCCGCAAAACAATAAATTGACCGGCGCTGCGCCGTCGCCATCACTTTTCCGTCAACCGGCGCCAGAATGAAGGAAGTTACGCTGTCGCTTTCCTTGCGAATCTCGGCCACTCGCATCGGTTTGAATCCCGGCCACGCCGGCGCGTCTTCCTCTTGCGCCAGTCCGGGATTGCCCGCCGCAGAATTTCCGCTTGACTCCTGGGCCAGCATCGCCTCGAACGATTGCTTGCCAGCCCTTGCTGAGTGCAGGGATGCGCAGCGCTCGTTCCAGATCTTGCCGGGTATGTCCAGGCAAATACAGCAAGGCGTCCGTCGCGGCGACCGTGATCTGTTCTGGTCCGGCAGCGACCTTGACGATCTCATCGCCGGCGCCGACCGCTCCTTCCTGCAACACGCGAAGGTAGAAGCCCGGCCGGTGATGCTCCACCAGCAGGGCCGGCATGCGCGGCTCGTTCATGCGGATGCCGACGCGGAAGCAGGTAACCCGCGGTTGGCTCACCTCGAACAGCGCATCGCCGATGCGATAGCGGTCGCCGATGCAGACCTCGCCATCGAGCAGCCCTTCCACGGTGAAGTTTTCTCCGAACTGGCCAAAGCTGAAATCGTTGCGCCCCAGGAAGCGCTGCCAGTAGCGATAGGAGTCCATCTGATAAACGAACACGGCACGCTGCTCGCCGCCATGGCCGGCAAGGTCGCCTTGTCCGTCGCCATCAAGGTTGAGCTTGCGCACCATGCGACGCCCGTCCACCGGGGATTTCCAGACAGCGGTTCGCACGGTCTTGCCGTTCCAGGCAACGTCGCGGGGCAGTCCAACATTGACGGAGAGCAGTCGAGCCATCGGCATTTCCTTTATCAGATAGCCAGTCAGGACGTCAGATGGGATGCGCGCGATTCAGAAAATTGCGTGGGACTGTTGTCAGTTGTCCGTTGTCGGTTGTCAGTCATCAGTTTTGAGGACGTCTCTCGACCTTTCTCTGATGGGTCAACGGAGTCCTCATAAATCGGCTCGAAAATCCAGCTCGACCCGGAGGGCTTCAGGCGGAATGCCGTTCCGCGTCCGGCGCCCCCGACGGAAGCCGTGCCATATAAGTTGCCGGCGCGGTCGGCGGTTAAGCCGGCAAGCGGGACGGCTACGTCCGCGCCGCCGCGAAATTGTGAAGGACACGATAGGTCTGCGCGCGCGACGGCGGGCTCGCAACCATCGCGAAAACTATCGCCAAAACGGCGAGTCCGGCGAGCTTGGGTTTCCTGGTTAGAACCCATGTGCCGAAAATCGAAATTGTGCTCTGCTGTGGCGCTGCCATCTGGATTCACCCCTTTCGCCTCGTGTGCGGGGAGGGTACCACCTGGCGCGAGCAAAACAACTCAATTGTGGATTGCCGTCTAATCGTAACAGCGCGAAGGGATTTAGCCGGAAGGTTGCAGGGCGATGATTGGCGAAATCACGTGAGTTTTCGTGCTCGCAAGAATGATACGGCGGCCACTCCAATTAGCAGCCACCTGTCGCAAGCGTCCGCCCGGTGCCCCATATTTCGCCCATCTTTGGGCTAATCTGGGAGTCACTTGGCTCTATGACTGGTGGTTTCAACTCGCCACAAGGCGGCCGCCCCAGGCACAACAGAATCGTCATGCCCGCCAATTTCGAGACGCGCGGTTCTGTTAAAATTAATCGCGGCACGTGAATCAACGGCTCGCCCGCATCTGCCCGGATGCACACCTCGAGCCCACCTGGTTACAGCCCTCGGCGAAGCAGTTCGCAATACGCCTTGAGCAACGGAAACGTTTGCCGTTCACGGAACTGACCGTTTGAAGCACAAGTGGATTTTTGATTATCGTGGCGTGCTGGCAGCCCTGCCGGTGCTGTTGGCGCTGTTCTGGCCGCGCGAAGGCAGCGCGCCCGCCAGCCTGGTGTGGCCGCTGGGCCTGGGACTAATTTTCTGCGGCGTGGTGGTGCGGGTATGGGCGCAGTCCTATCTGCATCATCGGCTGGAGCGCGGCGCGTCGCAGCTCACCACCGGCGGTCCTTACCGCATGGTGCGCAATCCTCTCTACATCGGCAACACGCTCATCTTCGCCGGCGCCACCGTGTTCTCCAAGCTGCTATGGATGGTGCCTATCGCGGCAGTGTGGTGCGTGGTCATGTACACGTTGACGATTCGCTGGGAGGAGAAGCACCTGACGCGGCAATATGGGCAGCCCTATCTCGATTATCTGGCGAGCGTGCCGCGATGGCTGCCGCGCCTGGCCTCGCTGAAGAAGCCCGACTTCATCAACCAGGATCTGGGCAAGGCGGTGATGGCCGAGATGCATAACTGGCTGATCGTCATTCCGTTTCTACTGAAGCAGATGCTCATCTCACCGGAACGCTCGCCGCTTGGCCTGCTACGTTAGCCGCGATGCCCTTCCGGCGAGGGAGGATGGCGGCGGCGCCACCACTTGTCCAGCAACTCGACCACGCCGTACAAGGCGACGCACACCCAGAAATCCACAATCAGGCCGAGGTCCAGCCGATCAGGACGGTGCTGGCCCGCGGGCGGTAGGTGGGGCATCAGCACGAACAGATAGAGCAGGTTGCCAACCACCACGGCAATCAACTGTTTGAGGAAACGGTGCAGCACGCACTACTTTGGACACCAAAGACCGGCGAGGTGATGCCAGAAAAATGCAGGCCGCGGCCGATGGAAAGGCTCGGCGGCCCGCGGCCGCGCCGATCCCGGCATGGTGGGCGGTCCATCCTTTGCCAATTCCACAGCGAAAATTCCTGAACAAGACACGCTTCGCGCAGACTGCCAGCCCCGCACAATCCCAATCCCGTTGCGCGCAGACTGATGGCAAGGCGCAAACCCAGCCCCGGTTCGCGCAGACTGACGGTCCGGGGCAAACCCCAGTCCCGCCTGCGGGACGGCATATCTTAGCCCAGGACGGAGCGCCTGTTTTTGGCGCGGAGTCCTGGGTAGCGTCTTCAGTCCGCGAGCAGATCGCCCCCTCACACCCCCGAGGCGGCGACGCCTTCGTAATAGCGCTGGGTGCGCGGCAGCCTGGCGGCAATGCCCAGCAGCAACCAGATCGCGGTGGAAATCACACACACCGCGAGACGTAAATGCGCCAGCGGCAGCGGATCGAGATTCATGAACTTCCCCGTGCGCCACGCGCCCCAGTTGATGACCTGCGTCGGCACCACCGTCCACACCGCCACATAGAACCACGCCCGCTCGGCGCCCTCGCCGAAGGTGTCGCGGCGCGCGCGCGGCGTCCAGTTCAAGGCTGTACCCAGCACCACCGCCAGCGCCAGCGGGTAATAGCCGTACTGGTAGAGCTCGCGCAGGATCCAGCGCCCGTTGATGGAGGCAATCACCAGCCCCGCGAGGTTCAGCGCGTACGGCACCAGCAGATCAATCCACGCCGCGGTGTAGCACACCACGCGATACGGCAGGTTCGGCTGATGCTCGCCGTAATAATGGATATACGGCCGCTGCTCGCATCCGGGAATTCGTCCGCGCAGGCCGCGCCACGCCACCACCGCGACTACGATGGCCAGCCAGATCCAGTGCCGGCGGTCCGGCCCGCGAGTGTACAGGTCGTAGGTGAGCGGCCAGCCGGGAAGCACCCAGAAGACCCAGATCCAGATGGGAGAATGGAGCACGCGGTAGTACTGCTTGTTCTTTTCGCGGAAGACGGCGCGTTTGGCCATGAGTTATCGATGGTAGCAAAAAGCCGGGGACCGCCGTTCGCCACTCGCCGTTCGCTCTTCGCCAGAGGAAATCGGCGGTCGTATGTCAGATCTTTCCGTTCTTGCCTTTGAAACTCGAAACTTGAAACTCGAAGCTGCTTTTGCAGAAACTAACTAGCCACTAGCCACTGTCTTTAAACAATTCCTGCGCGTTATACAGCAGCTTGCCGTCCACCAGGTGGGCCTCGGGCATCAGCTTGTGGCGGCGCAGGGGACGCGTGTCGTCTTCGATGTGCAGGACGTCGTGCCCGTGCGCGGTCAGGTAGTCGCTCACCAGCATGCGATGGCACTGGAAGTACATGCGCTCAGCGCACATGATGGCGGTGTTGCCGGCCGCACTTTTCTCACCTGTCATCCCGACCGGAGGCCGCCCGCTTTTGGCGGCCGTAGTGGAGGGACCTGCTGTTTCCTGCTGCGCATCTCCAGCGCAGTGGACCGCAGCCTCGCGATCGCCTGCTCGAATTCCAGCGTCAGCATGTAGTCGGCGTAATTGCGGAAGGAGTCGTTGCGCAGGCCGGTGTTCGGCGAATCCTCGCGTATCTTCCCGCGCCGTCCGCCCAGCTCCTTCATCCACAGGTAGCGGATGCCGTGCTGCAGCAGCTCCACTTCCAGCGAGCCGCGGTTGAAGTGCGGCAAGCGCCGCGACGCCGGGAAGGCGCGGATATCCACCAGCGTGGTCACGCCGTGCGCCTTCAGCGCGGCGATCAGCTCGTCGAGCGTGCGCGTGGAATGTCCGATGGTGTGAATGGTCGCCACAGGGAATCATGGAGGAGCGGGCCTTCAGGCCCGCAAACATCCTCTACGCCGGTCCCAGGTAGTGCGGCGCTTCAGCGCCGCGTCCTGCCTGCGGAAAAACTCTGTTTTCGCGTACCTTGTATCAGGACACCAGTTCTTCAATTTCCAACGCTCTCCAGCGCCGCCACCAGGTTCGCATCCTGCTCAGGAAAAACCGTGCGCAAATCCAGCAGCACGCGCTCATATTCTACGCGCGCAATGATCGGCGTCTCCCATCGCCGCAGCCGCTCCAGCAGCGCGTCGGCCGCGATGCCCGCCGCCCGCACCGCCAGCGCTCGCGACGGCAGCGTCGAACCGGGAGCCGCGCCGCCACCCAACACCGACTGCGTCGCTACAACCTCAATCTCCAGCGCGGGCGAGCTGATGCGCAAATGCCGCGCGATGTGCTCGGCGCGATGCTGCAAATCTTCCTCGGAGACACGCATCATGCGCAGCGCGGGAATAGCGTCGTAGTCTTCGCGCAAATAGGCCAGCAGCGTGGCTTCCAGCGCGGCGTAGAACAGCTTGTCCACCCGCAGCGCGCGGAACAGCGGATTGCCGCGCAGCCGCGCCACCAGCTCGGGCCGTCCGCTGATGATGCCGGCCTGCGGCCCGCCCAGCAGTTTGTCGCCACTGTACGTTACCAGGTCCACGCCGGCGCGCAGGCTGTCGGCGATCATGGGCTCGCCCTGCACCCGCACCTGCCGCAGATCGAAGAGCTCGCCGCTGCCCAGGTCTTCCATCACCGGCAGATTGTACCTGCGCCCCAGCGCGGCCAGCTCTTCCAGCGAAGGCTGCTCGGTGAAACCGACAATCTTGAAGTTGGAGCGATGCACCCGCAGCAGCAGCCGCGTGCGCTCGCCAATGGCCTGCTCATAGTCGGCGATGCGGGTGCGATTAGTGGTGCCCACTTCGCGCAGCACCGCGCCCGACTTCGCCATCACGTCGGGAACGCGGAACGAGCCGCCAATCTCCACCAGCTCGCCACGCGAGACGATGACCTCGCCGCCTTCGGCCAGCGAATTCAGCGCCAGCAGCACAGCGGCGGCGTTGTTATTCACCACCAGACTCGCCAGCTCGCGGCCACTTCCGCCAAGCAGGCGGCTGAGCAGCCGGTCGGCATGAAGGTCGCGTTTGCCGCGCTCGCCGGTCTCCAGGTCAAACTCCAGGTTGGAATAGCCGCCGGCAACTTCCGCTGCGTGCTCAAGCGCGATGGCGGCCAGCGGCGCGCGTCCAAGATTGGTGTGCAGGATGACGCCGGTGGCGTTGATCACGGGCCGCAGAGAATATTCCAGCGACTGCTGAAGGCGCTGCTCGACGAGCTGTGGCAGGCGTTCGATCTGCTCACGCAGTTGGGTCTCATCGGTTTCGCCGCGGAGAATCGGCGCGCGCAGCGATTCCAGAGCGGCCCGCGCGGCGCTCACCACGGTGGCGTGGCCGTTGGCGTGGGTCAGCGCCTCGATCTGCGGGTGGCGCAGCAGTTCGTCCACCGACGGCAGCAGGCGGAACAGTTCCGGGTTGGCAGCGGCTTTCAAGCGGGATTAGTGTGCGGTGTCGAGGCGGCTGTTGGCAAGTTTCGAAAGGTCGGCGACTTTCGAACTCCACAAACGAACGCCCGCCCTGGCCAACGGAAGGCCAGAACGGGGCACCCAGGTCATACTGGCCCAGCTTAGCGGGAGCACGAATAAAATCCGGGTGCCCCGTTCTAGCCATCTTTTGGCTAGGGCGGGGCCTTCGCACCATTTCTAGCGCCCAGCCGCGGCGGCCTGGCGTTCGCGGAAAAAATACAGCATGTCGAGGGACACCGTCTCTCCGCCCGCCTGCCGCAGCAACGTGGTCACCTGCCCGCGATGATAGGTGCCGTGATTCACTACGTGCTGCAACAGCTCGTCCAGCGGCTCGGAATGCGGCTTGCCCGACATGTCGAGGTAGTTCGAGGCGCGCAGCAGGTCCTCGTCCGACATGCCGCGCAGAAACGCGTCGCGCTCGCGATCAATGTCCGCGGCGAATTTCTTTAGGCCGGCCAGTTGCGACAGCTCTTCATAGCTCGGCTTGTCGTGCGGTGTTAGCCCGTTCCACACTTCGGCGGAAAGCCCGGTGGGCGGGATCGAAGCCTGCGGCGAATCGCCCTTCCAGCGCTTCAGCCACAGCCATTCCGCCGCCAGGATGTGAAATACCGATTCGCGCAGTGACGGAAAGCTGCTGATGGCCACCGCCGACACCTGCTCGTCGCTCAACTTTTCCAGCGCGGTAAACATGCGGTCGCTGGCCCAGCGGTTGTAGGCGTACAGGGTTCGGACGTCGCTCGCATTCATGGCTCGAACAGATTATCTGCGGGAGAAGATTCTGCGCAACAGCAAGCCCGCGAGCACGCCGCCGGCCACCAGTCCAGCGGCCATCTGCGGGTCGAAGAAGCGCACGAAGCGAGCGCCCGCCTCCGTCACTTCCACCACGCCCACCGGCACTGCCTGCACGATTCCGCCGCCACCGCCGCCGCCATTGACCTTCTCGTCGTCGGTGTCGGCGCCGCCTCCGCCGCCCGCGCCCAGGCGATAGCTGACGCGCGCCACCGGAATGATGGTCTTGCCGTGCGATTCGATAGCGTCGCCGAAGACGTTTTGCACCTGCGCGGTGACCGCAAAGCGGTCCACCATGGACTCCAGCATTTCCTTGGGATTGATCATGACAAAACCTCTTGTGACGCCGGCTAAAGCCGGCTCAGGATAGCGGCACGGATGAGCAGGCCGCCGAAAAAGAAACCGCGGGTCCCTCCACTCGGGCTGAAGCCCTCGGTCGGGATGACAGAAATTAAAGAGCCTATCGGCACGACTGAAGTCGTGCCCTGATACAAGGCCTGCGAAAACGAGATTTTCATCAGCCTGTGAAGTCGTGCCCTGACACAAAGCCACCCCGCCAATCATTAGACGGCCGATCGGGCCTGTCGTCAGTCCTAGACAGCTCACCTATCAGATGCTCCATCACCCTACTTCGACTAAACCATATCTGCGGTTCCAATGAGTGCGCAGGTGTTGCACCGCGCGCCAATGTCCTCCTTGGACAGCCCGTCGCTGGGGCCTTCCAGCACCAGACGCGCCTCGCGCCGCGCCAGCTCCAGCAGCTTGCGGTCGCGAATCAGGTTGGCGACGCGCAAGCTCGGCATGCCCGCCTGCTTGGTGCCAAAGAACTCGCCCGGCCCGCGCAGCTCCAAATCCTTCTCGGCAATCTCGAAGCCGTCGCTGGTGCGCACCATGGTGTCCAGCCGCTGCTCGGCCTCTTCGCGAAACTTTGCCGCCGGTCATCAGCACGCAATAGGATTTGGCGCTGCCGCGGCCGATGCGTCCGCGCAGCTGGTGCAGCTGCGAGAGCCCGAAGCGCTCGGCGTGCTCGATCACCATGATGGTGGCGTTGGGCACGTCCACGCCGACTTCGATCACCGTGGTCGCGACCAGCACGTCGATCTCGCCGCGCTTGAAGCGGCGCATGACGGCGTCCTTCTCGTCGGCGCTCAAGCGGCCGTGCAGCAGGCCCATGCGCAGCTCGGGAAAACTCTGCTTGCGCAGCTCGCTCGTACATGCTTGATCGCGGCTTTCAGCTCGCCGTATGCCGTTGCCGAGCGCCTTCCTCGATCACCGGATAGACGACGTAGGCCTGCTGTCCGGCGGCGACCTGCTTGCGCACGAAACTCCCAGACCTCGGCGGCGCGCTCGTCGCGCGACGCGGCGGGTGATGATGGGAGTGCGTGCCGGGCGGCAGCTCGTCGATGACGCTGACGTCGAGGTCGCCGTAGAGGGTCAGCGCCAGCGTGCGCGGGATGGGCGTGGCGGTCATCACCAGCACGTCGGGCTGCGGCCTCGCTGTTCTTTGCGTTCATCAGCTTCATGCGCTGCAGCACGCCGAAGCGGTGCTGCTCGTCGACGATGACCAGGCCGAGCTTGTCGAACTCCACGTTCTCTTCCAGCAGCGCGTGGGTGCCGATCACCAGTTGCGCGTGGCCCTGCGCGATGTGGCGGCGGATCTCGCGTCTTGCGGCCCTGCTCCAGCGAGCCGGTCAGCAGCACGATGCGGTAGCCGGCCGTCTCCAGGATGCGCCGCGCCGAAAGGTAATGCTGGGTGGCCAGAATTTCGGTGGGCGCCATCATCGCCACCTGGTAGCCGTTCTCCATGGCGATGATGGCGGCCTCGAAGGCCACGATGGTCTTGCCGGAGCCCACGTCGCCTTGCAGCAGGCGCCGCATGGGCGACGGCTGGCGCCATGTCGTCGGCAATTTCCTTCAGCACGCGCTTCTGCGCCGCGGTGGGATGGAAGGGCAGGATGCGTTTCAGCGCCGCGCGCACGCGGTCGCTCGATCTCGAAGGCGATGCCCGGCTTGCGCGCGCAGCTTGCGCCGCTTCAGCTCCAGCCCCAGCTCCAGGAAGAACAGCTCTTCGAAGATCAGCGCGGATGTGCGCCGGGGTGCGCGCCGCCTGCAGCGCGGCAAAGCTCTCGCCGGCATCGGGCCAGTGCGCCTGCCGGAAGGCCTCGGCGCGCGGAATCAGCCCGATGCGCCCGCGAATCGCCGCCGGAATGGCGTCGGGAAGATCTGCGGTCGCATCGTCCTCCAGCGCGGCGTGGATGATGCGGCGGAACCAGCGCGCGGTCAGCCGTCCTTGCCGGCGCTTCGTAGATGGGCACGATGCGCCCGACTTCCAGCGAGTGCCACTTGTGCTCGCGCTTCGCCGTCTTCGCCGGCGTCTTCGGCGTCGGCTTCGTGCAGAATCTCGAACTGCGGCTGCAGCATCTGCAGGCCGCCGCGCCCGCGCGTGCTCGTGCTCGACCTTGCCGTAGAGCGCCACCAGCTGCCGGGCTGGAAGCTGTCCTTCGAGGTAGCCGCCGCGGAACCACAGGCATTTCAGGGTGTTGCGGCCCTGGCCCGCGGTCATCTCCAAGATGGGCATGCGCCGGGTGCGAAACAGGCCGGAGGTGCGCACCTCGGCGATGACGCTGGCCATCTCGCCCGGGCGGAGCTCGGCGATGCTGCGCGGATTGATCCGGTCTTCATAGCGAAACGGCAGGTAGTAGAGCAGGTCTTCAATGGTGGAGATGCCCTTGTCCAGCAGCATCTCGGCCAAGTGCGGCCCTATGCCCTTGACGAACTGAACGTTGGTGGAGAGTTCGAGCACATAGCGATGGTAAATGAGAGAGGCGGCTCTTAGCTGTTAGCTCTTAGCTGTTAGCAATCAGCCATTGGCAATTAGGGATTGTGAAGGAGACGGCTGGATTCAGAGGCTGGAAAACTCCGTTTTCGGCTGCCTTGTGTAGGGGCACGGCTTCGCAGGTCGCTGAAAAACTCAGCTATCGCCCGCCTTGTATCAGGGCACGACTTCAGTGTCTGCGTGAGAACCCTGTCGTCCCCCGGGGAGTCAAGATTTTTTCCCATTTGCACCCAGCATTCCGCTTCGCTCCATGCTGGGCTGTCATGACACGCGCCTGAGGCGCTTTGTTTTTTTGCGATCTTAGACCACCGACTTTGGCGAACAGTAGTTCTCACGCAGACACTGAAGTCGTGCCGATAAGCGCCTTATTTTTTGTCGTCCGAGTCGGCTTCCGCCGACGACACGCCGCCGGTTTCGACTTTCTCAGCGCCTGCCACTTTTATGTCGCAAGCGAAAGCCCCGCAGGGATGGCCTGCGGGGCAACGGTCAGGGGAGGGTTGCTGCTAGTTGGCGGCCTGCTTTGGCGCCAGATCGTAGCGGTCGGCATTCATCACCTTGTTCCACGCGGCCACGAAGTCCTGCACGAAGCGCTCCTTGGAGTCGGCGCAGGCATAGACCTCGGCGACCGCCCGCAGTTGACAGTGCGAGCCGAAGATCAGGTCCACGCGGGTGCCCGTCCACTTGACCTTGCCGGTCTTGCGGTCGCGGCCCTCGTACACGCCATCGGAGGCAGGTTGCCACACCGTGTTCATGTCGAGCAGGTTGACGAAGAAGTCGTTGCTCAGCGTCTCCGGCTTGTCGGTGAAGACGCCGTGCTTCGACTGTCCGACGTTGGCATTCATCGCGCGCAGGCCCGCGACCAGGACCGCCATCTCGGGAGCAGTGAGGTTCAGCAGTTGCGCCTTATCCACCAGTTGCTCCTCCGGCGAAGTTCCGTTCTTGGTGCGGACGTAATTGCGGAAGCCATCCGCCTTGGGCTCCATCACCGCGAAGGAGTGGGCGTCGGTCTGCTCCTGCGAAGCGTCGGTGCGTCCCGGAGTGAAAGGAACCTTCACGTCGTGCCCCGCCTTCTTCGCCGCCTCTTTCACCGCGGCGCAGCCGCCCAGCACGATCAGGTCAGCCAGCGATACCTTTTTCTTTCCACCGGGCTGCGAGCTGTTGAACTCCTTCTGGATGGCCTCCAGCTTCGACAGCACCTTCGCCAGTTCGGCGGGCTGATTGACTTCCCAGTCTTTCTGCGGAGCCAGCCGAATGCGCGCGCCGTTGGCGCCGCCGCGCTTGTCGGAGCCGCGGAAGGTGGCCGCCGACGCCCACGCTGTTGATACCAGCTGCGGAATCGTCAGCCCGGAGGCGAGAATCTTGGCCTTCAGCGCAGCGGCGTCTTTGTCGTCGATGAGTTCGTGATCCACCGCCGGAACCGGGTCCTGCCAGAGCTGAGGCTCCTTGGGAACCAGCGGGCCGAGATAGCGCGAGAGCGGGCCCATGTCGCGATGCGTGAGCTTGTACCACGCCTTGGCGAAGGCGTCGGCGAGCTCCTGCGGATGCTCGTGGAAGCGCTTGGAGATGGGCCCGTAAATGGGATCGAAGCGCAGCGCGAGGTCAGTAGTCAGCATGGTGGGCACGTGACGCTTCAGCGAGTTGTGCGCATCCGGCACCAGGCCCTGGCCCGCGCCGTTCTTGGGTTGCCACTGATGCGCGCCCGCCGGGCTCTTGGTCAGTTCCCATTCGTAGTTGAACAGGTTCTGGAAGAAGTTGTTGCTCCACTTGGTGGGCGTGGTCGTCCAGGTGACTTCCAGGCCGCTGCCGATAGTGTTGTCGCCATTGCCGCTGCCCATGGTGTTGTGCCAGCCCAGGCCCTGCTGCTCGATGGGAGCGCCTTCGGGCTCGGGACCGACATACTTGTTGGGATCACCGGCGCCGTGCGTTTTGCCGAAGGTGTGGCCGCCGGCAATCAGCGCGACGGTTTCCTCATCATTCATCGCCATGCGCGCAAAGGTCTCGCGAATGTCTTTCGCGGCGGCAAGGGGATCGGGGTTGCCGTTGGGACCTTCGGGATTCACGTAGATGAGTCCCATCTGCACCGCAGCGAGAGGATTGGCGAGATCGCGATCGCCGCTGTAGCGCTCGTCGGCCAGCCACTTGCCTTCCGGGCCCCAGTAGATGTCCTCACCCGGCTCCCACACGTCTTCGCGTCCGCCGGCGAAGCCGAAAGTTTTGAAGCCCATGGATTCCAGAGCGACGTTGCCGGCCAGCACCATCAGGTCAGCCCATGAGATTTTCTTGCCGTACTTCTGTTTGATCGGCCACAGCAGGCGCCGCGCCTTGTCGAGGTTCACATTGTCGGGCCAGCTATTGAGGGGAGCGAAGCGCTGCTCGCCGGAACCGGCTCCGCCGCGGCCATCGCCGATGCGGTAGGTGCCGGCGCTGTGCCACGCCATGCGGATGAAGAGCGGTCCATAGTGGCCAAAGTCGGCCGGCCACCACTCCTGCGAATCGGTCATCACGGCGTGCAGGTCCTTGACCACGGCGTTCAGGTCGAGGCTCTTGAACTCCTCGGCATAGTTGAATTCCTTGCCCATGGGGTCGGACTTGGGGGAGTGCTGGTGCAGGATGTTGACGTTGAGCTGATTGGGCCACCAGGCAGAATTGTTCTGGGGTCGGGAACTGCCACCGTGGGCGACGGGGCACTTGGATTCGGATGGGGAAGATTGCTGGGTGCCGGACGAAGCCCCGGCTGCGGTGGCAAGATGTTTTTCCATGTAGCTATTATCCGCCTCCGGGAAAGTAAAGGTAAAATATATCTTTCCTATGATTAACATAGGAAATGCGTCTTGATGCTCATTGGGAGGAGCGATGGAAATTCATCAGCTCAAGTATTTCTGCGCCGTTGCTCGCCATGGCACCTTCACTCGCGCCTCGGAGGCGGAGCACGTGGCCCAGCCCTCGCTCTCGCAGCAGATTCTGAAGCTGGAGGCGGAGCTGGGAGCGCGGCTGTTTGATCGGCTTCCTCGTGCGGCCAAGCTGACGGTGTTCGGCAAGGCATTTCTGCCCAAGGCGGAGCGCATTCTTCGCGAACTGGAAGCGGCCAAGGCCGAACTGCTGGAGATGACCGGCAACGAGAAGGGCGAGGTGGTGGTCGGCATCATTCCCACGATTGCGGCCTACCTGCTGCCCAAGCTGCTCCGGGGATTTGCCGCGCGGCATCCGCTGATTTCGGTGAAGATCGTGGAAGACATCACGCCGACGCTGCTGCAACGGCTGCACGACGGCACCATTGATATGGCGGTGGCGGCGCTGCCGGTGGAGGGTGGCGAACTGGCCAGCGAAGAGCTGTTCGAGGAGAAATTTTATGCCGTGGTGCCGGAGAAACATCCCCGCACACGGCGGCGGTCCATCAGCCTGGAAGAGCTGAATCGCGAGCCATTCTTATTGCTGAAGGAGGGCCACTGCTTTCGCGACAGCCTGATTGCCGCGTGCCACAAGTCGCAGTTGTCGCCCAGCGTGGTCTTCGAGAGCGGCCAGTTTGCCACCATCCTGGCGATGGTGTCGGCGGGAATGGGAGTATCGGCGGTACCGGCGATGGCGGTCAGGCCGCACCCGGGCTGCAAGTTCATCCCGATTTCGGGGAAGCACAGCACGCGCACAGTGGGAATTGTCACCTCGCGGCATCATTACCAGAGCCGCGCCCAGCAGTTGCTGATGCAGCAAATGCGGGACGCCTGCGGCGCAGGGTGAAGAGTAGTTTCAAGTTTCGAGGGATGCCGTTGAAAAAAGTCCAAGCCGTCGCTGGTGATCGCGAAAGATCGGCGGCCTTGCGCCGAGATCTTTATGACGGTCCGCCCTTACTCCGCGGTTTCCTCACTCATGTATTGAAGCTGGCGCCAGGGAATGTTCTCGATCAGCGGGCCGTTACCGGTGACGGTTTGCAGGGTCACGGTCTGTGCGGCGTCATCTACCAGGGTCACGGAATAGACGCCGCCGTGCCCTTGGGTGCTCACGCGGTCATGGATTTTGGGAACGCGCTGATCGGCCATACGCCAAGTCTGTGCGGAGATGGAGCGGCTGTCAACCGCAGCCGTCTCAGAATCGGCGGAGTGTCGCCGGCTGAAGCCGGCTCAGGAGAGCAAAATTAAAATGGTTTGCACGCTGGCCTGAAGGCCAGCTCTACCTTGAGGGCCAACTCTGCCTAGCGAAGCTCTATTTCCCGACTGACGGACGGTTTCCCGGTGCGCCAACCCGGGAAATCAGCAGCCGGCACTCGGCAATGACCGCGTTTAGGGATCGCGCGACATCGCTCTGCAATTGCCGGTTGGCGGCGCGCAGTTCGGAGGTGCGCGCGATCCGCGCATGCACCGATGCCAGGTCGAAGCTGATTGGCTCCGCCTTCGGCCGCGGCGTCCAGCGGTTCTTCATCCACGCGTCCAGATCGTCACGAGCGGCGCAGACAAAGCCCTTATTCTTGTTGTCGGGACGGCGGACCGGCAGTCCGAACAACTCTTCCCAGCGTTGCACGGTGCGAACGCCCTTGCCGAGATACTCGGCAATTTCCTTCCAGGAGGTAAGGAATTCCGATTGTTGAATCGAGGTTGCCACAGGTACCTCCTCGCCACCCCGCGAGTCAAACTCAATTACGATGCAGCTAGCGACCCTATCTGATGCTTGCCATAACTGTATTGCGAATGACCGGCCCTTGACAAGAGGCTAAAGACACAGCCGCGCAGAACATGCCCGGGCTAGCGGCGGGGACGCTTCGCCGGAGCGCTCTTCTTTCCGGCGGCAGCAGCCCTTTTTGCCGACGTCTCCACAATGCTCAAGACCGCGCCGTCAATGCGGTTATCCAGCGTCCGATAGGGGCTGATGCGCAAGCGGCAAAGACTGCCGCCTGTATCCTGCACCTCGAACTGCTTGGTTTCGGCCTCGCGGATAACCTCCAGCATCATCTGCTCCAGCCGGGCGGTGTCCATGTTCAACTTCAGGCGCCCCACCGGCCGGCCGACATCGGTGGCGATCAGTCCCATAAAGAGCCCGGCCTGGGGAGTGAAACGCCGGACGGCAAGGTCAGGGCCGACCATCACCATCGGCAGGTTCACGTTGTTGAGGAGATTGTTCAGGTCGTTATTGACCTGGGCGAGGAGCTCGTTGCGATGCTGCATCTCCTCGTTGACGGTGTGTAACTCCTCGTTGGCCGATTCCAGTTCCTCCTTCGAGGTTTGCAACTCTTCATTGGTGCTTTGCAGTTCTTCGTTGCCCGACTGGATGACCTCGTTGGCGGACTGCAACTCTTCGTTGGTGGCTTCCTGGGCCTCGATGATGGCCTGCAGGTATTCCTTGGTGGCGGCCAATTCCTGACGGAGTTGCCCGAGCTGTTCATCCTTGGTGGCCCGCTCCTCATCGGTCAAAGGGCCGCTGGGATGCGGCTCAGTGGGAACAGGCGCGCTGGCCATCGCCTGCTCGAACACCACCAGAAAGCTGGTCTGCTCGAAGCGCTGGTTAAAGGGAAGGACGCGAATGGTGACCAGGCCGGCGTTGCCGTTGCCCTCGACGTGGACGTTGGCGCGGGTGACTTCGCGATGAGTACTGCGGACTTCGTCGAGGGCTTTCTGCAGTTCGAACAGCAAGCCCGGCCGCGCCATCTTCAACAGGTGCAGGCTGGCCTTGCCGGGCGGAAGCTCCAGGAACGGTCCGGTGCGGCCGCGGGTTTGAAGGATCTCCAACTGATCGTTGATCACCACCGATGGCGGCGCATAGGTAGCCAGCAGCATGCGTTCGGCTTCGCGCTGGATATCCGGCGGGACCTTGGCGCCGTCGTCGCGCTTGGCAGGAGAGGAAGCGATGTCCGCTGCTTCCTGCGGGTTATCAGGCTTGCCGACGGAAAAACCGAAGTTCATGGGAGTTGAAACCGCCCTCTTGCGATAAATTTTCTGCTTCTTGTCCACCATATTGAATAGCTCTGATCCCGCGCCCAGCAAGCCTTCCGTGGTTCCGATCATCAGGAAACCGGACGGATTCAGCGCATAATGAAATATAGGAATGACCTTCCTCTGCAATCCCTGGCTCAGGTAAATCATCACGTTGCGGCAACTGATAAGGTCAATCCTGGAAAAGGGCGGGTCGTTGAAAACATTCTGAGTAGAAAAAATGCAGAGGTCACGGACCGTCTTGCTGATTTGATAACCGGAATCGGTGCGATGAAAGAAACGCCGCAAGCGCGCCGGCGAAACGTCCGCTTCCACACTTTCTTTGTAGATGCCGAGGCGGGCCTTCTTAATGGCCTGCTCGCTGAGATCGGTGCCGAAAATCTGCACCGCCACCTCGATTTTCTGATCTTCGAGAAATTCCATGAGGGCGATGGCCAGAGAATAGGTTTCCTCGCCGGTGGAACACCCCGGAACCCAGATGCGCATGCCGGTGGCCGGGTTCTGCCGGTCCTGAAGGATGGCCGGGAAAACCTCCTGCTTGAGCGCCTCAAAGGACTCGGGATTGCGAAAGAAGCTGGTTACGTTGATCAGGAAATCCTGATAGAGCGACTGCACCTCCGCACGATTGCTGTGCAACAGCATGGAGTAGTCGCTGAGCTTGCGTATGCGCTTCAGCGCCATGCGCCGCTGAATGCGGCGGGCAATGGTGGCAGGCTTGTAGTCGGAAAAATCCACGCCCGTGGTCCGCCGCAGCAGGCGAAAGATCTGCGCCATGTAGGCGTCCTGGGATTCCCGGCTCTCTTCCGGTTCGGCCATGTCTCCGGCCACATAGGGATGGTTGCGAATGTGGGCGAGTTCCTGGGCCATGCCTTCCGGAGGCAGCACAAAATCCACGTACCCCGAGGCGATGGCACTGGCCGGCATGCTGTCGTATTTGGCGGAATGAGTGTCCTGGGCGAAGGTGATGCCGCCCTCGCGCTTAATCGCCGCCAGCCCCGCGGTGCCGTCGGAGGCCGAGCCCGACATCACGATGCCGATAGCATTCTTGCCTTGGTCGGCGGCCAGCGAGCGGAAGAAGATGTCGATGGTCAGGTTGACGGTGCGCGGTACCTGACGGCTGCCGATGTGCAGCACGCCCTTTGAGATGGTGAGATCGCAGTTGGGCGGGATGACGTAAATATGGTTTACCTGCACCCGCATCCCGTCTTCGACTTCCCGCACCGGCAGCGTGGTGGAGCGCGACAGAATTTGCGTGAAAGCGCTCTCCCGGAAAGGGTCGAGGTGAGGAACCATCACAAAGGCCATGCCGACGTCGGGAGACAGCGCGCCCAGGAAAGTGGTCAGCGCCTCCAGTCCGCCGGCCGAAGCGCCCATGCCGACGATAGGGAAGGAATCCGCATTGGAGTTCAAGCGCGGAGTGGGCTCGCGTTTGGACTTTTTCGGAGATCCTGTCTTAGCGCGATTTCCAGATCGCGAAGGGGACATGTTGACTCGGTGTTACGGTTGCCCGAAGGACGATCTTCCGGCTTTAGGCAGAAAACCTTTTGGATACCCTATCTGGAGGCAATTGTACTCCCGGTCTCCCCGCGAAATGCCGAAACATTTTGGGACCTGAAAAGCCGGGAGCCGCGACAACACCGGCGATCGCGTAGCCCTGTCGAGGTATCCCCTCGCCGCAAGCCGGCATCGCATCCAGGGAACAAGAGAAGGCAGAATGGCCAATCGTGATGTGGTAACGATCGGTGCGTCGGCCGGCGGAGTGGAAGCCCTGCAAGCCCTGCTAGGGGGGCTGCCGGCCAACTTCGCGGCTGCCATCCTGATCGTGATGCATATGCCCGGACACAGCCCCAGCTATTTGCCTAACATTCTGGATCGGGTTGCGGCGCTGCCGGTGGTCCGTGCCGAAGACGGAGCGGAAATAGTTGCCGGGCGGGTTTACGTTGCTCCTCCTAACTTCCACCTGATCGTGGCAGAAGGATTCCTTCGCGTCGTACACGGTCCCAAGGAAAACCTGCACCGGCCGGCAATTGACCCGCTGTTTCGTTCGGCGGCAGCAGCTTATGGGGCCAGGGTGATCGGGGTCATCCTGAGCGGCGCCTTGGACGATGGAACCTCGGGCTTGATGATGGTTCGGGCGAGCGGGGGTACGGCTATTATCCAGGACCCGGCCACGGCAACGCATTCTTCCATGCCGGCCAGCGCGTTGCAGCAGGTGCCTGACGCCTACGTTTTGCCGGTTGGCGAAATGGCAGAGCTCCTGGTACGTCTGACGCAAGAGGAGTTGCCTGTAACCATCAGTGCGGAGAAGGCTCCCAAGGCGGCGGGTATGGAAGCCAGACTCGCGGAGTTCGACATGTCAGAGATTGAGAACGAGTCCCGCCGAGGCGATCCTTCGGGTTTGGGATGTCCCGATTGCGGCGGCGTCTTGTGGGAGATCATTGAGAATGGCTTCCTGCGCTATCGCTGCCGTGTCGGTCACGCCTATACCGCCAAATATCTGGAAGCCCAACAGCGTCACGCCATCGAAGCCGCATTGTGGGCGGCGTTACGGGCTCTGGAAGAAAGCGCATCGCTGTCGGCGCGCATGGCGTCGCGGGCCGAAAACCTGAACCAGTCGGCGCTGAACTCACTCTATCGCGAGCGTGCCGCCGCCAAGCAGGCCAATGCCAGAATTCTGCGCGAGTTTCTGCTCCAAGTTAATTCTCCTCGCGAAGAGCAGCAGGCCTTACAGGAAAGTCCGGAAATATCCGATGATGTCCGTCAGGTCGCCGAAGGTTAAGGTTTGATGGGTGGAACATATTGTGGGGGACGCCGCCGCAAAGTCGCGTTGGGAACCAGGTCCTCGATGGCGTCCAGCAGGTCCCTCGGACTGCTTGCACCCTTGATAAGGAGAAGGTCCACGCTTTCCCTGGCGCTATCGGGAACTTTGGGATCGCCGGTCAGCATGACCAGCGCAACTTCTGGATCTTGCGAACGAATGGCACGGGCGAGTTCCTCGCCATCCATATTTCCGGCGAGGTGGTAGTCAATGATCGCCAAGTCGATAGAATTTTTCTTTATTGCTGCCAGGCAATCCACGACGTTGCTGACTGCAATCACTACGCATCCGAACTGCTCCAGCAGCAGCCTGCGGATGGTGAGGCTGTCTTGCCGATCGTCAACGCATACCACTCTAGGACTCGGCATGGCGGTCCTTCTCTGGCCAATACAGTTAGATGCGACCGGGACAAGGAGCGGCTAACCGTACTGCGGATCTATGCAAGAAAGCCAGCAAAATCGGGCAAAATTTCATGTTGTGGCAACGATTGGCCGCAACTGGCACACATAGCCCGCCAATGTCCGGAAAGCGGAGATTTGTCGCGAAGGTAACAAGGGCCCATGTTTAACGAAGCACCCCGAAGCTGAATCACATACCTTCAGAACGGTTGGAGGAACTTTTGGCGGATTCCATGCTGGCCAGGCTTCGGTGTGGATGCGAGAGTACATCGGCGAGGAGGGAGTTCACCTCCCTCCAGATGCCTTCGCCACAGGCGACCAGACCTGGCAGCAGCGTCTGTTTTCGATTGAACTGAAACGCCGTGTTTCCCGGGCAGCTTACGCGGCCCCCCGATGAGTTGACCAGCGCCACGCCGGCGGCCACGTCCCACTCGTTCTTTGGAGTCAGGGTCCAGGTTGCGTCGGCCAATCCCGCGGAAACCAGTCCCAACTTATAGGCGATCGATCCTTTAGGCTGAATGGAAAAATTCCTGCCTTCAAACCGTACCCACTCTCCTCGAATACATTCCTGGCGACTGGCGAGGAATACAGCGCCATCCAAGCTGGTTTTATCGCTACACCGGGCTGCCTGCCGGTTATAGGTCACTCCTAGACTGAGTGATCCGAGGAACAACTCCCGGGTCAGCGGATTGTATACACCACCGGCAACGGCGATGCCGCCTACAACCAGGCCGACGGAGATACTCCATTCGGGCAAGCCATTCCTGAGTTCGGTAGTGCCATCCACCGGATCAACCACCCAAACTACTTCACGGGCAAGACGATCGTCGTCATCGATATGCTCTTCACAGAGCCATCCTTCGCCAGGCTTAAGCAAACTATCTCGCAGCGCGTGACTGATCCTTAGCTCCGCGTCCTTGATCATCTCCTGCCCATGCCCGTCCTCCATACTGTGCTTGCCCATCTCGCCTGCCACACCGCTGGCGATCGCCAGGCTGCTTTCGATGCGGGCGAGATATTGCCGCTCTGCGGAAGTACTTAACATGCACAATTCCCTTAAGACCGGCCAGGAGAAGAGCCCGGCGAAAGATGCTCTAAGACGCGGGCAACGACCTTGGACGAGATCTCCCGCAAATTCTGCTGGTTCGTATCGCAAACAATCTCTGCAGCCAATGGCGGCTCATAGGGATCGTCAATACCGGTGAACCCGCGGACCTTTCCCGCGCGAGCCTTCTGATAGAGATCTTTGGTGTCCCTTAGCTCGCATACTTCAAGCGGGGTATTCACATAGACTTCGATGAAATCACCGATCATCTGTCGCGCGTTGTCACGGGCTGCGCGATAGGGAGAAATCGCCGAAACCAGCACCACGGTCCCGTTGCGGGTCAGCAGTTTGGAGACGAAGGCAATGCGGCGAATATTCTCGTCCCGGTCCTGCTTGCTGAAACCCAGGTCCTTGCATAGGTGCTTGCGGATTACGTCGCCGTCAATCACCTCGATTTGCAAGCCGTGCGCCAATAGTTCGGTGGCAACTGTCCGGCAAATCGTAGTCTTGCCGGCGCCGCTGAGACCGGTAAACCACAAGGTGAGTCCGCGCCGTTGCTCGACCCGCGACATAACTCCGAATTCGTCTCTATCCTCGCCTGCCCGAATCGGAGCCGCTTCCGCGATCATGCCCGCCGCTACGGTGTCATTACTCAGAGGATCAATGACGATGAAGCTTCCGGTAGCCCGAACCTGCTCATAGACATCGCAGAAGATTGGAGCGTGCAGCTCGAACTCTACCTGTCCAATCTCGTTAAACCGCAGACTATCTGCAGCCCGCTCCTCAAAGAGATCAATATCGAGCATATGAGCCACCCGGCTGACACGCGCACACACTGTCTGCGTTGTGTGCTTAATCAGGTAGCGAATATCTTTATTCAGCGGGGTGGACGAAAGCCATATGAGGTTCGCCACAATTCGGGTCGAGGGGATAGGAGCATGCTCCGGCGAGACCAGCATGTCCCCGCGGCCAAGGTCTATATGCTCCGACGTCGTCAACACCACGGATTGAGAGGCTGCAGCTTTCTCGAGCTGTTGTGTGTGCAGCACGATACCCGAGATAGTGGTGCGTTGCCCGGAAGGCAATGCCATTACCTCCTGGCCTACCTTCACACTGCCCGAGCTTACCGTACCGGCATAGCCGCGGAAATCCTGGTTAGGGCGAATGACATTCTGGACCGGAAAACGAAACTTTTCAGAAGTAGCTGAAGTAGCCGGTATAGTCTCCAGTAGATCGAGTAAGGATGGGCCACTGTACCAAGGCATCTGGCCATTGCTTTGAATGACATTCTCGCCGCTTATTGCGCTCAAAGGAACGAAGTGGACTTCCGTGCCCGGGAACGAAGTAGCACACCTGGCAAAGTCGGCGCGGATAGAGTCGAATACAGACTGGTCAAAGTTGACCAGGTCCATCTTATTCACTGCGATGACCATCCGCCGGATTCCGAGAAGCCAGGTAATCAGCGCATGTCGTCGAGTTTGCCGCAGCACACCTTTCCTGGCGTCAACCAGAATCAATCCTAGTTCAGCAGTGGACGAGCCCGTCGCCATGTTTCGCGTGTATTGTTCGTGTCCGGGAGCGTCGGCAATAATAAAGCGGCGCTTGGGCGTCGCGAAGTAGCGATAAGCAACGTCAATGGTGATACCTTGTTCGCGCTCAGCCCTGAGGCCGTCGGTCAAGAGCGACAAGTCAAGCTCTACATTCTTGGCAGAAGAGGCTCTCCGAACAGAGGTAAGCTGATCGTCGTAGATAGCATTACTTTCATAGAGCAGGCGCCCGATGAGAGTAGATTTACCGTCATCTACGCTTCCGGCGGTTATAAACCGTAGTAGGTCCTGCTGCTGAGGACTGGTGCTCAAAAATAGCCTTCCCTCTTCTTGATCTCCATTGACCCTTCCTGATCGTGATCAATGACCCGGTTTTGGCGTTCGGAAGCCCGAACCAACTTCAACTCTTCTATGATTTCGGCAACCGTGGAAGCCGTGGAACGGACAGCTCCGGTGCAGTAAGTGCAGCCCAGTGACCTCATCCGGCAGGTAATACGCTGCGGCTTCTCGCCCGGCATGAGCGCGATAGGACGATCCAGAGGTATGAGTAGATCGCCGCGGACCAACATCTCACGTTCCTGCGCAAAATACAGCGGTACAACTGGAATATTCTCGCGCTGGATATACTCCCAGACGTCCAACTCTGTCCAGTTGGACAAAGGAAAGACACGTAGAGTCTGATCGGTTCCAGTGCGAACGTTATAGAGGTTCCAGAATTCCGGCCGTTGGTTCTTGGGGTCCCACTGGCCCAGAGAGTTACGAACCGAAAAGACTCTCTCCTTGGCGCGCGATTTTTCTTCGTCGCGGCGCGCTCCTCCCATGGCCACATCAATTCGGTTGGCGGTCAAGGCATCGAGCAGGGCCTTGGTTTTGAGCAACCCACAGCACCGGCTGGTACCCAAGCGGAAAGGATTGGCGCCACTCGCTACAGCTTCTGTATTGGTATGGGCAATTAACTGCAGGCCCAGCTCGCGACATAGCCGGTCTCGAAACTCAATCATCTCGCGGAATTTGAACCCGGTATCAATATGCAACAACGGAAAAGGTATCTTGCCTGGATAGAAAGCCTTCTCAGCCAGCCGAAGCATTACAGAAGAGTCTTTGCCGATCGAGTACAACATTGCGGGGTGGGAAGACTCCGCAACCACCTCTCGTATGATGTGTATGCTTTCCGCTTCCAGAGTGTCGAGGTGTGACATGGATAAGGTACCCAATGGCTAGACAGCGGCTGTCGCAATTTCCCTACTTGCCAACTCGCCAGCCAGTCGCTCCGCCAGAGCTTGCGCTTGCACTCGAATTTCGGGCACGGCGGTACTCTCCCACAGCAGGCCTTTGCGAGCCGATCCCAAAGCAAACAGAGATTTCGAAGGACAGCCCCTTGCGTCTATCATAGCCCCATCTTCGGTAACATCCAAACCCAGAAGGCCGGCATCGACCCGCGCCAAGTTGTTGTCCAACAGCGACTTCACCACTGGCGACTCGACCTTTCGGACGTCCGTCTCATGGCCGGTGCAGTTCACGATGCGCGACACTCGGAGCACGCCGGTGGTGGATGATTCGCGTTGTTGATAGGTGACTTCGGCGAAGCCGTCGCGCTCGACGCATCCGATCACTCGACCGGCTTGCACTATCAGCCTTCCACTCTGCCGCAGTTCGTCCATGCGGCGTCCAACATCGGGAGCCACCCGATGGCGATGCACTTCCCAGAAACAGCGCACATGGCGAAGGAATCTTTTGCGTTCCGCTGTGTCCAGGCTCTTCCAGATCCGTTGGGTGGCGGGTCGGAGACTGTCAATCACCGGCCTCCAGCTCACCTGACGGCTGGCCGCCAGCCGAATCTGATCGCGCACCTCGAAGACGAGCTGCCTCACAGAGGCGGGCAAATCCTTCGTCCATTCGGTCGGCCACGCAGGCTCGTGCATGTGAACCGCCGGAAGCAGCCCACGGCGCGAAAGCATATAAATCCGGTCCTTGAAACCGCGGTCCTCCAGGGTTACGACCTGATCAATGGCGGTCAAACCGGAGCCGATCAGCAAGATCGACTCAGAATCAGCGATTCCATCGAGCGCCTCTGGCGACCATGCATAGCGCGCATAACGCCGGCTGGAGAGCTGCCGCAATGGCAACGGATCCGGCGGCGGAAAGTTACCCACCGCCAGCACCACGAAACGAGCGTGAACATGCGAAGCGTCCGCCAGAGTCAGGCGCAGCATGTCCTGCTGTTGCGCGATGGTCACCACTTCATCGCAGGCGCAGTGCAGTGATGGCGAATCGGGTTGGCGCAACTGCTCTGCCAGCAGGTCATCAACGTATTCGCCATACCATTGCCGCGAGACGAAGGCGTTGGGAGAAATTTCCGGATTCTTTTGACGCTGTAGCCACTCGAGGAAATGGCCGGGGTCGTCGGCGAGAGCGCTCATGTTCTTCGCCGGAACGTTGAGCAGATGGCCGGACGTGGCCGTACCGAACGCCAGGCCTCGTCCCAGCTTCCGGCCGGGCTCGATCAGCAATATGGATGTGGCAGGAGGGCAGCGGCGAAGAAGATGCACTGCCGTCATCACCCCGGAGAAGCCCCCACCCACCACCGCGACGTCATAAACCATGCGGCTGGCGCGGTCGGAAAGAACTGGATCCCGGGGCCTTTCCATCATCATGTATGTATACCAGATCACCCCGAAAGCTCCTGGGGCCGGGACTCTTGGCAAACTGCCCGCCTGCTCAGGTGTTTTACGTCACCTGAAATCGAGCGGTCCACATCGACATCTGCCAAAATCCTGCTCTCAAATCGCGACGCGCGTGATCAGCCTGCCGTGAGGGCTTCGTGCTACAATTCCAGCGTGATTTATGAGGTTCCGCGCCCAGCTTCCGATTCCGGGGGAGGCATGAAGCACCATCGCAAGGTTCCGACTGCCATGTGGGTGTGTGCTTTTTTTTGCCTGCTGATCATCACGACTCCGGCCTACGCCTACATTGATCCCAACGCTGCCGGCTTGGCTTCCCAGATCCTCACACCCCTGGTGTTAGCCGCCGCGGCCGCTGTCACCTTCCTTAGAAAACAGATTGGAGCTGCTTTCGGCGCGCTCACACGGCGCCTTCGGCGACGCACGGATGGTTGATGGCCAGGGAGTCTAATTTCCACCCCACAGTTGTGGCGCTCTGGTTCCGGCTTATCACCCTGGGGATTCTCGGGTTGGCCTTTGCCGTGGCTCTCAAGCTGTCGCAGGGCGAGGCGCAGGGCTGGACGTACTATCTCACCACGACGGAAGTGGTTTTTGAAGTGATAGTGCGGCTGGTGTTCGCCGCGCTGGCCGGTATCGTAATAGGGAGCATCTGCACCGCCGTTATAGCGCCCTTCCTCTGGCGCTTCCAGTCGTCGCGCGAACGGATTGCCGACTGGGCGACGCAGGCTGCAGTGGTTCTGGTCGTCTTCCTGGACTCCCGCTTCGCGCTGAAAATGCTGATCAAAACCTGGGCGCCTAACCGCGGCCCCCGGTTTACCACCGCCCTGCTGATCGCCCATTTCCTGACGTTCGTCGTAGTGCTCTGCATTCCTCGCTCGCGCCGGCAGGTGGTGACCAGCATCGACGGCTTTCTGGGCGAAAAGATGACGCGGCGCACGGCGATTGCGACCGTGGTCGGCACGGTTGGGCTGGTGGCCACGGAATTTGTCCTCAGCAAGACCTCGCCCGTGGTCAAGGCAGCGCTGGCTCCGCAGCGGCCCAAGTCCAACGTCTTGCTGATCACGTTCGACGCCTTGAGCGCGGAAGACATGTCCCTCTACGGTTACAGGCTGCCGACCTCTCCCAACATCGACGCCTTTGCCCGCCAGGCCACCGTCTTCACGAACTTCTATTCCGCCTCCAGCTTCACCGGCTCATGCATGGGGACCATACTGACGGGCGTCTATCCCACGGAGCACCGCGTTTATCACCTGATGGGCCGGATACAGCCGGAGTATGCCAACAAGACATTGCCGCACTTGATGCGCAACGCCGGCTATACCACGGGCGCCTTCGTGTCCAACTGGGCTGCTTACTACATCGTTGAAAACCTGAAGAGCGACTACGATTTCCTGCCGGAGCCCACGTTCCAGGAGGGTGGGCTGCAACACTTGTGGGAAGCCAGCGGCCCGCTGCACCAGCATACCGGGATCGGCAACCGTGCGGACGAGTACCACGATCTGGAGATGATATGGAATTCTGCGGCCCAACTGCCCGACGATCTCAACTTACGATACCCGGCGGCCCAGAGTTTCGCAGGCGCACGAAAGATACTGGAGCAGATGCCCGATAACGGGTTTTTCCTGTGGGTCCACGTGATGCCGCCACATGCCCCCTATCATCCGGCTGCGCCGGAGCGTGGACGTTTCATCCCCGATGATGAGTTGCGGACCTTTGAGAATGAGGAAGACGACAGCAGCCGGCCTGCGATTCCGCCGGTTTATGGGCCGGAATGGCAGGACAAGGTGGACCAGCGTCGCCTTGCCTATGACGAGAACCTGGCCACCGCCGATCGCGAATTCGGCAGTTTCATTTCGGATCTGGAGAGTAGCGGGAAGCTACGCAACACAACCGTGGTTATCTCGGCCGATCATGGGGAAAGCTTTCGCGGCGGCATCTATCAGCATGGTGGCCGGTATCTCACCCGGCCGGTCATTCATATCCCGCTGATCATCCGTACACCGAACCAGCAGCAAGGGCGGATGGTTTCCTTTGTAGCCGACCAGACTTCGCTCGCCCCCACGGTGCTTGAGCTCGCCGGTCAACCCAAACCGGATTGGATGCCCGGTCAATCGCTGGTGAAATGGCTGCAGGGCGACAACGCAAGCGAGGACAAGGGACTCGCATTTTGCCAGTATCTGGAAATCAACAGCATCTTCAAGCCGCCCCGGCACGGGTCGGTAAGCGTGATCGACGGGCAGTACCAATACGTCGTTGTCCTCAACAACCAGAGGGGCGGGCTTCGCCCACTGCCGGAAGCGGAGGCCTGGGACATCGACTACACTGCGCAAAATCCTGCACGGGCCAAGGCACTGCGCGAAACCCTGGCTTCGCGATTTCCAGAACTGGTGCGAAGCGCCACGTGAGCCATTATTATCTGAACCTCACGGCGAGCGCCTGGCGGCAACTTCGCCGCAACTGGCGACTCCGGCCCACTCCTTTGCTGCTCTGGCAAACGTTGGCGCCCGGTTCTCTGTTCTCCGCGATGGCGGGAATGCAGAATACGCTGGCCCGCGAGCAACTGGCCCAGGCAAATTATCGCGACGCCGTCGTGGTCCTTGGCTACTGGCGCTCCGGCACCACCCTGCTGCACGAGTTACTGTGCCTGGATACGCGGTACACCTATCCCACGACGCATGCCTGCATGAACCCGCATCATTTCGTTCTCACCGAGGCTTCGGCCCTGGCTCGGGGCGGCGCCGCCAGACAGCGGCCGATGGACGAGATGGAGGTCCAGGCGGGTTCGCCGCAGGAAGACGAGTTCGCGCTTATGTCGTTGGGCGCGCGTTCTCCCTATGAAGCGCTGCTGATTCCGGCGGTCCTTCCCGAGGCCCTGAAGCTCACCGATCCGCGTGACCTTTCACCGGCAGAGGAGAAGCATTGGCGTGAGGTTTTCCTGAATTTTCTTGCCGGGGTGTCGGTGCGGGGCGAGGGTCGTCCGATGATTCTCAAGTCGCCCACCCACGGCGCTCGCATCGCCACGCTTCGCGAACTGCTTCCGGATGCGCGGTACGTGGTGATTGCGCGCGATCCCATCAGCAATTTCGAATCGGTGGTGCGGATGTGGCGCAAGATGTTCGAAACCTACGCCATCGGGCCGATACCGTCGGATGACGAGATCCGCGAAGCGGTGATCGCCGACCGGCCGCGGTTTGAGATGAAGCTGGCGGCGGGTAGTGCAGACCTGCCTGAGAACCGGTTCCGGGCGATAAGTTACGAGTCGCTGATTGCTGATCCTGTTGGGGTGATCGAGCAGCTTTACCGGCAACTGGAACTGGGAGATTTCAGCCCCGTGCGTGAGGCGATCCTTGCCGAGACCAAGCGCCGCAGTGGATACCAGGCGAAAGGCACCCTGCCATCGGACGCATGGCGCCGGCGGATTAACAACGAGTGGGCGGCAATCTTAACTCAGCACGCAGCTCTGTCCACGCGTTCTCTCTCCTAGTACACATTCAGCGTTTGGCCAGTTACTTTCCCGCCGATTTCTATTCCCCACTGACCTCGCGATCGAAACGGAAGACATAGCGGAGCAGGCCCGCATTCACCGCCAGCAACACAGTCGATCCTGCCGCCGCCGGGATGAGCGTGCGGTATTCTCCGCTTAGCAGAGCTTGCATGGAGAGGGTGAGCAGCCACAATTGCAAAACCACGGCCGTGGCAACCAGCGCGAGGACGGCTGCGAACAGTGTCGTACCTTGCCGCCTGACACTCATCAGCCCTCCTTCCCAACGGCGTAGAGTTGGTCGCCCCGCTGTTCGAGATTTATGCGAGGCAGGGGGCGCGTTGGCGGACCAGCGATCGGCTCGCCGGCGAGATTGAAGAGCCCGTGATGACAGGGGCAAAAAAGACCGGCTTTGGCCTGGTCATAAACCACGGCACAAGACAGATGCGTACAAACCTGCGAGTAAGCGACTAGCTTGCCATCGCCAGTGCGCACGGCGATGCAGGGGTCTTCCTCCGTGGGATAGCGAAACAGAAACGAGCCGTCGCGTTCCAAGGTTGCCGCCGAGCCGATATACCGGACTTCCTGCGAGCCGCGATGTACGAACTTGCCGGCCAGCGCGGTGACCCAGTTCGCCGCGGCCAGCAGCGCCGAGCCCAGGGTGAGGAACTTCACCATCTCGCGCCGGCTGACGTAATGATCGCCTTCCCACTCGATGGGGAAATCCCGGCGCCACTTGGGCGCCTGCTTACATCTCGCGCAATCCTTCGGTTCGCACATACTCAGCTCATGTTCTCCAGCATCAAGGCCACGTCGTAGGGATCGGGCGGCAACGCAGTCGGGGTCGGCGCAATCTGCACTAGCTTGACCTCCACTCGTTCGACCTCCCGCGGGACGATCACGAACACCTTAGTCTTCACTTCTTCTTTACCGAACTTCCAGGTATTGATCGCGATGCCGCGACGGGTGCGTTGAATCTCTTCGGCGGTGGCGAAGGTCAACGCGCCGGAAGGGCACACCGTCGCGCACATCGGCTTCTTGTCAACACTGGTGCGGTCATAGCACATGTCGCACTTCATCATCTGGTCGATTTCGACCTGGTACTTGGGCACGCCGAACGGGCACGACAGCACACAATTGGAGCAACCGATGCAGCGTGGCTTCAGTGAGCTCTGCACCACTCCGTCGGGCGTCTTTTTGATGGCGTCCGCCGGGCACACGCGCGCGCAAATCGGATCTTCGCAATGCATGCACACCTGCGGCGCAGTTTGCACGCTGTCCCGCCGCTGGATGGTCTCCAGGTGAATCATGGACACCCCGCGATGCGTATCGCACTCGGCGCAAGCCTGCACGCAGGACTGGCAACCGATACAGCGTGAGTAGTCGATGTAGAAGGCGCGCTCGCTCACCGCACGCCTCCGGCCTGCACTTCGAGCTGCGCGATGGGATCGGTGGGCTGCTCGGTCTTGCTGACGCGAACGGCGCAGATTTTGTATTCGGGAATGTTCGATACCGGATCAATCGCCCGGATCGTCATATTGTTGGCCGAGCGATCAAGCGGCCAGTGGTAAGGCACGAAGACCGTGTCCGGCCGGATGGTCTTCACGACTTGGGCCCGCACCACGATGTGCCCGCGGCGGCTCTCGACCTTCACGAAATCGCCGTCGGCGATGCCCAGCGATTCGGCAAGCCGCGGATGCATCTCGCACAGAGGCTGCGGGTATTGATCCACCAGCCCGCCGATGCGACGGGTCTGCGTGCCGGACAGGAAATGCGACACCACGCGGCCAGTGGTGAGAATGATGGGGTACTCCTCATCGGGCATCTCCGCCGAGGGCCGCCACTCGACCGGCATGAAATGCGCTTTGCCGTCGGGATGGCCGAACTTGCCGCCTTCGTACAGCCGCGGCGTGCCGGGATGGTCCAGCTCAGGACATGGCCAGAACATTCCGTTGTTCTGCTCGATGCGCTCCCAGGTCATGCCGTAGTAGTCCGATACGCCGCCTTTGGAGGCGACACGCAGCTCATCGAAAATCTCGCGCGGCGAAGCGTAGGTGAACTTGTCGCCTTGCCCCAGGCGCTGTGCAATCTCGCAGACGATCTTCCAGTCTTCGCGGGCCTCGCCGGGAGGACTCACCACCTTGCGATGGCGAATTACGCGGCCTTCGACGTTGGTAGTTGTGCCTTCGTCTTCCTCCATCAGCGAGCCGGGCAGCACGATGTCGGCATAGCGCGCGGTTTCCGAAAGGAAGAAATCAATGTTGACGTAGAACTCCAGCTTCTCCAGCGCCGCGCGCACGTAGTTGGCATCCGGCAAGCGACACGATGGGGTTGAAGCAGATGGAGATCAGCCCTTTGATCTTGCCTTCGTGAATCGCTTCGACGAGCGGCACCGCCGAAAGCCCCTTGCCGGGAATGGATTCTTCCGGCACGCCCCAAACGCCGGCGATGTAGTGGCGGTGTTCGGGGTTGCCGATGTCGCGGCTGCCCGGCAACTGATCGCACTTCTGGCCTTGCTCGCGCGCGCCCTGGCCGTTGCCCTGGCCGGTGATCATGGCGTAGCCGCAGCCTTCCCGGCCAATGCGTCCGCTGGCGACCACCAGGTTGATCGCCGCCATGCAATTGTCCACGCCTTTGGTGTGGTGCTCGATGCCGCGCGCGTGCAGCAGGAAGCTGGTCGGCGCGGGCCCCCACATCTCGGCGGCGCGCACGATCATCGACGCCGGGACGCCGGCAATCTTCGCCGAGTATTCCGGCGTATATTTCTTCACGCTCTCGGCCAGCGCCTCGAAGCCGGTGGTGTGCTGCGCGATGAAATCGCGGTCGAGCCAGCCGCGCTCAATCATGATGTGCAGCATGCCGTTGAAGACGCCGATGTCGCCGCCGGAGCGCACCGGGATGTACAGGTCCGCGTTGCGGGCGATGGGCGTCAGGCGCGGGTCGATGATGATCAGCTTGCCGCCGTTTTCGCGCGCCTGCCAGAGATAGTCGGTGGTGATGGGCGCGCACTCGGCGATGTTGGCGCCCGCTACCAGGATCACTTTCGCTTTGGGAATGTCAGACCACGGATTGGCGCTGCGGTCCAAGCCAAACACTTTCTTGGAAGCGGCGCCGGCCGAAACCATGCACAGCCGTCCGTTGTAATCGATGTTGGCGGTGCGCAAGGCGACGCGGGCGAACTTGCCCATCAGGTAGGCCTTTTCGTTGGTCAGCGATGCGCCGGTGAGCAGAGAGAAGGCATCGTTGCCGTACGTCTGCTGAATGCGCTGTATCTCGCTGACCACCCGACCCATTGCCGCGTCCCAGCTCACCGGCTCGAACCCTTTGCCTTCGACCCGCTGCAAGGGATGCTTGAGGCGGTCGGGATGCTCGTCCTGCATGTAGCGCTTCACGCCTTTGGGACACAGCTTGCCGAGGTTAAAAGGAAAGTCTTCCCACGGCTCCCAGCCGACAATCTTGTTATTGCGCACTCGCAACTGAATGCCGCACTGCTGTCCACAGAAGCAGCAATGCGTCTTCACCATGCGGTCCTCTTCTTCAGAGGCGACCCATCCCCCGGCGGGGACGCGGTTCAGCGTAGGACCGAACTGCTCGACAATTTTCGGAATCTCAACCGGGAGTTTTGCCATTTTGTACCTAGTGGATAGTGGATAGAAAAACCTGGATCCCGTCCTTCTACTCCTCCTGACCACTCCTCACGACTCATTACTCACTACTCATTACTGTTCTGCGCCAGAGCGCGTCCTGCGTAAGCGCCAGGTTCTTGCGCCGGCACTGCGGGCAAACGTCCTGATAATGCGTGCCGTCGTCCATTTCGTACTGGATGGCGAGCGCCTTTTGCACCGCTTTCAAATCGCCGACCTGCAGCTGCGAGGCGAACGGCTGTCCGCAACGGATGCACTGTGCCTGTCCGTTCTCCTCGCCGGCGCGCTTGTAGAAATCCACGCCAAGCTGCGCCGGCCGCTGAAAGATGTGAAAGAACTTGCCGAAGGGCAGATACAACAGCGTGAAAATAACGGTTACTGCATGAAGCTGCGAAAGGAAGACGTAATGCAGCCCGCGCATCAGGTGAGTGGAGGCGGTCAGAAACAGTCCGGTCACGGAAATCGCAAACAGCAGGATCAGCGGTAGCAGGTCATTGGAGAACTGCTGCACGCTCATGGCGCCGCGATCGCGTCCCCGGCGCCACATGGCCACGAAAACCCCGAACAGCACCATCACCGCACTGATGTCGAGAACGTTGAAAGCCAGCGGAGCCATCCAACTGTCCAGCGGGAAACTGCCGACGTGAATACCGAAGACGAAGGCGCGATAAATTTGCTGGCTGTCGCGCGCGGTTTCGAAGCGGATCCAGCCGAACGAAAGCGGGAAGGTCACCGCGGCAGCCAGCAGGCATCCCCAGGCGAGAAACCAGTGCGCCGTCCAGCGCGTTTTCGAGCGGCGCTCGATGAAGCGCTGTAGAACTACGTTGTTCCAGAAAATTTGTACCAGGTGCGCGAGGTTCGCAGGCAAGCGGCTAGGCTGGAGGAAAATTTGCCAGCCGCGGAACCAGTACAGTCGCGTGGGCGGCCGCCGCAACCACATCGCGTAGCGGTAACCGATACCGAAGGCGGCAAACACGCTGGCTCCGGCGTAGGAAACCAGTGCCGGGTCGAAGTCTTTTAAACCACGGCTGCCGAAAACGATGCCCATGATCAGCAACCCGGCTGCCAGTAGACCCCAACCAACCGAGTGCAGCGTGTCCGACCCGGTGGGCTCCAAATTGATTGGCTTTAGTCGGCTCATGCTCTCGCCGCCAGCCCCACCCTCTGCGTGCGCAGCAGGACCCCGAGACAGCATAGCGCAAATGCACACAAGAGGAGGAAGCCCAACGTAAACGAGCCGGTTTGTTGCTTGATAACGCCCAGCACCAGCGGCGGGAAGAATCCGCCCAGGCCGCCGGCCGCGCCGACCAGACCGGTCACGCCACCCACCGACTTGGGAAAGTACTCCGGCACCAGCTTAAATACGGCGCCATTGCCCAAGCCGATGCAGGCTGCCATGCCCAGCGCGCCGACGGTAAAGGTTGACATCAGCGGGCAGGCGAGAAAGAGCGCCATAACCGCGGTGCCGGGAAATACCCACTTCAGAATCGCGCGGCCTCCAATTTTGTCGGCCAGCATGCCGCCGACCGGTCGCATGCCGGTGGCGAGCACGACGAAGCCGGCGGTGCGGAAGCCGGCATCCTGCGGGGTCAGCTTGAAAACCTCGGTCAGCAGAGTGGGAAGATAAACGGCCATGGCGACGAAACCGCCGAAGGTCAGAAAGTAGTACAGGCTTAGAACCCAACTGCGCTTGTCCTCCAGCGGACGAACAATCTCGGCAAAGGACTTCGCCGGCCCGCGATTGGGAGCGTTCCGCGCCATCAGGGCGAAGAGCACCAGCCACACCGACAGCGCGATGCCAAAGGTCCAGAAGCCCCAGCGAAATCCCAGGGCCGCCGCCAGCACTGGCGAGCCGTACGCCGCCAGCGACTGGCCGATGTTGCCAGCGCCATAGATCCCCAACGCGAATCCCTGGCGCTCCGGCGGATACCATCCGTTTACAAACGAAACCCCGACCGAAAAGCTGGCCAGTGCAACTCCGATGAAGAAGCCGTAGGTGAGCAAATGGCCGTAGCTGCTGACGCCGCCCATCAGAAACGCGGGAATAATCGAAAACAGCATGACCGCGCTGAAGACGATCCGTCCCCCGAAGCGGTCGGTGAGAATGCCCAGAGGAATACGTCCAACGGCGCCCAGCAGCACGGGGATGGCGATGGCGACGCTCTTCTGCACCGGAGTCAGCGCCATGTGCTTGCTGATGATCGGCATCATCGCCGACATGGACCCGAAGACGGCGAAGCAAAGCGCGAAGGCTCCCGTGCCGAGCACCAGTTGGGTGTTGGAAGAAGAAGGCGTTTGCATGAAAACCCCGTAACCCTACCACGGATAATGGCGGCGTTTCACTGCCACTTCCATGGGACCATGCGTTCCGGCACTGTGGAATGACTAAAGTCACGGCAGGCTGGATTGGCTGGGCGGGTCTCGCCGGAACGGTTCCGCTGCGACGCTCTCAAGGACCAATCCGAGTCGAAGCAGTGTTTCGGGGCTTTCCGCTCAGCTAAATCCGAGCATAGTTTTTTCGCTACAGGGCGGAGCCGCAATATCGCTGGCGCGGGCATGATTTCTCCTGCTCATGATATCTTTATGTAGTAGATAGCTGCGACCCTCGTCGTAGGCAAATCCCGCAGTCCCTCAACAAAAATCATGATCTCAGTCAGTAATGTGTCAATGCGCTATGGCGCTAAAGTTCTGTTCGACGAAGTGTCCACCGCGTTCACCCCGGGTAAGCGCTATGGACTCACTGGCCCCAACGGAGCGGGCAAGTCCACCTTTATGAACCTTCTGACCGGCGAGTTAGAGCCGCAGAAGGGTACCGTGGTGCGCCCCCGAAAATTTGGTGTGTTGCGCCAGGACCAATTTGCTTTCGACGCCTATCGCGTGCTCGATACCGTCATCATGGGCAACAAGCGGCTTTGGAAGGCGATGGAAGAGCGCGATCGTATCTATGAGAAGCACGAGATCACAAATGAAGATGGTATGCGGCTGGGCGAGCTGGAGGGCATCGTTGGCGAAGAGGACGGTTACTCCGCCGAGACTGACGCCGCTCTCCTCCTGCAAGGTCTGGACATCCCTGACGAACTGCATCAGCGTCCGATGAGTGAGTTACAGGGCGGGCAGAAGGTCCGCGTGCTGTTGGCGCAGGCCCTGTTTGGACATCCGCAGGCGCTGTTGCTGGATGAGCCGACCAACCATCTTGATCTCGACTCGATCCACTGGCTGCAAGGTTTCCTGCGAAACTATGACGGAGTGGTGATCGTCATCTCGCACGACCGCCATTTCCTGAACAGCGTTTGCACCCACATTGCCGATATCGATTACGAAACCATCATCACCTACACCGGCAGCTACGATGAGATGGTGATGGCCAAGACCCAGATTCGCTCGCAGATCGAAGGCCAGAACGCGCAGCGGGAAAAGAAGATTGCGCAACTGAACGATTTCATTGCGCGCTTCTCGGCCGGCACTCGCTCCAGCCAGGTGCAGTCGAGGCGCAAGGAAGTGGAGCGTCTCCAGGTCAACGAACTTGCGAAATCCAACATACAGCGGCCCTATCTCAAGTTCGAACAGAAGCGTCCCTCGGGCAGACACATTCTGGAACTGGAAAATGTCAATAAATCGTACGGCGACAGCGAGGTCATCCGCAGCTTCACCGCCAGCGTGACTCGCGGCGAGAAGATTGCGTTGATGGGACGCAACGGCGCCGGGCAAAACTACGCTCCTGAATGCGTTGCTGGCCAATTCGCCGACCGTTCCAGAAGCTGAGTTGCGCCAGACCAGCGGCTATGACGGCCCGTTTTTGAGTGACGGAAAGGTCATCTGGGGACATGAGGCGTCGGTCGGATATTTCGCGCAAGATCACCGCGCGCTCATCGAAAAAGGAATGACCGCATTTGAATGGCTCCATCGCTGGGACCCGGGCGCTCACAACGAAGAAATCCGCGGCTTACTGGGACAGATGCTGTTCGCGCGCGACGACGGCAACAAGCGTACCGATGTGCTTTCCGGTGGCGAAGCCGCGCGTCTGCTGTTCTGCAAGCTGATGCTGCAAAAGCCGAACGTGCTGGTTCTCGACGAGCCCACCAACCACCTCGACCTGGAGGCTATCAATGCGCTGAATATCGCGCTGCAAAAGTATCCTGGAACTGTGTTGCTGGTGACGCACGATCACGATCTGATCGACGAAGTCGCGACCCGTATCTGGCACTTCGAGGGCGATCACCATGTGACCGACTTCAAGGGCGCATATGAGGAGTACCAAGCAGTTCTGGCTGCGTGAACCATGGTGGCTGGTTGACATGCAGGCTTGTCCTTCAACCCGTACCTGAAGTGCTCTGGATTCCCTCTCACGGTTGTTGCGACCCCTCAACTTCGTGTTTCATTTTGCTTCTAACTTGGTCTCGGCGAGCGAATAACTCGTGCTGCGTCCGCCCGCCGCGTCTTTAACGAGAATGCGTTTGCGTATGAGGTCCTCGATGTCGCGCAACGCGGTGTCATGCGAGCATTTGGCAAGCTTCGCCCATTTGACGGTTGTCAGTTTGCCTTCGAAGCCGTTCAGTATCTGATTGAGAATTTCCTTCTGCCGGTCATGGAGCGATGTGCCGGCAAGTCCATCCCAGAATCGCGCTTTCCTGAGGACTGCGGCCAGCGTGGTTTCCGCTCGGTCGAAGGCGCGACTAAGACAAGCCAGAAACCATTCCAGCCAGGGCGTGATCTCCAGATCGCCCTTCTGCGTCTTTTCGAGAATGTCGTAATAGGCCTTGCGCTCTTGCCGTATCTGGGCGGACATGCTGTAGAAACGCTGCGCGCTTTGCTCGGAACGCGCGAGAAGCATATCGGCAAGCGCGCGCGCGATTCGGCCGTTGCCGTCATCGAAAGGATGGATGGTGACGAACCAGACATGGGCTACCCCGGCCTTGAAGACGAGATCCATGCCGTCGTCCTTGTTGAACCAGTCGATAAATCTTTTCATCTCCCGTTTGAGACGCCCGGCCCCCGGCGCTTCGTAATGAACCTGTTCTTTGTCCATGGGCCCCGACACCACCTGCATCGGCCCGATTCTGTCCGTGCGCCAGCCGCCCACTGTGATTTTCGTCATGCCGCTGCGGCCGGTCGGGAACAGCGCAGCGTGCCAGCCGAAGAGCCTCTCTTCCGTCAGCGGCTCCGCGTAGCGCTGCGTCGCATCAAGCATCATCTCGACTACGCCCTCGACATTGCGGTCCGCAGGCGTGAGCCCGCCGATATCCATGCCGAGGCGGCGGGCAAGCGACGATCGCACCTGCTCGCGGTCGAGAACCTCGCCTTCAATTTCGCTTGATTTGAGGATCTCTTCTGTCAGCGTCTTAAGAACTGCCTCGTCCCGCAACGGAAAGCCGAGGGTTTCCATTCGCCCGATCAGGCGTCCCTGGCGATGCCGCACTTCGGACAGGCGCGACGCCAGCTTTTCCTGTTTCCACTGGAAACGCGGCCAGTCTTTCCGTCCATGGATATAG
Source organism: uncultured Acidobacteriaceae bacterium (assembly GCA_963763975.1). GTDB lineage: Bacteria > Acidobacteriota > Terriglobia > Terriglobales > Acidobacteriaceae > Bog-257. The sequence continues at coordinate 259,347 of CAVXQR010000017.1, forward strand.
CGGTTTATTCTACGCGCCATTTGCGTAGAATATAGCCTCTATTCGACGCAGAGGCAAGGATAATCTACGCGCCATTTACGTAGATTAAGGTAGCTATTCGACGCATCCGGACGCAACCAGCGTGTCGGTGAACCGCAAAGACAGAAACGACCAGAACTTGGCCACCTCCCTACCCAAGCAACCGCGTCCAAGTCACCGCTGGCACGTACCTGAACCTCTGACCCCCTGGTCCCGAACCAGATTTCGGCGCTTCTCCGAACGAGAATGATTGGGGCAAATGCATCAACTTGTCCAAGACCATTCTGGACTCGATCTGCGTATCTCGGGGTAACCGTCCTGCAGTGCCGAACCGTATCGCGTTCCAGCGGAAACATGAGTGAGGAATATCAGTGTTGACGGCTTCGGCTTCTGCAACGACGAGCAGTGCCGGGCTCCCTCGTGTCCAGCCACCGTGGGGTTTCGGCGTCCCTCTTTGAACCAAAGGCGAGACGGCGTCCACACGAACCTCGCAATCAAGTAATATTTACATGCAAATTTCAAGTGAGGTTACCTTGGTAATAAGGAAGTTTACATTGGAGTAGAGCAGGTCGGTACTCGCGAGGCAATCTAGTCTTGTATTCCCCGGTCCGCTGTTGACACGCGCTTTTTGTCGGAGATGCTAAACCTCCTTAGCGCAGTGTCCCGTTCGCAGCATCAAGTTTATGGCTGCTGGCGGTTGACCGGGACTGACGATTGTCAAGGATGCCGGCGATGGTAATTAAGAAATATGTTACCCACTTCTCATATATTCTATTTTTCCTAGCTCAGGTACTTCTGGCGGTTACCGTCTTTACGAAAGCCGCTCCAGCCCAAACACCAGTCGGGCACTGGACGTTTGGCGATAGTGTTGGAACCGAAGCGCTCGATTCGTCCGGTCTCGGTCACACCGCCGTGCTGGTTAACGGCGTCAAGCGGGTAAGCGGACCCGCTGGCGACGCCGTGTCTGCGGACGCGGACTATCAGCAGTACGTCAAAATTCCCGCAATCAACCTGAGCGGCACGAAGGCGGTGACGGTAGCCTTCTGGGCAAACCGGAGCTACTCGACGAGTGGAGCAGGTGTTTTGTTTGAGGCGACCGGCGACTCCAACCATTCGACTACCGGATTCAGCTTCTTTCCTGACGATGATACCTGCGCCGGCATTCAAATCGCCTTGCGTGGCGACGTCGGAGATGTGGCTAACTGCTACAGCCAACCCTCGTCCGGAGTATGGCACCACCTCGCGATCGTGTTTGACAAAAGCCAGACAAGAGGCGACGAAGTAAGGTTCTATGTTGATGGCGCATTACAGATCGTCAACCGGAATCTTTACGCTTCGACGAATACGAACGATTTTGGCAACAATCCCATCTATCTCTTCTCGCGCGGCGGCACCGCGGATTTTAGTTCCGGCGACCTCGGCGACCTCCGCGTCTACAACCGCGCCCTTACGACAGCACAGATCCAGCAAATCTACGACGGTTCTATGCTGGGAGCGCCTTCGCAGTTAATCAAATATGTGCAAGGCAACTATGCGACGCCGCAAACGCCGCAGACGACGGTGAGTGTCCCGTTCACCGCGGCGCAAGTTGGTGGCGACCTCAACATTGTGGTCGTGGGATGGAACGACAGCACGGCCACGGTGAGTGCGGTTAGCGACTCAAAAGGGAATATGTACACACGCGCCGTCGGTCCCACGGTGCAAAACGGATTCGCGTCGCAATCCATCTATTACGCCAAGAACATTGCGTCAGCAGCCGCCAGAGCCAATACCGTTACCGTGACCTTTTCCAGGGCCGCATCGTACCCTGACATTCGCATCCTGGAGTACAGCGGAGCGGACCCGAACAACCCGGTGGATGTAACGGCGGCCAGCTCGGGTAGTAGCTCCACCAGCAGTAGTGGTTCGGCGACGACGACGAACGCGACGGATCTCATCTTTGGCGCAAACCTGGTTCAGACCGTAACCACCGGTCCGGGTAGCAACTTCACCAAGCGGCTGTTGACATCGCCGGACGGCGATATCGCCGAAGACCGTATGGTCTCGGCTGCGGGCAGCTATAGCGCGACCGCGCCAGTCCGACCATCCGGGCGCTGGATCATGCAGATGGTGGCTTTCCGAACACCATCCGTGTTGGGCAGCTTTACAATTTCGGCTGTGCCAGCGGCGCTGAGCATCGCACAAGGCAATCAAGGAACTTCGACCATCACCACCGCGATCAGCGGTGGTTTCAACAGCGCGATCAGTCTGTCGGCTTCGGGGATGCCGACGGGTACGACGGTGAGCTTCAGTCCCAACCCGATTGCCGCCCCAGGTTCGGGCAGCTCGACGATGACCATCACGGTGGGGACGAGCACGCCGACAGGAACCTATCCCATCACGGTGACGGGCAATGGCGGAGGGGTGCAACAAACCGCTACGGTGACGCTGACGGTGACGGCACCGGCCAACTTCACGCTTTCAGCCGCACCTCCATCGCTGAGCGTGGTGCAGGGCCATGCGGGGAACTCGACGATTACCACGGCGATCAGCGGTGGTTTTAACAGCGCGATCAGTCTGTCAGCTTCGGGGATGCCGACGGGTACGACGGTGAGCTTCAGTCCCAATCCGATTGCCGCCCCAGGTTCGGGCAGCTCGACGATGACCATCACGGTGGGGACGAGCACGCCGACGGGGACCTATCCCATCACGGTGACGGGCAATGGCGGAGGGGTACAGCAAACCGCTACGGTGACGCTGACGGTGACGGCAGCGCCCAACTTCACGCTTGCAGCCGCACCGGCGTCGCTGAGCGTGGTGCAGGGGACGCAGGGGACTTCGACGATCACCACCGCGATCAGCGGTGGTTTCAACAGCGCGATCAGTCTGTCGGCTTCGGGGATGCCGACGGGTACGACGGTGAGCTTCAGTCCCAACCCGATTGCCGCCCCAGGTTCGGGCAGCTCGACGATGACCATCACGGTAGGGACGAGCACGCCGACAGGGACCTATCCCATCACGGTGACGGGCAATGGCGGAGGGGTACAGCAAACCGCTACGGTGACGCTGACGGTGACGGCACCGCCCAACTTCACGCTTTCAGCCGCACCGGCGTCGCTGAGCGTGGTGCAGGGGACGCAGGGGAATTCGACGATCACCACCGCGATCAGCGGTGGTTTCAACAGCGCGATCAGTCTGTCGGCTTCGGGGATGCCGACGGGTACGACGGTGAGCTTCAGTCCCAACCCGATTGCCGCGCCAGGTTCGGGCAGTTCGACCATGACCATCACGGTAGGGACGAGCACAGCGGCGGGTACCTATCCGATTATCGTGGCCGGCAACGGCGGAGGGGTACAGCAAACCGCGACGGTGACGCTGACGGTGACGGCAGCGCCCAGCTTCACGCTTGCAGCGGCACCGGCGTCGCTGAGCGTGGTGCAGGGGACGCAGGGGATTTCGACGATCACCACCGCGATCAGCGGTGGTTTCAACAGCGCGATCAGTCTGTCGGCTTCGGGGATGCCGACGGGTACGACGGTGAGCTTCAGTCCCAACCCGATTGCCGCCCCAGGTTCGGGCAGTTCGACGATGACCATCACTGTGGGGACGAGCACGGCGGTGGGTGCCTATCCGATCATCGTGACCGGCAACGGCGGAGGGATCCAGCAAACCGCGACGGTGACGCTGACGGTGACAGCATTGCCCGTGCTGGTGTCGATTGCCGTAACCCCAGTCAACCCATCGATTGCGGCTGGAACCCAGCAGCAATTCAGCGCCACCGGAACCTACAGTGACGGCAGTCACCAGGACCTAACAGGTTCGGCGACTTGGACGTCCAGTGCGCCTTCGGTAGCCACCATCGCAACTGGTGGCTTAGCCACCGCCTTGGCCGCCGGGAGCACCACCATTCAGGCGACCGCGGGCTCCATCTACGGATCCACTTCCCTTACCGTTACGTCTGGGGTCGCGGTGGATGCGGTGGGACCTGGCAACATGGTTGTCAACATCCCGACGATGAGCTGGAATCATACTTGCAGCGGATCGAACCGACTGCTGGTAGTTGGGGTCGCCATGGGAACGTCGACCTCGGATGCTTCCGCCGTTTTGTCGGTAACCTATGCTGGCATACCCATGGTCCCAGCCGGGAAGCGTCATGCCAACGACCAGTCCGCGGGCTTCGCTCAGCTGTTTTATCTTGCGGCGCCCCCCACGGGGACTAATACAGTCACGGTTACCGAGATCGGCTATACCGGCGGCTATTACACCATGGAAGGTGGATCTACCAGCTTTACAGGAGTCAATCAGACCACTCCCGAGCAGAACAATCTTAGCGCCGTTGGATACAGTCCGGCTCCCACTCTGTCGGTGCCCAGTACTATCGGTCACATGGTAGTGGATGTAGTGGTGAATGGCAGCTCGATCTCTGGTTCAGGGCAGACGCTGGAATGGATGAACAACGACAATGACAACACTGGCGGGGGTAATGCGGCGCAATCCACGGCGGCCGGCGCTCCATCTGTAACTATGAGCCACACCGCAGGGAGTGACTGGTGGGCTGTGATCGGAATGGACATCGTGCCGGCCAATGTGACATTAGTTTCGGTAACAGTGACGCCGGCCAATGCCTCGATAGCGGCCGGAACCCAGCAGCAGTATGCGGCCACCGGAACCTACAGTGACGGCAGCCATCAGGACCTGACCAGTTCGGCGACCTGGACCTCAAGCGCGCCCTCGGTAGCCACCATCGCAGGCGGTGGCTTGGCCACCGGCGTCGCCGCCGGGAGTACCACCATTCAGGCAGCATCGGGCGCGATCTATGGATCCACCGGCCTGACCGTGACAGCGGCGCCAGGCGGTTTTACGATTTCAGCCTCGCCGGCTTCGCTCAGCGTGATACAAGGCAATCAAGGAAACTCGACCATTACTACTGCGATCAGCGGTGGTTTCAACAGCACGATAGGTCTGTCGGCTTCGGGCATGCCCACGGGCGCCACCGTGAGCTTTACCCCCCAGACGATTCCGGCGCCGGGTTCCGGGAGTTCGACGATGACTATCACGGTAGGGACGAGCACGCCGACAGGGACCTATCCCATCACGGTGACGGGCAACGGAGGAGGCATCCAGCAAACCGCGACGGTGACACTGACGGTGACGGCACAGGGAACACAGGGTGCGCAGGTTGCCCTGTCGTGGACTGCCAGCACGTCCCCGGGAATTGCTGGCTACAACGCCTTCCGATCCATGACCTCAGGAGGGCCTTACACACAGCTTAATTCCAGTTTGATTTCCAACGCGAATTACATGGATCTGACGGCGCAAAGTGGTAACACGTACTACTACGTAACTACGGCCGTTAACGCCCAAGGTATGCAAAGTGCTTACTCGAACGAGAGCGTTGCGATAGTCCCATGAGTCGGCGACACCTGTACAGTTCGAACGACAATACCACTGAACAGAGAGTGGCGTATGTGGTATGGACAGGCCAAGATGGTGGCAAGCGCATTGCAGAAAGTTCGGCCAGAGATGCCTCGGTCGTCTCGGCCGGAAAGGCACAGACGAAGCAGTCGTCGGAACGCGGCAGATCGAAGGTCATGAAGTGCGCAATGCGCTCAACGCCGGCGATCACCACCAGGGCTTCGCCAAAGTCGGCCTGCGCTTTGCCCGGTGCGTGACTCAACCGCACGAACATTTCCTGGCTGCTGATCTTCGCGGCAGCCGGATGGCGGTGTCGCTACTGAAGCAGCGATTGGCCATGGTTACTTAAGTCGTAGCCTGAGACTCGCGCTGTTCTTTGGGCCTCCCGGTTGAAAGCCCTGGAATAGGAGCTCGAAGCGTCTGGATTGCCGTCATAGGGGCGGCCGACTCGGCCATGCCGCGGGCACTATACACCCTCGGAAACCGTTACCAAAGGCGACCTGCCCGGATCGGGGCTTTTCGGTCAGCAGCCCGAAGGGCGGCGGGCAGAAAGACGGGGCGTCATTCTGATCCGTCTTGTTCAGCTCCCTCACCTGACAAAAGCCCAGAGCAGCAGCATGGACATTTTCTGGGGCATGGTGGTAACAGAAGAGGAAGAGCCGGGCGGCAGAAAAAGGCGGGGGCCAGCAAGCAAAACCAGCACCACCAGTACAGCCCGAACGACTTCATCCACCGCCCAACATCCACCAATCAGCAACTTGGGGAGCTACCTGGAACAGTTGATTCCAGCAACACAGCCAAGGCAACCAGGCCTCGGTCCAGGGACAGACCGTCCCCCATTTACCGGCAGCTACGAGCTGAGAGGGCACTGACGGTCTATCCCGGTCTATGCCGGTCTATGCCGGCCCGCCCCAGTCTGGTGCTCGCTCAGTCCCGGCTGGGGCTATGGTTCGGATCGCCGGGTGGATTTCGCCCAAACTGACACGCTCGTCGAAGTTACTTATCCCCTTCGACGTCCCTCTCGTGACGGCAGCCTGAGGCCCCACTACGGTATGTCGAATTGGCCGACGTTCGGGAGGTCAGGCGCATGAAAGAGGGGCGCACCCAGGTTTCATTCGCTCCGCACCTATCGTGCGCGAATCTTCACACCACTATTCACTCCCGCGAAATGCCCAGGTCTTCGCAGCGCCGTCGCCCAGTCCGCTACGTGCCGGTACACGGTATCCAGGAGTGTGCCATCCAAATCAAACAAAATGGCCGGTTCGGCGGCGCCAGCGTGACCATCGGCAATTTTTTTGCGCTACGGCTTGCGCTTCTGGCGTCGCTCAGGTTAGATGCGCCGCCCATGATGCCGCGAAGTTGATGATCGGCAAGAAGATCGTCGCAACTACGATTTTCCCGCTCGCCGAACGGCCCGCCAGCTAACCCTTTTCGCCCAACCTCGTCTATTTCAGCAAGCAGGGAGCGATGCTCATGAGGGGCATGCATGACGTTCCACTCCGCTAAGAGTGCATGCCCCGGGCACCGCCATCGGCCCTCCTATATCTCCTGATTGCAACGTGTAGGGAACAAACGCATACTCCTCTTCGTACCTCAAGCGAAGAGGAGTTTCTTTATGCGGCGAGTTTTCTCGATTTTCCTGCTGGCCGTCAGCCTCCTGGCCCTGCCCGCTCTGGCCGAAGAGTGGAACAAGACCTACCAGGTGGGCGGCTCGCCCAACCTGCGGGTTGACACCAATGACGCCTCCATCGAAATCAGCCGTGGCAACGGCGGCGCCATCGTGGCCAAGGTGGTCGCCGACGGCTATACCATCGGCGGCAATGGCGTGCGCGTCACCGAGCGCCAGGACTCCGCGCGCGTTGACCTGCAAGTTCATATTCCCAACGAGTGGGGCTTCCATATGGGGATGCATCGCGGGGTGCATGTAATCGTCCAGGTGCCGCAGGAGACCACGCTCGACCTGCACTCCGGCGACGGCCACATCAGCGTGGACGGCACCTCCGGGCGTTCGCAGCTTGATACCGGCGACGGCTCCATCGAGGTGCGTAACTTTAGCGGCGGCCTGCGCGCCCATACCGGCGACGGCCACATGACCATCGACGGCGTGCTGACCGATGTAGACCTGCGCACCGGCGACGGCCATATCGACCTGACGGTGCGGCCCGGCTCGAAGATGAGCAATAGCTGGCTGCTGCATACCAGCGACGGCTCGGTGGAAGCGCGTCTGCCGCAGGATTTCTCCGCCGAACTCTACGCCCACACCGGGGACGGCCACATTGATCTCGACATCCCGGTGACCACCAGCGGTTCGTTCGACCGGTCGCGCATCCGCGGCAAGCTGAATGGCGGCGGAGCGTTGCTGGAAATCGCCACCGGCGACGGCAGCATTCGCATTCACAAGCTCTAATCCGGGCGGTCAAGTCTCCGGCGCTTGCTGCCGATGATACTGGGTAAGACTTGCCCTCCCATGAGCGAAATCGGCAGAACCCGGAACGGCTCGCGCAAACGGCGCCGGCTGTTTCCTATTCTGCGCACATGCCCTGGCGCGCGATCATTTCGCGCGTCACTTGCGTTCTTCTGAATTCGCTATAGTTTCCTCTATCGAATTTCAACTTCCCGAAATGGGAGGGCACGAAGGTGACGCCGCTACCTGCCTCGCCGTGGTGGACGCCGGCTCGCTTCCGGAGGCACTGGAATTGATCCGCGGCATACGGCACCAAGGGGGCAACGTCGAACTGCTGGCGCTGCTGCCGGTGCTGACCGACGTCGCTGCCTTTCCGTTGTTGCGGCTGGGAGTGAAGGGCCTGCTCAGCTATGAGCAGTGCGACGGCGAGTTATCGCGCGCCGCCGCGCAGGTAGTCAAGGGCGGCTACTGGGTGCCGCGTGAGTTGCTGACGCGGTTCGTGCAAGCCATTCTCCCGGAAATCCAGGAGCACAAGTCGCTCGACAGCGAGGCGGAACTCAGCCGCCGGGAGCGCGAGGTTCTGGATTTGCTGCTCGACAATCTCTCCAACAAGGAAATCGCCGCCCGCCTGTTCGTCAGCGAACGCACAGTGAAGTTCCACGTCTCCAACCTGCTCAGCAAGTTCGGGGTGCAGCGCCGCGCTGACCTCATCGTGTTGTGGATGCAGCGGTCCAGTGCGCCACTGGCGGTGCTGCCGCGCGAAATGGGCAAGAGCCTGTCGAGCAGGGTGAATTAATTAGGCAGTTTCGAGTTCCCAGTTTCAAGTTTCAAAACCAGTTTCGAGTCAGCTTCAAGACCAGTTCCCAGTTTCGAGGCTTCAGTTCCCAAACATCCACAATCCGCGACCATCTCACTACGGATGGCTGACTGCTGATAGCTGACTGCTGATAGCTGACTGCTGATAGCTGACTGCTGATAGCTGACTGCTGATAGCTGACTGCTGATAGCTGACTGCTGATAGCTGATAGCCGACCACGGACAACTGACAACGGACAACTGTATTACGGCGCGAAGTAGCCGGAGATATCCAGGATCAGTTGCGTGTAGCCGGAGGCGAACGCATCCGTCTTGCCGTCGCCGTTGGGCACGATCGCCATGTTCGAGGTGATGGCTCCATCCAGGGCGTTCAGCGTGGACACCGTCGGCTTTTGCAGCGGATCCGGCCACAGGGTCAGATATCCGAGCGAGCCGCTGGGCACCACCGTCGCATTGAACACGTAGCCCTCGGCCGTCGCCGGCGGGCCACACGGACTCGTCTGCACCGGTACGGTCAGCTCGCCGGTGAACGGCTGGCCGTTGTTGTGCCGGGTATCAGCGACGCGGCACGGCGTCAGCGGATAGAACGACAAGCCACTGCTGCTGCCCGGAGCACCCGGCGCCGCGAAGTAGCCGTTGGCATCGATGATCAGGTCGGTGTCGTTGGTGGCGTAGGCCGCGATTTCGCCGTCCGGTGCCTGCCGGCACCAGCCCCGCGTTGGCCACGATGGTATCCGTCAGATCGTTCAGGGTGGAGACCACCGGTTGCGACTGTCCGTACGGCCACACCGTCAGATAGCCCACACCGGCCGAGGTTTTAGGCACGACGGTGAAGTTGAAGCGAGTAGGCAACCGCGGCAGATGGCAGGCCGCAACTGCTGTCCAGCACCGGGAAGTCGCGCTCCACTTTGCCGCTCAGCGACGGTCCTCCCAGCGGTCCCTGCGCATTGCGCGTGTCGGCCACGCGGCACGGGAGTCAGCGGGTAAAACGCCAGGCTTGCGCCATCCGGAGTGGTGAAGTAGCCATTGATGTCGATCACGACATTGGTGGTGTTGGTCACATACACGCTGACCGAACCGTTGGGCGTGCCGGCAGGAACAATGGCGGCGTTGGCCTTGATGCGGCCATCGAGCGAGTTCAAGGTCGAGACCGTCGGCTGGCCTTCGCCCGTGGGCCAGATGGTGAGATAGCCGAGCGTGCCTTGCGGCACCACGGTGACGTTGACTGAGTAGGCGATGGCGCCGGAAGGAATGTCGCAGGGATTATCGCCTTCGGTCAGCGGGAAGTTACGGCTGCTGCCGCCCGAAATCGCCGGGCCGCCGAAGGTGCCGTTGGCGTGGCGAGTATCCACGATGCGGCAGGGCGAGATCGCCACAAACTGCAACGCCTCGGGCGCAGGATTGACGATCTGCACTTCCGAGCCCTGACTGGGACCGTAGTTGCTATCGCCGGAATAGCTGGCGACGATCACGTCGGTGCCGGTTGCCAACGCTGAGGTGCTACAGACAGCGATCCGATTCGACAACGTTACAGTCGCGCAGCCCGAGATGGTCGTTCCGTTGGAAGTGAAACTTACGGTGCCGGTGGGCTGCGGCGGTCCGGCAGGACCAACCGTCGCGGTGATGGTCACCTGTTCTCCGAAGGTGGAAGGGTTGGGCGAACTGGTCACCGTGGTCGTGCTGGGCGGAGGCCCCGTCAGACGGAAGACTGTGCCGCAGCCGCCGAGGCCGTAAGTGCATGCGGGGTTCGCGCCATACGTGGCTGTCCCATAGAAGTTCCCATCGCTGGCTTGTACCAACCCGCCGAAAGGCTTACCGCCGTCACTGCCGTCGTCGAAGCTGTACAGCGTGCTCAGGATGCCGCTGGTGGTGATTCTGAAGATCGTGCCACAGCCGCTGTTCTGTAAGCAGTTGGCCCCGCCATGGAGGGTCGTCCCGTATAAGGTGCCGTCGTTGGCTTGCACCAGCGGAGCCTGAGGATCGGTGCCGTCAACACAATTCGTTTGAGAGCAAAAGTCGTACAGCGTGGTCAGCCCACCCGCTGGGGTGATTTTGAAGACCGTGCCGTCCTGGCCGGGCCCTCCTCCCTCGGAGGTTGACCCGTAGAAGTTCCCATCGTTGGCTTGCACCAGCCCGGCGTAAGGGTATTGTCCGTCAGCACAGTTCGTCTGAGAGCAAAAGCTGTACAGCGTAGTCAGCGTGCCGCTGGGAGTAATTTTGAAGACCGTGCCGTAACCGTTGGCCCCACGCTCGAAGGTGGTCCCGTAGAAGTTTCCGTCGCTGGCTTGCACCAGCCTGGCGTAAGGGTTGCCGCCATCCGCGCAGCCGGCTTGAGAGCAAAAGCTGTGCAGCGTGGTCAGCGCGCCCCCGGGCGTGATTTTGAAGACCGTGCCGCAGGTGCCGCTGCCGAGAGAACAGCCGGTGTTGGCCCCGCCCTCCAGGGTTGTCCCGTAGAAGTTGCCATCGCTGCCTCGCACCAGCCCGGCGTAAGGCTGCTGGCCGTCAGTGCAGTTGGTTTGAGCGCAGAAGCTGTACAGCGTGGTCAACGTGCCGCCGGGGGTAATTTTGAATACGGTACCAACGCGCGGGTTGGCCCCGCCTCCGTAGGTTGTCCCGTAGAGATTCCCGTCAGCGCCTTGCACCAGCGCGCCGATAGGGCTGGCTCCGTCATACCAGTCGAAGCTGTGCAGCATGGTCAGCGTGCCGGCTGAGGTGATTTCGAAAACTGTGCCACAGCCATCCTGACAGTTGCTGCTGGACCCGCCCTGGTAGGTTGTCCCGTAGAAACTCCCGTTGCTGGCTTGCACCACCCCGGCATTAGGCTCGCCGCCGTCACTTGGGTATCCCGCGAACTCGTGCAGCGTAGTTAAGGTCTGTGCCGGCGCGGCAGTCGCTGCCAGGGCACAAAGCAGCACGACGATGCCGGCCATCTTCAAAACGCGGAGCTTGGAGCCGGGCATGATCGGACTTGCAGGTACCGTGCGCTGTCCGCTGAAAGATTGGCGTGAAGCTGACAGACCGCTGCAAGAGCGGGCGCAAGAACTCAGAAACGTCATAAGGATTTCCAGATTTCTGTGGGGAGTGAGGTGGCACGGACTATATCCGACATCCCCGGTGGCAGCAAGCAGATATTTCAGGCGGACGACGTCAATCTGTGACCGGAGGCACGCACGAAGGCTGTAAGTAGAGTGGCACAGCCGTGTCACCGTACGAGATGGCAAGAGTGCCATCTGCGTTGATTAGCAGGCAGTTTCGAACCAGTTTCAAAAACCGATTTCAAGTTTCAAAAACCAAATTCAAGTTTCAGAACTGATGACTAACAGACTGATAGCCGATAGCTGACAGCTGACAAGCGACAACTGACGGCTGATAGCTGATAGCTGACAGCTTCTTCACGGCGCGAAGTAGCTGGAGATATCGAGCACCAACTGGGTCGTGCCGGAGGCGTAGGCGTCGGTCTTGCCGTTGATGTTGGGCACGATGGCCATGTTCGAAGTGATGGCGCCGTCGGGCGCGTTCAGCGTCGAAGCCGTCGGCCGCTGCTCCGTGTCCGGCCACAGCGTCAGGTAGCCCAGCTCGCCTACCGGCACCACCGTCGCATTGAATACATAGGCCTGCGCGGTGCTCGGCGGAGCGCACGGGCTGCCTACCACGTTCACCGTCAACTCGCCCGTGAACTGGCCGCTGCCGTGACGCGTGTCGATCACCCGGCACGGCGCCGTCGCATACAGCGACAGACCGCCGGTGCCCGCCGGCGCAAAGTAGCCGTCAATGTCGGCCACCAGATGGGTGTTGCCCGACGGATAGGCCGCGATCCCGCCATCCGTGCCCGCCGGCACGATGGCCGCATTGGCTACGATGGTCGCCGTCAGATTGTTCAGCGTCGAGACCACCGGCCGCGAGCCTCCCTGCGGCCACACCGTCAGATAGCCCAGCGGCTGGCCCTGGTACGGCACTACGGTGAAGTTCATCGAGTAGGCCTGGGCGCGTGCCGGGATGTTGCAGTCGCTGGACAGCACCGGGAAGTCGCGCTCCTGGCCGGTCTTCAGATACGGGCCGCCCAGCGGGCCGTCGGGGTTGCGGGTGTCGAGCACCCGGCACGGCGTCAGCGGATAGAACTGCAGCTCGAGCCGCCGCCGCTCGGCGCGAAGTAGCCGTCGATATCCAGCACAACATCGGTGGTGTTGGTGACGTACACGCTGACTGAGCTGTTGGTTCCTGCCGGCACGATGGCCGCATTAGCCTTGATGCGCCCGTCGAGCGAGTTCATGGTGGAGATCGTCGGCTGCGCCTCACCCGTCGGCCAGATGGTGATATAGCTCAGCGGGCCCTGCGGCACCACCGTCACGTTGAGCGAATAGGCCGCCGCAGTGGAAAGATCGCCGCAGCCCTTGCTTTGCGCCAACTGCGCCAGGTTGAAGGTCTGGAAGGTGCCGCCCTGAATCGGACCACCGCCTCCGTTCTGGGTGCGCGTGTCCACCAGCCGGCAAGGCGTAACCGCAGTGAATGCCAGTCCGTGACCCGGCTCGATGAACACGGCGGTGACCGCCAGGTTCCCAGTCATGGTGAGGTTGCAGGGTCCGACGCCGGTGCAGGCGCCGGTCCAGCCCGCGAAGTTCCAGCCCGAGGCCGCCGCAGCGTTCAGCGTCACCGGCGTGCCGGGATCGTAGGTGTGGGTGCAGGTGCCGGGACAATTGATGAAGCCGTCGGTGCTGGTGACGGTGCCGCTGCCTGCATCGGAGACGGTCAGCGTGACCGGAACTGGGTGAAGGTGGCGCTGACGTTCTGATTCTGCGTCATGGTCACGTTGCAGGAGCCGTTGCCGCTGCAGGCGCCGCCCCAACCGGTGAAGGCCCAGCCGGTGGCAGGCGTGGCATTCAGCGTGACCGGGGCATTGTGCGTGATAGATGTGGCTGCAAGTGCCCGGGCAGTTGATGAAGCCGTCGGTGCTGGTGACGGTGCCCTGGCCGCTAATCGTCACGGTCAGAGTATTTTCGATCAATTGCAAGGAGAAGGCCGTGCCGCCAAATTAGCGCTGCCGCCCTGAGTGGTAACGCCATACAGTTTTCCGTCGCTGGTTTGTATCAGGCCCGCGTAGGGGTAGGCGCCGTCCGTGCAGTTTGTCCCCCCTATGGAGCAGAAGCTATAGATCAGCTGTAAACTCCCGTCGGAAGTGACTGGCGAAGACCGTACCATAGCCGTGGGCGCCGCCTGCGGTGGTTGTACCGTAGAAATTTCCGTCACTGGCTTGCAAAAGCCCGTCATTCGGCGCGGCGCCGTCCGCGCATGAAGACTGAGAGCAGAAGTTGTACAGCGTGGTCAAAGTGCCGCTGGGAGTCATCTTGAAAACGGTGCCGGCTTGGCCTCCGGCAGCTCCGCCCTGAGATGTTGTGCCGTAGAAGTTGCCGTCATGCCTTGCACAAGCCCGCCAGTGGGCTGACTTCCGTCCGTGCTGTTGAAGCTGGCGAGCGTGGTCATCGTGCCCGAGGTGGTGATTTTGAAGACGCGCCCGTAGCCATTTGGCCCGCCAAAGAGAGTTTCGCCGTACAAGTTCCCATCGCTGCCCTGTACCAGCCCGGCAGTAGGGTTGTAGCCGTCGGGGCAGCCGGATTGCGTGCAAAAGGCGTGCAGAATGGTTACGGATCCCGCGGCCGTCATCTTGAAGACCGTTCGCAACCAACTGGCACGCCGTCGATCCGCCGCCGAGAAAAGTCGTTCCGTAGAAGTTGCCATCGCTCGCCTGCACCAGTGGCCCAAATGGCTCGCATCCATCGTGTGCACCCCCTGCGAACTCATGCAGGTGGTTAGGGTGCCGCCGGCAGTGACTTTATAGAGCCACGCCGCAGGATCCGCCTCCTTCAGTATCGCCGTAGAAATTTCCGTCGCTTGCCTGGATCCACCCCGACCCGGGCACACCCCCGTCTGACAGACCGGTAAAGCTGTGCAGGATGGTTAATGTGCCGCTGGCGAGTAAGCTTGAAAACCGTGCCCTGGCCAGAAAATCCGACATCGGAAGTCGTGCCATAGAAATTCCCGTCATGGCCTTGCACCAGCGTGCCCAAAGGGGCCGCGCCGTCAGGACAGGGAATGCGAACAAAAGCTGTAAAGCGTGGTCAAGGTTTGTGCTGACGAGCTGATCGCGAATGCCATGCACACCACGACCACGATGAGTACGACTTTCCCTGCGCTGCAGGTCTTCATAGCCAATCCTTTTGCGGCAAGCCGGGATGGGTGAGAGCAGTTGTTGGGAGCCGGCTTCCTCAGGGGACATCCGGGGCAAAATGGCACAGGCAGGTGCCGCTGAGGTTTCCGCAGACACTGGCACGAGCGTCTACGCACACTCCCGGCCTCAGGATTTGCAGGGAATTAGCAATGCCAAGGTAGGCGGATTGTATCCGAATTGAATCGCTTCTTCCAGTTACATTTTGCGCAAACGGTACGGCCGCTCGGGTTTCCCTAAGGTGCGAAGTAGCTGGAGATATCGAGCACCAACTGGGTCGTGCCGGAGGCGTAGGCGTCGGTCTTGCCGTTGATGTTGGGCACGATGGCCATGTTCGAGGTGATGGCGCCGTCGGGCGCGTTCAGCGTCGAAGCCATCGGCCGCTGCTCCGTGTCCGGCCACAGCGTCAGGTAGCCGAGCTCGCCGTACCGGCACCACCGTCGCATTGAACACATAGGCCTGCGCGGTGCTCGGCGGAGCGCACGGGCTGCCCACCACGTTCACCGTGAACTCGCCGCGTGAACTGCCCGCTGCCGTGACGCGTGTCGATCACCCGGCACGGCGCCGTCGGATACAGCGACAGACCGCCGGTGCCCGCCGGCGCAAAGTAGCCGTCAATGTCGGCCACCAAATGGTGTTGCCCGACGGATAGGCCGCGATCCCGCCGTCCGTGCCCGCCGGCACGATCGCCGCATTGGCCACGATGTCGCCGTCAGATTGTTCAGCGTCGAGACCACCGGCTGCGGCCTCCCTGCGGCCACACCGTCAGATAGCCCAGCGGCTGGCCCTCGGTACGGCACTACGGTGAAGTTCATCGAGTAGGCCTGCGGCGCTATCCGGGAATGTTGCAGTCGCTGGACAGCACCGGGAAGTCGCGCTCCTGGCCGGTCTTCAGATACGGGCCGCCCAGCGGGCCGTCGGGGTTGCGGGTATCCAGCACCCGGCACGGCGTCAGGGGATAGAACTGCAAGCTCGAGCCGCCGCCGCTCGGCGCGAAGTAGCCGTCGATGTCCAGCACAACATCGGTGGTGTTGCTGACATACACGCTGACTGCGTTGTTGGTTCCCGCCGGCACGATGGCCGCGTTGGCCTTGATGCGCCCGTCCAGCGAGTTCATGGTCGAGATCGTTGGCTGCGCCTCACCCGTCGGCCAGATGGTGATGTAGCCCAGCGAGCCCTGCGGCACCACCGTCACGTTCAGCGAATAGGCCACCGCAGTGGAGAGATTGCCGCAGCCCTTGCTTTGCGCCAACTGCGCCAGGTCGAAGCTCTGGAAGGTGCCGCCCTGGATGGGACCCCCGCCTCCGTTCTGGGTGCGCGTGTCCACCAGCCGGCAGGGCGTGACCGCGGTGAATGCCAGTCCGTGACCCGGCTCGATGAACACGCCGGTGACCGCCAGGTTGTCAGTCATGGTGAGGTTGCAGGCTCCGACGCCGGTGCAGGCGCCTGTCCATCCCGCGAAGTACCAGCCCGAGGCCGCCGCAGCGTTAAGCGTCACCGGAGTGCCGGGATCGTAGGTGTGGGTGCAAGTTCCGGGACAGTGGATGAAGCCGTCGGTGCTGCTCACCGTGCCGCTGCCTACAACGGAGACGGTCAGCGTGACCGGCAACTGGGTGAAGGTGGCGCTGACATTCTGATTCTGGCTCATGGTCACATTGCAGGCGCCGGTGCCGCTACAGGCCCCGCCCCATCCGGTGAACGCCCAGCCGGTGGCCGGCGTGGCATTCAGCGTGACCTCACTGTTTTTGAGATATTCATGACTGCACGTGCCAGGACAGTTGATGATGCCGTCGGTGCTGGTGACGCTGCCCTGTCCGCTGGTCGTTACGGTCAGTGTTTCGTAGGTCAGTGCCAGCTTGAAGACGGTGCCGTAGCCGCTGGATCCGCCGGTGTAAGTCGTTCCGTAGAAGCTTCCGTCGCTGGCCTGCACCAGCGCATCTTCGGGGCCGGCGCCGTCAGCCGCCGTTGAAACTGTGCAGCGTGGTCAGCGTGCCCTGGGGCGTGACTTGAAAGAGCGTGCCCACACTGTGCGCCCCGCCAACGTAGGTTGTCCCGTAGAAGTTTCCGTCGCTGGCCTGGATCAACCCGGCGTCAGATTCCGCGCCGTCGCCACAACTACTTTGACTGCAAAAGTTGTAAACCGTAGTCAGGTTGCCGCCGGGCGTGATTTTGAAGACCGTGCCACCGCCGTGTGCTCCTGAAAGGGAGGTCGTCCCGTAGAAGTTTCCATCCGTGGCTTTAATCAGTCCAGCGTAAGGATCACCGCCGTCCGTGCCCTCGAAAGTGTGCAACAAGGTAAAGCTTCCGCTGGGGGTGATTTTGAAGACGGTACCATAGTTGAAGCCGTTGGTTCCGCCGCTGCGGGTCGTCCCGTAGAAATTCCCGTCGCTGCCTTGCACCAGCCCACCGTAAGGAGCGCATCCGTCGGTGCAAGCGAAGCTGTGCAGCGTAGTTATGGTCCCGCTGGGGGTCATTTTGAACACCGTGCCGTTGCCGTGTTGCGTACCGCCACCGGTCGAAGTCCCGTAGAAGTTGCCGTCGCTGGCCTGGATCAGCCCGGCGTACGGATACTCGGGACCACCTTGTCCGTCGAACGTGGCCAGCGTGGTCAGGGTCCCGCCAGGGGTCATTTTGAAAACCGTGCCACCGCTGCCGCCCGTGCCGTCAAAGGAGGTTGTCCCGTAGAAGTTTCCATCTCTGGCCTGGATCAACGTTCCCTCGGGTTCCTTGCCGTCGGATCCCGAGAAGTTGTGCAGTATGGTCACGGTTCCGCTGGGGGTCATTTTGAAGACCGTGCCGCCATTATTCTGGGCGCCGCCAGAGTAGGTTGTGCCGTAGAAGTTCCCGTCGCTGGCGTGAAGCAGTCCGGCGTAGGGCTGCTTGCCGTCGCTGGGTGGCCCGGCAAAGTTGTGGAGCGTGGTCAAGGTTTGTGCTGACGAGAGGGTCGGCGTCGCGGAGCAAAGCACGAATACGAAGCAGAGCGTTATAACTACGCCACATCTGGGCATATTCCATCCCGCTTCGTCCCATCTGCGGCGGAGCCTGCCAAAGTATCGAGACAGACTCACCGTTCAGCGTGAGAGCAAACCCGCGGGCACACCGATGACGAAGCTGTGCACCAGTAAGGCTTCGGTGGCCGCAACTCGCCGCGCTGTCGTTTGTGTTGGTTGAGTCTGACCGCAGGGACCAAAAAGCACCGGCTGATCGTTGTCGAGTCGCGAAGTAATGCCGTCGGCAGTAATGCCGGGTTAGTGGTCCTTAGCCGATTCGACTCGGGTGACACAATTGGGACGAGATGTTAGCACCGCCGTGGCTTGGGTCAAATATTTTTCTGCTACCGTGCTTCCTTCATCGTAGGTTATGGCGCGAAGTAGCTGGAGATGTCGAGCACCAGTTGGGTGGTGCCGGAGGCGAAGGCGTCGGTTTTGCCGTTTACGTTGGGGACAATCGCCAGGTTCGAGGTGATGGCGCCGTCGGCCGCGTTCAGAGTTGAGACCAGCGGCTTGTCCTCGGTGTCCGGCCACAGCGTCAGGTAGCCCAGATCGCCGTTCGGCACCACCGTCGCGTTGAATACATAGGCTTGCGCGTTGCTGGGCGGAGCGCACTGACTGCCGACTACGTTCACCGTCAACTCGCCGGTGAACTGCCCGCTGGTCTTGCGCGTGTCGATCACCCGGCACGGCGCCGTGGGATACAGCGAGAGTCCGCCGGTTCCGGCAGGCGCAAAGTATCCGTCGATGTCAGCCACCAACTGCGTGTTGCCGGAAGGATAGGTCGCGATGCCGCCATCGGTACCTGCGGGCACGATGGCCCCATTGGCCACGATGGTCGCGGTTAGGTTGTTCAGCGTCGAGACCACCGGCTGCGAGCCGCCCTGCGGCCACACCGTCAGATAGCCCAGCGGCTGGCCCTCGTACGGCACCACGGTGAAGTTCATCGAGTAGGCCTCGGCCGTGCCGGGAATATTGCAGTTGCTGGACAGCACCGGAAAGTCCCGCTCCTGGCCGGTCTTCAGATACGGACCGCCCAGCGGGCCGTCGGCGTTGCGCGTGTCCAATACGCGGCAGGGTGTCAGCGGATAGAACTGCAAATCGGAGCCGCCGCTGGGCGAGAAGTAGCCGTCGATGTCCAGCACCAGGTCGACCGTGTTGCTGGCATAGACGCTGACCGCGTTATTTGTACCTGCGGGCACGATGGCCGCGTTGGCCTTGATGCGGCCGTCGAGCGAGTTCATGGTGGAGATCGTTGGTTGCGCTTCGCCCGTCGGCCAGATGGTGATGTAGCCCAGCGATCCGTGCGGCACTACGGTCACGTTCAGCGAGTAGGCGGCCGCTGTGCCCGGAATGTTGCAGCCGCCCAATTGCGGCAGCGCATAGTTCTGCGACGAGCCGCCGGCGATGGGCTGGCCGGTCTTGCGTGTATCGACGAGCCGGCAGGGCGTGGCGGCGCTGAAGGTCAGTCCGTGGCCCGGCTGGATGAAGACGGCAGTGACCGAGAGGTTGGCGGTCATGGTGAGATTGCAGGCGCCGACGCCGGTGCAGGCGCCGGTCCAGCCGGCGAAGATCCAGCCCGAGGCGGCATGAGCATTCAAGGTCACGGCGGTGTTGGGATCGTAGGTGTAGGTGCAGGAGCCGGGACAATTGATGTGGCCGTCGGTGCTGGTGACCGTACCGCTGCCCGCCACCGAGACGGTCAACGTCACCGGCAACTGATAGAAGGTGGCCGAGACGTTGGTGGTTCTGGGTGATGGTGAGGTTGCAGGTGGGATTTGCCGCTGCACGCCCCACCCCAACCGCTGAACGCCCAGCCGCTGGCCGGCGTGGCATTCAGCGTGACCGGAGTGTTGTCGAGATAGCTATGCGCGCAGGAGCCGGGACAGTTGATGAAGCCGTCAGTGCTGGTGACGGCGCCGCTGCCGTTCACCGCCGCCGTCAAGGTATAAAGCACCGGATGAAACTTGAAGACGGTGCCAAGGTTATTGGCGCCGCCGGCGTTGGTGGTGCCGTAGAAAGTTCCCTGGCCGTCTTCCACCAGGGCGCCCAATGGGGTGAGGCCATCGGTCCCGGCGAAGCTATGCAACGACCGTGTAAGCGCCGGCGGGAGTGACCTGAAAGATGGCTCCGCCACCGTAGACGCCGCCGGCAGATGCAACTCCGTAGAAATTTCCGTCCCCACCCTGGATCAGGGGAGCGAATAGCACAGTGCCGTCGCTCCCGCCAAAACTATGCAATACGGTCAGCGGCGCCGCTCGGAGGTGATTTTGAAGATGGTCCCCGCTGCCATGGGCTCCGCCGGTGGAGGTACTCCCGTAGAAGTTCCCATCGCTGCCCAGCAGGAGCGCCGCGCAGGGTTCGCCACCGTCGGCGCAGTTGGTTTGCGAGCAGAAGTTGTACAGCAGAGTGGGAGTGCCGCCGAGCGTGATCTTAAAGAAGGTGCCGCAGTTCGAAGAGCAGTCGTTGCCACTGCCACCATTGGGGCCACGCCGTAAAGCTGCCCATCCCGGCCCTGCACCAGGGACGCGGCCGGATTCATGCCGATGGTGCCGTCAAAACCATACTTCAGATTGAAGCTCCAACTGTTCGCAAGCAGTTGCCAGAAACCGCCGACCTGGTCGTTTCCGCCATTGGCTACCAGTCCATAGAAATTTCCATCACTGGCTTGCATCAGCGAAGTCGGGTCGTCCCCAAACTTGCAGACCAGAATTGAGCAGAAGGTGTACAAGACGCTTTCCTGGCCGCCGGGAGTCAGCTTGTAAAAGGTGCCGGTGTCGTTGCCGAATTGGGTCACACCGTAGAAGTTTCCGTCCCGGCCTTGCATCAACTTCAACGGGTGCCAGCCATCTTTGCAGTGGGGCGATTGCTGACAGAAGCCGTACAGCGTGGTCAGGGTGCCGCTGGGAGTGATTTTGAAGACCGTGCCTGCGTTAACGCCGTTGGGGCCTTGATTGTAGGTAGTCCCGTAGAAATTGCCGTTGGTCGCCAGCACCATCGCAGCGGATGGATTGGCCCCGTCGGTTCCGGAAAAACTATGCAGGGTAGTTAGCTGTGCGGAACAAAAGATGGTGGAGCTAGAGACAGAGAGCCGAAGCGATGCAGCAAGCCCTGATGGCGCGAAGCGCTTTCATTCTCGACCTTTCCAGCAGTTTCGGAGTTTCAAGTTTCAAGACACAGGTTTCGAGTTTCCAGTTTCCAGCCGAAATCCAATCCATAACTCGCGAGCCACCCAGCGTTGACATCTGAAAAGCTGACGGCAGAAAGCTGATGGCTGACAACTGCTTCACGGCGCGAAGTAGCTGGAGATGTCGAGCATCAGTTGCGTCAAGCCGGCGGCGAAGGCGTCGATCTTGCCGATTGCTGTTGGGCACGATCGCCATGTTCGAGGTGATGGCTCCGTCGAAGGCGTTCAGCGTCGAAACCACCGGCTGGTCTTCGGCCGTCCGGCCACAGCGTCAGATAGCCCAGCGCGCCGTGCGGCACCACCGTCGCGTTGAAGACATACGCCTGCGCGTTGCTGGGCGGCGCGCACGGACTGCCCGACCACGTTCACCGTGCGACTCGTCCGGTGAAGGCTGCCCGCTGGTCGTTGCGGGTGTCGATCGACCCGGCAGGGCGCCACCGGATACAGCGACAGTCCGCCCGGTTCCGGCGGCGCGAAGTAGCCGTTGATGTCGACCATCAGGTCGGTGTCGTTGGTAGGATAGGTCGCGATCCCGCCGCCGGTACCTGCCGGCACGATGGCCGCATTGGCCACGAGGTCGCCGGTCAGGTTATTCAGCGTCGAGACCACCGGCTGCGGCTCGCCCTGCGGCCACACCGTCAGATAGCCCAGCGGCTGGCCGCTCGGTACGGCACCACGGTGAAGTTCAACGAGTAGGCCGTGCGGCTGTGCTCGGGGATGTTGCAGGTAGCTCGTCCAGCACCGGGAAGTCGCGCTCCTGCGCCGGCCTTCAGGTACGGCCCACCCAGATCGGGCCGTCGGCGTTGCGCGTGTCGACCACCCGGCACGGCGTCAGCGGATAGAACTGCAGCGTCGGAACCGCCGCGGGCGCGAAGTAGCCGTCGATGTCGAGGATCACGTCGGTGGTATCGGTGACATAGACGCTGACCGCGCCGTTGGTACCCGCCGGCACGATGGCGGCGTTGGCCTTGATGCGCCCGTCGAGCGAGTTCATGGTGGAGATCGTCGGCTGCGCTTCGCCCGTCGGCCAGATGGTGATGTAACCCAGCGTCCCGTGCGGCACCACGGTCACGTTCAGCGAGTACGCCGCCGCGGTGGTGGGAATGTTGCAGCCGCCGAGTTGCGGCACGGTGTAGTTCTGCGAGGTGCCGCCGGCAATCGGATTGCCGGTCTTGCGCGTATCGACGAGCCGACAGGGCGTGGCGGCGCTGAAGGTCAGTCCATGGCCGGGCTCGATGAACACGGCAGTGACCGAGAGGTTGGCGTCATGGTGAGGTTACATGCGCCGACGCCGCTGCAGGCGCCGGTCCAGCCGGCGAAGGTCCAGCCCGAGGCGGCATGAGCATTCAAGGTCACGGCGGTGTTGGGATCGTAGGTGTAGGTGCAGGAGCCGGGACAATTGATGTGGCCGTCGGTGCTGGTGACCGTACCGCTGCCCGCCACCGAGACGGTCAACGTCACCGGCAACTGATAGAAGGTGGCCGAGACGTTGGTGGTTTGGGTGATGGTGAGGTTGCAGGTGGGATTGCTGCCGCTGCACGCCCCACCCCAACTGCTGAAGGCCCAGCCGGTGGCCGGCGTGGCGTTGAGCGTGACCGGGGTGCCGTCAATGTAAGAGTGGCCACAGGTACCGGGACAGTTGATGCCTCCGTCGGTGCTGGTGACCGTTCCGCTGCCGGCTACCGAGACGGTCAGCGTGCTATAGCTTAGGCTGAGTTTGAAGACCGTGCCGAAATTGTTGATTCCCGCCGGCGTTGGTCGTCCCATAAAAGTTGCCGTCGCTGGCTTGGATCACCCCTCCAAGGGGAGTGGCGCCATCAGCGCAGCCAGATTGAGCACAAAAGCTGTATAGCGTGGTCAGCGAGCCGCCGGGGGTGATAGCGAAGACCGTGCCTTGGCCGTTCGCCCCGCCGGCGCTGGTGGTTCCGTAGAAGTTCCCATCGGTGGCTTGCATCAGCGCTGCTTTAGGGTAGGCGCCGTCAGTGCCGTCGAGAGCAAAAGGTGTGAAGCGACGGTCAACGTGCCGCTGGGAGTGATTTTGTAGACTTCGCCAACGTTATGAGCACCACCAGTTGACGGTTGTCCCGTAGAAATTCCCGTCGCTGCCTTCCACCAGCCCTGCCTGAACGTTGTAGCCGTCAGTGCCGCTGAAGCTATGCAGCGTGGTCAGTGAGCCGCTGGGTGTCATCTTGAAGACCGTGCCACAGCCATAGCCACAGTTGCTGCTGGTTCCCCCGCTGTACGTTGTCCCGTAGAAGTTTCCGTCGGTGCCTAGCACCAGGCCCGCCTGAGGATTGTTGCCGTCCGTGCCGTCGAAGGTGTGCAGCGTGGTCAACGTGCCGCTGGGGGTGATTTTGAAGACCGTGCCATCGGTGTAGCTGCGGGGGG
Source organism: uncultured Acidobacteriaceae bacterium (assembly GCA_963763975.1). Taxonomy (GTDB): domain Bacteria; phylum Acidobacteriota; class Terriglobia; order Terriglobales; family Acidobacteriaceae; genus Bog-257. The sequence continues at coordinate 282,764 of CAVXQR010000017.1, forward strand.
TTGTCCCGTAGAAGTTCCCGTCATGGCCTTGCACCAGCCCGGCGGGCGAGTTGGTGGAGTGCAGCACCGTTACCGTGCCGCTGGGGGTCATTTTGAAGATCGCGCCAGCGCCGCCGCTGTCCCCCTCTCCCTGGTTTGTCCCGTAGAAGTTGCCGTCGCGTGCCTTGCACTACCGGGGAGACCGGAAACGCGCCGTCGCTGTAGACGAAGGTGTGTAGCGTGGTCAGCGTGCCGCTGCGGGTAATTTTGAAAACGGTGCCACAGGGATTAAAGCCGCCCTCGCAGCCGCTAATGGGCCCGCCATACTCGGTTGTGCCGTAGAGGTTCCCGTCGCTGGCTTGGATGAGGGACGCAGCGGGAGCGCCACCGTTGGTACCGTCAAAACTTACCAGAGTGGTGAGGGTTTGCGCCGACGAAGCGATCGCTGTTGCCAGCACTACCATGCCGACTCTTTTTGCTAGACGGAACCTTGTCATACCACCTCCTGCAATAGCTGCTGCTTGCCAATCGGTGACCGAAGCGACTGCACCCGCAACTGGGGCGTGGGGATCCTTGCGGGAACTCACCGAGAACCGGATTTCCATGCAAGAAGGCATGGAAATCCTTGGTGCGATGAGTTCGCACTCTTGGGAAACGGATGGCTAACTAGACAACGAACGCGACCGCTGTGTCAGTGAACAACATCACGCGGGCGGGTGATAAGCCCGAAAGGCGTGCTACTAGCACAGGCTGGAGAAGATCGTCTCTGGCCGCGCCAGAGTTTGACAAATGTACCGTTGCGCGAGAATGAGGTGATTGCGTTATAGTAGCGCGACGCGGATTCTGGATGTGGGAATCGCCGTTAGGTCATATATCGCCACGACAATTCTGTATGGCTGGTAATTTTCGACCTGCCCAGGGCGGGGAGCCGCTCCGACCTCGCTCATCGTCATTATTCTGTGCCAATCTCGATATGCCGGAAGGCGACTGTGACCCTCAACAAGCTGCAACCCATCCACATCACCAGCCTGGTTCTCATGGTTTTCGGCCTGCTCTGGCCCGCCAGCCTCAGCGCGCAAGGCAATTACGTTTTCACCAACGTCGACTATCCGGGCGCGATGCTCACCTCGCCTCAGGCGGTTAACGACAGCGCCAAGGTAGTGGGCTGGTGGGACGATTCCGGCGGCAATCTTCACGGCTTTTATTGGAACGGCACCACCTATACCAGCATTGATTACCCCGGCGCCGACTCCACCGAGGCCTTGGGCATTAACAACGCCGGTGTGATCTCAGGCTTGTACCTGACCAATCAGGGCACCCAGGCGCACGGCTTCACCCTGACAAACGGCACCTTCACTTCCTACGACTATCCCGGCTATGAAGGCCAGACCGACGGGCAGGGCATCAATAATAATGGCGAGCTGACTGGGTATTACGATTTCGGTCCGACCTACGGTTTCTACGACACCCATGGCGGCTTCAGTTCGTACGGTTATCCCGGAGCCGATAGCACCTACCCCCACGCCCTCAACGACAGCGGCAAGTCGGCCGGCTATTACCGGGTCGGATGTTGTTCCAGTCCCATCGGCTTCTACTATGACGGCAGCGCGTTTACCGACATCGAGTACCCCGATGGCTGGCAGACCTTTGCCGCCGGCATAAATAACGCCGGTGTGGTTGTGGGGTACAGCAGTTTGAACGACGCTCCCTACGAAGCCGGCTTTCTCTGGCAAGCCGGTCAGTTCACGCTCATCAACTCGAACGCTACCCCGGCTCCCTCCGGCATCAACAATAATGGGCAGATCGTCGGGGCCTACTATCCCAACGGTGTTTACCACGGGTTTCTGGCGACGCCAGGTACTCCTGCTCAGCCGTTGCAGTTTGTTCCCATCCTCCCGTGCCGGGTGGTTGACACCCGCAATTCCAATGGACAGTTCGGCGGGCCGCCGATTACCGGAGGAAGCTTCCGCAGCTTTCCCATTCCGCAAGGCCTCTGCTTTGTTCCATCAACGGCTGCCGCCTACTCGCTGAATGTGACCCTGGTGCCGATCCATCATCCGGTCGGCTATCTCACCATCTGGCCGACGGGACAGACCCAGCCCACCGTCTCCACCATGAATTCGCTGGATGGCCGCATCAAGGCCAATGCGGCGATTGTGCCGGCAGGAACCAATGCGGCGGTCAGCGTCTACGTCACTGACACCACCAATGTCGTGCTCGACATTGACGGCTACTTCATACCGCGAGACCACGGGCACGCTGGCTTTCCACCCGCTGACGCCCTGCCGCGTGGCCGACACACGCAAGAGCAACTTCCCGCAAGGCCTGGGCACGCCGCATCTGTCGGGCGGTATGGCTCGCGACTTCCCGGTACTGGATAGCCCCTGCATTCCCTCGGGCGTGAATGCCGAGGCCTACTCGTTCAACTTCACGGCGATTCCTTATCCGCAGAACTCGGGCAACCCGCTGGGATATCTGGAGCTGTGGCCAACCGGGTACAAGCCGCCCGATCCGGTATCCACGCTGAACAATCCTGACCGGGACCCTGGTGGCCAACGCAGCCATCGTTCCCGCGGGCAATGAAGGGGAAATCACCGCCTACGCCAGCAACGATACCGACCTGGCAATTGATATCAACGGCTACTTCTCGTCCGACCAGAACGGGTGGATTGTCACTGTACGCGACCACGCCTTGCCGGGTCTTCGACAGCCGTCACACCGGCAACGACCAGCCCTTCAGCGGGACGCTGAATCCTCCCGTGAATGTGACCGGTAGTTCCTGCGGCGTGCCGGCTACGGCACAGGGCTATGTTTTCAACGCAACGGTGGTGCCCTCGCCCAGCCTGAGCTACCTGACGTTGTGGCCCGACACCGAACAGCAGCCGGTGGTCTCAACGCTGAATGCAGTCGATGGCTGGATCACCTCCAACATGGCGATCGTCCCCAACGTGAACGGCAAGGTTGACGCCTACGCCGCCGGCACCACGCAGTTGGTGCTCGACATCTCGGCCTACTTCGCGCCGTAGGGCAGTAGCCAGGGGCGAGTGGCTGGCGGCTATCAGAAGCTGCGGAAAAACTCGACTCCGGTCTCACAACCGGGTGTGACGCCGCCGCTCGCGGACGACGCGGAATTCTCCATCGCGGGTTTTGGGCGGCGACGGAGGAGCGCCAGGTTGGTTGCTAGGCACGTTCTTCCGTGACTCCCATCACCGCACCCGTAACTCCAAACCCTGATAATCGCGGGTTCAGACTGAAGCGCCCTCCTGCCCAGAGTGTGTGCGATTCCGTCCGTCGCACGGTTGGGTCCCCTACATCACCGCGGAAAGGAAGGGACGTCATGTACTCCGGCATTACAAGGCTTCTTGGCTTGATCTTGTTGATCATGCTCCCGATCGGGTTGCTCTCTCAGCAACCCGCTATGCCGTCAAACGGAAATCTGACAGGAGTGATTCCCCCCGGTTCAAGAATCTTCATCGATTCATTGATTGGCGGATACGACACTTACCTAAGCGCGGCAATCTTCAATAAGAAAGTGCCGCTGGTCATCGTGACCGATCGCAGCAAAGCCGATTTTGAAATGAGCGGTGTCACCGAGAGCGACCGGGCTGGGTGGGCCAAGATGCTGTTCCTCGGCTCGCAAGCCTCCAATGAAGAGGCCAGCATCAAAATCGTCAATCTGAAAACAGATGCTGTTGTGTTTGGGTACAACGTCCACAAGACAAATTCGGTGCGAGGCAAACAAAGCTCCGCCGAGGCCTGTGCCAAGCACTTGAAGGAAAAAATCGAGAGTCAGAAGTAACAAGCAGTCAGGGCTGTCGAAGGGGGTCGCATGTTTAAACGCGCGTTCTTATGTACCTTCCTGCTCATCCTGAGCGCCACCGCCGTGGGAGTTGCCCAAGACCAGTCTTCGCAGAAAATTCCGTCCGGCTCCAAAGTGTTCGTCGAACCGATGTCTGATGGCTTCGATACTTATCTGAAGGCAGCGCTTTCGAAAAAGAAAGTTCCTCTGTCTGTGGTTGAGACCAAGACTGAGGCAGAATTCGTGATTTCCGGGGCCGCGGAAACCGCAAAAGCCAGTACCGCCAAGAAGGTAATCATGTGGAACTGGCATTCCGATGAGTCGGCGAGCATTAAGGTCACCAACGCGAAGACCGATGCAATTGTCTTCGCTTATTCCGCCGCAAAACCCAGCTCTGCTCACGGCAAGCAAAGCACCGCCGAGGCTTGCGCGAAGCACCTGAAGGACAAAATCGAAAGCGGCCAATAACTGAATCTGGCCGGATGAACGATCAAGTTCGAGTAAGAAACAAGCGCGCGCTTGAACGCCTCTGCCTTGTTCCCCTCGCATGCGTTTGACCCTCGCTTATGTGGCTGATAAACTTAGTGTTTCCCTACCTTTGAGCCATCGATTAAGGAACCCGCGTGCGTAGTTACACTCGACATCAACTGAAGCAGGACGCGTTTGCCGCGCAGACCGCCGATACCATCAATTGGGCGGTGGAAAACCGCACTCCCCTCATCGCCGCCGGCATCATCCTGGCCATCGTGGTGGCCGGAGTCATCGGTGGCTGGGCCTACATCAATTATCGCGACCAGCAGGCCAAGGGCGACCTGGCGCTGGCCATCGAGAAGTACAACGCCCCGATTCGGCAGCCCGGCATGCCCGCCAGCCCCGACGTCATCAGCTTCGCCTCGCCGCAGGAGCGCGCCAAGGCTGCCAACGCCGACTTCAATCGCATCGCCGACAAGTACAACTTCACCCAGTCGGGACACATTGCCCGCTACTTTGCCGGCATCAGCGCTCATGACCTGGGCGATAATGCCACCGCCGAGAAGCAGTTGAAGGAAGTGGCCGACAGCCATTACAAGGAAATCGCCAGCCTGGCGAAGATTGCGCTGGCCTCGCTGTACCACACCACCGGCCGCGATCCCCAGGCCATCGCCGTGTATAAGGACCTCGAGGAGCATCCCACGACCTCGGCGGGCAAGGCCTCGGTGCAGTTCCTGCTGGCCTCGCTGTATGAAGACAGCGGGCAGCAGCAGGAAGCGCGGAAAATCTATGAGCAGATGGCCAAGGAGAATCCCGGCACCCAGATCGCGATGATGGCCAGCCAGCGCATGCAGGCGCTGAAGTAGCTTGGCAGATTCGAAGTTCTACCAGCGGCGCTCCCCGGAGCGCCGCTTTTATTGGCGACGAAGTCTAGTCGTCCGCGCCCTTGTGTAAGGGCACGACTTCCAGTCGTGCCGATAAGCGCTCGTCTTTGTTCCGAGCCCATTCCGGGGCGGCAAATGTGTCGCCGGCTGAAGCCGGCTCTCGACAATAAATAGAAGGCCGGTCGGCACGACTGAAGTCGTGCCCTTACTCGTTGCCTCGGCAAAACAGGGTTTTTTGGTGGAGTGTGAGGTCGTTCCCGTCACAAAGCAGTCCAAAACAAACTTTTTCCGCAAGCGTTAGACTGTATGCGTTATGACCCTGTTTGAAGCCAAGCCGTACGATGCCGCCGCGGCCCGCCGCAAGCGGATTCGCATCTCCATCGTGGTTGCGGTGCTGCTTGTGCTGGCGGCCATCGGATGGCGCTTGCGCTACTGGCAGGAAGAGCGCGTGGTGGATCACTTCTTCGACGCCTTGCAGCAGCAGAATTACGAGAAGGCGTACGGCGTGTGGATGAACGACCCTAACTGGAAGCAGCACCCCGACAAATATTCGCGCTACCCTTACAACGACTTCATCAAGGACTGGGGACCGGGCGGCGAGTGGGGCATCATCAAGAGCCACAGCGTGGACGGCGCCGCCGTGCCCAAGGGCGGCAACGGCACGACCTTCGACGTGGCCAGCAGCGGTGTGGTGGTGGTGGTGACGGTGAACGATCGCGTGCAGAAAGCGCACGTCTGGGTGGAGAAGGCCGACAAGACGCTGGCGTTCTCGCCGTACTAGAAAGGCAGCGATTAGCTTTTAGCTCTTAGCTTTTAGCCAGAAGCGTTCGGATAAATCGGCGCTTCAGCGTCGCGTTCTTGCCAATCGTGTTAGTGCTTCTGTCGAGTCAGCGATCCCTCTTGTGGCTAAGAGCTAAAAGCTAAAAAGCTAAGAGCTAAGAGCTAAGAGCTAAGAGCTAAGAGCTAAGAGCTATCCGTCAATCCGGCTTGCTCGACGCCGGGCCCAGATGCGCCAGCGCTTTCTGCAGCGACGCTTCGTCTTCCACGTTGACGCAGCTTTGCGAGCGATCAATCTGCCGCATCAGGCCACAGAGCACTTTCCCCGGACCTACCTCGACGAAGTTCTTCACCCCCAACGTCACCAACGACCGCATCGAAGTGGCCCACAATACCGCGCCCGTGACCTGGCGAATCAGCGCGTCCAGCGCTTGCTGGGACGTTGTCACTAGCGTGGCGTCCACGTTGCACATTACCGGAATTTCCGGCGTGTGCAGGGTGAGCGCGTTGAGGTCGGCGGCCAGGCGGTCCTGCGCCGGTTGCATCAGCGCGCAATGAAAGGGAGCGCTCACCGGCAGCATGACGGCGCGCTTGGCGCCGCGCTGTTTGCACAGGTCGGCAGCGCGCTCTACCGCCGCCTTGTTGCCGGAGATGACGGTCTGGTCGGGGGAATTCAGGTTGGCGGCCTGGCACACTTCGCCCTGCGCCGCTTCTTCGCAGGCCTGCTGCACCTGCTCAGCGGGAAGCGCCAGGATGGCGGCCATGGCGCCGACGCCCACCGGCACCGCCTCCTGCATATACTTGCCGCGATTGCGCACGGTGCGCAGCGCGTCGGCGAACGACAGCGTGCCCGCCGCCACCTGCGCCGAATATTCGCCCAAGCTGTGTCCGGCAACATAGGCCGGCTGGATGGCCTGCGATTGCAGCACCCGCCATGCTGCCACCGACACGGTCAGAATCGCCGGCTGGGTGATCTCGGTCAGCTTCAGTTGATCTTCCGGGCCCTCATAGCAGAGCTGCGACAGCTTGTAACCGAGCGCGTCGTCGGCCTCGTCGAAGGTCTCGCGCGCTACCGGGTAGAGTGCGGCCAGGTCCTTGCCCATGCAGACCGCCTGCGAGCCCTGCCCGGGAAAGAGGAATGCTATGGGAGAAGAATGCGAATGCGAAGTCATGAACGGTCCTCAGACTGCATGACAGCGAAGGTGATTTGCCAACCGCCGATTGTAGTCTCTTAGCGCGAGAAGAGGTTGCGCAGGTAGGGTCCGAGATCGTTCCACCAATCGCCCTGCCAGTTGATGGCGGCGCGCGGGAGCGGCGGAACCGGACGCAACGATTCCTGGAAGCACTCGCGGGCCTTGGCCTCGTCGCCAAGCTGGCTGTAGAGGTGGCCCAGATTGGCCAGCACCTGCGCCCGTATCAGCGGGTCGTGGCTGCGTTCCAGCACCTGCGAGTAATAGTGCATCGCCTCTTGCAGATGGCCGGTCCGGTGTTCCATCACCGCGGCGTCAATATTTACGCCGACGTCGCTGGGCATCTCTTCGGCGCCGCGCACGCTGTGCTCCAGCGCCAGTTCGGTATTGCCGCGCTGCTGGTAGAGTTCGCCCAGGACTTTCTCCGCCACCCAGTTCTGATGCGTCACTTCCAGGGTGCGCGTCCATAGCACAACGCTGTCGCTCCAGTAGTGCAGTTGCAGGCGGGTGGCCACTGATAGCAGCAGCAGCACAGCCAATCCCGCGGCGGGCAGAGCAAAGCGGGGAAGCCGCAGCCGCGCAGCTAACTGCACCGCGCCCCAGCACAGGACCACATAGAGTCCGACGAAGGCGACATAGGCGTAACGGTCGGCCAGCGCCGGCAGGTCCGTCTGCACCAACTCGATCATCGGGATCATGGTGCCCACAAACCAGAACCAGCCTACGAACAGATAACGCCGCCGGTGCTGCACAATCACCAGCGCGGTGATGGCGGTCAGCAACAGCAGCGACAGCCATACCGCAGTCCAACTTAGACTGGCGCCGGGATGGGGGTACAGGTACACCAGGTTCACCGGCCAAACCAGGTGCCCGATATACCGCACGTAGGAAACGGCGGCGTTGCCGAAGCGGATAGCCAAGCTATAGGGCTGCGCCTGCTGCGCGGTATGCTCGGCATACATAGTGATCACCGAGTCGGCAAAGGCGATTGCGAACAGCGGAATCTTCTCCCGCACCAGCGCCCACAGGCCGGCGGGAGGAACGACTTCCGTTCCGGGAGCGATATCGTTGCCCGCTTCCGGTTGGCCGGCGAACATCCGTCGCAGTGGCCAGTAGTCCCACAGCAGCAGGGCAAAAGGCAGGGTGATGACTTGCGGCTTGGCCAGCAGCGCCAGACCGTACAAGAAAATCACCACCATCATGCGCTGGAACCGGGGACGCAAGGCGTACCAGCGATAGGCCCCCAGAGCGGCGAAACAGAACACGGTGCTGAGGATGGTCTTGAGTTCCGAGACCCAGGCCACGTTCTCCACGTTCACCGGATGCAACGCGAACAGCGCCGCCACCATCAAGCTGCGGCCGGTATAACCGGTGGCGCGCTTCAGCACCCAGAACAGCAGCAGCGCCGCCAGCGCATGCAGGGTGACATTCATCTCATGATGTCCGCCGGCATGCAAACCAAACAACTGCACATCAAGGTTGTGCCCCAGAAAGGTGACCGGGTCGTAAAGCAGGACGAAGGTGTGAGTGAACCCCCATGCAGTATTGGACCAGCTCATCGGCGCCAGCACATGCGGGTCAGCCGTGACATAGCGCGAATCGTCCATGCAGATGAAGGGATAGTGATGGACCGGAAAGTAAACCGCGAAGATCGCAATCAATAGCCCCAGCGCCAGCAGCAGGTCGCGTCCGGTAAAGCGGCCGGGGTCACGGCGGGGGGACACGAAAGTTTGACTGGCTGGGGAAGAAGGGGAATGCATCGCTTATCGCTTATGGTTGGGTCAAAACAATATACAACGGACGAATGAGAATACCTATATTAGTTCCCCGCCCATCGCATCGGTGGCGGCGGCCTCGCCGCCATGATGGTTGTTGAAGCTCTTGCTGGCGGAGATGCGATCTTCGATGATGGTATTAAGGCGGCTGTTGGCGAACTCCATGGCCACGCGCACCGCGTTCTTGATGGCGTTGGCGTTGGAGGAGCCGTGGCTGACGATGCACACGCCCTTGATGCCCAGCAGCGGCGCGCCGCCATATTCGGAGTAGTCGAGGCGCTTCTTGAAATCGGCGAAGGCCTTGCGCGAGAGCAGGAATCCCACCTGGCTGGAGATGGTGGCCTGGAGCGACTGTTTCAGCAGGAAGCGCACGGTTTCCACCATGCCTTCGGAGATTTTCAGCGCCACGTTGCCCACGAAGCCGTCGCACACCAGCACGTCGGCCTTACCGTTGTAGAGGTCGCGGCCTTCCACGTTGCCGACAAAGTTCATCGGCAACTCTTTGATCAGCTTGTAGGCCTCGCGGGTGAGGTCGTTGCCCTTGCTCTCTTCTTCGCCGATGGAGAGCAGGCCGACGCGGGGACTGGCGGCGGATTCAAAGCGGCCGGCGAAGATGCTGCGGAAATAGACGTCGCCCATGATGGCGAACTGCTGAAGATTTTGCGGCTTGGAATCTACGTTGGCGCCGACGTCAATCAGGATGGTAGCGGTGCCTTGCGCGGTAGGAAAGACAGCGGCCAGCGCAGGACGGTCCACGCCGGGAATGGCGCCCAGCACCATCTTGGCGGTAGCCATGGCGGCCCCCGTGTTGCCGGCGGTGACGAAGCCGGCGGCCTTGCCATCGCGCACCAGGCGAAGCCCAACGCGCAGCGAGGAGTCGCGCTTGGCGCGCACCGACTGCGCCGCCTTCTCCTGCATGCCGATGACTTCGCGGGCGTTGACAATGCTGATGGGCAGCCGCTTCCAGAAGCGGTGCAGGTCGAGCTCGGCGCGGATCACCTCTTCTTTGCCCACCAGGACAACTTCCACGTCGTAGTGGCGGGCGGCAAGAATTGCGCCTTCGACTTCAGGTTTGGGCGCGCGGTCCGCGCCCATGGCGTCGAGAGCAATGGTGGTCGGCATGCTCGTCAGTTACAACCCTTCCGTTGACCGTGCGACTGGGACAGCGGTCAAATCCGGCCCGGGAGCAATACTCATGCTCCTGGCAGGCCGGGAAGATGCGGTGCCTGGCGTGTTAACTGGTGGTTTCCTCGACCTCAATGATCTCGCGGCCCTTGTAAACGCCGCACTTGGGACAGGTACGATGCGGCAACTTGCGCTCGTGGCAGTTTGGACACTCCGACAGTCCCGGGGCTGTCAGGTGATCGTGGGAACGGCGCTTGGCCGTCCGCGCCTTGGAATGACGCCGTTTTGGATTAGGCATGGAACCTCACTCAAATATCGCGTCTCGAGCGACGCGGAAAACTTAACTTTGCAGCTTGCGCTTCAGTTCGCCCAGCGCCTGCCAGCGGGGATCAGTTTCATCCCTGGGCGCATTGGCAGGAATCGGTATTCAAATTCAGGCCGCACTTGGGACACAAGCCCTTGCAGTCCTCGCGGCATAACGCTCGTACCGGGGTATCCAGAAGGATCTGCTCGCGCAGCACGTCTTCCAGCAGCAAACCTTCGCCCTGATAATAGCCGATTTCGGTTTCCGCCTCGCTGATGGAAACCTCGGCGGCGCGCTTATCCACGCCCTGCGGGCGGTAAATCAAATCAAAGCTGCGACTTACGGGCAGCTCCACCGGCTCCAGGCAGCGCGCACAACTGAATTCCAGCTCGGTCGCCAGCTTGCCCACCATGCGGATGTCTTCCACATCCTGGCGATGGCCGCGATGCTCGACTACCAGCTCGGCCCGGCCCTCGGTTTTCAGCGGCGCAACCTGGCGGAAATCCGGCCCGAAATCAATCGCGCCCGGCGGGAAATCCTCGTTGAACTCCTGCTTGCGGAGCTCCAAATCCCGGACACGAATCAGCATAGCAGCACCGGCCTCAGCCCACGGGAACGCCCGAATAGCCACCCGTTCCGGCTGGAACCGGGTCTGGCAGGCCAAGCTCCATAAGGGAAACACTGGCAGGTACAGACAGGCAGGGTCATTCCAAGGCAAAAATCAAGGATAAAGTGCAGAAACCACAGTGTCAAGAAGGGGTGGAGGAGGTTGGGTCCCGGAAGCGCCAAGCTCCGCCAAGAGGGTTGCCAGTGTAATGGCGATTTCACAACAGCAATCCAAGAATATTCAATAGAACGACGTTTAAACCTCAGCGGAGGTCAGCATGATCACACCTGATGCACGGACGGACGGGTGTCAGCTCGAACACTGTTCCGCCGTAAAAGTACTGACCGCCCGACGTCGTGCCGTAAAGATTACCAGCGGCATCGAAGATCAGGCCGGCCGCAGGAACGCTCCCGTCCCTGCAAAGGTTCTGCGAGCAGAAGGCGTAGAGCACGGTCTCCGTCCAGGCACCACCTCCCGCGGACGACAACTCGAACACTGTCCCATCGTTGTAGGTCCCGCCATAGGCTGTCGTGCCGTAGAGATTGCCGGCGGCATCGAAGACCAACGTGCCAGGTGTGTTCCCGTCCGTGCAACCGTTCCGCGAGCAGAAGCTATAGAGCACCGTCTCTGTCCAGCCCCCACCTGTTGTCGGCGACAACTCGAACACTGTTCCGGAGCGGCCGCCCGATAGGGTCGTGCCGTAAAGATTGCCAGCGGCATCCCAGATCAAGCCTGCGGCTGGATAGTACCCGTCGGTGCCGTTCTGGCCGAAGTTATGCAGCACGGTCTCCGTCCACCCCCCACCCTCCGTAGGTGACAACTTGAAGACTGTGCCGCAACTGCTACCAAAGGACCGACGCAGTTGTAAGTGCCGCCCAAGATCGTCGTGCCATAGAGATTGCCGGCGGCATCGAAGATCAGGCCGGCGTAGGGTTGCCATCCATCCGTGCCGTTATCGATAAAGTTATGCAGTACCGTTTCCGTCCACCCGCCGCCCTCTGTAGGAGACAACTGGAAGACTGTGCCGCAGCTGTTGCCGAAATAACCGTTGCAGTAATTAGTGCCACCCGTGATCGTCGTACCGTAGAGATTGCCGGCGGCATCAAAGATCAGACCAGCTTCGGGGCGAACCCCGTCCGTGCCGTTATCGATAAAGTTATGCAGCATCGTTTCCGTCCAGCCACCGCCTACCGCGGGCGACAACTCAAACACCGTTCCGTCGTAGTACAGGCCGCCCGCGGATGTCGTACCGTAGAGATTGCCGGCGGCATCAAAGACCAGACCAGCGTCGGGGAAAGCCCCATCCGTGCCGTTCTGGTTGAAGTTATGCAGTACCGTCTCCGTCCACCCCCCGCCCGCAGCGGGCGACAACTCGAACGCTGTTCCGCCTCCGTAAGTGCCACCCTCGGAGGTCGTGCCGTAGAGATTGCCGGCAGCATCGCTGATTAGGGCGGATTGCGGACTCAGCCCACCCACGCCGGTGCCGAAATTATGCAGAACCTTTTCCTTCCAGTTGGTAGCCGCCCAGGTGTTCGTAACCACAAGGCTTACGGTGAGAATCGCCAAGGCCCTCAACCCGATGGAAAGTCTTTTGCCTCTCATAAACCCTCCTCCGTTAGCAGAATTCGTTCTTGGGCCAGACCATCTTCTGGGAAGGTGGCTGCAACAGTGGTACAGCATTATGAGCTATGCAAGGCGTGAAGCACCAGTGTTGTGTGTTCGTTACAGCCCCGACATGGAGGTTGTTGTTGTGAACAGGCATTATCACTAGTAACCCGAGATGGTACTCCCCTCTGCCCAGCAAACAGCAAGCGTAAGGGTGGAGCTTCCGGAAAAAGCTAGCTGTGAAATCGGGTCCTGCAAAAACGCGGGAAGCACCGCCACCCGCAACCCTTGGCCAAAATGATGCGTGACCCACGGTTCCATGGCGAAGTTGGGAGGATCGCGGTGAGCGCTGGTGGCCGGATGGTGGGCAGGAGCTGCGATGGGCAAGCCAAGCGGATCGGCACAGTGCCAGCGCGGGGGAATTCCGGATTCCGGACGGCCAGAACCAGCGAGTTGGTAGCAGGCTGGAGCTGGGTTTCAGGCTGGGGTTGGTTCAGGCAGCCAGCCGCCAACGCGGGCCGCCCTCACCGCAGGCGGGCGCTATGGCCCCGCCAACAGGATTGTTTGGGGCAACTGGCCTGGCCGAAACGACAGGCAGCCAGCTTCTTGGAGCCGACGGCACAAGCGCCGTTCGCGCGGGAACCCTCACCGTCTCCCGCTGAGCTTGCGGCGCAAAACTCCGGCAACACTGAGCAGCCCCGAGCCCAGCAGCACCAGGCTTCCAGGCTCCGGGGTGGTGCTGGAGGTATTCGTCGTGCTGGTTCCCGTGGTACCGATAATCTGGAACGATTCCGAGCCTACGGTCCCTCCGGTTACGTACGCCTGTGAAGGCCCGTCATTTTCATCCCAGTAAATCGGGTTGCCCTCGGTATCGATTCCGTTCTGTAGCGTGAACCAGTACGAACCGGCGCTCAAAGGTAGGTTGAGACCGCTGGCTACGTCCTCGTGAATTTCGTAGCCGTATTGGTTCATGTAGAGGAAAGTGTCCGTCAAAGACACGGTCATGCGCGTGCCGCCGAACGGTTGGGTGCCGACGCTGAAATCCACCGACACGAAGGTGTCGCCCGGATACATCCAGGTTGCGAACTGGAACCCGGTGATGGTGGACGTCGAACTGAGAGTGAACGAATCCGTCACTGCATAACCGAAGTTGATAGTCCACGCATCTTCCGTGCCGTTAATCGGACCGTTATCGTAAAGGGTGGTGTTGGCGAAAGCCGCGGTGGCGATCAGCAGCACCAATCCCAGCGTCACAAGCCAAATCGGACGTAGTCGCATAGTAGCAACTCCCATCGAATCGTTTCTGTCCTTAGGGGCCCGCGGGGTGAATTGTGCGCGGCACTTCGACGCCTAGGTCACCGGCACGGTATGAGAGATTACACCCGCTTGAACCTTGTCGTGCTGAAATATTTGTAACGGTTGGGCTCAAATCATACCGCCTTTGGCCAGACCGGGTGCCCCGGGTCTCGCGGTTTTCGAGACCCGGGTAAATGCACGATGCAAACATCGTCGCTTCCGGGACTCTTCGATGCTGCGAGCCAAGAACCAGCCGCCTCACTTCTCCAGAATGAACCTGCCGTCCTCGCTCTCCACGAAGGCCAGCTTACCTGCGATGCAGGATACGATTGCTCCCATGCCGCATCCGACAAGTTCGGACAGAACAGAATCAAGCTCCAGTTCCTTGCCATCAAACCTCTGGTCCTCTGATATGACCCAACACGACCTCCCAGCGCCTTTAGCGTGAAGCAGCTTCGCAATAGCTGGCGCCCCGCTATGCGCCGGCGGAATCGGCTTCACACAGCGCGAGTCGAACCACGCGGGATTCGGATGAGCGAGTGACCGAGTGATTTTGTGCCGCCGTTTTGGGTTGGGGAGAAGTTCGAGGAATCTGTCTCGTCTGGCTTTCACGACGAAGGCACGAACCGTCGCTTCTTCTTGTGGCGCAAGGCTATAGCTCATCGGTTAAGAGTAGCGCAAGCTGTAGTTGGCGAAAACAGGCCTTATCACAAGCAATCCCAATTCCGCTGCGTAGTTATTGCAAAATCGCCATTATTTGCTGGGGGACTCGGGCGGTAAGGACCCACGAACATCCCGCCGCTTCACCCACTGCTCAGAAATCGCCAATCCTGCTGAGGCGCTAACTACGCTCATACCGATAAGAAACCAGAAAGTGGGAAAGAGTCTGTGGGATACCAATGCAACGGTCGCGACCGCATTGCCAACGAGCCATCCGACCCAACGCCGGGTGCCCCAGGTCTCGCGTTTTTCGAGACCTGGGTGGGTACGACACATCGGCACCAGCGATCTCCCGGGTCTGGAAATGCGCCAGACCCGGGGCACCCGGCAGCCCTTGCGGGCTGCCCATTTTGAGTAGACGCAGTGCTTACGACCTGCAGCTAGGTGAAATTTCTTTGCCTACTTCGCTACAGCGATTGCTGGCGGCTTCCAACTGCCGTCAATGATCGAAGGCGCAGTCTCCTTGGGCCAGTACAAACGCAGCATGGGAATGAACTTGGCCTTGGGAGCAGGCAGCCAGTTGGCTTCCTTCGCCTTGCCGGGTGAATCAGCCTGAAGATACAGGTCAACCGAGCCGTCTGCATTGGAGACGAATTTGTTGCGGGCGCTGAGGGTATATCGGTTCAGCGAGTTCGGGACAAAGAAGTAGTCCTTGTCGTACATGGTGAGCGACCAGAAGCCGTTCACTGGAGGAAAATCGCCCTTGTTGATGTGCATGACGTACTTCTTGGAAGCGCCGTCGTATTCGTCGCCGGTAGCATCTTTCTGCGAAGTGGGATAGATGGCGTCCTGCGGACGATTGGCTCCGAGGCCGATGGCCGTAACCAGGGCGCGCTGGATATAGTCCGTGCCGTAAATGCCAATGTTCTTGGTCAGATACGTCCAGCCGTTAACCGGCTCAGCAGCCTTCTTGAAATACTCCATGATCTTGGCCTGCGCGACCTTGGGGACAACCTTGATGGCTTCCTTGTCGAACGCGCCCAGTTTGCTGGGATCGAAGTCCTGTCCCGGGATAAGGCCAATGGCCTTCATCCTCTCGACCATCGGTGCATCTTCCGCCGCAGGAGGGTTGGTCTTCATCAGCTTGGCCAGGTAGTTGAAGTAGTCATTAACGCTCATGGCGTCGACCTGATCGCGGATGCCGGTCTTCATGTCGAAGCTGGGATCGACTTCGCCGGCTGGCGGAGTGTACGGCTTGCCATACGAGCTGAGCGGCACCAGCGAGACCTTGTCCTGTAGCGCGTGGACCTTGTTGTAGTCGTCAGGAGTGCCGGTGCAGTAGATGCGGCCCAGGATCCAGACCATTGCGGTGGGCGACTTGTATTCGGTGACCCCCGCGGGAAGTGTGCCCGACCATCCTGGCCCGGTAATGGCGTACTTCTGGGCTTTTTCGCCAGTGGTGCGTTTGCCCGGGACCTGGAAGACATCGGTCCAACCATCCAGCATGGGCATAAGGTAATAGCGGTCGCCCATGTCGGGCAGGCTGAGGATCCACGGCTCCTTGGAAACGTCTACCCAGGCTGTCGTGTATAGAGTGTCGGCGTTAGGTGCGGTCACCGCATGGTTGTCCACCGCTGGGTAGTTGCGCAGCTTAAGAACCTGTCCCATCGGGGCATGCGCGGCGTCCGGTGTGGCTACGTTCGTGAACTGCTTGCGCGTCATGTCCATGGTGACGAGCGGATAGCCGTAAACGTAAGCGTCAACGGCGTTGCTTACGGCCTCTTCAACGCCCGGCGACTTGGCCGCAGGCGTGGGATTGGAAGAACAGCCAGAAAAAACTAAGAGAATTGCGACAATACTGGCGGATACAAACAACTTTCGTTGCATCATGCCTCCCTCAGGAAAGTTGTGGCCAAGCTGATCCCGGAGCGCAGAAACTGCGAGGCAGCGCGCGAGAAGAGCTGGGCTGCTTTCCAAAATCTGTTATTGATTCTGAACAAGGATAGGTGATTCCCAGCCTACGGCGCAACGGTCACCAGCGGATGACAAGGCAGTGTCGGACCGATTGAGCCAACTTCTCAGCAGGTTCACTACTGCCGAAGGGTTAAGCCGGCGAGCGCCGGTACTCACCAACACCCGCACTGTGCGTCCAAAGGACAATCTTGGGCAATTGACTCTCTGATGACAGGAGCGGCATATGGGGCGAAAACTTGTAGTTTCGGCTTGCGGGTTGTTGTTGTCGCTACTTCCAATCCATGCCTTGGGTCAGGGGAAGCCGCCGAATCCTGCCGGCTCGGCGAATTCCTCGCAGGCGATCGCTGCCGACCAAGCGCAGCTCCGTGACCATCCCAACGACGCTAACGGCTGGGAGAAACTGGGCACGGATTACCTTCAGGCGGGCAAATATTCCGAGGCCGCCCATGCCTATCAGAATGCGCTGGACCATGGCTATGCGCCCAACGTCGGCAAGTACAACCTGGCCTGCGCCTATGCGCGGCAGGGCGACAAGCAGAAGGCGCTCACGCTGCTGGAAGCGCTACCGGCCGGCAGCTCTCCGGGAATGGCCGGCGATCCGGACCTTGCCAGCCTTGCCGGCGAGCCGCGATTTCAGCAGCTAACCGCAGCGGCACGCCGGGCGACGCAGCCGTGCAAGGATGCCCAGGCTAATCCTCAGTATCGGCAGCTTGATTTCTGGGTGGGCGACTGGGATGTCTTCAGCGGCAAGCAGAAGGTGGGCGCCAGCAGCGTGCAGCTCATCCTCAAGGATTGCGTGGTCTTCGAGAATTGGACCGGACTGCAGGGTGGCACCGGCAAGAGCCTCAACAAGTACAACCCGGTCACGCAGCAGTGGGAGCAGTTCTGGGTCTCCGACAGCGGCACCACCAATTACTTCAAGGGCTCGCTGGTGGATGGCGAGATGCGCTACGCGCTGGAAATGCCGGCGCCCTCCGGCGGTGGAACCCTCATTCGGCATCTGACCTTCTCCAAGCTGCCGGAAGGTAAGGTGCGACAGTTCTCGCAGGCTTCGCTGGACAACGGCAAGACCTGGACTACCGAGTACGATCTGGTTTATGTGAAGCGGCCGTGAATGCGGGCGCTCAAGCCAGCCTTCGCAGTTGTTGGGAATCTGGAGCCGGTCGAGTTATGCGCATTCCCACTCATTCCAAAAGATGGAATGAGTTGGGCACCCAGTATCATGCCGGACTCCAGACGCGCGAGACCCGGGGCACCCGTTTTGCCGGCAGCAGGCGGCACATCCGTCGGCCGGTGCATCTAACCCCGGTTGTCTCGCGCTGTTTATTCGCTAAACTCCTGACACATGACCTCGAACCTTCCGCCCGGACGATTCCACCGCTCGCGCGCAGGCCGATTGGCCTGCGGCCCCTGCACTTTGAACCACGGGAGCGACTCGCGTTGAGCGCCCAGGCACCAGAGTTCGGCGTTGGCGGCGATCGCCCCCTGGACGGTGACGCGGGCGAACAATATCGCCTGAAGCTGGCGCGCATTACCCTGGACTCCATGGTCCAGTTCGTCGGCCTGCTCGACGTCCATGGCACCGTACTGGAAATCAACAAGGTGGCGCTCGACGCCGTCGGTATCAAGCTCTCCGACGTCGAAGGCAAACCCTTCTGGACCACCTTCTGGTGGCAGGTCTCCGACGGAATCAACGCCGAGTTGCGGCAGATGATCCAGCGCGCCGCCAATGGCGAGTTCGTCCGCTGGGACACCGAGATCTACGGACGCGCCGGCGGCAAAGAGACCATCATCATCGACGCCTCGCTCATGCCGGTGAAAGATGAGCACGGCCGGGTGGCGTTCATCACCGCCGAAGGCCGCGACATCACCGAGAAGAAAGCCCACGAGCGCGAGATTGCCCGGCAGCGCGAGGAACTGGCGCAGCTCGACAAACTGAAGACCCAGTTCTTCGCCAACATCAGCCACGAGTTCCGTACTCCGTTGACGCTGATGATGGGTCCGCTGGAAGATGCGCTGGCCAGCCCGGAAGGATTGTCGGCGTCCAACCGCCAGCGGCTGGAACTGGCGCGCCGCAACTCCGAGCGCCAACTCAAGCTGGTCAATACCCTGCTCGACTTCTCGCGCATCGAGGCCGGCCGCATGGAGGCCTCCTACCAGCCCACCGATCTTTGCGCCCTGACCATTGAGCTGGCCAGCGTCTTCCGCTCCGCCATCGAGCGCGCCGGCATGCGCCTGGTAGTTCGATTGCGCCCCGCTTCCCGAGCCGGTTTACGTGGACCGCGAGATGTGGGAGAAGATCGTGCTCAATCTTCTGTCCAACGCCTTCAAGTTCACCTTCGACGGCGAGATCGAGATTTCGCTGCATCAGGTTGGATCGGCGGTCGAGTTGGTGGTGCGCGATACCGGCACCGGCATTCCGGCCGACGAAATTCCCCGGCTGTTCGAGCGCTTCCATCGCGTCAAAGGCGCACGTGGACGCTCCTTCGAGGGCAGCGGCATCGGGCTGGCCTTAGTGCTGGGGCTGGTGAAGATGCACGGCGGCAGCGTGCGGGTGGACAGCGAACTCGACCAGGGAAGCCGCTTCGTGGTTTCGATTCCTCTGGGCACGGCGCATCTGCCGGCCGCGCGCATCCAGGCGCAACGCGCCATGACCTCAACCGCGGTGGCGGCGGAGGTGTACGTGGGCGAGGCGGAGCGATGGCTGCCGGATACCAGCGCCGCA
Organism: uncultured Acidobacteriaceae bacterium; assembly: GCA_963763975.1. Taxonomy (GTDB): domain Bacteria; phylum Acidobacteriota; class Terriglobia; order Terriglobales; family Acidobacteriaceae; genus Bog-257. The sequence goes on from CAVXQR010000017.1 coordinate 301,935, forward strand.
TCCAGCGAGCTGCCGGTCTCGTTGACAACGCCCGCGATCACACGCTTTCCGACGCCCACTCCCGACGCGGAGCGCGAACTCATCGTGGTAGCCGACGACAATGCCGACATGCGCGAATACCTGCGCACTCTGCTGGAAGGGGAGTATCAGGTGGTGGCCGTGGAAAACGGCGAGCGCGCCATCGAAGTGACGCGGCAACTGCGTCCCGCGCTGCTGCTCACTGACGTTATGATGCCGGGGCTGGACGGCTTCGGCATTCTGCAGGCCATCCGCAGCGATCCGACCGTCAGCCATACCCCGGTCATTCTGCTCTCCGCCCGCGCCGGAGAAGAATCGCGCATTGAAGGTTTGCAGGCCGGCGCCGACGACTACCTGGTCAAGCCGTTTACCGCCCGCGAACTGACCGCACGCGTGGCCACGCATGTGAAGATCAACCAGTTTCGCCGCGATACCGAAAAGGCGCGGCGCCTTTACGACACCATTCTGTCGAACACGCCCGACCTGGCCTACGTCTTCGATCGCAATCACCGGTTCATCTATGCCAATAACGCCTTGTTGGCGATGTGGGGCCGCAAGTTAGAAGACTGCATCGGCAAGAACTGCCTGGAGCTGGGATACGAGCCGTGGCACGCGGCCATGCACGACCGCGAGATCGAGCAGGTCATCGCCACCAGGAAGCCGGTCCGCGGCGAAGTGCCGTTTACCGGCACCAACGGACGCCATATTTACGACTACATCTTTGTTCCGGTGCTCGGTCCCAGCGGCGAGGTCGAGGCCATCGCCGGTACCACCCGCGACGTTACCGAACGCAAGCAAGCGGAAGAGGCTTTGCGACGCTCGGAGAAGCTGGCCGCCACCGGCCGGCTGGCCGCCACCATGGCGCACGAAATCAACAACCCGCTGGAAGCGGTCACCAACCTGATCTATCTCGCCGGCTCTTCCACCAGCCGCGACGATATCCGGAAGTATCTCGCCGCCGCCGAAGAAGAGCTCGACCGCATCTCCCACTTGACCAAGCAGACGCTGGGCTTCTATCGCGAGACCAGGGGCGCCGCCAAAGTCCACGTCGGCAAAATCGTGACCTCACTGCTGGCGGTGTTCGGCTCCCGCTTGCGGAACAAGAAGCTCGTCGCCGAGCCCGAGATCCAGAGCGATCCCGAAATCGAAGCCATCCCTGGAGAAGTTCGCCAACTGGTCGCGAACCTTCTCAGCAACAGCATCGACGCGTCCGAAAAAGGAGGCCGCATTCGCATTCGCGTCGCGGCGGCAATCGGGCCTCATCTCACGCCGGGCGTGCGCCTTACCATTGCCGACAATGGGCCCGGCATTCCCGCCGGCCTCCGCTCCCAAGTGTTCGAACCGTTCGTCACCACCAAGCAGGACGTGGGCACCGGTCTCGGCCTCTGGGTCTGCAAGAGCATTGTCGAACGACACGGCGGAAAGATTCATGTCCGGAGTTCGACGGAAATTGGGCGCAGCTGGACCGTGTTCTCGGTCTTCCTGCCTGCGAATTCTCACCTGACCGGCAACCAAGCGCAGGAATCGGTAGCGTCCTAAATCGGCGTTGCCGGCTGGTTCACGGTCGCGGTGGTAGGGAAAAACTGGAAGATCGCAATTTGGGACGAGGTTCCTTTTGGGAAAAACGATGACCGGGAAAAAGGAAAAACTTTGTCCAAACGCAGCCAATTTGCATCGAGGTTACCGTCGAGTGACCGCAAGCAAATGCCTCGCCAAACCTCGCCGACCCGCAGCCTAACTGCCTGACACCGCGATAAGTTCTTGCAACTCACATCAAGAACATGGAAGGCCGGAACGGAAGCGTCGTTACTTTGGTGACGCTTCTAGCGGCTCGGTACAAGTTACGTCCTCTCCGAGACTTTTGTACCCCCGCATGCCCCATCGCGTTGGCGCGCCGATTGCACTTATCCGGACAAGCGCCAAATAAGCCCGGTGGTCAGCAGAGCAGGGATTTCGGTGATCTGCCGCCACGGCGGCCTGACTGCCGGGCACATTTACAGGAAAGCTATGCACAACCAAATCAAACTGGCCACCCCTTCGAATCGATGCGACGTCGCGCCCGCCGTCGGCGGATGGCGCAAACGCCTGGCTGCCTCGGAAGGCACCACGCTGGTGGAATTCGGGCTCGTCATCCTCATGTTCATGACCCTGATCTTCGGCGTCGTGGACTTCGCCCGTCTGTTTTACGCCCAGACCACGCTGGAGAATGCCGTGCGTCAGGCCGGCCGTTACGCCGTCACCGGGAACCATCAGACCAATCAGCAAAACGGCTCGCAGATGTCGCGCATCGCTTCCATCACGCAGGTCGCGCAGCAGGCCGCCGTGGGGCTGGATGTTTCCAACATTCAGATTTCCAGCGTGACCGGCGGCAGCGGCAGCGCCGGCGGTCCGCAGGACACCTGCATCATCACCGTGACCAGCAGCGTAAAACTGCTGACGCCGGTGGTGGCGCAGTTCTTTACCAACGGCAAGTATCAGTTCACCGTCAGCGTTCGTTTCAAGAACGAACCCTTTCCGCCAAATTTGACCACCTAAGAGGAGACGAAAAATGGCGGACATCATGAACAACGCAATCCATCGCAAGCACGAAATCGGCGACGAATCCGGCGTAGCACTGCTGGAGTTTGCCCTGGTGGCGTCGCTGATGCTCACCCTGGTCTTCGGTGTGGTGGACTTTACCCGCGCCATCTATGACCTGCAGGTGATGATGAACCTGACCGCCGAAGGCGCCAATCTGGCCTCGCGCGGCACCACCCTGAGCGCTACTGCTACCGCAGTGGTCACCGGTTCGGCGCCGCTGGACTTCGCGGACAACGGCTGCGTCATCGTCTCCTCGGTGTACAACGATGGCAGCACCGTCAAAGTCTCCGACCAGGCCACGCATTGCGTTAGTCCGACCAGCAGCAAGGTAGGGACGATCGGCAGCCTGGCCAATTTGCCCACCGGCGCGGTTCCCCAAAGCGGCCAGACTGTGTTTGTGACGGAAATTTTCTACTCCTACCAGTCCATCACGCCTGTCGGCCAACTGCTGAAGACGACACTGCCGTCGCAGTTGTACGACGCGGCGTACTACTGAGAAGGAGCATGAACGTGCAAGCCAACGGCAATTTGAATCATCGTAAATACGAGCGCGGACAGGTAGCGCCCCTGCTGGCCGTGTTCCTGGTGGTTGTGCTGCTGTCGGTGGCGCTGGCAGTGGACGTGGGCTACGGCTACGTCACCAAGGCGCGCCTGACCAAGGCGGTGGATGCCGCCTGCCTGACGGCGATGAAGAACCTCGCCCAGGGCCAGACCACGGCCCGCACCCTGGCCATCAACTCCTTCAACGCCAACTACGGAGCCTCGAGCCTGGATTCTGCTCCGCCAACGGTAAGTGTAGGTTTCAGCACCGGCAGCACCGGCAATATCCTGGTGAATGTGACCGCGACCGCGGCCAACAAGACCGTCTTCATGGGCATTCTGCCCGACCGCCGCACCCTGAGTGTAGGCGATAACGCCCAGGCCACCCGCGGCAAGCTAATCATGTCGCTGGTGGTGGACCGCTCCGGTTCGGAACAGAGCGATGGCGGTTCGACCGCACTTCCGCCGGCGGCGACCTCGTTCATCAACTACTTCGATAACGCCAACGATGAAGTCGCATTGGTCAGCTACGGCTCCAACGCCACCGTGGACGTGCCCATCGAGTACAACTTCATCACTCCCATCACCAGCGCCGTCAACTCCATTAACTGGGGCGGCGGTACCTTCGGTCCCGGCGGCCTGACCCTGGCCAAGGCGCAGATCGATAGCGTGCCGGTGCTGACCGGGCAGAACGTGGTCAAGGTGGTGGTGTACTTCACCGATGGCTACGTCAATACCATTCAGGACACCTTCAACTGCACCTCGACGCTGGGCGCGACGCTGTATAACTACGGCGGCTACGACAGCGGCAGCAACGTGGATTTCTTCAATCCTACCAACGGTACCGACTGGGGCGGGGTTGACACCAACGGAAATCCGCCACACACCCCCACACCGGATTGCACCGGTGTGACCACCTTCACCTCGCAGTTCAACGGACAGCAGAAATCGTTTACCCGCAGCAATGTAACCACCGAAGCCAAGGCGCGCGCTCTGGCCACCGCCAACACCATGCTGGCGGAAGGCACCTACGTCTACTCCATCGGGCTGGGCACCAATGTGGACCAGACCTTCCTGAAGCAGATCGCTAACGATCCCGGCAGCCCCACCTTCAATGCCAGCCTGCCGCAGGGGGCGGCGTTTTTTGCCTCCAATTGCCCCTCTTCCAGTTGCACCGCCGAAATGCAGCAGTTGTTTCAAACCATCGCTTCCAGAATCCTTCTTCGCCTGACGCAATGAGTGACGCTACCGGGAGGCCCGATCCGGCCTCCCGGCCCTCGCGTTGACCGCGTCAAACAGCAACGTTTAGGATGAAGCGGGCATCTGTACCGGAACAATTGCCGGGCCATTGCCGGCCGGACGACCCCGGGGCGCCTTGGGCATCCTTTACAGGCTTTTCTATTTGCAATTAGACTTACGGGTTTGCTCCGCGCCTCAGGTGCGCGACAGGAGAAGGAATCGATGGCTTCGGTTGAAGAACGGGTTAAACAGATCATCGTGGAGCAGTTGGGCGTAGATGAAGCGGAAGTGACGCCCAATGCTTCGTTTGTGGACGACCTCGGCGCTGACTCGCTCGACACCGTCGAGCTGGTCATGGCCTTTGAAGAGGCTTTCGAGATCGAGATTCCTGACGAGGACGCGGAGAAGATTCGCACCGTGCAGGATGCGGTCACCTATATCGATACTCACGCCAAGTCCAAAAAGTAGCCGCTGGTCTGACCCACCCGGCAGGACTGCGCCGCCTCGCGGAGGCGGTCATTCCGGCAGGTTATGGCCCGCAAACCGGCGGGTGAAAGGAGATTGCTGACCTGATGCCATCCGCAGAAGAACGGGTAAAACAAATTATCGTGGAGCAACTGGGAGTGGATGAGGCGGAAGTCACGCCCAGCGCTTCCTTCGTGGACGATCTGGGCGCCGATTCGCTCGACATCGTCGAGCTGGTCATGGCCTTCGAAGAAGCCTTCGAAATCGAAATTCCCGACGAGGACGCGGAGAAGATCCGCACCGTCAAGGACGCCGTGGACTACATCAACTCCCACGCGAAAGGAACGAAGTAGTTTGACTCGCCGCGTGGTGGTTACCGGACTCGGCCTGATCTGCGCCGTGGGCAACAATACCGATGAGGTCTGGCAGGCACTGCTCGCCGGCAAGAGCGGCGTGGAGCGCATCACCAGCTTCGACGCCTCCGCCTTTGCCTGCCAGATTGCCGCCGAAGTCAAAAACTTCGATCCCCTGCAATTCATCGAGAAAAAAGAAGCGCGCAAGATGGGGCGCTTCATCCACCTGGCCATCGCCGCCAGCGACGAAGCCCTGCGGATGGCCAACTCAAGGTGGAGAACGAAGAGCTGGCGGAGCGCACCGGGGTCCACATCGGCTCCGGCATCGGCGGCTTCGACGTCATCGAGCGCGAACACACCAACCTGCTGAACGGCGGCCCGCGCAAGATCTCGCCGTTTTTCATTCCCGCGGCCATCGTTAACCTCGCCGCGGGACACGTCTCCATCCGCCACAACGCCAAGGGGCCGAACGAGGCCACCTGCACCGCCTGCACCACCAGCGCGCATTCCATCGGCGATGCGGCGCGTGTCATCAAGTACGGCGATGCCGACGTCATGATCGCCGGCGGTACCGAAGCTGCCATCACTCCCATGGGCGTGGGCGGATTCGCCGCCATGCGCGCGCTCTCCACTCGCAATGATGATCCCCATCACGCCAGCCGTCCCTGGGACACGCGACCGCGACGGCTTCGTCATCGGCGAAGGCGCGGGCATCCTCATCCTCGAGGAACTCGAATTCGCCAAGAAGCGCGGCGCCAGGATCATCGCCGAGGTAGTCGGCTACGGCATGGGCGCCGACGCCTATCACATTACCCAGCCCGCGCCCGAAGGCGAAGGCGGATTCCGCGTGATGCGCAATGCCATGCGCGATGCCGGCATCACGCCGGAACAGGTGGGCTACGTCAATGCTCACGGCACCTCAACCCCGCTGGGCGACGAACTGGAAGCCACCGCCATCAAGCGCGCCTTCGGCGAGCAGGCTTACAAGATGCTGGTCAGCTCCACCAAATCCATGACCGGACATCTGCTGGGCGGCGCCGGCGGCCTGGAAGGCGGCATCACCGTGCTGGCCCTGCGCGAACAGATTGTTCCTCCGACCATGAACCTGGAAAACCCCAGCGAAGGCTGCGATCTGGACTTCGTGCCCAATAAGCCGCGCGAAGTAAAGATGGAATACGCCATGTCGAACAGCTTCGGCTTCGGCGGCACCAACGGCTGCCTGGTGTTCAAGCGCTGGACGGAATAGAAGCCGACTTTTCTTTCGCGGAAAACCCTGACATTTTCTCGGCAGCGTCGTTCGCGGCAGGGAAGCGCCGCGGCGTCGAACTCCGAACGACCCTCGCTGCTTGTCGTTCTCGCGCGCCGGCGACCCACGCGGGATGTACGGGGCATCCCCAGCACTCAACCGGAGTTTCCGGTCGCCGCTCTTGTTGGATCGGATGCCGCCGTCGGCGAGGGTTTGATCGTCATTAGCCTGGTGCAGCACCTGGCCTTGGTGCACCGGGACCGGGCGTAGCAATAAAAGTATTACTACTCTCCATATTGGCTGACAAACGACCCTGGTCGTTGTAATATCCCGCCGGGCATCTTGCAGGAGAACTCGCGGAGTTTTCCCGTTCGTTCGCGACGCCAGCCGGCCAGAAAGACCCTTTCTCTCCCGCATGGCCTGTTGCACGTTCGTTCTCTCCGGGCCCACGAACGTTAATTCAATTGAGGAGCATAAGCCGATGCCCAGTCAGGCGCGCCATACCATCTCTCTTTTTCGCACCATCGCTCTGATTGCCGTCACCGCGTTGCTGATAGCCTCGGCGGCGCTTCCCGTGGCCGCGCAGAATTCGGTTCCCGCGAGCGCGGTGGAGGCAGCCAAGAAGCCGGAGGTCGCGGCCAAGCTCGCCCATCCGACCCAGCCGGCCGGCGTCAGCGGCCGCAGCCAAGACGGATACGGCAGGCCGGGCGCGCCGTCTCGGCCTGACGGGCGGCACCGTTTACGACAACGGTCCCATCAACGGCACGGTAGATGCCTGGACCATCAACTTCGGCTATGCCGTGACCGACTCCTTCACCCTCGCTTCGGCGACAACATCACCGGCTTTCAATTTGGCGCGTGGGCGTACCCCGGCGATACCCCCCAGGCCGTGAATTTTTCCGATCGGCACTACACCCTTCGGAGGAACCCCGATCCCCGTTGGTGTTTCGTCTCAATATCTCTATAGCAACCGGTTCGGATACAACATCGACCTCCTAACGGCCACCCGCGTGAATATGCCCCTCGATCCAGGCACCTACTGGCTGACACTGCAAAACGCCCTATCCACGCAGGGCAACCCGATCTACTGGGATGAGAACAGCGGGCCGTCGCTCGCCCAGGAGAACTCTTTGGGCACGATTCCTTCGGAGTCGTTCTCGATACAAGGGACCTTCTGCGTGCCCGTTCCGCAACCCCCGCCGACAGCCGCGAAGGCAGTGACCCGTCCGCCGTCACCCACCCAGAATTACCGCATCATCTACAACTTCACCGGCGCGGGAGACGGATACTATCCCACCAGCGGATTGGCATTGGACGCTGCGGGCAATCTTTACGGAATCACCCCCCAAGGTGGCCCATCGGGGGCGGGAACGGTGTTCAAGCTGACTGCCGGTGCCTCGGGCTGGCGCTTCACTCGCTTGTACTCGTTCTCTGGGGCCGACGATGGCGCCTTTCCCAACACTCTGATGATCGGCCCGGATGGAAGACTTTATGGCGCCGCCGGCGGAGGTAACTCCAACAATGGCGTGCTCTTCGGTCTATCCCCCGCCGCCAATATGTTGCCTAGCGTCTTCAGCAATTGGATGGAGACGCTGCTCTATCGCTTCACCGGCGGCAGCGATGGTGTGGGTCCCTATGGCAACCTGGTGCTCGACGGCTCAGGAAACATCTACGGAACCGCGAACCGGGGAGGCGTGAATCAGCAAGGCACGCTCTACGAGTTCACCAACGGAGGAATGCAGGTCCTGCACGCATTTCCCGCCTTCGACGGCGATGGAGCGAATCCGATAGGCGTAGTGCAGGGTTCCAACGGACTCTATGGCATTACCCAACTTGGTGGCGTTAACGCCGGGGGCACTTTTTACACCACCGCCGGAGGCTACCAGGTCCTGCACAGCTTCACCGGGAGCCAACCGGAGGGCAGTCCCACCGGCCTGGCTGCCGACAGCGCAGGCAATCTCTACGGCGCTTCCACGTATATCAACAATGGAGATTGCGGCTACCTGGGTTCCGGGACGTCCGTCTATCAGCTGTCTCCACCAGATTGGACTCCTTCCATCCTCAACGATACCGGCGTCACTCGCGCCGACACGCTGACGTCCAGCATAGCGACCGACGGGTCCGGAAATATCTTCGGCACCATCAGCGCCTACGGAACCTATGGCTTTGGCAACGTCTTTAAGCTGAGCTGCTGTTGGAACTACACCGATCTCCACGATTTTGATGACCAAGGCGATGGTTGGGGTCCCTATGCCGCTCCGGTTGTCGATGCCCACGGCAATGTCTACGGCACCACGCAGTATGGCGGGCTTTACGGCTACGGCACGGTGTCGGGAAATTTCGCCGTAGGCGGAGTGGTAAATCTCAAAACTGGATCTGGGTGAGGTTGGTTTTGCGACGTTTTGTATCAGGGCGCGGCTTCAGCCGCGCCGCCACTTACATCCTGGGCTACGTTGGTTGCGTCCTGCGGACTCCGGCTGGCTGGATCTGTTTACGTCCTGGGCTTTGCATCCTGCGGACTCCGCTCGCTCCGGAGCCCGCAGGGCGGCACAAGCGTAGCCCAGCACGTGAGTGCTGGGAACGAGCCGGATTTAGTTCTTCCGAGTCCCTTCAGGGACGACACAAAAATCTGTGTTCAATCCGGCCGCGTCGCGATCGCGCACATTTTGTGCCGTCCTGGCGGACTCCGCGCGATGCATAACGCTGTCCCAGGACTGACGTCCTGGGCTACGTTTGTTGCGTCCTGTCGGACTTCGGCTCGCTGGGTCCGTTTACGTCCTGGGCTGCGTTCGTTGCGTCCTTCGGACTTCGGCTTTCATCCGCGAACTTCGGTCTCCGAGGTTCGTATCAGGGCACGGTTTCAGCCGCGCCCTGATACGAATCCGTCGCGAATCAGCCGACCACTGGCCACTGACCACTAGCCACTGCTTTTCCTCCCCCCTTTTCCTCCATATCCACAGACGTCCACTTCACTGCACTGACATCGGGCATTGAAGCTGTCCGACTGCGGCGCTACAGTCCGAAAGTAACGTGCCGAATTTCCCGAGAAGCCGGGGGATTGAGAATTTGAGACTCACGAAAGTTCGGCCGCAATCGTTACCGGAGCAAAACCGATATTTCGGGCAGGATTGGGCACCTAAACCGCGATTTGGAGGCGATTTAGCCGCCAAAGCGCCGGTTGGAGACTTCTTTCTCCATTACTGTGTTGGTTCGTGCTAAGCGATGATAAAATACCAGATATAGGGCTTTGGTCTTGACATCCACAAGATGGTGGGTTTACTGTTCGCTTCCACATAGTGGTTTTGGGACCCTCTCCTCTACGGTTTCACCAGGAAGGTTCCCTCCCCTGAACGGCCGGTGCGGGCAGAGGTGACCACGCCGGAAGGCTCTGGGCCCTTGATGGATGCGCCCATTAGGCAGGCTCAACGATCAGGCACGCGATTCCCAGGTAGGTTCGCTAGCTTCCTCGTGGGCAATTGATGCAACAACCGACGAAGTCATCGCCTAGACGATGACATCCGCGGTGCTCCTTTTCAGCTCAGACTTTGGCGTATGGCACGCGGGCGTGAGCCCCCGGCCGCGCCAGCCAGTTCCGGCGACAGGGCAATGTCTCGGCCGATATTGCCTGGTTTCGCGGTGACGCCGGATAACTAAAGGGGGTCTCCTCTACTGGAGGAGGCCCCCGTAGCCTTCTGGGGCGAAAAATCGCCGCGGAAGTTGCCAATTGAGCCGGCGGACGACTCTGATAGTTCGTTTTGCCTGGCAGTTCGTTTTGCGATCTGCTGAGTAGAGCCAGAGTTTTCGGCCGAACCAGCCGCGGAGCGGCGGCATTTGTTTTAGCCGTGGGCGTAAGCCCGCGGTCAGCAGGCATAAACATAGATCCAGTCCCTTTAGGGACGGTACAAAGAATAGACCTTCATAACGGTATCCATATTTTTCAGGAGTGCTCGACATGGCCGAAGTAACTGACAAAAGCGTAGCTGTCACCACCGCCGCTTCACCGGCAGCGCCCAGCAAGAAGCGCGCCCCTGGCCTCACCTTCAAGCGTTTTTTCACCAACGCCGGCGTCTCGCCCTACGACGAGCTGGAGTGGGAGCTGCGCCTGGCGCAAATCACCGACGCCCAGGGCGGCATCATCTTCGAGCAGAAAGACGTCGAGGTCCCCAAGGACTGGTCGATGACGGCGACCAACATTGTCGCCAGCAAATATCTGCACGGCGAGCTCGGCACGCCCCAGCGCGAGAGCGGCGTGCGCGCCCTGGTGGCCCGCGTGGCCGAAACCATTCGCGACTGGGGCGTCGCCGGCGGATATTTCCGCACCGCCGATGACGCGGCCATCTTCCACGACGAGCTGGCCCACCTGCTGTTGCAGCAGAAGGCGGCCTTCAATTCGCCGGTGTGGTTCAACGTCGGCTGCGATCGCATCGAGCCCAAGTCCGACGCGCACAACTGGCACTGGAATCCGCAGGCGCAGCGCGTGGAATTCAGCGCCACCGGCTACAACACGCCGCAGTGTTCGGCCTGCTTCATCAACTCGGTCCACGATTCGCTGGACTCCATCCTGACCCTGGCCAAGACCGAGGGCATGCTGTTCAAGTGGGGATCGGGCACCGGCACCAACCTGTCGCCGCTGCGCTCCTCGACCGAGAAGCTCTCCGGCGGCGGTACCGCCAGCGGGCCGCTCAGCTTCATGAAGGGCTTCGACGCCTTCGCCGGGGTCATCAAGAGCGGCGGCAAGACGCGTCGCGCCGCCAAGATGGTCATCCTCAACGTCGACCATCCCGACATCATGGAGTTCATCGAGTGCAAGCAGAAGGAAGAAGCCAAGGCCTGGGCGCTGATCGAGGCCGGCTACGACGGCAGCGGTCCTGACAGCGAAGCCTACTCGTCCATCTTCTTCCAGAACGCCAACAACTCGGTGCGCGTGACCGACGACTTCATGTACGCGGTGCTGCGCGACAGCGACTTCTCCACCCGCGCGGTGAAGGACGGCCATCCGCTGCACACCTTCCGCGCCCGCGACCTGCTGCGCAAAATTTCCGACGCCACCTGGCATTGCGGCGATCCCGGCATGCAGTACGACACCACCATCAACCGCTGGCACACTTCGAAGAACACGGCTCGCATCAACGCCTCCAATCCGTGCAGCGAGTACATGTTCCTCGACGATTCGGCCTGCAACCTGGCGTCGCTGAACCTGATGAAGTTCGCGCCCAACGGCGTCTTCGACGTCGAGGCCTACCGCCACGCCTGCGCCGTGATGATTACCGCGCAGGAAATCCTGGTCGACAACAGCGGCTACCCCACCGAAGCCATCGGCAAGAACTCGCATGATTATCGTCCGCTGGGACTGGGCTACGCCAACCTGGGCGCGCTGCTGATGGCCGCCGGTCTGCCCTACGACTCCGATGCCGGCCGCGACTACGCCGCCTGCGTGACGGCGATCATGTGCGGCGAGGCCTATCTGCAGTCGTCCAAGATTGCCGAACTCTGCCAGCCGCTCGCGCCCGCAACCAGAAGTTGTCCGTTCTCAGTTGTCGGTTGCCGGTAAAGACGCCGATCTCACGGACAACAGACAACGGACAACGGACAACTGCCCCGGCGCCGCCTGCCCCGGCTGGTACATCAATCGCGAGCCCTTCCTCGACGTGATCCGCATGCATCGCGCGTCGGTGAACAACATCAGCCAGACCAACGTTCCCACCGCTGTCTACGAAGCCAGCAAGGACGCCTGGGACGAAGCCCTGAAGCACGGCGAGAAGTTCGGCTATCGCAACGCGCAGGTCACGGTGCTGGCGCCCACCGGCACCATCGGCTTCATGATGGACTGCGACACCACCGGCATCGAGCCCGACCTGGCGCTGGTGAAGTACAAGAAGCTGGTCGGCGGCGGCATGATCAAGATCGTCAACAACACCGTGCCCGCCGCGCTGTTCAAGCTGGGCTACACCGACGACCAGACCAACGCCATCGTCAGCTACATCGACGCCACCGGCACCATCGAAGGCGCGCCCTCGGTGAAGGACGAGCACCTGCCGGTCTTCGATTGCTCCTTCAAGCCGTCGAAGGGCACGCGCACCATTCACTATCTCGGACACCTGCGCATGATGTCGGCGACGCAGCCGTTCATCTCCGGCGCCATCTCCAAGACCATCAACATGCCGGAAAACGCCACCGTGGAAGACATCATGGAGGCCTACATCCAGGCATGGAAGCTGGGGCTGAAGGCGGTCGCCGTCTATCGCGATGGCTCGAAGAAGGCGCAGCCGCTGAGCTCGATGGGCTCGGCGACCGCGAAGCGCAGAAGGGCGATGCGGCATGCCGCAGCCGTGCAAGCTCCGGCCGAGCCGATTGACGAAGCCGCGGCTCCGCCCACGGCCAGGCGTCATCGTCTTCCCGACGAGCGCCTGTCCATCACCCACAAATTCACCGTGGGCGGACACGAAGGCTATCTCACCGTCGGCCTCTACAAAGACGGCATGCCGGGCGAGATCTTCATCACCATGGCCAAGGAAGGCTCCACCGTCAGCGGCCTGATGGACAGCTTTGCCTGCGCCGTCTCCATCGGCTTGCAGCACGGCGTGCCGCTGAAGCTGCTGTGCGAGAAGTTTGCCCACACCCGCTTCGAGCCCAGCGGCTGGAGCCATAACCAGGACATCGGCTACGCCAAGTCGATCATGGATTACATCTTCCGCTGGCTGCAGTTGCGCTTCCTCACCGGCCAGCAGCAGGCGCTGTTCGACGGCCTGCGTCCCAAGTACGTGAACGCTCCGCCGCCCGGCACGCCCGGACGAAAACGGCTACGGCTCTGCGCCAACCGCGCAGAGCACGTTGCCGGGCATCGAGATGAAGAGCGGACACGTCCACGCCGCCAATGCCCTGAAGGAGCATGATCGACATGGGCGACTCCCCGGTCTGCACCGTCTGCGGCGCCATCATGACCCGGAACGGCAGTTGCTACCGCTGCAACGAGTGCGGCAGCACCAGCGGGTGCTCGTAGAACAATGTCTTATGCTTGACCCTCGAGCCATTCACGTTTACACAGACGGTTCCTGCTTTCGGAATCCGGGCGGAATCTCCGGGGTGTGCCGCCATCGTCGTCTATCCAGATCACCTCCAGCGTGAGGAAGAACAAATTGTAGATTTCGGTTGTGCGGAGAGCAGCAACAATCGGATGGAACTCCTGGCCTGCATTTGTGCTCTTGAATGGATTCGGGGAAACGCTCCATGGGAGGACGTAACGAGGGTTCAAATCATCACCGATTCACGCTGACGTCTCCGAAAATATTCCACGCGCTAACGGATGGAAAAGAAATAAATGGAGAAATCATTACAACGAGCCTAGAGAAAACTGGGATCTATGGAAACGGCTGCTTGCGGCACATTCAAAATCCGGGATTGTTGTCCACTTCGTCTGGACTCCTGGCAAGAAGTCGCCGATTCTGAAGCGAATTGACAAAGCCGCAAAACGTGCAGTTGGCAGCGGCGACTCGTTCGTCGATCACGGCTACAGGCCTCTGGAACGGTCGCGCGCTCCATCAAGAATTCTGCCGGAGAAATTCCCGCATGCGGCCAGGCGCTTGCGCATACGCCGTCAGTTTAAAGAATATTATGTTGGGCGGCGAAAACAAGGTGCGATTGACATATTCTCCGAAGAAAAGCAGGCATTCGTCGTCGTTATGCCTTCGCGCCACCCCGGCCTTGCTTCTGAGTTGCGCCGCCAACATGGATAGTTCTGTTCAATGAAGGATTGAATGTACCCAAAGATTACCGAGGTTCTCGAGGAAGTGCCGCTGCCGAAGCTGGCTGTCATCTGACTTGAAGGTCCTGATCAACCCAGGCGACGCCCCGGCATGCCACGTCTGCGGGCGCCATCATGACCCGCAACGGCAGTTGCTGCCGCTGCATGAGCTGCGGCAGCACCAGCGGGTGCAGCTAGGGAGATGGGGCGAGGAAACCTTTCTGAAGGGATTTCTCGCCTCTTGCCCGTCTAGGAAGCCAGAACGGGAATCGCGCGCATGCCAGCCAAAAAAAGAGCTTGACCAGAGGCGAATGAAAGGAGAAGGTTATTTCCAGCACAAATTTCCATGCGCAAACTCGTACACGAAAATAGATATTGATTCATGTATTCATCCACTTAGACAGCTATGAGCGTCGAGTGCTTGACTCGCCACCTTTCCAACGCTTACGTCACATCACCCAACTCGCCTTAACATACCTGGTTTATCCCGGAGCTACGCACAAGAGATTTGAGAACTGCTCGGCGTAATGGAATTGGTGCATGTGTATTCGATGTCGTCACGAACCCGGATAATCTGACTGACCAGATTAGAGACTTAATCCCTGAAATCGGTCACAAGGATTCGCTTTCGTATTGGCGCAGGGCGCGAACGGATGGCAGTGTTATGCCATGAACATCGGGCATCTGCCTCTTTCGGATGCTGCTGAGATGAATGATCCTGGAGGCGGCTCCACGAGGCTCTGAGCAGACTGCTCATTGAATCTGAGGATAATGCAGGCGATCTGGAGGAGTATGACGCCTCCAATCTCACCTGAACACATTGTAAAGTTAGCGATAGGTGCAAAACATGCGAGGAATCTCACATTCACAAAGTGGGAGAGAATTCTTTCGGAAATAATTGTAGGGGACTCCTTCGGGGTCGACCGAATCGACTATCTCCTGCGTGACTCTTATCACACCGGGGTCGCATATGGACGGTTTGATCACTATCGACTAATTGACGAGTTGCGTATTCTGCCTTCCTTCGAGGAATCCAGCGAGCCTGCTTTGGGTATCAACGAAGGCGGAATCTATTCTGCCGAGTCCATGTCGTTGGCAAGATACTTTATGTTTTCAAAGGTTGATTATTATTGAATCCGGCTTATATATGATCGCCATTTGCAAGACTTCTTGACGGCATGGCTTGCTGAAGGGCATCTGTTCGAGGGGACATTTTCGGTTGATGTGCGGAGTCATCTTATGATGACTGATGACGAGGTCAATGCGGCCATGCGAGTTGCAGCCATGGACAAGAGTAAGCGCGGCCATGACGCCGCACGGTGTATCATGACTCACCGCCACTATAAGGTTTTGTATGAGAGAAATCCACAAGACATAAAGCTCAATTTAATCCCGGTGAGGCAATCGAAGCTGCTGCGCTCGGCCAAAATTTGGACCTGAAGCAATCAAGTCGAGCAAGCCTAAGTTTAAAGGGGTCGGTACAGAGTTTCCCGTGCGAACGCGAGATGATCGGGTTCAGCCTGCCATCGCGGTATCTGAGACGTTATCGACACTTCGACCCACGGCGATTGATTATGTGTATGTTGATCCCGAACTTGAGGCCAAAGCTTCAAAATGGCTTGATGAAAATCGTGAAACATTCTAGCGAGGGCTGGGAAAGCGGAGGACGAAAGTGAATAGGGGTCAGAAAGAAGTGGCAGTAACCCTGGAACTCGCCGACCAGCTTTTGCATCACGGGAGCTGGTGCGGTGAAACGCACGTTCAAAAGGCTGTTTTCTTACTCCAAGCGCTGCTCGGAATTAACACCGACTTCGATTTTGTCCTTTACAAATACGGGCCATTCTCCTTTGACCTCAGGGATTTTCTGATCGAAAGGGGCCGCAGACGGACTTTTGGAGAAGTGTTACGCGAACCCAGTTACGGGCCTACGTTGATGTTGACTGCCGATGGGCGAAGAGTTCTTGAATCGATTTCCCAAGGGTCTCGAGAAGCATCGTAGCGTCCTGGAATTCTTGTCAGCACGTTTGGGAAACAAGGGGGTTAGTGAATTAGAAAGACTCGCAACAGCGGTGTATCTCAACCAACGGTATGGAGGCGCTGACGAGCGTAAAGCTGAGGAACTTGTCCGATTAAGCCCGGCCATATCTCGATCCATGATGCTAGAAAATGCTTTTCGTGATGCGGATGACATTACCGTAGACGCGAATATTGTGACCGGTCATTTCGACTGACGTTGGTTGTTATGAGGGAAGCAAGTTTATTTATTGGCTTTTGTAACCGATTTCCACATATGCTGAAACGCAAGCGCTTGAGCCTCTAATAGCACTGACAGATCACTACCTAGTGCCTTCGGACAAATGAGACGGCTGCTAGAGACGTCTATAACTGCAGGAGTGAGTCCGTCGCCGAGACCCAGTCCCAATCGCATCAGCTCGGAAATACTATTCTGAGTCTTGGTTTGGTGGGCTTTTCATCTTTGAAATAGAGCTTGGTGACAAACTTATTTTCTCCTATCTGTAAGCCCAATTCAGGATTAACTCTGACGCTAAGATCACCATATGTCCAAATTTCGGTGGGAGGTTTGAACCACTGAATTTCCTTTTTCCCAGAAATTTCTTGTAGCCCTTGATCGAACTAGGATACCGAGCGATCTTTTAGGATCCTTTACATCCGTTAAGACTGAGTCTAAGCTCTTTCCCGTTTGATCTGAAAACTCTGAATGCCTTCGCGAAGGGGTTTCCAGAAGTCATTCTTCGGATCATACTCACCCCGATTTGCTATTTTCTTCACTTTCGTGAGATGTGAGGCTGGGATAGTAAGTACAAAGTCGACGAAGTCAGTCAGTGAAATCTTGATCATGGAATACTCCTATCTTCAATATAGTATAAGAACAAAAGTGCCTCTACCTACTCTTTTAACTCCATCACACTTACAGTAGTAACCGCGTTTTAGCTCTGCTGGGTCTCCCGGAAGCCCCTGCTGTTGCTGCCGGATTTTAGGCTGAAGGTTGCGGTTGTTCGCCACGTCAGCAGCGGCATATGCCGTCCCTACGGGACTCGTTCTTTTTCGTGGGCCGGTACCCGCCGTTGAAACGGCGGGCTAAGATATGTCGCGCCTTCGGCGCTGGAACCCCCCACTCAAGGCCAACAGACGGCCTTGAATGGGGCACCCGGACCTCCCCCAATCTAGATTCTTTCCAGCGGCATATGCCGTCCCTACGGGACTCGGTCTTCTCGTGGCCGGTACCCGCCGTTGAAACGGCGGGCTAAGATATGTCGCGCCTTCGGCGCTGGAACCCCCACTCAAGGCCAACAGATGGCCTTGAATGGGGTACCCCGGAATCACAAGAGAAGCGGCGGTCCCGGCATGAAACTTGCTGCCATTCGCGGAAGCAATCACATTGCCCGGTGATGGCCGGTCTATCCCCTTCGCCGCCCTGGGCCGATGATCCACACCATGAGCGGCGCACTCTCCGGAATACTGACCATCCTGGTTTCCATGTTGCTGTCGGTCGCCGGTCTGCTGCTGGTGCGGCGCTCGCTCACCACCGACTGGCTCAAGCGGCACGGCGACATGGCCGGCTACTACTTCCACATTATCGGCACGCTCTACGCCGTGCTGATCGCATTTGCCATTTATATGGTGTGGAGCGCCTACAAAACTTCCGGCGCCAACCTGGAACATGAAGCCACCGAGGTCGCCGACCTGTCTCGGCTCTCCACCGCCATGCCGGATGCGCAGCGCCGCGAAATCAACGCGGCGCTACTGGAATACCTGAATGCGGTATCGCAGGATGAATTTCCGGCGATGGCACAAGGCCGCACCAGCCAGCGCACCTGGACTGCCATGCAGAGGGTGTGGGAGGTTTACGGCAATGCCCAGGTGGATACTCCCAAAGTGCAGGGTTACTTCAACGAGTCTTTAAAGCACCTGACCCAGCTCTCCGACCTGCGCCGGACGCGGCTGTTCGCCAGTCACGGTACGGTGCCGGCCATCCTATGGGGCTTGCTGTCGGTGGTGGGAGTGCTGCTGGTCGGCTTTACCTACTTTGTCGGCTACGAAAGCCTCTCCACCCACGCCGTCATGACCGCATGCCTGGCAGGTGTGCTGTCGTTCTGCATGGTCCTCCTGCTCTCCCTGAACGATCCGTACTCCGGATTCGACAGCATCACGCCCGAACCGTTCCAGCTCGAGCTGCAACACGTGGCCTCCCGGATGCTCCGCTAAGCCCCGGGGCGAGTCGGTTCACGGCTTCCCTCCGCGTGCTAGCCCGTGCACTATGTGAAGGAATGAGAGCCGTGCTCGATCACGTTGGGTGAGACGGCCTGGGGGCTTGTCCTCTGGTATAGCCCCCCATTCAAGGCCAAAGGACGGCCTTGAATGGACCACCCGGACCTGTCCCAATCCGGATTTTTCCAGCGCCACGGAACCCCCCACTCAAGGCCAAAAGATGGCCTTGAATGGGGCACCCGAACCTGTCCCAATCCAGATTCTTTCCAGCGCGACGGAACCCCCCACTCAAGGCCAAAAGATGGCCTTGAATGGGGCACCCGGACCTGTCCCAATCCAGATTCTTTCCCGCGCGACGGAACCCCCCACTCAAGGCCAAAAGATGGCCTTGAATGGGGCACCCGGCGGACCTGGGGCACCGGAGGTCACGTGAAAACCCAAACCCGGCGCTATAGCTTGCGCGCGAGCCAGGCATCCACGCTGAACCTTCCCGGGCCGGCGCAGATCAGCCACACAAAGATGAGCACGTAGAGCACCTCAGGCAGGTAGAGGAAGTCGTCGAGCCAGTTGAGCGGCGACAGGCCCTTGGGTAGGCTGCCAAGGCTGGTGGTCAGGATGGCCACCAGCATGTCGCCCAGCAGCGCCGCGCTGGCCAGGGTGGTCAGCAGGCCGACAACGAGCAGACATCCGCCGAGGAACTCGACCGCGGAGACGAACCAGGTCATCACTTGCGGGAGTGGGACTTTGGCGGCGACCAACTCGTTGTACATGGCCTGGTGGCGGCTGGCGACGAACAGCTTGTTGGCCCCGGAGACGGCGAAGAACAGGCCCAGCGCAATCCGCACCAGCAGAATTGCGTATGGCTCCAGGTCCGGGCTTCCCAGCAGCACGAAGCGTGTAAGACGTTGCCAGTCCATGGTTTTCCTCTCCCCGTGGAATTTTGGAATGATACTCCGGAGTGGCGCCGGCTGAAGCCGGCTCATTGGGAAATGAGCGGTCGCGTACGGCTGACTGGAAATCGGGCCGCTGAAAACTTCGCTCTCGACCGTTTTGTGTCAGGGCATGGCTTCAGCCGTGCCGATAAGCCCTTTATTTTTGTCATCACGAACGGGCTTCAGCCGTGCCGATAAGCCCTTTATTTTTGTCATCACGAACGGGCTTCAGCCCGTGAGGGATCTGCTTTTCCGACTTTTTCAGCGGCCTGTGGAAGTCGGGCCCTTTACAGGGCAGACCCCGACTCAAGGCCAAATGATGGCTTGAACGGGGCGCCCGGCTCTGGCGGGAACCGAGTTCAGCGCCGACTATGCAGATCCGCCGCGCGCCCCGTTGCAGCGAAGCTTGAGCGGAGCTCTCCGTGTCGTCGAGGAAACCCCCCACTCAAGGCCAACAGATGGCCTTGAATGGGGCGCCCGGCTCTGGCGGGAACCGAGTTCAGCGCCGACTATGCAGATCCGCCGCGCGCCCCGTTGCAGCGAAGCTTGAGCGGAGCTCTCCGTGTCGTCGAGGAACCCCCCACTCAAGGCCAACAGATGGCCTTGAATGGGGCACCCGGGACTATTGCATGCATGTTAACTTTGCGCATTTGCGCAAAACTAGCAAAGTAGCAACCACAATTTTGCCAGGTAACTCCTTTGGAATCTATATTTTGACTCGTAAGCCCTGTGGAATCATCAGATACGAGGAATTGCACGTTGTGCGATTTGTAAGTGACTGATTCCGTGGAAGATGTTCGAATGCCTTGCATTTTTTGTTACGTGCTAAATTAGGGTGCTATTTCGGAGGACTTAATGACGATTCGCTGGTTCAAGGCACTGTCTGCCATCGCCTTTCTGCTGCTTGCCCTCGCCCCTGCTTTGCTGGCGCAGGACGCCGCCACGCCCGCCAATGTGGCCGGCAACTGGACCATTCAGTCCGTCGGCAGCGACGGCCAGAAAGCCACCCAGACCCTGCAATTGACCCAGACCGGCGCCCAGCTTAGTGGCCGCTTCAAGGGGCCGCGCCAGTCGGGCTCGGTGTCGGGGACGGTCACCGGCAAGCAGGTGGACTTCACCACCAAGACGCACGCGCCCATCCATTTCCGCGGCACCGTGGACGGCGACTCCATGCAGGGCACGCTCGAGGCCCGCGGCAAGAGCGGGACGTTCACTGCAACCCGCACGCCCGGGAACTGAGGGACTCCCCAAGGTCAGCGTCCAAGAGACGGACGCGAACCTGGGGCACCGCCGCTCGCCACGCGCTCGGCAGGGAACTGAGGTCACCCAGGTTAGCGCCCAAGAGACACATGAACCCAGGGCACGCTGGCGATTGCGAGTCCGGTGGTTTGTCAGCCGATGTGTAACGTAGTAGCGCCTACTGCTCGGCCAGGGCGCGATGTACCAGGTGAATCGCGATGGAGCCTTCTCCGACGGCGGCGGCCACGCGCTTCACATTGCCCGAGCGAACATCGCCCACGGCAAAGACCCGCGGCAGGCTGGTCTCCAGCATGAGCGGCGGACGGCTCAGCGGCCAGTGCGAGCCGCTCCCGCGCTTACGCAGATCAACGCCGGTCAGGATGAAGCCCTGGCCGTCGAGCTGCACGCAACCATCCAGCCAGGCAGTGCGCGGCGAAGCCCCGGTCATCATGAAGATGTGCCGGATGTCATGCGTGCTGGTCTCGCCGGACGCGTTGTCTTTCCAGGTGACGCGCTCGAGATGCTCCTCGCCTTCGACCGCGACAATTTCCGTGCGGTAGTGCATCTCGATGTTGGGATTCTCCACGATGCGCTGGATGAGATAGCGCGACATGGAATCGGCCAACTCGCCAGAGCGCACCAGCATGTACACCTTCTTTGCGCTCTGCGAAAGATACACCGCGGCTTGCCCAGCGGAATTGCCCCCGCCCACCACGATGACGGCCTCGCCTCCGCATAATTGCGCTTCCATGTTGGTCGCCCCGTAGTAAATGCCCTGGCCCTCGAACTTCCCAAGGTTGGCGATGGGCGGCTTGTTGTATTGGGCGCCGGCGGCGATCACGATGGAGCGGGTGTGCAGCACCGTGCCCTCGTCGAGGAAAATCCGGTAGGGCTCCTGATCGCAATTCAGGCGCACAGCGCTATGCGCCACCATCATCTGCGCGCCAAATTTCTGCGCCTGGGTCAGCGCCCGTCCCGCCAGCTCCAGTCCGGAGACGCCGGTGGGAAATCCCAGATAGTTCTCGATGCGGGAGCTGGAGCCGGCCTGGCCGCCGGGAGCGGCAGTCTCGATGACCAGCGTGTCCAAGCCCTCCGACGCTCCATAGACGGCGGCCGCCAGGCCTGCCGGGCCGGCGCCCACGATGATCAGGTCGCGGACATGGGCGAGGTCAATGTCGGCGTTCAGCCCCATGCAGGCCACCAGCTTCTGCACCGAGGGATTTTTCATCACCCCGTTAACGTGGCAGATGACGACGGGAATTTCTTCGACCTTGATGTTGAACTGATCGAGCAATTCCTGCGATTCGCGGTCGTCGTCCAGGTCCACATAGGCGAAGGGCAACAGGTTGCGGCCCAGAAACTCACGCAACTTGACGGTGGCGGCGGAGTGCCGCGAACCCAGCAGGATAAGGCTGCCGCGTCCGGCGGAAACCAGCGCCACCCGCCGCAGGATGAACGCCTTCATCAGGATTTCGCTGAGCTCGGCATCCTTAGCGATGAGCGCACGAAACTGTTCGGGAGTGAGCTCCAGAAATTCGCCGGCCTCGGTCGCCCGCCCCGTCGCCAGGCATTGCTGGCCGCTTAACAGGGAGATTTCGCCGCTGAATTGGCCGGCTTTGTAAGTGACGATCGGCACTTCGCCCTTGGGAGTGGGCTGCACAATTTCCATGCCGCCGGAGAGCAGCACAAAGCAGGACACGCTGCGGTCGCCGGGCGAGAACAGCACATCTCCCGGCTTCACCTGGCGAATCTTGCCGCAGGGCTTGATGCGTTCGATCTGCGCCGCGGTCAGAACGGGAAAGGCTTGCGCCGTAGGATCGGCGATATTGGGCGGCATGGGAATGGCCGACATGAGACTTCCTCCGGGCGAAACAAGAACTGGATACGAGTTGAGATTGTAGATGTTCTAGCAGGCACTTTGGCTTCAGCGGCAGGGGTCCGAAATTTACGGCGGCTAGTCGCCGCTGGCGGCAGCCATCGTAGCCTGTGCTGCGGCGCGCCGCCGCATGGAATGCGGCATACGAATGGCCGACGACATCTCCTGCGACGGCCGTTCGACGGCCTGGTACATGGCCCACGCCGCCACGCCGCAGACCGCCAACCCCAGCGCGTCCAGTACCACCAGATAACTGCCCGAGTACGGCAGCCAGCGCGACAGGCAGCCGATGAGGGTGATGCCGATGGGCAAATGCAGAAGATAGAGCGAATAGCTGACGTCGCCCACGCGATCCAGCGCGCGCAACTCGAAGGTCACCAGAGCAATGATCAGGCCAGTGAAGGTCGCGACCGCGGCCACGATCCAGCCGATGGGATGCCACATGGCAAACGCCATCACCGCAATCAGCCCGAACATCTCCAGCAGCGAGATGAGCTGGGCGCGATATTGGAAGACGAACACGCCGATGAGGAAAATCGGAATGCTGTGGAAGACGAATTTGTAATACGGGATGAGATAGAACGCGGCCATCAGCGAAGTGATGCCCAGAAAACGCAACGGCCGGTTGCGCGTGGCCAGCAGCGGGAAAATCAGCCCCACCAGCAGGTACCACTGGAACTCGATGGCCAGCGTCCAGTAGACGACGTTGATCCAGGGCACGCCGAGAATGTCGTTGAGATAGGTTGCGTGCAGCAGCAGGTCGCGGCCGCTCGGAATCAGCCGCGGCAGATGCAGCAACGGCGCCATGATGAAGTTCACCGCCAGCAGCGTAATCACGATGGAAGCCAGGTAGGGCGGATAGAGCCGTAGATTGCGCTTCAGCAGGAAGTGGGGATAGTCGCGCAGCACGTAGTGCACGCGGTGCAGGCTCCAGGGAATCACGAAGCCGGAGATGACAAAGAAAACGTGTACCCCGAGATAGCCGTATTTGCCGGACAACGACAGGTAGTGACCTTGGCCGTAAACGAAATGTCCCCAGGCCACGGCCACGGCGGCCAGGCCGCGCAAGGCGTTGATGACGCCGATTCGTTGGGAAGGTACAGCGGTCACAGGCTTCTATGGTAATGGCCTACCCTGCCCAAGTGCCAATCCCCTACAGGTGTTAGCCCAATCACCGGCACATTGGAGTGGCAAAGTTGCCGCCCATCGGATGATAGAATCCGTGTCCCATTGGACTTCAGACCGCAGCAGGATCGCAACCGCCGGGTTTCTGCAGGAGGCAATACATGCGCAAAGACCTTATCTTTCTGGTGCTGGCAATCGCATGCTGTCTGGGATTTTCGGCCACGGCACCCGCCCAACAGACCTCTGAGGAAGCTTCGCCGCTGACCACAACCGTCGCGGTTGCACCTATGGTCTTCGAGACCGACGGCCAGCGCCATCTTTGTTACGAGCTTTACCTCACCAACATGTACCCGATACCGTTCACGCTGCAAAGCATCGCGGCGAACGACGCCTGGCGGCAAAACCCTGCTGACGGTCGGAAGCAACGATCTGAGCAAAGTGCTGCTGCATCCCGGCGTCTCGCGTGAGGACCCCGGATATACCAGCGCCAGCATCGGCGCGGGAGAGACGGTGATCGCGTTCCTGTGGATCGATCTGCCCAATGGCGCGCCGGCTCCCGCCCGCCTGACCCACCATTTCATCACGCGCCGCCATGGCGGCGACAAGGACCTGACATTCGATGGCGCGGAAACCGCAGTTCGTCAGAAGACCATCAAATTGCGTCGCCGTTAAGGGGCAAAGACTGGTCTGCCGGCAACGGCCCCTCTAATACCTCTGCCCATCGCCGAGCCGTCCAGGTCATCAACGGCAAAGCCTACCTCTCGCAGCGCTACGCCATTGACTGGGTGCAACTGGGCAGCGACAGCAAGACCTACACCGGCGACATGAAGGACAACAACAACTACCACTGCTTCGGCAAGGAGGCCCTGGCCATCGCCGACGCCACCGTGGTGGATATCAAGGACGGCATTCCGGAAAACACGCCGGACGAAACCGCGCGGGCGGTGCCGATCACGCTGGAAACCGTCTCCGGCAATCGTGTCATCCTGGATCTGGGCGGGGGAGTTTACGCCATGTATGCCCACCTGCAACCAGGCTCCCTGCGCGTGGCAGTTGGCAATCATGTGAAGACCGGCCAAGTGCTGGGTCTGGTGGGCAATACCGGCAACTCCAGCGAGCCCCACCTGCACTTTCAGTTGATGGACCAGCCGTCACCGCTGGCCAGTGAAGGTCTGCCTTATCAGATGCCGTCATACATCGTCACCGGACACGGCACGGTGGAGGGCAACGCTCCGGTGGTGCAGAAGCTGACGCCGCCGCAGACCTACCGCAACCAGATGCCGAAGGAAGATGACATCGTAGATTTCTAGCTGAGTGGCCAGGGAGAATCGGCCAATGCACCACTTCATTCTGATCATCATCGGCTTTGGGTTGGCAGCACTTTGCGCTGAGTTGTTGCTGCTCGGGGAGACAGAGTTCGGCTTCTTAGCGACCACACTGGCGGGGGTTGGAGGCCCGGTCGGCACGACTGAACAGGCCGCTGAAAAAGTCGCGATCGCGCATATGGCGCCGGCTAAAGCCGGCTCCGGAGGGCGAAAATAAAGGGCTTATCGGCCCGGCTGAAGCCGGGCCCTGATACAAGGCACGCGAAAACGGAGTTTTTCACCGGCCCGCGAAGCCGTGCCCTGACACAAAACGATGGGAACGGACTCTTCCGCAAGTCCTGAGGTCATGCCCCGATACCCGGACGCCAGAGTCGGAGTCAGGAGCCCGCCTTTGCTGACATCGGCGCGCGACGCCGAGCTGAAGGTCGGCTCTACTGACGGCAGGCTACTGGCTACTGCCTTACTGACTGATCTCGAACACCACGCCCAGGCCGCTGCCGCCGCCGGAAGATGCCGTCCCGTAGATATTGCCCTGGGCGTCGAAGACCAGGTTGCTGAAGGGGTACGCGCCATCGGCGCCGCCGGTGAAGTCATGCAGCGAGATATAGGTCCAGCCGCCGTTCGAGGGCGTCAGCTTAAAGACCGCACCAAGCTTGTTGGCGCCGTCGGCCACGGTGGTGCCGTAAAGGTTGCCGGCCTGGTCGAACACCAAATTGCCGACCGGGCCCACCACCATCTGCCCGTTGTTGGGGCCGGCGAAGCTGTACAGGGTGCTCAGGCTCCATCCGCTGTCGGAGTGCGTCATCTGGAAAACGGTACCGCCGTTGCCGGAGCCGCCGGTACTGGTTGCGCCGTAGAGGCTGCCGGCCTGGTCGAAGATCACGCCCGCCCAGGGATAGCCGCCGTCGTCGCCGTTGGTGAAGTCGTAAATGTTCATGCCGAACCAGGCGCCGCCCGATTGCGTCAGCTTGAACACCGAGCCGCGATTGTTGCCGCCGACGAAGGTCGAGCCGAACAGATTGCCGGCGTTGTCCAGGGTGACTCCGCTGCCGGGATAGCCGTAGGGACTCCAGACAATCTTCACCAGGTAATTGTTGCCGGAGACGAGTTGATAGACCACGCCGCCGTTTTGGAATCCACCGGCGGTGGTGGCGCCGAAGATATTGCCCTGCTGGTCGAAGATCAGTGTGCCCACCGGCCCGGCGCCCGAGTTGCCGTCAAAGGCGTGCAGGATGGTCTCGTTCCAGGGGCAGAGCGCGGTCTTGCAGGCGGTCACCCCCGGCTGCAGCTTGAACACGATGCCACATTCGCCGCTATCGCAACTGTCGGATGCGCCGTTAAAGGTAGAGCCATATAGGCCGCCGTCCGCGCCAAAGACAACGTTGGCAACGTTGGGATTAGCGCCATCGGTGCCGCCGGAAAAGCTATACAGCGGGGTCACGAGCCAGGAAGAGCCCTGCCTGGCCATGCGAAAGACGGTGCCGCAGCCGCTGGCGCCGCAGTTGCCGCCCAGGTTGCCACCGTAGTTGGTGGTGCCGTAGAGGTTTCCGGCACGATCCAGGGTAAGACCGGCCATGGGGGTGGCGCCATCGCCGCCGCCGGAGAAGGAATGCAACACGGAGAAACTCTGCGCCGCAACCGGCAGAGCCAGCAACAGTACACCGATAAGAGCACCCAGGGGCAGGAAGCCGAGCCAACGCTTCTGGAACTTGCGATCACGGGCGGTCGAACGAAACTCCATGGTAATTCTCCGTCTGCGAGCTATGAGCTCAACCGTTGCTATACTCCGCGGGAAGATCCACGCTTTGAGGTGCGCCATCTGGCCAGCGACCGGCGGGCACTCCCCCAGAAAAAAGCAATTTCAGGTTACGGTTGGATCATCAGGAAAACAGCCTGTGACGTAACTGTCGCGCGGGTGTGCGGGAGTCGTCAACTTAATTCCGCATTACGGCGTAAGCTGCTGTGGGGGTTAAACTTGGCCGGGCAGGGCCGCAGCCTCGGATAGCGCAATATATTCCATAAAGTGCACCCGATTTGGATCTGGCCTTCAACGAGGTCATCGCCCGTATGGTGCGCAGGGAACCCGCGGAACGAACCCCGCCCCGGATTCGTCTAACCTTTTGCCAAGATTGAGCTTTACGAGGAGAGATTCACTTGACCCTGACTTGCCGCCGAACGCTTTCTTCCGTAATTTGCTTCTTAGTGCTGTTTTCGACACCGGCTGTCCTCGCCGCCCAGGCGGCCACCGGCCAGCCCGCCGAGTCCGGCAAATTTCGCCTGCATAAGTTCGAGCAGGACATCGGCGAAGAGACTTACACCATCACCCCGGAAGATGGGAAGCTGACGCTCAAGTCCAGCTTCGAGTTTACCGACCGGAGCACCAAGGTCCCTCTGGAAACCACCTTACACGCCTCCAGCGATTACACTCCCGAGAGCTTCAGCACCAAGGGCAAAAGTTCGCGGATGTCGGCCATTGATGATGAGGTGACCATCAAGGACGGCCAGGCCTCCATTCGGCAGGAAAAGCAGATTCGCACTGCCGGCGTTCCGGCCACGTATTTCACCATCGCCGGCTATTCGCCGGTGGCGATGCAGATGGCGATGATGCGCTACTGGCGCGGTCACGGCTCGCCGGCCAGGCTGATGACCTTCCCCGTCGGCGAGGTCGAGATCCGCGACCGCGGCCCGGAGACCGTGGACATCAATGGCAAGCCGGTCCAGCTTGAACGCTACAACGTGCATGGCCTGATCTGGGGCCTGGAAACATTGTGGATGGACAGCAACAACAATCTGGCGGCGCTGGTGAGCACCGACGCCGAGTTCGATCACTTCGAGGCCATGCGCGACGAATACGAGAGCGCGCTGCCGAAGTTCGTGGCTAGCGCCGCGCACGACGAAATGGAAGCGCTGGCGGAACTGGGCAAGAACCTTCCCGGCCGCCAGACCGGCATCTTTGCGTTCACCGGCGCCACTTTGATTGACGGCACCGGCAAGCCGCCGATTCCCAACGCCACCATCGTCACTCGCGATGGCAAGATCGCCGCCGCCGGGCCCGCCGACACGGTCAAAATTCCCGCCGCCGCCCAGCGCATTGACGTCAGCGGCAAGTACATCATTCCCGGCTTGTGGGACATGCATGCCCACTACGAGCAGGTGGAGTGGGGTCCGATCTACCTGGCGGCGGGCGTGACCACGGTGCGGGATGTGGGCAACGAGTTCGAATTCATCAAGGCGGTGCGTGATGCGCTTAACAGCGGACAGGCGCTGGGACCGCACATGCTGAATGCCGGCATCGTGGATGGCAGCAGCAAATTCGCCGTCGGCATCACCCGCGTGGACTCCCCCGCCGATGCGCAGAAATGGGTGACCACCTACCACAACGCCGGTTTCGAGCAGATGAAAATTTACAGCTCGGTGAAGTCGGAGAACGTGAAGGCCGTCTGCACCGACGCGCATAAAGTCGGCATGACCGTCACCGGGCACATTCCCGAAGGCATGAACGCCTACGACGGCGTGAACGACGGCATGGACCAGATCAACCACATCCATTACGTGTACGACCTGCTGTTTCCCAAGGATTTTGATGTCAAGAAGGCGACGTGGCCGGAGCGTTTCAAGATGATGGCGTCAGAGGATGTCAACGGTCCCGAGGGAAAAAAGGCGGTTGCCTTCCTGAAAGCCCACAATACCGTGATTGATCCCACTATGGCGCTGATGGAGATGAACTTCCGTCCCGCTGATGAGCCGCTGTCGGCGATGGAGCCGGGAATCGACAAGGTTGCGCCGGTGCTGCGCGAGCAACTGGTGAACGGCGGCCTGCCTCCGGACCTGGCTCCGCTGGGCAAGCAGCTTCGGGCGAAGCAACTGCAATTGATCGGCAACCTGCATCATGCCGGTGTGCGCATCGTGGCCGGAACCGACCAGGCCGTGCCCGGCTATTCCGTCTATCACGAGATCGAACTCTACAACGAAGCGGGCTTCACGCCCATGGAGGCGCTGCAGGCCGCAACCCTGGTGCCTGCGCAGGTGATGAAGATGGACAAGGTGAGCGGCACGGTGGAGAAAGGCAAGCGCGCCGATTTCGACATCCTGGACGCCAACCCCTTGCAGGACATCCATAATGTCCGCACCATTCACCGGGTAGTAGCCAACGGCGTGCTCTATGAGAGCGCGCCGCTGTGGGAGAGCGTCGGCTTCCAGCCCTAAGCTAGAGCTGCGGCGGCGGCGCGGTGGTCTGCGCAGGCGTCTCCGGGCTGTTGGCGTCGGGAGTTTCCGACGGGATTGAGATCGGCTTCTGCGAGATGCCCTGCTTCTCTTCCTGCTCGCGCTTCAGCTTGCTGTCTGCCTCGATGGCCTGCACCTGGCGCTCCTTGAAGGGCGGCGGAGGCGTGGGAACGTAAGCCGCATTCAGGAACTTGCCGTTGCGATCGAAGTTCCACGAGAAGCGCGCCAGTCCAACGTGTGGGCAGCTATGGCATCCGTTCAGCAAGGGGTAGCCGAAGATCAGGCCGGAGTTGCCATTGGGCTCGGTGATCACCTGCGGCCAGAAGCTGGAAGCGCGATCGCCCTTGGCCATCATGGCGTAAGGAAATTTGGACTGCACCGCTTTGAAGTTGGGATTGTCGTCCATCGCCGCGGTGTCCAGCAGCTTCAGGTCGTCCACATCCAGCACCGGCGGATCGCCATTCAGGATCAGCATGCCGACGGTATTGGCGGTGTGCAGCGGATAGCTCACCTTGGCCACATCCACCGGCCCCGATTTGTGGAAGTCGGTGACGATCACCGCTTCGTGGTCGGTCTTGTAGTACATCATGCGAGAGAAGTCCACGGCCTGGTCGGAAGCGCCGGCGGCGGCCATGTGATCAATCAAGCAACTGGCGTCATCGGAGCTGGGATCCTTTTCGCAGGCAGCCTTGGTCTGCGCCACGAAGTCCTTGGGCATCTGCCACACCGCCGAGGCGCCGATTTTGGGCTGGCCTTGCGCGTTCACCTCCGGCTGGGCAGCCGCAGTTTTCGTTTGTGCTGCTGGAGCGGCGGCCGCTCCACCTTTGGGAGCCGCCTGGGCAAAGGCAGTGCCGGCAAGAACGACGAACATGGCAAACCACGACAATATCTTCACAATCGCCTCTTCTGATGCAATGGGTTTCCGCAGGTAAGCAGGACGCTCGTCACGCTCCGCCCGCGAAGGACGTCCTGCATAAATTTACCACTTTTGCGGTACCGGCTGGCCCTACCCGGCTCCCAGTGACCGATATCACAGACGCCCGTGCCGGCCCGACACGACAATCACAGGTGATGGCCTTCGCCGGCACAAAACGCACACCTGCGGCGCTGCTCCTGACTCTTACGCTGGTGCTGTGCTCGCAATGGGGCGTCGCCGACGGACTGTGCGCGTCGCCGGTCACTCACTGCCGGATGCAGCCGTCGGCAATGCATGCGGCGGACGCACACTCGTGCTGCCCGAATCATTCCAAGCTGTCTGACAGCGCGCAAGCTCCGCAGTGGACGATGCGCGCGCCGTGCTGCAACTTGAGCTCCGCCCCTGACCGGCCGGTCGCGGTCTATAGCCTCGCCAACGACTCGCGGCTCGAACCGCCACAGGCTGCGTCGGTCGCCCAAGTGCAGGATGCGTGTCCGTTGGCCGGCATCGGCTGGCTCGCCGCGAACGGCAATTCACCGCCCGTCCGGGCTGTCCTCGACGTGAAAGCCGATCTGAGGATCTAGCCTGCATTCGCCCAGCCTGCGACCGCCCATGAAGTGGCCGCACGACCGCGATGCGAATGCAAGTTCGCCCAACCGAATTTCAAGAGGAAATCATGAAGATCAAAGCCATCGTAATTCTGAGTTCTCTCCTGCTGGCGCTGGGATTGATCGGCCAGGCCGCCACGCAAAGCGCGCCCGCCACCACCGACACCGCCAAGACATGCGCCTGCTGCAATCACGACTCCGGCGGCAAGATGAGCTGTTGCGGCAAAGACAGCAAGTGCGCCAAGGACGGCAAAGACAGCGGCTGCTGCCAGGGCAAAGACGGCAAAAAATGCCCCATGATGGCAAAGATGTCGGAGTCGAAGGACGGCAAGATGTCGTGCTGCTCCGGCAAAGACAACAAGTGCCCCATGTCAAAGATGTCAAAGACGTCGGACAAGTCGAAGGGCGAAAGCAAGGGCTGCTGCGGCGGCAAGTGCGACCGCTCGCAGGCCGGCATGTAACCCAGTTCAGGCAAACTGGATGCCCCGGCGCAAGGCCGGGGCATTTTTCTGCGCCAGGGTGTACACTCGCGGGCTGCTTGCATCATGGAGTTCGCCATGCGTCGTTTGGTTCTCCCCGCTCTTCTGCTCCTGCCTGCCATCGCGTTAACCGCACAGAATCCAACCCTGGCGCCGCCCGCGAAAACTTCCTATGTCCGTTGCGGCACGCTCTACGACGGCAAGAGCGATGCTCCGCGCAAGAACGTCACGCTGCGCATCAGCGGCGACAAGATTGACCAGATGGGCGACAGCTTGCACCCGGAAAACGGCGCGGAGGTTCTCGACCTCAGCGGCGAAGTCTGCCTCCCCGGCCTGATTGATGCCCACACCCACGTGCTGCTGCAAGGCGACGTGACCGCCGAAGATTACGACGTTCAGTTGCTGAAGTACTCCGTCCCGTATCGCACCATTCTCGGCACCGTGGCGGCGCAACGCGCGCTGGACTATGGCTTCACCACCATTCGCGATCTCGAGACCGAAGGCGCAGGGTACGCCGACGTGGACATCCGCAACGCCATCAATCGCGGGGTGATTCCCGGACCGCGCATGCTGGTGGTGGGCCGCGCCATGGACGTCACCGGCGCGTATCCGCTGCTGGGCTACTCCTGGGAGCTGAAGTGGCCCAAAGGCGTCGAGGAAGTGGATGGCGTCGAAGGCGGACGCAAGGCGGTGCGCGAGCAAATCTCCAACGGCGTGGACTGGATCAAGGTTTACGCCGACCGCAGCTACAAGCTTCGTCCCGACGGCGTGCTCGACGACATTCCCACCTTCACCCTCGACGAGCTCCGCGCCATTGTTGACGAAGCCCATCGCGAGCGCCACAAGGTGGCCTCACACGCCGCTGCATTGCAGGGCGTCCACAACTCGGTGGAAGCCGGCGTGGATTCCGTGGAGCACGGCTTCTATATCGCCGACGCCGATTTGCAGACCATGAAGGCCAAGGGCATCTACTACGTTCCGACGCTCTTCGTTGGCGAGTACGTCGCGGAAGGCCGCGCCGCCGGCGGCTCGCACGTGTGGGTGGACATGATCAACGTTCACGCCCAGACCTTCAAGCGCGCGCTGAACGCCGGGGTGAAGATTGCCTTCGGCACCGACGCCGGCGGTTTCCCCTGGACGGTGAATCCGGCGAAGGAGTTTCCGCTGATGGTGAAGTACGGCATGACGCCGATGCAGGCGCTGCGCTCGGCCACGGTGAATGCCGCCGAATTGCTCGACATGCAGGACAAGGTCGGGTCGCTCGAGCCCGGTAAGTTCGCCGATATCGTCGCCGTGCCCTCCGATCCCATGGCCGACATCACGCAACTGGAGAAGGTGAACTTCGTGATGAAGGGCGGAACCGTCTATCGGCAGCCTTCGCGATAGGCGCGGCGTGCCGAAGCCGTAGAATGCAGGTGCATGGCTTCCGACCCACGCGCGGCCTATTCTGCCCGCCTGCACCAGGTGCAAGCCGACGCGTCACGACTGGAGCGCCGCCATCGCGCGCTGGGATTTGCCAAGCTCGCGGTCGGCCTGGCCACCGTCGTGCTGGCCATCTGGCTGGTCAAGTATCTGCCGCGCTACATTGCGTTGTTCCTGGTTCCGGCGGCGGTGTTCGCCGTGCTTTCTGTCGTGCATGAGCGCGTGATTCGCGCTCGCGAGCGTCGTGCGCGTATCGTGGCGTTCTACCAGCGCGCCCTCGTGCGGCTCGACGATCGCTGGGCCGGCACCGGCGAGCAGGGACTGCGCTGGCTGGAAGCGTCGCATCCTTACGCGCGCGACCTGGACATCTTTGGCGAGGGCTCGCTCTTCGAATTGCTGTGCACGGCGCGCACGCGAGCGGGAGAGCAAACCCTGGCGCGCTGGCTGCTGCATCCGGCTGAAGTCACGGAAATCACCGAGAGACAGGCGTCCGTAGCCGAGCTTAGCGGTCGGCTTGCTTTCCGCGAGCGCATTGCCGTGCTGGGCGACGATGTTCAACTGGGCGTGAAGCCGCAAGCGCTGAGCGACTGGGGCAAGTCACCGCCGCTTCGGTTTTCCCCCGGCTTTCTGGCGGCCGCCATGTTTCTGGCGATGGCGTGGATCGCGAGCCTGGTGCTGTGGGGCTGGCGCGGTTGGGGCCTGGTAGCGCTGGCCACCAGCCTGGCGGCGCTGGCGTTTACGCGCACTTATCACGCGCGCGTCGAGCGGGCGGTTGCGGCCATCGAGGAAGCGGCCCACGATCTGCCTCTGCTGGCCGGCGTGCTGGCGGAACTGGAGCGCGGAACCTTTGCCACGGCGAATCTCATCGCGCTGCAAACCGTCCTGCGCGGCGGCGAGGTCTCGGCCTCGCAAGCCATCGCGCGGCTGAATCGCCTGGTGGAGCACCTGGATTCCCGCGAGAACTGGATCATCAAAGCGGTTGATCCGTTCATCTCGTGGACGCCGCAGGTCATCTGGCGTATCGAGCGCTGGCGCGCGCAGTTCGGTCCGTCGCATCCAGGCCTGGCTGGAAGCCCTGGGCGAAATGGAAGCGCTGTCGTCGCTGGCCACCTACGCCTATGAGCATCCCGGCGATGTGTTTCCGGAGTTCAGCACGGAGCGGCCGCTGTTTGACGCGACTGCTTTCGCGCATCCGCTGCTGCCGGCATCGCGCGCCGTACGCAACGATCTGCGCCTGGACGCGAATCTGCGGCTGATCATCCTGAGCGGCGCCAACATGGCGGGCAAAAGCACGCTGGTGCGCGCGGTCGGTGTGAATGCGGTTCTGGCACAGTGCGGCGCGCCGGTGCGAGCCCAGCGACTGACGATGTCGCCGCTGGCGGTATCGGCGTCCATCTGCGTACTGGATTCGCTTCAGGGCGGCGTGTCGCGCTTCTATGCCGAGATCCGCCGCATCAAGCAGATCGAGGACCTGGCGGGCGGCGCCATGCCGGTGCTCTTCCTGCTCGATGAACTGCTGTCGGGCACCAACTCGCATGATCGCCGCATCGGCACCGAGTCCATCGTGCGAACGCTGGTCGAACGCGGCGCCATCGGACTGGTCACCACCCACGACCTGGCGCTGACCGAGATCGCCGACAGCATGGCGCCTCGCGCCGTCAATTTGCACTTCGAGGACCGCTTCGATAACGGCGAGTTGGTGTTCAATTACCGGCTGGCGCCGGGCGTGGTCCGCAGCAGCAATGCGCTGCAACTGATGCGCGCCATCGGCCTGAAGGTCGGGGAAGGCGGGGACTAGCAGTTCGCGCGGTTCATCTGTCGTCCCTGAAGGGACTCGAATCTGCAATGACGCTTTCCCACCGTTGAAACGGTGGGCTAAGATATGCCGTCCGCTTCGCGGACTGCTCACTTGCCTTACCGACTCTTCACCCGCTTCGCGGACTGGACCCCGGCCTTACTGACTCTTCACCCGCTTCGCGGACTGCTCGCCCGCTTTACTTCAGTGATTGCAGATACGCCACTACGGCCTCGGCGTCGGCACGGTCCATGTGATACTGCGGCATCGGTGGACGCGCCGGCTGATCGTTCGGCGCCAGCCCGGTCATGAAAAACTTGATGGCCGCCTCGCGGTTCCAGCCCGGCAAACCGGCGATATTGGGCGAGGTGTCGGCCCATACCGGCATGGGCTGAATCGGCTTGAACTCCAGCTTCTTGCCGTGCAGCCACTGGCCCGGAGATGAACTCGCCCCGCTCGTTCATGGGCGTGTGGCAGTCGCCGCACTGGCCGATGGCCTTCACCAGGTATTCGCCCCGCGCAATCTGTTTGGCGTTGCTCTTGTCGGCCGCCCGGCCATAGCCGATCAGAACGAAACAGCCTGCCGTCAGCACCAGCACCGCAATTCGGTTGGTTCATGCACTCCTCCTGCGAAAAAATTTCAGCGAATTCTACAATATCGCCACCCCTTCGTTCGTCTTCGAAGTGGGATGGATGCTGAGCCGAGCCTGGACTGGATGACTACCGAGCAGGATCAACGCATCACGCAAGCGGTCCAGCAGCAGGGCTCCAGGCTGCGCGGCTTCATCCGCAGTCGTGTGCCCGATGCCGGCGACGCCGAAGACATTCTCCAGGACGTCTTCTACGAGCTGGTCGAGGCCAACCGGATGATGATGCCTATCAACCAGGTGGAGCGTGGCTCTTCCAGGTGGCGCGCAATCGCATCACCGACTGGTTTCGCAAGAAGAAGCCGGCGGCGCTGGACGATCCGGTGGTCACCAACGAAGGCGAGCAACTGCTGCTGGTGGACTGCTGCCTTCGCCGGACGCCGGCCCCGAAGCCGAGTTCGCGCGCCGCGTGCTGCTGGAAGAGCTGGAATATGCGCTGGAAGAACTGCCCGACGAGCAGCGCGAAGTGTTCGTCGGCCACGAAATCGAAGGACGCAGCTTTAAGGAAATGGCGGCGGAAAGCGGGGTCAGCGTGAACACGCTGCTCTCGCGAAAACGGTACGCGGTGCTGCAACTTCGCCAAAGGCTGCGCTCCATCTACGACGGATAGGAACATGATGAGTTGAGCAGCGACA
>CAVXQR010000018.1:0-117323 GCA_963763975.1 uncultured Acidobacteriaceae bacterium
CCCGGATTTGGGTCGGCGCGCCGACGAAAAATGTGTTTCGGTCATTGGATGCTACGGGGTTGACAAGCCTGCCAAAAGGTGCCTATGCGGAGCAGTCACCAAAACCTCGACCGGAAGACATTGATTTTTATGTATTAATGAGCACTTCACCAAATCCGAGCATCCAAACATAAGCCGTAGTGCGTCAAATTCATTGACAAATTAGGTAGCACGATGCTACCTTCATCTCAGTGCAGACGCCGACTTATCCGCTCGCTCTGGTGAAAGGGCTTATGAAGGAGGGCGATTGGGCTTTAACATCACCAGCCTTGGACGCCGCAGTCGAACTCGGTTTTGACGAGGAGGATGTCTATGATTGTGTGGTTAACGACCTTCAGGAGACACACTTCTATAAGACAATGGCGTCCGAAAAGAAGCACGGGCTTATGCAAGACGTCTACTACATCACGTATCAGGCTCGGCGGCTTTATGTGAAACTCCAGGTTAACGTTAAGGCTGTTGTGGTCTCGTTTAAGGAAGATGACCGGTAAAGGGGTTATGCAATGGAGTGCATGATTTGTGGAGGCAACGCTGTAATCGTAGTCGAGAACAAAAGGGCGCGCTATCGCAATGAGCTTGTGGATGTTTCTCGCGAAATTTTCCGGTGCAATTCATGCGAAGAGGAGTTTGTAACGCCAGATCAAGCGCGTGTGTA
Source organism: uncultured Acidobacteriaceae bacterium (assembly GCA_963763975.1). Classification (GTDB taxonomy): domain Bacteria; phylum Acidobacteriota; class Terriglobia; order Terriglobales; family Acidobacteriaceae; genus Bog-257. The sequence goes on from CAVXQR010000018.1 coordinate 695, forward strand.
CGTGCGGAACGTTAGGAATGAAATTCGTAAGAGATACGGATTGCTACCACCCGAGAGGATAGCCGAGATTCGAGGCAAGCTCGGACTTACACAGGCAGAGCTTGAAGAACTCCTCAACGCGGGAAGCAAGGTCGTGGTTCGATGGGAGAGCGGCAAAGTCATCCAGAACGGCGGTCATGATGCCATGTTGCGCTTGCTCGAAAAAGACCCATCAATGCTCGATCGTTTAAGACAAATTCAACAGCTTAGGGCGACAGAGCGGAAGGAATACGAGGCCTCGCGTTCAGACCGATCTCGCGTAAAGGTCGCGTGCGTTTAGGTTGCCTTGTCTCACCCTTACATGGACTTCGGCCTCGTTCTCTGTGTCGAAACCGAGTCCCCCGGCGTTCCCGGCGAATTTCGCACCATCGAGAGGTCTGCGTCGCCAGCGATTTTTTCCCGCTTTCCCACATTGAGAATGCGCGCGAGCACGGAGCCTTGCGCCAAACGGCGATCGCTGAAACACAGAAATTGCGCGCAGATTCGCGTCGCCACGAACTCCCACAATTTCAGATTGCACCAATTTGCGGCATCCGCCTGTGGATGGGCTGCACTCGGCTGAAAACAAAGCGCTTATAGGCGCGAAAATTTAATTGACTTCGCCACGGGAACTGCTAAAAACACACTCGTTCTTTGGCAAGTTTTCAAGGTTGTCCGGTTGGCGGCAAGTCCGGGGCTGAAGCGAGTTCACTGCTTTCCGCGCCTGCAGCGCATCAGGAAAGTGGAGGGACGGCGACGGTCAACAGCGAACTGCCGGTTGAGAGAACAGGAAACTTGGCAAAGGCAAGATAGGATCCCGAGGCGTTGAACGGTTTTTCCGATTAGCAGCGAGCCCGGAGCCCGAGTTTAGATCGTCCATCGCGTGCGCAAGCATCCGATGACCACAGGTCGGCAAGGGTCTAACGCAAGCCGCTGGTTGAGAAAAACAGTTCAACATCCCCTCGGGATTCTTTGTTTTGCTGCCAGCCGTCAGCTAACCCGCCTGGCCATTTACCTATTCAGCTTGAGTTTTTCCTGATCCTCTCGCCCGCAACACGTCGCGGTGCGGCGTTTCGCACGTGCCCTGTAGGCTCACGTCGGCGCTCTCAGCTGACGGCTGATAGCTGATAGCTTCTTTACAACGGTATATTCCCGTGCTTCTTCGGCGGGTTCTTGTCGCGCTTGTTCTCCAGCATCTCCAGCGCCTGAATCAGCTTGCGGCGGGTATCGCGCGGACGGATCACTGCGTCGAGGTAGCCGCGCTCGGCAGCGACGTACGGATTGGCGAAGCGGTCGCGGAACTCCTCGATCTTCTCTTTGCGCGCGGCGTCCGCATTCTTCGACTTCTCCAGCTCGCGCTTGTACACGATGTTCACCGCGCCTTCCGGCCCCATGACCGCGATCTCGGCGGTCGGCCAGGCATAGTTCACGTCGGTGCGGATATGCTTGGACGCCATGACGCAATACGCGCCGCCGTAGGCTTTGCGGGTGATGACCGTAATCTTCGGCACGGTCGCTTCGGAGAAGGCATACAGCAGCTTGGCGCCGTGGGTAATGATGCCGCCATACTCCTGCTGAATGCCGGGGAGGAAGCCGGGCACGTCCTCAAAGGTGATGAGCGGGATGTTGAAGCAGTCGCAGAAGCGCACAAAGCGCGCGCCTTTGATGCTGGCGTTGATGTCGAGCACGCCGGCCAGAAACGCCGGTTGATTGGCGACGATGCCCACCGGCTTGCCATTCAGGCGGGCAAAACCCACCACGATGTTGCGGGCGTAATGCTCCTGCACTTCGAAGAAATAGCTGTCGTCCACCACGGTGTTGATGACGTCCTTGATGTCGTAGGGCTGGTTGGACTCGGCGGGAACGATGGAGTCCAGCTTCTCGTCGGCGCGGTCCGCGGGATCGGTGCAGGCCTTGCGCGGCGGATCTTCCAGATTGTTCGAGGGCACAAAGCTAAGCAGCTCGCGAATCATGCTCAGACACTCGGCGTCATCGTGCGCCATGAAGTGGGCCACGCCGGACTTCTCGTTGTGGGTGACGGCGCCGCCAAGTTCGTCCTTGGTGACCTCTTCGTGAGTGACGGACTTGATGACTTCAGGACCGGTGATGAACATGTAGGAGGTGTTCTGCACCATCAGGATGAAGTCGGTCATGGCGGGCGAATAAACCGCGCCGCCGGCGCAGGGGCCCATGATGGCCGAGATCTGGGGCACCACGCCCGAGGCCAGCACGTTGCGCAGGAAGATGTCGGCATAGCCGGCCAGCGACATCACGCCTTCCTGGATGCGCGCCCCGCCGGAATCGTTCAGCCCGATGACCGGCGCGCCCACCTTCATCGCCATTTCCATGATCTTCACGATCTTGGCGGCGTTGGTCTCCGACAGCGAGCCGCCGAACACGGTGAAGTCCTGGGCGAAGACGAAGACCAGCCGGCCTTCGATGCGGCCATAGCCGGTAAGGAAGCCGTCGCCGAAATATTTCTGCTCGTCCATGCCGAAGTCGGAGCAGCGATGGGTGACCAGCTTGTCGGTCTCTTCGAAGCTGCCTTCGTCGAGCAGGAATTCAATGCGCTCGCGGGCTGACATCTTGCCCTGTTTGTGTTCGCGGGCGCGGCGTTCTTCGCCACCGCCGGCTTCGGCCAGCGAGTCGCGGCGCTTCAGTTCGGCCAACTTCTGTTCCAGATTCATGGGAGGGATTATAAAGTGCGGGGAAGCGAGGGCAGCGCGAGGACTGGGTTTATGGCGTCACGGTCGTGTGTGACGAAGGCCCTTTCGCGACGTGATCAGCCGAAGTGCTGCCAGCCCGCGGGTTTCAGCGTGGTGGTGCGGCCATCGGCGGTGGCGAGGGTCATGCCAGTGCCGCTGAGGATTTCGCCGATGCGGGTAACGGGGACACCGGCGATTGTCTTCGGGACGGTTTTGTCGGGACGCGCGGTGAAGAGCAGTTCGTATTCGTCGCCGCCGTGCAGAGCGTATTGCACGTCAGCGCCCCGAAACACCGGCAGCACCTCCGCATAGACCACCGCGCCAACGCCGCTCTCCTCGCAGATGTGCGACAGGTCGGTGGAGAGGCCGTCGCTGATGTCAATCATCGCCGAGGCCAGCTTCTTCTCGCGCAGGTAGCGACCGACGGCCACGCGCGGTTCGGGGTAGAAATGCTTGCGGTATGCCGCCGCGGCCGGGTTGGCGCTTCCCGCCCTGCGCGCAGCAACTCCAGCGTGGCGATGGAAGAGCCCAGATCGCCGGTGACATACAAAAAGTCGCCCGGCCTGGCGCCGGAGCGCAGAATCGCCTTGCCCGCCGGGACCGAGCCCAGCACCATGATGTCCGCCAATATGTTCTCTGTAGGCGATTGCGCGGTGTCACCGCCGGCCAGCGGAACCGAGTAGCGCTCGGCCAGAGCGAGCAGGCCGCTGATGAACTGGTCCACCCAGCTCTGCGCAATATCTTTGGGCAGCGCCAGCGACAGGAAGACTGCGCGGGGTTCGCCGCCCATGGCCGCGATGTCGCTCAGGCCGCGTGTGAGGCAGCGATGGCCGACCGCCTTCGGCGAATGCCACTCGCGGCGGAAGTGCATGCCTTCCAAAGTGAAGTCGGTGGTAACCAGCGCCTGGTGGCCGCGCGGTAACTTCACTACGGCGCAGTCGTCACCGATGCCGCGCGCCAGCAGCTTGGAACTACCGGCCGCGTGCCGGATGCGCTCGATCAGCTTCTTCTCGCTCAGTGGCAAATGTTTCTCCGCAGCGTGGAGGACGCGCCCAGCCCACTATAGCGCGACCGCATCACCAGGACTGGCGCCTATGTTTTGGCGAAAACCTGCGAGAAACCGAGCCTCTCGGCCGCCCTGTGGCCAATCCCAAATTGTTCATGATAAGCACTTTAGTGCCGAACTCACACATTGGGATGATTGACACGGGCAGGTCGCTCTTGGTACGGTCGAACCATCTAATAAACCAGCCAGTTGCTTGGGTGCGGCAGTATTGGCACTGAGCAGGAAGCCAGGTCCACGGTTTCCTTTGGCACTCGCAACCAAAGTACGGTTCGAGATGAGCTCCGGATTTCCTGGGAAGTGAGCTTTATAAGTCCGGATCTACATTTATTGAGGGCTAAGGTTTTGCGAAAACGCTTTTATATTCTCTTCGTAGCTCGCGACGCCGAAGGTCAGCTCCGAAAGATCCCCATCCCCGTACATTACCTCTACGTCTTCCTGGCCGGTGCGCTCATTGGCATGTTCACCATCACCGGCATGGCGGGCTCCTATACCCGCATGCTGCTGAAGGTAACCCGCTTCAACCAGGTCTTGTCGGAGAAGAAGGCGTTACAGGCTCGTTACACCCAACTGGAACAGGTATCGCACGAAAAAGACATTCAGGTGGCCTCACTGGGCTCGCTGGCCAGCGAAGTGTCCATGATCTACGGGCTGAAGGCCAATCCCAAGCTGCTGAATGCGGGCGACGGTCCGGTCAAGCCGGAAGAGGTCGCCTATTCAGTGGATCAGTTCCATGCGCTGCAGAGTTCAGCGCAAACCGGCATCACCATGACCGCTATGGGTCTGGGCCTGCCTCAGCAAGCCACGCTGACCGATTGGGTGCGGGCGGCGACGGCGCCCACCCTCTGGCCGGTCATCGGCCCGATTACGGGATCGTTTGGCGAGCGCATTGATCCGTTCAACGGTGAAGGCGCATTCCACTCCGGCGTGGATATCTCTTCGCATTATGGCCAGCAGGTAGTGGCGCCGGCCGACGGCGTGGTCACCTTCGCGAACTTCTACAACGGCTACGGCCGCATGATCCAGATTGATCACGGCAACGGCCTGACCACACGCTACGGGCATCTGTCGGGATTTGCGGTGACCGACGGCGAGAGCGTGAAGCGCGGCCAAGTCATCGGCTATGTCGGACTTTCCGGCCGCAGCACCGGGCCGCATCTGCATTACGAAGTTCGCATCCACGACACCCCGGTGAATCCGCATAAGTTCCTGCGCACCACCGTGGCCAAGGTGGGCCAATTCCCGGAGAGCTAGTCGCCCAAGTTCGCTGCAAATTTATTTGTGATCTTTAGCCGCTGGGGCGTTCTGCTCCGGCGGTTTTTGTTCTCCGCTCAACTCGGCCGAAGGCTCGCTCAGCATCTTGCGGAAGAAGGCGTAAGGCACCTGCGCTGTCAGGATGGCGGTGTTCTTGTCCTGGTGAACTTCCAGGCTGTCGAAAGCTTTCTTGACGTCGGGATCGGGCCCGCCGGAGTCCATCGAGATATCGAGCGACTTCACGATGGCCAGGAAAGCCGTGACTTTCTGCACGAAGCTCTGGGCTTCTGCCTCGCTGCTGACCATCACTTGCGCTCGCAGGTGAAGATCGTTCAGCGGCCGCGCGGAAGCTACGACCACGCTGTCCTGCGGCAGCAGACTGCTCCAACCGCCCGGCACCAGCAGTTCGGGATGCTCTTCGGCCAAGCCCGACGTCACCGGCCGCGCGATCGTCCAGATGGTGCTGCCCAGCGGGACCAGCGAGTAATACTGGCTCATCAGCGACGGGCCGGAGAAGGGCAGCGCCGACTGCTTGTAGCGGTCAATCATGCCGTGAATGATGCCGGGGTCAGGATTGTTGGACGCTGCCGCGATGTCCATGCCCATCAGCGCGACGCGCAGGGTGCGGCCTTCGAGAGGAACAATGTAGATGTCGCAGTCGCGATAGTGCTCGGTGCTGCTGGCCAGCTTGTGCAGATAGTCGCCCATGCGAGTGGCGTCAAAGCGGCCTTGCAGGATCTCGCTGTAGCGGGTTTCGCTGGTCTTGCCGTTGACGGTGCGCCCGTAGTGAATGGCAAAGGCGGCCTTGTCGAGGTCGCGCTCGAACTCGAAGCCGGTCTGCTTCACGAAGTCTTCGTACTGAGGATCGCGGTTCTTGACCGGCTGCTTGCCGAGGTCGGTGAACAGGCGAAAAGGTTCGAGGTTGACGTAGAAGACGGCGTCGGCTTCGGGCAGCAGGCGGGCGGCGTCAGGAGCGGCCTGCTTGCGCAGCAGCAGGGCGAAAACGATGGCCCCGACCACCAGCAGTACAGCGATCGCCACCCCTATTTTCTGCCTGCGATTTCGCATGACTTGCCTTCATGATACGGGAAAAGCCGGCAAGTGGTCAGGCAACGGAAAATTGGTTAGAATAAAAGCACCGCATAACAGCATTCGCGGTTGCGAATGCGCTCCGCAGAATCCCCAGCCGACCGGCCCGCGGGAGTGGCGAGTTGTGGTACGCCGTAGAAGATAAGCTGTTGCAGGACAAGGTCGTGGGTCCGGCTGAGGGCTGGTTGCACGTGGTATGCCGTTGTGTTAACCTCATAGTTTGTCCCGGCTGGCAGGAAGAATTATGCTTGGTTCCAGACCTATGTCTCGGACCACGCTGCAAGCTGGCGTAGCTCAGCTGGTAGAGCATCTGATTTGTAATCAGAGGGTCGGGGGTTCAAATCCCTTCGCCAGCTCCAGAATTGTGACCATGAGCGCGCCGCGAGGCGTAGCAGGAGCAAGCCAACGAGACGCGCAGCTCTCCTAGAGAACTGATTCCAGCAGCAAGCTTCCAAAGGGCACCCGCGCGCGGGAAGAGGGTCGCGCGACAGTTGCGGAATTTTGTCGGGACAGCGGCGCCAGACGTTGAGCGTTCTTTGATAACAGGACTGGCGATTCCGGCCCGAAATGGCTCTCGGGTGTGAAGGAGAGCAGGAGGCTCGGTCGAATGTGCACAGGTGGCCGAGTGGTTAATGGCAGCAGACTGTAAATCTGCCGCTCCTTGCGAGCTACGGAGGTTCGAATCCTCCCCTGTGCACCAGGTTTCTTTGATGAAGCGGTTGTGGGTCGCCCTGGGCGCGTACGCGGTGTTGGCCATCCTGGCATGGACCACCCTTGCTGACCAGAAATTCCGGGTGGCATGTGTGGCGATTCTGGCGATGTTTGCCGTGCGCACTTGGACGTGGCATCGCAGGTTGCAGCGCGAGGAGCAGCAGGAAGACGAACAGCAGCGCCCCGGAAAGCAGTGATAGGCGGGAGTAGGGCGGGAGTAACTCAGTGGTAGAGTCACAGCCTTCCAAGCTGTTGGTCGCGGGTTCGATTCCCGTCTCCCGCTCCAGAGTTTGATGCAATGGCAGGTTTAGGTAGTCGGGCTGACTTTTCGCTCGTGTGAGTTGCAGGGCTGATGTAGCTCAGTTGGTAGAGCACTCCCTTGGTAAGGGAGAGGTCATCGGTTCAATCCCGATCATCAGCTCCATGGTTTCAATGGCGCATGATTATCCGGCGCCCGCAGTAAGCGTCGCGACAGCAGAGCAGGCAAGCCGTTGCCGCGACGAAAACAGGATGTCGTCGGTTTAACCCCCGTACGCTCCCAGATTGGTTCCTGATTTGAGCACTTCCATGATGCAGCCGTCGCGTGCGCCTTTTCAGCAGGCAGGGTTGGCGGTTCAGAAGCCGGCTGAGTTGGAGCAGTTTCGTGCGCTGCTGGCCCGGGTATTTGCTCCCGGCGCGGTAGAGAGTTTTCTGCGGTTGTTGCAGCGCAAGGGCGTGCCGATTCGCGATTTTAGCAGCGTGCTGCGCCAGGAATTGTTGGAGCGGGCGGACGCAACGCTGGCGCAAAGCGGCAAGACGGCGCAGCAGTTATACGCCGGCCTGGGTATGGGCGACCAGGCGCAGGTACGCGAGTTTTATTTGACTACGCTGGAGGCGGTGGCACAGCCCCTGCGTGAGAAGTTCAACAAACTTTACCGGTACTACTAAGGCAGAAGGAAATGGCGAAAGAGAAATTTGATCGCAGTAAGCCGCACGTAAACGTTGGCACCATCGGTCACATCGATCATGGCAAGACCACGTTGACGGCGGCCATCACCAAGGTATTGGGCAAGCACAACCCCAACATCAAGTTCCGCTCGTTCGACTCGATTGACAACGCGCCGGAAGAGCGCGAGCGCGGCATCACCATCGCCACGGCGCACGTGGAGTACGAGACGGCGAACCGTCACTACGCCCACGTGGATTGCCCCGGCCACGCCGACTACATCAAGAACATGATTACCGGCGCGGCGCAGATGGACGGCGCGATCCTGGTGGTCGCGGCCACCGACGGCCCCATGCCGCAGACCAAAGAGCACGTGCTGCTGGCGCGCCAGGTCGGCGTGCCTTACATCGTGGTCTTCCTGAACAAGTGCGATGCCGTCGAAGATCCCGAGCTGATTGACCTGGTGGAGATGGAAGTTCGCGAGCTACTGAACAAGTACAACTTCCCCGGCGACGATCTGCCGGTAGTTCGCGGCGTCGGCCCTGGGCGCGCTGAACGGCGAAGCCCAGTGGGAAGCCAAGATTGACGAGCTGATGGAAGCGGTGGACAAGAGTGTGCCGCTGCCGGCGCGCGACGTGGACAAGCCGTTCCTGATGCCGATCGAAGACATCTTCTCGATTCAGGGACGCGGCACGGTGGTCACCGGCCGTATCGAGCGCGGCAAGGTGAAGGTGGGCGAGGACGCCGAGATCGTGGGCTTCCGCGAGACCCGCAAGACGGTGGTAACCGGCGTGGAAATGTTCAAGAAGCAGTTGGACGAAGGTCTGGCGGGCGACAATGCCGGGCTGCTGCTGCGCGGCACCGCGAAGGAAGACGTGGAGCGCGGCATGGTGCTGGCCAAGCCGGGTTCGATTACGCCGCACACCAAGTTCAGAGGGCGAAGTGTACGTGCTGTCGAAGGACGAAGGCGGCCGTCACACGCCGTTCTTCAAGGGCTATCGGCCGCAGTTCTACTTCCGCACCACCGACGTGACCGGCGTAGCGACGTTGCCGGCGGGCACGGAGATGGTGATGCCGGGCGACAACGTGGCCCTGGAGATCGAGCTGATTACGCCGGTGGCCATGGAGAAGGGCCTGCGCTTTGCCATCCGCGAAGGCGGACGCACCGTAGGCGCCGGCACGATTTCCGAGATCATCGCCTAGGATTCGAGTTTTTAGGATGGGCTATTAGCTCTTAGCTTTTAGCCCTTAGCCAGAAAAACCATAAGGCCCGGTTGCTAAAAGCTAATAGCTAAGAGCTAGAAGCTTCGAAAAGATCATTGCCTAGGATTCGAGTTTTCAGGATGGGCTATCAGCTCTTAGCTTTTAGCCCTTAGCAAACAAAATCGTCGGGCTCACTTGCTAAGAGCTAAAAGCTAATAGCTAAGAGCTTCGAAAAGGTTCAGGTTATGCCTCGAGAGATCGTTACATTGCAGTGCGGTGATTGCAAAGATCGCAATTACTCCACCACCAAGAACAAGAAGACCACGACGGCGCGGCTGGAATTCAGTAAGTTCTGCCGCAAGTGCCGCAAGCACACGTCGCATAAAGAAGTGAAATAGCTGTCAGGCGTCAGCTGTCAGCCATCAGCTAAGGTCGGCAGTGAGCTTACTTTGGAATTGGAACTAGCTGAAAGCCGATAGCTGACGGCTGACAGCTAATACAGGGGCGTAAGCTCAACGGCTAAACTGCCGGTCTCCAAAACCGGACTTGGGGGTTCGAATCCCTCCGCCCCTGCCAGTTTTTCAGCCAGCGCCGAGGGAGGCGCGGAAGCAGAAGGTAAGGCGCTGAAAGGGCGCCGAAAGACAGGTATCCGATGGCGAAGTCAGCGATCATCGAACGAGCGGAAGACAACAGCATGATGGGCCGCATGAAGGCGTGGCCGGAGCGCGCGAAGAGCTTCTACAACGACGTGCGCACGGAAATGAAGAAGGTCACCACGCCGTCGCGCAAGGAAGTACAGGGCACCACCACCGTGGTCATCATCACGGTATTTCTGTTTGGCCTCTATTTCTTTCTCGTGGACAAGATCATCGGCACCGGCCTGGATCGCTTGCTGAAGAGCCTGTCGCACCGTTAGTACACATAATGACGGAAGAAACGAAATCCGAAAGCAACGGAGCTGAGCAACAGCCGCCCCAGCAGCCGCCTGCCGCAGGCGGCGAGGCGACTGGCGCCGAGCAGCCCACGAATCCCAATTTCAAGTGGTACATCATCCACACTTATTCGGGATTTGAGCGCAAGGTGAAAGAGTCGATTGAGTCGCGCATGCGCGCCTATCCGAGCTGGAGCACGCATCGGCCGGGTGCTGATTCCGACCGAGTCGGTGACCGAAGTTCGCGGCGGCAAGAAGTACACCAGCGAGCGCATGTTCTATCCCGGCTACGTGCTGGTGGAGATGGACATGGACGACAACGTCTGGCACGTGGTGAAGTCCACGCCGCGGGTGACCGGCTTTGTCGGCACCGGGCAGCAGCCCACGCCGCTGTCGCAGGACGAAGTCAACCAGATCGTGTACCGCGTCGCCGACAGCAAGGAAAAGCCCAAGCTCAAGGTCAAGTTCGAGAAGAACGAATCGGTGCGCATCAGCGAAGGTCCCTTCGCCAGCTTTACCGGCATGGTGGACGAAGTGAACGAAGATCGCGAGACCCTGAAAGTGATGGTCACCATCTTCGGCCGCTCGACGCCGGTGGAACTGGGATTCGGACAGGTCGAAAAAGTTGTAACGTAGAAATTCCGCCTTTGGCCTTTCGCTTTTCGCCCTTCGTAAGAAGTGCGGATGATCTGGCGAAAGGCGAATAGCGAAAGGCGAATAGCGAGTTAACCATGGCAAAGAAAGTTACAGGTTCGGTGAAGTTGCAGATTGCGGCGGGCAAGGCCACGCCGGCGCCTCCGGTTGGTCCCGCGCTGGGCCAGGCGCAGATCAACATCATGGAGTTCTGCAAGCAGTTCAACGCCAGGACCAGCGCCAAAGAGCTCGACGGTCTGATCATTCCGGTGGTGGTTTCGGTCTATAGCGACCGCACCTTTACCTTTATCACCAAGACGCCGCCGGCTTCGATTCTGTTGAAGCGCGCCGCGGGCATCGCCAAAGGTTCGGGCACGCCCAACAAGGACAAGGTGGGCAAGGTCACCGAAAAGCAGGTGCTGGAGATCGCCAAGCAGAAGATGCCGGATTTGAACGCGGCCTCGCTGGAGACGGCGGTCAAGAGCGTGAAGGGTACCGCGCGCTCCATGGGCATTGACGTTGTTGCGTAGGAATTGATTTCGCGGCCGCCAGGCCGCAGTCGTAGACACCACGGCCCTTCGGCAAGAAGGAATGGCGGTGGGAGACAAGGAGCATCATGAAGAAGTCGGGAAAGAATATCGAAAAGGCACGCGGCGCGGTCGAGGCCAAGTCCTATGTTTTGCAGGACGCGGTGCCGTTGTTGCAGAAGATCAAGTTCGCCAAGTTCGACGAGACGGTTGACTTGACCATGCGCCTGGGCGTTGATCCCAAGCATGCGGACCAGATGGTGCGCGGCACCGTGGTCCTGCCGCACGGGCTGGGCAAATCCAAGAAGGTGCTGGTGCTGGCCACGGGCGAAAAAGTCCGCGAGGCCGAGGCCGCCGGCGCCGATATCGTTGGCGGCGAAGAGCTGGTGGAGAAGATCCAGAAGGAAAACTGGACCGACTACGACGCCGTGATCGCCACCCCCGACATGATGAAGTCGGTGGGCCGTCTGGGAAAGGTGCTCGGTCCGCGTGGCCTGATGCCCAATCCCAAGACCGGGACCGTGACCTTCGACGTGGCCAACGCGGTGAAAGAGACCAAGGCCGGCAAGGTGGAATTCCGTACCGATAAGACCGCCCTGGTGCACGTGCCGGTGGGCAAGATTTCGTTTCCGCCGGAGAAGCTGGTGGAGAACGCGGCGACGGTCATCACCAGCGTCATCAAGGCGAAGCCGTCGGTGGCCAAGGGCAAGTACATCAAGGGCTGCTATCTGAGCTCGACCATGGGGCCGGGGTATCCGATCGATACCGCTCCGGTTGAGGCTGCGGCGCGCGCTTAACGGCGACCGACGGACAGAAAATTTTGCCGGCGCCCGAGAGCGCGGCGGGAACAAGGATTCGAATATGGCGGTTACGAAAGCAAAGAAGATCGAGCAGGTTGAGAAGCTCACGGCGGAATTTCAGCAGGCCAGCCACGCCATCGTCGGCACTTTTGCCAAGCTGACGGTGGAGAAGGACTTCGAGCTGCGCAAGGCGGTACGCAGCGCCGGCGGCCATTATCGCGTGGTCAAGAACACGCTGGCCGAGCGCGCCGCCAAGGGCACCCAGGTTGAGGACGCCATGAAGGACCTCGCCGGCGTGACCTCGATCGCCTACACCAGCGGCGACCCGGTGGCACTGGCCAAGGCGCTCAGCAAGTACGCGAAGGACAATCCGGAGTACACCTTCAAGGCGGGCATCGTCGAAGGCCGCGTCATCGCCCTCAAGGACATTGACGCGCTGGCCAGCATGCCGTCGAAGGAAGAAATCCACTCCAAGCTGCTGTTCCTGATGAACGCTCCGGCGCAGCGTCTGGTGACGGTGATGAACGCCATTGGACGCGACCTGGCGGTCGTGATCAATCAGGGCGTGGAGAAGGGCAAGTTTGGCGGCGCGGCGGCCCCGGTGGTTGCGGAAGCGGCCCCGGCGGAAGCGGCGCCTGCCGAGGCCACAGCATAAGAGTTTAGGGATCCCACTCATTCGAAAACCGCGAATGAGTGGGGCACCCGAAGAGTTTGGAGGCGAAAGCCTCCGGAGAGATTGCGTTATCCGTTGTGAGGGGTGCTTCCCGGGTGTTGTCTGGCGCGCGGGGACACATTGGAAACCTCAGGGACGGGAACGAAATCAACATCACGAATAACGAATAAGGTGGAGAATCACATGGCGGATCTGCAGCAGTTAGAAGAACAATCGTAGGCCTGTCGTTGCTGGATGCGGCAGCCCTGGTGAAGAAGTTGGAAGAGCGTCTCGGCGTCTCGGCGGCGGCTGCGGCCCCGGTGATGATGGCGGGAGCCGGCGCTGGCGCCGGTGCAGCGGCGGCCCCGGCGGAAGAGAAGACCGAATTCACGGTCGTGCTGACGGCGGTGGGCGCTAACAAGATCAACGTGATCAAGGCGGTCCGTGAAGTCACCAGCCTCGGTCTGAAGGAAGCCAAAGACCTGGTCGATGGCGCTCCCAAGACCGTGAAGGAAGGTGTCTCGAAGGATGAAGCCGAGACCATCAAGAAGAAGTTCACCGAAGCGGGCGCAACCGTCGAGGTGAAGTAGATTCATTCGCCCTGCTCCGCGGGGAGCAGGGCGGTCCCACTCCGGTGTGCTGACCGGAGTGTCTGGCTGCTGCCGCCTGCGGATGCACGGGGCGGTGGCTACGTTCCTCCCCACGTCGGAGCGGTCGTGGGACGAGGCGCGATGAGGCCGTGGAAGTGGAGCAGTTTCAACGGCGGAAACTGCGGAATTCCCGGGCATCGTTGAGCTTTGGGTCGTTTTGCGATCTGGAGCATCAAATAGGTAAGTGGCAGGCGGCAAGCCCCTAGTGTCGGATCAGCTCAGATCGCGACCGATGGCTTGCTGAGGATACGGCCTGAAAATACTGGCGCGGGAAGCAAGAAACATGGCGGCACAAATTGTGCCGCATTCCCGGATCAAGTGGTCACGGGATTGCACGTCGGCTCAGCCGGCGCTTGCGGGGAGCTCTGTCCCTGCAGGCGCGAACCTGTTTTTGCGCATACGTCCCGCTATTCATCGTTCTTTAGCAGTATCTGCCCCAATGGTTGCGAGCGGCTGTTTGGTCGCCCTCGCACTTCCGCCGTCGCGGTTTGCCCGGCCGCGCGCGAGCGTAGTTGACCGGCACTGAGGAGCTTTATACATGGCACAACAGAAGATTGCCAACCGGAATCGATTCGATTTCTCGAAGATTCCGGCTACCATTCAGATTCCTAACCTGATTGAAGTGCAGAAGCGCTCCTACGATCGCTTCCTGCAGATGGATGCCCTGCCCAGCGAACGGGACGACGCCGGGTTGCAGGCGGTATTTCAGTCGGTGTTTCCCATCACCGATTTCCGCAACGTCTCGCAGCTCGAGTTCGTCGAGTATGCCATCGGCAACTGGGAGTGCAAGTGCGGCCACCTCAAGGGGCTGAACCACCTGCGCACCACCTGCCGCAATTGCGGATCGACGGTGATGACCGACCCGTTCCATCTGGGCGACGTGCTCTGCACCAAGTGCGGCACCTACAACGCCAACACGCCGGACTTCTGCAACAAGTGCGGCGATCCCGTGGGATTGCAGCTGAAGTACGACGTGGCTGAATGCGAAGAGCGCGGCATGACCTACACCGCTCCGCTGAAGGTCACCATGCGCCTGACCATCTTCGACAAGGACCCGGAGACCGGCAACAGGACCATCCGCGACATGAAGGAGCAGGAAGTCTTCTTCGGCGACATTCCGCTGATGACGCAGAACGGCACCTTCATCATCAACGGCACCGAGCGCGTCATCGTCAGCCAGTTGCACCGCTCGCCGGGCGTGTTCTTCGAGACCGCCAACAACCGCACCTACTTCCTGGGCAAGATCATTCCCTATCGCGGCTCGTGGGTGGAGTTCGAGTACGACCAGAAGAACATGCTGTACGTCCGCATTGACCGCAAGCGCAAGTTCCTGGGCACGATCTTCCTGCGCGCCCTCGGTCTGCGCTCCGACGAAGAGATTCTGCGCACCTTCTACACCGTGGACCGCATTGCGCTGAAGGACAAGAAGCTGTTCTGGACGCTGGAGCCCGGCATTGAGCGTCCGACCAACCTGCTGGGCATGAAGCTGGCGCACAAGATTGCCACCAAGAGCGGCGAAGAGATTGTTCACTCCGGCCGCAAGGTGACCACCGCCGGGCTGAAGGAAATCCAGAAGCACCGCATCTCCGAGTTCGAAGTCGATCTCACCGACCTGGAAGGCGCCTTCGTTGCCGCCGACGTGGTTGACACCAACACCGGCGAAGTTCTGCTGGAAGCCAACTCTGAGCTGACGGCCGAAAAGCTCTCGAAGATGCTCGACGCCGGCGTGGCCGACGTGCACGTGTTCTTCCCCGAGCGCGACGATGTGGGCACGGTGATCAGCGCCACCCTGCGCCGCGATTCGGTGAAGACGCCGCAGGAAGCGCTGATCGAGATCTACCGCAAGCTGCGTCCCGGCGATCCGCCGACGCTGGATACCGCGACCGCGCTGTTCCACGGCATGTTCTTCGACTCGCGCAAGTACGACTTCTCGCGCGTGGGCCGGCTGAAGTTCAACATCAAGCTGTTCGAAAACGAAGACGCCACCGAGCTGCGACCATCGCACGCTGGAGCCGGATGACTTCTACGCCACCATCCGCTACCTGCTCAAGCTGCGCAAGAACATCGGCTCGGTGGACGACATCGATCACCTGGGCAACCGCCGCGTGCGCGCGGTGGGCGAGTTGATGGAGAACCAGTTCCGCATCGGACTGGTGCGCATGGAACGCGCCATCAAGGAAAAGATGAGCGTGTACCAGGAAATGTCCACGGCCATGCCGCACGACCTGGTGAACGCCAAGCCGGTGATGGCGGCCATCCGCGAGTTCTTCGGCTCGTCGCAGCTGTCGCAGTTCATGGACCAGACCAATCCGCTGTCGGAGATCACGCACAAGCGCCGTCTGTCGGCACTTGGGCCGGGCGGCTTGTCGCGCGAGCGCGCCGGATTTGAAGTCCGCGACGTTCACCCCACGCACTATGGACGCATCTGCCCGATTGAGACGCCGGAAGGTCCGAACATCGGCCTGATTTCGTCGCTGAGCTGCTATGCGCGCATCAACGACTACGGCTTCATCGAGTCGCCCTATCGCCGGGTGAAGGACGGCCGCGTGCTCGACTTCGTCACCGTGATCAACGCCGGCGACAGCGAGTATCAGGGTCGGCGATCACCTCGAAAAGTCCGAAGTCATCAAGGTGAACGACGACCTGAAGGACCGCAAGAAGAAGCTCATCGATTTCGAGCCGTTCTCCTTCTACCTGTCGGCGTGGGAGGAAGACAGGTACGTCATCGCGCAGGCCAACGCCGAGCTCGACGACAAGGGCCGCATCGTCACCGAACTGGTCAACGCCCGCAAGGCCGGCAACTTCGTGCTGGTGAACCGCGAGGAAGTGGACTACATCGACGTCAGCCCGAAGCAGTTGGTTTCGGTGGCCGCTTCGCTGGTGCCCTTCCTGGAGCATGACGACGCCAACCGCGCGCTGATGGGCGCCAACATGCAGCGCCAGTCGGTGCCGTTGCTGCGCGCGCAGGCCCCGATCGTCGGCACCGGCATGGAAGGCGTAACCGCTCGCGACTCGGGCGCTGTGGTTCTGGCCCGCCGCAACGGCATCATCGATTCGGTGGACTCCGAGCGCATCATCGTGCGCGTCGAGGGCGAGCATCATCCGATGCAGCTTTCGCGCGAGGTGGGCAGCGACATTTATCAGCTCACCAAGTTCAAGCGCTCCAACCAGAACACCTGCATCAACCAGCGGCCGATCGTGAAGAAAGGCGAGCGGGTGCTCAAGGGCCAGGTCATTGCCGACGGTCCTTGCACCGATATGCGGCGAGCTGGCGCTGGGACGCAACGTGCTGGTGGCCTTCATGCCCTGGCGCGGCTACAACTTCGAGGACGCGATCCTGGTCTCGGAAAAGATGGTGAAGGAGGACTACTACACCTCCGTCCACATCGAGGAGTTCGAGATCGAGTCGCGCGACACCAAGCTGGGACCGGAAGAAGTGACCCGCGACATTCCCAACGTCAGCGAGATCGCGCTGCGCGATCTCGACGAGAGCGGCATCATCCGCATCGGCGCGACGGTCAAGGCCGGCGACATCCTGGTGGGCAAGGTAACGCCCAAGGGCGAAACCCAGCTCACGCCGGAAGAAAAGCTGCTGCGCGCCATCTTCGGCGAAAAGGCCGGCGATGTCCGCGACGCTTCGCTGACCTGTCCTCCGGGCATCGAGGGCACGGTGGTGGACGTGAAGATCTTCTCCCGCAAGGGCCAGGAGAAGGACGAGCGCGCCAAGGCCGATCGAAGGCGAGCAGGTCGCGCGGCTGGAAAAGAACCTGGCGGACGAAATCCGAATTCTCACCGACGAGCGTCTGAAGCGGCTGGAAGCGCTGCTGGGCGGCAAGGAAGTGCAGGCCGACCTGCACGACGAGCGCACCAACAAGCGCCTGCTGACCAAGGGCGTGATGCTGGACCGCGAGACCATCGAGCGCATCTCGACCCGCAACCTGAAGCGCATCAAGTTCACCGATAAGGACCCGCGCGTCAACGAGCAGATCGACGAAATCGAGGAGATGACCTCGCGCCAGATCGACGTGCTGCGCAAGATCGTCCGCGAGAAAGTCGAGAAGCTGCAGAAGGGCGACGAACTTCCTCCCGGCGTAATCAAGCTGGTGAAGGTCTACGTCGCCATGAAGCGCAAGCTTTAGTGTCGGCGACAAGATGGCCGGACGCCACGGCAACAAGGGCGTCATCGCGCGCATTCTGCCGGAAGAGGACATGCCGTATCTCGAAGACGGTACGCCGGTGGAGATCGTGCTCAACCCGCTGGGCGTACCCAGCCGTATGAACGTGGGCCAGATTCTGGAAACCCACCTGGGCTGGGCCGGTGATGAGATGGGCAAGAAGATCACCGAACTGCTCAAGGAAAACTCCAAGGCGGAGCAGGTGCGCAAGGCCCTCAAGGCCATGTTCAAGGACATGCCGTTCGTGGACAAGCTGGTGAACCTGGACGACGAGACTCTGGTGAAGGTGGCGGACGGAATGCAGGATGCCGTGTTCTTCGCCTCGCCGGTATTCGACGGCTCCAAGGAGAACGAGATCAAGTCGCTGCTGGAGCGATGCCGGACTGCCGACGTCGGGCAAGACGTCTCTCTACGACGGCATGACCGGCGAAAAGCTTCGAGCAGCCGGTCACGGTTGGCTACATCTACATGCTCAAGCTGTCGCACCTGGTCGACGACAAGATTCACGCGCGTTCCATCGGACCGTACTCGCTGATTACCCAGCAGCCGCTGGGCGGCAAGGCGCAGTTCGGCGGTCAGCGCTTCGGCGAAATGGAAGTCTGGGCGTTGGAAGCTTACGGCGCCGCCTACATTCTGCAGGAGCTGCTCACGGCGAAGTCCGATGACGTTTATGGCCGCACCAAGATTTACGAGGCCATCGTCAAGGGCGAAGCGGCCATCGAGCCGGGCGTGCCGGAGTCGTTCAACGTGTTGATTCGCGAATTGCAGTCGCTCTGCCTTGACGTGGAGCTGATCAAGGTCAACGAACGCAAGGGCCTGGCCGCAGCTCCGGTCGCCGCCGACTAACTATCACGGCGGCCGGTCTCGCCAGTGTTCCCGCAGGAGATCCAGCGCCCGGAGAGACATGAAGATGACGGTGACGGCCGCCGGCGGACGACGTACAAGGCCGCAGGCGGCCGCGCAAGGCCGCGACGCGCCTGGGAAGCGTCAGGGGAGGAGGAAATTTGTACCGCTCGAGCCCATTCGATCTCGGAAACGACATTGCGGATTTCGACGCCATCCGAATCAGCCTCGCCTCGCCGGAGAAGATTCGCAGCTGGTCGCACGGTGAGGTAACCAAGCCGGAGACGATCAACTACCGCACCTTCAAGCCGGAGCGCGACGGCTTGTTCTGCGCCCGCATCTTCGGCCCGGTCACCGACTGGGAGTGCCTGTGCGGCAAGTACAAGCGCATGAAGCACCGCGGCGTGATCTGCGACAAGTGCGGCGTGGAAGTCACGCTGTCGCAAGGTCCGCCGCGAACGGCTCGGCCATATCGAGCTGGCTTCGCCCTGCTCGCACGTGTGGTTCTTCAAGGGCCTGCCCAGCCGCATCGGCCACATCCTCGACATCTCTCTGCGCGACCTGGAGTCGGTGCTGTACTTCGAGGCCTACGTGGTCGTCGAAGCCGGCGAAGCGCCGGTCAAAGAGCGCGAGATCATCAAGGACGAAGCCAAGTTCCGCGAACTCGACCTGGCAGTACCGCGCCTCCGGCTTCAAGGCCATGATGGGCGCCGAGGCCATCAAGGAACTGCTGAAGCGGGTGGAAGTGGAAAGCATGTCCAGTCGAGCTGCGCGAGAAGATGCGCAGCGAGACTTCGCTGCAGAAGCGCCTGAAGTACGCCAAGCGCCTCAAGGTGGTCGAGGCCTTCCGCAAGAGCGGCAACAAGCCGCAGTGGATGATCCTGGACGTGATCCCGGTGATTCCGCCGGAGCTGCGTCCGCTGGTTCCACTCGATGGCGGCCGCTTTGCGACCTCCGATCTGAACGATCTGTATCGCCGCGTCATCAACCGCAACAACCGGTTGAAGAAGCTGATGGACCTGCACGCTCCCGAAGTCATCGTGCGCAACGAAAAGCGCATGTTGCAGGAAGCCGTGGACGCGCTGTTCGACAACGGACGCCGTGGCCGCGTGCTGCGTGGCGCCAACAATCGCCCGCTCAAGTCGCTGTCGCGACACGCTGAAGGGCAAGCAGGGCCGCTTCCGCCAGAACCTGCTGGGCAAGCGCGTGGACTACTCCGGCCGTTCGGTGATCGTGGTCGGTCCCGACCTCAAGCTGCACCAGTGCGGTCTTCCCAAGAAGATGGCGCTGGAGCTGTTCAAGCCGTTCATCTATCACCGCCTGGAACAGACCGGCCATTGCACCACCATCAAGCAGGCCAAGGAGATGGTGGAGCAGCAGGAGCCGATCGTTTGGGACATCCTGGAAGAGGTCATCAAGGACCATCCGGTGCTGCTGAACCGCGCTCCCACGCTGCATCGTCTGGGCATTCAGGCCTTTGAGCCGGTGCTGGTGGAAGGCAAGGCCATCAAGATTCACCCGCTGGTCTGCACCGCCTTCAACGCCGACTTCGACGGCGACCAGATGGCCGTGCACATTCCGCTGTCGCCGGAAGCGCAGGTGGAAGCCAGCGTGTCTGATGCTGGCCTCGCACAACATCCTGTCGCCCGCCTCGGGCCAGCCGATCACCGTGCCTACGCAGGACATGGTGCTGGGCATCTACTACCTGACCAAGGCCAAGCCGGGCGCCAAGGGCGAAGGCCGCGCCTTCGCCAACATTGACGAAGTGCTGCTGGCGAAGCGAGATGGGCGAGGTGGAAACGCTGACCCCCATCCGCCTGCGCTACAGCGGCGAGGTGATCGACCTGACCACGGCCTACGACGATCAGGACGTGATCCACACCGAGCCTACCAACTTCGAGCGCCAGTTCATCATCGACCACCGTGGGCCGCGCCATCATGAACGACCAGCTGAAGCGCGGCGCCGAGGGCATGCCCTACATCAACGGTCTGCTCAAGAAGAAGGGCGTTGGCCAGTTGGTGAACTACTGCTACCTGCGCTTCGGTCTGGAGACCACGGTGCGGATGCTGGACGAGATCAAGCAGCTCGGCTTCACCTACGCCACCAGGGCCGGACTGTCCATCGGCATCGACGACATGGTCATTCCGCCGGGCAAGGCTGGATGGTGAAGGACGCCGAGAAGCAGGTGATCGCCGTGCAGCAGCAGTACCTGGACGGCGCCATCACCAACGGCGAGCGCTACAACAAGGTGGTCGAAATCTGGTCGGGGATCACGGAAAAAGTGGCCGACGAGATGTTCAGCGACATGCAGACGCAGGACAAGGCCGGCGAGATCAATCCGATTTACGTCATGGCCGACTCCGGCGCCCGCGGTTCCAAACAGCAGATTCGCCAGCTCTCCGGTATGCGCGGCCTGATGGCCAAGCCTTCCGGCGAAATCATCGAGACGCCGATCACGGCGAACTTCCGCGAAGGCCTTACCGTGCTGGAGTACTTCATCTCCACCCACGGCGCCCGCAAGGGACTGGCCGACACGGCGCTGAAGACCGCCGACTCCGGCTACCTGACCCGCCGCCTGGTGGACGTGGCGCAGGACGTGATCATCAGCGAATACGATTGCGGCACGGTCGATGGCATCTACGTCGGCTCCATCGTGGAGTCGGGCGAGATCATCGAGCCGTTGCGCGACCGTATCGTGGGCCGCGTCTCGCTGGAGAAGATCAAGGACTACGAAGGCAACATCATCGTTGACATCAACCAGGAAATCACCGAGGACCTGGCGGGCGCGATGCAGGCGGCCGGTATCGAGCGGGTGAAGATCCGTTCGGTGCTGACCTGCGAATCCAAGCGCGGTGTCTGCGTCAAGTGCTACGGCCGCAACCTGGCCTCCGGGCGGACTGGTCGAGTTGGGCGAAGCGGTCGGCGTCATCGCCGCGCAGTCCATCGGCGAGCCGGGAACTCAGCTCACCATGCGTACCTTCCACATCGGCGGCACGGCTTCGCGCGTCAGCGAGCAGTCGCGCCTCGATGCCAAGAACAACGGCGCGGTCCGCTTCATCAACCTGCAGACCGTCCGCTCCAAGGAAGGTCGATCTGGTGGTGATGAACCGCAACGGCTCCATCGTCATCGTGGACGAGAAGGGCCGCGAAAAGGAACGCTACGCCGTGGTATACGGCGCCAAGGTCAAGGTGGAAGACGGAGTGCAGGTTTCGCTCGGCGATGTGCTGGTCGAGTGGGACCCCTACACCTTCGCCATCCTGACCGAAATCGGCGGCACGGTGCAGTTCAAGGACCTGCAGGAAGGCATGACCCTGCATGAGGAAGTGGACGAAGTCACGGGTCTTTCGCGCCACGTGGTGGTCGACTCGCCGGACGAGAAGCGCCAGCCCACCGTGGTGATCAAGGGTGCGAAGACCAGCAAGCGTTACCTGATGCCTTCGCGCGCTCACCTCATGGTGCAGGACGGCGATGCGGTCACGCCCGGCGACGTGCTGGCCAAGATCCCGCGCGAAACCACCAAGACCAAGGACATCACCGGCGGTCTGCCGCGCGTGGTGGAATTGTTCGAGGCCCGCAAGCCGCGCGAAACCGCGGTCATCAGCGAAATCGATGGCGTGGTGAAGTTCGGCGAAGTGGCCAAGGGCCAGCGCAAGATCTACGTCGTGGCCGACAACGGTACCGAGAAGGAATACCAGGTGCCGCGTGGCGTCCACATCAACGTACAGGAAGGCGAACGCATCCGCGCCGGCGAGCCGCTGATGGATGGCCCGCTCAACCCGCACGACATTCTGGCGGTGCTGGGCGAAAAGGAACTGCAGGCTTACCTGGTGAACGAAATTCAGGAAGTCTACCGCCTGCAGGGCGTGAACATCAGCGACAAGCACATCGAGGTGATTGTCCGCCAGATGATGCGCTGGGTGAAGGTCGAGGACGTGGGCGATACCGACGTTCCTGCTGGAACAGCAGATCGACAAGTTCCGCTTCCGCGAGGAGAACGAGAAGGCGATTTCCAACGGCGGCAAGCCGGCTACCGGCCGTCCGCTGCTGCTGGGCATCACCAAGGCGTCGCTCTCTACGGATTCCTTCATCTCGGCGGCCTCCTTCCAGGAGACCACGCGCGTGCTCACCGAAGCCTCGATTCAGGGCGCGGTGGACCACCTGCGCGGCCTCAAGGAGAACGTCATCGTGGGCCGTCTGATTCCCGCGGGAACCGGCATGGAGTACTACCGCAATGTCCGGTTGTCGCAGGAGATGGAGGAGGCGGCTTCCAAGGTGCAGGAGGAAGTCACCCAGGCCTACGAAGAAGCCGAGCGGGCGCTGGAGCTGCTGCGCCACGAAGGCGAGAACGAAGGCGAAGAACTGCTGGCCGAGTAAGCATCCTAGACCATTAGACTAACAACCTAAAGGCTCCGCGCAGTTAGTGCCGCGGAGCCTTATTTTTTGTTTGTCTTAGAAGTTCCTGTACTGCAAGATGTTGAATATGCTTCTGGATATCTCCGCCCGGCGTGAACGATCCGAACTCGTTATCGGCTTGGTTGGTGCTGTCGGCTCAAACTTAGGCATCGTTCAGGATCAATTGATAGAAGGTCTGCGCGCTGTTAATTACCGCGCCGAACCGATTCACCTGGTCGAACTACTACACGAAATCGACAGATGGGAATTTCTTCCCGAATCGCCCGAAGAGAGCCGCATTCGGGAGCATATGGACGCTGGAGATAAGTTTAGGGAAGTCATTGGTAGCGATGACGCGCTCGCAATACTCGGCGTGGGTCAAATTCAAAAAATCCGAACAAAGTTAACTGGTAGTGCTAACGAACCGGCCGAAAGGACAGCGTATGTACTGAAATCCCTCAAACACCCAGACGAGATCCAAGCGCTGCGCGAGATCTACGGCCCTGGATGTTTTATAGTTGCCGCCTATTTGCCTCGCGAAGCTCGAATTCAGAATTTGGCGACGAAGATTGCACGCAGCCACAACTCATATGATCCGGAATCCTTTAGAGAACAAGCCGAAGGTCTAGTTGTACGAGACCAAAAGGATGCTCTGAGAGATTTTGGGCAGAATGTCCGTCAAAGCTTTCCGTTAGCTGACGTCTTCTTGGAGTCGACGGATTTAGGATCTGTAAGGGCTCAGTCAGAACGCTTCATCCAGATGATCTTGGGAAGTAATTCATTCACCCCAACTCGAGACGAATATGCAATGGTACACGCTCAAGTAGCTGCGCTGCGTTCTGGAGCACTGGGACGTCAGGTAGGCGCAGTCATCGCGACGCCCGAGGGCCAAATCGTCGCCGCTGGTACGAATGAAGTTCCCAAATTTCGGGGAGGACAATATTGGTACGGCGATGATCCTGACAATCGCGACATTACTCGCGAATGGGATAGCAGTGACCTCCTAAAGGTCATGAACGTCCAAGAGATCCTCGAACGTCTATCGGACGGCTGGCTGGCCGAGGATAAGAGGTCTCTCAGCTCTGATGAGCGAGTAAAACAGGCATTACCCCTCTTAAAAGGAACTCGCATCATGCAACCGCTCGAATACGGTCGCGCAGTTCATGCCGAAATGGCGGCGATCGTGGACGCCGCGATGAGAGCCGTATCCGTTCGACACTGTTTTCTGTTTACTACTACGTTCCCTTGTCATGAATGTGCGAGACACATCATTGCCGCGGGCATCGAACGCGTCGTCTATATTGAGCCCTATCCCAAAAGCCTTGCCGCCCAGCTCCATGAGGATTCCATCGCGGTGGAGACCGGTGGCGCTAATCGCTTGGTTTTTCAGCCTTTTGTCGGTGTGGCACCACGTCAATATATGGATCTCTTTGGGATTTACGGCGAAAGGAAGACGGCGGATGGCCGTAGGATTGTCTGGGACAAATCTATGGCAGTTCAAAGACTCCAGGGTTTTCCCGAGTCATATATTGAAAATGAGAAAGACGCTCTGGCGCTCTTGTATAAACGAATGCAAGATGAGAAACTGAACCCAGTTCTTACGGAGGGTTAAAACAATGCCGGACAAGGGATGGCTTAAAATGGTGCTTGAGCAAGCAAGCAAAGATGTTAGCTCGCGTCCTGATTGGCAGCGTAATCGCGTTTACGGTACTCAGCAGCCTGCGAAACCAGCGCCTGCGCCGGTCAATACCCCTTCCAAGAATCAATAATTTCACCGTTCATTTTAGCCGTCTAGAGAGAAACAAACAAACCCTTGTTTCGGTTTGATTCAACCGGCGCAATCATCTTAGATGATTGCGCCGGCTGTGCTTTGTATCAGGGCATGCACTCAGTCCGATCATGACCCTATAAACTGAACTGAGCCGCTTTAGTGGCGACACAAGGCTCCGACGTAAGCCCGGGACAGAGGAGGAGCGCCCAGCCATGCCGATGAAAAACCCGCCCCATCCGGGTGATTTTATTCGTACGGAGATTATTCAGCCGGCGGGACTGTCGGTAACGGCAGCGGCGGAAGTGCTTAAGGTCTCCCGCCCCGCCCTCTCCAGTCTGCTGAACAGCCGGGCCGATCTCTCCGGAGACATGGCCCTGCGCCTGGAGAAAGCGTTTGGGGTAAAGATGGATACGCTGATGCGCATGCAGGCCGCCTTCGACATCGCCCAAACTCGCAAGCGCGAGAAGCAGATTCGAGTACGCCGCTTCGAGGTCCTGGCGCATAATGGCCGCTAATGCTGCTAGTCAGCTTTGCCGCGCTCGGGATGGCAGAACGGGGAACCTCAGATCGATTCGCTTCCGTATGATAGTCCGCATCCTTACCCGCCGACTGCTTCTCTGCTTCGCTCTGCTGGCCACCGCGCTTCCAGCGCAGCAGCTCCCGCAACAGTTCCACATCCAGCCGCTGCGGCCGGTCGCGGAGTTGCGCGCCGAAGCCCTCAAGGCGCACCCTCCCGCGGAGCATGGCGACTTCCGCAAGCCGGACCTGGTGGAGCTCATCAAGCTTGACCCGACGATCAAGCTCGACATCCACTACGCGACCTCCAACAACTTCCTGGGCACTCCACTGTATGAAGAGGCGCGCGCCTTTCTACAGCGTCCGGCGGCGGAAGCGCTGGTTCGCGCCAACCGCGAACTGCACAAGCAGGGTTACGGCCTGCTCATCTTCGATGGCTATCGTCCCTGGTATGTGACCAAGATGTTCTGGGATGCCACGCCCCCGGCCGATCACAACTATGTCGCCAATCCCGCCGAGGGCTCCAAGCACAATCGCGGATGCGCCGTGGACCTGACCATCTACGATTTGAAGAGTGGCGAGCCGGTGGCCATGCCCAGCGGCTACGACGAAATGTCGGAGCGCGCGCATGCCGATTACACCGGCGGCACCGAGCAGGAGCGCGCCAACCGTGCCATTCTGCGGCGCGCGATGGAGGCCGAGGGCTTTACGGTTTATCCCGACGAGTGGTGGCACTTCGACTACAAGGACTGGCAGAAATATCGCATCGGGAATGTGCCGTTCGCGCAGATATCACAGTGAAAGATAGGGGATGAAGACCCACCCTTTCCTGCGGAGTAGGATGGGGCACCCAATACTCACATATCGATGCAATTCGAGCCGGTTTGTGTAAACTTCCCTTAGCCGCTCGATGTCGCGATTCTTCCAACATTTCCGGCTGGCGCTGTGGCGGGCGTTTCAGCACGACGCCTTTGCTGTGGCCAAGGCCGCGGCCTTCTCCGCCATTCTGACGCTGTTTCCCGCCATCCTGCTAGTGGCCAGCGTGCTCTCGGCGTGGCATTCGACGGAGATGTTCTCGCGCGTCATCACCCATGCCATCGGCCGCATCCTGCCGGAAGGAACGGACTCAGCGGTGTTGCAATACTTCGCCGGCAAGAAAGCCGTGACCGTGAAATTCCTGGTCACCGTCTCGCTGATCACCCTGTGGACCGGCTCCGGCGTGATGATTTCCTGGATGGAAGGCTTCCGCAACGCTTACCAGATGCCGAAAATCTGGGGGCTGGTGAAGGAAAGGATGATCGCCTTCCTGCTGGTGGTCCTGGCGGGAATACCAATGGTGTTCGCGTCCTTCCTGCTGGTCTTCGGCGCGCAGATTGAAGCCACCTTCGTGAACGCCGTCGGCCACGAACTGGGGCCCTACATCCTCGGCCTGTGGACCGCGCTGCGCTGGATTATCGCCACCCTGACCAGCATCGCGGTGATCGGCCTGATCTACCATCACGGCGTGCCGCGCACCCAGCCCTGGCATCGAGTGCTGC
The DNA here is from genome assembly GCA_963763975.1 of uncultured Acidobacteriaceae bacterium. GTDB lineage: Bacteria > Acidobacteriota > Terriglobia > Terriglobales > Acidobacteriaceae > Bog-257. The sequence continues at coordinate 27,093 of CAVXQR010000018.1, forward strand.
CCGGCGCCCTGCTGGCCACCGTGCTGTGGTTCGTGTCCACTGTCGTCTTCGGCGTCTACCTGCGGCGCTTCGGCAATTACGACGTCATCTATGGCTCGGTGGCCACCGCCATCGCCATCCTGATCTGGCTGTATATCGTCTCCATGGTGGTGCTGATCGGCGCCGAGTTCAACGCCTTGCGCTATCCCCGCTTCCTGTTCGGCGCGCACTCGGAGATCAAGAACGAGCCCAGACGCGTGCAGGCCTTCTGACCATGAGCGGCCAGCAAGCTCGAGCGAAGGCAGCGAAGGCATCTCCCCTGAGTGATCCCGCGGCCTCGCGCCAGCGCGCCAAGATCGTCTGCACCATCGGTCCGGCCAGCGATTCGGAAGACATGATGCGGCGACTGATGCTGAGCGGCATGAGCGTCGCGCGGCTGAACTTCTCGCACGGCGCGTATCCGGAACATGCCGCGAGAATCCAACGGCTGCGCAAAGTGGCGGCGGAACTGGACCGCACCATCTGCATCCTTCAGGACCTGCAAGGGCCGAAGATCCGCACTGGACGGCTGGTTGCGGGCAGCCCGGTGACGCTGACCGCGGGAAGGCGCGTCACCCTGACTTCGCGCGATGTTCCCGGCACCGCTGACACGCTCTCCACCACCTACAAGAGGCTGGCGAAGGACGTGAAGCCCGGTGAGCACATCCTGCTCTCCGACGGCCGCATTGAGGTGGTGGTGCGCAAGATCAGTGGCAGCGACGTCATCTGCGAGGTAGTGACCGGCGGACCGCTGGCCGAGCACCAGGGCATCAATCTGCCTGGCACGGTGGTGCGGTTGCCGTCGCTTACCGTGAAAGATCGCCGCGACCTGGCGTTCGGTCTTAAGCAAAATGTGGATGTGGTGGCGCTGTCGTTCGTGCGCAGCGCCGCTGACGTGGTGACCTTGCGGCGCGCCATGCAGGCTGCCGGCAAGGTGGTACCCATCGTCGCCAAGCTGGAAAAGCCGCAGGCCATTGATAATCTCGACAGCATCCTGGAGGCCGCGAACGGCGTGATGGTGGCGCGCGGCGACCTGGGCGTCGAGGTCTCGCCGGAGAAAGTGCCGCTGATACAGAAGCACGTCATCCGGCGGGCGCTGCGATTTTCGCAAGCCGGTGATCACCGCCACCCAGATGCTGGAATCCATGACCAGTTCGCCGCGGCCCACGCGCGCCGAGGCCAGCGACGTGGCCAACGCCATCTTCGACGGCACCGACGCCGTCATGCTCTCCGGCGAAACCGCCGTGGGCCAGTATCCCAACGAAACCGTGCAGATGATGTCGCGGATTGTGGCCGAAGCGGAGGCGCATCCTTTTCGGCTGCTGGTTCCGGAACATCGCCAGGCCGAGCATCTTTCCATCGCCGAAACCATTTGCGAGTCCATGGCGCACGCCGCGCAGGACTTGCGGATTCGTGCCATCGCCGTATTCACCGAAACCGGCGCCACCGGCCGCATGCTGTCGAAATACCGGCCGGCGGCGGAAATTTATGGCTTTACGCCGTTCGCGCCGGTATGTAACCGTATGAACTTGCTTTGGGGCGTGACCCCGGTGCTGAGCCCGGCAAGGCTTTCCGCTGAGCACATGGCGAAATTTGCCGAGAAGGAGCTGCGGCGGATGGGCGTGCTCCAACCCGGCGATATCTTCGGACTGGTGGCCGGCACCACCCGCATCGAAGGAGCCACCAATCTCATGCGGCTGATCACCACCGCCGGCTGAAACAGATTCTAGCGACCATTCGGGCCAAAAACAGGGACATAAAATTATGGCTGAACAAATCGTATCGCTGGCTGTGCTGGAGGCCTTGCCGGGCAAGGAAGAGGAACTGCTGTCGCTGCTGCGCGAGCTTTATACCGTGATGCACGCCAAGGGATACTGCCGCGACTCGCTGCATCGCGACAGCGCGCAGCCCAGCCGCTTTCTGCACATTCGCCATTGGGTCTCGGCGGAGATGCGCAGCGAAGCGCAGGCCGATCCCCAGGTCCATCGCTACTGGCAGCGCTTGCCCGAACTCTGCACCATCCCTATCGTGTACGAGAGCCTGGACGAGGTGTTCAAGAGCTGAATTCGAAACCTTGGCGTCCCGTTTCACGTGGGCAGAGTTTTGAGTAAGGGCACGACTTCAGTCGTGCCAATCGCGCCCCGCCGTGAATTGTCATCACGACCGGGCTTTAGCCCGGGAGGGACCTGCTGTTCCCCAACATTCGCGCGAAACCAAAGCAAAGCAGATCCCTCGCTGCCCTCGTGATGACAACTCTGAATTAGCTTGAAAGCCCGGCTTACCCGGCGTGATTTGCATGATGATTGGCTGCTCGCACCGAGCGCGTGTGCTTTTTATGATGGCGGGCGGGAGGACGCAGCACCGCTTCCACTTTGCGCTCGGCGGCGCGAGGATCGCTCTCATAGAGCGGGTCAAACATGGCGATCACCGACACCGCGCGCACTCGATAATGCCGCGCCCACTGGCTCTGGATCAGCGAATCCTGCACCGTTTTCCAATGCCGCGGATCGCCCGTGGTTTCGCCGGCATTGTCCTGGTTAATCGCCGCCAGGAACTGGCTGAACTCTTCAAGGTTCACTCCCATCTGATACACCAACTGGCTCAGTCCCATCTGCTGCGACGCGGTTAGCTGATCGAAGTTCCGGCAGTAGGCGCGCGCGTTGTACGCCGCCTGGATGGCCGAAATCCGCAGCAGCTTCAGCGCTTCGTCTTCGCTGACTTCAGGCGTCAGGCCGTGCGTCCGGATTTTGTGACGAAACTTCTTTTTCTTCCACGTTCCCAGATCGCGGTCATAGCGTTCCAGGATGTTCTGCAGCTTGTCGGGATCGAGCCCCGCCGCCTGCCAAAGCTGTTCGCTGGAAGGCTCCAGAAACTGGTGCGGATTGAGCGGATCGCTCTGCGGATGCTGCACCGCCTCAATGTCCAGGCCGAAACCTGCGCCGATGAGCGGACGGCTGGTTTTGGGGTCGGGATACGCGGCCAGCACCCAGCCCTCATGACGGCTGTCGCGCAGCGTGCGCGTCAGGCTGTCGAGCTTGAACTTGATGTCGGAATCGCTAAGGTCAAACAACGGCGCCGGTGGAATGGAAGCGCCGCGCGTCGCTGCCGGCACATCGCCTGCAACCAGTGCGGCGGATTGGTTCGCCGCAGCCGGTCCCGCCGTCGCGGTCTGCGCCGCCGAACCGGCGACGAAGACCGACGTTGACGCCAGCATCCAGGCCAGGAGATGTCTTGAGAAGTGGGCCATGCTGAGAACTGCCCATCCGGCAGCCTGCTTGGCCTACACAATAGCGTAAAAGTCCGGCGTAAGAAACAAACTTCTTGCAGGGCGACGGTTGGCTGCCAAGATTCGCGGACGGGCTGTCTCGCCGCTTTCTAGAAGCTATTTCATAAATTCCAGGCTGGGGAAAAGTCGTGGTGTCGGACGGTTTGTATCAGGGCATGACTTCAGTCGTGCCGAACGGTCGCCCGCAATAATCGGCTTCAGCCGCTGCGGGCAATTTCATTGCGGAACATCCTGGCGAAACAGTTCCGGCGGAGGGCAGGGGCTGAAGCCCGGTTTGATTGGCCACTGTTCGGCACGACTGAAGTCGTGCCCTGATACAAAGCTTCCAAGCAAAGTCTTTCCGCGGCCGGTGAAGCGTGCCCTTCCAAGACAGATTTATGCGATAGCTTCTAGTTCACCCACGGCGGCCGGGAATCGCCGTTTTTGCGCTTGGGATCGCGAGTGCTGGGGTCGCGGAAGTTGCCCAGCTCGTCGAAGTAATCTTCGTGCCGGTAATCGCCGCGCTCGTCGTGCTTGCGCATATAGACTTCGAACTTGCGCGAGGCGCGCTTGCGCTTCCAGCGGTAATAGGCGTTGCGCAAGCCAAACATGCGCTCCGACGCCGCGTGGCCCAGCCCGCGCCGCGGCACGAACTTCAGGTAGATGTAGCCGAACAACGCGCCGCCCATGTGCGCCATGTAGGCCACGCCCTGCCCCGGTTGCTGCGCCGACGACAGCGTCAGGTAAACCTCGATCAGCATCAGCCCGATTACGAAATACTTGGCCTTGATCAGAAACGGCAGCGGGAACAGCATCACCTGCGATTCGGCATGCAGGATACCGAAGGCCACCAGCAGCCCGAAGATAGCGCCGGACGCTCCCACCGTCGGCACCAGCGGATTGACGCCCAGCAGGCCGGTAAACGAAATCCCAACCGTAATCAGCGCCGCGCCCACGGCGCAGAAGAAATAGAACTGCATGAACAGCCGGTAGCCCCAGTCCATCTCCAGTTGCGCGCCGAACATCCACAGCGCCAGCAGATTGAAGACGATGTGCCACAGTCCCGCGTGAATAAAGGAATAGGTGACCAGTTGCCAGATAAAGCCGCGAAAGATGACCAGCGCGGGAACCAGTCCCAACCGGTAATTTACCCAGATGTCCGTGGCCGGGAAGACAAATGCTTTCAGCGCCGCCATCAGCAGGAAGACCGCGCCATTGGCAATGAGCAACTGCTTCACCGCCTTGGTGAATGGCGGAAATCCCAGCGACATGCTGCGGGTGCGTGGCATTGCTCTAGTGTGCTCCCAAATCCAGTTCCGGGCCTAACGCTCCGGCGTCGGCACCACCGGCAGGCTGCGATGGCCCTTGGCGTCCACGGCGCGCACCGCGAAGATGACGTTGTCCTTCGACAGCGGCAGCGTCGCCTGGGTCACGTTGCCCACCGCTTGCGCATGCTGCCAGTCCGATGCGGTGGTGTCGCGCCACAGCACTTCGTAGCCGGTGGCCATACCGCCGGGTGAAGCCTGCCACTCTAGAGTGGAATCGTTCTGCAGGCCTTTCGTCAAGAGACGCACATTGCCAGGTGACGCCGGGGCCGAAGCCAGCGCTGCCAGCGTCGCCGCATTCAGCCTCGCGACATTGGCGGTGTAGCCATAATCCACAAACTTGGGCAAGTCCCCATATTCGATGCCGTTTTCGGTGCGAAGACTCTGGTGCTGGTGATTGAAGTTCTCCAGATATTCCGTGAAGCGCACCGCCGCGTAGCCTTGCTCATTAAAGGAAAAATGATCGCCGCCCCGCAGGTAGCGGTCATGGCGGAACACCAGAAGCGGGTGGAAACTGTCAGCGGGAAGATACTCGGCCGCCACGCCGGCAATGTAGCGGGCCAACTGCCGCGAAGGCGAATCGCTCTCGCCGCCCAGCGCCCGGATCTGCGTCAGTTGCTTCGGATCGGCATTGCTGGCGATGCCTTCGGAAAACACCCGCACTGTATGCGGATCCTGGGCTCTTCCCGGTGTGCGGTCGCCGCCGACGATATCGTTATTGAGCGCGGCTTCGATGTCCCAGCCCTGGGCCTTGGCCATCTGCGCGAAGTGAGCGCTGCCGTAGAGGCCCTCCTCTTCACCCGCGACGGCCAGAAACACGATGGTGGCGGGGAAGCGATGACGGCTTAAGACGCGCGCACATTCCAGGCTGACAGCGGTGCCGCTGGCGTCATCGTTCGCGCCCGGGGCATCGCCGGTAAAATCGTTGATGTCGCTGTTGCGCGAGTCGTAATGTCCCGTGACCAGCACGATACGGGCGGCATTCGCGGGATCGCTGCCGCGCAGGATGGCATACACGTTGGTGATCTTCGTCGGTTTGGGAACGCGCGGCCCTACCGGCTGGATGAACTCGTCGGTCTTGACCTCGAGACACCCGTTGCAGGCCTTGGAGTAGCGCTCGAATTCGCTGGCAATCCACTGCGCTGCGGCATTGGCGCCGCGGCCGCTGCTGGCGGGCATTTCGGACGACAATGTCTGCCGCGTCCCAAAACTGACCAGCTTCAATATGGTGTTCTGAATCTGCTCCGCCGAGACCTCGCGTACCGCCGCGGTGATTTGAGCATCGGGCTGCGCGGCTGAAATTGCGCTTCCCTGCGCGGCAACCGCCGCCGCATGCAGTACCATCCAACCAGCGATTCCGTAAAGAGCTTTTTTGGAAATGGTCACAGAATGCGACCTCCGCAAATCTTCCGCGTCTATTACTTGACGCTGCTGCCAAAGAGATTCTAAATATAAATGCACGGGTGCGCTGGCAACGCGACGGCGCTACCCGGCGACGACCGAAAACGGAGACCAACATGGTGATCTGTCCTGAATGTGAAAGCGATCTGGACATTGAAGAGGATGAGGTGGACGAGGGCGAAGTCGTCTCCTGTCCGGAGTGCGGCACCGACTGGGAGGTAGTGGCCGTCGAGCCTCTCGAGTTGACTCGCGTGGAAGAAGCAGCGGACGACGACGATGAGGAAGAGTCCGACGAAGAGGAGGACGGTGATTACTAGACCGCCTGTCATTCGCATCCGGATTGGCAGCACCGCTCTGCTTGCACTGCTGTTGGCGCTTCCTCTGCTCTGGGTCTCGCCTGCCGGGGGACAGTCGGCCACCCATACCAATAGCGATTACGCATTGATCTACGGCACCGTCTGGACCCCGGACAATCGTCCACTCGCCGGCGTGCCGATTAAAATCCGCCGCGCTTCCGACAAGAAGCCCAAGTGGGAGCTGGTTTCCGATCACAACGGGGAATTCGCGCAGCGCGTCCCCGCCGGTGGCGCCGATTACGTGATCCAGGCCGATCTCAAGATGCGCAAGGGGCAGGCCAAGCCGCAGATCACCGTCCACATTGACGACAACGAACGCAAGGACGTGGGCATCCATCTGACCCAGGAACAGATGCCCGCAAAGTAAGCCGGGAGAATCAGCATGAAACGAGTTTGGTGTCTGGCGATCGTTCTGGTGCTCAGCCTGCCCTGCGTCGCCTGGCAGTTTCCCAGTTCCGGCAGCCGGCGCGCGTCGCGCATCACTTCGCGGACGCTGACCGGCATGGTGCTCGACAAAAGCGACAAGCCCGTCGCCAACGCCGTGGTATATCTGAAGAACAGCAAGAGCCTGACGGTGAAGACCTTCATCGCGCTCAAGGATGGTTCCTACCGCTTTCCCGAGCTGTCGCCCAACATCGATTACGAGCTATACGCCGAGCGGGACGGCAAGCGCAGCGACGGCAAGGTGCTGAGCCAGTTCGACGACCGGCCGAATCCCAACATCAATCTGCGGATCAACATGGCGAAGTAGAGAATTCACCCTAGAGACACGGAATTATTCACCACCGAGGCACAGAGACACAGAGAAGATTTTTCTTTGGAGAACGGAGAAAATTCGTTTCTGTGACTGGGCGAGTTACGGGATAAATCGCGGCCAGTGCCGCGAACAGAAATTCAAAAAACCTCTGTGTCCCTGTGTCTCTGTGGTTTATCCGGGTTTTCCGAGGCCTCCCAGAATGCCAATGCAGATGTTCGATCCGCGGTTTTACCCGGAAGTGGCGTTCGGCGGGATGCCGTTGATTGATGGTGTGGTGCAGTTCTACAGTCGCATCCATTCGCTGGTTGGCCCTGACTCGATCATGGCGGATTTCGGATGTGGACGCGGGCAGCATGCCGAAGACCCCATCAAGTTTCGCCGCGAGCTGCGAAATTTCAAAGGCAAAGTCGCCAAAGTCATCGGCCTCGACGTGGACCCCGCCGCGCAGGACAATCCAACCCTTGACGAGTTTAAGCTGCTCACACCGGGCGCTCCGTGGCCGCTCGAGAATGATTCCGTCGATCTCATCGTCTGCGTTTACGTGCTGGAACATCTCCCCGATCCCGCACAGTTTTTTGCGGAAGCGCGGCGCGTCTTGAAGCCGGGAGGGATTCTTTGTCTGGGGACGACGAACCTGCTCAGCTATATAGGAATCGCCACCAAGCTGGTGCCCAACCGCTTTCACTCTAAAGTTGTCACCCGGGTACTGGAAGGACGAAAGCAGGAAGACGTTTTTCCCACGCTGCACCGCTGCAATACCATGCGAGCGGTTCGCCGGCAGATGAAACGCAACGGCTTTGAGACACTGATCTACGGCTTCGATGCCGGCCCCGGCTACCTTACGTTTTCTAAAATCGCCTATGCGCTCGGCTACCTGCACCAGCGGATCGCGCCGTCCTTTATCCGGCCTATCATTGTTGCGTTCGGGCGGAAGCTGGCCTAGCGGATTTCGTCTAAACAAATGAGCAGCTATTTCTTCTGAAACATGGGTGCCCCGTTCTAGATACGGAATTCCCTAAACCAACATGGGTGCCCCGTTCTAGCCATCTTTTGGCTAGGGCGGGGCCTTTCCCATGACCAGCCTACCATCCAAAATTAAGTTACCCCGCTAACGAAGCGTGCTACTCTCTTGCGGCAAACCAGAAGGAGTGATTCCATGCCCCAGCCGATAGCCGATTCGAGTTTCCGGAGCACCTTGCGAGCGAGAACAGTGGCGCTCATTTCAGGCATTGCGTTGGCGACAGTGCTTGCGATTGTCCCCACTGCACAGGCGCAGACCTTCAATGTGCTGTACAACTTCACCGGCGGAGTGGACGGCGGCGGCCCCTGGGGTCAAATGGCGATGGACCGCGCCGGCAACTTGTACACCGGCACCCAGGGAGGCGGCAACAACAGCGGCTCCGGCGCGGTGGTCAAGCTGAAGAGCGTCTCCGGAGGCCGGCTGCTGCAACCGCTGTATGACTTCAACGGCGGCAGCGACGACGGGGTTCAGCCGCTCGTCGTGCTGGCGCCCAACGGCGATGTATTCGGCGCGACCCAGTCCGGCGACGCCCTCTTCTGCGGCATCCTCTTCCAGCTCAGCCCGCCGCCTACCGCGCCGGTTACGCCCTTGCAGCCGTGGAATGAAACCATCCTGCACAAGTTCGGCGGCGGCGTTGATGGTTGCAATCCCTTCTCTCCGCCCATCATTGACGCGGCCGGCAACCTCTATGGCACCACCGCTGACGGCGGCAACCTCCACGATGCCGGCGTGGTGTACGAGTTCGTGCGTTCGGGCGATAGCTATACCGAACAGATCCTATACAGATTTTCGGGGCCTGACGGAGAAGTGCCCGCGCCTGGACTGGTCGCCGATAGTACTTTTACCAATTTCTATGGTGTCACGCAGGGAGGTGGCTCCAGGAATTACGGAACAGTCTATAGACTGAGCAAGAGCGGCTCCGGCTGGATCCAGAGCGTTCTCTATAGCTTTCAAAATACTTCCGATGGCCAGCAACCCCAGGCTGGCTTGGCGATGGACGCCGCCGGGAACCTCTTCGGCGCGACGGCCCAGGGAGGGGCTGGCGGCGGCGGTGCCGTCTTTGAACTCTCGCCTTCCGGCGGAAGCTATACCTTCAAGGTGATCTATAGCCTGGTGTGCCACTTTTCCTCCTGCATCGGGCCATACCTTGGCTACCTGACGGTGGATTCTGCCGGTAATATCTATGGCACCACGCTCAACGAGGGCGCCAACAGCTACGGCAACGTTTGGGAACTGACGCCCTCTGGCGGAGGAGCGTACACCTTTGTGGACGTGCACGAGTTCACGCTGCACAATGGCGACGGCGGCTTTCCCGACGGCGGCGTCATTCTGGATGCCGCAGGGAATCTCTACGGCACCGCGACCAACGGCGGCTCGCAGTTCAACGGCATCATTTTCCAGATCACGCCGTCGCCATCGCCCAGATAGATGTCGAGATTGATCGCTGGCCCGGGTCTCGAAACCCGCGAGACCCTTCGACAAGCTCAGGGCAGGCTCCGGGGCACCCGGCGCGCATAACAATTTCCGAATTGTCATCACGAGCGAAGCGAGGGATCTGCTTTTCGCCGCATCGTGCGAAACACTGATTTCGCCGGTGACCGCTCATTCCATCCTTTGCAATGGGTGCGGCACCCATGCTGATGCTACTTCCGGGCAGGCGATTTGTGCGGGCTCGCAATGACCTGCGCAATCAGCTTCTGGCCGGACTGGCTGGGATGAATATCGCAGGTCAGCGGAGTGAAGCCGAGCTTGGTGTTCAACAGACCGGCGGCGCAGGTGCGGCCTCCCGCCGGTTGCGAAGCCGCCTGGAATGCCGTGAACACGTCTGCCACACTGGCTCCGAAGAGCTGCGCCGGCGCGCTAATGGCCTGGTTCAGGGCTTCCGTAATCTGGGTGATGTTCTGGTTGGTGTAGTCAGTGGAGTAATAGTTCACAACCACGATGGCGCCGCTATATCCGGTCGCACGCAGCCCGGCAAGAATGGTGGCCATGTTGGTTCCCGCGGTTGCCAGCACGCCGGGCAGTCCCTGGGCGATGCACTGCGGATCGTTGTGGCAGCCTTCGGTCAGCAGCAGCACGTCATTGCTGCCCAGTTGCACCGTGACCAGCGCGGTGCTGCCGCCATTTTGCCCGAGATAACTGAGGGCGTAAGCAAACTGGGTTTGCGCCGAGCCATAATTGACGTGCAGCGGCGCATGCTGCCGATATAAACGGCATCCCGCATCCGGCGCTTGCGTCGAGAGGAAGCTGCCGGTGGTCTCTCCCGGGCAGGCGGCGTTGGCCTCATCCAGGTTCAGCCCGATGGCCAGCCAATCGGGATATCCCACAAAGTTCTGCGCATTCACGTATTCGAATCCGGCCTGGGCAATGTAGCCGAACGCGACGCTGTCTCCCAGGCCGAGGTAGTCGGGACTGGTACCGGCCGGCTGCTGCGCGTAAGCCAACCCCACGGTGATAAAGACGACGACCAGCAGGCTCATGATCCTTCGTAAAGACATCACCTTCTCCTTGAAACGGAAATTTAGCTGCAAAGCATATCAGAACCAGCGCGCACAGATTTGTGAAATCGTGCCGCCGGACGAAGCGAACCGAATTTCGAGTTCGAAGAAGCTCCGGTTGATGACAGAGTGATCGCGCCCAGGTCTCAAGTCCCGCGAGACCCGGAGGGCCCGAGCGACGACCCTTCCGCGCCGGATGCCAAAGATGCTAACTTCGAGTGGCCTGGCTTCGTCCAAGTGACACACGCCAGGCTGAAGTCTTAGGCCTAGCTTTTCCCCAGTCCTATGAGTGAATACGATGGCGAACTGACGCGGCTGGTGGAGCAGGTCAATCGCTCGGCCCGGGAATCCAAGGCCGACGACATCAAGCTGCTGGACCAATATCTGACCGCGGCCACCGAGCGCCGCGCCTCGGACCTGCTGTTCGTTGCCAATTCACCGGCCGTGCTGCGCGTGAATGGCGACCTCACCGCAGGCATGGGGCCGAGTTTAGCGCCGGCGGAGCTGCGCAGCATCCTGCTGCCCATTCTGGACGCCGAGCAGGTCGCGGAATTGCAGGCCCAGAAATCCCTGGACTTTTGCTTTGTAAGGAAGGCCATTGGCAGGTTCCGCGCCAACTATCATTTTCAACGAGGCACGCTGGCGGCTTCCATTCGCCTGCTGCCCGAACAGGTGCCTACGCTGGAGTCGCTCCATCTGCCGCCGGGGCTGGCCCTGCTGGCGGAGCGTCGCCAGGGCCTGGTGCTGGTGACCGGGCCCACCGGCTCCGGCAAAAGCTCAACCCTTGCCGGGCTCATCGATCTCATCAACAATCGCCGGCGAGCCCACATCATCACCATTGAAGATCCCATCGAGTTCCAGCATCCCAACCACAGTTCCATCGTGGAGCAAGTGGAACTGGGCCACGATACCCCGAGTTTTGCCCAGGCCGTCCGCTCCGCCCTGCGCCAGGATCCCGACGTCATTCTGATCGGCGAGATGCGCGACAGCGACACCATGTCGGCGGCGCTCACCGCTGCTGAAACCGGGCACCTGGTGCTCAGTACTCTGCATACCAACGATGCGGCGCAGAGCGTGCTGCGCATTCTCGATATTTTCCCTTCCACCTATCAGTCGCAAATACGGCAGCAACTGTCGCTGGCGCTGCTGGCCATCGTCTCGCAGCGCCTGGTGCCGGCCGCCGCCGGGACTGGACTCTACCCGGCGGTGGAGATCATGTTCGCTAACCACGCCATTCGCAATCTGATTCGTCGCGGCGATGATCACCAGCTTCGCATCACCATTGAAACCTCGCGGGCCGAGGGCATGATGACCATGGAACAGTCGCTGGCCGAGTTGATCCGCTCCGGACGCGTCACCCGCGAGGCCGCCTTCGACCACTCCCACCATCCCGACGACCTGAAGCGCCACCTGACGTGATGGGCTGGCCCAGGTCCGTGCGCGATTTTCGCTGCGACTAGGCCACGTGAACACGGGCTTGGGAGCGGGAACGCGGGCAGGCTTGCACGGTGATTTTGATGTCCTGGCCGAGCAGCAGCAGGAAGCGCATCAGGCGCTCCAGCGAGAAGCCGGAGAGACGGCCACGCATGAGGGCTGAGACCTTGGGCTGATCGATGCCCAGCAGTTTGGCGGTCTGCACCTGGGTCAGTCCGCGGTCCTGGATGAGCACGGTGATTTTGTGGGCAAGCTCGGCTTTGGCCAGGGCTTCCTCGGGATCGGGCAGGCCCAGATCGGCGAAGACGTTTCCCCGGCTGACAGTGTAATCGCGCTCACGTTTTGCCATCGCTATTTCTCCCGCTGCTGATCAGGACATCTGGAGTATGCCAGATATGGCATATCGCGGGCGAGAACATTTACGGGTTCGCAGCCCGGACTGCTGTGATTCTGGATACCATGCCGCCGTGATAGGTTGCTGCACGCCCGGGTCTCGAAAACCGCGAGACCCGGGGCGCCCACTAATGGCTAGAAGCTAATTGATAGAAACAAAAAGGCCGCCATTGCTGGCGGCCTTTGGTTTCGTATCGAACTAAGCTAGTTGTTCTCGTTGCTGGCGCGCTTCCACGACATGAACTCGCCAATCGTAGAGCCGCTGCCCGAGGAACTGGTGGCAGCCGGCGCTTTGTAGGCGTCAACCTCAGTGCTCGAAGCTTCCTCGCCCACCGCGCGAATGCTGAGCCCGACTTTCTTCTCCGCCGGGTTGACCTTGATGATCTTGAAGTCGAATTCCTGTCCCGGCTCCAGCTTGATGGGCCCGCCGTGTGCATCCACTGCTTCGGAGTTGTGGCACAGACCCTCAACTCCTTCGGCAATCTCAACGAACGCGCCGAAGCTGGCCAGCCGCAGCACCTTGCCGTGGATCACGTCGCCCACGCGATGCTGCTCGAAGAAGGTGTCCCAAACGTCGGGCTGAAGCTGCTTGACGCCCAGCGACAGGCGGCGCTGGTCGGGCTCGATGGCCAGAACAATCGCCTTCACCTTGTCGCCCTTCTTCAGCACTTCCGAAGGATGCTTCACCCGCTTGGTCCAGCTCAGGTTGCTGACGTGCACCAGGCCGTCAATGCCGTCCTCGATCTCGATGAACGCGCCGAAGTCGGTCAGGTTGCGGACCTTGCCTTCCACGATGGAGCCCACCGGGAACTTCTCGTGCAGGCTCTCCCAGGGATTGGACTCCAGTTGCTTCAGGCCGAGGCTGATGCGCCGCTCGGTGGGATTCACGTTCAGCACCACCGCTTCCACCTGGTCGCCAACATTGACCATCTTGGAAGGATGCTTCATGCGCTTCGACCAGGTCATCTCGCTGACGTGCACCAGGCCTTCGATGCCCTGCTCCAGCTCGATGAACGCGCCGTAGTCGGTGACGCTGATGACGCGGCCGCTGAACATGCGCGCCGATGGGATAACGCTCGGCTGCGTCCAGCCAGGGATCGGGCGTGAGCTGCTTGAAGCCCAGCGACACGCGCTGCTTCTCGCGGTCGAACTTCAGCACCTTCACCTGGATCTGGTCGCCCACCTGTACCAGGTCGCGCGGATGCGTCAGGCGTCCCCAGGACATGTCGGTGATGTGCAGCAGGCCGTCAATGCCGCCCAGGTCCACGAAGGCGCCGTAGTCGGTCAGGTTCTTCACCGTGCCGGTGAGGATGGCGTCTTCATGCAGCTGCTCGAGCGTCTTGCCGCGCTTCTCACCCTGCTCTTCTTCCAGCAGCTGCTTGCGCGAAGCCACGATGTTGCCGCGCTTCTTGTTCAGCTTGATGATGCGGACTTCAATCTCCTGGCCCTTCATGCCATCGAGATTGCGCACCGGCCGCAAGTCAACCTGCGAGCCGGGCAGGAAGGCGCGCGCGCCCATGATGTCCACGGTGAGGCCGCCCTTGATGCGGTCGATCACCCTGGCCTTCACCGAAGCCTTGTCGTTGTAGGCCTTCTCGATATCGTCCCAGGCCTTCAGGCGCTGCGCCTTCTGGTGGGAGAGATGGATGTAGCCTTCCTCGGTGTGGCCGGGTTCGCGCATGACGGCGACTTCATCGCCGCGCTGCACCGTGACGTTGCCCTCGGAATCGGTAAGCTCGGCAACCGGAATGACGCCTTCGGATTTGTAGCCGATGTCCACCACCACGTACTGAGGCGTGACCTTCAGTACGGTGCCGGTAACAATCTGCTCTTCGTTGAGCGCAGCTTCGGTCTGGGCCTGCTCCTGCTCAAAGCTTTCCAGAGCAGAGGCAAAGTCTTCCATGCCGGGTTCTTTTTCGGGGTGAGGAGTGGTCGCCGCAGCGGTCTCTTGGTTATGAGTGCTGGAATCGGTTGCCTGGTCAGTTGCCTGGGCAGTTGCCTGGGCAGTAGGAGACTGTTCAGCAGCGGCGGATTCCTGGGTTGGGGTAGTCGGGGAGTCGTTGTGGGTTTCTTCGAAAGACATGAGTTGCGTGCAAGTAATCCCGGCGCTTTGACAACGCGGGGAGAGCCCGGGATTTTGCGGACTGCTGGCTTGAATCTGCAAGGTGTGATTGCCCCGCTCGTGGCGGGTTGGGACAACCCAGCGGCCGGATCCAGTGAAGCGGGCCCCGCTTCCAAGGAACTCTTCGACTATAACAACCGCGCCGGAGCAGTGTCAAACGCGCAAGTCGGTAGCAGCAAGCAATTTGCGAGCTTTTTCCCGATTTTTAATGGAGCTGTCAAGAGGGCTGGATCACGCTCCCTTGTGACCAGCCGGGAAGCCTTGGGGATGACCGGCAGGTTTGATACTCTGCGTTGCGTATGGACCATCTCTGGACCCCCTGGCGCTACTCCTACATCACCGCGGGCGAACCCGGCGCGTGCGTTTTTTGCGAGCTGCAAAATGCCGGCGACGACCACAAGGCGCTCATCGTCTATCGCGGCGAGCATAACTTCGTCATCCTCAACGCCTTCCCCTACACCTCGGGGCACTCCATGATCGTCCCCTATCGGCACATTGACCGGCTGAACCAGCTCTCTGCCGAGGCCGCGGGCGAGATGATGACGCTGACACGCCGCCTGGAGAGCGCGCTGACCGAGCTTTACCGTCCAGACGGGCTGAACATCGGCATGAACCTGGGGAAAGCGGCGGGAGCCGGCATCGCCGGACATATTCACATGCATGCTCTGCCGCGCTGGATCGCCGATGCCAATTTCGTCAGCGTGATCGGCGAAACGCGCGTGCTGCCCGAGCTGCTGGAGACAACCTATGAGCGGCTGCGGGTGGCGCTGGGCCGGGCGTAGGGTCGCGGCAGATTAAGTCCTGCAAAGGCCCCGCCCTAGCCGAACGACGGCTGGGACGGGGCGGAATTCTTAGGCAAGCCGGCGCGCTGGATCTGTTGAGGATTGAACTCGGTTGCGCCTTTCCCGAATCAGGAATTCGCCAGCGATTCCCAAAATAAAGCCATAGAGCCGCGACCACCTGCGCGCATGATGGGCTTGCGAGAATCACCTCGCCCTGCGGCTGCCCAGGGTCGCGTGGCGAGCGCTGATTCGCAGGAGGCGAGATCATGACCCTTCGCGCGGCACTTCTGGCAGTCCTTGCGCTGCTGATCGCCGTCGTTCCCGGCGCAGCTCAAAATTATCTCTACGACAACGGTCCCATCAACGGCACCGTGGATGCCTGGACCATCAATTTCGGCTACTCCGTCACCGACTCGTTTATCATGGCGTCCGCGCAGACCATCACCGGATTCCAGTTCGGCGTCTGGGCCTATCCCGGTGACACCCCGGTCTCCGTTGACTTTTCCATCGGGACCTCGCCCTTCAGCGGCACGCCGGAAACGGTAGCGCTGACCAGCACCTTCCTCTATAGCAATCAGTACGGCTACGACAATGATATGGAAACCGGCTATACCTGGGTCCCCCCAATGCCGGAACCTACTGGCTGACGCTGCAGAACGCGGACACCACCGAGGGCAATCCGCTGGATTGGGACGAGAACAGCGGGCCGTCGCTGGCGGAAGAGAGCGCTCAGGGACGATTCCGTCGGAGTCCTTCCAGATTCTGGGCGCCACGCTGACCGGCACAACCCCGGAGCCTGGCACGATAGCCATGTTCGGTAGCGGCGTGCTCGGCTTGCCGCCATGCTGCGAGGAAAATCCGCCGCTGACGGTGGATGAGAGCCAAAAGTAGGATGGCCCGTGGGCCCCTGTTTCCGGTGCGGAACTGGGTAGGAGGCAAGCAGATGCGTAAGTGTCAGGATATCCCTCATCTCTTCTTCGTTGCCGGCGAACGTTCGCATCGCTTCGCCGGCCCTGTCGCTGCCTCGATTCTCTCTCTGTTTTGGCTAATGACGTTCATAACCATCACAGGTCAGCCCGCCCAGGGGCAGACGTATCAAGTCATTCACAACTTCACCAATCGTGGCGACGGGGCCTACCCCTCCGCTGGCCTGACCGTGGGGCCACGCGGAGCTTTTTATGGAACGGCGGCGGCGGCGGTAGCGGCTTCGGTACAGTGTTTGAGGTCAGAGGCTCGGGGTCCCACTGGACGCTACTCCCGATCTACACCTTTGCTGGAGGCACCGACGGAGCTGTGCCGATGGGAAGGGTACTCCAGGGCCCGGAGGGACGTTTGTACGGCACGACCACTGAGGGAGGGGAGTTGGACAGCGGTACAGTTTTCAGCCTGGCGCTGCCTCCAACCGCGTCAACGTCGGCCCGCGAGAACTGGAGCGAAAACGTTCTGTATCGCTTCCACAGCGGTAATGACGGTCGCTTGCCTCAAGGCGACCTTACCTTCGACCAGGCCGGAAACATTTACGGTACTACGATCGATGGTGGGGCAGGCTGCGGTATGGTGTACGAATTGACTCCTTCGATGGGCAGTTGGACAGAGACCAACCTTACCCCGGATTGTCTTGACGGCGTACAGGCGCCGTTCGGGGGGGTTGTTTTCGATAGGGCGGGGAACCTGTACGGTGTTTACAACGTCGCGGCTCCAGGTGCCGGCGCGGTGTACGAGTTGTCGCCGTCCGGATCCTCCTGGACCGAGCAATTAATCCACATTTTTACCGGAAACGACGGAGGCGGTCCGGAAGCCGGATTAATCATCGATGCTGCGGGCAACCTCTATGGGTCGACAATCGCCGGGGGTATCGGTGGGGGCGGAACAGTTTTCGAGATGAGCCCTTCTGCCGGCGGTTGGGGGTTTAACCTGCTTTACAGTTTCTCAGGGGAAGGGGCGCCGTGGGGTCCGTTGGAAAAGCTGATGATGGACGGGGCCGGAAACCTTTACGGCACAACTTACATAGACGGCGCTTATGGACAAGGGGCGGTTTTCGAGCTAACACCCACCCCGACAGGTTGGACATACACGTCGCTGCATGACTTCACCGGCGGAGCGGATGGAGCATATCCCTATAGCGGATTGGTTTTTGATTCTGAAGGGAATCTTTACGGTACGGCCGCCAACGGCGGTACAGGACGCGGTTGCGGCCAAAACGGCTGCGGCGTGGTCTTCCGAATCACACCACACTGACTCGCGCTGTTTCTGTAACGCCGAAGCTGCACGCTCACTCTCCGTAAGCCCGATGCGCGAAGCGCCGCGTGGGTGCCTTTACTTGGCACTCAACCCTTCAGCAGCGACTCCATCTCTTTCTCGCCGACCACGGCCACGCCCAGCTCGCGCGCTTTGTCGAGCTTCGAGCCCGCTTCCTCGCCCGCGACCACGTAGTCGGTCTTCTTGCTGACCGAACCGGAAACCTTGCCGCCGGCATCTTCGATCAGCTTCTTGGCTTCGTCGCGGGTGTAGCGTTGCAGCGTGCCGGTCAGGACAAACGTCTTGCCGGCGAGAGCGGTGCCGCGCTGCCGCTTCTTTCCCTTGAAGGTCAGGCCGGCCTGCGCAGGCGCTCGACCAGCGCAATATTCTTGGGCTCGTCGAAGAATTCGCGAATGCTGCTCGGAGACCCGCGGGCCGATCTCGTTCACCTGCTGCAGTTCTTCTTCGCTGGCCTTCATCAGCGCGTCCATGGAGCCGAAGTTCTCGGCCAGGAATTGCGCCGTGCGCTCGCCCACCATGCGAATGCCCAGCCCGTAGATCACCCGCTCCAGCGGCAGCTTCTTCGAGCTCTCGATTTCCTCAGGATGTTCTGCGCCGACTTTTCGCCCATGCGCTCCAGCTGCAGCAGCTTCTCTTCGGTCAGCTCGTAGAGGTCGGCGACGTTCTTCACCATGCCGCTCTCCACCAGTTGATTGACCAGCGAATCGCCCATGCCGTCAATGTTCATCACCCCGCGCGAGGCGAAGTGGCGAATGCTCTCGCGCAGCTTGGCGGGACAGTTGGCGTTGACGCAGCGATGGTCGGCCTCGCCTTCGGCGCGCACCAC
Organism: uncultured Acidobacteriaceae bacterium; assembly: GCA_963763975.1. Classification (GTDB taxonomy): domain Bacteria; phylum Acidobacteriota; class Terriglobia; order Terriglobales; family Acidobacteriaceae; genus Bog-257. Next base: position 45,550 of record CAVXQR010000018.1, read on the forward strand.
GTGGCCGCCGCACACCGGGCAGCGCTCGGGCATGTGGAAGTGGCGAGTGCCGCGCGGCTTGTCTTCCAGCACCTTCACGACTTTGGGGATGACGTCGCCGCCGCGCTCGCACCTCCACCCAGTCGCCGATGCGCACGCCCAGGCGCTCGATCTCGTCCATGTTGTGCAGCGTGGCGCGGCTGACGGTGGTGCCGCCGATGGGCACCGGCTTCAACGCCGCTACCGGCGTGAGCTTGCCGGTGCGGCCCACTTGCACCAGGATGTCTTCGATCTGCGTGATGCCGGAGCGCGCGGCGTATTTGTAGGCGATGGCCCAGCGCGGCGCTTTGCCGGTAAAGCCGAGCTCCTGTTGCAGCGCGATGCGATCGACTTTGACCACGATGCCGTCGGTCTCGTAGGGAAGCGAGTCGCGTTCGGCTTCCCACTCCGAGATGAACTCCCACACTTCGTCAATGCTGTGCACCAGCCGATGATTGGGATTCACCTTGAAGCCGGCGGCCTGGAGCGCCTTCAACGCGGCGGAATGGCGATCGAAGATGGTATGGCCGTCGGCCAGCAATCCATAGGCGAAAAAGTCCAGGCGCCGCGAGGCGGTGATGCGCGGATCCAGTTGCCGCACCGTGCCCGCGGTCGCATTGCGCGGATTGGCGAACTTGGGCAGGCCTTTCTGCTCCTGCTCTTCGTTCATGCGAGCGAACGACGCGGTGGGCATGAGCAATTCCCCGCGCACTTCAAACGATGCCGGCAAGCCCGCCTGCTTCAGCCGCGGCGCGGAAATGTTGAGGGGAATGCTGCGAATGGTGCGCACGTTGGCGGTGACATCTTCGCCTTCCGTGCCATTGCCGCGGGTGATGCCCAGCGACAGGCGTCCAGCTTCGAAGCGCAGCGCCATCGACATGCCGTCGAGCTTCAACTCGCAAACGTAATCCACCTTGGTTTCGCCGGTGAGCGCGTGAATGCGGCGCTCCCAGTCGCGCAACTCGCCCTCACTGGTGGTCTTGGCGAGCGAAAGCATCGGGGTCGAATGCCGCACGCTGTCGAACTGACCGCTGACCTGGCCGCCGACCCGCTGTGTGGGAGAGTCCGGCGTAATCAGCTCGGGATGTTTCGACTCCACTCGATCAGTTCGTCCATCAGCCGATCGAATGCGGCGTCGCTGACTTCGGGATGGTCGAGGACGTAGTAGGCGTGCTCGTGATGGCGGATCTTGTCGCGCAGCGCCTCGATCTTCTGCTGCGCCTCTTTGCGCCGGTGGGCATGCAGCAATTATGCCAAGACAGTTGTCGGTTGTCAGTTGTCCGTTGTCCGTGAGCCGGGCCATCCGCCGAACGACCAATATCTTCGGTAGAATCAAACGACGATATGCACCGCGAAAATCAAGACCGACAACGGACAACTGACAACTGACAACCGCCTTGAAACACCTTCTCAACAAGTGGAGCCTGCTGATTCTGGGCGTGCTGAAGCCGCTGGGAATCTGGGGCGTGCTGGGATTCGCCGCGGTGGATGCCGCCTTCATCGGCATGCCGCTGGACGCCATCGTCGCCGGCTACGCCTATTCCGACCCGAAGCGCTTCCTGCTCTACGCGATCATGGGCGCCGCAGGCTCCGCGCTGGGCAGCAGCATCATCTACGGCATCGGCTACAAAGGCGGAGAAGTGCTGCTGCTGAAGCGCATCGGCGAGGCGCGCTTCAATAAGATCAAGGCGTCATTCGAGCGGCACGAATTCCTGGCGATCATGGTGCCCTCCATGCTGCCGCCGCCCACGCCCTTCAAGCTGTTCGTGCTATCAGCGGGCGTCGCCGAGATGAAGTTCAGCCACTTCATGACCGCCATCTTCTTCGGACGGCTGCTGCGGTTCTCCATCGTCTCCATCATCGTGATTCGCTATGGCCCGGAGATTCTGGGATTTCTGGTGGGCGTGGTGCATCACCACCTGCGCTACCTGATTGCCGTGCTGGCGGCGGCGATTCTCATCGGCTGGTGGATCGTGCGGCTGCGCAAGCGGCGTCGCAACGTAACGTCGTGACCTGCGTTTAGGGACGCAAGGAGTAAGGGCACGACCTCACCCTGCGGCAAAACTCTGTTATGCCGAGACCATGAGTAAGGGCCCGGCTTCACCCTGCGGCAAAACGCTGTTCTGCCGAGACAATGCGTCAGAGCACGACCTCACCCTGCGGCAAAACTCTGTTATGCCGAGACCATGAGTAAGGGCACGACTTCACCCTGCGGCAAGACTCTGTTATGCCGAGACCCTGAGTAAGGGGCCGACCTCACCCTGCGGCAAAACGCTGTTATGCCGAGACCATGAGTAAGGGCACGACCTCACCCTGCGGCAAAACTCTGTTATGCCGAGACCATGAGTAAGGGCACGACCTCCGGTCGTGCCGCTAAGCGCTTTTATTTTTTCTTCCGGAGCCGGCTTCAGCCGGCGGGACTCCGGCGATTCCGACTTTTTCCGCAGCCTGTCCCCCGTGCCGGAGCCCCGAGGTGCCGTCCCCGGGGGACTCGAGTCGCAAATGTGTTCGCCTCCCCAGCGTTGAAACGCTGGGCTATCACCTTTCGTCTCGCCAAGCGAGACTGGAGCGCCATCCTATCGAGACCCGTTGCACACGTCAGAGCGCACGACCCTCGCTATTTCGCGCGACTTGTATCAGGGCATGACTTCAGTCGTGCCGAAACCGTCGCCCGCAAGAACCGGCTTCAGCCGCTGCGGGGATATCATGCCGAAAATAGTTGCTGCTGAAGGCAGGGGCTGAAGTCGCTCCGACGGCATGACTTAACAGGCCGCTCAAAACAAAAGCGTGCCACCCGCTGAAGCGGGTTCCGGAGAAGAGAAATAAACGGCCTTTTGGCACGACTGAAGTCATGCCCTGACACAAGGCTCGCCAAGCCAACTTTTTCGCGGCTAGGAAGTCATGCCCTGATACAAGGCTCACGAAGCCAACTTTTTCGCGGCCTCTGAAGTCATGCCCTGATACAAGGCGCCACACCACCCGCAGGGGCTGAAGCCCGGCCCTATCGAGTAACCTGTTCGGCGTGGCTGAAGCCACGCCCGGATACGAGCTTCGCGCGAACCGTTGATCCTCTTCCACCGCGAACCAAGTTCCCGGTTCCGAGCTGGGTTGGCCAGGGGGGCTTTTCCTCGTCGGATGTGAGCTTAAAGCAAACAAGAAAAAGCCGGGCGCGAAGCCCGGCTTCTCGAAACTTCTCAAATCAACACTTACCGATGGCGAACCGGAACCACGGCGCGCTCGCCGATCTTCTGGCTCACGATATAAGCGATGCCGAAGAACGCCGCGCTGAAGAACATATCGGAGATCAGCGCGTTGCGGAAGAACGGCAGCCCCGCCACGTAGCAGGCCATCAGGCCGTCGAAGGTCTTGGGATACATATCGCGCCACACCGCCCACACCGCGAAGTTGCTGCCCAGGAAGAACAGCACCGACGACAGCAGCGTGGTGCCGCCGATCCGCAACGCGGAGTAACCCTTGATGAGCGAGGCGCCCAGGAACAGGATGGCCACCCACATCGCCCAGGTCACAATCTGGTCGGCGGTGAAGACATAGCTGTAGGTCACGCGGGTGAGGTAAAGGTCCGACGCCATCAGCATGGCCAGGGGAATCCACCACTGGCGGCGTGGCATGCGCGCTCCGAAAAACAGCAGCGCCGCAACCACCGGTGTAAAGCTGAAAGGCAGCGCCACAAAGCGCAGATGGACCGCTACCGCCGCAACCACAAACAAATACGCCAGCATGTTCACCTCGGAAAAACTGCTCCTTGATTCTGTACGCCTTGCCCGGCCGCGTCAAGGGGCGAGCTACCAATTTGGATGTTGGCCACGTGTCCGCGGTCACTTAATCGCGTGGCGCCTGCTGGCCGGGAACCGGCGGGCCTTTGCGGCCCATCATGCCTTCCTGCACCACCACCAGGTCAGGACCGAGCCAGACGTAGCCTGCCAGCGGCGAGCGGTCGCCGGCCTCGGGATAGGCATAGGCCAGATTCTCAAACTGCACCAGGTAGCCGCTGTTTCCTCCCAGGCGCTCGGTCTCGGTCCAGGGGAACGGCGCCCAGTCCAGATAGACCCGTCCCATGTACGACTGCTTGGCGGCCTCCAGGACGGCCGTCTCTGGGGGCTTGTAGTACAACCGGCCGCGTTCATCATCCACCGTGGGGGCCAGCGAATTCACCGGCACGGTCTCGAAGAAGTCGGCGGTCTCAACCACGCCCATCCAGCGAAACGGATTGGTCGCGTAGGGATAAGCAGCCTGCCGCTGCGCGGTGGCGCCGTGATAAAGGAACGAACTCATGGCATTCAGCGCCCGGCGATGCTCGATGTCGCGAACGCCCCAAATCAACACAACGCAGAGCAGCGCCACAATAGCGCCCAAGCGGCCGCGCGGCCCCTTCGAGCGCTCGCCGACTTCACTGCCGATGAGCCCCAGGAACCACGGCACCGCCAGCCCCAGGGCCAGCGCCAGCAGCATCAGCGGCTCGATGATGTACATGATGTCCCACGAGTACCAGCGCCAGTTGAAGGGCGCAAACAGGCGGATGCCATAGGCGGTGGTGTAGTCGAGCAGCAGATGGCTGAGCGCCGCCAGCACCGCCAGAAAGTACAGGTAGCCCCAGCGCACCGGTGGTGGCCGGTAGCCCGGCGAACTCTTGCGCGGCCTGTGCGATCGCCAGCGATGGATGAGCCAGACCAGGCCGAGCACTGCGGCCGCGACGAACGGCACTCCCACGAAACTGTGGGTGATGCCGCGATGGTGCTGCAACGCGGCGATGGAGCCTTTCAGGTCCCAGAGCACGTCCACGTCCGCGGCTTCGGCGGCCAGCACCATGGTCAGCGTCGCCAGCGCGGTCTTGCGGTTGAAGCCGGCGCGAGCCATGCAGCCGCCGGTCAGGAAGTGGGTGACGGGATCCAATGCCGCCTAGGCCCCGGGCTTTTCTTCGTGCTCGGCTTTGCCGGCGACGACGTCAAGCGCGTGCGGCAGCAGGTCAATCACCGCCTGCAGCGACTCCACCGCGCCTCCCGGACTGCCGGGCAGATTGAGGATGATGGAGCGTCCGCGCACGCCGCACAGGCCGCGGCTGAGCATGGCATAGGGATTCAGCTTGGCGCCCTCGTGGCGCATCTTCTCGGAGATGCCTTCGATCAGCTTGGAGCACACCCCGCGCGTGGCTTCGGGGGTGATGTCGCGCTCGGAAAGGCCGGTGCCTCCCGTGGTAACCACCAGATCGGCCTTGTCGGATAGGCCCACGATCGCCTGCTCGATCTGGTAGCGCTCGTCGGGAAGGACGTCGCGCGCCACCACCTGGTATCCATGCTGCTGCAAAACCGCTTCCGTCGCCGGACCGGAGCGGTCCTCGCGTTCGCCGCGCGCACACGCGTCGCTGATGGTAAGCACTGCTGCCGTTCTCATGATGGCTCCTTGCGTTTCGACTTCTGCCGGATATAGTCGCCGCTCTTGCCGCCGGTCTTGCGCTCCAGCACCACCTCGCGAATTTCGATGCCCTTGTCCAGCGCCTTGCACATGTCGTACACGGTAAGCGCCGCCACCGATGCAGCCACCAGCGCCTCCATCTCCACGCCGGTGGGCGCGGTGGTGCGGGCCAGGCTGCGGATGGCGATGCCGTGCTTGCGGACTTCGGCGGTCACGTCCACCTTGCTCAGCGGGATGGGATGGCACATGGGAATCAGCTCGGAGGTGCGCTTGGCCGCCTGGATGCCCGCAATGCGCGCCACTTCCAGCGGATCGCCCTTGGGATTGCGCGGCAGGGCGCGCAGCACGTTCTGACTCATGGCGACGAAGGCGCGGGCTTCGGCTTCGCGCACCGTCGCCGCCTTGCCGGAGACGTCCACCATGGCGGCGCGTCCGGAGGCGTCGTAATGCGACAGCTTCTTCGATTTCTTGCCGCTCTTCTTTGCCATGTCAAAACAACAACAACGTGACCATCTCGCCCGCGGCGAAGCTCTCGCGATCGGGCGGCACCACAATGTAGCAGTTCGACTGCGCTACCGCCATCAGATCGCCTGAGCCCTGCCAACGCACCAGTTCAACCTCGGGCCGAAGATGGTCGCCGCTGAGCGCTCCGGGCAGGAAGCGCGTCAGCCCGGTCCTGGTCGTGAATCCGGACCTCAAACTCGCCTGCACAAAATGAAGCGGCCCGACTTGCGCGCCACCAAGGGCGTCGAGGATGGGACGAGCGAACAGTTGGAAGGTGACCATGGTGGACACCGGGTTTCCCGGCAGGCCGAAAAATGGCGTTCGTTTTTCGCCGATACTCGCTTCGCCGAAGACCACCGGCTTGCCCGGTTGAATCAGCGCACCGGTGAAAAGAAATCTTGCGCCCAGCGAAGCCAACACCTGCTCGACCAAATCGTATTTGCCCATGGAGACGCCACCGCTCAGCAGCAGCAAGTCGGCGGTAAGGCCTTTGCGGATCAGCAGAGCCAGATCGTCGGCACTGTCTCGAGCGATGGGGAGAATCAACGGCTCGCCGCCGGCGCTGTGCACCTGCGCGGCCAGCGAATAGCTGTTCGAGTTGCGGATTTCGCTTGGCCCTGGCGGTAGGTTCGCATCCACCAGTTCGTCGCCGGTGGCCAGGATCGCGACCTGCGGCCGTCGATGAACAGCAATCTCCAGACGTCCGATCGCAGAGGCAACCGCAACCGTCGCGTGGGTGATGCGAGTGCCGCGGGCCACCATCACGTCGCCCTGGCGCGCCTCGGCTGCCGCTGGGACCACGTTTTCGCCCGCCCGCGTGGCTCGCTCCACCGTGATCTCGTCGCCATCGCGCCGCGTGTATTCCACCATCACCACCGAGTCGGCGCCCGCGGGCACGGGGGCGCCGGTCATGATCTCAACCGCTTGCTTCGAGCCTACAGCTGACGGCGCTCTCCTCCGCGGATGCTCCTGCTTTGATCGAGCCGATGCAGCGAAGCTTAGACGGAAGAGCGGTAAGGTCGGCCGACCGCACCGCGTATCCATCGCGCGTGGAGCGCGGGAAGGGACGGAAAATCGCGGTCGGCGCGCAGGTCTTCGGCCAAGGCCAGCCCGACGGCATCCAGCAGCGGCAGGAACTCTGCCCTGGCCGGAGCGAGGTTTCGCCCGTAGTCCTCGACGACGCGGCGAGCCTCGTCAAAAGAGGGAAGCGGGCCTGGCTGGGAGGGGTTAGACATTGGAACGAAATTTTACTGGAAGCGGGGGGAGGGAGGCGCCGGGCGCGGGGCTGGGAGACCCCTTTTGTTCCCCTGGTGTTCCCCTCGGTAAACGAGTGGTAGGGGGTGCGTCCTTGTCTGCAAGCATGCATGATAGCATTGAGGAAACCTGGCAAAACCCCGGGCGGAAAGCCCCTAATTTGCCCGTATAAACCGTTCAGAATCTAGAGCCTACCTTTAAACACTACAGCATCATCGAGTTACAACCAGTCGCGCGCTAACCCCATTGTTTGCAGCGCGAATTTTTCTTTTGCAGCGAGCCCCTGGGTCGCCGCTTAGGCCACTGGTTCCGCCAGCCAAAACCAAAGGGGCGGCATGGCGGCCGCCCCTGAATAACGAGCCCAGCCGAACTACGGCTTCTTCTTGGGAGCGGACTTCTTGCCGCCGTAGCTGGTCTGGACCTGCGCGCCGATGGCCGCCAGCATCTGCTTGGCGCCTTCCGCGTACTGCCCAGTGGGTTGGAGCGACAGATATTTGTTGAAGGCTTCGGCCGTTCCTTCCGGAGCCACGGTCTTGCCGTCCTTTAGCGTGGCCTTGCCGAACAGGTTGACGCCCTTCCAGTAGTAGGCGGCAGCGTTGTTGGGATCGGCCTGGATGGCCTTGTCGAACGCTGCATTGGCCTCGTCCGGCTTGCCGGAGTTGGTCAGCACCGCGCCCTGGTTGAAGTAGAACTGCCCGGCATGAGTGGGATCGGCTTGCGCGGCCAGGGAATATTCCTGGACGGCCTTGTCAGCCTGCCCCTGCTTGGCGTACACGTCCGCCAGGCCGGCGTGGTACTGCGGCACCGTGGACTTGATGGCGATGGCCTTGCTATAGGCCTCGATGGCTTCGGGATACTTCTTGGCGCCCTTGTCCGCGTCGCCCAGGTAAGCCCAGAGCAGGTCCTGCTGGGGAGACGCCTGCGTGGCTTCCGTCAGCAGGGTGACGGCCTGATCGTAATTGCCTGCCTTCTCCAGGGTCTGCACCTGCTGCAGACGGCCATTCAGGTCCTTGATCTTGGCGTTCTGCTGCTGCGCCGCTTCGATCTTCTTCTTCTCTTCCTCGGAGACGCCGGGCTGCAGGCGGTCCTTGGCGATATCGAATGGCACCTCTTGTGTGGCGCCGATCTGGATGGGAACGTTATTGAACTGGTCCAGCACCTTGCCGTCTTTCATCAAGGTGAAGGTATAAGTGCCGGCGGAGAGCCCCATGCACAGGTACGCGCCCTTGGCATCGGTCTTGACCGTCATCTTGCGGCCGTTGTCGTTATTCAGCATTTCGACGCTGGCGCCGTCGATGGGCTTGCCGGTGTCGTCTTTGGCGGTGCCTTTTGCCGAACCCGTCAGTATCTGCTGGGCGGAGAGGGAAAATACGCTGGCCATCGCCAGTATAAGTACGGTCAAGAGAGAGAGATGTTTCTTCATGGTTCCTCCAGCGAGCCTGGCAGAAGGACTGCCCTCTGAGGCGGCGAGCGCCAGCATCGCATTGGGATTGTATTTCAAGCGTGGTCCTGTACCGCAGCTTGCGACAGGTAGGACAACGGATCGTGGGCGCCCGCCGCTTCGAAAGCGCGGAGCCGCAGTTTGCAACTCTCGCAAGTGCCGCAAGCCTGATCCTCCCGGCTGTAGCATGACCACGTTAAATCGAAGGGCGCGCCTAATTCAAGGCCAAGGGTCACAATCTCCGATTTCCGCAGCCCAATCACCGGCGTCTCGATTTGAATTGTCCCCTCCCTGGTGCCGGTCCGGATGGCCTGGTTATAGGCGCTGTAGAACTCGGGACGGCAGTCGGGATAGCCGGAGCTGTCCTGCTGGACTGCTCCAATATAGATGCGCTCTGCGCCTAAAACCTCGGCCCAGCTCACGGCGGCAGCCAAAAAATGTGCGTTCCGGAACGGAACGTAGGTCACGGGGATGTGTGCGCCAATCTCTTCGCCGGCATCGGGGACGTCAATCTGCTCGTCGGTCAGTGCCGAGCCGCCGATGGAGCGAAAGAACGGGGTGCGGAAGTTTAGCCGCTGCCGAATCTTGAGGCGGTCGCAGATGGCCTGGAAGGCTTGCTGCTCGCGGGCTTCGGTCCGCTGGCCATAGCTGATGTGGAGCGCCGCCACGGCTGTCGCGCCATAGTCGCGGACTGCCAGGGCGGCGCAGACGGTCGAGTCCATGCCGCCGCTCAGGATCACCACGACTTTTGCCTGGCTCGGAGTTGCTCATGTTCGCTATACGCCCTTCAGCGACGGCTCCCAGATGAACTTGTGAATTTGCAGCCCCAGCCGCGCCTTCAGGTTGTCGGCCAGCATCCATTCCGCCAGCGCCTGCGGATCAACCAGGCAATGGGATGCGTCGCGGCTGCCGGCGGCGCGCTTGTCGAAGGCCGGCGACAGAATAACGGAAGCCACCCGCGAAGCAAGCTCATGTTGGCGGATGAAGTCGCGAGCAAATTCGTAATCGCCGCGGCTGGCGATGACGAACTTGAGCTCGTCGTGCGGCTGCAAGCGCCGCCAGATTTTCCAGCCGAAAGGTCTGGCCTTCGCCGGAATCCGGGCACTTCACGTCCACAATCTTGATGACGCCGGCGGGGACATTCTCCAGCGGCCGTTCGCCGCTGGTTTCAAGCAGCACGGTGTAGCTGGCGGCGAGCAGGCGGTCCATCAGCGGTACCACTTCGCGCTCTTGCAACATGGGCTCGCCGCCGGTAATCTCCACCAGCCCACCGTCGGGCGAGAGCCGGTGCACTTCGTGCTCGATCTCCTCCAAGCTCATGCGGCTGCCGCCCTTGAAGGTGTATTCGCTGTCGCACCAGGCGCAGCGCAGGTTGCAGCCCGTCAGGCGCACGAACACGCAGGGAATTCCGGTGTACGACGATTCCCCTTGCAGCGACTTGTAGATTTCCGTGATCTGCATGGAATGCCGCTGTTTCGCTGTTCGCCATTCGCTTTTCGCCAGATCGCTGACCCAGATTGCTGACGAAGATGTCCGCGCCTTTTTCTGGCGAAGAGCGAAAAGCGAATAGCGAATAGCGTTTTCTACTCGAAATAGCGCGCCGTCGTGGTGTCGGTCTCCCAGATGGTGACGTCCTTCACCCGCACCCGGCCCTTAGTGCTGTCTTTCAGGTGCGCATTGGTCTCGTCGTAGAAATACTTGGCCAGGTTTTCCGCCGACGGATTGACGGTATCGAACGGCTTGAGCTCGTTGATCATCTCGTGGTCGAGATAGTTCATCACCGGCCGCAGCACGTCCTTCAGTTCCTTGAAATCGAGCAGCAGGCCGGCATGGTCGAGGGTTTCGCCGCTCAAGGTGACGCGCACACGATAATTGTGGCCGTGCGGCTTCTCGCACTTGCCGCGATAGTTGCGCAGGTAGTGCCCTGCGGAAAATGTGTCTTCAACCGTGACTTCGAACATAGATATCCAGCACGAATGCAGCTAAATCAGGCTTGAACGATACGTTCAGAGCAAGCCGAAGGCCGCAAATATCCATTTTAGCGTGTTTGGCGGCATTTCCTGGCCTATCGCGGTTGGCCTTTGAAATTGCAGGGTTATTCGGCGGAAGGCGAATCGGCGCCGAAAAAGCGCTCAACGGCGTGCACGTCCGTGGCCCGCTTATATTTCGGCAGGCTGTCCAGGAACACCCGCCCGTATTGCTTCTTCAGCAGGCGATTGTCCAGCAGGCACAGCAATCCGCGATCGTGCAGCGAGCGAATCAGCCGGCCGAAGCCCTGCTTCAGCGAGATGACCGCGCTCGGCACCTGATACTCGAAGAAGGCGTTGCCGCCGTCTTCATCAATCGCCTTGATGCGCGCCGCCACCACCGGATCGTTGGGCACCGCGAACGGCAGCTTGTCAATGATGACGCAACTCAGTTGCTCGCCCTGCACGTCCACGCCCTGCCAGAACGACGAGGTCGCGAACAGCACCGCGTGGGGCGTCAGCCGGAACTCCTCCAGCAGCGCGCTTTTCGGCGCGGTGCCTTGCAGCAGCATGGGAAATTCCAGTTCGCCCAGCAGCCGCTCGTAGAGCTGATGCATCAGCGCGTAGCTGGTGAACAGGCAAAACGCCCGGCCGCGCGTGATCTCCAGCAACTGCCGAACTCGCTGCGCCGCCTGCTCCACAAAACGCGGATCGCGCGGATCGGGCAGGTCGGGCGGCACGTACAGGATGGCCTGGCTTTCATAATCGAAGTGCGATTGCACCACCAGCTCGCGCGCATGCTGGATGCCCAGTCGGCTGCTGATGTACTCGAATCCGCCGGCTACCGCCAGCGTGGCCGAGGTCAGCACCGCGGTATCGAGGTGCTCGAACAGAGTGGTTCGAAGAATATCGGCGACGGTAATCGGTGTCGCCTGGAGAAATACGTTGTGCTGCTGCATGCGGCCGCCGCGCCGATCGCCCCGGCGCTCAATCCAGAATACGGTGTTGCGGTCCTGGCCTTCGAGAATGAAGCCCAGCTGCACTTTCAGCTCGTCCACGCGGCGTGCCAGGGCGTGCACTTCCTCGGGCTTGTTGGGGATGGCCTGCAACTCGGTGTACAGGTGCGACAAGCCGTTTTGCAGCGACAGATACTCGTCGCCGTTTTCCTCCAGGAATTCCGCGCGGTTTTCGAAGGCGAAGCGGCCGTCGCCGGGAGGGATCAGCGAGAAGAAGAATTGCGCGCGCTCCTGTACGTATCCCGACGCGGCCAGAATCTCGGACGTAGGCAGGTCTGCGCGGCGCAGCGTCTGCTCCACGTCGCGCAGCATTTCACTGACGCGAATGTTGGAGACGCTGACCCCGAAATAATCGCCGGCCACGTCTTCCAGCTCGTGAGCTTCGTCGAAGATCACCACTCCGGCATCGGGCAGAACGCCTACATCGGGCGCGCGATCGGCGGCCGCCTTGATGGCCAGGTCGGCGCAGAACAGATGATGGTTGACGATGATGATGTCGCTCTGGGCGGCGCGACGCCGCATCTCGGTGATGAAGCAGCGCTCGAACTGCTGGCATTCCGAGCCGACGCAGCGATCGGTGCGGGCATCCAGCTTCGGCCACAGGGCGCTGTTCTCGGGCAGCTCCGCCAGTTCGGCGCGGTCGCCGGTCGCGGTGGTCTTCTCCCAATCGCTGATGATGCGGAAGTGGTTGATCTCTTCCAGCCCGTTGAGCACCGGCTGGTCGGTCAGGTCGTAGAGTTTCTTGCGGCACAGATAATTGCCGCGGCCCTTCATGTAGCAGACGCGCAGCTCGCCCAGTTGCGCCTCGAGGAAGGGCACGTCCTTCAGGTAAAGCTGTTCCTGCAGATTTTTGGTGCCGGTAGAGATGATCACGCGCTTGCCGGAGCGGATGACCGGCAGCAGGTAGGCCAGCGTCTTGCCGGTGCCGGTTCCGGCCTCGACGATCAGGTGGCGACGCTCTTCCAGCGCCTGCTCCACGGCTTCCGCCATCTGCAATTGGCCACGGCGAAACTCGTATGCCGGATGCACCTTGGCCAGCAACCCGCCAGGCCCGAAGAACTGGTACAGCGACGGCAGCCGGGCGGGCGTGGAGGCGGTCTGTGGAATGGAGGACACGGCGTGAGATCGTGTTCCTATGATACTTGCACGAGAAGAAACAGGCGATTACAGCAGTTCCAACTCCAAATCACGGACCTGTTTGAAATGAGAATCGCGGGTAATGAGCGTGAGTTTGTGCTGGCGAGCGATGGCGGCAATCCAGGCATCGTTGTCGGGAATTGGTCGCCCTTGCTTTCTCAAATGAGCCTTGATCGACGCATAGAACGGGACGGTCTCGACATCGCAATCCAGAATCGCCATGGGCTCGCTGAAACGATCCAGGCGAACCAGATTTTGCTCGACCCTGGACGAGGCTAGAGCGCCGTATCGCAATTCCCCAAGGACAGGCACACACAAAAAGAGTTCGGCCCTATGCTCAACCGACTCAATGACAGAAGGATCGCCAGCGAAGAGCGCAATCACGATATTGGTGTCGAGTAGAGCTCTACCACTCGGCCGCATCTATACGCTCGCAATCCTCTTCGATTGCTTGTTGCATTTTCTTCAGGTCATATGCGGGTATGAGCCCGACAAACTGCAATAACACAGCCGCAGGGACGCCCTTGAGCCGCCGGTTCCGCTTGTGAACGTAGTCCCGCAAGTACCAGTCCACCAGGTCCCGATACTGCTCAGGGATATCTTGTTTTTCGGGGTACATTTTCGCCTGTTCGATCCTGGTGGGCGGGGTCGCCGGGACGATACGAGTGCGTCGTCGCCCCCGTCCCGTGCTGTGAAGCATGCGATACTGAGCAGGGTTGGGACGATTGGACGCGACGCAATGGCTGACGATGTGCTGCCACACGCCCGGACGGTTGTCGTGGAACTCCTTGCGGGCGCGATCTCGAATTTCGTCCAGGCTGAAGTCCTCGGCGTGGGGGTTCTCGCGATGGAGCAAAGCGGTGGCCAGCCAGGCTTCGTCGGCAACTAAAATGTTCATCGCCGCGTGTTTCACGTTCTAAATTATAACCAAGAGCTTAGAACCTGAGCAACAGTGAATTTCGACAAGCTGCATAGTGGAAGCAAAGAAGGGTGCACGTGAGTCGTCGCACACAATTTGAATCGAGCGGCGCTGACCGGCAGGGCGAGCGCCCGCCCGTGGGCACCCTGGCCATCGTCGGCCGGCCCAACGTCGGCAAGTCCACGCTGTTCAATCGCCTGGTCGGCTCGCGCCGCGCCATCGTTGGCGACGAGCCCGGCATCACCCGCGACCGCATGTATGGCGAGGTCGAGTGGCTGGGCCGCAGGCTGCGGCTGGTGGACACCGGCGGCATCATTCCCGACGACAAGAGCCTGATCCCGGCAGAGATTTTTCGCCAGGCGCGCGTGGCGCTGGAACAAGCCAACGCCATCGTGATGGTGGTGGACGGCCGCACCGAGCTGGCCTCGCCCGATCTTGAACTGGCGCGCCAGTTGCTTCGCACCGGCAAGCCGCTGTTGCTGGCCGTCAACAAAGTGGATACCCCCAAGCTCGAACCCTACGCGGAAGAATTTCGCCGGCTCGGGCATCAAGGAACTTTTCCCATTTCGGCGGAGAACGGCAACGGCCTGCCGGAGTCTGCTGGATACGCCTTCAGCCTGATGCCCGCCAGCGCAGAGGCAGCCGAGGCCGAGGAAGCTGCGCCCGCCGATTTGCCGCGTCGAGCCGCAGAAGGCGAAGAATCTGCCGGCGACGAAGCCTCCCGCGAAGTACACGTGGCCATCATCGGCCGTCCCAACGTCGGCAAGTCAACCCTGCTGAATGCGCTGACCGGTACCTCGCGCGCCATCGTCTCGCCTATCGCCGGGACCACACGCGATGCGGTGGACGAACTGGTGGAGCACGAAGGCCAGAGCTTATCGCTTTATCGATACCGCCGGCATTCGCCGCAAAGGCAAGACCGAGCTGATGGCCGAGAAGCTGTCCGTCGTCATGGCGCGCAAACATCTGGAGGCAGCCGACGTAGCGCTGCTGATGGTTGATGCCACCGAAGGCGTGGCCGGCGGCGACGCTACCATCGCCGGCTATGCGCATGAGAGCGGGCGCTCGGTGATTATCGTGGTGAATAAATGGGACCTGGTGGATGGCTCCGCCGCTGCCGAGCCGGGCGCCAGGAAAACGCCGGCAAGACGCGGCGGCGAGAAGCTGTCGGCCGACCGCGAGATCTATGAGGAGCAGGTGCGGCGGCACCTGAAGTTCCTCTCCTACGCGCCGATCGTCTTCGTCTCAGCCACCAAAGGGCAGGGCATCAAGCGGCTGTTTTCCACGCTGGAACTGGTGGCCGCCGAGCGACGCAAGCGCATCAGCACCGGCGAGATGAATCGCTTCCTCAGCCACGTGGATTTCGAGCGCGCCTCCGTGCCCATGTCCAAGCGGGTGAAGATTTACTACATGACGCAGGCCGCGACCTCGCCGCCGACCTTTGTCATCTTCACCGACCGCGCCGTCAAGCTGCACTTCGCCTACGAGCGCTTCCTGGAAAACCAGATTCGCGAGGCCTTCGGCTTCGTGGGCACGCCCATCCGCATCAAGAACCGCGCGCGCAACGAGAAGTAGTTTCGTCAGCTAAGACTGGTAAACGATCTTGCCGCCCACGATAGTCGCGACGACTTTGCCGGTGAAGCTCCATCCGTCAAAGGGCGTGTTGCGCGACTTCGACCGTGTCTGCGAGGAATCGAAGGTCCACTTCTTCTTGGGATCGAAGACGGTGACGTCGGCATGCGAGCCCGGCGCCAGCGTTCCGCGTCCCTTCAGGTTGAAGATGGCCGCAGGATTCGCCGACAGCAGCTCCACAATGCGCCGCAGCGGCAGGCTGAAGTGGTGATGCAGAACGGTGAGGGCGATGGGCAGCGCCGTTTCCAATCCGGTGATGCCGAAGGCGGCGCGCTCAAACTCCACCTGCTTCTCGTGGAAGGCATGGGGCGCGTGATCGGTGGCGATGGCGTCCAGCGTGCCATCAAGGATGCCTTCGATCAAGGCGTCGCGGTCGGCCGCGGAGCGCAGCGGCGGATTCATCTTGTAGTGGGTGTCGTAGTCGCCTACGTTCTCGTCAATCAACGTCATGTGATGCGGCGTCACCTCCGCCGTCACGCGCAGCCCGGCGGCCTTCGCGCGGCGCACCGCGTCCAGGGCCTCGCGGGTGGAGATGTGTGCCACGTGCAGCCGCGCGCCGGTCTCGCGCGCCAGGCTGATGTCGCGCTCCACGATGCTGGATTCAGCCACGTTGGGCATGCCGCGCAATCCCAGGCGGAACGACGTGGGTCCGGCATTCATCGAGCAGCCGTGAGTCATGTGGGTATCTTCGGCGTGCTGCACCACCGGCATGTCCAGGCTGCGGGCCAACCGCAGCGCCTCGCGCATCACGCCGTCTTCCAGGATGGGCTTGCCGTCGTCGCTGAAGGCCACCGCTCCGGCACGTTTGAGCGCGGCAAAGTCGGTGAGACGTTCTCCCGCGCTGCCGAGCGTTGCCGCTGCAATCGGGAACACGTTGACAATCGCACCTCGCTCCGGCGCCAGCATCCATTGCGAAATCTCCTCCGAGTCGTTCACGCCCGCGGTGTTGGGCATGGTGCAGACCGAGGTGAATCCACCCGCGGCTGCGGCGGTGGTGCCGGTGGCAATGGTCTCTTTGTGCGAATGTCCCGGCTCGCGCAGGTGCACGTGCATGTCAATCAGCCCGGGAGCGACGATCAGCCCGCGGGCATCGAGCGTCGCGTCAGCCTTCAACTTGCCCCCGCGAGCCACGTCGGCCACGCGGCCATCGCGCAGCAGGACATCCATCTCGCCGTCGAAGCCGCCGGCGGGGTCAATTACAGAGCCGCGTTTGATCAGTAGTGAACCCATATCGGTTACGCCGCTCCCAGCGCCATGGCCAGCACTGCCATGCGCACCTTAACGCCGTTGGCCACCTGCTCGTGAATGCAGGACTGCGGCCCGTCGGCCAGCTCGCTGGTCATCTCGATGCCGCGAATCACCGGCCCGGGATGCAGCAGGATGGCATCCGGCTTGGCCAATCGCATGCGCTCCGGCGTGAGCTGGTATTGCGCGATGTACTGGTCCAGGCTGTGATGCTTGCCGGAGAGCCGCTCTTTCTGCACTCGCAGCGAGATGACGACGTCGGCATTCTTCAGCGCGGCGTTCAAGTCGCGGCTGATGGAAACGCCCGGCGCGTACGAACCTGCAACTTCAGGCACGAAATCCACCGGCCCGCAGAAGACCACATGCGCGCCGAAGCGCGACAGCAGATCGGTGCCCGAGCGCGCCACCCGGCTGTGGAAGATGTCGCCGACGATGACCACCTTCAGCCCTTTGAGCTTCTTTTTGTGATTGCTGATGGTCAGCAGGTCGAGCAGTCCCTGCGTCGGATGCTGGTGCATGCCGTCGCCGGCGTTGATGATGGGCACCGGCATAAACCGCGACAGCAGGTAGGGAGCACCGCTGTTGGGATGGCGCATGACGATGGCGTCGGCGCCCAGGGCAGTGACCGTCCAGCCGGTATCAATCAGCGATTCGCCCTTCTCGATGCTGGAGGAGGTCGCCGTGATCAGCGTGGTGGTGGCGCCCAGCGCTTTGGCGGCGAATTCAAACGAAGTGCGCGTCCGGGTGGAAGCCTCGTAGAAGAGCAGCGCCACCCGTTTATTGCGCAGCAGCGGCTTGCAAGTCCGCTGGTCCATGCGCCGCGCCAGCTTCAAAATCGCTTCGATCTGTTCAGTGGTGAGGTGCTCGATACCCAGTAACGATCGTAGGCGTGGCTTCATTGCCCCTCGGAGACCCGCTCCATCAGCAGCACTTTGTCGGCGCCGTCAGTTTCCTGCAACTTCAGTTCGACTATATCGTTGGACTTGGTCTCGATGCGACGTCCGACGAAGCCGGCTTCGATCGGCAGCTCGCGATGGCCGCGGTCAATCAGTACGCAAAGCTGAATTCGTCGCGGTCGTCCGTGGTCGAAGAGCGCATCCATGGCTGCGCGGGTGGTACGCCCGGTGTAGAGCACATCGTCCACCAGGATAATGTTCTTGTCTTCGATATCGAACTCGAGCTTGCTGTGCTTGACTTCGGGGCGATGTCCCACGGCGGAGAGATCGTCGCGATACAGGGTGATGTCGAGGGTGCCGACCGGCACCGTCGCCTTTTCGATGCGCGACAGAATCTTGGCCAGGCGTTGCGCCAGCGGAACACCGCGACGCAGGATACCGACCAGTCCCAGGTCGGCGACGCCGTTGTTCTTCTCCACGATTTCGTGCGCCAGTCGCACCAGCGTGCGCTCAATTTCGGAGGCAGAGAGAATCTGCCCCTTCTCGCGGACCTCGGATGTTCCGGTGGAAGCTTTTGGCATGCCGCTGAGATGATACGAAATGCGCGCGCCGGGGAGCAACTTCTGCCGCCCACAATGTGAGACGCAACACAGCCATACGTGATTAGCGCTGCTGGGGACGGCGTCCGAACATGGACATACCCAGCGCGCCGCCCGCCGCCGAGAACAGCACAAACACCACCGCCAGCACCACCATGACGATCACCAGGAAGACGGCCATGCCGGCGGGAGTGCTGAGCCAGTCCATCATCTGCTGCATCATTTGCTGCGCCTTGGGATCGGGGCTGGCCGCCATCTGCTTGTTCATCTGCTCCTGCATGGCCTGGCGGAAGTCGGAGTTGGAGCGGAAGACCACGAAGGTCAGGGTGGTGAGAATGCCGTTGATCAGGAAGCCGAAGAGGCCGGCGAGCGCGCCGATCTTCATGCCCATCCCTGGAGTGACCACGGTGTTGGGAACATTCTTCTGATAGAGCGACGCCGACAACGCACCGGCCCCGAGAATCCACAGGCAGCAGCCCAGCGAGACGAGAGGGATGGCGGAAAGCACGCCGGCCGCGATGCCGGTCATCAGCGCGCCCTTCCAGGCGTAATCCCATTGCACCGCCGCGGCCTGATAGGTCTGATACCCAGGCTGCTGCGGCCAGTTGGTGGCCGGATACGGATATTGCGGTGCCGGAGGCGGCGGCACCTGCGGCTGAATCTCCGGAGCCGGCGGCGGCGTGGACTCCGGCATGGCTACCCGAATTTGCGGCGCGCCGCAGTGCGGGCAGAAGGCGATGCCTTCGTCAACCGGCTGCGCGCATTTGTAGCAGGGATGATCCACGTGCGGAACGTTACAGCAGATGCGCGCAAGGCGCAACTGGCCACGCGTTGAAAGGGCACGGCTTAGTCGCGCCGCGTCGATTTGAAAGGGCACGACTTCAGTCGTGCCGAACCGGCGCGAAAATCGAATGGGCTTTAGCCCCCGAGGGCGTCCGCGTTGGGTGCCGTCGCTCCGCGACTCGCTTCCGAGAGACAACGCTTACCGCGGGCTGACGCCCACGGCTCAAACCAATGTCGCCCTTCGGGCTACGCCGAGACGGCGCCACAAGCCCGCTACAGCGAGCCTTCCTTGCCGCGAGTGCGAATCAGCACGGTGCCGAAGCGCGTTCCCGAACCATGCGGCTCGATGGATACCAGGTGCTCGTCGCTGCTGGTACCGACCTTCAGCTCCCAGCCATCGCCGTGGCTGTCACTACAGGAAAGCGCCTTATCTTCGTCGTCGCCCTTGGTATTGATGTGCACATCGGAGCCGCTGTCGTGCCCGTTGCACACCAGCACACTGCCAAAGCTCTTCAGCTTGTCCTGGTAGAACGCCTTCACCTTCTCCGGCGAGTCGTCGGTCTCATATTCGGCGGCCACCACCTTCAATCCGAAACCGAGCGCGCCAATGTTGATGTTGGCGCTGTGGCTGTCGCCATTCTCCTTGGGACGCACATGCGCGCCGGGATAAACCGGGATCCCATTGTCAGCCGCGGCCTTCTCGTCGGTGTCGACCTTCAGATTGGCGAACGGGGTCGAGATGTCCACCTTCTCCTTATCTTTGTCCTTGTCGTTGACGCTGACGCTACAGGCGGCCACGCCCACCACAAAGCAGGCGGTCATGGCGAGAAGCACAAGTCTGGCGGTTGAAATTTTCATTGCGAACCTCCATGAGACGGGCCGGCGGCGGAACCCAGGCCGGCGCCGCGAACAGCGATATTAGGAATGGTGACGGGCAGGCGCCCGCTGGCGGGAATCTCGCCGAACAACGCCTTCACGGCGCTCACTTCCGACACCTGCGCCGTGGAATAAGTGCACAGATAAGTTTGAACTTCGGGAAGGCCGGATGCCAGGTAGGGATTGCCCATGGCGACGACCACGGTCTTGGCGGCGGCAGTCTTTTAGGACATCCCGCAGTAAATCCGCCGGCAGTCATGGCGGCATGCGCGGGTTGCGGATTCCAGGCCGGCCTGCGTGGCCGCGGGCTTGCCCGGCACGGGCGCGGCATACATCGCGGCCACCACCGCCTGCGCCTGCTGCACCGCGTCGAGCACGGAAGTATTCAGGCCTGAGGCATTATGGGGATCAATGTACATAACGTGAACGTCGGGCACGCGCAGCCGCATCTGGTGTTGCAGCTCGTGACCCAAATCCGAGCTGAGGTCGTCGGTGAAGATGAGCACGACGACGCGGTTACGCGACCTCCGCTGTTGAAGGATACGCAAGCCCGGCCGGTTTGGTTCCCTTGGAACCGCTTTGAGCGGCAGCACCTGGCGGTTGTCACGTACCACGGTGACGGCGCCGTCGGCAATCTGCTGTGCCACGGCCATGCTAGCCGGAGGCGCGATAATTTTGTCCACTGCGCTCAAATCCACCAGGCGAGCGCGGTCCAGCCCCACCGACGCCTTCGCCCGCAGAATCCTCAGCACCGACTGGTCAATGCGCGCTTCCGGAATCTCGCCGCTGCGCACCGCCGCCAGCAATCCGTTGTACGCGCCATCCAGGTCCGCCGGAATAATCAGCACATCGTCGCCCGCCTTCACCGCCGCCACTGCGGCCTGTCCTGATGCCGCCGGTCCCGGCGGAAACAGCGCCATCAGTCCGTTCATGTCCATGGCGTCGGTGACCACCATCCCCTGAAAGCCCATGTCATGCCGTAGCAGGCCGTCCACGATTGCCGGAGAGATGCTGGCCACCGTGTGCGGGTCGGGATCGAGCGCCGGGACGGAAAGGTGCGCCACCATGATTGAGTCAACGCCGGCGCTCGATGGCCGCGCGGAAGGGTGGCAGCTCAATGGTGTCGAGATGATGGCGATCGCCGGCGACGATCGGCACCGTCACGTGCGAATCGGTGCTGGTGTCGCCGTGTCCGGGAAAATGCTTGGCCGTGGTCAGCATGCCGTATTCATGCGCTCCCGCGATATACGCCTTCACGAACTCGCTGACCTGCTGCGGATCTTCGCCGAAGGAACGATTGTTGATGATGGGATTCGCCGGATTGGAGTTCACGTCGGCGTCGGGAAACCAGTTCCACTGCACCCCGATGGCGCGGGCTTCGCGGGCGGTGATGCGTCCGGCTTCGCGCGCGTAGTTCACGTCGCCGGTTGCGCCAAAGGCCATGGCGTGCGGAAAATTGGTAGGGCCGTTCAGCCGGTAAGCCAGTCCGCGCTCAAAGTCGGCGCCGAACAGCAGCGGAATCTCCGAGTCGCTCTGCAGTCGATTCACCAGCGTGGCCGCCTCCAGCGGTTCGCTCTTGTAGAGGTAGCCGTCTTCAAAGCGCACCGTCAGACCGAATCCGCCGAGATGATACTTGCGCATGGTGTCGCGCAGTTTCAGGTAGTCGGGACTGTCGGTGTTGAGAAACTGCACCTTGGACCAGATCATGAACATCTGGCCACCTTCTGCTCTAGCGTCATCTTCTTCAGGGTCTCGCGCGCCCACTTTTCGCCGTGCGGCGTGAGCTTCACCGGCCCCGGCCGCTGGAAATGTTCATGGGCGAATTCCGGACTGGAGGCGGTCATGGCAAACATCAGCAGGCCCGCAAGAATGGCGCGCTTCGTCACGCTGTGACGATATCAGAACTGTCGCCGCTTCGACCCGGTTGAGATGAGAGGAAACCAGTTCGGCAGCTTGCGCCACCATGGCGGCATCGTCGCCAAAACCTTCCAGCCAGCAGACCGCGGGCTCGCGGCGAAACCAGGTCATCTGCCGCTTGGCGTAGTTGCGATGTCCCTGCTGCGCGGCCGTGACCGCCTGCGCCAGCGTCAGCGCGCCCGCCAGCAATTGCCCGGCCTGCTTGTAGCCCAGCGATTGCAGCGCCGTCACCTGCGGATCGCCGCCGAAGCGCAGCAGCAGGTCGCGCGTCTCCTCCACCAGCCCGTCGTCGAACATCTGCTGCGCGCGCTGGTTGATGCGCGCGTACAGTGCTTCCCGCGCCGGATTCAGCCCGATGCGCAGAATGCGAAAGCCTCGCAGCGGATCGCGTCCCTGCTCCTGCCACATGGAACTCATGCGCCGGCGCGACGCCAGGCAAACTTCCACCGCGCGGACCACCTTCGCCAGATCATTGGCATGAATCGCATCGGCGGCCGCAGGATCGAGACGCCGCAAAATCTTATGCACGTGCTGCGGTCCGTGCTCGGCCGCCCGCGTCCGCAAGCGCTCCCGCAGCTCGGGCGAGCGCTGCGGCCCGGCGAACAATCCTTCCAGCAGCGCCCGCAGGTACAGCCCGGTACCGCCGACCATGATCGGCATGTGCCCGCGGCTGGCGATGTCGCGCAGCACCTCGCGCGCCTGGCGGGCGTAGTCGCCGGCGCTGTAGATTGCGCCCGGCTCCACAACGTCAATCAGGTGATGAGGCAGCGCCGCACGCTGCGCATGGCTGGGTTTGGCGGTGCCAATCTCGAAGTGGCGAAACACCGCGACCGAATCGCAGCTCACAATCTCGCCATCGAAGCGGCGCGCCAGTTCGAAGGCGAGCGACGATTTCCCCGATGCCGTAGGCCCCAGGATGACCACCAGCAGCGGCTCAGCGTTGGTTGGAGAAGTGGCGGCCATGCGCAACGGCGACTAGCGCGCGCCCCATGGGATGGTCTTGCCGTAGCGCAAAAAAGCCAGCGCCAGGATAAACAGCGCCAGCAACAGCAGGCCGATTACTTTGCGGCTTTCGCGCGAGCGCAAACGCGCCTGAAATTCGGCTTCGGTCAGTTGGCCGGGAGCTTTGTCTGCGAGTTGCCGACTGCGCGTCACAGCTTTATTTTACGCGCGCGGCTATTCGATATCACCCTTTTGCGGGTTGTAGTAGAAGCGGAAGCGCAGCATCAGGTAGGGGGAGTGATAGGCACCGGGCAACGGCGCGAACGGTGAGGCGCCGGTGATGCCGCCCCAGGCCGCGCGGTCGAGTGAGATGTCGCCGGAGTTTCCGCCCGACGAATACTTGATGCCGGCGATACTGCCATCGCGCAGAATGGCAAACTCAATCGCCACCCGGCCGCGCTTCAACAGCGGCGGACGTGCCGCCTCCGGAATCAGCGTGTACCACTCGCGGCGAACGGCGTCCACCACGCGCGATAGATACGGGCCAAAATCAACGCCTTCTGTGTCGCTGAGGACATCCACCTGGCCCATGCGGACCGCCGAGCCACCCGGCCCGATGCCATTGTCGCCGCCGCCACCTCCGCCGCCGTAGCCGCCACGATGCGTGGCCACGGCGCGCGCCGCCTGCTCAATGGAATTGCCGGCCGACATCATGCCCGCGAAATTGGGCACGCTCTTGGCTTCCTGCTGCTGTGGCATCGGCAGCCTGGGATTGGGTTGCGGCTCAAACTGTGACATCTGCTGGCCTTGCGGCTGCTGCTGCCCGGCAGGCGGCGAAGGGGCGGTCATCTGCGCGCTCTGCGACGGCTGGCCCGCCGGACGCGGCGGACCGGCGCGCCGCAACTCCTCCAGCGTCTTCTTATCCAGCGAAGGATGGCGACTCTCCGCGATGCGGTTCTTGTCTGACAGCTTATCGGTGTCAGGCTTGACCTTCGGTTCCTTCTGCAGATCCGGAGGCATGTCCAGATAGGTAAGCTGCTTGTTGGCCATCAACTCCTGCGGCGAAATCAGCAGCACGCCCTTGGTGCCGGGAAAAATTTTGGGCGACATCACCAACAGGATGACCACCATCATGTGGACGACCACGGAAATCCAGAAGGCTTCGCGCCAGCGCGAGCGCTCCAGGTCGTCTTCGAGCTGAATCAGGATGTGGGGGGCAAGAATTTCGCCGGAAGCGTCGGCCGCCGGCCACTGGCCAGAGCGGCGCTCTTCTTCAGGCGGGATTCCGGCTGAGGTGCCCGTCGGTATGAGGGTAGATGGCATCCGTCTGGATCAAGTACGCTCTGAGCTCAACCACTTCAACGCCCCTCGACCCGCCGGAAGCACACAACTTCCCTGGTGATGGAGCAACCGTAGTAAACCCGGCAGCTTGTATCTAGTTCTCCTCCACTATTTTCGCACAAGCCAAGCCCGCCGTGGGATTCGCAGCCGGATGAGGTGGTTAAATCCGCGTTAACTGGCACGCGGAGCTTGCGGTTGCAGAACCCATTTTCGGTACGACAACGAGTAAGGGCACGACCTCAGGTCGTGCCGTCAGAGGTCTCGCTAATTAGGCGGTTGGGGACGGTCGCTGAAAGCGATCGTCCCCAACCGGGACAAGAGCCAAACTCTATCGGCACGACTGAAGTCGTGCCCTTACTCATTAGCTTTAGCAAACCAGAGTTTTTCTGCTGCCAGTCATCTGCGTCGAGCACTCAACTCTCCTACTCCACACTTCCGGGCGCACTCTCCCGAAGTTCCGCAAAAGGTACACTGGTGGCGATGAAAGCAGTTGTGATCGGCACCGCGGGACACATTGATCACGGCAAAAGCGCGCTGGTACGGGCGTTGACCGGCATTGATCCCGACCGGCTGGAGGAAGAAAAACGCCGCGGCATCACCATTGACATCGGCTTTGCCAACCTCGACCTTGCCGGTCCCGGCGGGGAAGCCATCCGCATCGGGCTGGTGGACGTCCCCGGCCATGAGCGCTTCGTCCGCAACATGCTGGCGGGCGTGGGCGGCATTGACCTGGTGCTGCTCATCATTGCCGCCGACGAATCCATCAAGCCGCAGACCCGCGAGCACTTCGACATCTGCCGCCTGCTGGCCTTGCCGCGCGGCATCACCGTGATTACCAAGTCCGACCTGGTGGACGCCGACACGCTGGAAGTGGTGAAGCTGGAAGTCGCCGACTTCGTCGCTGGGTCGTTCCTGGATGTTGCCAAGTCGCCCATCGTCGCCGTCAGCAGCAGAACCGGCGCCGGCATGGACGAGCTGAAGACGGCGCTGGCGCAGGTTGCCGCCGAGGTTCCCGCCAAGGATTCCACCGCCGCGCTGCGTTTGCCCATTGATCGCGTCTTCACCATGAAGGGCTTCGGCACGGTTATTACCGGAACGCTGATCTCCGGAACGGTGGCCAAAGAGCAGGAGCTGGAAGTGCATCCCGGCGGCCGGCGGGTGCGAGTACGCGGCGTGCAGGTACACGGCCACGCGGCGGAGAAGGCCATAGCCGGACAGCGCACCGCCCTGAACCTTGCGGGCGTAGAGACGGCCGACCTGGCGCGCGGCATGATGCTGACCTCGCCGCAATTGTTCCGGCCGGTGCGCGAGATATCGGCGGTGATTGATCTGTTGCGCTCCGCCCGCGTGTTGCGCGATCGCGCGCGGGTGCATCTGCACGCTTATACCGCGGAGACCATCGCGCAGGTCAGTCTGCTCGGCGCGAAGACGCTGCAACCGGGACAGTCGGGCCTGGCGCGGCTGAAGCTGGATCAGCCGCTGCTGTTGCTGCCAGGCGATCGCTTCATCCTGCGGCAGTTCTCGCCGGTCATCACCATCGCCGGCGGCCGCGTGCTCGACGCCGTGGCGCCGCGGCGGATGAAAGCCGACGAACGCTTGCGCTTCCTGGAGGCCATCGCCGACGCGACGCCGCAAGAAGCGCTGCTGGCGCGGGTTTCGCGCCGAGGCGCCGCCGGGCTCTCGCTGACGGAAACCGTGGCGGAAACCGGCTGGCTGGCGGCGCGAATGAATCAGATCGCGGGCGAGTTGGAGAAGTCGGGCAAGTTGGTCCGCTTTGAGGCGCTGCTGACCACGCCGGCGGTGGTCGAGCAGCAACGCCGGGCCACGCGCGAGCGGGTCGAGCAGTTCCATCAGCAGAACCCGCTGGTGGCGGGCATCAGCAAGGAGCAGTTGCGCGAAACCCTGGACTTGCCGCCCGAACTGTTTCGCGGTGTGCTGGATTCGCTGTTGAGGGACAAGCACTTAGCGGTCAGCGGCGAGCAGGTTCATGCCGCCGGCAAAGGCGTGGTCCTGCGCGACGAAGAGGCCGAGGCCAAAGCGCAAATTGAGCGCGCCTTCGCCGAGGCCGGGCTGAAAGTTCCGCTGCTCCTGGAAGTACTCGCCTCGCTACCGGTGGACAAAGTGCGAGCGCAGAAGATTGTGACCCTACTCCTGCGCGACCGGGTGCTGGTGAAACTGGCCGACGGGCTGGTGTTCCATCACAGTGCGCTGGAGGCACTGCGAAAGCAAATAGCCGCGCAGAAGGCCAAGACGCCCAAGCTCAACGTCAGCAACTTCAAAGACCTGCTGGGCGTGACCCGCAAGTACGCCATCCCACTGCTGGAGTACTTGGACCGGGAGCGAGTCACTCGGCGCGTGGGCGACGAGCGGGTCATCCTTTAAGCCTGGGGCACCGAGTCTTTACGCCTACACGTTCTCGACCGCCATCTCGAAGTCGAGAGCCAGCGGGCCGGTGAGGCGGTTGGTCAAGTTGGCCAGCCCCACCAGGAAGTGCAGATCGGCAATCTCGCCATCGGAGAAGTGCTCCTTCAGCAAACGGATCTCGGAGTCGCCGATGGTGCTGGGATTGCGCGTCAGCTTCTCGGCGAAGTCCAGCGCGATGCGCTCGCGGTCGCTGAAGCCTGAGTACTTGCCGTCGCGCAGGTGCTGCCATTCTTCGCGCGTCAGCCCGGCCTTCTTGGAGCCGGCAAGGTGGTGCTGGGTGCAGTAGTGGCATCCGTTCATCATGGAGACGCGGATATAAACCAGTTCATACAGCCGGCGGTCGAGCGAGCGGCCCACGCTGGAGTAGAAGGGCAGCATCGTCTTCAGCACTTCGGGGCGGTGGGCCAGGATTTTGTGGAAGCTGCCCGGCTTGCCCTTTAGCGTCTTGTCATAGACCTCGCGCACGTCGGCCGATGCGTCCGCCGGTTCGACATAAGAAATTCGCGCCATGACGATCTCCTCCGAAAATATTGCGTCACCAAAATTGAGGCCGTACTATAGCACGCCCTCAAGTTAATGATGCGCGAAGCGAAATCCCGATTCACCGCTTTGGTTTTGCGGCAATCGGCTGAATCGCGCTAATGGCATCCGGGGAACTTCAGCGAGACGATGCGCGTCCTCCAACTCTGTCCATTCGACGGGATGTATTCGGTGGTGTACCACAGCAGGCAATCGTCCGTCGGATCGGCAACCATGCTGCTGTAATCGCCCCAGCGGTCGCTATCGGCCTGCGAGCCGCCGCCCGCCAAGATGCCGGCTTCCTGCTCCATGGTGCTGGGCGGATCGGTGGCCAGCCGGCCGGTGAAGTTGATGGACGGGTACATGCTCGCGCTGGAGACGCTGTAGCCCATCGCCATGTCGCCGAGCTTGTCCATGGCCACGCTGCCCATCCAGCGCGAGTTGCTGTCAGGCGCGAACGTACTCTGCTGGAAGACCGTGAAGTCTCCCTTCTCCACCGCCCGCAACTCGTACCAGCGGATTCCGTAGGAGCCGTCGCTATTCTGCACCGTGTGGTTCAGCACCAGGCTCTGATGCGCCGCATGGATCACGCTCGAAGGCACGGTGGGCGGAACGAAGTTGCGATACGCAAGCCGGTACATCGTCATCGGACCCAGCGCATAGAGCAGCATGCTGGTGCCCTGCTGCGGCACGCAATCCGACCAGCATGCCACGGTGTAGGGCGCGACCGGGATGGGAAACGGGCCGGTGAAGGTGGAGTTCTGCGGATTGGCGAAGTCCACGTGGAACTTGAACAGGTCGAGCGTATTGTTCGAGCCGCCGACGTTGCCGACGATCGGATTGGGTGCGCCCGGCGGTGGTAATGCCGCGCCGTCGAGGTCTGCCGGCAGGAACTGAAACACGTCGCCGCCCGTCTGGAAGCAAATTGCCGACGCCGGCCCGCCTTGCAGCATGGAGTGGCGATCCAGCGCGCACGCCGACGTAACCTGGAACACCCAGTTCAGATAGAGGTCGGTGGTCAGGTAGTAGGCGTCGGGCCATACCGCCAGCTTGGGATAGTCGGGAAGATAGTTGCCGTAAGGAATCGAGTAGCGGTAGTAGGAGCCGGTGGCATCCGCAGTGGTGGAGACCGCAACGCAGATGTACAGCGGCGGGGTGAATCCGTACTCTCCGGCGATCTGCTCGATGATCCAGCGTCCGGCGGCGCGATCAAAGCGCACCGTGGGGTCGCTCATGGCGTCCTCGGTCTCGCATTGCCCGCCGAATCCCTGGAACAGGCTCTTCACGTAGTAGGGACCGAAGGTGACGTTGCCGCTGGACTTGTCGAAGACCGCGTAGAGAAAGTTCGTGGTCTGCACATACTGCCCGTTCAGTCCGGGTGCGCCGTTGGTGTCGGGAGGATCGGCTCCGCCCTGGGTGATGCCTTCGAAGCTGTTGACGATCTGCGCCTGCTGGGCCGAGCCGCGGGAAGACTGCACCACGGTGTCAGCGGCCGGCGGCACGTGACGAGCGGGCGGCTCTTCCATCTCCAGATGTTGCTGCTTGCCGGTATCGAGCACCGGCTTCACCCCGCGCATCATCTCACGCAGTGGCGCCGACGTATCATGCCGGGCGGCCGGAACCACCATCGGACCTTTGACCGGCTGTTGCGCTCCCGCGATGGGAGCCAGGCACAGCGCCAGCAGCAACGAAACACCGCCTCGGTTCATTCGCGTTCTCCTGGGGTCGAGATTTTCATCTCGCCTCGCAGTATAGCCGTCGGTGCTGCGTGGCGAGCTACGGGTGTCGAGCAAAATCGCGAGTCAGTTCAAATCTGGAATAATGGCTGGATCGGGGTTTCCATGCAGAAAGCGGTTCGCATTATCGGCGCCGGACTGGCGGGCACAGAGGCCGCGTGGCAATGCGCGCGCCGCGGCGTCAGCGTCGATCTCTACGAAATGCGGCCGCAGCGCCACGCCCGCGCACCAGACGCCGTACTTTGCCGAGCTGGTGTGCTCCAACTCGCTGAAGTCCGACACGCAGAACACCGCGCCCTGGCTGCTGAAGGAAGAGATGCGCCGCGCCGGCTCGCTGCTGATGGAGCTCGCTCGCCAGCACGCCGTGCCCGCCGGCCACGCCCTGGCGGTGGATCGCGAGCTGTTCTCGCAGGCCGTCACCGCCGCCATCGAAGGCGAGCCGCTGATTCGCATCGTCCGCGAGGAAGTGACCGCCATCGACGAAGACGCGGCCATCACCATCATCGCCAGCGGCCCGCTTACCTCGGACGCCTTGGCCGCGGAGATCCAGCGGCTCAGCGGCAGCGAGCAGCTCTTCTTCTACGACTCCATCAGCCCCATCGTCGAGGCCGACACCATCGACATGAGCCGCGCCTACATGGCGGCGCGCTACGACAAGGGCACTGCCGACTACATCAACTGCCCCATGACGCGCGAGGAGTACGACCGCTTCCTCGACGCGCTGCTGGAAGCGCAGTCGGTGGACGCCAAGGAGTGGGAGAAGCTGAACTACTTCGAGAGCTGCCTGCCCATCGAGGAGATTGCGCGCCGCGGCCGCGACACCCTGCGCTTCGGGCCGATGAAGCCGGTCGGCCTGCGCGATCCGCGCACCGGCCACCTGCCCTACGCGGTGGTGCAACTGCGGCAGGAGAACCTGCGCGCCGACAGCTACAACCTGGTCGGCTTCCAGAACCACCTCAAGTTCGGCGAGCAGGCGCGCATCCTGCGGCTCATCCCCGGGCCTGGAGAATGCGAAGTTCCTGCGCTACGGCCAGATTCATCGCAACACTTACATCAAGGCGCCGGCGCTGCTGGACGAGACGCTGCAGATGAAGCAGCATCCGCGGCGTGCTGTTCGCGGGACAGATCTCCGGCGTCGAAGGCTACGTCGAGTCCATCGCCACCGGACTGCTGGCGGGGATGCAGGCCGCGGCGCTCGCCGCGAAAGCCGCGCCAGTCGCGCCTCCGCGCTCGACCGCCTTCGGCGCGCTGGTGCACTACATCTGCCACGCCGAGGCCAAGCACTTCCAGCCGGCCAACATCACCTTCGACCTGTTGCAGCCGCTGGACGAGGAGACGCCGCCGTCGAGTCCGCGACAAGAAGCAGCGCCACGCCATGGTCTGCGACCGCGCGCTCGCCGACTTGCAGCCCTGGCTCGAAGCCCATGGCGTCGCCGCGGCAAAACCCTAATTCAGTCGCTTTGTATCAGGGCATGACTTCAGTCGTGCCGATAGGACGCTCTCTCCTCATCCGGAGCCGGCTTTAGCCGGCGGCACAAGGGTTGGTCGCGAACAAACCAGACCCGCGAAACCACTGCTTATGTTGCCGACAGAGATAACAGGTCGGCGGCTCGGCCTCGACCGAGCGTACGGCGAGAGAACCCATCAATTCGTGAACCAGCGTTGCAAATAAACGGCTTAGCTCGCTACTGGCTGTAACTACACATTCCATTGCACTTACAGCCAAAAATCCATGAAAACAAAAGACTTATTGCGGCATGTGTGTACGCTTAATGGCATGGGGAAAAAGAGGCATGCCAGTTTGTATACATGTCAACACGAGATGGGCAGGGCCAAATGTTAACCATTTCGCTAACAGAGGGGCGGACCGCGGTTCGCCGTTCGCTCTTCGCCTTTCGCCAGAGTAATGCGGAAATCCCGGTGCCCCAGGTTCGCCCGTCTTTTGGGCTAACCTGGGATTACGGATATCGGTGTTGCGCCCAAGCGGAGATTCATGAGCCCAGGTTAGCGTCCAAACCCGGGACGCGAACCTGGGGCACCGTGCGTCGTGTGGGATATGGCACTACCGGCGCGGTTCCATCCCGGTGGAAGAGCGGCGCTTCAGCGCCGCGTGCTGGCGTCCTCTTCCTGAGTTGTCATCACGAACGGGCTTCAGCCCGTGAGGGATCTGCTGTTCCCAACCATCGCGCCATGATCGAACGAAAACGGATGCCTCGCTCCGCTCGTCATGACCAATGGGAACCGTAGGCCTTCGCGGCGGCGGGCTGTGCGGCGGTCTCCGCCATGGCCGAGGAGATCAGCAATCCGGCGGCGGCGCCCAGCAGCAGGCCCAGAACGAATCGCACCACCAGCCAATTGCCGTGCAGCCCGGCCAACTCGGTGGCCACGTCGAGCCCATTGAGGGCAGCGGCGGCGAGGAGCAGCCGCAAGGCCAGCGCGCGCGACGTCCGCAGCACCAGGCCGATGGCGGCTCCCAGGTAGATTCCCAGACAGCGCGTGCACACCGCCACCGGCGCGCCCCAGATCCAGAAGCACCGCTCCGCCCGCTGATGGCACACCAGCGCAAACCCCTGCCGCAGCGCCACCCCCACCGCCGCCATATTGTGCGTAAGCAGGTAGGGCACGGCCACCGCCGCCGCGGCAACCATCCCCGCCGCCACGCTCCAGCCGTTCCATCGGCAACCGAACTGTGCCAATGCCTATCTTCACCGCTATGTATCCGCCTCGACCGCTTTGTATCAGGGCAAGCCTTTAGGCGTGCCGGTGGAGAGCGTAACACGAGGCGGCTTGAGGCGAGACTCGTGGTTGTCATTTCAATTGACTTTCAGCAATTCGTTTCTTAGCAGTGTTTCCATTAGGGCCACTGAAACGGTGGTTCGGGGTCTTTGAAAACTTGGCTCTGCTGTAACAACCCTTTCCAAGGCCGAAGGCAATCTTCCCTTGCGAATTCTCGTGGAAGCCTTACGACGTGGGCCCAAAAGGCTAAGTCGCGGGAAAACCAGCCCGCATATTAGGGACGCATGTGCTTGTAATCTCTTATATATACAGCACAGTGAATGGCTCGTTTCGGGAAATGTCGCCCTTTGACGGGAAGGGCGTTTTGACAGCACGGCGCTTGATGCCGAGGAAAGGAGCAAGTATGAAGAAAGATATGGAGACCTCTACGCTTGCATGTCCCCCTGAGGGAACCTGCAACGCAGAAGACGACATTAACCCTGAAAAGCATACAACCAGGCTGTCGAAAAAGCAGTTCACGAGATCAAACGGATTCAACGCAAGTCGAATCCAAGAAAGACAAGAGCTGTACGACTCCGGCGAGAAAAATCACTGAGTCTCTGGTCGATGTCTTCTTGAAAACCGTGATTTAGTTTTTGACAGGGACGCTTAAGGATATGAGCCATGTCACTTCCAATCCACCATAAACACGCTAAAGGCCTTGAGAATCGCGCGAGCTAGTCTCCCGGACTTCAACAAAAAGAGCTAGCAAAAGCGGGTCTAAACCCGAGTCTATGCCTGTCCACTGATCGAAAAGGGAACGCGCAATCCCTAGCATCGGGCGCAATCAGTAAATTTATGTAGTTGGTCTCTGGGCATTCCAGAGAGCCTTTTTACAATGCTGGCAGCGGAAGTGCACCATCTCAAAGGAATCAAGAATCCGAATAATTCGAACGCGACGGTCGGCTACCTTGCCAGGTTTCTGGTGCAAGGCAATCTCACTAACGAAAAGTCGGGCAAAAGAACGTGCCTCAGTACGAAAACTGCCTCGGAGCGCTTGATCTTTATTCTCCTGAGATACCTGATGGTGTCATCCTAGGCATGCCAGAGAGCTGAACTCCTTTGCCCTCGCGGCCCACGCTGGGCGCGTTACTATCAAGCCGTTTCATAAGCCTAGACAAAGCTAAACCTTTTGCTCGAAAGGTCAAGTCTCGCGAAAAAGAGGTTGATCGATAACCCTATTGTCCTTGCTCAAGGCAGATTCAATCGCGCGTTGAAGATAGTTTCTTGTTAAAAAGCCTTCTCCCGCCCAGCACCTTCTCGGCGGGGTTCGAGGAAAAACTATCCCTCGAGATAACGCTGCGTTGCCATTTCGGAGCGCCCGACCCCTGGCAACCATCGATATTAAGAGCTTCTTTCCCTCGATAACCCCGGTGCCAGGTGTACTCCGTCTGGAGGCATATGTCCTGAATTGTTCCCCCCAAATTGCAGAGATTGTTGACTAAGCTCACGACTCTTCCGAGGGCGTCTTCCTCAAGGGGCCCCTACTAGCACGCTCCTCGCTAATTTCGTTCCTTGAGCGGCCAGGCGACTCTAGAGATTCGGGCGACTGTCAAACAAAACTGTGTTCGATATTCGAGCTGGGTCGACGATTTAGCGTTTTCGGGAGAGAAAGCGCGTGTGATGTGCTATTGGCCGCAATAGAGAGTCTTAGAAAAGCCGGATTCAGGGTATCGCATCGAAAAATCAAAGTGATGGGCCCAGGCGACAAGAAAACCATCACCAACTTGCTTCTGGGGAAATTCATTACCGTGCAGAACTCTTATCGGCGACAAGTCCGGGCGGCTATTTACAACCTGGAGCGCGGAATGGTTCGGTCTCCGGATTTAGCGCGGTACACGATGAGCGTTGAAGGTCAAATCAATTACGTAGGGCTTTTTGATACTGAGCGGGCGGCCAAGTTCCGAGAGCAACTTGCCGTCGCAAGCAAACGTTGGCGGAGCTTCAACGTAAGGCGTGCCTTGGGGCCGTTTCTGAAACAGCCCCAAGCTAAACGCTGCTATCCCGTTGCAACCGACTGAATCCTCACTTGCCCGCTTGTTCATGATTTAGAAGTCGATCTCCGTCGGCGCATCCGACTGGCTTCGCAGTTCATCTGGACGCAGGACAAACCGAAGGAATTCAACTCCGAGGTTCGTAATCAGGCTGCCTGAAGGGAATGGATAGCCCGCTTGACCGAGGGTAGAGAGACCTCTGTTTCTTAGCTCAGCGAGTACGGCCTCCATAAGGCCAGGGTGCCCTTTTGAGCTCCGGCACGACAATCTCTATGGCCGCACCATAGTTCCTTTGCGCAATCGGCACCCTATGCTCGTCCCATGGAACGCGGCGAGGAGGGCGCCAGATAAAATCCAAGGCTCTAACGTGGGCTGGGGAAAGTGCTTCGATCGCATTGAAGAAAATCTGCTGTCGGATCTCGTCGGGGCCCCTTACCAAGGGCGATATTTAGCAGGGCATTTCGCAGATATCGTCGCTTTTCCTCTTGGTGTGTTGCAGAGCTATGCGGGCCGCCTGAATGGATGCCGATATGAAGACTTCCTGCCCGGACGAGATTCTCGATCTTTAGTTCCTCGCGATGCCGGTCAAAGTCATCGGCGAGTTCCTTGAGCCACTCTTGCGCCGACGGTCAAGGTTCGGGACCCAAAACTGCGCCAACATCCAAGTCGTAGCAGGGCCGAAAACCGGTACCATTTCGATCGTCTTTTCGAGAACCGATCTCGCGGCATCGGAATCATCCGCCTGGGGGAACTGTTCCGCCCGCGTGGCAAACAATTTCTGGGGATCTTCGGTCATGCGATCTCTATCCTCTCACGCCTACAGTCCCCGATCCGCTTGTCTGCCTTCTTTAGCGTGTCCAGGGCCTGGTCGTTGCCTACCAAAATTAATGTGATGCTACTATGTATCACATGAAGAAGGCTACGGTACGCGACCTGCGCTACGATTTCCCCAAGATCGAGAGGCTGCTGCGCGAAGGTGAGGAAATCCAGATCACCAAGCGTCAGCGGCCGATTGGGCGGCTGGTGCCCGAGCCCAAACCCACTCGCCCCATGCCCGATTTTCTGGCGCGCTTGCGCGACATTTATGGCGACAAAGTGCTGGAGGTTCCCCGGCGCCGAGTTGATCGCGAAAGATCGAGCTCGCTATTGAAGACCTACGTCGATACCAGCTTCCTGGTTTCGCTGTACAGCCCCGATGCCAATTCGCAACCTGCGGCGCGCACCATGCGCAAAGCCGCCGGCGAGTTTTCCTGATCACCACGCTGTGCGAATTGGAAGCGGCCAATGCGCTGGAGTTGCGCGTCTACCGAGAAGGTATCTCGCGGGCGGAGGCGAGTGCTTCCTGGAAAGCCATGGCGCGCGAGATGGGCGACGGAGTTTGGATGGTGCGCCCGTTGTCCGAGCAGATCATGGAGCGCGCCCGGTTGTCGTCATCCCACGAGACGACGAGCGTTGGCACCAGCACGGCCGACCTGTTGCATGTGGCCGCCGCGCTGGAACTGGGATGCGGTGCGCTGTACAGCTTTGACCGGCAGCAGAGGGCGCTGGCGCGACACGTCCGTCTCAAGCTGAACTGAGCAGTTGTCGGCAAAAGCAGGTCCCTCCACTACGCGCCCGCCCGACTCGCCTAGCCACCCCGACGAGCGCAAAATCGGCGCTCGCCGGGGGCCCCGGTGCACGCGAGTCGGAGAAAAGCGTGCGGGCGCTCCGGTCGGGATGACAAGGCAGTGGTCAGTGGCTAGTGGCCAGTGGTCAGTAAAAGCAGGTCCGTGCGGCTCAGACGAAACCCCCCACCCTAAGCCAAAAGATGGCTTAGGATGGGGCACCCAAAATCCTGACAACTGATAACCGACGCCCGACAACGGACAACCGACAACTGACAACGGAAAACCGACAACCGACAACGGACAACCGACAACCGACAACGGACAACCGGCTACGGGCTTCAGCCCAAGTATCCCCATCCGCTTGCCTACCTTCTTCAGCGTGTCCAGGGCCTGGTCTAGCTCTTCCTTGGTATGCGTCGCGGTGACGATGGTGCGGATGCGGGCTTTGCCTTCGGGGACCGTGGGGAAGGCGATGCCGGTGCCCATCACGCCTTCCTTGAAGAGCTCGCGCGAGAAGTCCATGGTGAGCTTGCCGTCGCCGATGATGATGGGCGTGATCGGGGTCTCGCTGGCCGGAGTGTTGACGCCGCCGATGTTGAAGCCCAGCGCGCCCAGCTCCTGCTTCCAGTAGCGGGTGTTCTTCCACAGGTTCTCCATGCGCTCGGGCTCCTGCTCCAGCACATCGAAGGCGGCGATGCAGGTGGCGGCGACCGACGGCGGATGCGAGGTGGAGAACAGGAACGGGCGTCCGCGATGGTAGAGGAAGTCGATGAGGTCGCGGGTGCCGCAGACGTAGCCGCCGAGCGCGCCGATGGCCTTGGACAGCGTGCCCACCTGGATGTCCACGCGGCCGTGCAGGTTGAAGTGGTCAATGGTGCCGCGGCCGTTGCGGCCCAGCACGCCGGAGGAGTGGGCGTCGTCCACCATCATGATGGCGCCGTACTTTTCGGCGAGCGCGGTCAGGCCGGGCAGCGCGCCGATGTCGCCATCCATGGAGAAGACGCCGTCGGTGATGATCAGCTTGTGGCCGGGCTCGTCCTTGATTTCGTGGAGCAGCTCTTCGGCGTGGGCGACGTCCTTGTGGCGGAAGACCTTGATCTTGGCGCGCGACAGGCGGGCGCCGTCAATGATGCTGGCGTGGTTGAGCTCGTCGGAGACGATGAAGTCTTCCTTGCCCAGGATGGCCGAGACCGTGCCGGCGTTGGCGGTGAAGCCCGACTGGAAGACCACGCAGGCTTCGACATTTTTGAAGCGCGCGATTTTTTCTTCCAGCTCCATGTGGATCTTCATGGTGCCGGCGATGGTGCGCACCGCGCCGGAGCCGACGCCGAATTCTTTCGTGGCTTCGAGCGCGGCTTCGCGCAGCTTGGGATGAGTGGTCAGGCCGAGGTAATTGTTGGAGGCCAGGTTGATGACCCGCTTGCCGTCGAAGGTGCAGACCGCGGCCTGCTCGTCGTCGAGCACGCGCAGCTTGAAGTGGGTGCCCTTCTGCTTGAGCTCGTTGAGCTGGTCGGTAAGGAAGCTGAGCGGATTGGTGCGCGTGGCTGTGGACATGAACGCTCCAGAATGCGACTGAGTATTTTAGCGCGTGCAGGGGCGCGCCAGGGCTAGTAGAACGCCAGTTCTTTCATCGGGTAGTGCTTGCGATTTCTGGTCCACAGGGCGGCATGGCTGCGCAGCGCCGCAGCGGCGATGAGCGCGTCGCCGAGTTCCACTCCGTGGCTCTTGTGATAGCGCCGCAGGAAATCGCCGGCTTGGCGGCCGGATTCAGCATCAATCACTACGCAGGTGAGGGCGCGAAACAAGCGCAATAGGACGTCGTGCTCGCGGGGACGGGCGCCTGCCCAAAGCTCGGCCTCGCTGACCGGAGAGTACAGAACGGGCTCGTCCGACGCGGCAAGCTCCATCCATCGCTGCAGCGAGGTTTTCATCCCGTCCGCGGGTAACTTCGATAAGGATGTCGGAATCCACCAGGACAATCACGATTTCGCCAGTCTTGTGAGGCGATGGCCGCGACGCAGGCTGCGAACCTCCGCGCTGGAGTCCGAACGCCGGCCGTCCCGGCGGATGCCGATCAGGGCAAGCATTGCCTCCTCCCGGTCTTCGGGCTTGTCGAGGTAATGTTCGCGGGCGGCTTCACGCACCAGATCGGAGATGGTGGTTCCTTGCCGGCGCGCCTGAGCGTGAAGGGCGCTCCACAAATCGTCATCGAGATAGAGTTGGGTTCGCCGCACGATGTACATTATACATTGTCGCTCGAATCAGGTAGTTTCAACGAATTCAGCTCGTTGTGGCAGCTTGCCGCCAAGGCCGTCCGACTACGCACCCTCGGATCGCTTTATCCTTCCCAGACGAAGCCGCAATTGCCGCAGCGCGTGGGTTTGCGTCCAGCGAGAAGCGCCAGCAGTCCCAGCGGGAAAAAGCAGATCGCGACAATGATGACCCAAGTCGGGTAGCCGGACCTTACAACTAATGTCTGACATCTAGGGCATGAGAGCGTAGCCATCTATTCCTCCCAGAGAAAGACGATAGAACCATACCAGCAGTAAAAGTCCACAGGCGACGAAATTACCCAGCCGCGAAAACTGCTGCACGCGCAAGCGAGTCGGAGCGAACAGGAGCGCTGTCGTCCGCGCGGCCAATTGGAATCCCCAGAACGCGGCGACGGCGTAGGCCGCGGGATTGAAGTGCCATGCATCGGCAAAGTCCAGGTGAGCCATCGCCGACATGGCGTGCAGCACGCCGCATCCGGGACAGGGGATACCCAGCAGGGTTTGCAGCAGACAAAAGTGCGGGACGCGAGCCAGCAGCGGAGCAATCAGCAACGCCAGCGCCGTCGAGAGCAGCACGGTCCAGTGAGATTGAGTCTCGGCAGGAAACCTGAGCCGTGCCAGCAACCAGCGTGGGAAGAAATTCAATTCCATCCGGTCGTACTCCTTCGGAGAGAAGCAGCCCAAGGCTATTTCGTCCCGTTGGGGTAGACCAGAATTTTGCTGGCTTCGCCGGTGCGCAGGCGCTCCATGCCCTTGGCGAAGTCCTTCATGGGCATGCGGTCGGTGATCACCGGATGCAAGTCGAGCATGCCAGCCTTGAGCAGCGCGGTCATCTGGTACCAGGTCTGGTACATGCGGCGGCCGTTGATGCCCTGCACCGTGGCGCCTTTGAAGATGACCTCTTCTGCGAGATTGAGTTCGACCGGGCGGGAGGGAATTCCGAGGAGCGACATGCGGCCACCGAGACGCAGGATTTTGAATCCTGTTCGGATGGCTTCAGTTCGTCCTGCCATCTCCAGCACCACGTCCACGCCGGTGCCGCCGGTTTTCTCCATCACCAGGCCGTAAACGTCGTCGGTCTTGGGATCGAGGACGAAGTCGGGCTTCATCTTCTGGGCGATCTTGCGGCGATGCTCGTTCACTTCGAGAGCGAAAATCTGGGTAGCGCCGCAAGCGCGGGCCACGGCGATGCAGAACAGTCCGATGGGGCCGCAGCCGGTGATGGCCACGCTCTTGGCGGCGATGTCGCCGGCCAGCACGGTGTGCACGGCGTTGCCCAGAGGATCGAGGATGGAGGCGTATTCCTTGGGGATCGAGGGATCGAGCTTCCAGATGTTGGACTCGGGGATGACGACGTAATCGGCGAATGCGCCGTTGGCGTCCACGCCGATAATCTTGACGTGCTGGCAGATGTGCGACTCGCCGATGCGGCATTGCAGGCACTTGCCGCAAGCCACGTGCATCTCAGCGGAGACGAAGTCGCCTTCTTTGACGCTGGTGACTTCGTTGCCGACGGCTTCGACGGTGCCGCAGAATTCGTGGCCGGGAATGAGCGGCGGGTGAATGCGGCGCTGCGCCCACTGGTCCCACTCATAGATGTGCAGGTCGGTGCCGCAGATGGAGGCGACCTCGACTTTCACCAGGACATCGGTGGGTCCGAACTTGGGCTTGGGAACTTCGCGGATCTCGATGCCGGGAGCGGCTTCCGGCTTAACGACGGCAATCATGGTTTCAGGCATGAGGACAATTCTTCTCTCTGGGCGTAAATTAGGGCGATAGGCCGGTCTGAAAATAACGCCGACCGGCAGGCAAACAGACAAGTCTAGCATGCAGCGGTAAGGGGTTTGATGACCATTAGGTTCAATGCTTTGCAGTAGAATGCGGGGAGGCTTGGCGTGGGTATTTTGGCGATAGCGGCAGATGAACGAGTTGCCGACGTTTCCTTCGATCAGGACTCGCTGAGCGTGCGCTTGAAAGACGGCCGGACGATTTCCGCACCGCTGGCATGGTATCCCCGGCTATTTCATACCACCGAGGCGCAACGCCACAATTGGAAGACCGCCGGCGGCGGCTACGGAATTCACTGGCCGGACATTGACGAAGACATCAGCACTGAAGGGCTGTTGCGCGGGGCGCCAGCTCCTCGAAGCGCGATCAAACCCAGGCTGAAATCGCGCAAAGCGTAGCGGTGCAATAAACCATTCGTAACCTGGCTCCCTCCCCATGCGGCAGGATGCCACCATCACGGAGCGGTCACCATGCCTCCCACTTACGCCAACGGCAAAATCTGCTACATCGAGATTCCGGCAACCGACGTCGAGCGCTCGGCGGCGTTTTACCAGAAGGTATTCGCTTGGAACATCCGCAAGCGCGGCGACGGCGCGACTGCCTTTGATGATGGCGTCGGCGAGGTTAGCGGGTCGTGGGTGAAAGGGCGTTCCCCGGCCACCCCTGGCCTGATGGTGTACATCATGGTCAACGATGCCGCCGCCACCGTTCAGGCGGTGACCGCTGCGGGCGGCGAAATCGTGCAGCCCATCGGCGTTGACGCGCCCGAAATTACGGCGCGCTTTCGCGACCCAGGCGGCAACATCCTCGGGATTTACCAGCGGCCCGAGCCGAAGCGCTAGCTACTGCTTTCAGCTCGCCATGGCGACGCTGAGGCTAAGCAGCACGAAAGCCGCAATCAGTACGCCCGTTCGGAACCAGTGATACAGGTCCCAGCGATGTTCCTGCGTCTGCCAGTCGGCGGGCAGGGAGGCCGGCGTCCACTTGGCGATGCGGCTGTTGATAGGCACCGGAGCGATGAGCGAGAACACCACCGCGAAAATCTGCAAGCCGAGGGCGGTCATCGCCAGTTCCCATGCAGGCTTCGGCATGGGCTGGATGGGCAGCACGGCCAGCAGATTCAGTACCACTGAGCCTGCTCCCCAGAAAGGCATCACCCGTCCGAGCAGCCGGGCTAATGAGGAACGAACCAGAGCGTGGGTCTCCACGGGCTGCCGATTCAACGTGGGATGAGCGAAGAGAGCGACGTTGAGTTCGCTGCCGCACATCAATCCCAAAATCACCAGAGCAAGCAACAATAGCAACGGCATGGCTATCTCCTATAGCCTGTTCGATGCCGCGCGCGGCTCTCCGGAATCCCGTCCGAGATCAGATTCAGGCGGTCGCGGGCTGGATCGGCGGAGGCGGGACGGGCGCAGCCATCACGGCCGCAGGAATGGCCTCGAGCTGCAGCTCCAGCCCTCCCAGCGAACGTGCCGCCAGGTTGTAGATGAAAGCCCAGAGCGCGCCAATCACAAAGCCGATGCCGGCATAGAAAAACGGGGCGAGTATTGCGAAAACGATGAAGCCGATCATGCCGAATTTCTGCCGGCCCGGAACCACCGCGACGCCGACGATGCCGAAGATCAAAAGCACGCAGCCGATCAGGATGCCGAGGGCTCCCTGGATGATGGCGAAGAACTTGGCGCAAGACAGCACACCGATCGAGCGCAGGATGAACATGGCGCACCTCAACTTGTGGATTTGAACTTTTCCAGCATGCGGGCGTTGAACTGCTGGCTCTCGCCTTTAGGCACGCTGAGCGATTTCCACTCCGCGCCCTTCCAGTGCTTGGCCAGGAAGGCGATCTGCCCGACGTGGTAGGCGGCATGCGCGACCGACCGGGACAGTGCCTGCAACACCGAGTGCGGCTCGCCGCGAATAGTCACGGTGCGCTCCAGGTCAGCCGGCTGCAGCGCCTGCACGGTGTCGAACACCAGTTGCCAGCCGCGCTCCCACTCGGCCAGCAACTGTTGCCGAGTGGTGTCGGGCGTCATCAGGAATTCCTGGTCGCGATTGCGGTCCGGTTTCTCACCGTCGGTGGTAAGGAAATCGGTGAAGCGCGAGCGCATGTTGCCCGCCATGTGCTTGACGATGACAGCCACGCTGAGGGATTCGTCATCGAGCGAAGCGAACACCTGCTCGTCGCTCAGTTGCTCGATCGAGCCGTCGCCCAGGCGCTTGTAGCCGCGCAGGCCGCGAAACATTTCTTCCAGATAAAGTGAGCCGATGTCAGTCATTGGATTTTGCCTTTCTGCCCCAACCACCGCCCCCGGGAGTTTCGATGCGAATGCGTTCGCCGCGATGCAGGCTGGTGCTGCCTTTCCCCGGGAGTGTTTCGGTGGTGCCATCGCTATGGACAATAAGATTGCGGCCGGGCGAGGCCGCTTCGCCGCCTGCAAGTCCGTAGGGGCGACTCACTCGGCGATCGGACAACAGAGTGACCGTCGCTTCGGTGAGCACCTCGATTTCGCGTACCAGTCCGTCGCCGCCGCGGTGCTGTCCGTCCCCGCCGCTGCCGTCGCGCAAGCAATAGCGCGTCACGCGGAACGGGTAGCTGTACTCCAGCGCCTCGGCCGGCGTGTTGAGCGAGTTGGTCATGTGGGTGTGCACGCCGGAGACGCCATCGTGCGCCGCGCCCGCGCCGGAGCCTCCGGCGATGGTTTCGTAATAGGCGAACGGGACTGGCTTGCCGTTGCGAGAATCCATGCCGCCGATGGTGAGGTTGCTCATGGTGCCGGAGGACGCCGCGGGAATGCGCTCGGGCAGAGCGGCAGCCAGAGCGCGAAGCAGAACGTCCACAATGCGCTGCGAGGCCTCGACATTGCCTCCGGCCACCGCTGCCGGTGGCACGGGCATTGACCACAGTTCCGGCAGGCGCAAGCACGCGAATCGGTCGCATCAGTCCGGAGGTGGCGGGGACGTCGTCGCGCAGCAGGCAGCGGAAGACATAGAAGCAGGCCGAATAGGTGATGGCCTCGACGGCGTTGATCGCGCCGGCAACCTGCGGCGAGCTTCCGGCGAAATCCACCACTGCGGCAGGAGCGCCGGTCGCGCGCGACTTGCGCGGGAAGGTGATGCGCACCTTGATGGGCACGGGAGCGTCGCTGACGCCGTCGTCGTCCAGTTCATCTTCGGCCATGTAGCTGCCCGCCGGTACCGTCGCCAGAAACGCCCGCATCATTTCCTCGGAATAATCTTGCAGCGAGTGGGCCGCGCGCGTCACGCGCGGCAGCCGAATACCGCCGGCAAAGCTCCCGCAGACGCATCGCGCCGGTGTGGCACGCGGCCAATCTGCGCATTCAGGTCGCCCTCGCGCTCCTCCGGCGTGCGCACATTGTTCAGCAGCAGCGCCAGGATGTCGCGGTCCATGGCGCCGCCGCGCACCAGCTTGACCGGCGGAATGCGGAAGCCTTCCTGATAGATCTCGCGGCAAGGCCCCATGGAGCCGGGATAGGCGCCACCCACGTCGGCGTGATGAGCGCGGGCGGCGACAAAGAAATCCGCCGCGGCTCTTCTTTTTCGGCGAGATGAAAACCGGAGCCACCACCGTAATGTCCGGCAAGTGTGTGCCACCGCAGAATGGGTCGTTCACCATGGCGACGTCGCCGGATTCCAGTTGCAGATGTTGCGATCACGGCCTGCACCGACATGGGCATGGAGCCGAGATGCACCGGCATGTGGTCGCCCATGGCGATCACCTCGCCGCTGCCGTCGAAGACCGCGCAGGAATAGTCGCGACGCTCTTTGATGTTGGGCGAGAACGCGGTGCGACGCAGCGCTGCGCCCATCTCTTCGGCGATGGAGTGGAAGAGATTTTTGAAGACTTCAAGCTCGACGGGATCGCGCCGCATGATGCGAGCGAGTGTAGCGCAACCAGGGTCAGGGGGTTTTCGCGAAGGAACCGAAAAGTGCCAGGAACACGAAAGCGAATCCAAAGCAATATCTTTTTCAAAAATATTTGTTGACATTCCGGGGGAGTAACCGCAATATCTTGGGTTAGACATACTGCTCGTGCAACATCTTGGGCATGTATGGCGTTTTACAGGCCACAACGTTAAAACCTTCGAGGGAGAAGGTTTCACAAGGAGGAAATACCAATGGCAACGAAGAAGAAGGCAGCGAAGAAAGCCGCCAAGAAGAAAAAGCGGTAACAGTGCTACCCGGCGAGGCCACGGCCTCGCATTTCTTTTGTGCAAATCGGCCTTCGCGAACGCGCGAGGGCCGATTGTATTTGCGGCCACGGTAGCTTTGTTCTGGGTCACGAAAGGCGGCGCCGCCTTCCTTATTCCAAAACAAAATGCGAATCCAACGTTCCGCCGCCGGCTGAAGCCGGCTCAGCAGAAAAAATGAGCGCCTTTTCGGCACGACTAAAACAGGCCGCTGAAAAAGTCTGTTTTGCCGAGGCATGAGTAAGGGCACAACTTCAGTTGTGCGATAAGCCCCATACTTTTGTCATCACGAACCGACTTTAGTCGGTGAGGGATCTGCTTTTCCGACTTTTTCAGCGGCCTGTAAAAGTCGTGCCCTGACTCATGCCTCGGCAAAACAGAGTTTTCCGCAACCTGCGAAGTCGGGCCCTGATACAAGGCTTCCGCCCATTAAAAAATCCGTGCCCTCCGTG
Source organism: uncultured Acidobacteriaceae bacterium (assembly GCA_963763975.1). Lineage (GTDB taxonomy): Bacteria > Acidobacteriota > Terriglobia > Terriglobales > Acidobacteriaceae > Bog-257. Next base: position 89,246 of record CAVXQR010000018.1, read on the forward strand.
TCTCCGTGGGGAATGCCTCTCCCACCAAGGTCAAACGCATTTTGTGACCGAAGTCATAGCCGCCGGTGACGCTCTCTTCTTACCCTGAAGAGGAAAGGCAGTTCGCATGGCTTCGCCCGAAACTCATCCTTCGCCCAAACGCTTCGGCCCGCAACTGGTCACCACGCCGCCGCCCAAAAAGAAGCTGGTCCGCCGCCCCGCGCGCGATTACTCGCAGCCGCTGCGCCTCGGGATGCAACTGGCGTTTCTCTCGCTCAACGTGGTCATCGGCGTCGAGTTCTTCCGCTGGGTGCGCTGGGCTGAAACCGCGGGCGCAACCGCCGCCGCCAAACGCCCTGCCGGCGTCGAAGGCTGGCTGCCCATCGCCGGGCTGATGCAACTGAAGTATGTCGCGCTGGCGCATCGCTGGCCGCAGATTCATCCTGCCGGGCTGGTGCTGATCTCCGCGTTCGTCCTCATCTCGCTGCTCTTCCGCAAGGCGTTTTGCAGTTGGCTGTGCCCGGTCGGCACCTTCTCGGAATATCTGTGGAAGCTGGGCCGCTACACCTTCCGCCGCAATTTCACTTTGCCACGCTGGCTCGATCTGGGACTGCGCGGCGTGAAATATCTGCTGCTCGGCTTCTTTGGCTATGCCGTGGTGATGATGTCGGCTGCGTCCATCGTGGAATTTCTGGGCTCTCCCTACGGCCTGATCGTGGACGTGCGCATGCTGAACTTCTTCCGCTACCTCGGCGGCACCGCGGCGTTCGTGGTGCTCGGGCTGGTGGTCGCGTCCATGTTCGTGCAGAATTTCTGGTGCCGCTACCTGTGTCCGTACGGCGCGCTGCTGGGACTGGTCTCCATGGCGAGCCCGCTCGGCATCCGCCGCAAAGCATCCGCCTGCATTGATTGCGCCAAGTGCGCCAAGGCCTGTCCCGCCAGCCTGCCGGTGGACAAGCTGGTGCAGATCCATTCCGCCGAATGCACCGCCTGCCTGGAGTGCGTGGCGGTTTGTCCGGCGCAGGACGCGCTGGTGTTCGCCGCGCCCGCCCGCCGCGCTGTGCCGGTGTGGGCCATGGCCGCGGGCATTGCCATTGTGTTTGTGGGATTAGTGGGCTACGCCAAGCTCAGCGGCCACTGGGACACGCGCCTGCCGCAGCAGATTTACTTCCAACTAGTGCCGCACGCCGACGACGCGCAGCATCCCGCGGCGGAATAACCTGGTAGAAAGCTTTGCTTTGCAATGCCTTGTATCAGGGCACGGCTTCAGCCGTGCCGAAAACGGCCCCTTCCCTCAAAGAGTCGGCTTCAGCCGACGACACCGCAGACCCCAAACGCAGAACATGAGGAAGGGCGCGACTTCAGTCGCGCCGATACCGCGCCCCTTTTTGAATTGTCATCACGAGCGCAGCGAGGGATCTGCTTTCCTCGGCATCTGCGCGATGCGCGCGAACAGCAGATCCCTCGTCGGGCTTACGCCCTCCTCGTGATGACAAATCATGATGGAAGCGCGGCTTTTCGGCACGGCTGAAGCCGTGCCCTAACAAAGCTCGCGACAGCAGAGTTTTGCGCAACGGTTAAAACCGCGCCCCGATGCAAGACTGCACGCCTCGCTCCGCGCTTCGTCGTATCTCTCCTACGCCCGCTCGTAGGCGTGCTTGGCCTGGAGATCGTTCAGCGCCGAATCTTTGGCCGCGATGAAGCTCGAGGTCTGCGCCACCAATCCATTCGTCGCAGTCGCATACTGTCCATCGAACTCGATCAGCCCCCGCGCGGCAATTTCCTTCGCCGCCGCTGCCAGCTTCTCCATCATCGCGGGATCGGCGGCGTCGAGATACAGCGCATCGCAGGGATCGGTGATGAGCACCGGCTGGCGCGAGCTACCGCTGACCCAATACACCTTGCGCGCCACCAGGTCAGCAATCTGCTCCGGCGTGGCCGGCGGGCCGAAGGTAAAACGCTTGTGGCGAATGCTATACGTGCGGCTGGAAACCGGCACCGGTTGCCGCTTTCCGGACTTCAGCAGTTCAAGCTGCTTGTCGTCGAGCGCCTTGCGCGCAGTGTTCACCGCCACCGCGAAGGCCATCTCGCTGTCCAGCGACGACAGCACTGCCAGAATCGTTTGCGACAGATTGAGCGCAATGTCGGCGTGCAGCGGCCCGCCATCAGCCAGCCGCAGCGAGCCATGCACCACATACCAATCGCTGCCGCCCTCGGAGGCGTGAAACGGCCACTGCATCTCGATCTGCACGGGCAGTCCGTGCAACGTTACTCCCTGAAAGGTCTTCGTCTGGGTATCCATGTGTGCGGTCTCGCGGCGGCGCCTGGGAATGTTGCGCTGTCTATTATGGAGCAGATTCGGCGGATTGGGCAGCGGTGCGCGGAGGAAAAGCGTTTTACCACGGAGGCACGGAGGCCACGGAGGTTTTATTATTCGGACTATTTGGATTGGCCCGTCCCGAACCGCGCATCACTGGGTGCCCCACACACCCCATCTTTTGGGATGTGTGGGAAGCGGCAACTCTCGATCTGCAACGCGAAGGCCCCGCCCTGGCCAAAGGGAGTGGAAGAAAGCAGGTCCCTCGACTCCGCTTCGCTGCGCTCGGGATGACAGAACGAGGCACCCAGGTTTTGAGATCAGGGCGAGTCGGCCCACATTCTCCTCCTCCGTGGTCCTCTGGCGAATAGCGAACGGCGAACAGCGAATAGCGTCCTTCCCTAGTTCACCGAATGCAGCAGAATGTCCGTCCCCGACGTAGTGAAGATGTACTGCTTGGCGGCGAGGCAAGTTGTGGGCAAGGTCACCAGGTAGCGCTCCAGTTCGTAATTCTGCACGGTGACGCCCGGACGCACGCTGTTGTCATAGGCGATGTAATAGCGCGGACCGGCGCTGGCCGCGGCGTCCATGGGATACCAGTAGATGCGCGCCGCCGTGGGCTGCAGCGTGTCCTGGCTCCAGTCCTCGCCCGCCCAGTGGTAGGTGAAACTCATGGCCATGCCGGTGGCGTTGCTGACGCACACTGCCAGCCCGCGGCTGGGCGGCGGAGGCGCGGCCGGCTGCTGTACCGGCGCGGTGGGCGCGGGCGCGGCCTGCTGTACGGGAGCCGCCGGCGTCGGCTGGTTCTGCGACTGCGCATAGGATTTGGCCAGATCGGCCGTCAATTGTCCGATCGCCTGGCTGGTCTTGAACGGCGGCACCCAGAAGGCGTTGTGGTCCACCACCCACACGTGATCAATGCCGTTGGAGCGCAGCGCCACGCCCAGCTTCAGCCACAGGTCGCTGCCATCAATGCCGCTCTCGCCATCCAGCAGCACCACCACGTCGTAGCCGCCGGGCACGTCTTTGGGCAGGCTGGCGAAGGTCCAGTGGTCGTAGGTGGCCGTGGGCCAGGCCAGGTTGTAGGTCATCTTGGCGACCGAGTCGAAGAAGCTGGAGATGGAATTTTGGGACTGCGCGCTGTCGTTCTGCGCATAGCCGGAAATGGCCGCAACAAGCAGCAAGAGCAATACGAAACGCAAACGCCAGCGACGCATGAAAACTCCTCGGCGGAGATAGATACCCCGGGTCGGGTGGCGAAGTCAACCAAAACCGCCAGGGCTCGCGTAAAGGCACGACTTCGGTCGCGGCCGATAGGCCCAGCGGTGCCCCAGGTTCGCCCATCTTTTGGGCTAACCTGGGTTAAAGAATGTCTGCGACGTTCGCACACTTCCTCCAGTTCTCGATCTCACATAAAAACGGTCGCGAACGCACAGATCCGTAATCCCAGGTTAGCGTCCAAACCCGGGACGCGAACCCTTCGACTACGCTCAGGGCAGGCTCTGGGGCACCGGAATTTCTGCCTGTCATTCGGCCGCCGCTCCTGCCGCAAATATCCGCTCCCCTCTGCCTTGCCCGGTGATATAGAATTCCGTCGAGCCGCTCCCGCCGAACCGGCGCCGGAGCCGCCTTCCAGCCAGCGTGCAACCTGAACCGCCCGATCCCGGAGCCTCGATGGTGTCCCTTTCCACGGCCTTGCATCAATTTGAGCAGAGTTTGCAGGAGCTGGTAACGCAACTGAATGACGTGTCCGGCAGTCTGCGGCCGGACGACATCCAGCTCAGCCGCAGCCTGATGGTGGTTTGCCAGCAGGCGGTGCGGCTGCGGGTGCTGATTCGCGCCGAAGATCCCCAGGCTACCTGGTCCAATCATCAGCAACTTCGCGAAGTGGTGGAGCAACTGGAGAATCGCGTGCCGCTCCGCTCCGGCATCAGCGCTGCCGAAGAGGGCGACGCCGGCGGCTGTCGCGGCTCCGCAACCCGCGCTGGCGGACGTCGGCGAAGCTGCGCCCGTCCGTAAGGCGCAATTCGAAAACGCCATCATGGCCGGCGATTTTGTGGGCGCGCTCTCGCTGTGTGCCGACGCCGCAACTGCCGAACCTGTGCGCGCCTCCGCGCCGGCCCTGTTGCCGCCGCCCGCGGCCCGTCGCCGCAGCGCGCCCGCGCCGCAATCTACTGCTGCTGCCGGCGTCGCCGGCTTGTCTGCCGAAGAAAGCTACCGCCTGCTCACTCAGATGATGCAGCAGGCACAGGCAGCCGCTGCCGGCGCAGCGCCGCCGCGCGATACGCCCGCCTCGCAGCCAAGCCTGACGCCGACACCTGCGGCATTCGCAGCGCCGGCCGCAGCCGTCGCGCCGCGCGAGATGGAATGGCAATTTACCGCCGCTGATTCGCAGAAGCCTGCGCGCAAAGGCATCGGCAGAGGTCTATGGATTGGCGCCATTGCCTGTCTCATGCTGGCTGTCCTGATTGCCCTGATGTACTACTTCATTCCCAGCGCGCAGGTCAGCCTTCCGTCCGTGGTGACGGCGGTGAAGGCCAGCACTCCGCCGCTGGTCTCGCCGCCCGACCGACGCCGAGATTCAAGCTGACGTCCAGCAGCGGCTCGCGGTCCTGAAAGGCAGTCCCATCCGCGCCACCGTCAGCGACGGCGTGGTCACGCTCCTGGGGCGCACGTATGCTCGCAAACGCGCCACGGCGGCGACGCTCGCCACGCAGGCTTCGGGAGTGAAGTCCGTGGACAACCAGATCCAGGTGGTGCCCTTCGGTCCGGGCGCAACCAGCGGCGCAACGCCCGTGCAGGTCGAGATCCTGGGCCCGCAAGGCGAGCAGCAACAGCGCTGACCCGGCGACAGTGCTGGGCACCGTGCCGGCGTGAATGAATGCGCTTCGCGAACGCCTTGTATCAGGGCGCGCCTTCAGCCGCGCCATAACGCCCTTTATTTCTTGTCATCCCGATCCGGCTTCAGCCGGCGAGGGATCTGCTTTTCGCTTTTCGCCGGTGAGTCGCAGATCATGATTTCGGAATAAGCGCGCTGGGACCCCGTAGGACGAAGCTGGCCGGGCTGGGCCACCCGCCACCTCCATCATCATTAAGGCCCCATTTCGCCGGCTAACCCCTCCGCTTATGGCGCAACATTCCTAGGAGCCCCAGGGCTCCGCTTCCGAACAGCAGGAGACTGCCGGGTTCAGGGGCAGGTGAGAAGGCCAGAGTAGCCATGCCACTGGGACCACCGTCATAGCTGTCAGCCTCGACTAGATTCATGGTGCCGGACTGTTTCAATCCGGTATTCCACTCTCCGGTGAAGAACATATCGATGAACAACTCCTCGGCCTGCGGGCCGCCCTGTTCGCCATCTCCCCAGCCATAGCCGGAGGTGAAGGTCCCCGTGAAGGTATAGGTACCATCTCCCAATACGAACGAGCCCCCAGAGTAATAACCATAACTCCAGGTCCATTCATTGGTGCCTTCCAAGTTTTGGGACTGGTATGCATACGCTGCCGGAAATACAGCCTGAAAGTTCCACGGAAGGTTGCTGTAGCTCGCCCAGGTTGCAGGATCTCCCGGAGGACCGCAGTTATCTCCGCATCCATCATCGAATCCATCCGAGGTGCCTTGGTAGGTAGTGGGCGGATTTTGGCCTTGGACCATCACAGTAGCCACAAGGAACAAAGCCGCGAGGATCAAAGCAATCGTTACCCGGGTCAGGGTTTGTCGCTTCACGGTTACCTCCTGGTGATGAAAAGCGGTAGCAGAGCGGTGCATTGGTCGCGTCCGCCGGGGGTCTGTATTGTCCTGGCGGCGCCAGACGAAAAGGGGCCCGACGCGAACTATTGTTAGCTGGAACGGCAGGGCCGTGGGGAAAGGCGTCCTTACTCCGGGCGGTCGGTGACCGATATGCGAGACACCGCCGGAGTTCCCTGCCTACTTACCTCGGAAGCACCTGTTGGGGGGCCCCCGGAAAGGCCGCAATTGTGTCACTCGATTTCGCCAATGTCAACCGCTTTTTGACGAGATATTCCGACTCACCGGGGCAGGGTGGCCCAGGCAAACCCTTCAATGGTTAAGGAACCGCGGGTACCCCATCCGACCGTCTTTTGGTTGGGTGGTTTTTGACTTTCGTCGCTTGAGCGGAGGTTTGCGCACTATGCGATTTCAACCCGCGAAATTCCCCACCCAAGCAAACGAAGCTTGGGTAGGGCACCCGCAGGATCGTAAGCTGGGCCACCCGCCGAACTTCGAGAGTGTGCAGGTAATCGGACTGGCTGCGCGGATCACGCCACTCCGAGTCCCGCCATGCGGGACGGCGACATGATAGCCCAGGACGCAGCGCCATCTTTTGGCGCGGAGTCCTGGGTGGCGGGGCAATGGATGACAGAGTCCCTTCAGGGACGGCACATGATCCGCAGGGCTTCAGCCCCGCGGGCTTTTGACTTTCGTCGCTGGAGAGAGCCAGAGCTCACGAGGCGCAGGCCGCAACCCCAGGTAATCCCCGCCCAAGCAAACGAAGCTTGGGTGGGACACCCGAACTTCTAAACAAGATAGGATGGGCCATCCGCCACCCGAGCTTCTAAACACGCAGCATGGGTCGGCCGCCAGGGCGATTGGGGAATGTTTCTTCTATGTCAGAATTCCCCGGCTTTAATGCCACGTATTGCGGGGAAGTCGATCATTTATTGTCCATTTTGGTCCATGCTTGGAGTTGGGCAGAAACGGTCCTTATCTAAGCTTTTTCTCCCGGGAGGCACGTTCACCGCATCCAACATCGCATAATATAGGCGAATGAAAAGCAAACATATGAGGCTATTTCCTCTGGACGACACGGTTGCGAGCGGTGATAATTCGTCGAGGAAGAGCATGCCTGCCAGCGGATGAAATTTTTGTGGAGCCGGGAGACTGACGGACACGGCTGCGAGTGATGTTTATCTCTGATTATGAGCAGGTGGTCGAGACATTCATGTCGGATATTGGTTCAGTCAACGGGATGAGCAAGTCGCCAACGAGTTCGGTCGGATTGGTACTCTAAGTCATGCCAACTTTTTACGAGTTCTTCGCGGGTGGCGGTTTGGCGCGGGCGGGTCTCGGGCCGGGATGGGAGTGTCTTTTTGCGAATGATATTGACGAAAAGAAGGCTGCATCCTACGCGGCAAATTGGACTGGAAAAACTCTGAAGATAGGGGATGTCGGCTCGCTTTCGACGTCAGACCTGCCAGGGGCCCCGGACTTGATCTGGGCTTCCTTCCCCTGTCAGGATCTTATCGCTCGCGGGCAATTGCCTCGGTTTGAATGGTGAAAGGTCGGGAACCTTTTGGCCCTTTTGGAAGCTAGTTAGAGGCTTAAAGGCAGAACAACGCCATCCACCTCTAATTGTCCTGGAAAACGTTTGCGGTGCCCTTACTTCTCATAACGGCAGAGACTTTCGTTCCATCGTTAAGTCCGTAAGGGATGCCGGCTATAACGTAGGAGCTATTGTCGTCGATGCGGCATTGTTCGTTCCTCAGTCTCGGCCTCGATTGTTCGTCGTCGCGGTACGTTCCGAAATGCCGATTTCGGACGAACTCAAGTTAGATGGGCCAAGAGGCCCGTTTCACACTGCAGGTGTTGAGAAAGCGCATGATCAACTGGCTGACGCTGAAAAGAAATGCTGGATATGGTGGAACTTGCCGCTCGCTCCACCACGCACAAGATGTTTTTCCGATGTAATCGAGGATGGGGCGCCCTGGCACAGCCAGAGCCAGACACGCGCTCTTTTGGACCTGATGCTACCGTTGCATCGGGCTAAGGTGAGTCAAGCAAGAAAAATGAATACGCGAGTTATCGGAACCGTCATAAGCGAACCCGTCCAGATGACAAAGGCACTAAGGCCCAAAGAGCCGAGGTGCGGTTCGACGAGATCGCTGGCTGTTTGCGGACCCCGGGCGGTGGTTCCAGTCGCCAGTCCACCTCGTCGTCGAGGGAGATGAGTTCGTTCACGTCTTTGACGCCTCGTGAGACCGCGCGCCTGATGGGCCTCAATGATGATTACATACTGCCAGAGAAATACAACGAGACATACCACCTGATGGGTGATGGGGTTGTTGTTCCGGTGGTAAGCCACATAGCTAATAATCTCTTAAATCCCGTTCTCGAAAACGAAAGGCCGTGGTGAAATCAGTAGCATAAGCTTTTGTCACTCCCCTTTATGGAGGAGGGGGGACATGTGGCCACTGATTTTGCATTCCGAGAAGAGCAGTGCGGGAGTTAACGACCTCCGTCGGCGTCTACATACTTTGCGATTTGGATAATGTCCCGTTGTATGTGGGCCAATCGACCGACGGAATACGCCAGGGTTGCGAGGCATCTAACATCAGCTCGTTCGGATATCATAGCGAACAGACAACTGGACGTTTGGGAGATAGCGTTTGTTTGGACTTACCCGGTGAATGACAAAACTGAGATCGGCCAACTGGAAGCGCTTCTCTACCATCACTTCAATCCAAAGTCTCAGCTGGTAAACGGGACTGTTCCCACTCAGCCTGGCCATGAGGCCAGTGTGCCTGAACCCCTCCAGCGGATTCAGGTTATGAACGATGCAGAGATTGCCGCGCGACGGGAGCCTGTACAACGCCTTCCAAGACAAGCAAGTCATTATGCATCTATCGTGGGTCATTTTCTGGAAGTCAAACAGTCAAAGCAGATTGCAAAGGCAATGTCCGCTCATTTCCAAAGGCTTTCTCGTTATCACAATAGTCTCCTTGGCATAGCGCAAACAGCCGAGGATGATTCCTCAGATGACTGATTCGAAACGCAGCGCCATTATGCGCGCCGTAAAGGCGAAGGATACTGATCCGGAACTGCAGGTCCGGCGGTTCATTCATGGGCTGGCTTTCGATACCGCCTACATCGCAATGACCTACCGGGAAAGCCCGATCTGGCGTTCTCCAAGTTGAACGTGCGATCTTCGTGCACGGCTGCTTCTGGCATGGGCACTCATGCTCCAGGGGCCCGCATACCGAAGTCGAATACTGCTTACTGGGTCGAGAAGATACAAAGAAATGCCGAACGGGACGCTGCTCAAGCGGTCATGCTACGCAGGCTCGGATGGCAGTCAATGATCGGTGTGGGAGTGTGATCTCCGAATGAATCAAGCATCAACAGATTGACAATACGTGCATTTCTCGGAGAGTAAATCCACAGCTCGGCCAAGGGCACCAGGTAATGGCGTGCGACCCGCCCGCGCGCCTGCAGCGAGTGATCAATGAGACAAAGACCCTGCTCCGGGCCGGCCTTCATCAGCGACGGGGGAATTCCGGCTTTGCGGTTTTCAGCAGCGCTGTGACCAAGGTTTCGCCCAGCCACAAATCGTAGGCTTGCGGATCCCATTTGCACTCGCGCACCAGCATGCGATACAGGTCGCGGCCGGTGAGCGACCACAGGATGTCGAGCGGGCGCTCGGCGCGGCGGCCGCGGCGCAACGCTTGCGATTGCTGGAGCCAGGCAATAATTGGTTGCAACGCCTGGCGGCGTTCGTCTTCGCGCTGGCGTTCGAGCTCGGCCCACTTGGGCACAATCATGTCAGCGCCGCCAAACTCATCCAGCATGGAACTCTGGCTCTCGTGGATGCGGCGCATCATCGCGGCCAGCAAGCGCAGACCGGCCGCCGGGTCCGCCGTCGCTTGCACCCGCCGCAACAGGCTGGGATAGTCGGGCGGATGCCACGCCTGCTCCAGCAACGCCACAAGGATGCCGCTCTTGGAGCCGAAGGCGGCATAAACCGTCGGCGTCGCAACTTCGGCGCGCTCGGCTACGGCTTCGATGGTCATGGCGTAGTAGCCGCGGTTTCCCAAAATGGCACGCGCGGCTTTCAGCATTCGTCCCCGCGTCAGCCCAGCCTGGTAACTTCGAGCTTCGGAGTGGTAACTACGTTTCGCTTCGGCCATGGCTTTTGTGAGCTCCTCCGACAATTAGATATAGTAAACTATATCGAATATAGGCGGCAGTGGCTGCGCTGGTTCCGGCCTCAGCCGAGGGCTGACTGCGCCATTTCCGCCGGATGCTGCCAGGGTTTACTCTGGAGCCGAGGAGCTGAGGCATGACCTATCTTTTTCAGGTTTCGGTTTTCCTGCACGTCGTCGCCGCCCTGACTTTGTTTTTTGCCTTCACCCTGGAATGGATGGTGCTCGACCAGTTGAAGCGCGCCGCCACGGTCGAGGCCGCCCGCTCCTGGGCGCAAGCCACGGCCAAGCTGCCGGCGGTGGTCGGCGCCTCGCTGCTCATTCTGCTGGCTACCGGCATCTTTCTAGGCATGGTCACGCAGATGTTTGCGCTGAAGTGGTTTCAGACCGCGTTTGTGATGTTTATCCTGATCGGCGCGGTTAGCGGCAGGGCCGCTCGCCGTCTGCGGGAACTTCGCGCCGGGAGCGGGGGAGCTACTAGTTTGGAATGGTTCAGGATGTATGCCGGCCAATCGTCGGTGCTGGTCCTGATCTGGCTGCAACTGGCGATGACGGTTGGAATTGTGTTCCTGATGACGGCGCATCCCGGTGGCACCGGGTCGATCGCCTGGGCGGTTGGATCGATTGTGGTGGGGATTCTGCTGGGAGCTACGGCGAAGAAGTGAGCCAAATCAAGGTAAACTTCCCACTTCTAGGCAATCTCACGTTCAATGAACGGCAGATGTACAGGAAAATGGCGCGCAATTCGCTTGGACTTCCCACTTCCCTAGTCCTTCAGCACCTCGAGGATTCGGTCGAAATCCTCCAGCGAGTCGTACTGAATCACGACTTTGCCTTTCCCTTTGCGATCGCTGATCTGAACTTTGCAGCCCAGCGCCCGCTGCAGTTGCAGCTCCGCTTCCCGCACATTCGGATCCACGACGCGCTCGGCCGGCTTCGGCTTGGGCGGCTGCTCCATCGCCAGAATCACGTCTTCGGTCTGCCGCACCGATAAGCCCAGGCCCTTGATCTGCGCCGCCAGCCGCAGGATGTCTTCCTCGCCTTGAAGGCTCAGCAGGACCTTGCCGTGACCTTGACTAAGTTCATTGTTTTGAATCATTTCCTGCACTGCTGCCGGCAACTTTAGCAGCCGCATCACGTTGGCAATACTGGAGCGGTCCTTGCCGGTGCGCTGCGCCATCTGCTCCTGGGTCAGGCCGAAATCGCGGCTCAGCCGGCCGAAGGCGTGCGCCTCCTCCATCGGGTTCAGGTCTTCGCGCTGGAGATTCTCGACGATGTTGATCTCCATCGCCTGCTCGTTGGAAACCGGACGGACAATGGCCGGCACCGTGGTGCGCCCGGCGGCCTTCGACGCCAGCCAGCGACGCTCGCCAGCCAGTAGCTGGTAGCGCCCGCCTTCCAGCGGTCGAAGTAGTAGCGGTTGCAACACGCCCGAGACTTTCACCGATTCGGTCAGCTCGGCCAGGGCGGCAGCGTCCACGTGCAGCCGCGTCTGGTAAGGGTTGCGCTCGATCAGGTCAACCGCAACCGACTGGATCTGCGTGCCGGCCGGCGCGGGCGCTCCCGCCGCCGAGGCCGTCGGAGCATGTGGCACCTGACGCGGCGGCAGCAAGGTTTCCAGTCCGCGGCCCAGCACTTTGCGTTTATCGTTCATGCATTATCCTTATTTTAAAGGCTTTACCGGCTTTCCTGGGGCACTTGCGGACTGTCCGTTGCTGGCGTTTTGGCCGCTTTCGGATTGGTCACGCGCTCGATAATCTCTTCTGCCAGCTTGAGATACGCCTCGGCGCCTCGCGAATGGGGATCGTACGCCAGCGCCGGCTTGCCGTGGCTGGGCGCCTCCGCCAGACGAATATTGCGCGGAATCGCCGTCTCGCACATCAGGTCGCCAAAGAAGCCGCGCAATTCGCCGGCGACCGACTGCGCCAGGTTAGTGCGCTCGTCAAACATGGTCAGCACCACGCCTTCCACCGCGAGGCCGGGATTCAGTTCCACACGAATCCGGTCCACCGTGTCCAGCAGTTCGGTCACGCCTTCCAGAGCGAAGTACTCGGCTTGCATCGGAATCAGCACGGTGTCGGCCGCCACCAGCGAGTTCAGCGTCAGCAGGTCCAGCGCCGGCGGGCAATCCAGCACGATGAACTGGAATTGCTCGCGGACCGGCTGCAAGGCCTGGCGCAGGCGATATTCGCGCGCGTCCAGCGGAACCAGTTCTATGTTGGCGCCCAGCAGGTTTTTCTGCGACGGAATGACGCTGAGGTTTTCGATCTCGGTTGGCTGCATGACTTGCTCGACCGTGGCTTCGCCCATGATGAGCTGATAAATGCTGAGCCGGTTGGGATCGCGGCCAAATCCGACGCCACTGGAGGCGTTGGACTGGGGATCGCAATCGACCAGCAAGGTTTTGGCGCCGTAGGAGGCGAACGACGCAGCCAGGTTGATGGCGGTGGTGGTTTTGCCCACGCCGCCCTTCTGATTGGTCACTGCGATGAAGCGTCCCATGGTTTTCAGGCTGGTAGGAGCAGATTAGTACCGGCGGAGGGCGGGGCGCAACGCGTAACCGGGGCGACTAGGGAATTTATCCGAGGAAAAGCTGTGCAATTCTCGCATAGGAGGACGGAAGTTCCTGATTCGGCACAAGGTAGGCGGCTGGAGGCGGCTGTGGGTAACTAGGCTTGGCTGAGACGGTAATCTGGATGTTCCACGTAGAACGTCCTAGGCGGGACTGAGGCAGCTTGAGGGCATAACATTTCGCGGAGCTACATCGCAATGCAGCGCGGCCGGTGATCTGCAATGGCAGAGAGAACTGCGCTCAAAAGGCTTTGGGGTTGATGTTCCACGTGGAACAGGCCGAGGAGAGATCTGCGCTCAAACCTTAGGGCCTTTCTGTTCCACGTGGAACGCGCCGTGGCTTCGGGCTTGTTCTCTGTGCCGACGCTGACCGAAACTTTGCTGAGCGAAATCGCTATCGAGCGCAGCAATCCTAAAGTGGGATAATCTTGCTTTAAAAACCTGAATACTAATTGCAAGTGGATTATAAACATTAATATTTCGCCTATTTAAAGTGCATGGTGGGATAATCGATTCGAAGCTGGTGCAGCCGATAAGCAATGTTGCTGCCGGACTAGGGAACCGCTCGGCCTTGTCCACTAGCAACCGTACCGCCTCGCCTTGGCCGCTTCGCCTCGCAATGGCGCCGATCGGCAGCGCCAAACCGCCATCGCTGGCAGGACTTGGCGGAAACCGTAACACTTTGGCGAATTTCTCGGCTGCCCGGCAAAGTTCCAAGGGTGAGGATTACGGAATTTCGCCGCGCTCGCCGATGAGCAGAACCCGCTCCCGGCTCCCCGGAACCGGCAACGATTCCCTCCACGTCCGGCCGCTCGCGAGCGTCGCCTTAGCCGATTCCACTTGCGACGCGCCGATCAGCAACGCCAGACGACCGCCGACGGCGACCAGGCTGGCCGCTACCGGCAAAACCTGGGCAAATTTCTCCACCGCCCGCAAAGTCACGACCTCGGCCTGGCGGCCCCAATCTTCCGCGCGGCCGGCGAAGATCTCGGCCTCCGACAGTGCCAGCGCCCTTACCGCCTCACGCAGGAACGTCGCCTTCTTGTTTTGTGACTCGATCAGCGTCAGCCGCAAGTCCGGCACCGCCAGCTTGATGACCAGCCCGGGAAATCCGGCGCCGGAACCAACGTCAGCCAGCGTCGCCGCGGCCCGCGGTGCTCCGGCTGGCGCGTCGGCTGCCAGATTGTCTGCGGCCGGCGTGGGGGCGAGGGGCGCGGGCGACGAGGGGAAAAGCGCACGCGCAGCCAGCAGCGATTCCCCGAAATGTCGTGTCACGATACTTTCCGCATCGCGCACCGCGGTCAGGTTGATGGGCCGGTTCCAGCGAAGCAACAGCTCCAGGTAAATCCCGAACTGCTGCAGCAACTCCGGCGTCAAAGCCTGGCCGGCGGTAAACGGCCCCAGCAGTTCGGCGATGCGCGCGGTCTCCACGTCGTCCTCGATTGTAGCCGGGGATTATCCCAGAGACAGCGAGGCCACGGCGTTTCCCCAACGACACAACTGTTTTGCCAGACTGGAACGCGAGGCCCAAATAGTGAATTTTGTCTTTGCGTTTGCCTTCCACTGGTAGCGACAATCGACTTGCGCCCCAGCGGACCCAGCGGCGTCAACCCCAACGTTGGCAATGCGAGCCGCTGTCGATCGGAGGAATCATGCGTTCCACTGGCCGTCCGATGTGCGCTCTGCTGCTTTGCGCGCTGTTGCTGCAACTTCCGCTGGCAGCTATCCAACCAGCTCAACCCCAGCAGCCTGCAGCGACTTCCGCTGCCAATAAATTCGTCCTCGACGATGGAACTCCTATCCGGCTTCGACTGGACCGTACCCTCAGCTCGTCGGACGCCAAGACCGGGGACAACATCGACTTTGAGGTGCTGGAGGAGGTGAAGGTCGGTGAGGTGCTGGTCATACCCAAAGGCAACATCGCCATTGGTACGGTGACCGACGCCGAACATAAGAAGCGGATGGCGCGAGGCGGCAAGCTCGATATCGAGATTGACTACGTCAAGCTTGCCGATGGGAAAGGCGGCACTAAGGGCGGTGAAAGAAACTAAAGGCGGAGGCCACACCGGAGCTATGACCGGCGCCATCGTGGCTACCAGCCTGGTAGTTTGGCCGGCGGCTCCGTTCTTCCTATTCATGCACGGGAAGGACACCACAATTCCGAAGGGCACGGAGATCACAGCCTACGTCAATGGCAACATGCCGCTCGACGCTATGAAGTTTGGAGCGCCGCCGTCGAACGTTGCGGCTTCGCCCGCAATCTCGCCCCAAACCAATCAGACCAACGCTCAGCTTGAAGTCACTTCCACGCCGCCGGGCGCCGATAATCTCGGTGGACGGCAACTTCATGGGCGATACACCGTCCGAGCTAACGGTCGCCCGCATGCATACGATCACGATTTCGAAGCATGGCTTCAAACCCTGGGTACCCAATGCTAACCGTGTCGAGTGGAAAGGTGTCCGTAGCCGCGAAGCTCGGAGCAATAAACTCGACCCCTGCTCGCGCTTTGCTTCCCAAATCTAAGTGTCCAAACCGTCAGGTGGCGTTTCCCAAGACTGATCTCTGGAAAAGCGTGCAACTCTACTGGAATCAGAATATGGTTTCGGCACACTAGCCTGCTGAAAGGCGCATTTCATGAGCCTGGACGTCGCTCTTTGGATGGTTCTTTTGCTGTGCTCGCTGCTTGTTCTGCGCATATCTCTTCGTCTCGCCCAAATACGACAGCTCTCCCGCCTCCCGGTTCGGCGGAATCTAGCATAGCTCGAAGTGATACGGCTGTCACAGGCGCGCCTTAGTGATAATACGATTATTGCCCAAATCAAAATGCGCCTCCGAACTTTTGAATCTGATACCTGATGACTTACTCCTTAACTCAAAACTGTCTGATGTCAGCGATAGAGTCATAGAGTCTTTCACCTCAAGCTCGCAAAGCCAGGATGCTAACTCGGCCAATCCTGCTCAACCTGCTGCAACAACCACATCTTCCCAGCCTCAAAGCACGGGTCAACCCCCAGACGCTCCTGCCCGGTCGGTGAACAAGCCGCGCGTGTACCTGTCGGCGGCGAGTAAAGGAAGTCAGTGGAATGCGGTACGGGATCAGTCCATGGAAATGAGCAAGGATTTCGAGAGGGACTGTCCCGGCGTGCGCGTGACCATAAATCAGAACGCAGCCGATTATTCTGTTCTCCTAAAATCACATCGAACATGGATTTGTACGGGATAACCAGTACCCAGATCGCGAACAAGGACGGCGACCTGATCTCAAGAACCAAGGAAGGCGGGAGTATCAGAGGAGACGTAAAGAAGGCTTGCGAGCTCATCTTAGTCGATTGGGCAAAGTAGCAAGAAGCCGAACGTTCAGATCGACTCTCGGCAGGGATAGCACGGGGAACCACAGGCTCGCCAGTGCAGATCAACGATTCTAAAACAGCCGGGTGCCCCAGGTGCTCGCGCTTTTCGAGACCTGGGTCTCACGATGCAGAGATGACCCTCGATGTCGGGAAGCCGACGAGTTCACGCCTCACCCGGGTCTCGAAACCCGCGAGACCCGGGGCACCCAGTTTCAAACCAGGTTGAGTGAGAAATCGTAGGACGACGAACTATGCGCCAATACCTCGGTCACGCGGGCTTCGCCTTTAGAAGATATTTTGCTTCTCCAGGCTCCTTCACTACCAGCTTCACCAGCGAGTCGATCTCCTTCTTGGCTTTGCCGGGATTGAAGGTGTCGCTGAGGCCGGTCCTACACCAGCTCGCCCTGGGGCGTGACGGTGGCGTAGAGATTGGTCTCGACGCGCACGGTGCGGTCGGTCCCGCAGATAGTCGGGGGTGTACACCTGGCGGTAGGCCATGGGGTAGTAGCCGTAGAACGAGTTGTAGTACCCATAAGGCACGGTATAGATCTCGGCCGGGAATGTAGGTGACGTTCTTCTCGTCCTTGATGAGCCGCGACACCAGCACCGCCTCAATCTTGTGCTCGCGGATTTGCGCCTTCAAGTAATCCATATCCATGTTTGCCGAGTCCGGTCGCAACAGAATGGTATTGCCGGGAATGGCCTCGACGCCGTCGCGGGTGAGCCCGGCGGCCATGGCGTCCTCGAAGTCGGAGCGGATGGCGGGATTGTTGCTCATGCCGATGACCAGCACGCGGTGGAGGCGCTGTCCGGAATAGCCGGGGTTCTTAACGCTGGCCACCAGCTTGGCTTTGCCCTGTGCGCCCGAGGCCGCCAGCGCGATGGCAAGCATAATTGCGATTCGTCTCAAGGGTGTCTCCTGTTGGGAACTATACAGTGGGCGGAAGTGTCGCCGGCTGAAGCCACACCCTGATCCGGGTGTTCGCGATGGTGAGATCCGCGCGTCGTCGGGAGAACAGCAGATCCCTCGCCGACTGAAGTCGGTTCGTGATGACAAGAGCAAGAAATCCAGCGTTGGCCGCTTCCCACACCCGAAACCCGCGGATGAGTGGAGCACGCAACGGCAGCGACGCCAAGATTCTTGAGCCCAGGTTGGCCCAAAAGATGGGCGAACCCTTCGACTGCGCTCGAGGGCAAGCTCTGGGGCACCGAGCTAAGAGCTAAAGGCTAAGAGCTAAAAGCTGATTCTAGTGTCCGCCGGTGCCGGAGATTTTCAGGCGCAGATCTTCGGGGATGCGGTCGCGGATTTCGTCGGGCAATTTTTCCAGGCCGAAACGGGCGCCGATGAGCGCCGCATCTTTCACCACCAGCGGCGCGGGAGTGGCGACGGCCACCAACAGCCACAGCAGCATAGACAGCAGGAATCCGCCCAGCGCCGCCAGTCTCAAGGATGAAAGCGTGGCTGGGACGGAAGTAGCGAATCACGCCATAGGCAAGCAGAAACACGCCCATGGAGACCGAGGCCAGGGCCATCAGTCCTATATCAATGCCGCGATGCAGACGTTGCCGCGAATGGCAGAAGGGGCACTCTGCGAGGTGGGCCTCGTAGTCGCCTCGCATTTCAGGAGCGAGGCCGGAGATATCGTAGCGCCAGCCGGCAAGAATCTTGCCGATGACGGGATCAGTGCATTGTGCCATCCGTTCCAGTGCAAGAACCCGGGCCAGCCTGGGCAGGTCCCAATCTGGCAGACGCTTACAGGCGAACCGCGGCCAGAGGTTCATTTTGAGCCGCGAGCATGAGCCGGTTGCGCAACAGGTTGCGCTGCTGGCCCAGGGCGCGTTCAGCCGTCATACGGGCGATCTGAGGATGATTATTATGCTCCGAAAGATGCGCCAGGATGAGGAACTCTGCTCCCCCATCATAGTCGCTCGTCAGGAATTCCGCGAGCGCGTCATTGGAGAGATGACCGGTGCGGCTCATCACTCGCTGCTTCACGCTCCACGGATACGGGCCGCCGCGCAGCAACTCCAGGTCGTGATTGGATTCAATCATCAGCACGTGACAGCCGCGCAAGTGCTGGCGCACATTGGCCGGCATGTAGCCGAGATCGGTACACACGCCAATCTTGATGCCGTCGCTGCGAAAGGTGAAGCCGACGGGATCCACCGCGTCGTGCGGAATGGTGAAGGGCATGACGGTGATGTCGCCGATCTGGAAGGCGCTGCCGGCGCAGAAAGTTTCCAGCCGCTCGACCTTCACGCGATTGCCGGCGCTGTCGCGCGCCGAGCGATGATAGGCGTGCCAGGTGGGCTCGGTGATGTACACCGGCACCTTGAGCCGGCGGGCCAGCACGTGCAGTCCACCAACGTGGTCGGCGTGTTCGTGCGTGATCAGGATGGCGTCCACCGCGTGCGGATCTTCGCAGCACAACACCAGGCGGCGCAGCAGTTCGCGGCAGGAAAGTCCGGCGTCCACCAGCAGGCGCGTGGAGGAGCTGGCAACCAGGGTGCAGTTGCCGCGGCTTCCACTGGCCAGCACGGTGACGGAGACAGCCATATCGCGAGCATAGCCCGAGGCTGCTTTCTGCGGTAGTAACAAAGTGATTAACGCGGGGGTGGCATGTTGCGGAAATTTACAGTCGGGGGCAGGAGAATGCGAATTCCGGCCGCGATTTGCACAAGTATTGTTGCGTTTGCACACAAAATGCACAGTTAGAGAACAATTGTGCTTGAGACTCTGTCCAGTTTCGTGCATCCTGTCACGCAACCGAGACACAGGGGGCTGTGCTGCTTCGGCGGCCGGCGACGAGAATCGGCGAAGAGAGGTGATTCGGAGGCCCACAGGGCAGCCGGATTTTCTTCAGGCGTCCGTCGAGGAACTTGGAGACTTGCCGTCCTAATCGTCGCTGCTGCTAAAGGTGGCTGGAGCGCCGTAAGCGCTTTTCGTACGAACCACGCTCGGCACCTTGTTGCGAGCTCATTCCTCCAGGTTCGTAGGCATAGCGTAAACTGCGCAACGCGCATGTGCGCTCGCTGCCGTTCGCTCAGGACCGGGCGAACGAGGCGGCACAAAAAGCACGTCGCACGACGTGATTCCGGTGTCTCTGAGCGGCTCGGGGTGGCTGGCCCCGGGCCGCATGTTTTTGGGGGGACGCTTTTCGCCATTCGCGCTTCGCCATTCGCCATTCGCCAGAGGCGTACGAACCACACGGGCAGCGACACCCCGATAGGGTCATCCGCGCATTGGTTCGCTGCAGGTCGAAGTCTCGAAGTCCAAAAACCTGGGTGCCCCGTTCTGGCCTGGGTTTGGCCAGGGCGGGGCCGGGCCTGCGGCGATGCCGGATCCGCGCCAATCAAATCGCCCACGCTGCTGCCGCGAAGATGCCGACGCTGCGCAGATCAGAGCGCCGCAGGCGCGTGTCATGACAGCCCAGCATGGGCGCCCGCTGTTGGCGCGGAATGCTGGGTCAGCGCCCCCAAATATTTCCTGAGCCCCTTTCAGGGGCGACCTATACCGTCCCTCCGGGACTCGGGTCATCGGACGGCATCCTACCCGCCGTTGAAACGGCGGGCTAAGATATGCCGCGCCTTCGGCGCTGCAGTCGCACGGACCCGCAGTTCATCGCGAAACATGCATTTGCCCTGGCGGCGATGCTGAAGCTGCGCAGATCAGAGCGCGGAGGACCTGTCTTGCACAGGCGCCCACAGGTTTCTTCAGAAATCCACGGACCATCTGCCATCGAACCTGTTTCGGCATTGACCTCCATTCTCTCTCGGTGTCTTAATTGATGGAGAGCGATGGCCACCACCGAATACAGTCTCGAGCGCGGGCTGCCAGCCAGCATGGAGGCGGAACGCTCCATCCTGGGCGCCATCCTGCTGGACAATTCGCTCTACGACCAGGCCGCCGAGCACCTGCTCCCTGACCACTTCTCGCTGGACGCGCATCGCCGCATTTATTCGCGCATGCGCGAGCTGCGCGAGAACTCGCGCCCGGTGGACATGATCACCCTGGTTGAGGAACTGGATCGGCGCAAGGAGATCGAGGCCATCGGCGGCATGGCCTACCTGTCGTCGCTGATCGACGGCGTTCCCGAGCGGCCATCGGTCGAATACTACGTGCGCATCGTGCGCAACAAGGCGCTGCTGCGCGGGCTGATCAACGCCGCGCAGAACGCCATCGCCGAGGCGGTGGAAAATACCGACGAAGCCGAAGAGGTGCTGGGCCGGGCCGAGCAGGCCATCTTCAGCCTCTCCGAAAACCGCATGGGCAGCGGCTTTACCGACATTCCTGCCATCATCAAGAACTCGTTCGGCTCGCTGGAAGAGCTGTACGCGCGCGGCCAGGAGATCACCGGGCTGGCCACGCACTACAAACAGCTCGACAAGCTGACCAGCGGCCTGCAAGCCTCGGATTTGATCATCATTGCGGCGCGGCCTTCGATGGGCAAGACCGCGTTCGCCATGAACATCGCCGAAAACGCCGCGGTGCTGGACGGCAAAGTGGTGGGCGTGTTCTCGCTGGAAATGTCGAAGCGAAGCGCTGCTGATGCGCATGCTGGCCTCGCACGCGCAGGTGGACTCGAAGGACCTGCGCCAGGGCTTTCTTACCAAGGACGACATGCGCAAGCTGACCCGCGCGGTGGAAGCAACTGATGCACTCCAAGCTGTACATCGACGACACGCCCGGGCTGTCGGTGAGCGAGATGCGGGCCAAGGCGCGGCGGCTGAAGCAGACCGAGGGGCTGGACCTGCTGATCGTGGATTATCTGCAGCTGATGTCGGCGGTGCCGATCGGCGGCAAGCGCTTCGAGAACCGCACCCAGGAAGTTTCGGCGATCTCGCGCGGGCTGAAGGCGCTGGCCAAGGAGCTGCGCGTGCCGGTGGTCGCGCTGTCGCAGCTGAGCCGCGCGCCGGAGAGCCGCGGCGGCGATCATCGTCCGCAGCTCTCGCGATCTGCGCGAGTCGGGCTCCATCGAGCAGGACGCCGACGTGGTGGCCTTCATCTTCCGCGAAGAGGTCTACAAGAAGGACGATCCCGACCTGGAAGGCATCGCCGAACTGATCATCGCCAAGCAGCGCAACGGCCCCACCGACATGATCAAGATGGCCTTCATCAAGAAGTACACGCGCTTCGAGAACCTGGCCGGCGAGAGCGACTACCAACCGTAGAAGCCGCTGTTCGCTCTTCGCGATTCGCTATTCGCTCTTGGCCAGACGTGCGGTAGAGCGGGCCTTCAGGCTCGCGTCCGCGACCGTTTCTTAAAGCTGTCATCCGTCCGCGCCACTTCTTACAGCGGTCATCCCGAGCGCAGCCCTCTTCCAATTTGTCATCCCGAGCGCAGCGAAGCGGAGTCGAGGGACCTGCTTTCCGTTGCACCTGCAAGGATGCTCGATTTGCGCCAATCAAAGCGCCGCAGGCGCGGAATGCTGGGTACGCCCTCGCCCCACGACTCCGCGCCCCGTAGGTGCGCCGCCTTCGGCATGGCTGACTCAGCGTCCCGTAAGGCCGCTTGGTCAGACCTAGCCGCAGCCAAGGGCGGGCCATTTCCCATTGCGCGGCGAGCCTGGCAGAATGCGGAAGCGTTTGCTGGCGCCGATGCGGTAGGTCTCAAAATCGGCGACGTCCACGGTCAAAATTGTTGACAGCGATTCGCGCTGCGCAAGGTGTACCAGGGTGGCGTCGGCGAAATCCATCGGCTTATCGCGATATTGGTGCATCAGTTTGTTCAGCGCCGGCAGGTCGGCATCTCCAATCGCTCCCAGCGTCAGAACTCCGGAGCGGATGAACCCCCACGCGGTGTCGAGGCGGTAACCGTGCGTCCTTACTATGTAGAGCGTTTCCGTCAGCACAGCTTCTGAGGTGAGTAGCGGCTGACGCAGCTGCAACAGCGCATCGAAACACACCTTGTGCCACTGATCGTTGCGATTCAGGTAGGCCAGGATAGCGCCGGTATCAAGCAGAGCGCTTGCGCGCATGGCGTTCTTTCAGCATCGCGCGGATCTTTGCGCTGACGTTCTGCGAAAAGTCGGGCTCAGCGGATATCGACCCGGCGTACTTCATAACCTCTTTCCGGATGCGTGCCTGCTCGGCATCGTCATCGCGCCGAAGCTCTTCCAAATACTGGCGGGCCATGCGATCCAGCAATTCGGCAAACGAAATTTTTTGCCGGCGCGCTTCTCCCTCCAAATCCATCTTCATTGCGGGGTCAACCCGCCAACTGTAAACCTCAGTCTTCGCCATGCACTACATTGTAGTACATAAGCTTGGGGCGGGTAAACGGCGGCGCCCCGCCGGGGCGCATCGCGCGGGGGCGAGCCTACCCACCCTTCCGCCTACGGCTCCAGGGTGGGCTAGATTATGACGCGCCTCCGGCGCTCGCGTTGGCGCGTAAGCGGCACCTGCGCGAACGGGAGCAGCACGGTTCGAGAGTGGCCGTCTCCCACACATCCGAAAATCGCGGATGTGTGGGCACCCCTGCAGACCCTCTCCCTCTGGCGAAAGGCGAAGAGCGAACGGCGAACGGCGATTCACGACCAGCGGCCCTCCCCACTCACCCGCCGCGGGCGACCGTTTAACGCGCCCCGTGCCTGTTCATCGCAGTGGCCGCGACCTCGCCCTCTCATTCCGCTATGATTTTCATGCATGCGAGAGCACTACCGCCGCTGGATGCACGACTGGGAATCGCGCCTGACGTCGCGCGATAACAACCGCGTGGTGCGCCCGTTCGAATGGGGCAACGAGTGGACGCGGCATTGGCCCTGTATCAGCGACATCCCGGCGCCGCCGGACGAAAGCGACAAAGCGGCCATGCTCAGGTTCTGGACCGCGCTCAACAACCGCCTGGTCGAGCGCAGCGACGAATTCTTCGCCTACAAAGTCCCTACCGACTTCCACCTGGAGCGCCGCAAGGTCGAACTGTTCCACACCGGCAGCGAGGCGCCCAAAAAGCTGCCCAAGGACGAAATCTGCCAGCTTCCTGCGCTTCACTTCGCCGGTGGAGTCGCCGTATCCGGAGAACAACCTGATGAACGCGCGCTGGTTTCCGGTGCGCGGACATCGCGCGGTGATCCTGATTCCGCAGTGGAATGCCGACGCCATCAGCCAGAACGCGCTGTGCAAGGTGTTCAACATGCTGGGCATCTCGGCGCTGCGCATGAGCATGCCCTACCACGACATTCGCCGGCCGCACGGGCTGACGCGCGCCGACTACGCCGTCTCCGCCAACATCGGCCGCACCATGGACGCCACCCGCCAGGGCATCATCGATATTCGCTGCTGCCTCGACTGGCTCGAGCAGCGCGGCTACAACAAGCTTGGCCTGGTAGGCACCAGCCTGGGCTCGTGCTACGCGTTCATCGCCGCCGCGCACGATCCGCGTATCAGCGTCAATGTGTTCAACCACGCGTCAACCTCGTTCGGCGACGTCACCTGGACCGGGCAATCCACGCGGCATATCCGGCAGGGCATCGAGCAGGTGCTGACCCAGGATGAGCTGCGGCAGGCATGGCTGGCGGTCAGCCCGTTGGTGTACTTCGACAAGTTCCAGCGCTGGCCGAGGAAGTCGCTGATGATTTACGGGCGCTACGATCTGACCTTCCTGCCGGAGTTCTCGGCGCAGACGGCGGCCGAATTCCTGCGCCGCGGTCTCGACACCACCGTCAAGGCGCTGCCCTGCGGCCATTATTCGCTGGGCGAGACGCCCTACAAATATATGGACGCCTGGCACATCTCGCGGTTCCTGGCCAAAGCGTTCACGGCCTGAAGGCAGGTCAGCCACAGAGATACAGAGAATCGCTGGTCAGGCGGGAAGCATTCGCTGCGCCGGAACTTTTCCCTTTTTGGCTCGCCAGACAATGGTTAAGTGACACGCATTCGTCTTCGAAGCGGAGTCTACGGCATACTCTTAGCAGGTGGGGCAATCCCTAGAGCTTGTCTCAGGATCGAGCAACTACCTCTGCATCTTTCAGCTTTCTACCCTCCTTAAGCCCGTCATCTATTGCGATTTTCTGGCAACGAGCTTTTAGGTCGCGGGGAAAGTCACGTATGTGCCAGGGCACGACTTCCGACTTTTCCACATCCACCATTGTGATGTTAGAGACCTGCTCAATTTGAGCTTGCGAAGGTGAGGCTATCCTGTCACGATCGTCACTGTAGTGACATTCGTCACATTAGTCACGAGTGTGACGATGTTCCAGATTATGATAAAGAGCCAGCGACTGCAATCCCGTTTGTATTGTGTTAGACCGTGTCTGACCACAATATCTTGGGAACTGTCCGGGGCTCGGCTGGCGGTATACTGGGAGAGGCTGGATATGCCTCCCGCCGAGAACGCCGCTCCATTGCTTCAGGCCAAAGCCCGTGAGTTCAAGCCACGAAATCATGGTTTTTCGTTAGTTTTTGCGGATCGCCGGTTCCGCGCGGGTACACGGCTAGGTACAAAGGAAGTCCTCGAGGCCCGTCAGGTTGACGCCTTCCATATCTAATGCCCAGTGTTCCTTTTACAGAGGCATAAACAATATTTGGAGATCCAAGCCGACGACGCTGGGTATACACATCTTACAAGGGCTACCGTATGCGGTAACGGTTGAGCATTACGGTGTATGCCTTCGGTGCTGCCGGAGGAAACTAAGGATGGAATCAGTGTCGAGGCACAGCCGATGACCTGGGGTTCTTGGCTAGAACTTCTGAAGCAGTACGGTTCGGTTGTTGGGCTGTTCGTAGGGATGATCATCCTGCAGACCTTTTGGATCAACAGGTTACTAGACAGAAACTCGTCCATCTACGATGGAGAGATTAAGAGGCTTGCCGATGTTCAGGATAGACTGCTGACTCACATTTTGGGATCATGGCCGTCTTCAACAGCATCGCCAACCATGCAAGAGCTTAAGAACGGATTAAAGCAGATAGAGCATGGTCGCGAACCCGGAGGACACGGAGTTAGAGAGGTAACGTTATGACGATGCTGGTATTTTTTATGTCGATTTTCAGAATCGGGTTGTTTTTCCAGCAATCCAAACTAAGTCGCAGATACCCCAGGCTCAGTGCAAAGGAGCAGGCCTATCGTTTTCAATGACTTCAGGGATGAGCTCCGTTGCTCGCCACTGCGTACGCCAGGGATCGCCGGTTTACGATCTCCTGATGAATTTACTGAACCTGGTGACATCCTTGGCCTTATGCGGCTGGAGGATTTGGTGCGCTTGGCTAAGGCCGGAAGAAACAGTGTTGAGGATGCTCGACGCGTTGATTTCGAGCAGCTTCTGCAAGAAGAATGCCCCGAGATCAGAGAGTTCGCTGGACACTGCTTCCACGAGTACGCGCGAATGTTGATGTCGAATGACCGCATCATTCCGTTCGCGCTGTGGTTCGGGCGTACGGCCAGATTTGCGGTGGGTCCCGCTATGGAAATTCATGAAGACGGTAAGTCCAACCCACGCGCAAGCAGTCAAGCAAGCGAAGTGGTACTCGGAAACGAGTAGCTCTTTGGCTACCTGCTAAAAGCCTCAACTCGGTAGTTCATATTTCCTGTTGGGCGGCCACCCCCCGGTGACCGCCATCACGGACAACCCCCGTCTGGGCCATGCTTAAAGAGGTAGAGTGCGGCCCCTCGCCGCCTCCCGCAATGCCCTCACTGCTCGCGGCGCAAACCGCTGAGGTATTTTTATGGCCGTACCGTATCGCGGTCTCCGTTCCACCTATTTCCTTACCTTTCATACTTCCAACCACGCGCCGCTGTTCCGGTCGATCCGGCTGGCTGCACTCTTTTGCCAGACGCTCTTCCGCCTGCGCGACGCCGGCCAGTTCACCCTGCATGCCTTCGTGGTGATGCCCGATCATGTTCACCTGCTCATCACCGTGCCGCGCGGGCTCTCGCTGCAGCGGGTGATGCAGCTCATCAAGGGCGGCTATTCGCTGGAAGCACACCAGCGCTTCGCCATGGATCGGCCGCTGTGGCAGCGCGGCTTTGAGCAAAAGCGGATACGCAATGCCGCGGAATGCGACCGCTATGAGCGCTTCATCCACCAGAACCCGCTGCGCGTGCGGCTGGTCGAAAGCGCCGACGCCTATGAGTTCTCGTCGCTGAATCCGGTGTTCGCGCTGGACGAGCTGCCGCTGGGCTGGCGTCCCGAAGTCCGCATGGTCCCGTGAGCCGCGCCGGCCGCGCTACAATTGTGGCGATGAGCAGGGCACCGCAGACCGCGTGGGAAATGCGACGCGGCCAGCACTGGGTCACCACCGATCCCGAGAAGCTGGATATGGAGGTGGTGTACGGCTATCTGTCGCGCGCCGTACTGGTGCGAGCAGATTCCCCGCGCCACGCTGGAGCGGGCCCTGCTGCATTCGCTGTGCTTCAGCTTGTTCGAGGGCGAACGTCAGGTCGGCCTGGTGCGCGTGATCAGCGACTACACAACGTTCGCCTATCTCTGCGACGTGTTCGTGCTGGAGTCGCACCAGGGACAGGGCCTGGGCACCTGGATGATGCGGTGCGTGATGCAGCATCCTGACTTGCAGGGACTGCGCCGCTGGCATCTGACTACGCGCGACGCGCATGCGCTGTATCGCAAATACGGCTTCGTGCCCCTGAGCAAGCCGGAGCGTCGTATGGAAGTGTTTACGCCCGACATCTATAAAGTTCATCAATCGGAGTGAAGGACGGAATTATGCTTATCAATCCCATGGAGCGTCCGCTGGCGGAAGCCGACCCGAAATCGCCCAAGCAATCGCGAACGAAGAGCGCCGCCAGCATGACGGGCTGGAACTGATCGCCTCGGAAAACTTCGTCAGCGAAGCCGTGCTGGAAGCAGCCGGTTCGGTCTTCACCAACAAGTACGCCGAGGGCTATCCCGGCAAGCGTTACTACGGCGGCTGCGAGTACACCGACGTGGTCGAGAACCTGGCCCGCGACCGCGCCAAGCAGTTGTTCGGCGCCGAGCACGCCAACGTGCAGCCGCACTCCGGCTCTCCGGCCAACATGGAGGCCTACGTCGCGGTCCTCAAGCCCGGCGACACCATCCTCGGACTGAACCTCGCGCACGGCGGCCACCTCACGCACGGGCATCCGCTGAATTTCTCCGGCAAGACTTACCAGATCGTCCCTTACGGCGTGACAGGGAAACCGAGACGATCGACTACGACGAGATGGAGCGGATCGCCGAGCGCGAGCAGCCCAAGCTGATCATCGGCGGCGGCAGCGCCTATCCGCGCATCATCGATTCGCGCGCATGCGCCAGATTGCCGACAAAGTCGGCGCCCTTTACCTGGTCGACATGGCGCACTTCGCCGGACTGGTTGCCGGCGGCGCGCATCCGTCACCGGTGCCGCACGCGCAGATCGTCACCACCACGACGCACAAGACGCTGCGTGGCCCGCGCGCCGGCATGATCCTGTCCAACGCCGAATTCGCCGCGGCCATCGACAAGGTCGTATTCCCCGGAATGCAGGGCGGCCCGCTCGTTCACATCATCGCCGCCAAGGCCGTGTGCTTCCGCGAGGCCATGCAGCCGAGCTTCAAGGAATACGCGCGCCAGATCGTCGACAACGCCAAGGCGCTGGCGGAGACGCTTGCCGACGAAGGCTTCCGCATCATCTCCGGCGGCACCGACACGCACCTGATGCTGGTCGACGTCTTCTCCAAGGGCATGCTGGGCAGCGAAGCCGAGAACGCGCTGCGCGAGGCCGGCATCACGGTGAACAAGAACGCGATTCCGTTCGACACCAATCCGCCGATGAAGCCCAGCGGCATCCGCATCGGCACGCCGGCGCTGACAACGCGCGGCATGAAGGAAGCCGAGATGCGGCAGATCGGCAACTGGATCACCGAAGCGCTGGACCACCGCACCGACCAGAGCGTCTGACTCGCATACGCCGCCAGGTCTTCGAACTGGCCGAGGCGTTTCCGCTTTATGCGGAGCGCCGCGCGAGACA